>CAZSIB010000026.1:0-1542 GCA_964607245.1 uncultured Pseudobdellovibrionaceae bacterium | reverse complement strand
CTGTGTGCCATCCCCATATCCTACAGTGTTCGCTTATTTATTCAAGTGGCTATAATGACACCGACATGATCCTCGACCTGACTGATCGCGATGTTTTAACCCGCCTGGGGCTTTAGGCTGTCTTACCACAAGATAAGCCCAAGAAACCATCGCTTGACATGACATAATAATTAATGATATATGTCGCGCATGATTTTAGACGATGCCATTGCTGACGATCTGCGCGCCCTGGGGTTTGAAACGACACGGTATATCATGGGGCCGCCTGATGCGCCCTGGACCGATTTCTTTTTGCCAACGAACCCTGATTGGCACTTTCTCCGTCTGAAATATAAATTCGATTTTGAAAAGAGAACTTGTGAAATCGGAAATATAGACGTTCATCCGGATTATCGTTCTGGCCGTGGTATCGGGCGTACGGTCATCCAGCGTATCTCTCGTACAGCGATCGATCACGATATTCAGCGTATTAAATTGAAGGGGATTATTGGCGATGGATTCACTTTCTGGCCACGTCTGGGCGCCATCCCTGTAGAGGATTGTACGGCCCCTTTCCGCCGCGCGCTTTTTAACGTCGTGGCACGTGGACATTCATACACACGCCAAGATGTCGCCTCCCTATCCCAAGCCAAGGAGAGATTGAGAAGCGGTGCCTCAATAAACGAATTGTGGCGCTCACTCAGCGCGAAACCCGAACATGGGGGCTTAACGAACAGATGTCTCTCACGAATCTCAAAGGAGACACTCGGCCTTCATGAAAACATGACTCTTCGTTTGAAGGACCCGGTCGTGTTAACCCGCCTGGGGCTTACGCCGCGGTCAGAAGGGTCTTGATCTCTTGAAGTTCCGACAGTGCCGATTCAAGCGCGCGGCGTTGACCTTCGGACAGGCCCGCTTGGCTTGCCACACGCGCGACGATCCCACTCTCTGGCCCAGTCTCCCGACTATCTTCATTTGCGGGCGCGGTGATCACGTCTTGTGCGGACACCAGTGGACCGGGCGTGGCCATCCCCTGCTCGCGCAAAAGTTCAGTCTTGGACACACCTTTCAGTAATTTCTGAACGCCCTTGATCGTATACCCTTCGGTATAAAGCAGATGGTGGATTTTTTTAATGAGCGCTACATCTTCGGGGCGGTAATAGCGCCGACCGCCGCCGCGCTTGACGGGGCGCACCTGGAAAAATCGTGTTTCCCAAAAACGCAAGACGTGTTGCGGCACGTTTAATTCTTCGGCAACTTCAGAAATCGTCCGGAACGCATCCGCGGCCTTCTGCCCACGCGGGCGCCCTGCATCGGATGTCCCCAACTGGGTCGATGATGTGTCCATTTTTTGCGATGCATTCTGCGTCATGAGTGTACCCTTTAAAGATCGTTTAAAATACGTATTGATAATGGCGTTCGACCCGCGTTAATCGTCGCGGCGCGTCATGGTGTTGATATGGTCTTTCAAAACATGCGAGGCACGGAAAACCAAAACCTTACGCGGCGAAATCGGCACCTCAACCCCGGTTTTTGGATTACGCCCGATGCGCTCATTCTTTT
>CAZSIB010000025.1:1005-3518 GCA_964607245.1 uncultured Pseudobdellovibrionaceae bacterium | reverse complement strand
GTGGTGCCGCCGGGCACCGGCATCTGCCATCAGGTGAATTTGGAATACCTGGCCCAAACCGTTTGGGTTGAAGGCGATGACAGCAAGGGCGGTGTCAATGTCGCCTATCCAGATTCATTGGTGGGGACGGATTCGCACACGACGATGATCAACGGCCTTGCTGTTCTCGGGTGGGGTGTGGGCGGGATCGAGGCCGAGGCCGCGATGCTGGGTCAACCGATCTCCATGCTGATCCCCGAAGTCATTGGATTTAAACTGACCGGTAGTTTGCGCGAAGGGGTCACAGCGACGGATTTGGTTTTGACCGTGACGCAGATGCTCAGGAAAAAAGGCGTCGTCAATAAATTTGTTGAATTCTTTGGGCCGGGCTTATCCAACATGTCGCTTGCAGACCGCGCGACCATTGCCAACATGGCGCCAGAATATGGCGCGACATGCGGATTCTTCCCGATTGATGCCGAAACAATTCGGTATTTGGAATTCACAGGCCGTGATCCACACCGCGCCAAATTGGTTGAGCAATATGCCCGTGCGCAAGGTATGTGGCGCGATGATCAATCGCAAGACCCGATCTTTACCGATACCCTTGAACTGGATATGGGGACGGTTGAACCGTCGCTTGCGGGTCCAAAGCGTCCGCAGGACCGTGTTCCATTATCCAATACCGTTGCCGTGTTTGACGGGTTTCAAAAAGAGATGAACCGGACCGAAAAATCTGTTCCGGTCGCCGGAACGGATTACAGCGTGCGGGATGGCGATGTCGTGATTGCGGCGATTACATCGTGCACGAATACATCGAACCCGTCTGTCTTGGTGGCTGCGGGCTTGGTGGCCAAACGTGCGGTGGAATTGGGTTTGACGGCCAAGCCCTGGGTCAAGACGTCACTGGCCCCAGGATCGCAAGTGGTGACAGATTATTTGACCAAGGCGGGCTTACAAACCTATCTGGACCAAGTGGGATTTAACCTGGTGGGATATGGGTGCACCACGTGTATCGGAAATTCCGGTCCGTTGCCGGCACCTGTGTCTGCGGCGGTCGAGGAGGGGGATTTAACCGTGTGCGGTGTGCTCTCAGGCAACCGTAACTTTGAAGGGCGGATCAACCCGCAAGTCAAGGCGAATTATCTGGCCTCTCCGCCGCTTGTGGTGGCGTATGCCTTGGCGGGATCGATGAAGATTGATCTGACCAAAGAACCGATCGGAACGGGTAAAGACGGCAAGCCTGTTTATTTAAAGGATATCTGGCCGTCGAATGAACTTGTTCAAAAGACGATGAACGCGTGCCTCACGCCCGAGATGTTTACATCGCGCTATGCGAACGTGTTCTTAGGCCCCAAGGAATGGCAATCAATCGGATCAAATGCGGCGTCGGATACCTATGCCTGGGACAAAAAATCGACCTATGTCGCGTTGCCGCCATATTTTTCGAACATGAACAAACAGCCGGGCAAGGTGAGCGATGTTAAATCCGCGCGGATTTTGGCGTTGTTTGGAGATTCAATTACAACCGACCATATCTCGCCTGCGGGGAATATCAAAAAATCATCGCCCGCCGGCGCTTATCTGATCGCGCATGGGGTGGAACCTGCTGATTTTAATTCCTATGGCGCACGGCGTGGCCATCATGATGTGATGATGCGCGGCACGTTTGCGAATATCCGCATTAAGAATGAGATGCTCTCGGGCGTCGAAGGGGGCCTGACTAAATATCTCCCCACCGGTGAGCAAATGCCGATTTACGACGCCGCGATGAAATACATTGCGGATGGCACGCCGCTTGTGATCTTTGCCGGGAAAGAATACGGCACGGGGTCAAGTCGCGATTGGGCCGCCAAGGGCACCCGCCTTTTGGGTGTTCGCGCGGTTGTGGCCGAAAGTTTTGAACGGATCCACCGATCGAACCTGGTCGGGATGGGGGTTTTGCCCCTGATGTTCAAAAACGGAATGACGCGCCAGACACTCAACCTGACCGGCGATGAAACGATCGATTTGATCGGCGTTGAAGCGGGCATCAAGCCGCGCATGGATGTGACGTTAAAAATCACGCGCGCTGATGGCAAGGTCGAAGAACACGCGCTTTTGTGCCGGATCGATACGCTGGATGAAGTCGATTACTTCATGAATGGCGGGATCTTACACTACGTCTTGCGCGGGCTAGCGGGGTAGGGAAATATATTCCCCTATTTCCCATGATGACCGCTATAGGAAAACCAGCTGCTTTCCTCGTGGCTTTCCAGGTTGCGGCCCATGGCCAGATATTTTTTGCGGCGCTGATCCTTGAGTTGCGCGGCCGACAGCCGCGTGAGATCGGCCAGAGCCTTGGCAATTTGGTTCGCGACCGTTTCCATGGTGACTTTCGGATCGCGGTGCGCGCCGCCCACGGGTTCTGGAATAATTCCGTCAATCAGTTTCAGTTGCAGCAAGTCATCTGCCGTCAGTTTAAGTGCCGCCGCCGCGTCCCCGGCAAATGAGGCGCTGCGCCATAAAATAGAGGCGCAGCCTTCGGGTGAGAT
>CAZSIB010000025.1:0-995 GCA_964607245.1 uncultured Pseudobdellovibrionaceae bacterium | reverse complement strand
GGAATACACGGAGTTTTCAAGCATATAAACCCGGTCGGCGGCCGCAATCGCAATGGCGCCGCCTGATCCGCCTTCGCCCACGATCACGGAAATCATCGGAACGGTGAGCGAGAGGCATTGGTGGATCGACTGCGCAATCGCTTCGGATTGGCCGCGCGCCTCGGCATCCACGCCCGGATAGGCCCCGGCCGTATCGACCAGGGTGATGACAGGCAGGCCGAATTGTTCCGCAAGCTGCATGAGTCGGATCGCCTTGCGGTACCCTTCGGGGCGGGCCATGCCGAAATTGTGTTTCAGGCGGGAATTCAGGTCGTGCCCCTTTTCATGGCCCATGACGACCACGGCCTGGCCGCGAAACCGCGCAAGGCCGCCCAAAAGCGCCTGGTCATCCGCAAACAGGCGGTCCCCGGAAAGAGGGGTAAAGTCTGTCAAAATCTGACCCACATAATCACGAAAATGCGGGCGTTTTTCGTGGCGTGCGACCATGACCCGTTGTTGTGGGGTCAGGCGGCCATAGGTCACTTTCAGGAGCCGCATGATTTTCGTTTCAAGCCGCGTAATCTCGTCGATCAGGCTGACACCGCCTGTGCCAGAGCTGCTTTTCAGTTCGGCGACGCGCGTTTCAAGTTCGATAACCGGTTTTTCAAAATCAAGCATGGGGATTCCTTTTTCTTTGCGCGCACCATATCAAAAAATGATGTTTTGGGCAAAGCGGAAGGATTTTATAAATATGTATATTAATGCCTACACCCTCCCGATCACATTAAACACACCCTGGGCCATGTCGGCGTAGCCGTTGCCGTTGGGGTGAAGGGCATCAAAATACATCCCGAGCGGGTTCATGATTTCATAGGACACAAACCGCCGCCATAAATCGATCACGGGGATATTGTTCGTGACCGCGAGGTCATAGAGCGCATCGATATAGGTGCCTTGGGTCGCCAGATCCTTGTTCGCAATCGAGATGGGGGTGAAGGCGACCAGGGCCACGTCAC
>CAZSIB010000024.1:0-7843 GCA_964607245.1 uncultured Pseudobdellovibrionaceae bacterium | reverse complement strand
CTCAACTTAAACAATGGGTTAATCAATCTCTTAACTGATTATCTGGTACAGCCCCCTTTTTTGTATAACCGTGGGCCTGTCCCTCACTTAACATCTCACTTTAAAAAAGCTGCTGACTGGCAATTAATTTCACTTCTAATTGCTGGGCTGCATGCAACAAAAGAAGAGTGTTTGCCGCCACACGCCCCTATGTCAGAGGACCCGACCGACCCCTTCAGGGGTGTCGATCGGCTATGGCTTGACAACGCCGTAACCATGCCCCCCGTGATCTTCCATGCAAAAGATATTAAGGGTGGAACCCATCCGATCGTGGTTAGCCAATTAACAACGACAATCAATGAACCAGAATTTTCTGGGGATTGTTGTTTTATCGTGTGCTCACGTCTCCCTCTTTCCACTCCATGGGATACCCTCACCATCAATACTGCTCTTCAATGGGCCCGAGATACTTTGAAACCACTTCCAGGGTCCGAATTCCGACTCTTTTTTCATCGGCTTCCCGAACATCGTGAGGCCATTCAATATCGTGGCCCCGTTTATAATTCCCTCGACGCTGGAATTGGAAAACGTACGCCGTTCGATCCCCACCCCGGCTACCGCCCCTCTTTCATCGACCACACCTTGATCGACGCGGTGAATGGCGAATGTCGAGGAAGCTCACCCAATGACTCCGAACGCAAAGGTGATTTGTTTTCTCTATATCTACAAAGTGAATTCGATAAAGCGCGAGACGCCTTGGACATTGATCGCATGCAAGAAATTGACCATGCACACATTCATCATACCCTACGCCGGATGAGGACAGCCGTTCATGCCTATCGACCACCTTTTGCAAATCAACGAGATTACACGCTCCAATGAAACTTTGCTGAACACAAAAAAACCGCTATGTTGGCTTATGCGTCGTTTTTTTCTTACCCTTTCTTTCCTGATCGCCTTACTATCCCCTGCTTGGGCGGGGGAGAGCCCCTTGCCCCTTCTTCATGCGCTCACTATGCACGGCGCGCCAAAAATGACGGGGGATTGGGATCATTACCCTTACGCAAACCCTGACGCGCCAAAGGGCGGCGCGTTACATCAAGCAGCAATTGGTACATTTGATACGCTGAACCCCTTTACCTTGAAAGGCAAGGCGCCCCAGGCCTTGGGCCCCGGCCCCTCTCTTGTCTATGATCGATTAACGGACCGCTCTTGGGATGAACCATTTACCCTGTACCCGTTAATTGCAAAAGCCTGGCGCGTTGCACCCGATCGTTCCTGGATCACGTTTTATATCGATCCGCGGGCGCAATTTCATGATCATACGCCGATAACGGCCGCCGATATCGCCTTCTCCTTCGAGACATTAAAAACACAAGGCCGCCCGAATATGCGGCGCGTGTATCAACTCGTTGATACGGTCACGATTAACGATCCGCACACGATCACATTTCGCCTGAAACCCGGTCATGACCGGGAAACTGTCATGATCTTGGCGATGATGCCTGTCCTCTCCCGCACCTATTATCAGGATAAATCCTTTGATACCGCGACGATGGCCCCTGGCCTGGGAACGGGTCCTTACCGCGTTGCATCGGCCGAAGCAGGCCGCCGTATCACCTATGAACGCGTGCCGGATTACTGGGCGGCCGATCTGCCGACCCGCCGCGGCCTCAATAATTTCGACAAGATTGTCTATGATTATTTTCGTGACGAAAGCATCGCGTTTGAAGCGTTTAAAACCGGACATCTTAATTTTCGTCGCGAAACAGATCTGACCACCTGGGCAAATGGCTATAATTTTTTAAAAAATGACCGCGTAATGGTTGCCAGCGTCCCGCATCACCGCGCGGAAACGGTGCGCGGGTTTATTTTGAACACACGGCGCGCACCGTTTGATGATCCGCGGGTCCGCCGGGCACTTTATTTTTCTTTCGATTTTGATTGGATTAACAAAAATTTATTCTCGAGTCAGTTAATTCGCACAAATAGTTTTTTCCCCAACACTGACCTCGCCGGCGACGATTGCCCGCCTGGACATTTAGATGAACGCGACCATCTTACCGAATCGTCGAACTGGACAATGCGGGACCGATTAAAAATGGCCGACACGCTGCTTAAACGAAGTGGCTGGATCATACACGATGGGGTTCGTGTCAATGCAAAAACACGCAAGCCTTTTGAGTTCGAAATCCTTTTGGGAAGCCCAGAAGATGAAAAAATTGCGCTGGCGTTTACGCGCACCCTTCAGAAGCTTGGGATTAAGGCCCGAACGCGAACACTTGATGTCGCGGCCTTCCGGGACCGCCTCAATGACTATAGCTATGACGTCGTTTTTTATTTTTGGCAAAGCACCTTGTCCCCGGGCAACGAACAGTTGTTGTATTGGGGATGCCAAGCGCGTGACCAACCGGGCCGTTTTAACTATGCCGGGGTCTGTACACCGTATATCGATCGTGTCGCAAAAATAATTAGCCAAACGCGCACGCGAGATGATCTGAAACAAGCTGTATGTGATATGGATATTCAGCTCATGGCCGGGCACTACATTATTCCCTTTGGATATCAACCGAACGACTTGATTGCACTTGATCGGCGCATTATCCGGCCTGCCGTGACCCCCCTTTACGGCGTGGTCCCCGAAAGCTGGTGGTGGTCAGAAACCGCAAAATAACATTGTCTCTCTGGATTACTCTTGTTATCTTATCCACAGGTTGTTCTTTCCGCTGATTCGCAAGAATCATTTTTCGTATTTCCTATCCAGGGATCAAACCATCATGAATCGCCGCTTTTCTTTTGCGCTTACACTTGCTGCCCTTACCCTTTCCGCCTGTACGACAGGCCATAACTTGCGGAATATCGAACACGAAATTGCCAAGAATGGCCGTTATTGGCAACGCGTCTCGGCATCGGAATCCGTCTGGATGCAAGGACCCAAAGCCCAGCAAATGCTCAACCGCGATATCGCGCGTTGTGTGACCGAACTCACCGAACTCGAACGCGTGGGCCAGATTAAAAATGCCTTCCCCGCCGAACCCAAAGATGTAAAAAAGGCCGATAGCGATGCGCGGGAAAGTATGATGGCCTGGGATACGCCGGAACGCGATGGCATGCTTCTGGCTGAAGGGACGCAATATATCGATTACGAAACCTGTATGAAGGCCAAGGGATGGGAACGAATCCTGTCTGTCCCGTATGATACGGGCTTACGCGCCGCGTCAAACTATACCGCGAACCATGTCTATCTGAAGGACAAGAAAGCCATTTATGAAGAACAAAACTTCAATAAAGGCGAACACGAAATCGGGCGATATAACAACTAACCCGTTCGTAAACTAGGCTTGATTTAAACCCCATTTTTCTTTGACCAGGCGCGCGGCATAGGCTTGGCCTTCAAGCCGTTCAGCTTGCGTTTCGGCACGCGCCGCGGCCTTAAAATGCGCACGTGCCCCCCGCCCGAGAATACCCAGACCCAGGGCGGTGACTGCCGCGGTATACGCGGCCGTCAGGAGTATCTCGGTCGGTGAACGGTGAAAAGCATTCACCAGCATGTCACCACCCATATAAACCGCGGCACCCGACAGAGTTATATAAAACAACCCATCCGCCGAATGAGATGACGCCATCGATTGATACCGCGCGTGGCGATCAATCATCCTGTCTAAACCTTGTGCGAGATTTCCCTGGGGCATGTTTTGTCTCATTTCTTCAATTGAGGCTCGTTTGCGTACCGTTCAGCTGGCACTTTAAATGGCGCACAGTTGGCGGCTTCTTTGGCGATCCCGCACAAAACCGTGTAATGACCGATCAATGTTTCAAACACATTTTCTTCCCCGGGCGATGTAACTGAACCCACACCACGTCTTAACCGCGCCAACCCCGCGACATAGGTATGATGAAATCCACCCTTTGCCGCCAGCATCTCGCACGCCCATTTCCCGTGATTTTCACCATCAAATGCCAACATGTGGAAGACCGGACCGCTATAAGTTTTGTAGGAAAGTAACAGAGGGTCACAGTCACGAATGAGCGCCATCAATGTAGCTGGACGTCCTTCTTGTACCGCGCGCGCCATCGCAACCTCGTAAAACGCATCCGTTGCGGGCGAGAGCAGGCGCTCCATCTCGCGCGCCGCATCAAAAAAATTACGCTGTAATTCCGGTGTATCCTCAGTTTGTGACATCTCCAACCTCCCTTTGGTTTGAATGATCGGGGGAGATTATGCCTTTTTATACTCTATGTCAATAGACTACACGTTAAACCGAAACAACATCACATCACCGTCCTGAACCACATATTCCTTGCCTTCTTGGCGCATTTTGCCGTGTTCTTTGGCGCCGTGTTCGCCGCCCGAGGCAACAAAATCATCATACGCAATGGTTTCCGCGCGGATGAATCCCTTTTCAAAATCAGTGTGGATCACGCCCGCGGCCTGGGGTGCCTTCATGCCAATCGTGATCATCCACGCGCGCGCCTCTTTCGGCCCCACGGTGAAATAGGTCTGAAGCCCCAGGAGTTTAAACCCCGCGCGGATCACGCGGTTCAGGCCCGGTTCGTTTAATCCCATCGATCCCAAAAATTCCTGTTTCTCATCGCTGGATGATAACTGGGCAACCTCGGCCTCAATTGCGGCCGAAATAATCACTGTATCCGCACCGTGCGTGGCTGCATAATGCGCCACCTGTTCCGTCCAGGGATTGCCCTGGCTTGCGTCCCCCTCATCCACGTTGCAAACGTATAAAACAGGTTTCGATGTGATCAGTTGCGGGTAAAAGGCAAGAACACGTTCCTCCGCCGACAAATCGGCCGCGCGCGCAGGCTTGCCCGCGTCCAGGACCGTTTTCACCTTGGCCATGGCGTCAACCTGAATCTTCGCGTCCTTATCCCCGGATTTTGCCTTTTTCTCAAGGGTGCTCATCTGCTTGGTCAAGCTGTCAAGGTCGGCAATCATGAGTTCTGTTTCGATGATCTCAATATCGCGAAGCGGGTCAATCCCCCCCATCACATGCGTGATATCGTCGTTATCAAAGCAGCGCACCACATGCAAAATCGCGTCTGTCGACCGAATATTCCCGAGGAACTGGTTACCCAACCCCTCGCCTTTACTCGCTCCCTTCACCAACCCGGCAATGTCCACAAATTCCATTTGCGCCGGAATAATTTTTTGCGATCCACCCAGTTTGGCGAGCATATCAAGCCGCGCATCCGGTACGGCCACGCGGCCCACATTAGGCTCGATCGTGCAAAACGGAAAATTCGCGGCCTGCGCAGCTTGGGTCGCCGTCAGCGCGTTAAATAAAGTCGATTTACCAACATTCGGCAAACCCACAATTCCACAATTAAAGCCCATTTTGGTTTCCTTACTTTTCTTTCCGACTTATACCGGAACTAAATCTTTAATGCGCTGCGTTGCTTCTATCGATTCCGCAGAACCGTCAGTCACGTCACGGATCAATTCAAATCGTCCATAACTCACATATAAATGCGCCTCAGCCTCCCAGGACCCAGATATTTTTTTTCCATCTTCTGAAAGGGAACCGGAATGTTGTACGTCACCGATTGGCGTATTCAAAACGATGAATTGTACACCGTCTAAAAATTCCCCTCTTAAAGAACGTCTCTCTTCTTTAGAGGAAGGGGGTAAGACGTCTTTTAAAATTACACTTCCAGATAAGCTTATACCCGTCTGTTCAAAAGTGACAACGGCTGTGGCTAAACACACGGACGAAACTTGGTTTGTTATCGTTCCTCTCCACACTCCCGTCAAATCTCCGCTCATTTCTTTTTACCCTCTCCTGTATTCTCCGCCACCTTCGTCATAAACAATTCATCCTGGCCGCTTAACACCAACGGAATATGTGCGGCGATGGTCGAAACCAACGCGGCCACCCCCTCGCGCTCGGCCTTGGCAAAATCGCTTAAGACATAGCCGCTCACTAAATCGCGGTCACCGGGATGACCAATGCCAATCCGGATCCGTTTATAATTTTGATCCGGCAAATGTTGGTCAATGGATTTGAGGCCGTTATGCCCCGCCGCGCCCCCGCCCATTTTGACGCGCAGTTTCCCCGGCGGCAAATCCAGTTCATCATGAATGACAATCATGCGCGCGGTGTTAATCTTGTAATACGCGGCGAGTTCAGCAACCGACCCGCCCGACAAATTCATGAAAGTTTCGGGTTTGAGCAAAATCACCTTGCGGCCATCAATTTTGCCTTCGACCATTTGGCCTTTGAATTTGCGACGAAACGGACCAAACCCATGCGCCGCCGCAATGGCATCCACCGCCATGAATCCAACATTGTGGCGATTACCCGCGTAATCATCGCCAGGATTCCCCAAGCCAACGATCAGAATGTGTGAGAGTTCGTTCACGACTAAAAAAACGTCCTTGTTCAAAAACGTCATCCCGGAAATCGCGGCAGCGATTATCCGGGACCTTCAAAAGTTTAAATCGGCATGAAGGTCCCGGATAAGGCCAAAAAGGCCTTTCCGGGACGACGAGATCACTATTTCTTCTTGGCGGGCGCGACGGGGGCCTTGGCGTCTTTCGCGCCGGCGGCCGGTGCTTTACCCGCTGCAGCGGCCGGTGCTTTGGCGCCAGCAGCAGCGGCAGGCGCTGCTCCACCAGCAGCAGGTGTCGCAGCAGCAGCGGCAGCCGTCGGCGCCGCTTCGGTGTACACCGTCGGGGCCGCGATAATCGCGATCGTGTCTTCTTCGGATCCGACCGGGGCGCGCACGCCATCCGGCAATTTAACCGAGGAGAGTTTCAAGCTATCGCCAATCTTCTTATCCTTAAGCGAGACTTCCAAATGTTCCGGAATCTTGGTCGCTTGGCAGATCAGGCGGATTTCATGATTAATGACTGTCAAAACGCCCTTATCCAGTTTAATCCCGGGGCAGGAATCTTGATCAACAAAGTGCACAGGTACAGCCAGTGTAATTTCCGTCTTCGGCGACACGCGCAGGAAATCCACATGCAAAATACGGTCATTCACCGGGTGGCGTTGCACATCGCGGCACAGCACCAGATGCTTGGCCCCATTGATGGTCAGATCGCACAACCCCGTTTGCATGATACCGGTTTGATAGGTCAGGGTTAAATCCTTGATGGGCAAGGCAATTGTTTGCGGTTCTTTGTTGTCGCCATAGACCACAGCAGGAACCATATTTTCACGGCGCAATGCGCGGGCAACCCCTTTACCGGCCCGATCGCGAGTTTGCGCCGACAGCGGATAGTTTTTGGACATGATGTCATTTCCTTTTTTGTCAGCATTGATAAGGATCAGTTTAAAAAACCAATCACCCCCGCCTCCAGGGGTGCGGGGGTGGGGATTTATAGGCGAAAACCGATCAAAAAGGCAAGTAAAATTACAACATCACTGCCGGTGCTGCCGCGGGGCTCTTTTTCGTGGGCAGGGTTTCGGTGACTTGGGGAATTTCCCCCGGAAGGTGTGTCACCGCACCCTGGGGCGTGACCGCCGCCCCAGTCGTTGGTTTGGAAAAGTCTGTCTTAAGTATTGTGCCTGCCCCAAAGGCCAAAACAAGGGCCCCAGCACCAAGTAATCTTGCTCTCGTTGTATTTCCATTTTTTGCATCTAAAAATGCCAACTCAGCAGTAGCAAGACTGAGCACGCCAGCATAAAGAACTGTTCCAATATGTGATAAATCCGACATTCGACACCCTCTTTTTTATACTTTACGATGCCGAGAGTATATCAAAAAATATTATATGTCAATACTTGACGCGCCACTGAGATGTTTCCCACGACAACAAAGTATTAATTCCTAAAATCTTACCCCAGGAGGCATTCTTATTTTTTCTTTTTATGCAGAGGTATGAAAGATGTTTTGGTGGCTCGGG
>CAZSIB010000023.1:0-8594 GCA_964607245.1 uncultured Pseudobdellovibrionaceae bacterium | reverse complement strand
TTCTTGAGTTCCTCAACCCCCGGCAAGGGGAGAGAATTCGACAACACCTTCAGCGGGACAGACGCCGCGCTCGATTTTTTATCTTTCGGATCAGTCTTTTTCGCAGCCACCACGGGAACCCTCATCTTTGGATCATTGCGTCGAGAACATAAACGGACGGAGTCTTTATCAAAACAACGCCGCGCATTGGATACGCGATTCAACGGGAGGATCAAACCCCCCTGCTATTGTGCGGTGCAGGAAATTAAGGGGTTTACAAACCATTGTCATCCCTGCGAAGGCGGGGATCCAGTCCTATGTTCAGTTTTCAGGGACGTGTTGGTTTTGCCTGAGAAGATTCTTTCTCTTGCCGCTCTGCCGCCGGTCGATCTTGGCGAAACAACACCGCTGCACCGCGCCCCAAGGCTGCGCCGGGAACCAATCCACAACGAATCCAGTTCTTACTACGGCAAGAATTCAACGCACGATCAAATGAATTTATACCTATCTTGGCGTTCTGATAGGACGCCACGGCAAAGGCGGCTGTACAAACACCCGCCGCCGCCAAAATCACCCCGGCCAAAAGTTTCCCCCTGCCCCGCCGCTTGGGTTGATTAAAATCATAGCGTGATGACATTTCTTACCCACCCTATCCTTACATGTTGCCCGGTGCGGGGGCATCCCCCGTTGGTTGATCGACCAATTTCTGAACTGCCTCCACCGCCTGGGCGGCACCCGGTGCATGGGTTTGATGTTGATCCAACGCAATATCCTTACCAATTTGAGCTAGGGTTACCAGAAGGGGAGAATAACCTTCGCCTCTTAATTTCACCAATAATTCATCGAAAAATTCCCCCATGCGCCGCCGGGCTTCGGGTAGTTCTTCCCCCGTCTTCAAGGTGTTCTCTAATTGGCGAGACATCTTCTCCCCTAGGGTATAATTTTCATGAGATAAGGCCCAATTGGAAAAATTACTCATCCAGCGCAGAATTGAGGCACAAACACCCGCATCCCCGTCACGCGCACGCCATTCATCCCAAGCCGGATATGTTGCAAATTGGGGCAGTTGACGTTCCACAGCTGCTCGATCTGCCAACTTATCCAACAAATCATAGTAATACCCGACCATGCCCAAGGACTGGATTCTGTCTGGATACGCCCTTGTCACCGCATTATCGAGTAAAAGAGGAATCGCTTGTTCCAAGACATCTCCACCAAGTCCCAATTCCGCTGAATGACAAAGATTCACCAGCGCACCCGTTGGATATGTCTCATCTTTCAATGCCAAAACATACGCCGGGCTGTTCACCAATGTCGGCAAATACTTGACTTTATCGGCATCGGAGAGGCCATCCAGAATCCTTTTGTGTTCCGAAACGGCTGTTTTCGGATCATGCTCCGATAAAAACAACATCGCCTGACAGTTCAGCAAATTTGGAACAAATGCGCCGCGCTGCTCTTCGGATAAATCATGCCAGGCTTGAATGTTTTTCGGCATTTCTTTTTTGGCCGCCGCGAGTGCCTGGTCAAACGCCCGCTGTCTTGCGACCGCTGCAAACATTCCCGCCAACATGGGGTCATTTTCCTGGCGTACCGTTACAGGGGCGCCAAGACCAAATGCGGGGAATCCGTGAAACTGCTGTGATTGTGACATTATTTTCTCTCCTCTGATGATTTATTGGGTTATATGCCCCGGATCCTAGGGGAAACGCATTGGATATGTCAAGAATTAGTTTTCCAAAAAAGTGCCCCCACACCCCTCCCACACAAAGCAAAATCGTTTATAATTATGTAAATAATATTCCATTACCACCCCTTCCGATTTTTCTACACAAATAGGTATGAATGGGGTACGATTTAAGAGTCCGGTGCCAATGGTTGGGCCGGATCACGACCCAAAAATCTTTGGTGCGGCGCTTGGCCGGCCAGATATTTATTCACGCTTAGAAAAAGGTGAACACATGACTCATTTTTATGATTCAAAAACACGCGACCTCGATCAATCTTTTATCCGCCAGGCTTTTGCCGAACCCGTCCTCTCTCGGGATGATGAAATCGCTCTGATTTCCGCCTGGCTCGACCATCAGGATGAAGGGGCGCTGCACCGTCTTATCTCGGCCCATCACCGCTTGGCCATCTCGCTTGCCACCAAATTCCGGAACTATGGCCTGCCCATGAATGACCTGATCCAAGAAGGCGTCCTGGGGTTGATGGAGGCCGCCAAACGATTTGACCGGTCGCACCAGGTGCGCTTTGCCACCTATGCCACGTGGTGGATTCGCGCCCAGATGCAGGATTATATCCTGCGCAACTGGTCCATCGTCCGCACGGGCACCACGTCCGCACAAAAGGCCCTGTTCTTTAATTTACGTCGCCTGCGCGCGCGGATCGACAACGCTGCACGTCATCAAGAATATTTGGATGACACCGCAACAGCAGAAATCGCCCAGAAACTTCACGTCTCGGTCAAGGATGTGCAATCCATGGAACAGCGTTTGAACGGCGGAGATCTCTCACTGAACGCCGTGATGGGACCCGAAGGAGACGACGAATATATCGCGCTTCTGCCCGATTCTCGGCCCAACCCCGAAGATATCGTCATCAGCATGAAAGACGCAAAAGTCCGCTCGCAGTGGCTTGCGAATGCCTTATCCACCCTGACCGACCGGGAAAAAACGATCATCCAAAAACGCCATTTGGCCCCACGCGCCCTGACGCTTGAGGATCTGGGGATCACGCTCGGGGTCAGTAAGGAACGCGTGCGCCAATTGGAACACCGCGCGCTTGAGAAAATGAAGTCTCATTTGGCATCAAACGTCTTGGAGCGCGCGGATTTATTTGGTTAAAGACCCAACAAACACCATGTTACATCGCGTTGCAAAAGGTGATTTTACCCTTTACGCCGGGGGATTTAGTCTGGTGCTCAGATAAAAAAGGAATATATCCCCTATGATGACGCACCAACGCACCCTCGCCGCGCCTGTAACCCTATCGGGAATCGGGCTTCACTCTGGGGCCCCCGTGACGCTCACCTTGCGCCCGGCACCCGTCAATACCGGGATCGTTTTTGTGCGCACTGACGTGACACAATCCGATAACCGCGTTCCCGCCAAATGGGACCGCGTGATTGATACCCGGCTTTGCACCGTTGTCGCGAATGATAACGGCGTCCGCGTGGGCACGATCGAACATATCATGGCGGCCCTGCGCGGGGCCGAAATTACCAACGCCATCCTTGAACTCGACGGCCCCGAAGTGCCGATTATGGACGGATCTTCGGCTGTGTTTGTCGATGCGATTGACCGCGTGGGCACAACGCCTCAGGACGCGCCGGTTTATATGATCAAGGTGCTGGAACCCATCACGGTGGAAGACGGCGATAAACAAGTGCGCTTGACCCCGGCCAACCGCGCCTCTTATGCCGGATCGATCGATTTTAATCACGCTGCGATTGGGCATCAGGCCTATGCGGTCGAAATGCTGAACGGTAATTTTCGCCACGAAATCGCCAGCGCCCGTACCTTTGGCCTGCTGGATGAAGTCGAACAACTCCGCGCCCATGGTCTCGCCCGCGGGGGGTCACTGGATAACGCGATTGTCGTGAACCAGGACGGCGTGATGAACCCCGATGGATTACGGTACCAAGACGAATTTATTCGGCATAAATTACTCGATGCGATTGGGGATTTGTATCTTGCGGGTATGCCCGTCCTTGCCGCCTATCACGGTGTGCGGGGCAGTCACGCGATGAACAATGCTTTGCTGCGTGCGCTCTTCGCCAACCCCAAATCCTGGGCCATTGTGCCCGCCCCCGCCGCGGCATAAGCAATCACAAATAAAATGCTACAAAAACATCTTGTGTTAAGGTATATATCCCTAACACTACAGCCTTCATCACTTTTTTGAAAAAAATACTTGATATTTCGGGATTATTTATAGTATACTCCTTTTTAATGGAGTCGACCACCAGAGGGGGATCCCCTTTTTTGAAGACCGGCGGCAATGGGATTTCTTTTTGGAATCCCCAATAAGCCCTCCGTTAGAAGAAGAGACCAACCCCCACCACCACCGGGCGCCCACCACTAGGGCAGCGCGCTGTTCCCTTGTGTTTTTTGAACACAAAAAACACAAGGGAATAAAAGCCAAAGAAGCTTCTCTGTCATTCCCGCAACAGCGGGAATCCAGGGAGAAAAAAGAAAAAAGAACTGGATCCCCGCCTTCGCGGGGATGACAAGGAAGAAAAGAGGAAAAAGTAAGAAAAACAAAAGCAGGATAAGAAACAAACCCCTCTTCCACCGGAAGAGGGAGGGACCCATCGCGGCAACGCCCCATGGGAGGGTGAGGGGGTACAAATTTGTCGCTCCCCTGCCCTGTTTTCTTCTTGCTTTAAATCGGTATAATGGGTGAAATTGATCCCGCAAAGGCACCCCCATGTCCCCATTGATGCCCCGTTTCATCCATCGTCCCACATCCCTTTTCTTGGTTTTTGTGTCGGTCCTTGCCCTATCCGCCTGCGCGGGCGGCGAGAACAAACCCGACTCAGACATCAAATCCGATGCCTCGGTCGAGGAACTGTATAATGGTGCCATGGACGACATGAACGCCAAAAATTACAAAACCGCCCAGAAAAAATTCGAAGATGTGGAACGCCTGTTCCCCTATTCCCAATGGTCGACCCAGGCCCAAGTGATGGGCGCCTATGCCGCGTACCAGGATTTACGGTATGACGAGGCGATTTTGGCGCTCGATCGGTTCCTGGAACTGCATCCCGGCCATGCGCGGGCCGATTACGTTTTATACCTGAAGGCCATGTGTTACTACGAACAACTGGCCGATGTAAAACGCGACCAACATATGACGGCCCTTGCTCTTGACGCGCTTGATGCCCTGATCAACCGCTATCCCGAGAGCCCCTACGCGCGTGAAGCCAAATTAAAGCGCGATCTGACGATGGATCATTTGGCCGGCAAGGAAATGGAAATCGGGCGGTATTACCTGAACCGAGGCGAGCATACGGCCGCGATCAATCGCTTTCTGGCCGTCATTCGCAATTATCAAACCACCACCCACACGCCCGAGGCACTCCACCGTTTGGTCGAATCCTATGTCTCGCTGGGGATGATTGACCAAGCGATCAAAGTCGCCGCCGTGTTGGGATATAACTATCCCGGCTCAAAATGGTATCAAGATACATTTGATTTACTGGACCCGAGTGCACGGGCCCAACTTCAAGACAAGCGCAGCGTCTTTAAAAAGACCATCGAGTCTCTTTTACGGCCTGATTAATTCTCGATCAATAAACAGGGGAAAAAGAACATGACAAAAACGGTTGCCTTATTGGTCGGTGGATGGTCGGCGGAACGTGAGGTCTCGCTCACCAAAGGGCGCGAGGTTGAAAAAGCCCTGATTCAGGGCGGATATACCGTCAAATGGATCGACGTGACGCGCGATTTGCAAAAACTTTTAAATGACCTGACCCCGCGCCCGGACGCCGTATTTAATAATTTACACGGCCAAGGCGGCGAAGACGGGGTGATTCAGGGCGTGCTTGAAATGCTCGCTCTTCCCTATACGCATTCCGGCGTTCTGGCTTCCAGTATTGGGATGGATAAACCCATGTGCAAACGTGTCGCGGCGTCCTGCGGTGTCCGGGTGCCAAACGGTTCCGTCTATCCGATTGACGACGTGATCGCACGTGATGTCATGCCGCGACCCTATGTCGTCAAACCCAAAAACGAAGGGTCCAGTGTCGGCGTCCGAATTGTCCGCGCGGGCGATAATTTGCCCCCGGCCTTTAAAAAAGACTGGGGATTTGCGGGGGTCGCCCTGGTCGAGGAATATATCCCCGGTTTGGAACTCACCGTTGCGGTCCTCGATGGCACCCCTCAGGCCGTTACAGAAATTCGGGCCGCAACAGGATTTTTCGACTATGAGGCGAAATACCATGATCTGCGCACCGAACTGGTCCTCCCCGCGCAAATCCCGACGGATGTCTATGATCTGGCCCTTGAATATGCCCGCCGGGTCTATACGGCGCTCGGGTGCCAGGGCCTGGCTCGGTGCGATTTTCGCTATGATGACAAGCGGGGCCAAGACGGGTTATACTTCCTTGAAATCAATACCCAGCCCGGGTTGACTGCCGCCTCAATTGGCCCATCCCAGGTTGTTCGAAATGGTATGTCCTTTTCCGCGCTCTGCGCCCATCTTGTCGAGACCGCTCAATGCAAAGCCGTAAATCCACGCTCTCAAAACAATCACGCCGCCGCGTAAACGGTGATCTACGCCCGTGGGGTCTACGCCGGATTTTCACACTGACCTGCCTTGTTTTGGCCGCGGTCATGGGCGTCTATCTCTTTTTTGCAACCGGATCGGCCGGGCTTGTCCGCGAATGGGGCCGCACCCGCGTCGTCAATTTGGCCGCAAACATGGGATACCGCGTACAAAATATTTTTGTCGAAGGTCGGCATTATACCGACAAGGACGTCTTGCGCGGTATTTTGAACATGGAGCGCGGGGATCCCTTGTTCGCGTTCGATCCAGACACCGCGCGGGATTTACTGACAAAAGTCGCCTGGGTTCGTGACGCTCAAATTCGGCGTGAACTGCCTGGAAATATCCGCATTAAGCTGACGGAACGCACGCCCATGGCCCTTTGGCAACAAGGCGGCAAGGTCCGTGTCATTGATACCGAAGGCGTTGTTGTGACCGCTGATCTCCGCGCCTTTACGACCTTGCCTTTGGTTGTGGGGGACGGCGCAAATACCCGCGCAGCCGCCCTATTATCCATCCTTGCCGCCGAACCCCATCTGCAAAAGCGCATTGTCACGGCGTCGTGGGTCGGGGGGCGGCGTTGGGATCTCGCCACCACAAATGGCATCGTCATTAAACTTCCCGAGGAAGACATGGGCCTCGCCATCAAAAAACTTTCAGACGGACAAACCCATGACGGCCTCCTTGAAAAAGATATCGCCGTGATCGACCTGCGCGAGGCCGACCGATTGGTCGTACGCACCAAACCCGGCGCTGTCAGTGAATACAAGGCCAGCTTTACACCACATGAGAAAAATTTATAACCAAAAGGATTATCATGCCCTGGGATTATGCCCGCCGCACCATTCTTGATCTCCTGAAAAGGGCCAAAGGCAACCCGGTCACAACAGGCCGTTTGGTCCAGGAACTCGCGTTTCAAGATGCGCGGTTACTCCAAGAACTGGCCGCCCCGCATTTAAAAGGTATTGTGGCCCACGCCGTATCCCGCGTCATCCGCGAACAAACAGAAGAACCTGATCGTCACCCAGATATGCCAGAGTCGCTTGATATGCCGCTGGACCAATTTGGCCGTGATTTACTGGGCGCCCTTGGGGGGCGTAACACCCCTCATTTTGGTCACGAGAACGCCGCCCCTGCCCCGGCGCACAAGGCGGCGTCCAAAGCCCATATCGACGCGATCAAGCGAATCGCCAAGAAGCAGAGTTAAAAAAGAATCCCACTTACGCCATACCGATGGCGGATTTATAGGTTTCAAGCAACATATCTTCTTCGTTGCGTTTCTCTTCTTCCATTTTGCGCAGGCGAATAATCTTGCGCATGATTTTCGGGTCAAATCCCACGGCCTTGGCCTCTCCATAGATATCTTTGATATCTGTCGCGATGCCCGATTTCTCTTCTTCTAATCGTTCGATCCGTTCGATAAAGGATTTGAGGCGCTTGCCCGCCGCACCATCAATTTCGACGACAGCGTTTTCATCTTGATCGTCATCATGGGCACGCGTCGTATTCTTGTTAGCAGCAGGCATAAAAATCTCCTTTGAATGATCGTAAAATGAAGCCGAGGCCCAGATGTTCTACGACGCCGCGCCCAGGATTGTAAAGGTCTCAATCGCCATGCCGTCCACATAAGCAGCAGAAGCGGGCGTCCGCCCAATCTGAAGACGAATGACAAGGTTTTGGGTCGCGGGGATCAGTTTTTTGTTTTTCCCCATGTAATTCTGCATCCCCGGCGGCAGGATCGACACGGTCACCGGCACATCCACAAGCCAACGATACACGCCGCTAAACACCCCTTGATTCATCATCTGCGGGATATTCTTGGTAAAGGCATCAATCTGTTGCGGTACAAGAATCGACCGGCGCATCCCCGATGAATCGAGATAGGTTTCAAAACTTTGCCGCGCCGCAGGCGTAAAATAGGGGGAAAGATCGGATAAATGTTGCGCAAGGAGGATAGGCGCTGCGGCCTCGGGCGGCATTTTATTCAATTCACCCCCCTTTTTCCCCATCGCTGCCTTGATGTGGGAGGGATTAAAAATAAACGCCCCCGCGGTCCGTTCAGAGGCCCAGGACAGGACGTACTTATCGCTGCGATGTGGTTGGTCGATAGGGATTGCATTTTCTGGACTGCTCATCGCTTGACGTTCAGCCCCGCTCAACTTCCGGTCCTTTTCTACACTTTGGCCGAACGGCGCAATCAAAGTATCTTGGGGTTTCGGACCCTTTTGTGGCGGGCCAAAGATAGATGGCAACCAATAATTTAAAAACGTATCATCTGCTCGCGCAGGGGCTCCCACGCCAACAGATGAGAGGACAACGATCAGCAAAAAGAAATAACGCATCAT
>CAZSIB010000022.1:0-9599 GCA_964607245.1 uncultured Pseudobdellovibrionaceae bacterium | reverse complement strand
AATTGAAGAATGGGCTCTTAATACTCATACAGATTGTGCATGTATAAAGGTTGCGGCGAATGGCGGATCTTTGGATCCACATACGGAATCGGGGCACCTTGCCCAAATTTTTGCCGGAATGGCCCGCAAGAAAAATCATCTTACAAACCGCGATCATACACATTTGGTGGCGAGAGTTCCTTCGCGTATTTTGCCAGATGAAGATGGTCAGCGGCGTGCTGAAATAATGGGAATCGCACATGCAGAGCATATCCGCGAATTGACGCAACGTTTTTTGGCGATGACTTTTCCAGGAAATATTCAAAAAGTTTGGAGTATTCATTTCGTCGTTGATGATCTGGGGTGTGTTGATGCGTTGTTACGCGGTATGGACGGCAAATGGCATTCTGTCATCGTCAAAGACGAGCCGCACCACGATTATTGCGAGGCCCCTGGCTGTCAAGCTGGCGGTCGCTTTAAATTTGGTCACCCTGAAAGATTTAAATGTGATGTGAGTTAAAAAACGCTTTCAGTTTTTTTCCTGAAGGCGTAAAGACGAACCCCACAATGACCAAAAAATAAAACGAAGAGCGCTCTCCCCAAATGAAAAATGTACGTCCGACAAGATCTCTACAATTTCCTGCACCGTCACTCGCTGATGTTTTTATGCCACAATTGGTAACTGTCCTACGCGAAGGTTATAATTTCAACAATTTGCGTGCGGATATTATCGCCGGGTTAACCGTTGCCATTGTTGCCCTTCCATTGTCGATGGCGATTGCGATTGCCTCGGGGGCGACTCCAGCTCAGGGGCTCTATACCGCCATTATTGGGGGTTTTATTATTTCGGCCTTGGGGGGCAGCCGGTTTCAAATTGGGGGTCCGGCAGGTGCTTTTATCGTGCTTGTCTCCGCGACTGTCGCGCAACATGGGATGGACGGTCTTATCCTGGCGACCCTGATGTCAGGGGTTATATTACTGGCCTTGGGCCTATTCCGTTTGGGTACCTACATTAAATTTATTCCTTATCCCGTGACGATTGGGTTTACGGCGGGTATCGCGGTGATTATTTTTTCGAGCCAGTTAAAAGAATTTTTTGGCTTGTCACTGCCCGGCAAAGAACCTGGCGCTCTTATCCCAAAATTTGCCGCGTTGTTTGAATCCGCGGGGACGTACAATATCACGGCAATTGTTCTGGCTCTTGCCACGATGGCTATTATTATCGGGGTCAAAAAATATCGCCCAGCAGTTCCCGGCATGTTGGTCGCCGTGATTGCCACTGGGCTTGCCACCTGGTTTTTTCATCTGCCAGTTGAAACCATTGGTACACGGTTTGGCGGTATCCCAAGCTCATTACCATGGCCAACCCTGCCCGATTTTAGTTTTGATAAAATGTATGCCGTTCTGCCGAATGCCATTTCTTTCGCCCTGTTGGGGGCCATTGAATCGCTGCTGTCAGCGGTTGTTGCCGACGGCATGACCGGGCGCCGTCACCGTTCCAATGCGGAACTGGTTGCGCAAGGGGTTGCAAATATTGGCTCGGCAATTTTTGGGGGTATCTGCGCAACCGGCACCATCGCCCGTACAGCAACCAACGTTCGCTCAAACGCGCATGGCCCTGTGTCGGGGATGTTACACGCTGTATTTGTTTTGTTATTTATGTTGATTGCAGCGCCGTTGGCCAGCTTTATTCCCCTTTCGGCATTAGCCGCCGTCTTGGTGTTGGTTGCTTGGAATATGGCCGAGCGTCATGAATTCATGAATCTTATGCGTACCTCGCGTGCCGATATGATCGTCTTGTTCGCAACGTTCTTTTTGACGATATTCTATGGCTTGACCGAGGCTATTGTTGTTGGTTTTGCTCTTAGTACCCTTATTTTCATGAGTCGGATGAAAGCGACGACCACAATTGAACATCACGAACATACGCTGGTGATCCCTGATGATGGGGCCGAACCCGTTCCTGATAGTCACGTGGTTCCCACGACGAACCCACATTATATTGTCTACCGTATGAGCGGCCCTTTCTTCTTTGGCGCTGCCGCTGCGATTGGCGCATTGCTTGATCAGATCGTCGATCTGCACAAAGTTTTGGTCTTGGATTTTACGGGCGTTCCCTATATTGATTCAACGGCCGCGAATACCATGGCCGGATTGGTGCGTAAAGCCAATCGACAAGGCACGGAAATCTATATAACGGGAATTGCCGCGACTATCCGCAAAAGCTTGTCGGAGCATGGGGTTTCACCGCCCCAAGTGCATTATAAGTCGACTATTAATCGTGCGGCTGAAAACTTGTCCTTGAGGGCAGTAAAAGAGCAGCCCGCTTATGGACTTTTCCAAAGATAAAAATCAATTATATGGAACTCTCAGACTGTGTCAGAGATCTTGGTTTTCGTGAAATTTTTTGCAGGGAAACTTTTCAATGAAACTGCTGTCAGCCTAGGGCTTAAACTTAGGCCATAGGACTACAACGTATTGGAGTTACCTCTGGCAATAGGCACCGCCGCTACCATCACTGGCCTTTTGGATATTTTTATACCGGATAAAGGCCGCCGCCATCGGCTTTTTTATAGGCCTTTTCCTGTGGTTTTGCGCTTTTACAGGCTATATCCGTGAGTTTCATGAGATACCCCTATTTTTTCCCAGTAAGTACCCCTAAAAATTCTGGGTACCCCGAAAATGTACCCCTAATTTTTTCGGCTGTAAATGGATGGAGCTGGAAGCCGTTGGATACAAAAACTACAATAAACGCTTTATTTACAGCGATTTATTGGATCTTGTCGGATTGTATGGGATGGTGTTGGAAGGGGTAATTGGAGCGGTGGTGGGATCCGAACCCGCAAAAAATCAATCCGCGTCATATTAAAGTCGGGGCGTAATAACATACGCGATTTCAAAAAACTGCCTGGATAAACTTCGGCCGCGGGCGATTTATCTTGAAGCAAACTAAAAGCTGCGAGCTCTTCTTTCAAGAAGCTTATACATATCGATATTTCTCGGTGTGTTCTCCTTGAGTACTCTTCAGCATCATCTCTGATCGCTTCATTAAAATCAGTATCCTTTAAGATCCTTTTTTCGACTTCTTGGTAATAGCCTGGATACCTTAGATCCTCTAAAATATCATCCCAGCGAAATAGAAAAAGATGAGGAACGCGATTGAGTGTACTCCTGTTCCGTTCGATCCACGCATCGCCCGCTGCACGGGCCAGATCTTTGTTGTCGTCTGGATTTCCAGGCATATTGTATCGTTGCAAGGTGTCGGAAACACGTACTTCGATCTTTTTGAAACGCGGGATCGCCCAGTCGAGGGCTGCGCGCAATTTATCACCTTCGTGATAGGGCATGCCAACTGAAATGCCAAATCGGGCTGTCGTATAGTTTTGCCAGCCGTTATGGCGGGTTACTTTGGCTTTATAATGGAACTCATTCGATACGCTCATGGGCTGTACTCTCAACATCAAGAGGTTGAAGAATATCCCACACTAAATTGAACTGGTTACGCAATGTGTCGGCTAGGTTCGTATCACGAACAACACGGCATCCGGTTTCGTTATGAATTGAAAACGCAACAAAATCCCCAAATGTTACGACGATCCAGTTTTTAAAATATTTTTTAGGTATCCAGCGATAACAAGAAACGGGGAATAATAAATAATCATTTCCTTCCTCGGTTGTCATCCTGAACGTAACTCCCTCTTTACGCATAGATCGCATCATGTCGATGACTTGTGATGATGACTTGCGATTATCTACATTCTGAATCGTGACTTCTTTTGCACCGGAAAGAAGAATGTCATTCAAAAGATCAAGATACCAACCCCGCCCTTCAAGGGTATAAATGGTCGAAGCTGGTTGTACCCCCCCATTGGGGAAGATCAGCCCTGCAGCGGTAAAGGCTTTAAAAATTGCTTCCCCTACATCAGCAGGTTTGGTGCGGCCCGCCTCATATCCACGAATTTGATCAGGTTTAACCCCTGCATGGGTGGCCAAATCTTCCTGATTCCAGCCCAAAAGTGCACGTGCGGCCTTGATTTGTGGTAGGGATAAAAGCATATTTATATCCATAAAGTTTGATTTTTCCCAAGTTAGACTTGGATTTTTACTAAGTACCACAAAAAAAATAACAAAACAACATTATTTTTGTTGACGTAAACGGGGAAGAGTTGTACAACTAATCCCATACTAACCTTTAACGTGTGGAGGACAAAAGATGACTGGGATTGAGATTTTACTGTGTGTGGGAATGTTTATGGCGAGTTTTGCGATGGGGTACGTGAATGCGGCCCAGGGGGATCCGCTGGGTCTCTCCAAAATCGGGTTTCTCCCTCGCCGGTAAAGAAATAGGAATATAGAGATAGGGTTTTCACGGTTTCCGGCTCCCCCAACTTGCCGGAAAGGGGACGGGTCATGGCCAAAATAAAGGCGGGTTTTCATCCCCATGAAACCCGACTAGAAAAAACGGCAAACGGCCATGACCTGGTTTCTCAAGAGATTGGATAAAGGATACGGGAACAGTTTTTTATTTTTAAAGAGGAGTGATGAACATGGCAAAGATATGTACGGCCTCGTTGCGTGACCCGCGGCCCAGTAATGATAACGCAAGCGCGCTTGAAAACTGGCGGCGACAAAGCGCGGCCCGACAGGCGCATGATCTTGCCCATTACCTGAACCAAGCGCGGGTTCATGCCGCGTGGATCGGGATCGGAAAGATGCAGCAAGTTTAAAAGGCAATAAACGCCAAAACAAAGTTTAACGAACGAGACCGAATGAAAATCGGTCCGTTTCACGTGGGGCGACAACGCAAAAAAGAAAGATCGTTTGAGGGGGATACCCTTGCGGGTTGGACATACACTGCCGCCATCCAGCCATAGGCCGAGGGCGACATGTTTGCGGTACATGCACTGACCGCTCTGAACAGGGGTTCTTAAGCCCCGCGCATGGTTTTTTGCCACGCGCAATATAGTTATGCGATTTTTTCGGGAAATAAGCAATCGGGCATTAAAAACTCGCGCAAAAACTATGGCTTTTCTCAAAAAAGCCAGCGTAAATTTTTAACAATTTTCAACAATGCCAACGTGAAATGTTAGGGTATCTTTAGAAACAACAAACATGCCAGTGGAAGAAATTAAGCAATCGTTATAAGGCATTTACCTTGACCAAGGCTGAACCAAAGCAGGAGAGAAATTGACCAAAAAACGGCACAACAAAGAGGAGTATTCACTTTAGGTTGCCATTTTGTATATTCTCTTTTCTTCTTTCCTCAAAGGCAATCTCTTCTTGTAATGCGCCATGCAGTTTTCGGAAGGCTTCTTCTGCAACCTTTAAATCCAATTGGATTGGTTCGGGCGTATAGGGAAGGGGCTGGTTCAATAATTCCCAAATGAGAGTTTCAGCCAATCTTAATTCTTCAATATGTCTGTAACGGTGATACTCCCAATCGCCCCATGGCCATTTTTCGCAAACTTCGGCCCAAGTGCCAAGTTCAATCCCAACTTTCACAAATCCCGACTTTTCAGGATGGGTTAAAAGACAAATGACACCCACGCCAATAGTAGTTTTTCCAAGCCCCAGATTGTCAGCCAATTGTTTATAAGAACAAACAATCTTCCCGTTATTAAAGCCATTATGCCACGTACATAATTCTAGCAATACTTTCGTTGCGCTGCCGGATAATTTTCTGAATTGCTTACTTGTTATCATTTCGTACGGTAGGTACGTCCCACGTTCTCCTTTTGGTGCAGAGTGACCGTTTGGTAGCGTACGCCGTGGCCGTTTCTTTTTAGCCATGATGGTTATCTCGTGTGGTCCGACATTTGGAGATGCGTCCTACAATCCAGGCATCAATCTCGCTTTCAAGCCAACCAACGCACCGTGCACCAAGGGTATAATGTCGGGGGAATGTGCCCTTTTTGATGTTGAGATAAATGGTGCTACGGCTTAGGCCGGTGCGGGCTTTGACGTCAGCGAGGCGCAAAATGCGTTCTTTGGTTTGATTGGGTTCGTCCATGATGGTCCTTCCTTGTTCGGTGGGCGATAAGGAAAGACTAGGGCGTTCAGTGGGCATAAAAATAGCTGGGTGGGTTCATAAAACCCCCCGCTGGGATAGGGGTAAACTCACCCCCCATTTTGCCATAGGGGTGGGCGGGTTCAGTCAAAAGGGTATCTACCTTTACTTTGACTTTGTTGATTTGCGTTGATCTTTATTAGGTTTTAATGGGGTGGGCGGGTTTAAGTTAGCCGCCCCCGGGGTCTTGGCCGCCCCACCCTCTGGTTTCCAATTTGCAATTTTAGAAATTTCTTCAATCCCGGTTTCATTGACCTTACCTTCCTCATCGGTCAGGCCATATCGGGGGGCATTTTCGCGCAACCATTTTGTCATGGCCTGTTTAGGCGTTTTGCCGCTAAGGGCCATTCCATCCCTCGAGAATGTCACCCATGCTGTAACAGCTGCGGCTAATTTGGGGGCGTAGCATGGGTGATTGGGATCCAGAAAATCTTCGGGCGCAACATCATCCACAAAGAAAAATCCGGTCCTAAACCCACGACTGACCAACCAGGCCTTTAAGTCCGTGACATTAACTGTGGTTTGTGCCCAATTGGGTCGTGTCTTGAAGGCGTGTTGTGCATCCCCATCCTTAATGACTGTTTCGTATGTGTTGGGGTATTCGTCTGATCCCAGATATCTGGCCTCATGCCGGATGGTTGCAGGTAATGTTTTTACGTTAATGGCATTTTGTAAGGCTGAAAAAGCAGCATCAAATCCTTTGGGTCTGTTTTGCGCCGACGAATCAAGAACATGGTCTTGGCTTTCAGAGGGGTCTTCACCGACAATCAAAAGGGCTGCTTGTACCACCGATAGTTCATCACACAGACGCCAATAATCTAAACTTTCCATGTTACGCCACCTTTCCAAACTTGGCCGGTATAACCTTACCCACAGCAAGGTAATCGATGTAATCCGCCCATTTCTGCATCATGATCACGCGTTCATTCCAGAATTGGGCGCGGTCATAGGCGCGATCAACTTTGCTTTGGTGGGCATGGGCCAGTTGGCGATCTACGACCTCATGACGATAGCCTAGTTTCTCTTTGATGTTGGTCATAGCCAAAGCACGGAACCCATGTCCCGTCATGCGACCCCTATAGCCCATCCGTCCGATTGAAAAAAGAATGGTATTGTTTGACATAGGGTCCCGTGGACGAATTTGACCTGGGAAAATCCAATCCGTGTTCAGGTGTCCTGTCTCGGCCCGTTGTTCTTTTAGGATCTTAATAGCTTGGCGAGATAGCGGCACCAGATGTGGTTTTCCCATTTTCATGCGTTCGGCTGGAATTTCCCAAACGCCGTTTTCAAGATCGAATTCAGGCCATTTGGCGTGGATCAGTTCGGTTGTGCGGGTAAAGCACAACATCAACAAACGTATGGCCCGGCGGGTGCGGGCATACAAACGTGCATCGTTTTTTTCAAGTCTATCCAAAAACTCGGGTATCTCTTTAATGTCCAGGCAGGGATAGTGTTGTGTCTTGCCGACCTTGAGGGCACCTTTCAGATCAGCAGAAGGATCGCGTTTACATCGACCCGTGGCAATACCGTACCGAAAGATCTGACCGGATATTTGTTTGACGCGCTTGACAACATCCAATGATCCCCGTTTTTCAATCCGGCGTAGGACATCATTTAACAGTTCGGGCGGGTCAATATCGGCAATAGGGCGATGACCGATATAGGGAAAAATATCGATGTCCAGACGGCGCATGACGTTAAGGGCGTGATGGGGCACCCATTTGTCTTTTTGGTTTTCATGCCACTCACGGGCCACCTTTTCAAAGGTATTGGCCGATTTGATGATGGCCTGACGTCGGGTATCTTTTTTGATATGGCCGGGGTCTTTACCAGCGGCCAATAGTTTTTTGGCGTCTTCCCGCCGTTCACGGGCATCAGCCAATGAAACGATGGGATAAACCCCTAAAGCCAACAGTTTTTCTCTGTTCAAAAAACGGTACTTAAGCCGCCAATATCGCGCCCCATCGGGTTGAACATGGAGGTAAAGCCCGCCGCCATCGGCCATTTTGTAGGCCTTAGCTTTACCTTTGGCATTGCGACATTGTTTGTCGGTTAGCTTCACCAGATACCCCCAGGGTCAAATGTACCCCCAAAATATACCCCCGCAACCTGTCGGATGTAAAGAAATCTCTTGGGATATTATAAAACAAATAACGCTATATTATTTGGGTATTTTTGTGTTTTTACAAGGACGTTTAGGATGTTCTAGCATTTCTTAAAACACATAATTGGAGCGGGTGAAGGGAATCGAACCCTCACGACCAGCTTGGAAGGCTGGAGTTCTACCATTGAACTACACCCGCGTCTTGCGCCACGCGCGGCGATATCAAAGCAGGTCTCGGGTAAAAACGCAAGCGCGCTTGAGATTCTGAACAGGCTCTGAGAGAAGGGGGTCGCCTGACCCTCAAAAGCCCGCCGTTACATAGGATTTTTCCCCTTTGCGCGGGATCCTCTTTCCTGATACACAAAGGGCATGACGCCTCTTCGACGCCCCACCTATCTCGACTATAACGCGACCGCGCCCATGCGGGAGTCGGCCATTTCCGCGATGATGGACGTGTGGCGTTCGGGGCCGGTAAATCCCGCGTCGATCCATAGTTTTGGGCGGGCAGCGCGGCATGATGTGGAAACGGCGCGCGCGCAGATTGCGGACATCGTGGGCGCCAGCGCAAAACAGGTTGTCTTTAATTCCGGCGCGACAGAGGGTAATAATACCGTTTTGCGCGCCTATGCGGGGACGCGGATTCTCGTTTCGGCGGGGGAGCACGCCTCGGTCCGGGAAACCGGGGCGCTTTTGGGTGCTGCGAAAATCCCTCTTTGTTCGGATGGGCGGGTGGATCTTGCAGCGTTTGAGGTTCTTTGTCGTGATACGCCCACCCCGGCCTTGGTGTCGGTGATGCTGGTCAATAATGAAACAGGGGTCATTCAGCCGGTGGCCGAGGTTGCGCGTATGGCGCACGCCGTCGGGGCTGCGGTACATTGCGACGCGGTTCAGGCATTGGGCAAGATCAAGGTCGATATCTCCACACTGGGGGTCGATTTTTTGACCCTGTCGGCCCATAAAATCGGCGGGCCGCCGGGGGTCGGGGCCCTTGTCGTGGCGGATGGCACACGGGCCTGTCTTCCCACCCCGGTTTTAATGACGGGCGGCGGTCAAGAACGCGGGTTACGCGCGGGCACAGAAAACACGGCTGGTGTTGTGGGGTTTGGATGTGCGGCGGTCGACGCTGCGCGCGAGATGGACGATGTCATGTCGCGGTTACGGGCCTGGCGGCAAGAACTTGCGACGATGCTTCAGGCATCACACTCTGGCGTTGAGTGCCATGGCGCGGACGCGGCGTGTGTGGCGAATACGCTCTGTTTCAGTGTGCGCGGGGTCGAGGCGCAGACGATTTTAATGAATTTGGATTTGGCAGGCATTGCTCTTTCCTCTGGATCGGCCTGTTCATCGGGCGTGGTCAAGGCGAGCCCTGTTCTTTCTGCCATGGGCATTCCGGATGATCAGGCGCGGGGTGCGCTGCGCCTCTCGATGGGGTATCAAACAACCCAAGCC
>CAZSIB010000021.1:0-9919 GCA_964607245.1 uncultured Pseudobdellovibrionaceae bacterium | reverse complement strand
GTTTTCGAGAACCGGAGCGCAGCGTACATAAATGTACGTGAGCACCGGAAGCGCAGAAAAACTTGAAAAATCGAACGTCAGAGTAGAGATCATGGATAGGTTCTGAGATGCGTAAATTTGACCGTTATTTAACCCTTCAAATGGCCGGCAGTACCGTGCTTGTCGCCGTTGTGTTGGCGGGGGTACTCCTGGTCACACAATCTTTACGCTTTCTTGAACTGGTGATCGAATCTGGGGCATCGGGCCTCATCTTCATGACCCTGTCGCTCTTGGCATTACCGCGTTTTTTCGAAGTGATCCTGCCCATTGCCATGGCGACCGCCGTGGTTTTTGTCTATCTACGCTTGCGCCGGGATGGCGAACTCGCCGTGATGCAGGCAACGGGCTTGAGCCCCGCGCAAATCGCCCGACCCGGGTTTACCTTGTCCATCGGCGTGATGATCGTCATGTTTATCTTGATGAGTTGGGTGGCTCCGCTCACACTCGCCCATTTGAACGAACTGCGCCAGATCATCAAATCCCAATATTCCGCCCTGATTTTTCGGGAGGGTGTTTTTAATTCCGTTGGGAACGATGTCACGATTTACGTGGCAAACCGCCAAGACAACGGCGCCCTTGCCGGACTCATGGTCTATGACGCCCGCCCTGAAAACCCTCTGCCCGTCACCATTCTGGCGCGACGTGGGCAACTTGTTGCCACGGAAAACAGCCAACAGGTGATTGTGTATAACGGCGCGCGCCAAACCCGAAATCCAAGCACCGGAAAAGTGGAGCGCTTAAGTTTCGAACGTTACGTCATCGATTTGCCGGATCAAGGGCCCATTCGGCGGCGCTGGGCCGAACCCGAAGAACGGACAACCCCCGATTTGTTATGGCCGCGCGCAACCGACACCGAAGCCCAGGAAAAAGCCCAAGAATTTCGTGCCGAATTTCACCGCCGCATCCTGTCACCGCTTTTGGCCCCTTGTTTCTTTATGATGTCGATTTGTCTTCTTTTACTTCGCCCCTTTGGTCGCGATCGCCGTATGGCGGAAGTAATTTGGGTGGCGGGCAGCGTACTGATCCTCCAAAGCCTGTATATCAGCGCATTTTCCTTTGCCGCAAAAAATAATATGGGCGTTCTCTTGATGTATGCCCTGGTGATGATTCCCCTCGCCACATCTGTCTTTATCCTTGAACGCGCGTCGCGCGAGGAAGGAAAAGTCACATGATATCCTCTCGTACCCGCCTTACATTGAACCTATATTTGGCCCGATATTATTTCGGGCACATCGCCCTGTTGCTTGCGCTTCTCTTGGCCGTGATGGCACTTTTTGATTCAATTGAACTGATGCGTCGTTTGGCAAAAGCCAGCGGATTAGACCCCAGTCTGATCCTTTATCTCACCCTTTTAAAAATCCCCGGGAATATCCTGACGATCGCGCCCTTTATTGTTTTATTTTCGGCGATGTTCACTCTGTCGACATTAAATCGGCGCCACGAAATTGTGATTTTACGCGCTGCCGGCGCCTCGTTGTGGCAACTGATGCTTCCGTTGTTTGCGGTTGCCTTTTTGTTTGGCCTGACGCTTACGACTCTGATCCACCCCCTATCGGCCGCAACAGAACGGACCTATTTGCAATACGAAGAAAAATTCTTAAAAAAAGAAACGCATATGATCGCGCTGTTGGGACAGGGATTATGGCTGCGACAAACGGAAACAGACGACAATAAGAACGATTCAGGTTATCTACTCCTTCACGCGCAAAAAGTCATTTTTCCCGAATGGGATCTTGTGGACGTGACCGTTTTTTCATTCACGCCGGATCACCGCCTGGTGAAGCGCATTGATGCCAAGGGTGCACGCCTGGAAAAAGGAGCGTGGTCTTTCTCTGACCCGGCGCAGATCTCCCCCAATGACCTGACCCCGGTGAAAACAGATGATTTGCGCCTCGCAACAACACTCACCCGCGCGGATCTCGAACAAAGTTTCTCGCCGACCGAAACCATTTCCTTCTGGCAGATGCCCCATTTTATTCATCAACTGAAATCCAGCGGCTTCCCGACCCTGCCGCTTCAGATTCATTTTGCCGGGCTCATCATGCTTCCATTATTATGTATAACCTTAATTATGATCGCCACCTTGGTGTCGATACGCCCTGTCCGGGCAAGCGGCCAGGTTTTCTTGATTGTCGTCGGGATCGGGGCAGGATTCTTGGTCTTCTTTACAAATAATTTTTTGCAGGCACTCGGGGCCTCGGGCCAAATCCCAATTTGGCTTGCCGCGATTGGCCCCGCCCTTTTGACCGGTGGCTTTGGCGCCATCGCCGTATTAAATCAAGAGGACCAGTAAATCTGTGATATTATTGCCACAATCTGCAAGACTGCCCCTCTCCCCGCTTGACCGCGCCCCCTGTTCTTCGCCATCCTCATTTTAACCTGCTGTTGATAAAGTTTTCACCGATCTGTAAAGTTTTTTTGGTTTAATAAAGAGGTCACGCCTCCTTTAAGCAGCCGATCTGCTTGCTTTTTACTTTAAAAAGGTTCTCTTATGCCGTTTTTATCCGCTCCGCGCTTTACCCGTTTATTTGTGCTTGCTTTATCCCTCTTTTCTTTATCGGCATGCGCCACGTCGAAAGGGATGGACACAGCCGCCGCCGATCCAGATGCGGCGATCCATGACCCGTTCGAAGGCTATAACCGCGCGGTTTTTGCCTTTAATGACGCGGTGGATCAAACCCTCCTGCTTCCCGTCACCCGCGCCTACCGGGCGGTTCTTCCGAAAGGGGCGCGAACAGGCGTTCATAACGTTCTGAATAACTTGAAATCTCCCATCACCATCGGGAATCAGATGTTACAAGGCGATTTAAACGGCACAGGAAACGCGACTGTGCGCATGGTCGTGAATTCCATCCTGGGTCTTGGGGGTATTTTTGATGTGGCCGCGATGGGCGGAATCGAAGACGAACCCGAAGATTTTGGTCAAACCTTAGCCGTCTGGGGTGTTGCCGATGGCCCGTATATGGTCGCCCCCCTCCTTCCCCCCGCGACATTACGCGATTACACCGGCCATATGGTCGATATGGCCGCCGATCCCGTGCGCTTATGGCTCAAGAATACAGACCGCGAAGGTTTGTATTTCACCCGATTTGGCGTCAGCATCATCGACCAACGTGACCAGTTGATGGACGCCTTGGCCGATCTGCGCCGTAATTCGATTGATTATTACGCAACGGTCCGCAGTGCCACCTATCAACGCCGCGCCGCCTTGATTGACGATCAGGGAACAGGGGGCGACGCCGATATCCCCAATTACGATGCTCAATAAAATAAGGGCTTATACACCTGCGACAGGATGCACCGTGCATCCTGTCCATCTTTTTTATAAAATGGACTCATGATGATTTTTAAAACATTCTCTTTTGTCCTCGCGACCTTGGCTCTTGTTACCTTTTTCCCGGTTCAGACAAGCCACGCGGCCGATACGTCGAACGCAGCCCTTGTCTCGGCCCACACGGACGGCGCACAAGTTTTTATCGATTCTGTCGCAAGTCGCGGCATCAATTTTCTCTCGGATCCCGCCCTGTCCCCAACGGCCCAACGCCAGGCGTTCCGCGCGCTTCTCCATGACTCCTTTGATCTCGATACCATTGGCCGGTTTGCCTTGGGCAAATACTGGCGCGTGGCCACGCCCGCGGAACGCGCGGAATACCAACGCCTCTTTGAAAAAATGGTAATCGGGGTCTATGCCGAACGCTTTGGGACCTACGACGGGCAAAAACTAAAAACCACAGGCACGAAATCGGCGAGCGAGACCGACACGATCGTGAATTCAATCATCATCCCGAAAGGTGGGGGCGAAAAAGTGCGCGTCGATTGGCGTGTCCGGAAGAACGGATCACGGTACCGGGTTGTCGACGTCATTGTCGAAGGCGTAAGTATGAGCGTGACCCAGCGTTCTGATTTTTCTGCCGCGATTCAGCAAGGGGGCGGCAACGTGTCGGCCCTCTTGAAACACTTACGCGAGATGCCGTAAGCTAGGGCCCAACGCCCCGTTCACGATTAACAAACCAGAAAGAAAGGCGCACGCCATGGCGGCCTATCAATATATCTATGTCATGAAAAACATGACAAAAACCTATCCCGGTGGGAAAACGGTTTTAAACGATATCACGCTCTCCTTTTTTCCAGGCGCCAAGATCGGCGTTCTGGGGCCCAATGGCGCCGGGAAATCGACGCTCCTTAAAATTATGGCCGGCCTCGATAAAGAATTTGTGGGCGAAGCCTGGGCAGCAGACGGCGTGCGTGTGGGCTATCTGGCCCAAGAACCGAAACTGGATGAAACAAAAACGGTTCATGAAAACGTCATGCAGGGTCTCGCCCCCATCAAAGCGCTGCTTGATCGATACAACGATGTCTCGATGAAATTCGGCGAGGTCACAGATGACGCCGAAATGACCGCCCTCATTGATGAGCAAGCCAAGCTACAAGAACAAATCGACGCGGCAGACGCGTGGGATCTGGACCGCACCGTTGAAATTGCGTGCGATGCCTTACGTTGTCCGCCGGGGGACACAGATGTCAAAAATCTATCGGGCGGTGAAAAACGCCGCGTGGCGCTCGCCCGTCTGCTTCTTGAAAAACCCGATATGCTGCTTCTCGATGAACCCACAAACCACTTGGACGCGGACAGCGTCGCGTGGCTTCAACGATTCCTTGCCGATTATACCGGTACGGTTGTCATGATTACCCACGACCGTTATTTCCTGGATAATGTCACGGGGTGGATTTTGGAACTCGACCGCGGCCGCGGCATCCCGTATGAGGGGAATTATTCCGCGTATTTGAACCAAAAGCGCAAACGCCTGGCGCTTGAGGCCAAGCAAGAGGAAGAGCGTGCGAAAACACTCGAGCGTGAACTCGAATGGATCAATGCAACGCCCGAGGCACGGCGCAAGAAATCCAAGGCACGGATCGCCGCCTATGAGGAAATGGTGCGCGTGGGTGAAAACGAAACGGTCGGTCACGCCCAAATCGTGATCCCGACACCACCACGCCTGGGGGACACCGTGGTCGAGGCCCAGCATGTGAACAAGGCCTTTGGCGACAAGATTCTGATGAACGACCTGTCATTCCGCCTGCCGGCCGGAGGGATCGTGGGGATCATTGGTCCAAACGGCGCCGGTAAAACCACCCTCTTCCGCATGATGACGGGTCAAGACAAGCCCGATTCCGGCACCTTCAAGGTCGGCGAAACCGTCAAACTCGGCTATATCGATCAATCACGGGATAGTTTGAATGACGGTAAAACAGTCTGGGAAGAAATTTCGGACGGCGTCGATATTTTGAAACTGGGTAAGATTGAAAAACCAAGCCGCGCCTATGTCAGTGCCTTTAATTTCCGCGGGCCTGATCAACAGAAAAAAGTTGGTATGCTCTCGGGCGGGGAACGCAACCGCGTACATCTGGCAAAGATGCTCAAATCCGGGGCGAATGTTTTACTGCTGGATGAACCCACCAACGACCTCGATACCGAAACGCTCTCGGCGCTTGAAGAAGCACTCGAAACATTTCCGGGATGTGCCGTGGTTATTTCACACGACCGCTGGTTCCTCGACCGCCTGGCGACGCATATTCTAGCCTATGAAGGGGACGGTAACGTCGTCTGGTTTGAAGGCAATTACCAGGACTATGAGGCCGACCGCAAACGCCGCCAGGGTCTCGATGCCGATGAACCCACACGGTTTAAATACAAGAAGATTGGGTAAAAAAATATAGAAATATAATCTAACAAATGCACACATTGTCATTCCCGCGTGAGGCGGGAATCCAGTTAAAAACAAAGTCAGCAGCCAAGCTGCTGTCGCGACTGGATCCCCGATGTGCCAGCGCCTACGGCGCGCCTGCTGGGATGACAATACCCCCTAATCCTCAAGCCGCTCTTTGAGTTTCATCGCAAGCCCCAGAGATCCCTCGATCTTGAGTTGCCCCATCAAATACGCGACATCTGGATTTTTTGTTCCCTGCACAAACCCCATAAAGGTTTCAAGGGAACACCGAAAAATCGTCTTGGCATCGCCCAAGCCATCAACGGTACAGACCGCGGGATCGACCGTGCCGTTATAAAGCAGCGATCCGTCCTCCTCAAAATCAAACTGGACCATCGCCTCGATCTTGGGCGCGGCTTCGAATTTCACGCGAATTTTTTCGGCAAGTTGTTGCATGTCCATGATTAAAACCCTTCTGCTTTTAAGGTCATGAGCGTGTCTTTCCCGGCCATCGCCGCGCGGTACCGGGCCTCGTATTCTGGGAACATGCGCGCAAAGAAAAAGGCCGCCGTATCGATTTGCCCTTGATAGAAAAGCGCTGCTGCCGGATCCGGTGCAGCGCCAAGTTTACCCCGCGCCACTTTCGCCATCCGCGCCCAAACATAACCCATGGCGACCAGCGCAAAAAGTCGCAGATAATCCGTACTCGCTGCCCCGGCTTCAACCGGATCTTTGAGTGACTTTTGCGCAATAAGCGCGGTCGCCTGTTGTAACTTGGCAAATCCCTTGGCAAGATGCGTGGCATTTTCCTGACCGCCCGCATCGTTCATTTCGGCCTCGATAAACGCACTTAAGGGGTGAAAGAACGCCCGGAGCAAACGGCCCATATTCTGGCCCATTTTACGCCCCACCAAATCAAGCGCCTGAATCCCGTTTGTGCCTTCATAAATCATCGCAATACGCGCATCGCGTGCATATTGCTCGACCCCTGATTCCCAAATATATCCATGCCCGCCATAGACCTGCATCGCCAAATTTGCGACATCAAATCCCATATCGGTTTGGTACGCCTTGAGGATCGGCGTCATGAGAGCCACAAAATCATCGGCGTCTTGCCGCGCTTGCGGGTCGGGATGCCGATGCGCAATGTCCAGATACATCCCGGTCCAATACGAAAGCGCCCGCGCCCCTTCGGTAAAGGCTTTCATGGTCAGAAGCATGCGCCGCACATCCGGATGCACAATAATCGGATCGGCGGGTCGGTCCGGCGCCTGCACCCCTTGAAGCCCGCGCATTTGCAAGCGTTCACGCGCATAGGCAACCGCGTTTTGATAGGCGACTTCGGCGACGCCCAAACCTTGCATCGCAACCCCCAGCCGCGCGGCGTTCATCATGGTGAACATGGCCTTGAGGCCCTGATGCGGCGCACCCACGAGCCACCCGGTCGCCGCATCAAAATTCATGACGCAGGTCGCGTTCGCCTTGATCCCCATTTTGTGCTCCAGATTTCCGCACGCGACACCGTTCCGCACACCCGGATTCCCCGCCGCGTCCGGAATAAATTTTGGCACCAAAAACAAGGAAATCCCGCGCACACCATCCGGTGCATCGGGTAATTTGGCCAAAACGAGATGAAGAATGTTTGTCGTGAGATCATGTTCCCCGGCCGAAATAAAAATCTTTGTCCCGGTGATATGATAGGCACCATCCGCCGCCGGGACTGCGCGTGTGCGGATCAATCCCAAATCCGTGCCGCAATGCGGTTCGGTCAAGCACATCGTACCGGACCATTCACCACTGACCAATTTCGGCAGATAAAGTTTTTTCTGAGTTTCCGTCCCGTGCTGATAAATCGCGTCATACGCACCCTTGGACAGGCCCGGATACATCCCAAAGGCCATGTTTGCGGAACACACAAGTTCATCCAAAACAAAATTCATGAGATGCGGCATGCCCATGCCGCCATAATCGGGGTCCGATGAAATCCCCGTCCATCCACCACCGGTAAACGCCTGATACGCCTCTTTAAACCCCGCGGGCGTCGTGACCTCGCTCCCCTTTAAATGGCACCCTTCTTTATCCCCAGATTGATTGAGCGGAAAAAGCACGTTTTCACAAAGATCCGCCGCGCCATCTAAAATCTGATCGACAAGGTCCGGGCTCGCCTGTTCATACCCCGGCAGAGCCGCGAGTTGAGAAGCGTTCAAGACATCATTCAGCACAAACCGAACATGACGGAGCGGCGCACGGTAGAGAGGCATGAGAGATCATCCTATAAGAAGAATCGGGCGAAAGAGTACCCCTTCATCTTAGGATAAAAACGTTAATATTTTTTAGGTATTTACAGAATTTCTATACGCCCGGGATCAGCCCTGCAAAAGGGTTCGAAGAAGCATCGGGTCCCACGCGCGCCGTCCCAAAAGATAAAGAAGAATTTTCAAACGCCGTTGTGAAAAAATGCTGAAAAGTACGGGCGGCCTCTCCGCGGCTCGCCATCGCCATCACAAGCTCATTGCTTCCACGCGGAGTCCCAATTTTAATCCCCTGCGGGCGCACCCCCCACACCGGCGCCTGTACACGAACAAATTGCTCTAAATAAGCTTGCTCGATACCCGTCAAAGGAGAAAGCGGCAAAGCGACGACCACGTGCGGATCCCCAAGGCCAGTCTGGTCGTGAATCTGAATCTTACTCCCAATTTTGTTAACCAGGGTTCGGCCCAACTCTTCCCCGCGGGCATTTAACCAACGCCCGCCGGAATTTTGCGAAAAACAAGTCTTCAGGCCACGGATTGCCACAAGGGCAGGGTCATCATGTTTATACCCAAGCACTAAATTTGTGCGATGGTCCCCAGTGATCGGATTAACAACCGCTCTATCATATAAACGAGCGCCCGCCGCTACCGCCGGGTGAAGACTTTTCTGACGTTCATCAATTTGATGAGATTCAAGCTGATTAAGTCCAAAGTGGACGGCGACACCACTCATCTCCATTGTTAATAAAATTGGCCCCAAATGCGCAAACGGATGGGGTGGGCGGGGGGCATAAACACAATCATGCCCCTGAGGAAGGATGCGCGGTTCCAGAATCCTTTCATCAAGACCAGCAGGATGGCGTACATACTGATTTTGATCATCGGTAAAATAACAACCCACCCGAGTCATAGAGGTCATCAAAGAAAAAACATATTCAGGTTTTTTACAGCCGACCGTCGAAAAGAAAAGTGCATTCAAGTCGCCCGTCACCGGATGCTGACCCCTCTGCACATCGGCACCAATATGCTGTGCTAAAAATTGGACCGCGACAGGAAGTTGCTGGTCGTTCGGAACGGGAATAAACCAGAAACACCCCTGGTTATCATAAACAACAGTCCGCTTCGCAAGGATCCGCTCGTACGCATCCAGATCGCCACCTTGTGGCGAAGACGTCCTTAAAAGATTAAATGCGTTTTGTTTCATTTTTATACACCCTAATCATCGCGTTAATTATGCACGATATGTTAACAAAAGGGCGTCAAAAAATCAAATCTTATAAAAATAAAGAATTAATGACGGATCACAATTTGGGGATGGGCGTCGATATACGCCCAATCTTCTTTGGCCCGCACAATGGCGCGCAGCAATTGATCCGGACTCGGCGCCTGGGCCAATATAGGATCAAATCCCTGCCACTGCCCACTTTGGACCATGTTTTGAAGGCCGGATTGGACCGGATTGATAATATCGCGACAGGTCGTAAAAAGGGAATAAATACCTTGCGGATGGCGCGCGGCGGTCGCATGTCCTTGCCAATATTCAATTAAATCAGGGTGTTGTGTCACAGCCCACGCCCCGGCGCCCAAACTGCCTTCCGCCCCGCGGTGCTGCAAAAACGTATAGAACCGGGAAATCAGCCCGACAAGGGCGATCCCTTCTTCAACGGTCTCTTCAAAATCGATTTTCCGGGTGGGCATAGTCATCCAAGCCTCTTTACACCAAACCTACTCCCCTATTGTACCGCCACAACCTTAAGAAATCGTTCAAAAGCCCTTGACAGACCGCGTGTCTCCTCGTATGTCATGGCGCACAAGTAGTCATCATTTTAGATTTATTAACCTCCAACTTGACAAGGACGTACAGCGCAAATGGCGAAGGGAAAGTTTGAGCGGAACAAGCCGCATTGTAACATTGGGACG
>CAZSIB010000020.1:0-10950 GCA_964607245.1 uncultured Pseudobdellovibrionaceae bacterium | reverse complement strand
TTTTTGCAAACGCTGTTGGAAATAATCGGTCGGGACGAATCAAAATGAAAACCGGCGCGCGACCTCTTGGACGATTACCCAAGAAATATATGGATCCCGCCTATACCGAATCAGAATTATGGGAGCTCTCAAAAGACGAATGGAACACCTTTCGTGCCCAGTTAAATTTAAAGAAATCATTTTATACTCAGACGCCATCACCGAACTAAACCTCATAACGTCTTATCTATTTATAGTTATGTAAAAATGAAAAAAATGATAGCACAACCGATTAAGTCTACTCCGCGAGTCGATGATTCTTTGGCCCATAAGGGCCAGACAAAAATCTCCTTAAATGACGTCACGAAATCATTCGGACCAAAAAAAGTCTTAAAAGGCTTGAACCTGGACGTGCCCGAGGGGCGGTCGCTGGTCGTCATTGGCGGGTCGGGCACGGGGAAATCGGTCATGCTGAAATGCATTTTGGGTTTGATGGCCCCGGACCAGGGGGAAATCCTGGTCGATGGCCAAAACGTCGTCGGCATCCGCGGACGCGCGCGGGATGATTTGATGGGCCAATTTGGCATGCTGTTTCAAGGCGGCGCGTTATTTGATTCCTTAAAAGTTTGGGAGAACGTCGCCTTTCGCCTGATCCAAGCACAAGGGATGGAGCGTGAGGCCGCGCGCGGCATTGCGATTGAAAAACTCCGCGCGGTCGGCTTGGGGGCGCATGTGGGCGAACTGTACCCCAGCGAGTTATCCGGCGGGATGCAAAAACGCGTGTCTCTGGCCCGTGCGATTGCGGCCAACCCGCGCGTCATTTTCTTTGATGAACCCACCACGGGACTTGACCCCATTACCGCCGATGTGATTAACGATTTGATTGTTCAGTGCGTGCGCGATTTGGGGGCAACGGCCCTGTCCATCACCCATGACATGGGATCGGTGCGTAAAATTGCCGATGACGTCGCCATGATTTATGATGGTCAGATTATTTGGCGTGGGGCTGTGGATGATCTTGATCATTCGGGCAACCCGTATGTCGACCAGTTTATTTATGGGCGTGCCGAGGGCCCCATTAAATTTGTTTAACCCCCTTTCTCTTTTCTTCATCAAGGATGAATCATGACCGATTCCGCGCAAACCCCCATCACCGTTCAAAACCTACCTTTGGTTGTGCATGCCCAATATCTAAAAGACGCGTCATTTGAAAATCCAGGCGCGCCGCTCTCGTTACGTGGGAATCTTGCCCCCGAGATGAACGTGTCGATCAATCTTGAGGCCAAGAATATTCCGGATGATAAGATTAAATCTTTGTTTGAAGTGACGATTCAACTGCGCGTGCGCGCCATGCGCGGCGACCACCCGTTATTTCTAGTCGATTTGGATTATGCCGTTGCGGTGTCGCTCGATCAAATCCCCGAAAACCAGCGTCATGCAGTTTTGTTAATCGAGGTGCCCAAACTGGGGTTCCCTTTTGTGCGCCAAATTTTGTCCGATATGGTGGCGAGCGGCGGATTCCCGCCCTTGATGCTGACCCCTGTTGATTTTGGCGCGATGTATATGGAACGGTTTGGCAAAAAAGACGCCGACACGGTTCAATAACCGTTTCAACTTTTGTATTTCTTCCAGATCGCCCCTTCGCCCAAAGCCGCAACTAAATTTTCATGCGCAGCTCTCTCTAGATCTGATACAACCGACAGGCGTGCATGGTGCGTTCTATATGTCGTTTTGGATGTAACCGAACGTTGTTCTGCGCGCAATGAGGCATCGTCCTCTTTCAGGGCCAAGCCCTGTTGACGCCCGCCCCGCATTTCAAGATAGACCTCGGCCAAAAGCCCTGCATCCAAAAGGGCGCCGTGAAGCGTTCGGTTTGTATGATCAATCTTGAACCGCCGACAGAGCGCATCCAAATTTGCGGGCTGACCTGGATATTTTTGTCGCGCCATGTGAACCGTATCAATCACCGGATTCTGAAGCGCCGGGAAGCCCAGGCGTTTGAGTTCCGCATTGAGAAATTTTAAATCAAATTCGGCATTGTGAATGACAAGCGTCGTGTCCGCGATAAAATCCAGGAATTTTTCAACCACTTCCGCCATCAGCGGCTTGTCGGTTAAAAATTCGGTTGTCAGGCCATGCACCGCGACGGCGTCGGCCGGAACATCGCGTTCGGGGTTTAAATATTGATGAAATGTCACGCCCGTCGGGACATAGTGGTGAAGTTCCAGACATCCGATTTCAATCAATCGGTGTCCATCTTTGGGGTCAAACCCCGTTGTTTCGGTGTCGAGAACGATTTCGCGCATCGCTCTTTTTTAATTGCTTTAGGATCTTTTGTAAATCCCGTGCTGTCTTTTCGGGTGTGCCGCCCGTCTCCAAAATCACATCCGATTTCTTTTGACGCGTTTTTTCGGGCATTTGGGCCGCAATGATGGCCTTAAACTTACTTTCCGTCATTCCTGGTCGGGAGAGCACACGGGCGCGGCGGATCTCTGGGGGCGCGGAGACGCAGAGCACCACATTCACCAATTCCTGAGCCCCGGTTTCAAACAAAAGCGGGATATCCATCGCGATGACCGAGGATCCCCCACGTGCATGGCGATGAATAAACCGTTCTTCTGCAGCCCGGACAAGCGGGTGCAGAATGGCCTCCAGTTTTCCGCGCGCACGCGGGTTTTTAAAAATAACGGCACCCAGCTTTTGTCGGTCAATCTTTTGGCGTGCGCGGTCATAACTTGCCGGAAAGGCGGAAGCCACAGCGGTGACAGCAATTCCACGTGCATTGAGGGCCCGGTGTACGTAATCATCGGCATTAAAAACCGGGATACCCCAGGCCGCAAGCATCCGCGCCACGGCCGTTTTGCCCATGCCAATTCCGCCTGTGATACCGATGATAATCATGCTTCGGGGAAAATACGCCGCGCAAGGTGTGCATCACGAAATCCGACATTGTGCACCATCACGACATCTTGTTCATTCATAATCTGGTGAAGATGCCGTTGTCCAATAAGGTCGAGTTCAGGCCCCTGCTGAATCATCTCCAAAACCGGATGATCCTTGCTCTGGATATAGGGCGTTTGTCCGATCAATGTACAAAGATGCGCAATACTTTGTTTTGTCAGCTGCGCTTGATAAAGCCGCGGGGCTTTGGCGCACCCTAATGTTTCATCGAGAAGCGCGAGCGTCGTTTGATCAACCGCAGAAACGCGATTTTGATCTGCGTACCAGGCAAAAAGAATTTCTTTGATATCATGGGCCGTGAGACCGTGTGACATTTTTTGGGTCGTGCCCGTCAAGTACCGGGCCATATCCCCACAGGCACCGCCCAGCACATGTCGCCACAGACCCGGCATGTCCCGATGTATCGCCCAAAGCAATGTGATGGCGACCGCCGTTTGATCTGCAGCAACGAGACGCACGGCCCGGATCATGTGATCGGGACGAAGCAATCGCGGCAGCCGCATATTCTCGGCCAGGTCAATCAGGCGTAGACCACGCAAAATATTCCACTGAAATTCATGAAGAAAATAAACAGACCGTGCTTGGGCCGCTTCACTCAAATCATACCCTGGTAACAAAAGTCGGCGCGCGACCGTATCAATCTGGACTAAACCATCATCACGATGTGTGTCAAATTCGATTTCATAGCCAAATTCTTTTGCCTGAAGAACCAGGGCATTTCCCATTTCCGTGCCACACAATTGATCTTGTAGTTCTTGAAATGCCAGAGCCAAAGGATGTCTTGATGTAACCGCATCAAACCGCAATGCAGGAGTCGCATCCGACGCACCCGGATAGGTCACAAGGGCGCGTGAAACCATATCTTGATCAGAAACAAGATCAAGAAGAGTCCGGGTGCGGAAAAACATGGCGCCCTCTTGAGGAAAAATATCAGGACGAACGGCGCGCGTGACGCCGCCAGCGGTCAAGGTCGATAATGTCGGCGACCGGCCCATGGGGCGCGTGACGCCGCGCGGGTCGTTGTCCGGTATACCCGGTCGTGACCGGCAGTTGAAGAATTTGGGCGGGCGCGGCGGAGCCATGGGCAGACGGGTCCTTGCAAGCAGAGACAGACGATGTTGTGTCTGCCTTCTGCTGCAAGTCCCGTTCCGTCGCCCTGAATGACTGTTCGAACTTGATAAACCACAAGAAATTCGCGTTCGAACGGTCACGGATATCTGTAAATATGGGGTCGGCCAGGATCGTTGCGGCATAGCCTGCAAGGTAATTTTTGCCGTAGGGCATGGCGCCCAAGGCCGCGAGTAATTGTTGGGTCAAGACACGGGATGTGTCGGCATGACCTGCCCGCACGACATAAGATTGGTAATCCGCGAGCATCTGCTGGATCAAAGTGCGATCAAAAGATCGACACCGTTCCGATAAGAACCATGTTTCAAAGGCCGCCGCGGCCGCATGTCCGTTATTGAGCGCGCGAAAATCCGCATGCGCTTCACGGGCAAAGGCGCGCGTCATATCATCTTGACCGTTTTGATCCAGTTCCTGCCACAAGGCCGTTTGTCCGGCAAGACGTAGTTCCCAGGCGATCCGGATGGTCGAGACCGCAAGATCCGCTGCCTGAACCCGGTTAATCACAATTGCATGATCCGGATGAAACAGCATCGGATGGATCAACGCGCCTTGGCGGTGTTGCCAAACGCGGCGGAGCTCACGGGTCAAGAAAATCATCTGCTGAGAACTGGACAGCCCTGGGCGCAGCGTGATCTGCCCCGCCATACGGTCATAAAAAATCGGGGCGATTTGCGGGGTCACGGCAATCGATACATGCTGTTCCGCCGCAAAATCCAAAAGCGCCTTGGCCATACGGCTTTGATTTAAAATGGCCAACGTGTCATCAAGCGCGGGAGATTGAGTTTCTTTTTGGCCAAATTGTTCATTGAAAAGATCATCGACATCTTTTGCGGCCGCGGTTGGTTGATCCAGCGACGCGGGTAACATCGCGTCATCCATTTCTGAAAGCGCCAGAAAAAGATCATCATCCATATCGAATGACATCGATTCATCATCCACAATCGGGGCATCAATATAAAAGAGGGGTTCGTCACTGACATAGGTACAGCGCACGGGTTGTGTGTTATTCAGCGTATACGCCATACGCATCAGTGGCGCATGGCCCATCACCGGTGTGTCCCCTTCGGGTGTCTTGGTCGTCATCTTTAGATATCCTTAATGAAAACGAATTCTTTCGTTTCACGCGTGCATCCTGCTTTTCATTGTTGATATCTTCGATTATGCGCCCCCAAGGTTAAAGCTTTGCTAGGATCGATCAAATTTGAGGTAATTTTGTTGTTTTTCTCGGTGATAAACCGTTAACTTTCGAGCGCCCGGTTAACAACAGGTAAAATTTCCGCGAGCACGCGCGTCCTTTGAACATCGATTTTTCCTTGTGAATCAACGTCAATCAAGACACCGTACAGCGTTTTCGCGACAAGAAGGGTCGCGCGCAGTTGGTACGTCCCATCACTCAACGCGGCGTTTAATGCCATCGGGGTAATCTTGTCTGAGAGTGCCTTCCGCAAGCCGGGGGTTGGTTCTTCAACAAGGAGCAAATCATCGACGGTATCGACAATTGTTGTGATGCCGTGGGGTCCGACAACATGCGCAAAATAAAAACGCACATAGTCCATGACTTTTGTTTGATCCAATTTGATTGGCGCGTTCTTGTTATACGATTCAATTGTTTGGGCCATGCCGTCACAAAGCAAAACACTCTGTTTATTCGCAACAAGCGCAATATTTTTTGCCGGATGATGATCCGCTTGGGTCAGCTCATAAAAAAAAGCACCCTCATAAAAATCTAGTGATTTTTTAAGTGCCATCAATCCAGGAACATGAAATCCATGGTTTGGCTTTTGTTGATCTAGAATTTTAAGGAGGACGTCAATTTCTTGGGGGGTACATTTTGTAAACGGATCTGTGAACATGTTTTTTCTCTATATAATTTTGTTTGTTACAATTTTTTATCTCAATGATTCGTCCACAGGGGATAGGTATAAGTCTTTTATAACTTACCTTATAACGTGTAGATCCCTTTTTTTAAAGATTATAAACAATTCATGACCACGCCAAAGGGGACATCATACATTGTATAAAACTCTATCTGTGGTCGGTTCATAAAAACCTTGATCTCAAAATAAACCTTTGATCTCAGTCTGTGGTGTTTTGTTCTCTTTGTGCATAAGATTGAGGATAAAAACTTATCCCTGTTATACACAGGACCTAATAACAAATACTACCTTAAAAATATTTTTGACTCTTTTAAAAAAAGAGGGTCAAGTGCAGGAATGAAAAATGTTTTGAAAGTTTTATCGGGTGGTGCTGTGCGCCCGGCACCAATCTGGCTTATGCGTCAGGCGGGACGTTATCTTCCTGAATATCGAGAAATTCGGGCACAGGCGGGGTCGTTTTTGAATTTGGTCTATGATCCCAAACGCGCGGCAGAGGTGACGGTTCAGCCCTTGCGTCGATATGGCATGGACGCGGCGATTTTATTTTCAGATATTTTGGTTGTGCCCCATGCGATGGGGGTTGAGGTCACGTTTACCCCCGGGGATGGTCCATCCTTGGTCCCGGTTTTAGAACGCACAGCCGTTGATTGTTTGATTGTGGATCAATCACAAAAATATTTTCTGTCTGTTTATGAAACGGTCAAAGAAACGAAACGGCTTTTAGAGACCGAAAAATTTGATCAAACGACGTTCCTCGGGTTTGCGGGAGGGCCCTGGACGATTGCGTGTTACATGGTTCAAGGAAACGGAAAAAACCATGAGTTTGAAAGCGTACGCAGTCGTGCACAACACGACGCGGTCTTTTTCGATGCGCTTATTGCACGGATCACCGAGGCCACGATTGGATATTTAAAGGGGCAAATCGAGGCAGGCGTTGACGGTGTCCAAATTTTTGATTCTTGGGCAGGTGTTGCAGATGGCGCACTATTTGACCGGTATGTGATTGCCCCCACGCAGAAAATCGTGAACGCCTTGCGTGCGGAATATCCCCATATTCCGATCATTGGATTTCCACGGGGCGCTGGACATTGTTTAATCCCCTATGCAAGAGAAACGGGAGTAGATGCGATCGGCGCCGATACAGAGACTGATTTAAAAAGAACTTTGGATCAGGCGAATAACAAATTTGCGGTCCAGGGAAATTTGGATCCACAGATCCTCCTTGCCGGAGGGGTAGCGCTTGATAACGCTGTTCGTTCTATTTTAGAGGTCACCCAAAACACGCGTCATATTTTTAATTTGGGACACGGCATTTTGCCCGAGACCCCGCCGGCGCACGTGGATCAACTCATCCGTCTTGTTCGGGAAGCGTAACCCATGACCCAAAAACAAAAAATAGCTGTTGTGTTGTTTAATTTGGGGGGCCCCGATTCACGGGGGGCCATTTACCCGTTTCTTGTGAATTTTTTTATGGACCCCGCAATTATTCGCGCGCCCTGGCCCGTTCGGTTTTTGCTTTCTCGCTATATCGCATTCAAGCGGTCGCGCGGTGCGGCACGCACGGCCTATGCGAAACTTGGATTTCGGTCGCCGCTTTTATCGCATACGGAAGATCAAGCGCGTGCGCTTCAAACGGCATTAAATAACGAAAATTCAACATCATCCTATACTGTTCACGTCTCCATGCGCTATTGGCATCCGCGCGCCGCAGAGGTTGTGAAGACGATTACGGATCAACATCCGGACCGGATCATCGGTGTGCCGCTTTATCCCCAATTTTCAACAACGACCAGCGGGTCATCTTGGGATGAATTTCAATCCGAACTTGCGCGGGCGGGCCTTTCTGCCATCCCGACGCAATTTTTGTGTTGTTATCCGACAGATCCGGGGTTTGTTGCGGCATCGGCTGACAATATTCGGCGCGTGTACGAAAAATTGCGTGCAGAAACGACGCGCCCGCCCCGACTTTTATTTTCGGCTCATGGGCTCCCCAAAAAAATTATTGCGGCGGGTGATCCGTACCAGCGTCATTGTGAAGATAGTGCACGCGCCATCGTCGATGGCTTGGCCATTCCAAAGCTAGATTGGCAGATTTGTTATCAATCGCGCGTGGGCCCTTTGGAATGGATCGGCCCCTCAACGGACGCGGCAATTGAGAAAGCCGGAGCCGATCAGGTGCCAGTGGTCATTTATCCCCATGCCTTTGTGTCCGAACATGTCGAGACGTTGGTCGAGATTGAAGAAGAATATCGGCATCTGGCAAATCTGCGCGGTGTTCCCGGGTTTGCGCGGGCTCCTACCGTCATGACGCATCCGGCCTTTATTCAGGGACTGGCGCAGCAGATTAAAAACGTGCAGGATCGATCAGGTACCGTTCTTTGTGGAGCGGTGCCCTGCCCGTGCGGGGCTGAACAAACGGCCTGCCCACGGAAAACGGCCATTTTGAAGGGATAAGAGATGATCAGCGACATTTTGCTCGACCAGTACGCGTGGATTAAAGCCTTTCACCTGATTGCCGTCATGTCCTGGATGGCGGGGATGCTCTATCTTCCCCGACTTTTTGTTTATCACACCGAGGCTGGGCAGGATTCCCGCATGGCCGAGATTTTTTGCGTGATGGAGCGGCGCTTGCTGCGCTATATCATCAATCCCGCCATGATTGTCACCTGGATTTTGGGGGGCATGATGCTTTATGCCAACCCAGATTTGCTCCATCAGGGGTGGGTGCACGGAAAACTGACTCTCCTTTTGGGGATGCAAATTGCCCATGCGATGCTGGCCCGCCATCGGCGGCAACTCGCGCGGTCTGTGTGTATTCGTGGACCTAAATATTTTCGGATTTTGAATGAAGTCCCAACCGTTTTGATGATTGGGATTGTTATCCTGGCGGTGGTTAAGCCGTTTTGAACCTTTTTTCTTCCTTGACGTTCTTGTTTCCAGAATGATAAAAAACAAAAAAACAAGGGGGCAACATGTCCGAAGAAAAACCGCCAGAGACCCATAATCCATTTCAGACACTGGTCAATCCAGATGAAATTTTAAGCCGTGTGCGTGGCTCTGCACCTGCTGTATCTCATCGTGCGGAGTCTCACCAGAAGGCGGGATGGAGTAATCCTCCGCTTGATCAACCACAAAAACTCGATCCGATGGGAGATACGTGGCGCCGAGCGGCTTTAAAACCTCCACCATCACTCGAGACTTCCCCTACTCTTTCCTCTCCTTTACCGTCGCCGGTCCCGAGACCCATAGCGGCGACAGAAACAGCGCCGGAGTCTGCATTTGTCCAGTTGGGACAAAAAATTCTCGCGCTGCCCTATGGCGAGGCTCTTGAGGAATTTAGACGCGCCTATCTTCGTGCGAAATTTGAAGAGGCTGGTCATAATATGACGACATTATCCGAGTTAACTGGTCTTGAGCGGACTCATTTGTATAGGACATTTAACCGTCTGGGGCTTGAAACGAAAAGAAATAAACTTCGGAGGGAGGAAAAATGGCCTGAAAAGAGCGGAGATGTAATAAATACTCAAAAGCCCAAAGCGGCTCAAGACAAACCAGGCTTCATGAGGCTGACTGAGTTTAGATCCCTTCTTTGGCAACAGAGAGAACGAACGGGAATTGGGGTAAGGACTATTTATGATCAATTGCCCCCAGATATTCTGGAAGCAAATCATTTGTCAAAGTTATATACTTGCTTTTCGGAAAAAGCCGCTTTGCGTTTTGTTTCACAAGAATTTGCCGATGCCGTTTTATCCGCCTATGCGGCCCTTCCGGATAAAGCCCCTGGGCCCAAAAGGCGCAACAAACCGGAGATGGGTTTATAAACCTATCTCCGCCATAAAGAACACTTGACTTGAGGCCCATGGGTTTATATAAAAGGGGTGTCGATGGGGCGATGCCCTGTTTGGACCTTTTGATGTTTCCCCTTTATTGCGTTCATGTTTTGCACATAAGGCCCGTTGTTGGAACCTGTGTCCATCGTTTCGTCAGACCGAAAACATTGGACAACACACTTGACAGTTTAGGTCAAAAATTTTTCATCCCCCACCCCCTCAGTTGATAGATCAAAAAACACCATGAATTTACAGGAACTTAAAACCCGGTCACCCGCGGAACTTTTGGCCTTTGCCGAAGAACTGGGGCTTGAAAATGTCTCGTCCATGCGCAAGCAGGATATGATGTTTGCGATTTTAAAGGAACTTGCCGACCAGGACGTGCCCATTACCGGCACCGGGGTCTTGGAAGTTTTGCAAGATGGATTTGGATTTTTAAGATCGCCCGAGGAAAATTATTTGCCAGGCCCGGATGATATCTATGTCTCGCCCGCGCAAGTCAAGCGCTTTGGCCTGCGGACCGGGGATATTATGGAGGGGGAAATCCGCGCGCCCAAAGAATCCGAACGTTATTTTGCGCTGCTTAAGGTGGGGTCGATTAACGGCGAAGCGCCGGAAAAACTGCGTCACCGGATTAACTTTGATAACTTAACGCCGCTTTATCCCGACCGCAAAATTAAACTGGAACTTCAGGACCCGACCAAGAAAAACAATACTCAGCGCGTGATTGAACTGGTCGCGCCCTTGGGCTTTGGTCAGCGTGCGCTGATCGTTGCGCCGCCACGCGTTGGGAAAACCGTCATGCTGCAAGACATCGCGCATTCGATTGCCGCCAATCACCCGGATGCGTATCTGATCGTCCTTTTGATTGACGAACGCCCGGAAGAAGTTACCGACATGGCGCGGTCCGTGCGGGGTGAGGTGATCTCCTCGACCTTTGATGAACCGGCCGCGCGGCACGTGCAGGTTGCCGAGATGGTCATGGAAAAGGCGAAACGCCTGGTCGAACATAAACGCGACGTGATTATCCTTCTCGATTCCATTACGCGTCTCGCTCGTGCGTATAACACCGTCGTCCCCTCATCGGGCAAGGTGCTCACCGGCGGTGTGGACGCGAACGCCCTTCAACGTCCGAAACGCTTCTTTGGGGCCGCGCGGAATATCGAACAGGGTGG
>CAZSIB010000019.1:1022-11939 GCA_964607245.1 uncultured Pseudobdellovibrionaceae bacterium | reverse complement strand
AGCTTCAGTCATTAAGCCTTGGCCCCAAAATGGACAACCCAACCAGAAACCACGATTGGCTGGAGTTCCTGGTGTAAGGAGTTCGATTCCTCCAATTAACTCATCAGGATTAGTTTTCAAAAACAAACCCCAAAACCAAAAGTTATTTCCTTGATGAGGAATAATTGTTTCTTCCAAAAATTTAAGGGAGCCGTTTTCGGGGTAAGGCCAGGGCACAGGCGCAGCAAGTTGGCGAATAACTTCATAATCTGCAAAATATTTTTGATAGGCGGGGGCATCTTTTATTGTCGGTGCACGCAAGATTAGTCGCTCTGTTTCAAAAACTGGAATAGTACTCATGAAAAGAACACTTGGGTTAGAAAATAATTTACAATCAGGATCAAGATGGACGCCGAGACAACGGCGTAGGTGGTGGCGGCGCCCACACCTTGGGCCCCGCGCCCTGAATAATACCCGTGATAACATCCCATGACGGTCACGATAAAACCAAAGGCCGCGGCCTTGATCACACCCGAGACAACATCCATTGTTTCAAGCACGTCATAGGTTTGCGACAGATAAGACCCGGTGTTAAACTCAAGCACGTGAATCGCGACAATATATCCCCCATAAATCCCGATAATATCGCCGACCAACACCAGGAGCGGCAGCATCAGCGTCCCGGCAATCACCCGCGGGGCAATCAAATAATGATAGGGGTGAACGGACAAGGTGCGCATGGCGTCGATTTGTTCGGTGACGCGCATCGTCCCAATCTCGGCGGCGATCGCGGCCCCGACACGGCCTGCGACCATCAATCCGGCGAGAACTGGGGCGAGTTCCCGGGTAATCGACAGAGCCACCACGGCGGAAATCGCACTATCCGCGTTAAACCGGGTGAATCCGGTATAAGACTGAAGCGCCAGCACCATCCCGGTAAAAAGCGCGGTCATGCCGACGACGGGCAAGGAATAATATCCGATATCTAGGAATTGCCGTACGGTCAAACGTCCGAAATAGGGCGGGGTCAGCGCGTGAAACAGGCTTTTGCCCATGAATTCGACCAAATGCCCCAAATGCCCCATCAAATTTAAAACTGTCCGGCCTGTATCCGCACAAAGATCAAGAATCCAGCACACGACAAGGTGGACCAGGCGCGGCGGGTGCGGACGGGACGAATCCGGGAAAGAGGAGGGAGGTAACGACATCGGGCCTAGGGCAGTTGGGTCAAAAGAGGGGACATACACATGGCCCCAAGCTTAGACGGTTTTTTTCGGGCTGTTAAGGGGTCGGATCAGGAAGAAGTCTCTTTGCATGACCTAACGTGGGGTTGGGGTGAGTAAAGACAGCCTGTAAGTCCCTGCCGGTTGGAAAATTATCCTGTAAATGTCCCCGATAATACGTTACCGGGTGCCCAGAATATGTTTGCCGTAATATACGGCGAACATCTGAAAGTTGCGCATTTTGGATTGCGGTCATTGGGCTGCCCCAAACGTCTTCTGGACCGTTACTAAAGTGATTATATTCCAGTTCATCAAGTCGCATTTTTAGATTAGACCTGCCGAAAACATCCTGGGTTTGTCTGGATAGTCTAAATCGATTTTTCTGCTTTTGAAATTGATCCTCATCAATTTTGTCAATTTCTTCCTGCATCACCGCTAGGGTTGATTTGAGAAGAGTCGGTAAAGTATCGGGCGATACTTTTGATCCAGAAAGTTCTGCTGTGTGTACGCAAGAACTGTCCATCGCATAAAAACCCAAACCAAAATTATAGACGCCAAAATGATGTGCAACTCTGTTTTGAATGGGGCGTCGTAACAGGCTGTGCCCTAGCTTGAGGAGCATCTGATCATTAAAGGGCAAAGAGGATGCATCGTAGATTACTTTATAATCAGTCATCGGGCCACTTTGGGGTGAGGATTGCCCGGGGTCATCAATCCAAACATCGTCTGGCATGATCCGGCTGAGGCATTTTTGTGTACGGGAGGCATTGGGGAGCGGTGCAAGTTTTGTGTCCGCCCAACGGCATGCTGCGTCATGCGACCAATCACCGCTTGTGATCAAGACAAGATTGCCAGTTACATGCGCACTCCGGTGATAGTTACGGATATCTTCAAGTGTGATCCGAGCCAAGTGATCAGGGAGTCCCCCCGCCCAGGCCGCATGAGGCTGGCCCGCAAAAATTCTTTGGTCACGGGTATAATCGGCCTGAAGGTCTGGGTTCGCGACATAACGGCGCATTTCGTTGATGATCCGACCTTGTTCAAGGGCAAAATCATCCCCATCATATGCACAGGCGACCAAAGATTGGGCAATTAAATCAAGGTATTCGGTTGCCCCTTCGGTCAGACCAGCGACTTCGTATTTGGTTCGTTGTAATGCCGTGGACATGTTCCAATGTATAAGCCCTGCATCTTTGAATCGTTCTTCAAGTACATCTGCTGGAATGTCGGGAACGCCATGCAGAACCATATGTTCGGCGAAATGAGCGAGGCCATTCTGATGGGCGGGATCGTGTAAGTGGCCACGATGGACACAAAGGCGCGCAGCAACACCACCCCCAATTGGATAGTGATCTGTAATGACGGTCACGCCGGAGGGAAGAATCGTCCGTTCAGCTCTAGGATTTAATGCCAATTCCGCTACCCTAAGGGTTAATGAATAAATCTGTAAATACAAGAAATATCAAATAGCGGCATATTTTGTCAAATAAAAATCAAGGGCTCAAACTCATCCCACTCGCCCGGGCGAAATAGGCCACAAAATCCGGATCTTCCCCTTTCATCAATTGGGGTAGGGCCGCGCGAAAATTGGGTCGGGCGAGCCACTGGGCGATATAATCTTCCCAGGAATTCCACATACGGCGATAGGCGGGGTCGGTCTCGCCATAAAGCAAAATAAAGGACCGCTCGAACAGAGAGATCAACATCTCGTATAAAATATATTGCCGCCGCGCGTCCTCGGGACTTGCAAGGGGGGCGGTATGATGGTCGAGTTCCGGATATTCAAAAAGTTTTTCTTGAATCTGTGCATAATGCGTCATGAGTTTTTCATAGATTTCTTCTTGCTCGGCCTGGCGTTCCTTTTTTTCTTCGAACATAAACACCCCAAGCGCGAGCGGAATCCCGACCACCGTCGCGATATAGGACAAAAATTCCATGAGGGTCATGAGATCATGCGGCATGGTTATTCCTCCTCGGCCCCGAGGGTTTCAACACGTTCCGCAAGTGTCGGCGTGCGGCGATTCCGGGTGAGCTCAAGTAATCCCAATTTAGTCAGCCCATGAATCTGAACGGTGCAGGGATCATCATCGAATTGATTTTGCAGATGATCAATAAGTTTACGCCGCTGGGTGACATTCGGCATTTTCAAAAAATCAATGATGATGATTCCCCCCAAATTCCGCAGGCGAATTTGCCGCGCGATTTCTGTTGCCGCCTCAAGATTGACGGAAAGCCCGCCGCGCCGATCGCGCGCGGAGTTCACATCGACAACCGTCATGGCGGCGGTACCTTGAATAATAATGTTGCCGCCGCCCGGCAATAACGCATAGGGGTTGAGGAGCGCGTCAATTTGGTCCATCAGGCTGTTTTGTTCCAGGAACAACCCCAGATCGTGCACGTTATCCTCGCTCATATCCGCCGCGCGAATTTTCGGGACCAGATCGGGCGCAAAAATATCCGCCCATTGCTGGGTCTCGGCAAAAGCGTTCAGGCTTGAGATATCGATATGATCAATGCGCGTGGCGGCATGATCGGCCAAAATGCGCTGGGCGGCATTGGCCCCAAGCATAATCAGATGCGGCGTGGTCCCAACCCCGGCGCGTTCAATATTTTCCCAGACCGTACGCAAGATTTTGGCCTCGCGGATAATCCGGTCGGTTTGGGTGTGGGCGGCCGATTTACGCAGGATCACACCCTGCACACCTTGAAGATCGGCGAGCATTCCCTCCATCTGGCGCCTGAGTTTTTTATCCCGAATGCGGCCCGACACGCGGCTTTTTCCCTCAAGCGGCGTACCGATCATAAAACGCCCGGCAAGGGCAATATCCATTGTCATGACAGGGGTTTTTTCAAGGGGCGGCAAATCCTCATCCGCGTCTTTGGGCAGATACCCGGAGCGCGCCTGAACCAACAGAAATTGCCCGGGTTTCAAGAGTTTACCAATCGCGACGTCGCCGCCTTTTTGCACGCTGCGCGGCCGTTTGATCCGGATATCGCGGTTGTACAAAATTCCGGTGTTTTCACCGTCAAGATCCAGAAAAGCAGCGTCCAGGGACGCATCAATCCGCTTAACCCGTGCCCAGTACACCGACCCATAGCGCACGCGTTCAAGGTCGGGGTCGATCTCGAGGCCGCGGAGTTGGCCCTTGTCGACTGCCGCAACCCAAAGCGAGCCATTCAGATCTTCAATCAATATGTCCATGAAACGAATACCCGCAAGAGGTGAGCAGGCAAAGTGTATCATAAAGGGACAGGCCCGCGATACTGTCCGGCGTGCCGTCGATGCGCGTGATAAATCCAGAAAAACGCCCTGTGACCGAACATCCCCCCGAACGTCCGCGCCATTCATCTGGAAATGACGTGTGCCAGGCGATGTCGGTTGGGGTGAGCCGCTTGACGCAGATCGTACTCGTCGACAGGCGCACGCGGGGGGAAGCGAGGCCTGGGGCCATCACGGCCACGCCCGTGATCACCTTGACCCGACGACCGGACATGAGCATCAGGAAATGTGCGGCGTCCCGCGCGTCTTTGGGTTTTTGCAGCACATGGCGACCCACGGTGACAAAGGTGTCGGCCCCGATCACAAGGGCGTTCGGATATTGGGCGTGAACATGCCGGGCCTTGTCGGACGCGAGACGCTTGGCAAGCACGGCGGGCATTTCGTCTTTTTTGGGGCTTTCATCGATATCGGCGGGAATAACCGCATCGGGGATGATGCCGATTTGGGCCAGTAACTCAAGCCGCCGCGGCGAGGCAGACGCGAGGATCAGTTTAGGGTTGGCGGAGTTCATCACGGATTTCCATCAAGATTTTTCCGGCCCAGTTTTGGCCGGTTCTATTCGGCCCATCACCCCAACGATCATCGTTATCGGTGCGTTCAATAATGGGACGGGGATAAGTGGCAATTAACATCCGCGCGATTTCGGAATTTTGGTCAAATTTCGCCCGGACAGCAGTTTTCATGACGTCATAGGCCTTTTTAGATGGATACCAATTCGGATCTTGAAAAGGGAGATTTTCTTTTGCGATGGCTTTTGCAACAAAAGGGTCAGAAGATAGCCTGATTCGATTAAAAAGATCGGGCGTAGCAGTGAATTTATGAGCCTGATAGAAGTGTTCTGCAGTTTGCCAAAAAATACCGTTTAAACGAAAATGATGCGGGCTCAGATTGCACATCCATCCCCAATCGCCATCAGGGGCATACCAATAGATTGGATGGGTGTCGTCCTCGTGATGCAAACTTATTTCTCGCGGAAAATAATGCGGCCTTTGGTCAGGTCATAGGGGGTCATTTCGACAACAACGTTGTCCCCGACCAACACGCGGATGCGGTTTTTACGCATTTTCCCGGCGCTGTGGCCCAGGATTTCATGGCCATTTTCCAGTTTCACGCGGAACATCGCGTTCGGGAGGACTTCGGTCACCACCCCTTTAAATTCGATCAGATCTTCTTTTGCCATAAAAACAACATTATAAAAGGAACAATTCTCTAAGCCCCGCTTTTACGGCATCAAGCATGAAAGATCAAGGGGAAAGGAAGATTTTCTCGAAGCGCTAATTTACTTTTTTTAAGGAGCCACAACCCCGCGGTAAATCGTTTGGTGCGTTGCGCCGGGAATCGTGCGCCAATGATGAAAGCCCTGGACATGTGGGGGCAGGGCGGCGCGCCATTTCTCATGCTGGGCGCACAGGATCACATCATCTTTTTCGCCGCACCAATGGGTAAAATACGTACCCTGCGACCGCGTGGCGAGAGCGGCAAAGGAAGACACTCCGCGAAGCCGCGTGATCCGGTGATCATCCGCCCATGATACCGGGTCAAGTAACCCGGCAACCGTCGTCACATACCGAATATCGCGGCGCATCGCGGCCAGGGACAGGGCAATATACGCACCCCCGGAATACCCCACAAGATGAACAGGCCGGGCCGTATCCGTGCCCTGTTTTAAGCGATCGATCGCAGACATATACGAGGCAAGAACATCGGACGAAAATCGATCATCCGTCCAATCCAAAACGGTACAGCGGGGATCATCCACATATTGGCAGGGTCGTGCCAAATAGGTGGCGCCATAAAAGGGGCCGGTGGCAAGACGAAGCCCCACGGGATTTTTCGGGGTTGGATTACGTGTGGGGTGGCGGCGGTCGACCCAAGCATACCCATCGCCTTCAATGACAAAGGTGAGAGGGGCAAGAGAAGAAGCGGTTGGCCGCCGGGTTGGGGTTGCCGCATATAAATCAAAAAAGGCTGTGGGGATTGTTTGGGGGTGATATCCCGCTTGATCGACAAGGTTTTGCGCGAGATTTTGTCGGTCAGAAACGGAGGAACATCCGGTAAGACCAGAAAGGCCATACAAAATAAAAGCGGCCAGAAGAATCCCTCTGGCCGCTTTTTTATTCAAGAGAAGCATACGATTTTATTAGAAGCGTACGCGCAGCGTGGCGGTTCCGGTGACTTCATCATAGTCGCTACGGAATTGAGAGGTATAGGCCTCAAGTCCGCCGGTCACATTGTCGCCCAGGTTCAAGACAACACCACCCCCAAATTTGGCGCCGAAATCATCTTCGGTACCCGATTCGGTTTGGCCTGCTGCCAAGGGAACATCTGATTTCGAGAAATCATACTCAACCCCGGCCAAGGCATAGGGTTCGATCCCTTCGAACATATAGCCCAGACGGAAATCAAGCGCGGCGCGGCCCAGATGTGTGGTCTCACCATCTTGAGCAATGGTCGAACCGTTTGATTCATCTTCTGTGAAGTCGTCTTTGTTCTCAGAGACATAGAACACGCTCGCGTTTGTGCGCAAACGAACATGTTCAGCAAGATCATGAGATCCACCCACGCCCGCATTCACAAAGTAACGATTGGCATCGGTCGACCCAGTGATCGTATTCCCGGTGTTCGGGTCATAGCGAACGGTATCATAATCAATCATGGAATACCCAACGCTTAAAGTCGTGGTCATGCTTCCCATGTCGAATGCGGCATAAGGCGCAACCGTCCATCCGCTGCCTTCAAGGGAACCATCAACGCCACCAAAACCGTTATAGGCGGTGTCAAAATCAGATTTTTCGTACCCAGCCGAAAGACCGATCAAGGTCATATCGGAAACACGGTAATCAATCCCGGCCATACCTGTACGAGTCGTCCCGTCAAAAGCGGTATCGTCGTTATCATCTTCGGCACCGGTCCAAGAACCAGAAACCCAGACACCGACATCGTCCGAACCATCACCGGCCGCTTTACCTGTCGAGGCCGAAAAACCGTTTGCTGCGACATGGAACGAACCATCCGTCCCGCCAATGGCCTGGGCCACGCGGTTCGAGATGATGCCGGCTGTTTGTGTTGCGGCGGCGGAAAGAACAGCAACAGAGGTAACGGTTGTCGCGTTCGCGTTGCTGGTATTATCCGTCGAACAGGTGGAATAGCTGGAGCCATACGTGGCATTCGAACAGGAATAAGCCGCTTGGGCGGATTGTGTCGTGCCAGTGACGGCAACGGCCACAACAGCGGCGAGTGCATAACGAGAGATTTTCATTGACGATTTCCTTTTTTGTTGAAAAAACAAAAGATAGCCCCCAAAAATTGGGGGAAAAGCAGGTTCAGTGAAACATTGTTCATCTGGGTCAACAAGAAAGAACACAATACAGGCATCGATTTCATGAACAGTGCTGCAGTTTTACCACAAGACAGAATATTGGGACAGGCTCGTCTGTGGATCTTATGGTCAATCGTTCTTTTCTCTGGGTCGTTTTTTTGGTTTTTTCTTGCTTATCCCGGGATTGGTCGGGGGGTTTGGCCCCAAAGTGAAGCCATCAATATTGCCTATCATCTCACCAGCCTGGGACTTTCTGTTTGTTTGATACGATTCTCAATCCTCTATCCAAAGCATATGGGAAAAATAGCGGCGCATCCCCTCGTCCTTTTTCCTTTCTTGGTGGGGGTGTGGTCGTTGGCGATCCTCCCCCGTCTTGATTTTCCCCTTCGTCATTTTATCGGCCTCCCTCAAAACGGCGAAGGCGCGCTCTGGTGGCTTAATTTCTCGATATTTTCTTTTATGGCTATATTCTTGTGCCGATTGCCGTACGTGCGACGGGGCCTGTTTATTGTCGCGCTGATCGGGTTTTTAGTCTGTTTTACTCCCTATATGGCCAATCGGTTTTTGGGAGTGCATCTTCCAACGCCATATAATTTTCCAGATTATATGGCTTGGTCAATTCTCGCGCTTTTTGTCATGGCATGGACATTCGTCCGGCCGCTTATGAGTAAGGTTGGTTTATTTGCCGCGTATGTGATCGCAACCATTTTAACAGGAAATCAGGCGGGAATTTTGTTTGCCGTTCTGGGGGCTCCCATATTATTTGGATGTTTCTATATTCGAAAACGGGGCATGTGTACGTCGCGTCAAATGCGGCTTGTCCTTGTTCTTTTGTTTATTGGGATGATCCCCTTGGTCTGGGGCGTGGTCGAAGGAATCGCACAGGTTTTGACGGACGCGGATGGGCATGTGCATCGTGCGCCCGGACTATATTCCGTTATCGCGCGTGCGTTTTTATTTAAAATGGGGTACGCCCCGCTTTTTGAAAATCCGGCTGGAATGATGACGGGGTTTGGGTGGGGAATGTTTCCCGAACATGTTTTTAAATTTCTACCCATTTCGTGGATTGATGTCACAACCGATATCAATAATCAGTGGGATTTTGTCGCGTGGGACCATTTTCATCCCCATAATATATTTATTGAAACACTGGTGAGTACGGGGCTTGTTGGGTTTTTATTGGTGATTGCCCTGTGGGCGGGAATCTCCATGGCGGCACGCCGGCGAATGCTTCTCCCCGCGGTTATTTTTTCCGGTGGCGCGGTGACCCTTGGGTCCTTTTGGTTTATTTTCGTTGTGAATGTCCCGTTTCTTGCTTTGGCACTGGGGTGGGTGGCGGGGCCGACGCCAGCACTTAAGGTAACAAAAAAGCTTCGCGGCCTTTGGGCGGTTTTTTTGGGTGTGGCCATATTGCAAGGGGCGGGGGCACTCCTTGCCGCACAGACAATGATGACATATGACAAGCCTCAAGAAAAACAAATGCGGGCGCACGCACCGCATTGTATTCAAACAAGGGAAGATACAGTCATTGGGGATGTGCATTTGGCCCGCCTGCTCACTGGGTATGCCCATGAATTAAGTGATAAATTTAGTCGCGATAAAAATCCTGCGGCAGGGACGGCAGAGCTTTCAAAGCTGAATGATCTCTTCTGCCGGGCCGGGGAATATCGGGCGAAAAATCGTCTGGGTTTGCGCCTTCATTATGCGATATTGACGGTGCGGGGGGAAATGCTTTTTATGCTGCGCCCTCTTTTAACCCGGGATCTTCTTGATTTTTATCAAACAGGGTGGGAGGAAGATGTCGAGGCCTGGCTGTCCCGGGCACCCCACCGTACGGATTTGGCAGTACCTTACCTGTCCTATTATATCGTCCAAGGGGACGATGATCGGGTCGGGCGGTTGGCCCAGAAAATACATAGTCAAAGTATGGACGATCCTGTGGGGTTGTGGTTTACGGGCCTGATTCTTTTGAAAGACTCAGATCCGCGCGCACAACAAGAAGGACTGCACCGACTTCGCCGAGCCTTGGATTATGGTATCGAAAGGTATATGGTGGTCGATCCAACCATCAAGGCCCAGATCAAGTGATAAAGTTTAATTTGGTTTTGAATACCCTTTACGGACCCCCGCTTCCCGGTTTATCTTGGGCGTTGTGTTGTTCTGTGACGCCCGCGCGATGACGCCCGCGTTTGGCGGAACTCTTTCCTTTAACCGCGACGAAAAATTTTCCTCCATGTCTTTTTCCATGTTCTCCCGCATTTTTGTTGTTGCGCTTCTTGGCTTGTTTTGGACGCCGGATTTGGCCTTGGCTGAAAAACCAACCGAATGGGGCCTAGGGCTTCAGGCGCCGGCGACACCCGTCATGGAACGCTTGATTGATTTTCACAACATGCTCCTTTGGATTATCACGGGCATCGCGCTTTTTGTGCTGGCGCTTTTGATCTATGTGGTCATCCGGTTTAACGCGCGCGCCAATCCGGTCCCCTCTAAAACCACGCATAACGTTCCGCTTGAGATTCTCTGGACCGTCGTGCCCGTCATCATTTTGATTATTATCGTGATCCCCTCGCTTAAACTCCTTTATTATATGGACAAGGTGAAAGCCCCGGATATGACGTTAAAAGTCACCGGGTATCAATGGTATTGGGGCTATGAATACCCAGATCACGGCGGGGTGAATTTCATGGCGAACATGATCGCGGAAAAAGAGATTGATAAATCGAAAGGGCAGGTCCGGCTGCTCTCAACCGATAATCCCGTCGTTATTCCGGTGGATACAAATATCCAAGTCTTGATTACGGCGGCGGATGTCATCCATTCCTTTGCTGTACCCGCGTTTGGCGTGAAAAAAGATGCGGTGCCCGGGCGTCTCAATGAAACCTGGATGCATGTGACGAAACCCGGCACCTATTACGGCCAGTGTTCGGAAATCTGCGGCACGGGCCATGGCTATATGCCGATTGAATTCAAGGCGGTGTCCAAAGACGAATTTAATGCCTGGATTGCCGCCAAGAAAAAAGAACAAGGGATTGCGGACGCGCCGGCGGCATCGGCCCCCGCCGTTACCGCGCCCGCGAAGGACTCGGTTTCGGGGCAGGGGGCAGGGATATAAGTTT
>CAZSIB010000019.1:668-1012 GCA_964607245.1 uncultured Pseudobdellovibrionaceae bacterium | reverse complement strand
GATGTTCGCGCATGTCTCAATCGGTGTCTCGGATTTTAAGCGCTCCAAATTATTTTATGATGCCGTGATGGGCGCACTCGATTACACCTATCTTTTTGGTGAGGACGGCGTGATGGCTGCCTATGGCCAGAACGATTCGTTCTTTATTATCAATACGCCGCTTGACCCATCGCGCGGCGTGGTTCAGGCCTGCAACGGATCGCATATTTGTTTCAAGGCGCGGGGGAAAAGGGGCGTCGATGAATTTTATGCCGCCGCCCTGAAAAACGGCGCGCGGGATGCGGGCGCCCCCGGTATTCGGGCCCATTACGCCGATGATTATTACGCGGCTTTCGTTTTCGATC
>CAZSIB010000019.1:0-658 GCA_964607245.1 uncultured Pseudobdellovibrionaceae bacterium | reverse complement strand
AGATGGCCACAAAATTGAAGCCCTGGCCTATGTGTCACCAGGGTAAGGGCAACAGACAGAAATCTAAAGTATGGCTAGAATATAAGACATACATAATGAAAGACAAACAGACCAAAAGGAAGATAAAAGATGACTGCTCCGACCTCGACTCCGCATCCCGCGCATTCTCATGATGATCACCACGACCACAAACCGGGCTTCTTTACCCGCTGGTTTTGTTCGACCAACCACAAGGATATTGGGACGCTGTATATCATATTCTCGATTTTTGCGGGCCTTGTGGGCGGCACGTTCTCGATGTTGATGCGCATGGAGCTTCAGGATCCGGGGCTGCAACTGGTCGCCGATGGGCAGATGTGGAACGTTTGGATCACCGCGCATGGCTTGATCATGGTGTTTTTTGTGGTGATGCCGGGGTTGATCGGCGGGTTTGGCAACTGGTTTGTGCCACTCATGATTGGTGCGCCCGACATGGCGTTTCCGCGTCTGAATAATATTTCGTTTTGGCTGATCGTCCCGGCGTTTTTGCTCCTGGTGGCCTCGGCCTTTATTGGCGCGGGGGCCGGGACGGGATGGACGGTCTATCCGCCGCTCTCCTCAAACGTGGCACCCCATGATGGCATGTCGGTCGATATGGCGATTTTCGCGCTGCACCTGG
>CAZSIB010000018.1:0-16322 GCA_964607245.1 uncultured Pseudobdellovibrionaceae bacterium | reverse complement strand
ATCTCTCCCTCGACCAACTCATTACTTCGTTCGTTTAATTCTTCAAATCGCTATAAATTCCAGCATATCCCAGAAAATTGACTCTCATCGTGCGTATCGTTCAGTCTCCCCAGTTCAAAAAGGCCTATAAGCGCCTTCATAAAAACCAACAGCATGATCTGGAACCCGCGATTTTGGCGATTCTTGGCGCACCGGATATCGGCGTGTTAAAAATCGGCGATCTGGCCGGGGCGCGCGTGTATAAATTCAGGATGGTTAATCAACTTATGCTGTTGGCGTATCGGCTGTCGTACGAAGGGACCGAACTTGAATTAATTGCTGTTGGCCCGCACGAAAACTTTTACCGCGACATCAAGTGAACTTTGACAAAATGGTCGTTCTTTGTCACCCAACCTTGCTTTTCTGATGCGAGTGTGACAAGAGCAGAGGGAAGATTTCTCGCTCTAGACAAAAAGGAAATAAAACCCATGCCCCGCTTGAATAATCGTGCGGATGGCGCCCTTCGCGCCGTTGAACTCATCCCCCATGTCTCGAAACATGCCGAAGGGTCGTGTCTCGCAAAATTTGGCGACACGCATGTGCTTTGCACCGCAAGCGTCGAGGAGGGCGTGCCGGGCTGGATGAAAAACCAAGGAAAAGGCTGGATCACGGCGGAATACGGGATGTTGCCCCGGGCGACTCATCAACGCACCGACCGTGAAGCCGCACGTGGCAAACAAACGGGCCGCACCCAGGAAATCCAGCGCTTGATCGGGCGGGCCCTCCGCTCTGTGCTAGATGTTCAGGCCCTGGGGGAACGGCAGATCAAACTTGATTGCGATGTGCTGCAGGCCGATGGCGGGACGCGGACGGCGGCGATTACTGGGTCATACGTTGCGCTGGCCCTGGCCTGCCAACATTTGGTCGCTATTCGGTTGCTGCCCAAAATGCCGCTGGTCACCTCTGTTGCGGCGGTGTCTTGCGGGATCATTGGCGGCGTACCGATGCTGGATCTTGATTATACAGAAGATTCAAGCGCCGAAACGGATGCCAATTTTGTGATCACCGGGGCAGGCGGCTTGGTTGAAATTCAAGGGACAGCCGAACGCGCGCCCTTTTCAAAAGACCAATTGTTTCAACTGCTTGCCCTTGCGGAGCAAGGCTGCGCCTCTTTGCGCGCCGCCCAAGCTGCGGTTTTAGGCGATTAAGCCGCCGAATCTTGGGTTAACCATTTTTCGATCATGGCGACCAAATCGGTCTTGCGCACAGGTTTTGCCAGATAATCATCCATTCCGGCGTCCAGACATTTTTGACGGTCCGTATTCATGGCGTTTGCAGTCAGCGCAATGATCGGCACGGGCCGTCCCTTTGTTGTGACACCGCGTGCGCGGATCGTGATCGTGGCCTGATATCCATCCATCACGGGCATCTGGCAATCCATTAAGACCAAGTCATGACTATCTGTTGTAATCAGATCTAATACTTGCTGCCCGTTACTCACAACATGAGCCTGGGCCTTCAGGCCATTTAAAAGATCGAGCACATAGTCTTGGTTAATGGGGCTGTCATCAGCAACAAGAATGCGCACCTGGGACAAATCAAATTTTTTAGATGCGCGCGCAGAGGGGATCAGGGGAACGGCGGCCGGGAGAATATCAGTCGATTCAGAGGTCAAGAATTTCTGCTCCTTTAAGTGCATCGTAAACCAGAATGTGGATCCCATACCCACCGTACTTGTAACGCCGATCTCTCCACCCATCATGTGCGCAAGTTCACGGCAAATGGCCAGGCCCAGACCCGATCCGCCATATTCGCGCGTCGTGCTGCCGTCTATTTGGGAGAATTTTTCAAAAAGACGATGTTGCTTGCTGTCAGGGATCCCGATGCCTGTGTCTTCAACACTGACGCGCAGATTCGTATATCCGGGTTCTGAAGCACTCTTAATCTGCTCAATCATCAAATGAACATGGCCTTGATGGGTAAACTTCAACGCATTAGAGAGCAGGTTTAGAATAATTTGCTTGATCCGTACGGGATCGCCAACAAGATCCAAGGACGCATTTGGATCGATTTGAAGCGCCATGTCCAGGCCCTTATTTTTTGCTTGAAATGAAAGGGTATCGAGCGCATCGCGCGCAACATCCTGAAGGTTAAAAGGAACGGATTCAAGCTCGATACGACCGGCCTCAATCTTTGAAAAATCGATGATATCGTTGATGATGGAGAGCAGATGATCGGTCGATGTCAAAATATTTTGGACGTATTTCTCTTGCTTGGAATCAAGATCGGTATCGGCGAGTAATTCCGACATCCCGACGATCCCGTTCATGGGCGTTCGGATTTCATGACTCATATTCGCAAGAAAAGATGATTTGAGTCGGTTGGCTTCATCAGCTTCTTGTCGCGCTTGTTCGAGTTCGATATTTTTCTGGCCAATTGCTTGCGCTGCGGCGACGGCATCCCGGTCGATAATGTTACGATAGGTATGATGAAAGAAAAGGAGAGAGGCGATAAACGCAACAATAAGTGCGCCCCAAATACTATAAAGCTTTTTGTAACTTTCATGAATTCGAGCCGTGAGTAGCCCATTGGCCTGGGCGCGATAATGGTGATAAGCATCATATAAAAGACCCAAGGTGACAGGGATTTCCCCTTGGATTATTTTTTGATTGGCAAGGAGATCTTGATGGGTCAGCATATCCCTTAAAATGCGGGCTATTTTTTGTGTTTGAAAGATAAGATTTGTCCCTTCCGAATCATACCCGGTTTTATTAAAATTGCCCGTTTGCTCTAAATTATAGAGAATATGCTTGTTGATCATTTCGATTCGTCCGAAACTCAAAAGCATTTCACCGTTTTTAGAAATTTCTTTCATGTGATGCCGTGTTGCATCCGTCAGTTGATGATCAAATAAATCAAGATTTTCGTAGTAGTCTTGAATGTTATTTGTGATTAGGTCGATCCGCAGATAGGTATGCGCCGTGGGATGAAGGATCAAGCCTGAACGCAAGGTGACAAGGCGCATCAGCTGTTGAATGTCGCGTGTATTCGCCTTATGAATGGACATCAAATCACGGGGCGCAGGCGATGACTGGGCCACAAAAAAAGTTTCGATTTCCGCGTGTAAGCTGGGCCAGGTGCCGCAAATAAAATCTTGACCATGACACGCCTCATCGACACGTGTCATCAAGGGGGTGAGGCTCTTGTTGGGCACCATCAATTGACGTTCGTCGTCTTGACTTTGCATCCAGGTGTAAAGCTCAAACAAGGCCCCATGAATCTCAAGCCCGATCTTTTCCCGTTGCAAAAACTGGATTTCAGAGAATTTTTCTTGCCACAGCAAATACATGGCCACCGAAAACGGCAAAAAGAACAGCAAAACAACCAAAACGGCATAGCCAGATTTTTGGGAGAAGGTGAATCTATATGGCATTGGCGGATCATAGGGAGGACAAGCTTGAAGAACAAATCGATCCTAACATAAAATAAATTTCCCTCATATCCGCCTTGCAGAATGGCCGTTGGCTCTCCATACTTACAAACAACATGAAAGACTATTTTTTCTCGACCCATGTGTACTTTGCGGATACGGATGCCGGTGGCGTCATGTATTATGCGAATTATTTACGTCTGGCAGAGGCGGCCCGCGCGGAAATGCTGCGGGAATGCGGATTCTCCTCGTCGACCCTGCGGCAAGAATGCGGCATCTTGATCGTCGTCAAGCGGGTTGAAATCGATTATAAAAGGCCTGCATCTTTGGATGATTCGCTAAAGGTTGTGACGAGGGTCGAGAAAATGGGCGGCACCTCACTCCAATTGATACAGCGTGTGACCCGGGGTGCCGATGATATTTGTACCATGATGATCACGCTGGTCTGCGTCGGGTCCGAAAATTTACGCCCCGTCCGCTGGCCAGAAAAGGTATTTCAGGCACTGACATAACCCCTGGGAAGGAGAATAAAATGGAAAATATCACGATAGACGCCTGGCAAAAACAGGTGGATGATTGGATTAAATCCATTGGCGTTCGGTATTTTAGCCCCATGAGCAATATGCTCGAACTTATCGAAGAAGTGGGCGAGGTTGCGCGGATCGTGAACCGTACTGCGGGCGAACAATCGTTTAAGAAAACAGACCCTGCCCAAGAAGATCCAATGCGTTATCTGGGGGATGAAATCGCGGACTGTATCTTTGCGCTCACCTGTCTTGCCAACCAACATGGTATCGACTTAACGGTCGCGCTTGAACGAAATACCGACAAGCGGAATGGGCGCGATAAAACGCGGCACATGAATAATGCTAAACTCACCGGAACGACATATTAATTTTTTTAAAATCAAGGATAATAAACGATGACGGATCTTTCTCCTGGCACAGTCATTTTGGACCGGACAGTTGATACAACAGCGCTCGCCGGGACAGCTCTCCATGACATGTCGATGTGGGGCCTGTTTCTTCAGGCGGATATCGTCGTCAAAATTGTGATGATGATGTTGCTTTTTGCCTCGGTTTGGGCGTGGGCCATCATTTTCAACAAACGCCTTTCCTTAAGCAAACTGAACCGCCGCGCGGACCGTTTCGAAGATGCATTTTGGTCGGGCGAGACGTTGGATAAACTCTATACCCGCGTGCGGAAAAGCCCCGAAGATCCCATGCTTGCGACCTTTATTGCCGGAATGGATGAATGGCAAGCAGGCATCTCCGCCGGGATCCCGTCTTCAGAAAATGTTCAAGCGTCACTGAAACAGCGTGTCGAACGTGCGATGGTTGTCGCCATGAACCGGGAGGTCCAAACGCTTGAACGCGGCATGACCTTTCTGGCAAGCGTTGGATCAACCGCGCCCTTTATCGGCCTTTTTGGAACCGTCTGGGGGATCATGAACAGCTTTACAGCGATTGCGCATACGAATAACACATCGCTTGCGGTCGTCGCCCCCGGGATTGCCGAGGCATTGTTTGCGACCGCCATCGGGTTGGTCGCGGCCATTCCCGCGGTCTTGGCCTATAACGTTTTTTCAACTGCGATCAATCGATATGCGGACCGTTTGGATGGATTTTTATCGGAATTTCTAACGATTGTCTCGCGGCATCTGGATCAAACTGAAACCGCGCGTGGTCAAAAAGCCGCCGCGTAACACCAAAAGGGGACCCAATCATGGCGGCACATTTAATGGGTGGATCGCGTCGTTCCGGCGGGCGAGGAAATCGGCGCAGCGGGGCCAAGCCCATGTCGGATATTAACGTGACTCCGATGGTTGATGTGATGCTGGTGCTGCTCATTGTTTTTATGGTGGCCGCACCTTTGCTGACCGCGGGAGTGCCCGTTGATTTGCCCAAGGCGGATGCGCACGCGATCAATACCGAAGATCAAAAACCGATCGAGGTCACGATTAACCGCGATGGATTGGTGTTTGTCGGCGAAACGCAAGTGTCGAATGAACGCTTGCTCGCGGTCCTATCCGGCATCACAAATAATGACCCTGAAAAGCGTATTTTTGTGCGCGGGGACAGCACGCTTGCCTATGGCCAGGTGATGCGGATCATTGGCACCTTAAACAAGGCCGGATATCGGAAGGTCGCGTTGATTACGGACCCGTCGACTGCGCGGTAAAATTGGAAAAGGCAAGCGTACCGTGAATACGATCGGGCATGAACGACGGAATACAAACGTAAAGGGCGCGGCCCGAACGATGAACCGCGCGCTCATCGTCTCGTTCCTAGCCCATGGGATTTTGATTGGGGTGATGATCGTTGGGCTCCCGTATCTAAAGCCCGAGATCACCCTGCCCCCGATGATTTCGGTTGAACTTGCAACCGTTTCCGACCTGACTCAAACGAATAAACCGCCGGTCAAGGCCCCCGAACCCAAGGATAAAAAGGACGAGCCCCCGACGAAGGTTGAAAAACCAACCCCCAAACCAAACCCGACGCCCGAACCGGTGAAGCCCGCGCCCAAAGAAACCGTGCCCGACAAAAAGCCGGTTGAGGTTGATAAACCGACACCGGATCTGGACGCGCTGGCTCCGCCCAAGAAGCCCGATAAAAAACCGTTGCCGAAGAAACCGGATCCGAAATCAGCGGAAAATCAAAAAACACTTGATTCGCTGCTAAAGAATTTAACAAAAGATCCGCCCGCCCCAAAATCTGATATTGGTGAAATCACCAAGAAACTCACGGAAAGTCAACCCGCACCCGAAACGCCGCATGTGGGCGAAACCTTGACGATCAGTGATATCGACGCCCTGCGGCAGCAACTCTCAGGGTGTTGGAATATTTTTGCCGGTGCAGCCGAAGCCGAGGATTTATCGGTGGATATTCGAGTCATCGTGAATCCCGACCGAACAGTGCGGGACGCCACCGTCATGGATCAGGGTCGGTATAACAGCGACGATCGTTTCCGCGCGGCCGCCGAAAGTGCCCTTCGCGCCGTCAATGACCCGCGTTGTTCGCCCTTGCGCCTACCGCAAGAAAAGTACAATCTGTGGAAAGATATGGTGATCAATTTTGATCCGAAGGAGATGTTGTGATGCGTAAGGCTATTTTTTTGGTCTTTTTGGGACTTATTTTGCCACTTTCTGCGCACGCTCAGCTTCGTGTGGATGTGACCAAGGGGGTCATGGAACCGATTCCGGTTGCGATTACGAATTTTTATACGGCGAATCCGGGACTAAATGACGTCGCGAACGGCATGCCCCAGGTCATCACGAATAATCTGGAACGGACGGGCCTGTTTAAGCCGCTCGATCCCTCTCTTTTCTTACAGGACAGTGCATCGATTAACGCCAAGGGCCCAGATTTTGGAACGTGGAAAACGATCAATGCCCAGGCGCTTATTTCGGGGACGGTCCTCAACACACCGGACGGGAAAACCCGGGTTGAATTTCGCTTGCATGACATACTGTCGGGCAAGCAACTCTCAGGCATGGCCTATATGACGACGCCCACCAACTGGCGGCGGATCGCGCATATTATTTCGGATGAAATTTATAAACGCCTCACGGGCGAAGACGGGTATTTCGATTCCCGTCTGGTCTATATCGCAGAATCGGGACCTGTGACCAAACGCGTCAAACGCCTGGCGATCATGGATCAAGACGGGTTTAACAACCGTTATTTGACCGATGGTCGGGATATTGTGCTCACCCCACGCTTTTCACCGAACGCCCCTGTAATTACCTATTTATCCTACGCCGGAAATAAGCCGCGCGTTTATATCTATAATATTGACACGGGGCGCCAGGAAGTCTTGGGCGATTTTCCAGGCATGACCTTTGCCCCGCGCTTTTCGCCGGATGGAAATCAAATCATCATGTCGCTTGCCAAAAACGGCAATACGGATGTTTATTTGATGAATCTGCGGTCGCGGAATATGACGCAACTCACGAGTAATGCCGCAATTGATACCGCCCCATCCTTCAGTCCGGATGGTCGCCGCGTGGTCTTTGAATCGGATCGCGGCGGGACACAACAAATCTATGTCATGAATGCCGATGGGTCGAATGCCACACGTATTTCCTTCGGCCAAGGACGCTACGCCAGTCCGGTTTGGAGCCCGCGTGGTGATTTGATTGCGTTTACCCGTATGTATAAAGGCCAGTTTTATATTGGAGTGATTAAACCTGATGGTTCAGGCGAACGTTTGATCACAAACGCCTATCACGTGGAAGGCCCGACCTGGGCGCCGAATGGCCGCGTTCTCGCGTATTTCAAAGAAATGCCTATGGGCGCAAAAGGTGTCGCAGGCCGCGCCGCAAAAATGTATACGATTGACCTGACTGGGTTTAACGAACGGATGATGCGCACGCCGACGGATGCGTCAGATCCGGCATGGAGTCCCTTAAATAAATAGACCCGGGATCTGACCCTATGCCGCGCGTTTCGCCTTGGCGCGGTCAACCGCGTCCTTGACTTCGGCCAGGGTGGCCCCGACGCGTGCATGCAAAACATCGGCTGTTTCCGTGCGGGATTGGGTCATCATCACATTGATTTCTTGAAGATGGGCAATCAGTCGTTCATAAAGATCCTTCATCCGAAGGGCCTGGTCACCAATTTTATCTTCAGGTGAATCGCTCTCATTCCATTCCTGGGTCAAATGCGCCTGCGCGGCAGCAAGATCCGCCAAAATCGCGCTTTGACGCTGGGCGATCACCTGAAAACTTTCAAGGGTCAGTTGTTGCATGGTTGCAAGGGCTTGCAAGTTCCGGCGCTGCGTTTCCATGATCGTGGCAATGTCAAAGGGGAAGGACGTCAGCGTGGCGCTCGCCTTCACGACATCCTTTGGAGAAAAAGATTTTAGGAAATTTGTCAAAATTGCTGACATATCATGCACCTCTGGCCAGTCGAGTAGGATCAGGACGTGACCTTCAGGATAAGCCATTCCTGTGCCAACGCAACTGTTTGATATTAGACGTAATGTAAAATTGCCTTTAGCCAAACCTTAACCCCCCTCATGGCAGAGTAAAGAAGTCGAAATCCATCTTTGGACGGGAGGCCCGGGTTCATCGAACCATCTGTCCCCCCGCCGCTTTTGAACTTGATCTTTGGTGCTTATGTCCCGTCTGCCGTTTCCATTTCGCGCTTCTGATCATCTGCCGCCACGCCAAAATGCGCGTGCGTCGATCAGTTTTTGGATGGTGACAATCAGCGGAACCGTTTTAACTCTCCTCTCCTTTGCGCTCTTGCATTTATACAGCGTTGGGGCAGACGAGAAACGTACGGAATATTTTTTACGTCACATTGAATCACGCATTATTGAAAAAACCCGTGTTCTCGGGCTTCAAATGCAGCTTTTCAGCTATATGCTCTCGGACCAAACGGATCTAACCCGTGCACGGGCCTATGCTGCAACGCTGCCTGCGCTCGATCGGTCCCGTGGCTTGGACCAATTGATGCTGGTCATGCCGGTTCCTGGGGAACGCGGCAAGTATAAAATCGATACGGCGGTTTTTTCAGATAAGGGGATTGATCGCGAATGGCAACCGGTCCTCCAGCGGACGATTATTCGCGTGATCCAAAGTCAGAAAAACATGTCAACGCCCGGGATTCATTTGATCGTTCCCGATATGGCCGCCGCCGCAGCAACCGAACAGGTCGGCGATATATCTCAGGCGCATCAAATCCGAGCGCAATATATTGCGCTCGTCACGCCGCTCCAACGGGCGGATGGCACAACAAGTTATGTGGCCGGCGTTTTATTTTCAAAGAATATGCTGCTTTACCATGATCTCTTGAGTGAAGGCCAACGGTTCTTTCTGTCGTTGGACATGAATGGCCAAAGCAATGTGTTGTCAATTATTCCTTCCTATATGGCAGAAAAGGGTAACGAAAAATCAAGATCAAAAGGAACTGCCAGCCGGACAATATCTGTATTCGAAACACCTGTGATCTTGCATGCGGATTTTCAAGAAGGCGCCGAACAACGGGTCATTCAACGTGTCCCACTTGCCATCCCTTTCATTGGCTTTTTGATGACGATTCTGGGGGGGCTTTATGTACGAAACAGCCAAAAACAAGCGCTGATGCTCACAAAAATGAACAAGACATTGGCGCTGAAGAATATGGAGATGAACTCGCAGGTCACAGAGCGTGAACGCCTGAACCAGATTTTGCGCAAAACAGAACAAGAAAAACGCGCGATCATGGACTCGGTGTCCGACATTATTTTTGAGGTCGATCAACGCGGCACCTTTCTGTTCTTGAACGAAGTATGGTACCGCATCACCGGTTTTCCGGTCGAACAATCCAAAGGGCTTAATCTTTTTGACATGATGACCCCGCGCGCCCGCGATACCCATCGTCGCACATTTGAAAAAATTATCCTGGGCCAAGAGACAGCTGCGCCATTTTCGGCTGCAATTTTGGTGTCTGGGGATCAGTACCGCGAGATGCAGATGCGTTATTCCATGATTCGGATGGATGACAATAATAACCCGCGCGTTGTCGGCACGATGACCGATATGGAAGAGTTCCGCCGCACAGAAAACGCGCTGCAAGAGGCCGAAGAAAAATATCGTGCGATCTGGGAAAACGCCGTGACCGGAATTTATCAGGCAAGCCCGGATGGACAGCTGATCTCGGCAAATCCGGCCCTCGCGCGTATTTTCGGATATGCGACACCCGAGGATATGCTCGCCCATGTTAGCATGATGAATCGCCAGCTTTACGCATCAATCAAAGATCGCCAGGCCGCGCTCAACCGATTGGCGGAAGTCGGACGAATTAGTAACGTCGAATTTCAAGGGCTACGTCGCGACCGGTCTCATTTCTGGATGATTGAAAGTACGCGGGTGGTCCGCGACTCAAATGGAGAAGCCCTTTATTTCGAAGGTAGTATCGATGATATTACCGAGCGGAAAGAAAGTGAACTGCGGCTCAAGTCAACGTTGACGGAATTGGAACTTGCAAACCGTGCCAAGATCGAATTTTTGGCGAATATGAGCCATGAACTGCGGACACCGCTGAATGCGATTATCGGTTTTTCTGAGATCATCAAGGACGAAGTGTTTGGCAAGTTAGAACAACGTCAATATCACGATTACGCGCGTGATATTTATGACAGCGGCCGGAATCTCCTGGGGATCATCAATACGATTTTGGATGTCTCGCGGATTGAAGCGGGTGAACGGCAACTCAATGAAACTGTTATTCGGATCCCACAACTGGTGGATAATGTTGTTGATCTTGTGCGGCATCGCATCGATGAAAATACACAGAATCTCACGATTCATATCCCGACCGACATTCCCACCTTATGGGCGGAAGAACTCGCAATCAAGCAAATTTTACTCAACCTGTTGACCAACGCATCAAAGTTCACACCTGCCGGGGGCACGATTACGATATCAGCGCGGCGCGATGATACCGGCGATCTGCGCCTCGATATCACGGATACGGGCGTGGGCCTTGATGATGAAGAGATTGCACGCGTGATGGCGCCTTTTGGTCAAACAAGCGGTAGTTTTGCGCGATCTTCCTCAGGGCCGGGTTTGGGGTTAACGCTGGTGAATGCCCTCACGCGCCTTCATGGCGGCCATTTCGAAATCACCTCTCAAAAAGGGGTGGGCACAACAGCCTCGATTATTCTTCCAAGTTCGCGTCTGAAAGAAGCGGGGATTTAAGAGCCGTTCCAATCACATCCGGATCATATCCTTGGCGTGCCAGTGCCGCCCAGGATTTTTGTTTGGCCTTGGCCAGGATGACGCGGTCATCCGTTTTCTCCCGCAAATACGGCCATAATTTTCGCCGCATCAGATACCGCGTAGCGGCCTCAACTTCATTCTCGCGCGTGATATCGGCGGAGACGTCATCAACCGTGAGTTGGTGAATCAGGTCGCGCGAGAATTCCTTAAGTTGAAGTTTCTGGACGATCGCGCGCGTGGATAATCCGCGGGCGCGATACCCCTCGACGAGCAAAGCCCCCAAGCGATCATCCTGAAGAAGATCGACAGCCTTGAGACGTGTGATTTCAGCATCCACCAAGGGTAACAATGCGCCCAAATCTTGCTCTGAATGGTCGCGGACCGACCGCCGGACTTTATCACTTAAAACGCGGTGTAATCGTCCGCTGGTTGCTGCATAGCGCTCGAGATAATAAAGCGCGGCGTTGTGCAAGTAATCGGCTGTAATTTTCCGCGCCCGTTTGCGCCCGCGCGGCGTTCCTTGCGCGGATGACGGAGAACGAACGGGGGCTGTATTTTTTGTCATTTTGCGATATAACCCGTGGAACCTGTGGATAGAATAAAGGAATTTACGGTATGTCAGAAGATGAAATCGTCTTGATGGGCGCGAATGACAATATTCAGGATGATATGATTCTTCCCTTTCAGCTGGAATCCTCCCATCTTCGGGGTCGGGTCATCCGCTTGGGATCGGTACTTCAGGATATTTTGACTCCCCATGCCTATCCAGATCCGGTCGCGCAACTGGTGGGTGAGGCGTGCGGACTGTCTCTTTTACTGGGTGGTATGCTCAAATTCGACGGCGTTTTTACTCTTCAGGCGCAAGGAAGCGGACCGGTCCGCCTGGTCGTCGCCGATTTGACGACAGGCGGGGATTTGCGCGGCATGGCCAGTTTTGATCAAAATGCCTTTTCGGATATCCCGGCCGCGCATCCACTTCGGGCGAGCGACCGGTCTCATGCGTTAAACACCTTGATGGGGACGGGTTATTTGGCGTTTACGGTCGATCAAGGTCCCCATACAGATCGGTATCAAGGCATTGTTGAATTAAAAGAGTCGAATTTGGTCGACGGTGTCGCGCATTATTTTGATCAATCGGAACAAATCGACACCATGATAAAGCTCGCCTGTGGTCGGGTGGAGGGTCTGTGGCGTGCGGGTGGCGTGATGATTCAACGCTTGCCTGTCCGGGCAGAGGTACAAACGCCCGAACAATTGGCCCAGTTGAATGAGGATTGGGATCGTGCCCAGGCCTTGCTCGCAACGTGTACACCTGATGAATTGATTAAAGAGACGCTTTTTTCGAATGACCTTTTATATCGTCTTTTTCACGAAGAAGGCGTCCGGGTATTTAATCCCGTGCATTTACGCAAAGGATGTCGATGTGACGGCGATAAATTATCAGGTATTTTAAAAACCTTATCGCCGGATGATCGGTCACATATGACGGTCGAGGGTAAAATTCAAATGACGTGCGAATTTTGCAGCAAAACATTTTCCTTTGATCCTCAGGAACTTACGTCATGACGTCTTGTGATGAGGCCCTGGATCATCCACCCGCGCCGATGCCCAATGTCCCGGTTGTCCTGGTTGTGGCGGCCGCCCTTATTGATCAAGACGGACGCGTTTTAATGACCGAACGTCCCACGGGTAAATCTTTTGCCGGGTCATGGGAATTTCCGGGCGGCAAGGTGGAACCGGGCGAAATCCCAGAATACGCACTGATGCGGGAACTTGCCGAAGAACTGGGGATTGATACACGACCGACCTGTTATTACCCCTTGGGTTTTGTGTCGCATCACTATCCTGATATGCATCTTTTAATGCCGCTTTATGCGTGTCGCTCTTGGCGCGGAACGCCCGTAGGGCAAGAAGGCCAGGCGATCAAATGGGTTGCCCCCCGCGCGCTTTATAACCTGTCTCTTGTCCCTGCCGATATTGAACTGGTCGCCCAGGTCATCGACCGCATTTAAAGCCGAAAAATTCCCCAAAGAATAACCCCCAGAACAATCCCACCCTGAATTTTATTCCATTTGAAAAGGGCAAGGCACCCGGGCCCATCCGCGGGATGAAATTTTAAAACTTGACGGACGAACCCCGCCGCAATCAGAGCCGTACCGATACATGCGTCAACCACGGGGAAAATCTGGAGGAACGCTGCGCCAAAAAAAGTACTGGCCAGCATATAAAAAATACCAATCATTATTTTGGATTTCTCAGGGCCAAAAAGCCGCGCGGTCGATTTGACCCCAATCAATGCATCATCATCGCGGTCCATCTGTGCATAGATTGTGTCGTACCCGAGTGTCCAGAAAAACCCCGCCACATAAAAAAGGAGGGCAGGCAGGGCGATTTCTCCGGTCATCGCGCTCCATCCCATGAGTGCGCCAAAATTAAACGTAAAGCCCAAAAACGCTTGCGGCCACCAGGTGATGCGCTTCATCAGGGGGTAAAGTAGAATAAAGGGTAAGGACGCAACCCCGATCCAAATCGTTGCGCGGTTCGTACAAAGAAGAATAAGAAATCCAAGCAGTAACAAAAAAAGGGCAAATGCCGCCGCCCGGGCGGGCGTGATGGTTCCGGCGGCGAGCGGTCTTGTGCGTGTCCTTGTGACGCGCGCATCAAAATCCCGGTCCCATAAATCATTCACCACGCACCCCATACCACGCATGATCACGGCACCCACGCCAAAAAGAGCGGCAAGGAAAAGCGCGCGGGAGAGGTCGGGGTGAACGGAATACCCGGCGGCAATCGACCACCACCCCGGAAGAAGCAAAAGCCAGGTCCCGATGGGACGATCAAGCCGCATGAGATAGACATAGGGGCGGAACCGCCCCGGCACCCACCGGTCGACCCACCCGTCTTGTATTAAATCCGTCTTGCCGGAGGCTCTGTTCTGTGGCTCACTCAAGGTCATGACTTCTATGTACACCCTCCCGCGCCTGTATGTGAAGGGGCCGCTTGCCCCGGGAGGTCATATTCTGCTTGATTCCGACCCAGCACATTATCTAGTTCATGTGCTCCGGCTCCGTGCTGGCGCGGGGATTCGTATTTTTGACGGGGTGTCGGGAGAATATCATGCTGTTTTAACCGACATTCAGAAAAAATCCGTCGCGTTACGAGTTGAGATGCAACTCCGCCCGCAAGGCGCGCGTGACGCCCCTCTCCATCTGATCTTTCCGCCGCTCAAAAAAGAAGCACTTGATATCTTGATCGAAAAAGCAACGGAACTCGGGGTGGACCATTTTCACCCGGTGTTAACCGCCCGTGCGGATGTGCGCAAAATCAACCCCGACCGTTTGATGGCCCAAATCACCGAGTCGGCCGAGCAATGCGAACGCTTAACCTTGCCTGTGCTCCATCCGCTTCAGGATCTTTCGGCGCTGCTTGTGGCCTGGCCAACATCGACGAACATTTATATGGCGATTGAACGGGAGGTGGCGGCCTCTCCCCTCGCGCGGGCTCTCGATCAATACGCACCGCAAAAGACAGGATACGCCTTCCTCATCGGCCCTGCGGGGGGATGGGAGAGGAGCGAATGCACCTATCCCCAGACATTTCCCTTTCTGCGCGGGGTAGAGCTTGGCCCAAATATTCTCCGCGCGGAAACGGCGGCGCTCGCGATGCTCGCTGTCTATCAACTTTGTCACAAGGAGCTCCCATGACTATAAATTATGATTCTGAAAATATATTTGCTCGGATTATTCGAGGTGAGATCCCTGCGCAAAAGATTTTCGAGACAGAACATGTGCTCGCCTTTCGCGATATTGCCCCCAAAGCCCCGGTGCATGTGCTGGTTTGTCCCAAGGGCCCGTATCGGTCGATGACGGAATTTTCGAAGCAGGCGTCACCGGATGAAATCGTGGCGCTCGCCCGTGCGGTTGGTGAAATTGTGCGTGATCTGGGTTTGGACGAGAGCGGCTACCGGGTCATCATGAATACCGGCGCCGATGGTGGCCAGGAAGTTCCGCATTTGCATCTGCATATTCTGGGCGGGCATGGGATGGGACCGATGGTCTGTTCCTCAAGATAAATACCGAGAAATAAGCGCATAAGCATTTGATTAAAATGGCATTTTTTGATAATGCTTGATTAATGTTCTTGCGCTAGGCTGGAAAGAGGCGTTTTTATCACATAAGGACCGATTCTGGATGTCGCTTACCAAGTTTTGTCAGGGAATTTCCGATCTATCAGACAGCTATGCGGCCTTTATTCTCGACCAATACGGGGTCTTGCATAACGGGGACAAGGTGTTTGACGGCGTTTTGGATTGTCTCGCTGAACTCAAGGCCCGGAAAAAAACGGTGATTCTCCTCTCAAATTCGTCAAAACGCGCGGCGGAAAACAAGGCGCGGTTGAAACAAATTGGTATCCCCGACGACCTTTATGACCATCTCATCACCTCATCCGAAATGGTGTGGCAGGGTTTACGGGATAATACCGGGCTTTTCAAGGGGCTTGGAAAGAAATGCTATCTCATCTCGCATGGCGGGGACCGTTCGGTCGTTGACGGTCTTGATGTGCAGGTTGTGGACGATCCAAAAGATGCCGATTTCTTGCTTTTGGCGGGGTGCGATGCGCCTGAAAAAACACTCGATGATTATGATGCCGTTTTAAAGGCCGCCGCGCAAAAGCGATTGAAGGCCATTTGTTCAAACCCGGAAATGCGTGGGCTGATCCACGGCGTTCCGGTCATGGGGACGGGGATGCTCGCGCGTCGGTACCAGGATTTTGGCGGTGTTGTCACCTATATCGGGAAACCGTACGAGCCGATTTTTACCGAATGCACAAAATATTTGCGGGCCAAGGATATTTTCCCAGGCCAAGTGATTGTGATTGGCGATGCGATGGACCAGGATATCTTGGGCGGTGTGACGGCCGAAATGGATACGTGCTTGGTCGCGGCGACAGGCCTTCATGCCGGGAATTTCAAGGGGCTTGCAACGCTTCAGGAACTTGAAAAATCACTGAACAACTTGGTGATCGCGCATCACAATATTCGACCCAGTTTTATCGTTCCAAAATTTGTGTGGGGCAAGGCACTCCCGGACCGGAAACATAAACGCCGGACCCCGCCCCGCGTCGCCTAAAAATTCTGTCTCAATGGGGTTTTATAGCCACTTGAATAAATAAGCGAACACTGTAGGATATGGGGATGGCACACAG
>CAZSIB010000017.1:10399-16679 GCA_964607245.1 uncultured Pseudobdellovibrionaceae bacterium | reverse complement strand
CCGCGAAGGCGGTCGTACCGTCGGTGCCGGTGTCGTCGCCAAAATTTTGGATTAAGCCCAGAAACGTTGAAAAGATAACAAAAAACCCCGGTGCATAACCGGGGTTTTTTGTTTGACGACATCGCCAAGTATTCAATAAAAAATGATCACGACACAATAGAACAAGGAGAAATAAGATGGGTTGTACCCCGTTACCAAAAGAATTTGACACTGTCTCGGCTCCGCCCCCAGAAATACTGGCTCATGACAACCTCATCACAAGCGCCCAGTTACTCGCCCAAGATTTTGCCACCGTGGCATCTGCTGATACAGATCCTCGCTTTTCTGATTTACAAGGAAAAGTAGAACATCTGATCGGTGACCAAGGCCCTCTCGCCGCCTATCATTTATTGACAGAGGCCGCGATGCATCTCGGTCACCTTCAAGGCTTGGGCGACCCCAGCGCGCATTTTTAAAAATCAAGATCCGGGCATCAAACGGGCCCTTCCCCCACTTGACAAAGGTGTAACAAAAGTGTTACACTAAAAAGAAGAGAGGAAAATTACACATGCCCACCACCAACCCCCGCGTGAATGTCACATTAACGCCAGAACTCGCCGCCATTCTGGCCCTCATGGCCAAGCGGGAAAAAGGCTCCATGTCGACAATCGCCAAACGCATGATCGAAGAGGCTATTGAAGAATATGAAGATATCGCGCTCTCGCAGCTCGCGGAAAAAATTGACATCCCCGGAGCCAAGCGCCGTCGTCACGCAGATGTTCGGAAAAAATTTATGGACAATTGACTACTTAGAAATCGTCTACGAAAAACACCTCCCTGCGCTATCAAAATCTATACGCGACCGTATCTTTGATATTATCGAACGAAAGTTACAAATCGACCCCGTTGCCTTTGGCAAACCCTTACAACACACCTTGAAGGGATATCGCCGCGCCCGGGTTGGTGATTACCGGATTGTCTATCGTATCGAATCCGCCTCACATACTGTTCTGATCGTCGCGATCAAACACCGCAAAGACGTTTACGATGAATAATCCAAATCTCAACACGACCCGCGCGGCGCTGGCCGCACTCGGCGCCACGTTCTTTTTGTTCATGATGAATGTTTTGGGCAAAACGGCGTCCGACATCTATACCCCGATGGAGGCTGTGTTCTGGCGCAATTTGATGGCCACGCTTTGCCTGGTGCCGTTTGTCCTGTGGCACTTCAGGGGCAAAATCCCACCCATGCATAAACCCGTCGCGATGGTGAGCCGCAGCATATTTGGCAGCCTCACCCTGATGCTCTCCATGGGGGCGTATTTCAACCTGCCCCTTGCTGATGCAAACGCGATCATCCTCTCGGCACCGCTTATCCTCACCCTGCTCGCTGTGATCTTTTTAAAGGAACGGGTCACGCGCCCACGCCTCGCCTGCACGTTTTTGGGTCTCGTGGGCGTCATCATCGTCGCGCACCCCTCGGGTGAGATCTCGGCGCTTGGCGCGGGGCTGGCGGTTGGGGCGGCGATTTCTGTCGCCGCCATGCGGGTGCTGCTCCGGCATCTGGGCAAGACCGAAGATCCCCTCTCGATGGCGTTTTATTTTTTGGCGATTGGCACACTCTGCACCCTGCCCGTCCTCCTCATCTGGGGGAAGCCACCGCCGCTTGAGACTCTCCCGGTCCTTATCGGATGGGGCGTGTGCGGCGCACTGGGGCAATATTTAAATGGCCTCTCCTATCGATATGGCGAGGCATCATTTGTCGGGATGTTCGTTTATACCCAGCTTTTATGGGCGATCCCGTTTGATTATATGTTGTGGGACCACGCCCCCACCCTGACCACGCTTTTGGGCGCAGGTATCATCGTGAGCGCCAGCATCGCCGCCGTTTGGGTGGAGAAACGAAGGCCCCCTACCCCCGTTTGAGCCGCCGGAGGAGATCATCCAGCTGATCGAGGCTCCGAAACTGAATATGCATGGTCCCGGCGCCCGCGCCAGATTCGGGCGTCATCTCGAGGCGCACTTTTAACCCCAGCGCGCGCGTCACGTCATCCTCAAGCGCAAGGACATGCATGTCTTTTTCCGGCGCGGCGTCTGACCCTTGCGCGCCGTCTTTCCGCCGCCCGCCTGTCCGCACGGGACGGGCGACACCTGTTGCCGCCGCCTCACGCCGCGCGCCTTCAACAATTTTTTCCAGTTGCCGAACGGAAAGTTTCTCATCGATCACGCGCTTTAAAAACACGTCTGGCGTTGGCACCCCGATAAGGGCCCGCGCATGTCCCATCGACACGTGCTGCGCCAAAATTTGCGTACGCAACTCCGGTGCCAGTTGCAAAAGCCGGAGCGTATTCGCCACATGCGCGCGGGATTTGCCAATCATCTCGCCCAGGCGTTCGGGCGTAAAATGAAATTCGTCAATTAAACGTTGATACCCCGCCGCCTCATCAAAGCCGTTCAAATCCTCACGCTGCAGGTTTTCAATGAGGCCCAGTTGCAACGCCTCGCGATCGGTCATCGTGCCGTTCACCACGACCGGCACATCATGAAGCCCGGCCTTTTGCGCGGCGCGCCAGCGGCGTTCGCCCGCGATAATCTCAAACTGCCCAAGTTCGGTCGGATGCGGCCGAACCAGCAGGGGCTGAATAATCCCGTGCTGGGCAATCGACTTTGCCAGTTCATGAATTGTTTGATCATCAAAAACATGCCGCGGTTGATAGGCCCCGGGCACCAGTTGCGTAATGGGCATCATCGCCCGGCCAGTGGGTGTAGACGGCGCCGCCCCGGCCGACGCCGCCGCTTGGCGCTGCGGATGATCGGCGTTGGGCGGCCCTGCGCGCACCTCTGTATCTTCAAACAAGGCATCAAGCCCGCGCCCCAGGCCCCGACGTTTCGGGAGAATAGAATTATTATCGGTCATGTTAAGCCACCTCTTTCAAAGATTTCTCGCGCTTAATAATCTCCCGCGCAAGGTTGATATACGCAATCGATCCGGGGCTGCGCATATCGTATACAATCGCGGGCAAGCCGTGGGATGGCGCCTCGGACAACCGGACATTTCGCGGGATCACCGTTTGATACACCGTGTCCCCAAAATGCGCGCGCACATCGGCCGCGACTTGCGCCGAGAGTTTGCTGCGCGGATCCACCATGGTGAGTAAAATCCCGTGCACGGCCAAATCTGGATTAAACGTTGCACGCACGCGCTCAATCGTTTTCATGAGATGCGAGAGCCCCTCAAGCGCGTAAAATTCGCATTGCAGCGGGACCACGACGGCATCCACTGCGACAAAGACATTGAGGGTCAGTAAACTGAGCGCCGGCGGACAATCGCAAATAATGTAATCGTAATGAAGCGCGCCTTGAAACCCGTCCTTTAACCGATATTCGCGGCGCTCTTCGGTCGCAAGTTCCAAATCAACGCCCGAAAGATGGACCGAGGACGCGAGCAGATCAAGCCCCGGAATGTTGGTGGCGACCGCCGCCTCCGCAACGCTCGTTTCATCAAAAAGCAAATCATACGTCGTCGTGGTCACTTGCGCCCGCCGCACGCCCATACCCGTCGTCGCGTTGCCTTGCGGGTCCAGATCAACGAGCAGGACGCGCTGCCCCACGGCGGCCAAGGCCGTTGCCAAATTCACCGCCGTCGTGGTTTTCCCGACGCCCCCTTTTTGGTTCGCTACCGCCAATATCCGCGGACGTTTTTGTTGCATGATGTTTGATGTCATTTAAGCGCCCCGCCCTCTAAATAAACAACGGCATTTCTCTCAAGCGCCGTCAGCGCATGTGGAACCAAGATCGAGACCAGAGGATTTAATTTCTTCGCCGCATCATCAATCGAAACCCAGGCAAATTGATGAATTTCTTGTCCGTCAACAACAATAGGGGTCGTCCCGTCATAGCAACCCGAAAACAAAAAACACATGGCATCGGCCCGACCCTGTGCATCACGCTCCACATTCAAACACAAAAGTTTCTTAACGCACACGCCCGCCCCAACTTCCTCCGCAACCTCACGGGACGCCGCCTGATACGGGGTCTCTCCCAGGTCAACATGCCCGCCTGGAAATTGCCAAGTTGACCGATAATCCGCCTTGACCAATAAAATTTTCTGATCATGAAGAACAAGCGTGTCTGCAACGATTTTCATGCCTGAATTTTTCCCTGCTCCGTACAATAACACGCGCCTGTTTCAAGCGCGCGACATGCTACCAAAACCCGCGCGGCCAAAGGCGGGACCAGTAACCGTTGCGCTTCTTCCATCTCGACCCACATAAAATCTGTAATCTCTGCGCCGTCAACGTGTATTTGACTCTCCGGACTCGCCCGAACTTCAAAAATAAAATGGATCGCCTCACCCTTACCGTCTTGATCCGGCATATAATCAAAACAAAGGGGTCGGATAATCGAAAGATTAAGCCCGATTTCCTCTTTGACCTCACGGGACACTGTATCATACGGTGACTCATGCGCCTCAACCACCCCGCCGGGGATCAGCCACGCATCGCGGTAAAACGGCTTCACAATCAGCATCCGGTTTTCCCGCACAATCAACGCCGCTGCCGACATCCGTTTACGGGGCAAGTCTTGATAATATTTTTTTCTCTCTGCTTCAGAAAAAATCTGTGGCATTTTTATCCTGCTCTTTAATATAGCCACTTAAAAAAGTGAACATACCGCTTTTTGCCTCTCCCTTTTCAAAAAGGGAGAGGGATTTCCTAAATTTAAAACCCACCTCACCCCGTGCGCGCAGGCGCACAAAACTTAAAGAGAGCGGGCTTTCGCCCGCGGGCCCTCTCCCCCCTGAAGGGTGGAGAGGGGATTTCTTTCGCCTGTCAACTTCTTACTTTAAACGACTATACAACCTTTGTTGCCTCTTCCTTAGTTTTGGATTATGTAAATAATTATTAAATGTCTCTATCTCCACAGAGAATGACATGTTTCACTGTGGTCTTCATATAAACCGTTTCACGTGAAACAGTCAAGCGCGCGGGGACAAATCTTTGATGATCAGAAGCCGGGCTTTCGGATGGGTCGTACTGGGGATATCCGTGAGATTAAAATCATAGATGTCGCGGGCCGCCGCCACTTCATCGGCCCAATTTCCTCCCTTTAAAAATATCAACTTGATCAATGGATTAAGGATCACAAAGGGCATGGAAAACGCGATCAATTTTGCAAGGGGGGCGAGGGCGCGCGCCGTAATCACATCCGCGTTAAACGGGGCGAGCGCCTCAATCCGGCTTATCTGGACCGTGACGGGGGTTTCTGTTTCACGTGAAACAGTTTTCAAAAATTCACATTTTTTTGCGTCCGACTCGACCAAATGGACCTGAAGATCCGGCCGTGCAATGGCCAAGGCCAATCCCGGAAACCCGGCCCCGGATCCAAAATCGACCAGAACCGGCCCCGACCGGTCTTCTTTTTTTTCAGGTAAAAATGGAAGGATTTGGAGAGAATCATCAAAATGCCGATGCTCCGCAACGTCCAGCGTATCGGGTGCGACAAGATTAATCCGCGCCTGCCATTTGCGCAGAAGGGCGGCATAGCGCGCAAGCTTGTCTTGTGTTTCACGTGAAACATGTGGGGATCCGCCAGTCATCAGGCAGCCATTTCTTTTTTCTGGTCTTTTTTCTGGCGTACGTAACGGAGGAGAGCCATAACGGCCGCCGGTGTCACCCCGGGAATACGGGACGCGGCCCCCAAACTTGTCGGCCGAACCTTTTCCAATCGCCCCCGAATTTCATTTGAGAGGGATCCAATCAGTTTATAATCCAAATCCGGCGGGAGGAGCAAATTCTCATCGCGTTGAAAGGCGTTGATATCCGCCTCTTGGCGATCCAAGTATCCGCGGTACTGGGCATCGATTTGTAACTGGGATAAAATTCCAGCCCGGAAGGGGGGTAAATCCGGGAAAACCTGGTATAGTCGATCCAGCGTCATGTCCGGATAGGCCAAAAGGTCAAAGGCTGAACGCCGAATCCCGTCTTGTTTGATCTCAATCCCGCGCGCCGAAAGTTCGTAAGGTGTTGCGGTGGCCGCGGTCAAGGCCTGTTCCGCCTGGGCCAAAAGCTGGGATTTTCGACCCCAGACCGCCGCGCGTTCAGATAAAACGAGACCAGAATCAATTCCCATGGGGGCCAGACGCTGGTCAGCATTATCCGCGCGCAACCGTAAACGATACTCCGCCCGCGACGTAAACATCCGGTACGGTTCGGTGACGCCGCGGGTTGTCAAATCGTCAATCATGACGCCGATATAAGAATTTGTCCGGTCGAGGGTGAATGTTGGCGCTGTTTCACGT
>CAZSIB010000017.1:0-10389 GCA_964607245.1 uncultured Pseudobdellovibrionaceae bacterium | reverse complement strand
CGTGAAACAGCCGCATGCCCTGCCTGAAGCGCCGCATTCGCCCCAGCAACCAACCCTTGCGCCGCCGCCTCTTCATATCCGGTCGTGCCGTTGATTTGTCCCGCGAGGAAAAGACCCGGTAACCGTTTGGATTCTAATGTATTTTTCAAATCGCGCGGATCGCAATAATCATATTCTATCGCGTATCCATATTCGATAATCCGTACGCGTTCTAATCCGACAATCGACCGGATCATGACGTCCTGAACATCTGCGGGCAGGGAGGTCGAGATTCCATTCGGATAAACCGTGATATCGTCGAGCCCCTCGGGCTCAAGGAAAATCTGATGCCGTTCTTTGTCCGCAAAGCGGACGATTTTGTCTTCAATCGACGGACAATAACGCGGCCCCACCGATTTAATTTGACCGGAATACATCGGCGCACGATGAAGATTGTCCCGAATATGCGCATGGGTCTGCGCATTTGTATAGGTCATATAACAGCTAATTTGCGGGACACGAATTTGATCTGTCATGAAGGAGAAGGGGACAGGAGGATCATCGCCCCTTTGTTCGTCACAGGCCCCCCAGTCGATTGTTTGGCCATCCAGACGCGCGGGCGTCCCGGTTTTAAGCCGCCCGAGCGGCATCCCCAGCTTTTCAAGCGTGAGCGCCAATCCGACCGAGGGCGCCGCCCCAACACGCCCCCCGGGCCCGGTGACTTCACCCCGATGCATAACTCCACGTAAAAAGGTTCCCGTTGTGAGAACAATAGATTTACAGAATAACTCTCGGCCATCTTCGGTCACAAGCCCAGAAATCGATCCATCCGGCGCGCGTTTCAGGTCGTGTGCTGCCCCCGCCATCAAGGTAAGATTGGGGTACTCCGATAAAACCGCCTGCATCGCCTGGCGATAAAGCTTGCGGTCGGCTTGCGCCCGCGGGCCCTGTACGGCGGCCCCACGTGACGCATTGAGCATCCGGTATTGAATACCCGCCTGGTCCGTCACGCGCGCCATCACCCCGTCGAGCGCGTCGATTTCCCGCACCAAATGGCCCTTGCCCAATCCGCCGATTGCAGGGTTACAGGACATGACACCAATTGTTGAGAGGTCGTGTGTCAGGAGGAGCGTTCTCGCCCCAAGGCGCGCGGATGCCGCGGCCGCGTCACATCCGGCGTGCCCGCCACCAACGACAACCACATCAAAATGGCTTGATAAATCCTGACCCATGGGCCGCTTTATAAAGGGTTTGGGGTCTAAATTCCAGAAAATTATTGCCGAAAAGAAGCGCGTGGGCACCCCTTAATTGCAGGTATCACCGTTACAGCAGACATCCCCGTTTGATTTAAACCCGATGACCCATCGTCCAACCGGACAGGTTTTTGACGCGACACTCGCCGCATTCAATGTCGGCTTGACACAGGCATATTTGACCGTTGTCCCGGCAGGAGGGGGCAACGTCACGGTAAAGATTTGGGCATCCGCTGGAAGATCTGCCGCAAGCGTCCCCGACCCAATTTTTGTGAGAACCATATCTGCTGGACATTTCATCCCGCCCGTTCCCGCATCCGGATCCCCCGTAATCACACGGGGATCAAAGCAATTCCCCTCCGGAGTGAACACCGCACCCACGACAGCATCTTGGCTACAAATTTCTTGAGAAACGAGTTTGTCTGCCCGTGACTTTCCCTGAACATCGAGCTTGAAAAGCGCGTTGGGTTCTCTTCCTATTCCAACATTGCCAGAATTGCTATTATTCATATCGCTGGGGCTATCCTTTGTCTTTTCCCAAAACGCAGATTCCGTGTAGGCGTTATAACTTAGGATATCGTCAAAATATTTGGCCCCGGCAAAATTATTTGCTGCCGTTGCGGCCGCCGTCGTATAGCTCAAATTTGCGTTCGTTCCCATTGTCATCAGAAAAATTGCATCGCTATTACAATTTTCTCGACGGGAAAACTGGTTTGTTCCCGCGACAGCTCCCGCACATAAAGCTGCGTTTGGAGAAAGCCCCTGCACATTCCGGGTCCCAAGTCGATCGGCCCCAGATGAAACAATCAGGTATGGTGTTGATCGATTTGCATTTGCCACCGTCTGATCGGCAAGCGTTGTAAACCGGTAGTTGAGTTTACGCACCGTAATATTCGGTTTTTCCAAATCATACGTATCGATATGCGTCATTGGCGCAGACACGGCGTAAATAAATTTTTGGCCAAAGGCATCGACCGTTTTTGAAAGGGGGAGGGGTTTTAATCCAGAAACACTCGGATTATTTTCAAATGTTTCATTGATCGTCACGTAAGGGATGTCCCCGATAAATACAGTTCTATCCCCAACCGGACTGCCGTCCGGGTTTTTGATGTTATTTGTGGCATTTGGCGCGCCGGGAGGGGCAATATTGACAAACGTTCCTGTTCCAGAGTCGACACGAAATCCATCAACACGGACAGCGCCACTCACCCCGCTTGGAACACCCAAGAGCGGTTGAGCTGCTTGCCCACCGGGCCCCGCCTTACACCGCCCCAAACGCGCGGGCCCAGGCGGAATGATTGCCGCATCTGGCGGGGTATCAGGAGAAACAAATCGTAATTCTTTGCCGTGATCCGCGGCCCCTAGAGCATAACGTGGCCCCGCCGGGCAAGGGTAATATCCCGTAAGACCATAAAATTGATCCAGTGCCGTTTGAATGTCTCGAATCGCTTCTTCGTTCGCGTTGCGCTGCTCTTGCTTCAAATAAATTTTGGTAAAAGAAACGAGCATGGTCAATAACAACCCTGCGATCAGGATAAAAACCACAAGCTCAAACAGCGTAAACCCATAAACAGGTCTGCTTGCGTTTACCTTTGCTCTGTTTATCATTCTCGTGAATACCCCGCCGCGCTATATCCCTTCCTTCATTCTTGCATGAAGGAAATAAATTTTTTACTAAAATTTAAGAGAAACGGCACCATACTAAAATATGGTCATGGCCGGTTGGGGAAAAGAAAAGGGCGGTTTTACGTTGATCGAGGCATCGATCGCGATTATTATTATTGGCCTCTTGATGGTTGGGTTTTCGGCCTATTGGAAAGTTGAGCAACGCAAGCGCGAAAAAATGCTTAACGACTCATCCCTTAATCAAGTGAACGCGGCCATCGCAAAATTTAAAAATAAATTCGGGTTTTATCCCTGTCCGGCCCCCCCGAAGGCGCCTATTGGCAACGCAGCCCGCGGCCGAGAAATGCGATTTACAGCCCCCGCCGACAAACCACTTGGTGCCACAGCAATCGACGGTGTCGTTTATGGCCGTTGTTATATGGGACCTGGATCCGGTGCCGGGCCCGGGACAGACGCAGCAACAGGCATTTCCAGGGTTGCGGGCTGGCGCGTTGACGGAGCAACCCGTCTTATTGCCAATCTGATTACAACGCAGTCGTACCCCCATAGAACAGATCCCGCGACGAATCCGGATACTTCTGTTTTCATCGGCGCAATCCCCTATGTCACACTCGGCCTACCAGAACAATACACCTATGATGCGTACGGAATGAAATATACCTATGCTGTCTCGGGGTCCTTAACACACAATAATACATTTGATATTTCCCAACTAAATATCACAACACAATCCTTTGACTACGACTATACGGCCGCCGCCCAAAAATCGATCATTGATGGGAATTTTTCGCATTATTACCTTCTTTTTTCAGGCGGTCGAGATAAATTGGGATCTTATACGAAGGCCGGAACACAATTTGCCCCCTGCACACTTGGAACGCCAGAATCAAGCGATTCCTATTCACGGATGGAAAATTGTGACGGGGATTCCCTTTTTATCAACACAGGGATTTCCATCTCCGCATCAGGGGTAAGGCGAAAGGGACGAAGCTATAATACCGCATCTGCGACACATTACTTTGATGACATTGTCTCGGCAACATCCAGTCTCGGTTCGGTAACTTGGGATGGGATATCCAATACCACCGCCGACGTTAGAAATATTAACTTAAGAAATGTTGGTATCGGTACAGCCCCGAATCCAATCCTTCGATTAGATGTTGCGGGCCCCATCCGCGCGAATGAGATTGTTGCAAACACGATCTGTGCATCAAGCGCCGTTGGGGGTGGAACCTTAAGCACCCCCAATAAATGCCTAGACACACGTGTTCTCAGTGGAAAATGGGATAATCCCTCTGTTCCTAAAAAAGGCGGGTTTAATTGTCTTTCGGGCTATATCCAAAAAATTGGATCCGGCCCGTTATCAACGCCCCCCAGTGGCGTCACGGTGAACTATACCTGCGCCACCCCTCCCCTGAATATTTCAGGAATCGTTACCGGCGTATGTGACCCAGGAAAATGGGTTGTTGGATTTCATGCGGACGGCAGTATTTGCTGTACTGGCGACCCCTGCCCCTAATAACCACAAGGACGAAGAAAATGAAAAAAATAGTACAAAAATTAAATTCCTGTTCCGGGTATACGCTTTTAGAAGTCGCGATTGTTCTTGTTATCTTATCGGTCGTTCTCCTGTCGGCCGGAACCGCTTATCGAATCTATGTGCGGCAGCAAATCGATGAACGCGAAATCGACATGACTCTTGAAATTGAATCTGCCATGTCACGTTTTGTTTATAAAAAAGGACGTTACCCCTGTCCTGCCGATGCCTCACTCGCCCGATCGGCGACCAATTACGGGGTCGAAGATTGTCGCCCCAATGCCGCGATCCCAAAACTTGATGGTTCGGGCAATCTTGGGACAGCGGCGGAATGTACGCAACCCGCCGGCGGCCTCTGTAATACGGCCAGCGCAAACGCAAGTGACAGCAATATTCGCCGCGGCATGGTGCCGTTTATTACGCTTGAAATCAGTGAAGACAAGGCCTATGACCCCTATGGGATGCGTCTGACTTACATGGTTTCGATGCGGCAGACAAACGCGACAAGCTATAAAAAAGGTAACGGTACAATTCGAATTCGCGACATCGCGACAGTCGGTGGCGCAGAAAACTCTCTCATCGACCCCCCTAATAAAGGTGAGTTTGTTATTTTTTCGGCGGGGAAAAACCGCGTTGGGGCATTCCCACGTGACGCCGCCGGAACACCTATTGCGGCAGATGGCGGGCAACCTCATATCACGACGGTTCCCATGCCCTGTACACAGGCAAACACAGGCGGTGCCGGAGAATTTGCAAATTGTAGTAATTTAAGTGAAATCGTCTATACAGGATCTAACGGGACCTCTTTTCTTAACCGGGCTGCAAACATACCCGCATGGAATACATCGCCGTTTTTGGATGATAATGTCACCTATTTTACAAAAACAGATGCCACATTTTGGCGGGAAAGCACGGCAAATCCTGCCGATGTTATTTTACGGGATTCCACAGGTAAGGTTGCTGTTGGCCTCGGCTCGGGCGCGGCAGGCGAACAACTTGATCTTGGATTAATGGTGTCTGCCACGAACCCAGAAGCCGCCATACGAAGCAACGCGGCCGTCGTTTCGGAAACCGATAAATTCTGTAATGAGACCTCGCCAGGCACAAATTGCTTTAATCCAAAAAATATCGCGGGAGACCCCGATACCGGGACAGGTGGCTTGAAATGCCCCCCTGACGAAATTGTAAAAGAAATCTATGGGGATGGCACGGCAACCAAAGTTGTTTGCGTCAAGGCGAATGGTGAATTCTGTCCCCCGACCAAGCGCCTCAAAGGATTCGATGCAAACGGTAGCCCCATTTGTGCAACGCCGGGACAAACAACCTGTCCAGGAGTATCCAACAAACGTCTTTGCGATGAAAATGACACAAACAAAATCGCGCAATATATGAATTACCGTATCTCTGGGCCTCCGGCCAGAACGGCCTGGCTTGATAGCAACTCAGTGGGGAAAAACCCTTACTTTAGTTTGCCGGGTGGCGCCGCAAACGGAACAACTATTACCAGAAGCATCAACACCGTCATTCGAAAAGATGCAAACTCGTCTTGTGCAGGCCTTTATAGCACTGGCAGAATTGGGTTTTGGCACCGATGGCTAAACGACTGGGCTCCCTTCGGAGAAGGCAGCCGACTCTGCCGCTATGGATTCACGAGCGGCGAGCGTACAGAAACCTATACCTGTAACGATGGCACATGGGTGCAAGGTGAAACTACCGGAGAGTGTACGGTGGAACAATGTATTATGGCCGATTACAATGAGGATATTCCCTGCAATCGCCTTGCGTGGACTCATACGAGATACCCAAGCAAAGTTCGCCTGCAGGATCCTTTTGGCGCCGGCCCCCCTTACACAGCGGATAGTCGTGCAAATTTCGATTCGAAAAACGCCTGGACAGGTACTTATAATGTGCAAGGAAGAAGTTGCGGCGGCATCCCTCCCACCGATGCACCTCCATCAGGGAACAGTCTCGACAACTGCAGATGTGAAAACAACATTCCTTCTATCCCGAATTGGGTCCCCTGCGATGAGGGATTCAAAGTCGATCCCACCCAAGTCCCGATGACAGACATCAGTGCTGATGGAAAATCATTCCGCCAATACACAGCATTTAACTGTCAGGGGCAAAATCACGGAAGATGGGAACGCCCAACGCCCAAGAAAGAGGACGTTTGTATCTGCGATACTAACGCCTATCAGCTAAGCTTTCACTCGTGCCAAGGGGGGACGGTGGCTGTCGGTTCTCCTGAAGCACCACCTTTCGTGCGCTTCAAAAAAACCAGAAATTGCACAACTACGCCACCCTCTTGGAATGAGCCCGGAACACCGGAAGGACAGTGTGTCTGCATTCCTCAAATTGGAACCCCGACAACTTATCGTGTTCCATGTTCCCAGGATTTTCGTAGCCTTGAAGATTCAACCCTCACGATCTACACCGGACAAAGCGGCGTTTGGGGTGAGGCGGTTATTACCCGTACAGCAGACCGCGATTGCGTTGCGGGCGGCCCGGGCTTTCCGAATTCGCTGTTCTACAGTGCGGATCCAAACACACGCGTTCTCGGTTCAGATCAAAATATTCAGTACGCCGTGAATACAGCGGGGTGTGTCCCGATAAACTCAACATGGATAGGTAACGGTGCCTCTAGCTCTTCAGGCCCTGGTTCGCCTTTAGAGAGACAAACCTGCTGGGGACCAATTGAACGCGCCGCCTGTATCGGCGCGGGAATCCCAAATTGCCCCCCGGCGGAGACAGATCGTCCTTGCTATCTTCAAGATCAAGGCAGCAGTAACTGGTCCAGATTTGATCCGTGTACTTGCGGTCAGTAATATCTATGCTCGGGGCAGGGTCATTCCTGCCCCGAGATGTTTTTCCCTTATTTCCCGATACAAAAATCGTGGAAAATAACATCCAAGATATCGTCGACATCCACCCGGCCGGTGAGGCGCGAGAGCGCCGCGACCGCGCGTCGACATTCCTCGGCCATGAGTTCCGGCGCGGTTAAATCTTGCGCGGTGGTCAAGGCCTGAACCGCCTCTTCAAGTGCCGCGCGGTGCCGCGCGCGCGTCGGCAAAACGCCGTCCTCCCCATGCCCCAAAATATCCATGACTCGCGCGGTCAGTGTGGCGATCAACGTATCCACCCCGGCGCCCGTCCGCACAGAAAGGGGGATGACGGGATACCCCAAAATCTGGAGGGTCTGGGCGGTTATATCGGGGGCCGCATCAATCTTGTTCAGGACAACCAACGCCTGATCATCAAGGTAATCCAAAATATCGGGGGGAGGCACAGCCCCCGCACTTGCATCAATCATCACGATTTTAAGCGGGGCGGCGGCGGCCCGCGCACGGGCCCGCGCGATCCCCTCGGCCTCAATCCGGGCATGACCATCCACGTCAATATCATCGGGCATATCACGTAACCCCGCCGTATCGGTAAGGGTCACCGCCGCACCCGATAAATCCAAATGCACATCGATCATATCGCGTGTGGTCCCCGGTATATCCGAGACAAGCGCCACATCACGCGCGGCCAAAAGATTGATCAAACTCGATTTCCCCGCATTGGGTGCCCCCAAAATCACGACATTCACCCCGTCGCGCACGCGTTCCCCGCGATGTCCATCATCCAGATGTTGCGCGATTTTTGTGACAAGCGCCGCCATCCGCGGCCGCATTGCGGGGAATAACGTGGGCGGTAAATCCTCGTCCGGGAAGTCCAAATGCGCCTCTAAGTACGCCGTGATATGGATCAGTTCATCGCGTAATTGATCATAAAAATCCTTGAGCTTCCCCCCCATCTGAGCCAGGGCCTGACGCCGCTGTAAGGTTGTTTCGGCGTGAATAAGATCGGCGACGGCCTCGGCCTCGGTTAAGTCCAATTTATGGTTCAAAAAGGCGCGGCGCGTAAATTCGCCGGGTTCCGCCAAACGGCAAAAGGGCAGGGCGGAGAGGGCATCCATCGCCCCGCGCACAACCGCACGTCCACCATGGAGCGAAAGTTCGGCCACGTCCTCGCCGGTAAAGGAATGTGGCCCCGGAAAGAATGTCACCAGGGCCTGGTCGATCATGTCGCCACATGCAGGCTCATAAAGCGGAGCAAGCGTGGCGTAACGGGGTTTAAAATTTTTCTCTTCCTTCCCGAAGGGCGGCGATGTGAGCGCAGCAAGCACGTCGCGGACCCGCGGACCCGAGATCCGCAACAGGGCCAAGGCCCCAACCCCCGGCGGGGTCGAGAGGGCAAAAATCGTATCAGATTGGGGTCCCATTATTTCCGTGATTTGGGTCGTGCGGCGGATTTGGCCGCGGCAGTCGGAGAGGTACCAAACCCAAACGGCATCGCCCCCGCACCTTGCCCTGTGCCCATTTGCCCCCAGAACGCGCGCTGCATATCCGTCCAGTTTTGAATGGTGACCGGCATCCAGGTCTTGACCAGGGTTTCCGGGTCCAGTTGTTTAATATTATCCGATAGGCGCTGTTGCAGTTGCTTCATGATCGCGTCCTGCATCGGCACGATATCGGGCAGACCCAGAAATTTCCGCGCCTCTTCCGGTGTGCATTCAATGTCAAAATTCATTTTCATGGTGGGCTTTCCTTTCTGGGGCTCAGAACCCGATCCTAACCCAAAAACAATGGAATTGTCGAGAATAAGAAACCCCCGCATCGCACAGTCATAAAGCAAGGAGTGCCAGAAAAAACGGGCATCTTTTTTACGCTCTATGGGGGATAGATCATCGGGAAATATCGTTTCTAATTCGAACTAAACTGGAAGTCTAATCAGTACCTTAAAAGAAAAATTGTGTATTTTTTTGATGTGTGCTATACTGACTGTAATCCAGTGCATCATGCGGCTGGTAGTAGATGGTACATTAATCCATCGGAAGCGGGGCTCTTGCCCCGCTTTTTGTTATGGCAGGTACTTCGTTCCGTATCCTTCTATTTTCCCACTTACGCTTCGGTCATATTTTTGATCGACAAGAAGTTGGATATAGCGCCCGGAGAACGGGGACACGGTATAATCTGGTTTTCTTCTAGAAATCACATGGTCAAAACTTGGTTTTGATAAGATATCAGAGATCTGTAAAGCCGTAATATTATCTCTTTTTGATCGAAATTTAACCTTCTGAGCGCACAATCTATTTTGAATCATCGCGGCTGTCGTATAACGGGTTCCCTCCTTATATATCTCAGATACGGCCTCATCAAGAAGCTCGTCCTTCTTTCCGCGCCTTTGTTCGGCACAAATATCCCCGATAAGAGAGCCTCTTCTTTGTAGCCATTGTACATACTTTTCTATGAGTACTTCTGTCCCATAATGATATGGGTTCTTGCTTTTCCAGTGTGTTTGGCGAAGCATGGCATCCTTATCTAAAACAACTGTGATTACCTTGAACTCTGCTTCCTTTATAAGAGAGTACAGGGCATCAAAAAATTCGGTTGCTATTTTTTCATTGCCAAGAACTTGAAAAACGCCTTTCGCATTCAGCATATGAGTGCGATGAAAGATAATCGGGCTATCGTCTGGATCTCTTGGAAAATAAGAGCTTTTTATCTCATTAAGTTTAGGGGTAACTATTTGATCTACATAAACTGGATCAAAAATTAAACCTGTCAAGGACAGATATCTGTACCTTTCATCGTGTGTATGCGTCAGATCATCCGTGCCTGTTTCATCGAGATAAAGACGATACCTCTTCATTTGTCCAAACCTACTGATTCATCATCTGGAAGAAATCATCGTTGGATTTAGTTTCCTTCATTTTATCAAGCAAAAATTCAACCGCGTCGACCGTCCCCATGGGGTTCAAAATACGGCGTAAGACCCACATTTTACTGAGTTGTTCTTTGGACACCAAAAGTTCTTCCTTGCGCGTGCCGGATTTTTGAATGTCAATCGCCGGGAAGACGCGTTTATCCGCAATCTTGCGGTCGAGAATAATTTCGCTGTTTCCGGTGCCTTTGAATTCCTGAAAGATCAGCTCATCCATCCGGCTATTGG
>CAZSIB010000016.1:0-20551 GCA_964607245.1 uncultured Pseudobdellovibrionaceae bacterium | reverse complement strand
CAGGTCCCAAGGGTATGGCTGTTCGCCATTTAAAGAGGTACGTGAGCTGGGTTCAGAACGTCGTGAGACAGTTCGGTCCCTATCTGCCATGGGTGTTGGAATTTTGAGAGGATCTGCCCTTAGTACGAGAGGACCGGGGTGGACGTATCTCTGGTATACCGGTTGTCGCGCCAGCGGCATCGCCGGGTAGCTAAATACGGACGGGATAAACGCTGAAAGCATCTAAGTGTGAAACCCACCTCAAAACAAGAATTCCCCATTAGAGCCGTGGAAGACCACCACGTTGATAGGTTGGATGTGGAAGAGCGGTAACGCTTGAAGCTAACCAATACTAATTGCTCAATTGACTTGAATTTACGTTACGTTGCGGTATTTATATCGTAACTTCACGCGCAGTGATAAGTTTATTGATCTGCCCGTTTGAACGCATCAGCAAGAGATACAGTGTGTGCTTTTTGTTCTTAAATGACCTGGTGACTTTAGCGAGTGTGAAACACCCGATCCCATTCCGAACTCGGCCGTGAAAAACCTCAGCGCCAATGGTACTTCGTCTCAAGGCGTGGAAGAGTAGGTCGTTGCCAGGTCTTTTAAGCGCAAAAAGCAAAATGTGTTAAACTTATTTACGTTGTTTTCAAAAACCGCCCTTTCCGGGCGGTTTTTTGTTGTTCGCGTATTGAATATCACAAGCGCTTGAGCGTCTCTACGGCCGATTGGGTGAACATGGCGACGAGGAACAAGAAGCGGGGCTCCTTGCGTTCTACGGAATTTTGACATGGGTATAGGACCGCTTGAAAATGGCGCGAGAGACGGGACTTGAACCCGCGACCTCCTGCGTGACAGGCAGGCGTTCTAACCACTGAACTACTCCCGCGCGCGCCTTTTTCAAGGGTGCAGCCGTGATAACGGATTATTCTCTGAGTGTCAACAGGGAATGATCCCTTTTTATGATCTATTTGTTCATGTTCGGTCGTGCTTTCTTTCTCTCTTTCTTTTCCCCTGTCATCCCCGCGAAAGCGGGAATAACAGAGAAGTCCGTTTGGCTTTATGTTCTCCCGTGTTTTTTGTGTTCAAAAAACACAAGGGAACAGCGCGCTGCCCTAGTGGTGGGCTGCCCGGTATTGGGTGGGGGTTATCTCCTTTTTTAACGGAGGGCTTATTGTGGATTTAAAAAATCCCATTGCCGCCGGTCTTTAAAAAAGGGGGTCCCCCTCTGGTGGTCGACTCCATTAAGAGAGAATATAAACAGACAATCCCGAAATGTCAAGTATTATTTTAAGGGAAGTGATAAATTTTGACGGCGGCGGCGTTTCAGGAAGGGTGGGCCGCCCTATGGGAATAAATAACCCATAAAATTTTATTGACATAGTGTTTATCACTTGATATCCTGTGCCTACCAATAATGAGGAAAAAGTTAACAGGTTCAAATCAGGAGAATCAAAATGACAGGTAGGAAGAACAAAATTGCCGCCGCCGCTTTTGCAGTGTCAGTTGGCGCGTCGGGTGCGGGACATGCCGCACCGAAAGCCGCCGTGGCTCCGGCTGCTGATCCGTCCTCGGTTATTTTGAATATGTCCTCTCAAAATATTGCCCGGAGTGCTTGGACATCAGTCGCCGGTGGGCAAACCCATATTGGCGTTTATCGTAATGGGGGTCGTCCAGGCCAGGATGTGACCGTGGTGCGTGCAAATGTGACAGGACGTGATCCCATTGCGACCGATTTGGACCGTGACGTTCGGCATATTGATTGCTCGAGACCTGTCGGAGAGCAGATGAACTCCATGTATCGTGTGACAGGTGACGCTTCTGCCGCGGATGTTGCCATTCACAACCGTGCCGTACATGGCGCCGAAACATTGGCGAACGCTGCGTGCCGAGGGCTGACCTTGGTCCCATAACGGCCTAAACGACGTTTGATTTCAAAAAACACCCAAGGGAATGTCCTTTTGGGTGTTTTTTATGTCCTATCCGCTCGTTTTCCCTTGTTTTCCCTCGATTTTCCCCGTATAACCCGGGTCAGTCTTTGGTCTGGCAGGCGATATCAATAAGCCCTGAACCGGATCAACGACATGACGACCCGTCGCCTTTGTACCTTTCCGGTTATCATCCGGCATCGGCAAAAACGGGACCCAAGACAAAGAATTGAGAAAAAATATGGCACATATCGCCGCAAACCTGCAGGACCGGAACGAGTCATCCGACTTTGCAGCACTACTTTCCGACTCGCTTCCCAATAAAAAGAAAAGTTTTACGGGCTCCGTTGTGAACGGGACCGTCGTCGCCCTTGAAAAAGACATGGTCGTGATCGATGTCGGTTTGAAAGCCGAAGGTCGCGTTCCCTTACGTGAATTTTCAAGCCCCGGGGTCAACCCCGAACTCCGCGTCGGGGACACGATTGAAGTGTTCGTTGAACGCGTTGAAAATCGCATGGGCGAAGCCAGCTTGTCGCGTGAAAAAGCACGCCGTGAAGAAGTCTGGGTCGAACTTGAAAAACAACACACCAGCCAAACACGTGTCACCGGGATTATTTTCGGTCGCGTCAAGGGTGGGTTCACCGTCGATCTGGGCGGTGCGGTCGCGTTCTTGCCGGGATCCCAAGTGGATATTCGTCCGGTGCGCGATGTGACCCCGCTGATGGGCACGCCCCAGCCGTTTATCATCCTGAAAATGGACCGTGCACGCGGGAATATCGTCGTGTCGCGCCGTGCCGTTTTGGAAGAAAGCCGCGAAGCGACCCGTTCGGATATCCTGTCGGGGATCCGCGAAGGTCAAATTTTGACGGGCGTGGTCAAGAACATTACCGATTACGGTGCGTTCGTGGATCTGGGCGGCGTGGACGGTTTGCTCCATGTCACCGATATTTCCTGGAAACGCGTGAACCATCCGTCCGAAGCGCTCACGATTGGGCAATCGGTCGAAGTTCAAGTGATCCGGTTTAATGCTGAAAACCAGCGTATTTCGCTCGGGATGAAGCAACTGGAATCCGATCCCTGGCAAGGGATTGCGGGCCGTTACAGCGTGGGTCAGAAATTGTCGGGCAAAGTCACGAATATCGCCGATTACGGTGCATTCGTTGAAATTGAAACCGGCATCGAAGGTCTTGTCCACGTCTCTGAAATGTCCTGGACCAAGAAGAACGTGCCGCCTGCGAAAATCGTGTCGGTTGGTCAAATGGTCGATGTCCAAGTGCTCGAAGTCGACGCCGACAAACGCCGGGTTTCTTTGGGCATCAAGCAATGCACGGCCAATCCGTGGACCGCGTTTGCCGAAACCTATAAGACCGGTCAAGATCTTGACGGTACGATCAGCAATGTGACCGAATTTGGTCTGTTTGTTGGGCTTCCGGGCGAGATTGACGGGATGGTGCATCTCTCCGATGTGTCCTGGTCGGACGCGTCTGAAGAAGCACTGAAGGCCTACAAGAAAGGCGATACGATCAAGGTCCGTATTTTGGACATTGATCCCGTCAAGGAACGTATCTCGTTGGGCGTGAAGCAACTCTCGGAAAATCCGGGTGGTGCGGCCGTCTCGGGCGTTGCCAAGGGCGCAATCGTGACAGCGGTGATTACGGCCGTCTCGGATAAAGGCGTTCAAGTGACCATCAATGATGGCGTCGAAGGCTTCATCAAGAAGGGCGATCTGTCGCGCGAACGTTCCGAACAGCGTACCGACCGCTTTGCGGTAGGTGAAAAGGTCGATGCAAAAGTGACGGGGATCGATTCGAAGACCCGTCAAGTTCAGTTGTCGATCAAGCAAATGGAAATTGACCAAGACAAAGAAGCGATGGCGAACTTTGGTTCGACCGAATCGGGCGCGTCTTTGGGCGATATTCTGGGTGCGGCGCTGCAAAAATCGTCAACCGACGAGTCGGATGCGAAAAAGCCCGCGGCCAAAGCTAAAAAAGCAAAAACGGACGAATAAAATCGACGTCGTTGTGAACGCATAGAAAAAGGGCCCTTTCACCAGGGCCCTTTTTTCGCTAGGAAAGAGGGAGATTAAATTTATATAGTAGTTTAAGGTAAGAAGAAGTAGACAGGCGAGAGAAATTCCCTCTCCCTTTTACCCCCACCTTCCTCCCCCTTGAAGGGGGAGGAAGGTGGGGGAAGGGAGAGGGGAAAAGCGGCGTGTTCATTTCTTTATGGGTTCTTGGTTGAGATGACCTTAAATCCGGCAAATTCTGGAGCGACATCCGCGCGCGTTCTCATGATCGGGCGCCTGTACCCCCCGTTGCGGGGGTCGAGCGGGCGTCTTTTGCGTGAACTTGCGCGTGCGTTTGCCCGGGACGGGTGGAATGTGCGTGTGCTCACGACCGCGCCCGCCGCCGGGTATGATGTGGACGGCGCGGTCCATGTCCGGCGCTTGAGATATCTGCGCCCTCATTTCGGAATCGTGAGTGGCCTTGTCCTTTTGCTGCGGTTGTTTTTCGCAGGATTATTCTCACCGCGTCCGGCGTTGGTGATCACCCTTTCGGATCCCCCCCTGTTGGTGATTGTCGGCGCGTGGATTTCCCGCTTGCGGGGCGTGCCGCATCTTCATTGGTGCCAGGATGTCTATCCCGATTTATTGCCCTTTGTGGGGGTCTCTTGTCCAGGATGGGTATCCCGGGCGCTGATGCGTGCCTCGCGCGCGGCGATGAACCGGGCGGCGGGTGTGATTGTTACGGGACGATGCATGGCGCGGCATTTAAGCGCGACAGGCGTCGATTCCCATGTCCTGACCTTGATCCCGCCTTGGCCGGAACTGGCCATGAACGCGCCTGCGAAACCAGCAGCGCCTTTCCCCCCGATTGAGGTTGCGGGCGCGGCGACCACCCCGAAATTCAGGGTCCTTTATGTCGGGACCGTGGGGGCGGTGCATCCGGTCGATACGATTTTGGACGCTGCCACCATTCTTGAAAGTCTGCACCCCGAAATTGAATTTGTCTTTATCGGCGATGATCAGGCCCATGCGGCCGTGGCGGCGGAAAAGGCGCGTCGCGGCGGTCTTTCCAATGTGCGCATCTTGCCGTTTCAACCGCAATCACGTCTCCGCGATATCATGGAATCGGGGGATCTGCATCTCATCAGTTTGCGGCAAGATGTGGCGGGTCTGGTCGTTCCGGCAAAATTTTATGCGGCGATGGCGTCTGCCCGGCCCTGTATTCTGGTCGGGCCCGAGGCGTGCGAGATTGCACGGGTGATTCTGGATTATAAAATCGGGGCGGTGGTGCCGCAAAAATCGGCCCAACTTTTGGCCCAAACGATTATTGATTACCGGTTACGCGATGATTTGTGGTTCGCCGCGCAAGAAGGCGCTATTCAGGCCACCCAGGCGTATAGATCCGAGGATATGATCCGCCTGTGGCTTCAAAAAGCGCGAGTGGTGGCGCGGATATCGGGATAGCTTTTATTCCTAAGGAACAGGATCATTCCCGCCGGCGGTCCAGGGATGGCACCGCAAAATCCGTATTGCTGCTAGCCTGCCCCCTTTTACCGCGCCGTATTTCTGGATCGCGTCCCGCGCATAATCGGAACAACGGGGAGAAAATCGGCAAGAATGGCCCATGATGGGGGATAAAACCCATTGATATAGGCGGATTAGCCCAAGAAATAGGTATTTCAAAGGAGAAAACCGGATTATTTCGGGTAATTTCATGGATTTATGCCCTGTTTTTAGGGTGATTACCCTCTTTTTCTGGTGATAAAAGGCGTTTTAAGGCCCATTTCAGGTCTTTTTCCAGGGTTTCGGGCGTTGCTTTTAACGCGGGTCCGCGCGGCAAGACCACAAGATCATATCCGGTAACCCCCGGCATGGCGACAAGGACGGATAAAATGAGTGGGCGGAGCCGCCGCCGCATCCGGTTTCGGTCAACCGCCAGTGGGAAAATTTTCTTGGTAATCGTGATGCCGTAACGACACGATATGGCGGCATCATTCGGCATCGCTGGGCCGGGCCCCAGTTGAACGATGAGATGCGGCGTAATCCATTTTCGGGCGGTTTTGTCTTGAATCCCCTGTTGCAGGCGCAAAAAATCCGCCCGTTTTAAAATCCGCCCGATATGCGAGGTGTCTGTTGCGCGTGTTTTCATTTACATAGTTATTATAAAAACTACCAAGGTTTATTTTTAAAAAAGGTGTGATCGATCAAAGGTGTTCATACAGGTTTTTCTCTTTATTCCAAACCAATTGTGTCTGAAACTGGATATTGGGGCTGAAAGCTGCTCGAAAGCATATCAAAATCTTCGGGGGATAGGACAAAATCCAAGCCGCCGATTGCTTCTGCAAGATTCTTGGGTTGTGATGACTTTAATAAGGTCGTCACAAAGGGTTGATGGATCAACCAGGCAAGCGCAATTTGGACGTTCGTCTTGTGATATTTCTCGGCTAATTTATCAAGAATGGGAAACGCTCCCTTGTCCCATATGTTATGGGTGACGTGTGGCGTTTCGGCGTTGCGCTTGACAAGGCGAATAGGGCGCCATGCGACAATAAAGTAATCCTTTTCTTGCGCATGATTCAGGAGACCGGATTGCTGTGGCTCTCGAAAAGCGAGGTTATAATGGACTTGGTTCGCAAGAATCTTGGTTTTGAGGTGGGCTTGTAATTGATCAAGGCGTGTAGCAGAAAAATTACATACGCCGACGTTTCTAATTTTCCCTTGTTCAAAGGCCTTATTTAAGGCTTCTGCCGTTTCGTCGAGAGGTGTTTCGGGTGTTGCACGATGAAGATAGTAAAGATCAAGATAATCTGTTTTAAGCCGCTTCAACGACTGATCAAGCGCATGGGCTAATTTTTCACGCGTATGGTTCCCCTGGCGGACTTTGCTTGCAAGAAAGACCTTTTCGCGTGGTAAGTGACCAAGAGCTTCACCAACAAGTTCTTCTGTGTGGCCATCACCATAAATTTCGGCAGTGTCGATGTGCGTATAGCCCAGATCAACAGCCTTTTGGATCGCTGAAATATCCTTGCCGTCCTGAGGAGAGTCGGAGCGGTGCGCATCTCCACCCATGAGCCATGTGCCAAGCCCGAGTACAGGTAGTGATCTGCCATCTTTCAGTTTTTTAAGAGGAATGCCAGCCGTCATTATTATGGAGTCTTTCTGTTTTCTATAAATTGAATTTCGTTTTTGTACCTATATCGCTTCTTTATCAAATAATCAAACAAAGTCGGTCATTTTTTGAAAATGAGGAGCACATAGCAAACTACGCCAAAAAGCGCGTATCCATGCCGTCTTTGGATAAAACCGTGACCCACGTGCCGGGGCCGTCCTGGAAATAAAGCGCACCGCTTAATCCGGTTTTGCCCATGGCACTTGCATATTTTTCGGATAAAATAGTCCGCATGGCGGCGGATAGCGGCAGGCGCGTGCGCAAAATGCTCTCCAGTTGTTTGTCACGATAGAGCATATCCATTTGTACGGCGCCCATCCGGTCAAAACTCAAGTCCAGGATAAAACGCTGGCCTTTCGCGCCCGTATCTTTTTGTTCGTTTGCGTCATCACCGTTGTTGCGGCGATGTAACATCGTGGGGATCACGTGGTTTTGCCATGAGAGCGGCAAGGGCATGGATCGCCATTCGCCGCCCGCGCTGTCATTCAGTTGTTTTGAAACATTGTCGAGAAGGCCGTTTAATTTATCGAGTGCCCCTGCGCCGCGCGGGGTGCGCCGCAAGGTTTGGGTCATCCGGTCATCAAGCCATCCCGACAAATCGCCGCTGCGCAAAATCGCGAGAAAGAGGAACACGCCCGCGCCCAGATTTTGTGGCGTGGCGAGCCCGGGCAGAGGCAAGGCCCCGCGCCCCGTAGACCCCGTACTTGCCGAAAAATGCCCGCTGGATAAGGGGTCTGCGGCCAAAAGATCCAGAATATCATTCAATGTTTGCATTAAGGCCGGGGCAAGTACAGGCATTCCGGCGCGTGAGGGTGCGTTGATGGCAATCGACGGCGTGCCCGTCCCACCCGCCCCGCCGCGCGCCAGATCAAGCGTTGTTCCAATGGCGGGGGGCGGTGTCCCCGCAAAGATTTGAAAAAATTGCGGCGCGGCATTTTGAAAGGGGGACGCTGACCCCGCTAAAATAACCGGACCGTTTTCCGCATGGGCAATGACCCTCATCTGCATCGAGCCCGCAAAATTGGTGCCGGGCAAGGTCGGCAGAAGGGGGCCGGGCGTGTTTGGAGAAGACCACATTACCGTTTCCGGCGTACGTGTCTGGATCAGGGTCAGCGTGCCTGGCCCGATCATTTTGTTTGCCCCTCCCGTCCCGCCCCCTGGATAGACAAAATCTACGGCGTCGTCTTGCGGGATCGTAAGGTGAAAGATCGTTTGCGCAATTCGTCCGGGGAGTGGCGTTGTCAAAATGCCGTTCGTGGTGCCGGTGAGAAATGATGTCTGCGGCGGTGCGGGGGTGTTTTGAAAAAAATCACCGCCCGGGCGCGGCATGAGTGGGTTTGTGAACCGTATGTTCTGGGGCGTTGTCAGGATCATCCCGCGCAAAGCGTCTGAAAGGACAGGCACCGCCATATCGCTTTCAAGAAATGGTAACAACGTGTTTTGACCGGACGCGGCGTTTGGTTTTTGTTGTACTGCGCTCCAAAATTCAGGTAACGCAATCGGTTGCGGGATCACCCGCGTGCCGGGCCCCAGGTGGCGTGGATCGGTTTTTATATCTTGCGACATCTGGGCCCGGGCAGATAATTCTTTGAGCTGCGCCGCGAGATTGAGTTCACCGGGTGTTCTCGTGGGGACAGACGCGGATGGATCGGCATCGGGTCGCGTTACCTGCCGCGCTGCTGTCGTATCCTGGGGCGACGGTGTCGCACGGAGTTGGGCGGGCGCGGCCGCATCGCGCGGCAGATCCAGTTCCACCTGTTGGCCGGGGGTTGCGCGTACATTATCGGGGAGCTTCACACTAACCGTGCCGCGATCCGATGCAATGGTGACCTGTCCGTCGGCCCCCGCATGAACAACGCGTCCGGAAATTTTGGGGCTTGCCGTGCCGGAGGATGGTAGGGTCGAGGAGACGACGCGCACCGCAACGGCCGTGGATGACAAAATATCCGGCGCGGGGGCGGTCGTCGGGGGCGACAGCGTAGACACAGGGGGCAAAGGCGTAACCATACCCCATCATTTCAGAAAAGAGAGGGAATCTGCAAGCGGATTAAAGGATTAACCCGCCATGGTAAATATGGCGGCAAACAACCACACCATCTTTAGAAACTTCTTCGATCCCTTCAAATTTTTTTAAATCGCCTATAATTTTGTTTGTGTACTGATAGGCATTCTCTTGAAAGGCACGTGGACCGCGTAACGGTGGAATGGTGTGATCGAGCGATCGGAGTGCTGTTTTTAAAAAATCATAGGCCGCATTGGTATCAACCTTGTTTCCAACGGGGCCGCCGTAATAGTTTAGTCCCCAAACTGGATTTCCATTGCGCCAAACAATTTCATGTCCGATGAAGGCCGCGCCACCCCAGTAACAATCATGATAAATCCAAGAGCCCTCTTCGTAATGATAGTCCTCTGAATTTGGTCGTGAAGATGGTGCTTTTGGCCCGCGCCCAGCATAGGTTTTCGATTTGGCGACAAATAAAAAATCAGCCAAAAGCTTGATATCGTCCATAACTTACCCCGCGGCGGTTTTCAGCACAGCGAGTTCCCGCGCCATGACATGCGCGATTTTTTGCACATCTTCCGCCGCGTCTGTGTTGGGCGACCGGATGAGGATCGGCGTTTGATGCCGGATCGTGTCCTTGACCTTGGGGTCTTGACGGATCATGCCCGCCATGGACGGCGAGAGGCGCAAGAAATTCTCGCAGGCTTTCAGTAACGTTTTATAGGTTTTTTCGCCTTCAATGGCGCTTGCCGCCATGTTGACCACGATGTTCACATGTTTTGATGTGCCGGCGGCATTGCCCAGTTTGATAAAGGCATAGGCGTCGGTGAGCGATGTGGGTTCATCCGTGGTGACCAGTAAAGTTTTGGTGGCCATGGCCGCAAACAGACGCACGGTGCGGTCAACCCCGGCCCCTAGATCAATAATGACGACATCGTATTTTGAGGAGACATCGAGCAGTTGATCCCGAAGCATCAGCAACCGTTGACTGGGGAGAGCGGACAGTGACGCCTGACCGGACCGTCCGGCGATAATATCAAACCCGCCCTCATCATAGCGTTGGATCACGTGTTCAAGTGCCAGACGGCCGCGGATCACATCGTTTAGATCACGTTTCGGCATAAGACCTAGTTGCACATCGACGTTGGCGAGCCCCAAATCACCATCAAAGAGCAGCACTGATTTTCCGGTTTTGGCAAGCGCGTGGGCCAGGGTGATCGAGAACCATGTCTTCCCGACGCCGCCTTTGCCGCTTGCGACCGCAATAATGTTCTTGCCGCGCCGAAACCCGGTACTGCCGGTTGTATCAAAGCTTGCATCTTGGTTCAGATTCATATCTGTCATCGCCATCATCCTGAGGTCCTGGTGCGTGTGGGGGTTGAAAGGGGTCGTTGTGTTGTGGCTCGTTGGTGTTTCGGGAGTAAATAATCGGCAAGACGCCGCGGGGTGAGCGCCGCGAATCCCTCGGCCACCTGGGGCGAAAAACTGGCCTCGGCAAAGGCCATGCCCCCCTGGTGTGCGGCGGCGAGTAATCCGCCCAAGCGGCGGCCAACATCAAGGCGCGTCGGGACTAGGCGGCGCACGCCCACAGCCGAAAAGATGCGCGCGATTTCGCCGGCTTCGGCTGAATCCATGCCGGCGGGAAGAGCCAAGACGGGTTCCATATCGGCCGCTGTTAAAAACCGCGCCAGTTCCTTGATATCGCCCGTGTCATAGGGCAGGGTGCCCGCCGTGTCGATAAAAATGTGGTGCATGCCGCGCATACCGTCAATTGCGCGCGCCAGATCCTGGCCCGTTTTGACGCGTTTTAAATCGATGTTCAAAATCTTGGTAAAGGCGGCGAGTTGTTCTACCCCGCCTGCACGCATTGTATCGGCCGTAATCACGCCCACGCGGTCGCCGTTCATCACGGCGCGCGCCGCGAGTTTCGCGGTCATCAAGGTTTTTCCGACCCCCGGGGGTCCGACAAAAATCAAGGGTTTGGGGCTGGATTTACCGGTGAGTAAAGGCCGAAACTGGAATAAATGATCGAGTGAATCTTCAAGCGCAGCGCCGACATCGCGATACCCCACGATCATGGCACAAGAGAGAACTTGATCCGTGACGTCTTCGGGGACGCTGTGGGCCAAAAGGAGATCCGTTAAATCTTCGCTGATGGAATTTTCGTCCGAATCAAGTTCGTCGTCATATTGAAGCCAATCATCGCGCGGCGCGGGCGTCGTACCGCCGCCCCCCAGTTCAAAATTGGGGGCACCACCGGATACAGGGCCGCCGAAATCGCGCGAATCAATGGCGGCCGTGACGCGCACGGCTTTCCCGCCGTTTTCTTCGCGGGTTGCCACAATAATAGCTTCGTCACCGAGCGTATCGCGGATCATCTGCATCGCTTCCGTCAGGGTTTTCGCGTAAAATGATTTCAGACGCATAGGAGGGAATTGATTCTGCGTTGTGACAAAGTATACCAGAGACTTTTATACCTGCACTAGGGGGAATTAACAAATTTTTAATTTCTGACATCCTGTTGCAGAAATGACTCAAAGGGGGGTAGGATCAGGGGGAACCCGGGGTTTAAAGGAGATTTCTGGATGTTTTTGAAAAATCGCGTTGCGCTCGTCACGGGCTCGACAAGTGGAATTGGCCTGGGCGTCGCCCGGGCGCTTGCCCGTTCTGGGGCGGATATCATGCTGAACGGCCTGGGTGACCCGGCGGCGGCTGAGAAAATTCGGGCGGATCTGGCCGCCGAATTTGGTGTGCGTGTCGCGTTTTCAGGGACCGATTTATCCCGCGACGATCAAGGTACGCTGGTCGCGGCAACGGTTAAAGAACTGGGTTCCATCGATATTTTGGTGAATAACGCGGGTATTCAACATGTGGCGCCGGTCGATGAATTTCCGGTTGAAAAATGGGATCTTATTCAAACGCTGATGCTCAAATCACCGTTTTTGCTGATCCGTGAGGCGCTGCCCCATATGAAACGCAAGAATTGGGGGCGGATCATTAACATTTCCTCTGTGCATGGCCGGGTGGCGTCCGTCAATAAAAGCGCTTATGTGGCGGCGAAACACGGACTCGTGGGCTTGTCCAAGGTCGTGGCGCTTGAATGCGCGCAAACGGGGATTACCAGCAATGTGATTTGCCCGGGATGGGTGTTGACCCCGCTGGTTTCGGCCCAGGTCGATGCACTTGCTGCCCGTGAAAATCTGCCCTGGGACGCCGCAAAAGAGCGCCTTTTGGCCGAAAAACAACCCAGCCGCGCCTTTGTCACACCTGAAAATATCGGTGATGCGGCGGTCTTTTTATGCAGCGATGCTGCGGCTCAGATGCGCGGCACCGAAATGACGCTCGATGGCGGCTGGACGGCGCAGTAACCCTTCGCTATACTGCGGGCCAGACCTCTTTTTGAAAGGAAAGACCCCATGGATGACGCGACGAATGCGCGCCTGCGCGGTGCGGCGGATGAATGTATTGCGGCCTATGACCGTTGGACGAAATCCAAAAAGGATTTAAATGCCCGTGAAAATTTGATGGAAGCGTTACATGAACTGCGTAAAGTCGCCTCGCGCCTTGAGATTGAGGTCGCCGTGAGTGAACGCGATGAAATGACCCAGCGTCCGATTCCAATCCCCCCGCATCGGGCCTCGCAAATACGTCCCGGTTCGGAACAATCGGGGGATATGGGTTCCTCGAATGATGAGCCGCGCGGGCGCGGTCCGTCACGGGATGCGGGTCCGGGCGGTGAGGGGCGTCGCCGGTTTCAACCCCCGCGTACTCCCCGTCCTGTCGATGACGGCAACGCGCAGTAATATTTTTCTTGCTGCGCCACCGCAACGATTCTTGGATGTCTGAAGCCCCTAAAACGCGCAATTGATCTGAACGTTGTGATATACTGGATCTATGTGGAGCTGTGGACCTGCGTGCCGTTTGGCCGGGACAATGCCCCTCATAACGCTGATGTTTTTTGTCACGATCGCCTTGTCGGCTTGTGGATCGACAAGAGGAGATCACGCGCGCGTTGTGCGGGCCGCGTCGCCGCCCTTTTTTGAACCGGTTTTTTCCGGCTCTCCTGATTCATCCTTATCTTCCCGCGAAACGCGCATCGCCGCAACCGATGTGATCACATTGACATCTCCGGCGCTTTCTTTATCCGGCGGGGATGACGATGCGGGCGATGGATGCCGGCTTAAAGACCGCATTGACCGTAAAAGCGTGCTTTCGTTTCGGTCAGACGATGGGCAACGCGTCCTCGCCTTTAAAATGAAAACAAGCGGAACCGAAGTGACCCAGGCGATGGTACGCTTCACCTATCATTTCGGGCAAGCGCCCAAAGATAAAAACGCCCATTGCCGCGATGCCTCGCCCGTACAGGGATTATTGCCATCCGTTGTCCGCATGATGAACGATCCACCCGAAAAATCGATCTGGCAAGAACTGCGGGACGAGTTGAGGGGTTCTGACCCGAGGTAGAGCGCGGATCCTAGGTCGCTTTTTTCTTTTTGGGCGGCGCAGCCACATCCATTTCAATTTTGAGAATACGGTCGACGCGAAAAACCCGGTTATCCTGGCGTTCACGGCAAAATCCCCGAAGGCCAATATAATGTTGACCGTGAAAGCTTTCATCCCCGACATGAGCTGGGTCCACAATGCGCGTGGACTCTGTTTGATCGGGTTTCAAATAGCTGAGGCGCAGGGCCTGGCCCTTTTTAATCGCGTCTTGGATTAAAGAGATTTTGGCCTCAAGCGGCATGTTTTCTTCACTTTTTGCATAGGCTGGGGCGGACATAAAGGCGCCGATGCGGGGATCGGTACGGATATTGTGCCGGGCCAGTCTTGTTTTGAGGCGCAGTCCCTCAAGCGTTGTACAGCGGGAGAGCGCGACATAGACTTGTCCCGCCGCAAAGGCCCCGCGCCCAATGTCAAAGACGACATTGTTGAATGTTTTGCCTTGGCTTTTGTGGATGGTGATCGCCCAGGCCAGGCGAAACGGGTATTGGGTAAACGTGCCCACCGCTTCGGATGTAATCGCATTATCTTGTAATTTGAATTTATACACTTCCCACATAAAGGGATAGACCGCGACGATATCGTTCTCGCCTTCAAGTCGGACGCGCAGGTATTCGTTGTCCTCCTCATCGATCCGAATGCTTTCAATCGTGCCGATCGAGCCATTCACCCAGCGACGTTTTGGATCGTTATTCAGGAGCATGATTTGTGCGCCGGCTTTAAACGATAGTTCGGTTGCGGTTGGGTAATATTCTTTACTCACATCACCTGAAAGTTCAGCCGTCGAGATATAGGTTTTGCCGGGCAGGGCCTTGAGATGGTCATCGTTCACGGCGTCTGCCGCGGCATTCGTGGTCGTCAGATAGATCGTAAAATCGCTGTCGTTTTTCTTTGGATCCGGATCAAACCGGGCGTTCAGGGCGTTGATATCGTCTTCTGTCGGGGTATTGTTGCGCACTCGGCCCAAAAGGTCGATGAAATCGCGTTCTTTCTGGCGGTACACCTTGTCCAGTTCGATCGTGTCAACCGTGATCTCGCGCATCACATGCGCGTCAAAGAAATACGGGCTTTTGTAATGGCTCTCGAAAATGGAGGATTCGTCGCGCGAGACAACGGGGGGAAGTTGGTACAGATCGCCCACAAAAATCATCTGCACCCCGCCAAAAGGTTCCCCCGTCTTGGGGCCGTAAAGGCGCAAAAATGTATCGATACAGTCGAGGAGATCCGCCCGGACCATCGAAATTTCATCGATGATGATTGTCTCTAGTTTTTCATAAAGTTTTTTATTCCGCGGGCGAATTTCCTTTTTCTGGATTTTATCGACCGTGACATCGATATAAAAATTAAAGAATCGGTGGATGGTTTGCCCCCGCACGTTCAGCGCGGCGACCCCTGTCGGGGCCAGGACAACAGGTTTTTTGGCTGTGTGCAGACAGAAATAATCGAGGAGGGTGGATTTTCCCGTCCCAGCCTTGCCCGTGATGAAAAGGGATTGGTGCGTCTCGTTCATCAACGTAAACGCCCGCCGGAACGCGTCGTTTTGTTCGAGTTGAACCGGAGTCGGGCGCATCGAATACTCGCAGCGTTTAAGATGGTGGGCAGTACTGGGATCGAACCAGTGACCCCTGCGATGTCAACACAGTGCTCTCCCGCTGAGCTAACTGCCCACATAAAAACCAACGGCGGTGGCGGTATGTCTAGCCAAAAATTCCGTGTCTGGCAAGGGGGTTATGTATCGGTTGTGCCGGGGGGCGATGGGGGCAGCGGAAAATCCGCCAAAATCCGGTCAATTTCCCCCAAAACTGCCTTGAGGTGCAGCGGTTTGGCAAGAACCGGCCCTTGGGTGATCTCGTCGCCCGCAACCGTGCCAAACCCCGTGATATAAAGTGTTTTTAAGCTGGGGCGCAGATGCCGCGCGCGTAAAGCGAGTTCAATCCCGTCCATGCCGGGCATTACGATATCGGTGAGGAGCAGATCCGCCGGATGCGCGGGGTTGGCGAGGTGGTCAAAGGCCGCGCGCCCATCGGGAAAGGCCGACACAGCATGCCCTGCGCGGGTGAGCGAAAGGGTCAGGAATTGCCGCATCGCGGCGTCGTCATCGGCAAGAATAATATGGGGCACGGGGTTTTATCACAGATCTTCAGGGACAAGAATCACATCCCAAACTTAGTATGAAATTGTTCTGGGACCAAGTGACGCCCCGAAGAAAAGTATTTATCCCGTTTCAGAATTTCTGGGTGATAACGCGCGAGGGCGCTTTCTGCGGTTGAGACATGGTGGTGGAATAACTGATACCCCCAGAGTGCGTTATTGGCCTCGCCAATAAAATGGACCCCGCGGGCTTTGATGTGTGCGGGGATGTTCAAATTGTGCATCACCCAACGGCTCGTTCTTCTCATATACTGACGCTCGGTTTCCTGTGCGGCCCGCGCCTTCTGGATAGCTTCCCAGATTCCACCTAAATAACGAGACTGTGACACGTTGAACAGAAAGGTCGTTGCTTTACCGGTTGGAGTATTTTCATCGGTGGCGTGGGGCATGGCGTGCACGGCATGCAAATCGCGACCAATATAAAACACAACAGTCCGAATATCTCTCTCGTAAACTTTTCCGTCCGGTTCAACATGCGAAAGGGGGGTATAGTCGCAAGGTCTTAATTCCCCTTGGCGCTGATAATTTGCAATTGCCGCTTGGACGTCTTTCCATGCGTACGCGACCGGGTTTGGGGAATCGGTCTGTTCAAATCGATCGGCTCTAAAATCTGTTTTTAATCTCGTTCGCATCTTCATGGGCTCCCTTTTTGTTTGTTCTGTGCTGTACCTTATGACCAAAAGCGACAGATTTCAATAAATTTTTGCACCCTGGGGCAATTCATGGCATAACTCCCTGATGGATCATGAAAAACAAGATATCGGGGCGGCGGCGCTCGACATTCCGATCGATCCGATGGTCCTGTCTGTGGGGCCGGATGTCGTGGGGGCCCGGCTTGATAAATTTCTGGCGGATTCTTGTCCTGACGTGTCGCGCACGCGCTTTCGTGCCTTGATCGAGGCGGGGTTGGTGATGCGCGGCGAGATGCCCGTCACCGATCCGGCGGCGAAGGTCCGGGCAGGGGAGATCTATTCCTTTTTAGAACCGGAACCGCTCGATGCTGTGCCTGTTCCTGAAAACATCCCCCTCGATATTGTATATGAAGACAGCGATCTGCTCGTCATTAACAAGGATGCCGATATGGTCGTTCATCCGGCGGCGGGGCATCATACGGGCACGCTGGTCAATGCGCTGCTTTATCATTGCGGGGATACATTATCCGGGATTGGCGGGGTGAAGCGCCCCGGCATTGTGCACCGGTTGGATCGTGGCACATCTGGGTTGATGATGGTCGCCAAAAATGACCGCGCGCATCAGGCCCTGTCGGCCCAGCTTCAAGACCGCAGTTTAGGACGGATTTATGATGCGGTCGTGTTCAAGGTGCCGATGCCGCCCTGTGGTACGATTGACGCGCCCATTGGCCGGCATCCCGTGCACCGGTTAAAAATGACAACGGGGGGGAAAGACGCGCGGCCTGCCCAAACACATTACCGCGTGACTGCTCGGTCTGGCGATGCGGCCGCGCGGGTCGAATGCAAACTGGCCACCGGGCGTACCCATCAAATTCGCGTGCACATGGCGTCGATTGGGCATCCGCTTGTGGGGGATCCGCTGTATGGGGCTCAAGGAACAGCGTGGCGCGCAGGATTAAAACGCGCGGGATATGATGACGCGGTGATGGGTGCGGTTCTGGCCTTCCCGCGCCAGGCCCTTCATGCCCGGGAAATTCATTTTATCCATCCAGTTTCGGGTGAGAGTATGTCCTTTACCGCCCCGCCACCTGATGATTTCCAGGCGTTGGTGGGTCATTTAGGCCTGTAAAGCCGTATTTGCGCAATGCAATAATCATTTTACGACTTATATAGAAATTAAATTTTAATTAACGCCGCGAATCGGATATAAAGGTATCGCAAGCAGACAATTTTACCTTGTGCGATTCTCATGTCCATTTTTTAAATTGAACATGGGGCGCGGCTTTAAACGGTTTATCGACGATATAGAGGGTGTGTCGCACGTTAACCGCTTGAACGTTCTAAAGGAGAATCCGATGCCGACACATCATTATGCTGCCGCTTTGCGCGAAGAATTGCGCGATACACTGGCCCAGGTCGATCATTACTATACGCTGATGATCGAAGCGGGCGAACACCCGAATCTCGATCGTTTGGGATATGCGTCTCAAATGACCTTGGATGTTTTTCGTCGCTTACTGGGGCGTCCGGATCTGGGGGCGGATGAACTGGCAGCCACCCTGCGTGAGGCCATGACGGAGCGGCACGAAATCACCTCCTTGTGTGTTCCGTGCCGGGTTCAGGGGGATTCATCCACGCGGTCGTGGATGGATGTTGGGGCCCAGTTTGTGGCCAACCGCGCGAATGAGAATCAGGGAGCGCGCCTTTAGGCCGTGATGTCCAGGACGCTGCCGCGACGCTGGGCGGTGTCGCGGCCCTGGGACGCGGTGTTATCTGAGACAATTCGCAGCGCATCCGTTTTCCGGTCTTGTTCTGTCCGTTCGTTCTCGCGGGTGCGGGAAACATCATCGGTACGCCCGCGCGATACGGCGATCTCATCGCGGTCGCGGTCTTTCTCGCGCGTCTCTGTCGTTTCCCGGCGGGGTTGTGGTGTTGTGGATTGTTGAATCTGGATTTGTTGCTGATAGGCGTTAACGCTGCTGACCATCGACATCTTGTCTCCCACACATGTTGAACCCGATCATTCTAGCTTAAACGATGGAGGTTAAAAACAGCTTAGGATAGGATAATATGGACAGGAAATTTTACCCTATTTGGACACTAAAACATTGACAGGTGTGGGGTATTTATCGTTTATAGGGGCCGTTATTGAATAATTCCATCTGAAAGGCCGTGCCATTATGCATGAAACCCGTTCCCGTCCGCCGCTGGACTTTCAAAAATCCCCCCATGTGTTGGTTGTCGAGGCCCGGTATTACGCTGATATCGCCGATGGCCTTTTGTCGGGCGCGGTGGCGGTCCTTGAATCACACGGTGCGACCTATGACCGATTGAGCGTGCCCGGTGCGCTTGAAATCCCCGCGGCGCTTGCGATCGCGGAACATGCCGCACTGATTGGATCAAGCGCGACCGTGTATGACGGTTATATTGTCTTGGGGTGTGTTATTCGGGGGGCGACTACCCATTACGAGATTGTCTCGAACGAAAGCGCGCGCGGCGTGATGGATATCGCGGTTCAGTATGGCGTCGCGGTGGGGAACGGCATTTTAACGTGCGAAAATAAAGAACAGGCCGTCGAACGCGCCGACCCCGCGCAACTGGATAAAGGGGGGGATGCCGCCTATGCCGCGCTCAGCATGATTGCGGTCCGTGAAAAATTCGGCCTTCAGAACCAGATCGATACGGAAGGAGATGTCGCCGCATGAGTAACGCCTCTGTAACACCGACGTCTGCAACCCCGCGTGCCAAAACAAGTGCGCGGCTTTATGCCGTTCAGGCCGTGTATCAAATGCTGCTTTCCGGTGCCGATGCGCACAGTGTTTACAATGATGTCATGGTGAACCGGGTCGGGATTGAACCGGAACTTGACGGGGTCGAACGCCCGGCGCCTGAATTACTGTCCGCCATTTTACAAGGCGTGGCCGCCCGGCGGAATGATTTGGATCCGGTCGTCACCGCGCATTTAAAAAATGGACAAAACGCTGCCCTGATGATGGAGAAAGAACCGCTTCTTTATGCCCTGTTACTCTGCGGCGCGTATGAGCTGATGGCGCATGTGGATATCGATGCGCCCGTAATTATTTCAGATTATCTGGATGTCGCGCACGCGTATTATCAGGGTAACGAACCCCGCATGGTGAATGGCATTTTAGATGCCATTCGGCCGTTATATCGCGGATAATATCAAAAGATAAAATGGTCGGAGTGACAAGATTCGAACTTGCGACCCCTTGCACCCCATGCAAGTGCGCTACCGGGCTGCGCCACACTCCGACCGACCGAAAATCAGGGTCGCGTTGTGTCTAGCTGATTTATCCCTGAAAAACAAGCCGGATCATCAGGATGGAGATAGTGTTTGACATGACATAATAATTAATGATATATGTCGCGCATGATTTTAGACGATGCCATTGCTGACGATCTGCGCGCCCTGGGGTTTGAAACGACCAAGGATGCGGAGGATGACTTCTCCTCTCACCATGTCGACTTCTGGGGACCCGACATGGATCATTTCCTTGTTCGAGTTTGGTACGAATTCGATGTTGAGAACAAAATGTGCGCCCTCGGGAATCTCTACGTTCATCCATCTCACCGTTTTTACCCAGATCGGAATTATTGCCGTCCAGGAATCGGACGGACGGTTACGCGCCGCCTTGCCCAGGAATCTCTGTGGCATGGTATCGACAAAATTGAATTATGCGGAGTGCAGGGGGACGGGTTAAGTTACTGGCCTTCTCTTGGGGCGTATCCGGCGACATTCAGTGAACAACGATTTTACAGAGGACTTTTCAACATCGTTGCCGGGCGGGAACAATTTTCCTCTTCTGACCTCGCCATCGCGGCCCAAGCCCTCAACACGCTACGAGAAGGAAATGCGGATTTAAAAACTGTTTGGAAATCTGTTGCAAGGAAGGAAAAAGACGGTGGGCCCAGTGCGCCATGCCTGGGGGATATTACCCGTCATACGCTTTTTAATGACACCGACATGATCCTCGACCTGACTGATCGCGATGTTTTAACCCGCCTGGGGCTTTAGGCTGTCTTACCACAAGATAAGCCCAAGAAACCATCGCTTGACATGACATAATAGTTAATGATATTCTCCTGCCTATGATTTTAGACGATGCTATAGCGATTTGAAGAATTAAACGAACGAAGTAATGAGTTGGTCGAGGGAGAGAT
>CAZSIB010000015.1:16916-22462 GCA_964607245.1 uncultured Pseudobdellovibrionaceae bacterium | reverse complement strand
TCTGAAACGGTTGTGCCGGGCGCACCGCATCGCCCCATGGGAGTGGACAAAGGCGACCGTGCGATTGCGCGGTTGGACTACTACCGGAATAAAACTGGATCGATGCGCCCCGCAGACCTGCGCCTCTCGATGCAGAAGACCATGCAGAACCACGCAGCCGTGTTTCGGACAGGGGAGAGCATGTCGACGGGCGTTCAAAAAATTGACGCCGCCTATCGGGCGCGCCAAGATATCGCGATTGCCGATAAGTCGATGATCTTTAATACGGATCTTCTTGAGACATTAGAACTTGATAATTTGCTGCCGCAGGCGGTGGTGACGCTGCACTCGGCGCTGAACCGACCTGAAAGCCGTGGGGCCCATGCGCGGGAAGATTTTAAGGAACGCGATGACGCAAACTGGATGCGCCACAGTTTGATGAGTGTTGATGCCGACGGCAAGACAAGTGTTGGATATCGTCCGGTCATCATGACGACACTCACATCCGAAGTGGAACCTGTTCCACCGAAAGCACGCGTCTATTAAGGGTCGTGAATGATGCGCGGGCCTTTGCACAAAATACCAGTGGTTGGGATTGTCGTGATGGCGGTGATCTTTGGATGGATCGCGTTCCGTCTGGATTGGCAGCGGACGGCAACGATCTTATCCAGCCTGGATGGGCATTTTATAACCGCGGCTATTGCGTTTTTTTTATTGCAGCTTGTGTTTTTGGCATGTCGTTGGTACGTCCTTGTGAATATTAATCATCACTATATAAAACGCGTGCGCGCGGCGCGGATTTTTTACTTTGCGAACGTCACAAATTTTGTTTTTCTCTCCTCGTTATCTGGCATGCTCGTGCGGTTTTTATTGTCGACACGAGCGGGATCACCCTGGGTCAATGCATTTTGCGCATCTATTGCGGACCGGTTGTTTAGTTTTGGGACACTGATCGTCTTTGCGATTTTAACCTTGCCAACGACATTTGCCCGTCTTGGCCGTATTGATGTCAGCCGCTCGTTTGCCGAACTTATTGGCGTCATGATGATTTTGGGGTTGGGATTCCTTGTTTACATCATCATTTACCCGGCACGCATGAAAAAAATTGTTGGTGCGCGGCGGTTTCGTGCGGGCCGTGCGTATTTGCTTCGGCTTTTGCGCTCTCCGGCTTTGGGGTTGGCTCTTTTATATTCTGTTGCTGCACAAGCATCTTTTTTCTTGGGCGTCTATTTTATTTTATGGGCCTCACATATCCACATTTCATTCGTTGATATGATGACGGTTTTGCCCGTGGTCGCCGTGCTCGCGTCACTTCCTTTAACGGTTGGCGGATGGGGTTTGCGTGAAGGGGTGTATGTCGTCGGGTTGGGGCTTCTGGGGGTATCGCTTGAAAATGCGTTTCTAGCCTCTGTTCAGGTGGGTGTTTTTACAATGGCATCGGCGTTACTGATCGCTATTCCTGTTTTGATGAATCGCCGTTTTTATATTGATCTGCGGCGAAGCGCCCATGCGCATGATACTGTGCGTAGCTTTTTATCGACGTCGCCATAAATGTTACGGTTACGTGATATCGTCCGTCAATCACCACTCATCATTGCGGCCGTTTTCGGCGTTCTGATCCAAACACAAGTCACGATCGGCCGCAGTGAGGCGGATTTGGGCCTGACCTTGAACCTTGCGGATTTTATGCTTCCGTTTCTGGGGATTTGGGTTGTCTATAGCTTGTTTTGCGGGTATTCGATCTGGCCAAAATGGCAAGATCGATGGACCGATGTCATGATGATCCTGCTTACCGCGTATTTTCTGTTCTCCGCCGGGTATGCTTATTTTTTAACTGGTGCCTTAAGTCCTTGGGCCGTGGTGAATCGCCTTTTGGGCTGGGGAGTGGTCGTTGGGTACTTCTATCTGGGCGGGTGGGCTGTCACCCGGTACGGGGATCGCCCTTTCTTATGGTTTACGCAATTCCTTGCCCTTGGATGTTTTGGCGCGGCCCTCATCGAAGGAGCGGGAATTACCCTCTCGGATATGTATCCAAACACCCCGCTTGCGGCGTATCCGCTTGATGGGGCAATGGGAAACCGGAACGCCTTCGCATTTTTATTTATGGCGGCCTATGGGGCACTTGCCGCGATATATCGCCATCAACCAGATCGTCTATTGCGTGTGATACTTATCGGGTTTCATTTTTTTCTCCCGAGTTTCTTTTTTTTAAATGGGTCGCGCGTGCTGTTTTTTCTCTTGCCTGTTATGTACGTGATTGTATGGAGCTTTTTATGGCGGTCGGTTGGTGTTCGATTTCTGATTGTTCCGTTAATTGTTGGAGCCATTTTTTCCTTTGCTCTATCAACGGTGACAGGGGAAACGTTGAGAGAGGAGCAGCTTGAAAGGGTAGAGCTTGGTCTTTTGATTGATCCAACGGCTCAGAAAATTCACCCCAGTGATGATATTCGTGCTGTGGTGAACCACGATGCGTGGGAACGGTTTCAAGAAAACCCCGTTTTTGGAATGGGTCTAGGCCAATTTCTGGTTTGGCAGAAGGCGCATTATGGTCGTTTGATTGATTTGATTGATAGTATTCCCCTCTGGATCTTGACCGAGATGGGGGGCATCGGGTTCTTTTTATTTTCTGTATTTGGGGTGCGCCTGATGCGGGCAATTTTTCAGGCACGGTCTCATTCGGCCATGATCTCTGATGCTGCATTCTTTGTGATTTTTGTCTTTTTGGTCATGGGGGCGGTGCATCAACTTTTTTACGCACGCGTCTTTTGGCTTGTCCTTGGGGCGGCGGTCGCGCGGGGCCAATATCCAGATAAACCTTTCCTTTCGTCCAAAAATTCCTTACCCTGAAACAGGTCTGTTTCTTTTATCGGTGTCGAGTGATCCCCTCATGGTTCAGTTATCTTTACCACAAAATTCCCGCGTTGTTCCCGGTCAAACCTTTGATGCGGCCAAAGGCGCCCTGCGGACAAAAACATTTCGCATTTATCGATATGACCCCGAGACAGGGGAAAACCCACGGCTTGATAGCTATATTTTGAACTTGGATGATTTCGGGCCGATGGTGCTCGATGCTATTATTCACATTAAAAACAATGTCGATCCGACCTTAACGTTCCGCCGGTCCTGCCGTGAGGGGATTTGTGGGTCATGTTCCATGAATATTGACGGCACGAATACGCTTGCATGTTTGAAGGCAATCGCTGATGTGAAGGGCGATGTTAAGATTTATCCCTTGCCCCATATGCCTGTGGTCAAAGATCTGGTCCCGGATCTTCAACATGTGTATGCGCAATATGCGGCGATTGAACCGTGGCTCAAGACAAAATCCCCGGCGCCGTCGCGCGAACGTTTACAATCGGCCGAGGACGCCGATCATCTGAATGGGTTGGACGGCAAGGGCCCTTCAGCCTGTATTCTCTGTTTCTGTTGTTCCACATCGTGCCCTTCCTATTGGTGGAATGGTGACCGTTTTCTGGGGCCCGCGATTTTGCTTCAGGCCTATCGTTGGATTACCGATACGCGGGATGAGGCCACAGGAGAGCGTCTGGACCAGTTGGAGGATCCCTTCCGTCTGTATCGGTGCCATACCATTATGAACTGCACCAAGACCTGTCCCAAGGGATTAAACCCCGCCGCCGCAATTGCCGAGATCAAAAAGTTGATGGTTGCGCGGCAATAGGGTCAAACTAAAAACTTACTGCGCCACTTTTCTGAAGTTGCGCGCAAGCCTCAGGTGTCAGACCTAATTCATCTTGTAAAATTGAGATTGTGTGCTGCCCCAGTGTGGGGGGCGCACACCTATAATCGACGGGTGTGGCGCTGAAATTCAATGGTGAGGCGACAAGATCAACGGGTTTTTGCGAGAGCGGGTGGGGCAGTGACGTGACCATCTCCCGGGTCATCACGTGCGGGTCGGCGAAAACTTGATCCATCCGGTAAATGGGCCCGGCGGGGATATCGGCATCGCGGCAGGCATCGACCCATACTTGGGTGGTGCGTGTTTTCAGGATCGGTACGATGAACGAAATCAAGGTCTCGCGATGTGTTACTCGCGCAGCGTTGGTCCAAAAGCGTGGATCTTGTGCCCAGTCCTCATGGCCTAGCATTTTTGCAAAAATGCGGAATTGTGAATCGTTCCCGACGGCAATAATCACGTGTCCGTTGGATGTTTCAAATTCCTGATAGGGGACGATGGTCGAATGGGCATTTCCGACGCGCGGGGCAACCGCGCCACTTGTGAGGTAATATTGCGCGACATTCGTCATCATGGCGATGGTCGAATCGAGCAGGGCGCAGTCGACATGCTGGCCGCGTCCGGTATACGTGCGGGCCTGAAGGCCTGAGAGGATGCCGATGGCTGTATAAAGCCCGGTGACATAGTCGCTGATGGCGACGCCCGCTTTTGTGGGGCCGTCGCCCGCGGGGCCTGTGGCGGCCATAAGCCCGCCCATTCCTTGGGCCAGAAAATCATAGCCGGGTTCGTGGGCGAGGGGCCCGTGTTGTCCAAATCCAGTAATCGAGGCATAGATCAAGCGGGGGTAACGGTCTTTTATTTGTTCATAGGACAAGCCGTATTTTTCAAGCCCGCCAACCTTGAAATTTTCAATCAGGACGTCCGATTTTTCAAGGAGACGGTGGATGATGTCTTGACCCTCGGGTCGTGCGATATCGAGGGCAAGGGACCTCTTGTTTCGGTTGGCGCAGAGATAATACGCGCTTTCTTGTGTGGGTGCGCCGTTTCTATCCAAAAGAAAAGGGGGACCCCAGCTGCGTGTGTCATCCCCTGTCCCCGGGCGTTCGATTTTGATCACATCCGCGCCCAGATCTCCCAAAATTTGGGTACAGATGGGGCCAGCCAGAATTCGTGACAAGTCAAGAACACGAATGTTTTGTAGTGCATGTACAGTCATTTAACCGATGATCCCAATGTATAAAGGTAAAAGCAATGGCCCGGAGGTATAGATAAACGTCACAACAAGACCCACGATAAATCCGGGGCCTGCCGGGATCACCAGGCGGCGAAGGTTAAAGGGCCCCTGTTTGGTTGCCCATTGCCAGGCGGCAAAAAGAATACCGTGGATCAGTCCTGCAACAGCGCCCATCACAATCGCCGTAATGACATGTGTGGGCCCAAGCCAAGCGCCGCCAGCGATAAGAAGCTTGACGTCGCCCAAGCCCATTGCCTCTTGACCATAATATTTTGTACCAAAGAATCGGACGAGCCATAAAAATCCGCCGCCAACAATCGCCCCGATCAACATATCGGGGGCGGGCAAAAGAGAAAACCCAAGGGTGGCATGAAACAGGACGCCCAAGACGCCCAACGGGAAGACATAGCGGTCCGGTAATAAAAATGCCCGTAAATCAATGATGATCAGCAGAATAAGCAGAGGCAGACTGGCGATCAGGCACAAGATGGGTAAAATATAAAAAATAAAATCCATGGGATAACCTTGTTAAAAACTCCTTGGGATAAAATCGATAAATCGACATTGACAGATTGGCACATTTCTTTTGCTTCTTTAAGATCCAACAACTTTTCTCGTCCTTGTGGATTCAAAAATGGC
>CAZSIB010000015.1:13621-16906 GCA_964607245.1 uncultured Pseudobdellovibrionaceae bacterium | reverse complement strand
AACGATTTTGTGCGCATGCAGGTGGTGAAGTTCCTTCAAGATGAGGGATATACCGTGCATGAGGCTGTGGACGGTGTTTCCGCACTGGCCATTATGAAGACAACACCGATTGATGTGATTGTCCTGGATGTCCGTATGGTGCCGATGGACGGGTTTGAAATGATCAAGGCGATGCATTCTCAAAATCTTTTTTATCCCGTCATTATGGTTACAGGAGATCAGAACCCTGATTTGCTGGCCGAGGCGTCGCGTTGGAATGTGAGCGCGATCTTGCTGAAGCCAGTTCAGAAAGATAGGCTCATCCAAATGGTGAGTCGCGCCCTTCAACGAACGAACGGACCTTGAAAGAACGTGCGGATGTTAAAACCTGACCCTCATCGATCGATGATTTCCTGCGTATTTCCTATTTCTCGGCAAGGTTTTGCCCTGATGGTTGCGCTGGTGCCCTTTCTGCTCTCGGGATGCGCCCAGGGATTAATTCCGCAGACCCGGAACGTGAACATTCCTGCGCCGCAACAGGCGGATACGCGCCAGACCGCAATTAACGAACAGCCGGATAGCGTGATTTATTTGCCACTGGGGCGTGACGTGCTGGTCCCGGAAATGCCTGATGCTGATGAACTTCCAGACCGCGATGTGGGGCCGTTTGAGTTGCGCGGCGAAACCTTGGGTGGTGCGCTTCAACTCATCCTTGCGGATGTCGATATTCCCATCGCTTTTCAAACAGATCTGGGTTTGACCCGAACCGTTACGGTCACAAACCTGAAAGGGAATTTGAGTGATGTTGTGAACCAGGTTTGCGCCCTTGCCGATCTCTATTGTTCGTTTGAACGCGGGGCATTGATTGTCAAAGAAACGCAAAGTTTTACGGTCGTCGTCCCTCCGATTGGTGAGGCTGATGCCCGCACCGCGATGATGACCAGTGTATCGGGGGCTATTCAGGCGTTGACAGGATCGACGCCTGTCGTGGATGCCGCGAACCGGACAATTATTTATCAGGCCACAAATCGTTCTTCTGAACAGGTGAACCGCTATTTTCAACGTATGCGTGCCAGCACGTCAATGATTGTGTATGAAACCTATATTTGGGAAGTCTCGCTCGATGCAAAAAGCGCCGCCGGGATTCAGTGGGATCAATTACAATCCGCACATAATTTAAATTTTGGCGTCTCCGTGAACGGAACAATTGATCCGTCTGCCGGAACGCCGGTCAGTATCGGGTTGCCAACCTCTGGATCGGTAAACTTTTCGACTGGGGATGTGCTGAAATTCATCTCTGGGTATGGTGCGGTTAAGACCATTTCACAACCACAACTCACCGTTTTGTCGGGGTCGTCGGCCCGTCTCCGTGTCGCCGATACACAGAACTATGTGTCGGAAATTACCCGGACGGTGTCGGGGGATCAGGTGACGGTGTCACTAGATACTGATTCCGTTGATTCGGGGTTCACGTTACAAATCGCTTCGGGTTGGGATAATGCGACCGTTTACGGGAATATTAACATCCAACTCCAAGAAGTGCGGGACATTGAAACATTCGACGATAACGAAGAAGCAATTGTCCAATTGCCGCAAACAACAGAGCGCGAGGTGGCGACCCAGGTACGCATTCGGCCCGGTGATTCGTTGCTGATCGCTGGTTTGGTGCGGGAAGTAGATAACATGAGCAAAGAAGGGATTGGAATTGAAAAACCAATTCTTCCGACCAGTCGGTCGTCGGCGACGAATAATGTCGAACTTGTGTTCCTGTTGAAACCCCGCGTTGTCGCCTTTACAGATTCGATCCAGGCCCATGTGCGGACGCCGGTCGATGCAGATACCCCGGCACCGGATGTTGCCCTGTTGCGCTATGATCAGCAAGCTGGGATCCTGCTTGATGAACAGGCTAACATCGCAGTCACGGGGCAGAGCCCTGAGGGCGTTGCAGTACCAATTCCTGTTGCGCGCGAATCCGCCCCTCTCTCTGCTGATATGCCTGTGGTTACGCGGCTTTTTGATGATACGGCCGCGCCGTTACCGATTGTTCCCCCGGTTGAACAGGTCCAAAATGCCCCTCTTCCTGATAGTGCCGTTAAATCAACGGTGATCGAAAAGAAAAAGCCTGTCATCAAGAAAACGGCGAAGAAAAAGTCTCCTGTTAAACGTAAGGTCAAGCCGATTGTAAAGAAAGCGCCCGTTGCAGAATCGATCGCGGCGCCTGTTGCCGAAACCGTGGCCCCAAACCCCGCGCAAGATGTGCCACCAGAAAAGAACCCCGCGAGTAGTATTGCCGATAAGGTTTTGACGATGCCCGATAGTAATGCACCCGTGACCTTGCCGAATGATCTACCACCACTCACAGACGGCACGGTGCTGCCACCTGCATCGGCATTTGATGATCCGACAACGACGGTGACCACACCATGAAAAAATACGTACAACTTTCTTCTTTCTTAATCCTCACGCTCTTCTGTGCGGCACCTGTTTTTGCAACCGCTTTTGATGATCCAGGTTCACGAGGTGCCGGTGTGGCGGCAGGGGCATCTGGGATGGGATTAGAGCCTGTTAAACCCGACGTCGACGGGGGGGAGATTTCTGTTGGGGCGACGTCACAAGTTGTTGTGCTGTTCCGCAATACGACATCCCAGCCTTTGGATATCGGAGCGGTGAATTTGTATCCATCATCCACGATCACGGCGTCTGTTGCGATGAATGATTGCGCAAAGGAACCCTTGCCGTCCGGGGCGGAATGCCCGATTGCCTTGTCGGTCAGTGCCTTTCAAACAGGCCCGTGGCGGGTTGAAATGTTGGTCCGTCATTCGGGCCGGACGCGGATTGTGACAGCAACGGTCCGCGGTACGGTCGCCTCCGGCAAAGAAGGCGATCAACAGGTCAAGCCCGATGTGCAACCTGTACCGGATAGTATTGATTTTGGGACACTTAATTCGGGTAAGCCGCTCATTCGGTCGATTGTACTCCGGAATGTGACCTCTGGCGAACTTACTGTGAAGGACGTGACTCTTCAGGCATCCTCGAATGCTGAATATAATCTTGAGACGAATTGCGATAAGTTAGCGACCGGGCAGGCGTGCTTGGTGTCCTTGTCGTGGTCACCCAAGCAAAAGGGCCCCTCTGAAGGATTTATTGTTGTTCAACACAGCGGATCGACGGGTGTGACGAGTATTCCTGTAAAAGGCATGTTCGAACCATCCGTGAATGAAAAAGCTGCGATGTTCCCGACCACAATTCCAGGTAAAGGTGTTCTGGTTGCGTCCGAGGAGAAGGTTGATTTTGGAACGGCTGTTG
>CAZSIB010000015.1:1085-13611 GCA_964607245.1 uncultured Pseudobdellovibrionaceae bacterium | reverse complement strand
TTGATTCCGAGGCGTCGTATACACTGTCGCTTGTGAACGTTGGTGACGCCGATTTGGAACTTCAAAAGATTGGTTTATCCGGCGCAGATACCGGTTTAACCCTCAGTCGGAATGGCTGTGTTCAGGGCCGCGTTTTGGCCCCGGTCGAAGCTTGTGCATTGACGGTCATGTGGTCGCCGATTCGGGCCAGTGCCATGCGGGATGATTTGCAAATTGTGCATGACGGGGCGCGCGGTGTCTTGGTTATTCCCGTGAGTGGGACGGCGACAAAGACCTATAATCGCGATAGCAAGACAATCGTCGCACGGAACGGCGAATATCGAAGCGTTGCCGATAAATCCCAAATTCTTCAAGGTTATGTCGTGTCGTCGCATGCGCCAACGCGTGCGATTATCAATGGTCCCGGCGGAAGTCGTGTTGTGCTTAATCACCAACAAATATCCTTGGGCGGAGTGAAATGGCGCGTGAATATTGTTGAAAGTGGCGTCGAGATGATCACCGATGATGACCGTGTTTTGTTGATGTTTGATCGGTCGCTCTCGACCGGAAGTCGGGCGAATACCGCGGCAACAGCAGCAAGTGTGGATGCGGCGGCAAGCGCATCCACAACATCAACATCGACTGAAGGCACAGCCGCAACGCCTGCGACGACGCCGTGACCGAAAAAGGGTTTATCTTGAATGCCTGATACACCGTCAACTGAACCACCAACAGAAAACGCCGCCGCACAAGATCGGCGCGGCGGTCCGGCCGAGGATCGCCGGAAAGGCAGCACGTCGCCGCCGGGCGGTATTGATCGGCGTCAGGAGATCGATCGTCGAAAATTACGCGCGGCCGAGGGTCGTGAACGTTACCTCGATATGGTCCAACGGGAACGGGTTATTTTCCACGATCAGGGGGTTCACCGAACGACGGAACAATTGCTGGACCTTGCGGGTGCGGATACAAGTGTTGCCGAGAACGAAGAAGAGGGACAACGAGAAAGCGCAACAGGAGATTTGCTGCGCGCGGGGCTTCCGGTTCAGGCATGGTTACCGCTTTCGATTCACCTGGTGTCGCTGAAGGACCGGGTCTTAACGATTGCGCCATTGAATGAGCTCAATGAGCGACAAACAGATGCGTTGCTCGCTACGGCAAACCGCAGTGGATTTGTTGTGGACCGATTAGACGTTCAGTTATGGGACCGCGCGGAACTTTTATCTACTTTGCGCCGCGTGCATGATCTGTCGGCGGATCGTTGTGAAAAAACTCTGACGATCTGGCTTTCGGATGTTGATAATGGTCTTCTTTTAAACCAATTCCAACGGGACATGATGGCCGAAGCGTTACAAATGCACGCATCCGACATTCATTTATTACAAGATAACAACCCGGAGGCCCCGAACTGGATTCGATATCGTGTGAACGGCGATATGATCCCGATGCATTTGTTGCCGCCTGATGCGATGGCGCGTTTAACAACATTGATCAAACGGGACGCCGGTCTCAACTTTGGTGATCGGACGACTCCCAAAGACGGGCGGTTCAGCTTTATGTGGCAGGGACGGAATATCGATGTCCGTGTGGCCGCAGGCCCCCAGGCGCAAGACGGTGAAAAACTGACCCTCCGTTTGCTTGATAAAGCGTCTTTGCGGAGTTTTGATGATCTTTTTAAACGTCACCCGGATGTTGCAGAATTTTTGTCGCGCAACCTGTCTCCCGAAATTAAAGGGGGTGGGGGTTTAATTATGCTGTCGGGGCCGACGGGGTCGGGGAAAACAACGACCCTTTATGCCGCCGTGCAACAGATTGATCGTCGTCGCAAGCATGTCTTATCGATTGAAGATCCGATTGAATATGAACTGCGGTATACAACGCAGTGGCAGGTCCGCCCCGGGATGCCAGGTGGTGAATTTTCTGATCTTATTCGCGCGGCGATGCGCCATGATCCCGATTACATTATTATCGGTGAAATGCGTGATGGCCCGACTGTGGAAACGGCGCTCAAGGCCGCCGAATCGGGTCATACCGTGATTTCAACGGTGCACGCGGATACGGCAATCCAAACATTTGAACGACTTCGGTCCCTCATTCCGCCGGAACGAGATCGGTCTTTGACCTTTACGTTGGCCCAGCAGGTGCGGGCAATTTTAAACCAACGCTTGGTCAAAACCTTGTGTCAGGGGTGTTCGCATCGGTCCAAAATTGGCAAAGTATTAAACCGTGACGAGCTTGCACGCCTGGACATTGAAGACACCCAAGAGGTAAGGTTACATAACCCAAGTGGATGTGATTTATGTAACAGAACAGGGATTGGGGGGCGGAACCTGCTTCTTGATGCGTTGTTGATTAATCTGGGTCCCTCACAACGGAACGGCATTTACGAAACCTTAATCAGAAACGTGAATGATATCATTCACGAGGAGGGTGTGGTGGTTCATACACGGCGCGAGGGGCTGGTCGATCTGGTCCGCTCAGGCTTGGTTGATCCGCGCTCGGCCTTGACCTATCTTGAAAGCTAGATCTCGGCTTTCTTATTTTCTGCTATTTAAGGTTATTTTTCTTTTATGCAACAATGGATTGCAGAAGTTGCTTATGATACGGCTTCGGGGGCGCGGACCGAGGTCGAGAGCTATTATCTGCCCACAGCCGAAGACGTTCGCGATGAGGTTGAACGCAAAGGCGGATATGTTCTGACGATCCGCGCCCATGAACGTAGCCCGTGGGAACGAATTCTGGCACGGTCCACGTGGTTTCAAATTCAACTCTTGCGGGGCATACAATTCCGGTCGATTGCAACATCGCCCGGTGTTGCGCTTTGGAAACTGATACAATCTGAACCCAATCCGACGCGACAAAACATTCTGGCTCCCGCGCGTGAGGCGCTCTCGCGTGGCTTGGGTGTGATTGATGCACTCAAGGCCTTACGGGCCTTTGATCATGGTATTTTGGCTATTCTTGCGGCGAGTGAGCGATCGAATCGCTTGATGGAGGGGATCCCCCACGCAATCCACGCGATTAACCAAAAACGAAAAAATTCACGTGCCATCATGGGAACGATGGCGTGGCTGGCTTTTGACGTGATTTCAATTGTGCAGTCTCTTTTCTGGGGAAAGGGGATGATCTTGGGATGGTTTCGGAACAATACCCCAAAAGACCCTGAAGAACTTGAAAAATATACCCGTGTTGTCGGAAATCTGGAGCTGACCTGGAATCTGCTCATCTGGATTGCGTTTGGGATGGGTGCCTTTCTGGTTTGGTGTGGGATTTCTTTTGTTATGAATCGTGGGAAGCGCGACTGGCCCACCGCGCGGATCGTACGGCGGATCCCCCTTATTTCGGGCTATCTGCGTGACCTTGGGTTTTCGGATAGTATGATGGCATCGGCGCGGATGCTGCGGGGACAGGTGCCGATTGGCGATGCGTTAAAACAATCAGCCGAGGCCACAAATATTCCAGATGTGTCCCAATATTGGATTGAATCGAATGAAGATTTGTCGCGTGGTGTTGCCTTGGGGGTTGCGCTTGACCGGGCACCGTTAAGTAAAAGTGAACGTTTAGAAATCGCAAGCTTGTCGGATTTGTCTCAAGTTGCTACAGTGATGGAGGCTATTGCTGATTTGCGGTCACAAGCTGCACGCGGCAAACATTCTCTTATCGTCTGGGTCGCCTTCGCGCTCACCGGGGTTTATCTTACAATTGCGTTTGGTAGTGCGATTTACGCATTAACGGTCATGAATATGAGCATGGATAGCATGATGGGCGGCTTGATGGAAGGGCAACTATAGCCATGGCAACGGTTGAAAACGCACCGATATTGGGATCGCGTACGGGGGAGCGCCCCCCGGTGGAGCCCTTGCGCCCGGGTCTTTTGGACCGTTTGGCGGGAGAATCAGAGTTATTCGTCGGGAATCTAAGGCCATTTTTGTCGATGGAACTGATCGGCGGCGCTGTGCCGGCTGTTCCGGGACGCGAAGATGAGGCTGTCTGGAATGCAGCCTCTCAAGCGTGCGGTACTGAAAAAGTTAACTATACATATACAGTTTCGGATGGGCGTTGTTGGTATTTGGCTTGTCCGGCCGCTTCGCTCGCCTCTGCGCCGGATAGTTGGTGTCCTCTTGCCGCGGCGCTTCCGGGGAACAGCGAATTTTGGGATAAAGACACGGTTTATATTTATGAAAGCGAAGGGGTAGCGTCGGCCCTACGTTGGGACCCTGAAACGGGACGGATGCAGGTTTTTGTGGGGGCATCCCGAACCTTATTGCCGCGGATCCAAAGTATGGATGCGAATTTTATCGCAATCAATCCAGATGCGGCTCAGATCGTGCCGTGGCAGAACCGTGCCATGCGGACGGAAAAGCTGTCGCGTGCGGCAACTCGGATGCTTTTGATTTCGGGCCTTGCCGCGAATATGATTTTATTGCTGGTTCTCTTCGTCTTATACCTGTCGACGGCCCTTGTGGATCGTAATTTGGAAGATGTACGCGTGCAAACGGATACAGCCTCAACGGAACTTATCGCGAATGCTTATAAGGCGATGCAAAGTAAGACAGCGCGTCATTTCGTGCGTATTCAACAACTTTTGGATTATCTTCAAACGATTGATGGGACGCTGGTTCGATATGAGGTCGAAACGGGCGATAAATTGACGTGGGAGGCGCTTATTCCTGCGGCGTATAGTACCGGGTCTGGGGGGCCTGTGAAATTTAAGGTCTTGCAAGGGATTGAGAAAGACGGCCGTGTGCGCGTGCAGGGGAGTAATTAAAATGCTTAAAATTTTAGTTAATTTTTACACGCAACCAATTGAAATTAAATACGATTTTAAATATAAAGTCGTATCCTATAATAAGAATAGGAATTAAGGTGGGGACATGGCACTAGATTGGAAGTCCATCGATTATAAGACACTCGCGCGGTACACTTCACCGTCTGCGTTCAATGACTTAAACCATTTTCTTGAGAAACTTCCTCAAAATGCAGGGCGTACGGTCTTGATTGCGGCAGGGGTGGCCTGGGCTTTTGTTGGGATTTTAGGTCTTTTTACCGCCGTCAAGGCGCAAGATCTCAATAACCTTCGGGCTCAGTTACAAGATGCCAAGGCGTTAAAACCAATCGTGCCCGTCTTGAAAGAAGTCGCGATTGATCAAGATACGGTCACGAAACTCGTAAAAAAGATTACGTCTTCTTATAAAGATCTTGATGCGCGGTCCCAAGGCAATGTCGTGACGATTACGGGGCGGCAAACCCTGGCCTTTAACCTTTTCCGCGAGGCGGTGCTTCAGGTGCAAAATGGCGCCGAGGACTGGAAGGTCGATATGGATAAAATGTGCGTGGGGCGCGAATGTAAACAAAACCATCTTTCTATTTCTCTAAAAATCAATAAAATTAATATCGACAAGCCTGTTGCTGATTCGAAAAATTATATCCCGACATCGTCACCTTCATCTGGAGAAAACTGATGACCTATTCTACTCATTCCTCTGACCTTGCGACCCAGCGTGGGAACGTGTTGTTCCTGATCCTGATTGCGGTTGTGTTGTTTGCGGCGCTGTCTTACGCCGTTACACAGTCCAGCCGGACGGGGGGTGGTGATGCCGGGAAGGAAACAAACCTGATCAGCAGCGCCGAGATTTCGCAATATCCCGCAGCGGTCAAAACCGCCATTGTGCGCATGATCATTGATGGCACAACGTACGAAGAACTGAAATTTAACCCGCCCTCTGCCTTTGGGGCTTTGTCGACCACGACAGATGGCGTGTTCCATCCGGATGGAGGGGCTGCCGCCTATACCCAGGCCAGTGTAAATATCATGACCAGCAATACCCCCGGGACGTGGTATTTTAACCCCAATTTTGAAGTCAAGAACATCGGCACGACAACCGCGACAGACCCCGATGGAAATGAATTTATCGCTTTCCTCCCCGGTATTAAACAAGCTATTTGTAAAAAAGTGAACGAAGAAGTCGGGATTGGTACAACAATTCCAACAACGTCCGGTATCGCATCAACAGATGTGGATGAGCTTTATGATGATGGTGATTCAGAAACGATTCCGAACGAAACAGCAATTATCGGGAGTGGCGCGTCGACGGGGACGGCCCTTGCAGGGTATCCTTTCGGATGTTTTGAGGCAAGCGATAGCGTTTACGTGTATTACCAGGTTTTGTCCGAGCGGTAAGTCCTTCGGATCATCCGGTTAGGGCGGGGGTGCAAAAGTCTTTCACCATGATTGACTTGTTTCGTCCCCGTCTTTTTCTTTGGAAAGAAAGAACATGACACAACGCTCATCCGAGCAAGGCAGCGCGCTTGTCTATATCCTTATCGCGGTGGCCCTTTTGGCGGCGTTGACCGTTGCCTTTATGGAGCCGTCAAGCCAGCAATCCCAATCACAAAATATTTTTAAAACGACAACAGCGATTAAGGATCAGGCGGCATATATCCAGGCGGCCATTCAGGAATGTGTGCTCACCTATCCGGCGGGGGATTCAACGATTGATACGTCTGGGGGCGGCACGGATCCCGATGCAACGGCCCCTTATCCTATTAAACCGAACTCGACCCATTTGACGAGCCCCGATGCAGATAACAAGGTTAAAAACCTGCGTTGCCCCGGAAATCCCGGCGATGATGCAAACCATGCCGATATTTTTTCAGGCGCGGCGGGCAAATTTTTGCCGGTCCCGCCCGATCTTTTTGGGGACTGGAAATATTACAACGGCCGGGACGGCATATTTTTCTGGATCGAAACGGATAAAACCGATGCGTTTCTGGCCGCGGCGCTGGATAAACTCGATGATCAATATTCGGAATGTGAAGCCGATGTGATTGACGCCTCGGGTGGCGCGGTGGATATGGAGACGGGGGTATCGACCATCTCCTGCCCCAGTGGATCGTTGTGTTTCCGGTACTGGATGGTGCGTGACGGCGTCGGTGAACCTGCGTGCCCGTAGGGGCGGCTCCGTTTTATGTCCCGCACCCGGGCTGGGCCCAAGGGTTCTGATCTTAGGGATCAGTCAGGAAGATCGTTTGTGATTACATAATTAAACTATAAAAGCTTGACAGAGGGGTGGGCTGTCTCGTATATGATTATTCATAGAGCATTTCTATAATATAAAAACGAGAAAGCCAAACATGACACTTCCTTTCAATGCCCTGTCTATTCCAGATGCCGTGAACGTCTCTAAGGCGAGGACACCCAGCGAAGTTGGGAAAGACATCGTCGATTTCTTGACCAGGTTCGGTAACGAACTCTCGGCGAAATGGCCGACGACCGATGGGACGTGGCCATTCCGATCCATGGCGGATGTCATGGTATCTATCCCAGAACGTCATATGAAAGAGATGGATGATTTGTACAGTGACACTCGACTTCCAGATATTTCTGCTGGGGCTCGTATTCCACGCCAGATTCGGCTGATCGAAACGTTAGAATTTCTGGGTAATTTTTTTGAATACGACGACGTTGTGATGACGGACACAAAAAGTCAGTACACAGAGAAGATGGATGTGCTCGAATATTTATCCAAAGCTGGGATGTGGTGGCCGATTGATTTTAATGCACCAAAAGGTACGAAGTACATAGAGGGCCGGGAAATTCTTAGACAAATGACGGTCGATACCCATCGACTGGATCGGACACCTGTGCCTATATGGGATACAGAAGCGCTTGCATTGCCAGCAATCAACGCCTCAATCTCTTTGGCATGCTTTGTGACGTTGCTGACCGTCCCAATCGACCCTGTTGAGTTCTGTAGCCCCTCGCTCATGGCCGAACGATCTATTGGTTTTGGATACCAGGCCACTTTGCGTCTATGGGGGAGCAGGTTACCGGGTACGTAGGTGTAATCATCGGTAATTTCGCCAACCTGATAGCCGCCCTCACCATTCGGGCAAAGGACGATATCGCCTTTTTTAATTCCCTTCGAGATCGTCCACAAAGCACCACAGGCCAGACCAGCGGTAACCTTGCTCTTTTCTGGGTGACGCTTAAGAAAGACGGGAATGAACTTGTGATTAAATTCGCGCCAGTTATCAGGAAGACTATTTTTGAGATCCTGCTCAATATCAAAATGCGCGCCAATGAAGCCATGCTTAAAGCACTCCTCAGCGTACATACTTTTCTTACCCAACATAACGCGGTAATAGCTTTTCATTCTTCACCCTCTCGATTTATCTTAAAGCTCTTCTGAAGAAATTATTTCTAATATTGGATTAGTACCAACACTCACGCGTCTAGCCCACGTCAATTTTAGAACAACATGCCAAGGATCATCGGGTATAGCCTCAACCTCTGCCTTAACCGTCTTGCTATTATCAAAAATGGTAAATTCAAGCCTCTTAAAAGCATCCTTAGGAAGCAAGAAAGAATGGCCATTCTTGATACCTGCCTGAAATACCGGCAATGAGTTCAAGTTGAAGCGATATCCTCGTTTGTCTTTATAATCTTCTGATCTCCATAAGGTAACACCACTCGGCAACGGGTTGCTGTCATTTCTATGTGTTCCCCATTCCCATTCACGAAGCCACTCCGGGTCACCACGCCCACTAACAACCAAAATATGTGAACTTTCATTGTTGCCCATGAAATTTGTGATTGCCTGCCAATAAGCAATGCCATCCGGCGCAAGGGCTTGTGTTTTTTCGGACTGCCTAAGAACATCACCAAGAACAACTCCGGCCACATAATCAGAAATCGTACTAGACCACCATGATTTCTCGTTTGATACAGGTTGATCCATTAAAGGATTTGTTAGACTTCCTCGCTCATGGCGGTCATGGCGGTTCGTAAATGATGAAAGCTGTTCTTTAGTGGTTAAAATTTCTTCAAAAAGATAAAGAGGAAATTTTCCGGTTTTTGGACTAAATCCTTTTTCACACGCAGCATTCTCAATCTCATCTAATCTTTGCGGGTCTACACCCTACCCGGAATGACATCGCGCTCTGTCATTTGATCAAATAAGCGTATAAACTCGTCTAACGTTCCTGCGTACCCATCATCTCTAAACCGATCCCCACTTGATAAAATACGAAGCAGACAGATAAAAAGTCCACGTATATTTCCCCGGAATGCCTGTTGAATAATCTTTCCAGATACTTCTGCAGGGAAATCTGTTTCATTTTTCTTGGAAAGGAACCATCCCAAAAGAATGCCAGAAACAAGGAGGATAACATCCTGCTGCGCATTCTCTAATACTGCCTTGAAAACTCCAGATGGATTAATGCGCTCTTCCCATTCAGGATGCTTAAGATATGGCCTATCCTCAATGATAGATATGATATCGCGCGGGGTGATTTTATCGATTTGCAGATCGCCGATAACGGGGAACACATCTTTCTCGAACGTGCGCTCGATATTCTTACGGTGCTTTGGAACCCAGGTTTGTTTAAGAAACCACTCCCTCGCCAGGAACTCGAAGGTCTTTTCCTTGATGCCGATATTTTCGCGGCGTCGGGCTTCCTTGGCGCGGTTGGGGTCATGCCCCTCCCTAATAAGGGTTTTGGCTTCATCGCGGCGTTTCCTGGCCTCAGCGGAGCCTATTTCAGGGTACTGGCCGATGGTGAAGGTGTTGTATTTATCGTCCAAACGATATGGGAATTGCCAGACTTTGGTCCCTGTTGGCCGAACAAGGAGGTACAGGCCACCCTCATCATAGACTTTGTAGGCTTTCGCCTTGGGCTTGGCATTTTTGATTTCAGCTTCTGTCAGCTTCCTGTTTATCCTAGGCATACCAGCGTTCTTCCACGTTTTTAGGGTACAGAGCGTAAATTGAACTCATATACCCTATACTGTACCCTAAAAATTTTTGGAAGTGGGGGTACAAAGCCGGAAGACCTCGGACACCAGAACACTGATTTTTCTTTATAAATCAGATGTTTAAGGAAGATTTAGGACTGTCTAGGAAGTAAGATTGGTTGTGTATGCCACCCCGCGATTCAAGAACTTATGCTGATTATCCTCTTTTTGCATGTAATTGTGGTTTTTACAAACTGTTCACCACAAAAATAGCCCCACAACGGGGGCTGAATAAGCGGTAATTTTCAAAATCTCAAAGCGAATACATCCTTGCCTTACGACTGAAAAAGGCAGGGCCAGAAAATTTGAACCCCACAATCTCAGTCGCGATCTTTGTCAGGCTGTTGTACTGCTTTTGCTGATATTCGTAATAGCCTTTTCGACAGTAAACAACATAGGTCTCCCCATTATAGTTCCGCTCGATAACCGTTCCCTCCTTTAAACGGGTTGCGCGGCCACGCGAACAATGCTTCATCACATCCTCGTTAAAATCGATACCAGTCATGTGATTGGGAATGGTGTGCGGATCCAGCGTCTTGTAAAGCTCCTCCTGAATATGCCCGAGCAGCTCCAGAATGATTTGGTTGCGCGTCATTTTATCGGGACAAACTTTTCCAAGCATCTCCTGGTAATCCCGCCGTAACTGTTTCAGCGATGAAATCTGCAGCCGCGCATACTGCTTAATCAGATAAATCGTATCATCCTCATGGGCTTCATTGGGTGTGGCCTCCAAAAAATTCAGGGTCTGCAGCCATTGTGCCAGCTGGCTTTGCCCATCGTTCCCCGCTCCGTTCTTGCTCTCGATATCCATAAAATCCTCCTATGTGACCAGCGAGCGCGCAATGCACCCGTCTCACTGGTATGCGGGTGGAAAGGAAACCGACGATAATGAAGGAGATTTTTTGGCAAGGTAGAAAAGAGGCAATAGCAACCCTGAACCGTACATACGCATGAATGCTCTAATAGACAGAATTATCAAGCGAATAAGTCGACTGCCGCCAGTTCAAATCCCAACACGGTAATTGAACCAAAGGCCTGAATAATTAGGTGTAAATGGGTATGTTTATGGGTGCTTATGAATGGATACAGCCGCAAACCTTAATAAGGATGGTTCTTATTAAGGGAAAGCTCGAGACTTTCTTTCGTACAATCCAACCTCGGATCAATCTCCGGCTCTGGTGCATCCCACTTATTGGCAACAGCGGTAAAATAATTCACCTGCTTCAGAAAGCGCGGGTCTTCCTCTTGGATGAAAAAGGTGTACAGGCGATTGACGATGCTCTTCATGAGGATTTTCATTTCATCATCAGAAATGCGTGACGCGTCGTTCCAGGAAATTTCCCGACCCTCAGCATCGATCACTTTGACGTCAGAATAATCGCCTGTTTTGGTAACCGGGGATTTTCCGGCATGAATCTCTTCAATCAAGGTATGGCGCACGCACATGGCCGTGAGTGTTTTTGCAAGTTGTGAAGCGATTATTTTATCCAGATTGATACTCATGATTTTGAATACACCAGTTTTTCCAAACTTACAAAAGTTATCCACATCCATACCTGTGATAATATTACCATATTATTGAAAACAGCGCCCATATTCTGGTCTAATTACATTATAGAAATAGTGATTCGGCGGTGCACGGAACGGGAGGGTGTGGGATATGTCAGAAAAAACGATCATCAATACAGAAATTGAAAACAGTGCTCTCATCCCTGATCAATGGATGGTCGGCACAGGTCTGACGACCAACAGCCTATACGTCACCCACCTGGCCGCACCCTTGATGATCATGCAGTGTGCAGATGACATCTTACCGGATCATCCCCCTGCGCTTTGCACGCTTTACCTTCAGGGGACCATCAGCCCCGACAGAATGACCCATCTTTTAAACGAGGGATGGGAGCTCCTCAAAATCTATCACACACGATTGGGAAAATCCGAACCTCGATTTTAAGGAGGGGTGGCCATGGAAACCGCCATCCTCACCATCGACGCTGTATTTGATGCTTATTTCGATTGTCGGCGATCCAAACGCAACACGATCAATCAGCTGAAATTTGAAGCGGATCTCGAACAAAATCTGGTTGATCTGTACCATGACCTGGCGAGTGGCAGTTATCAGATTGGTCGCAGTATTGCCTTTGTCGTCATGCGCCCAAAGATCCGCGAAGTTTGGGCCGCTGATTTTCGGGATCGGGTAGTCCACCACCTGATTTACAACGCCGTCTTTGATCGCTTTCATCGTCGCTTTATTCGGGACAATTACGCTTGTGTCCCTGGACGTGGGACCCATGACGGGATGCGCCGTGTCTCAGGATTTGCGCGGTCGATCACGCACAATTGGTCGCGACCTGCTTATGTACTTAAGGCCGATGTCGCCAATTTCTTCAATGCCATTGACCGCCCGCTTTTACTTGATCTCACCCTCAAATATGTTCACGAAGATTGGTTGCGTGCCCTTATTCGTCAAGTTGCCTTGCATGACCCGACCACCAATTTTCAGGCACGATCACCCAAAACTCTATTTGATCAAGTCCCACGGCGCAAAAGCCTGTTTCATGCTGGGCCGAACAAAGGCCTTCCTATTGGCAACCTGACCAGCCAGTTCTTTGCCAACGTGTATATGAATCCGCTGGATCAATTCGTGAAACACAAACTCAAAGCCCATTACTATGGCCGCTATGTCGATGACATGATCTTATTCCATGAAGACCAGGATGTTCTGAACGATTGGTATACTCAGATTGATCAATT
>CAZSIB010000015.1:0-1075 GCA_964607245.1 uncultured Pseudobdellovibrionaceae bacterium | reverse complement strand
GTAGCTATAGGAACAGGGGCTAAGACTTTTACAATTTCTACAGGACAAACTATTCCTGCACCTGCATCACAAGAAAAAGCACCTCAATCTGGCGGACAAGGGTATCGATTTTACCGGATTTATTATCAAACCAGGCCGAACCTACTTACGTCAGGCTACGGTCGATCATTGCAAACAGAAAATTCGCGCCTGGGAACGGAAAGGCGCACCGATTGACCCAGAAAGTTTGAAAAACCTTTCTGAGGGTGTGAACAGTTATCTGGGAATGTTGCGGCAGGTCAGCGGATACAACGCCCGGAAAAAGATCTGTAAACGTGTCGAAAGCCTATTCTTGCTCTCGGACGCCGAGTGCACAAAAATCAAGCCCACCACCTGAAAAAAGATCGAGAAAGGGGATTCCAACTCCGCGCGGACTGGGCGGGACGACAAATCGTTGTTGTCCTTATGATCCCAGTCATCGTCGCCGTCCGTGAAGTCCACGTCATACACGTTCGACGGGTTGTCACGGTGCTCCGTAGCCGACCAGTACCAATGGGCGTTGTCGGAGCCTAGCTGTGTCGATGGTGATCTCATGGTCGACGCGTAGGAAGAACCTACGCCCCGCCTTCAACCGTCCCGCTCAAAAACAAGAACGGTTCGATCTCTTCTTTGGTATTTTACCCATTCAGATAAAAATACCGCCACCATCCGAGCTGAATATGCACACCGGAATAGGCCATGACCTATTCGCGTTCAAGCATCCCCTTTCCCGAACTCGTCAACCAACCCTGGGCTTGTTTAGCCAGGTTCTCGGTCATTTCCGAGAGCGCCGCATAGTGGCGGCGCGGTAATATCTTCATGTCGTGTGACAAGCGCATCAATAACTGGATCGCCTGCACCCGTTCTAATATCGATTGAATATGTTGGCGTTTGTCCTTGGCACTGTTGGCTCGGTAAATCAGTACCACCAACTCAATCAACTCATCTTTTAATTTCTGTCCCAACGTAAACTTATATTCACGGGGAAAATCCTTGGTGGCCACCATCGTCCGCAACAGAACATCATAAGTCTGTTTATAAATCGGCAAATGTTGAT
>CAZSIB010000014.1:6434-32066 GCA_964607245.1 uncultured Pseudobdellovibrionaceae bacterium | reverse complement strand
CTCCGACCCTCTGCTCCCAAAGCAGATGCGCTACCGGACTGCGCTACGCCCCGACGAAGATGGGTTTAGCATTATTTTTCGGGTCTGAAAAGCTCTCAACCAAGTCTTTATCTTTTTTGTGCAATCCTTTAGGGTAAGGATCAACGGTCGGGAGTTACCTCCGAAAGGCGAAAATTGATGAAAGTACGTATTTATGCCGAAACAAAAAGCACCATGCAATCGGGCCGCGGGCGCGCGGGCCGTGTGGTTTTGCAACCTGCCGATCTTGGCCCCCGCCGGGTTGAGCCGTTAATGGGATGGGTATCAAGCCCCGATACACTCAACCAAATTCGCATGACCTTTCCCGATATGGCGTCCGCGACCCGCTATGCCCAGGAACAAGGGTGGGAGTATACCGTCGATTTAGGGGCCGAACGCCGGGTTAAACCGCGGAATTATACGGATAATTTCCGCTATATCCCACCCGAGGATGACAAAGCCCTAAAAAAGACATAATATGTAGGAAGACCTAGATTTTTGACCCCGTAGCTCAATTGGATAGAGCATCCGCCTTCTAAGCGGACGGTTGCAGGTTCAAATCCTGCCGGGGTCGCCATATACAAAAATAAGGGGGAGATAGAATGGAAGACTGGACACACGACCCGGCCGAATTCGTTACGGCTGCTGCCTTTCGGCCCTGACCGGATTGGCGACGTGCCGCCCGCGGCCAGCCTTCCGCTGTCCTTTAAAGCGGGTTTTGGGCCAAAAATCAAGGGGATTCTTCGGCCTCCACATACAGCCCCCCCATATCTTTCAGGATTTTGGCGGCGTCAATCGTCCAGTTTTGCGTCCCTTCATGCCCCGGGTCGGGGTGCAGCACAAGCCCTGAGTGTAGCGTCATCGGCCCCCGTCGATCTTTCACCCCGCGCACAATGACCCGCCGCGCCGACGTGCCTTGACGCGGCCAAAGCGGAATCACGTCCACATCCCCAAAACGCGGCCCAAAGGCAGCAAGCACCCGGTCCAAATGATCCGCCCGGTGAATCATGGTCAATGTCCCCCGGGGCTTGAGGGCCCGGTGCGCCGCCATGACCCAAGCCATTAAATCATTCTCCCCTCCTCGCTCTTTATCATCCTGTCCTGCGCCGTGCCCCAACGCACGCGCGCGCACGGGATCGGGGGAAATACTGTGGGCCTGGGGCTGTAAATACGGCGGATTACAAACAACATGATCCACACGGTCTTCTGGCGGGCACGCCCAAAAATCACGTGCGCGAATATCCATGACCCAAAATTTGGGAAGATTGTGAGGATCACTCGCCTGTGCATTCTGTTGCGCCAAAGTAATGAGCGCGGGTTCAATATCGACGCCAATTAAATCAATCCCCGGCACGCGGGCCCGGACGCATAACCCAGCAACCCCGGCCCCACATCCCAAATCCAGCACCCGTGCACCGGGGCACGCCGGGCACGCCGCCGCGAGAAGAACACTGTCCATCGAGGCACGGAGCCCAAAACCCGCCGGCTGGTTCACGCGCACGCGCCCACCCAGGACATAGATATCGTCCGGTATCGCCATTTCATCCCCAGTTTCATGGGCCATTTATCTGGATTCCCTCTTGCTTTTCCTCAAGATCAAGGCTTAAGTCATAACACAATGACACACGCACATAAAGCCTCTGCTCCGGTCTCTTTGCCCCCTTTACCCGATCATCCGCTGGAACGGTTGCATGACGCGTGCACGGCCGCGATGACGGCAACGAACGCCCTGATCCTGGAACGGCTACAATCACCCGTCGAAACTATCCCCGAAGTCGCGGCCTATCTGATCAATGCCGGGGGAAAGCGCATTCGGCCCCTTCTCACCCTGGGCTGCGCCGCGCTATTTGGTCCAGCGAATGATTCTGCCCACAAACTGGCGGCGGCAGTTGAATTTATCCACTCGGCCACATTGCTTCACGATGATGTCGTGGACGGCAGCGATTTGCGCCGGGGCAAGCCCACCGCAAACCTGACCTTTGGGAACAAGCCCGCCGTTCTGGTGGGCGATTTTTTATTTTCCCGCGCGTTTGAGTTGATGGTTGAAACAAATAATCTGCGCGTCTTGGAATTACTCTCCCGCGCGGCGTCCGTGATTGTTGAGGGAGAGGTGATGCAACTCGCCACCACCGGCAATTTGGATTTGTCGATGGACGATTATTTAAAGACCGTATCTGCAAAAACAGCCGCGCTCTTTGCTGCCGCGGCTGCCGCCGGCCCTGCCCTACACGGTGCCCCCAAGGCCGTACAAGACGCTTTGTTTACCTATGGGCACCATCTGGGCATTGCATTTCAAATTGCGGATGATGTGCTGGACTTTATCGGTACGACAAGCGCATTTGGGAAGCAGCCCGGGAATGATTTTGCCGAAGGAAAGATCACCGCCCCCATCCTTTTTGCGCTCCATTACGCGGGAGAAACAGAAAAATCATTCTGGCGACGCACCCTTGTGGATCATGAGATTGGCGCAGGTGATTTCGATACAGCCCAGCATTATCTGGTTCAACATGATGCATTTTCAAAAGCCCATACACTGGCAGAAACGCATCAGGCCCAGGCCGTTGCAGCACTCGCCTCTCTTCCTGCGCACCCAATTAAAGAAATTTTACAAGATCTTGCGGTCTATGCCGCCCGACGGGAAAAATAGGCCCCAGAAAGATAAAAGGCGCGTGACAATAAAGGAACCGGGCTTTAAACTGGGGCTATGTCCACAATCCGTATTTTACCCCCTCATCTGGTAAACCAGATCGCCGCTGGCGAGGTGATCGAACGCCCAGCCGCTGCCCTTAAAGAAATCATCGAAAATGCCCTGGATGCTGGGGCCACGCAGATTGATGTCACCCTGCGCCAAGGGGGAAAAAGTTTTATCTCGGTCACAGATAACGGGCACGGCATGTCACGCGATGATCTGTCTTTGGCGCTTCACCGTCATGCGACATCAAAACTCACAAATGATGATCTGGTGTATATCACCACCATGGGATTTCGCGGCGAGGCGTTGCCGTCAATTGGATCTGTCGCGCGTTTGACCCTCACGTCATGTAAGGCCGGTGCGGCGCATGCCTGGACCTTTCGTGTTGAAGGGGGGCAAGAAAACCCGCCAACCCCGGCCGCGCATCCGCCTGGTACGCGCGTTGAGATCGCCGATTTGTTTTATGCGACTCCCGCCCGGCTTAAATTCCTCAAAGGTGATCTGGCTGAATTTTCAGCGTGCAAAGACGTGATCGTACGCCTGGCCATGGCGCGCCCAGATGTGGGATTTACACTGACACATCATGATCAAAAATCGCTTTCTCTCTCTCCTATACCGACCGCATCTGACTTTAAAGATCAACTCGCGGCACGGCTTCGACAATTATTAGGATCCGAATTTCATGACAACACCGTGGATCTTGATGCCCAAAGCGGAGATATTCATTTGAAGGGACGAATTGGTTATCCGACCTATCACCGCGGACAGGCGACACATCAATATCTTTTTGTGAATAACCGACCTGTGCGCGACCGCCTCTTACTCTCGGCCCTTCGCGTTGCCTATGGCGATTTGATGCCGCGGGATCGACATGCCGTTGCCACGCTGTTTTTAACCCTGCCGCCGCCCGATGTCGATATCAACGTCCATCCCGCCAAGACAGAAGTCCGGTTTAAAGACGCAGGCCATATTCGTGGATTCCTGATCGGTGCCATCCGCCAGCGGTTATCAACCCTTTCTGGCACCGCGCAAATTTTAGGCGCGCCGTTTTTGGACCGTGTTGCGGCAAACCAACCCTATGGGGCGCTTCATTCGACCTATCCAAGTTCGTATCGAGCCGCCCCCGCGCAATTTCATGACTCGTCGTATCGCGCCTATACCCCACTTTTTGAATCCCCGCCACAATCACGTGGATTTGGACGAACCCCAAGCGGGGATTTTGCAAGAGGCCCCATGCAGGAGACAACCGATTACCCCCTGGGCGCCGCGATTGCTCAGATTCATGAGACCTATATCGTGGCACAAACGCAAGACGGCATGATCCTGGTCGACCAACACGCCGCGCATGAACGATTGGTATATGAACGTTACAAGCAACAGCACGATACAAGCCGCATTCCTTGCCAACGACTTCTTTCACCAGAAATAATTACGCTTGATGATGTGCGAGCACAAACATTGCTTGCAGCGCACGAAGATCTTGCCTTATTCGGCCTCGAGATCGAACAATTCGGGCCCGATTGCCTGTTGGTTCGCGGCGTTCCAGCCGAACTTTCTGAACGACTGGATCTACCACAACTCATCCAGGATCTAGCCGATGAAATGATGGAAAAAGGTGCCGCACAAACCCTGAAAGATCGTATTTTGATGTTTCTGTCCACGCGGGCATGCCATCATGCTGTACGCGCCGGACGCGCATTAAATGTCGACGAGATGAATGCCTTATTGCGCCAAATTGAAAAAACACCTGTTGCGGCGCAATGCAATCATGGCCGACCAACTTTTGTGAAACTCTCACGGGCCGATTTGGAAAAGCTTTTTGCACGGCGATAATAGGCTATTCCGCCGGCAAATCGAGATACCCTGCAATGCGGTTAAACTCATCCAGCGGTCCATCAAATAAAACATTTCCGTGATCATCCAATAGTTTTAAGACTGCCGTATGTTCAGTAGAGCCCGCGCGGGATACGGCCAAAGACCCGGTATATTTTTTATGTTGATGTGTCATCCCAAAGGGATGAAATAAAACTTTATCCTTCAGAATCTGCATGTGCACGACAATATCCACCGTTCCTAAATGAATCTGAATGGGTGAGGCCCCAAGAAAGCGATAGGTCCATTTGTCTTTCTTCTTTTCTGCTTGCATCGGCATACGCACGACAAGATCGCGGGGGCCATAATTTCCTTTCATCACAAAAAAGGCCACACCGCCAGAATCAACCGGCGGTACAATGCGCCCCTCTTTTAAATGCAATGAATATGGTCCCAAAACACCCGGCCGCGTCAAAAAATGATCAAAGGCAATGTGCACAATTGGCAAAGCCCCCATCCACGAGGCAATTGGATCATTCACGTATTGGACACGGTGAATTAAAACACGCGGCTCTTTTTCATCCGGGCGGATCACCACCATATCTTCAAAATCAACATATTGTGTTGGAAAAATACGATACATATTCAGGGCATGCACACGGGCAGGGTCTTGAAAAATACTACTTAAGACTTTTTCTAAACTACGCCGCTGAATCTCTCCGTTGCCGCCCATATTCGCGCTGACGATCACTGCGATAAAAAACAAAACAACCGCCACAGCCATCAGCCGCAGCGTCCATGTCGTGATACGCGAGATCATATAGGCAAAGCGCGTTTTTTTGGGTGTCATGTATTTATTCCTTACTCGCCCGAAAGCCAAAACCTCGCCAAGATAAGACCAAATCATCTGGCAACGGCGCTTGAATAGTCATCGATTTTCCAGACCGGGGATGCGTCAATGTCAATTGGGCCGCATGCAAATGCACCCGGTCCGCACCACCAACTGCCTTTGCTTTATCCGCATCGCCCCCATATTTCGGATCCCCCAGAAGCGGCGCCCCAATATGCGCCGCGTGCACACGAATTTGATGGGTTCGTCCGGTGCGCGGCATAAATTCAACCCACGCAACATTATGATCTACCGCGCGCGCAAGTACGCGATATTCCGTTTCGGCCTCCTGCCCGTTAAGGCCGTCCACCACAGCAATTTTTTCAATTTGCTTTCCTTCTTGGATTTTTTCAAGGCGCGCGGTGATGACCCCTTTGTCATACCGTGGCATCGGAGATACAAGCGCCCAATATATCTTTTCCGTTTCACGCGCCGAAAATTGTTCAGTTAAACGCCGTGCAGCGCGGGCCGAACGAGCCAGCACCAAGACCCCCGATGTGTCACGGTCAAGACGATGTACCAACCGCGGAGCCACCCCACGGCGTACAAAATCATCCATCAACATCTCAAGATGAAGGGTTAATCCAGACCCGCCCTGGACCGCAAGGCCCGGTGGTTTATTGAACGCAAGGATATCATCATCTTCAAAAAGAAGAAATTGACGAAGCCATGCAGAATCCTTCCGCCCCGTCGATCTTGATGCAACTTCAGGGGGCTTTGATCCCATCGGAACCCGCACAAGATCACCGGATTTCAACCGTGCATCACCTACCGCACGCTTGCCGTTCACGCGGATTTGCCCTTTGCGCAAAAGTTTTTGAATGGCGACATAAGGCAAATCAGAAGCGTTCTTTTTTAACCATCGATCCAGACGTTGACCGTCGTCATCTTCAGAAATCGTGATTGTTTCAATAGTCATGACGCATTCTTTCGTGTCCGTAAATTCGCCCAATAATCCAGACGTTTTTGAATATCCCGTTCAAATCCACGCGCAAAAGGTTTGTAAAATTCCTGGCGCACCAACCCATCGGGGAAATAATTTTGGCCTGAAAACCCATCTTCGGTATCGGGATCATACATATACCCCGCGCCATATCCTTGATCTTTCATCAATTTTGTGGGTGCGTTTAAAATATGCGCGGGCGGCATCAAAGATCCCGTCGATTGCGCCGATGCCCGCGCAGCGTTATAGGCGATATAATTCGCATTTGATTTTGGTGCCGTCGCGACATAAATCACCGCCTGAGACAAGGCCAGTTCCCCTTCCGGGGAACCTAGTCGTTCGTATGTTTCCCACGCAGCAACCGTTTGAACCAAAGCCTGCGGATCGGCCATGCCAATATCCTCAACCGCCATGCGGGCCAAACGCCGCGCAATAAACCGGGGATCCTCGCCGCCTTCTAGCATGCGCGCAAACCAATAAAGCGCCGCGTCAACATCCGATCCCCGCACGCTTTTGTGAAGCGCACTGATCAGATTATAATGGCCATCATCACTTTTATCATAGAGTGGCCGCCGCCGGGATGTCAGCGTCATCAACCCCGCCGCATCTAAAGCGCGGTCTTGTGCCAAAACCAAATCTGCAATGGTCAACACATACCGCCCGTCTCCATCGGAAATCGTCTTTAAAAGCGCACGCGCATCGGGCGTCAACGGCAATTCTTTTCCGGCATGTCTTTCCGCACGCTTCAACAGCCCCTCAAGCGCCGTGTCATTCAAACGTTTTAAAACCAAGACCTGGGCCCGGGATAAAAGCGCGCCGTTCAGTTCAAAAGAAGGATTTTCGGTCGTCGCACCGATCAGCACAATCGTGCCGTCTTCGACCACGGGTAAAAAGGCATCTTGCTGACTTTTATTAAAGCGGTGGATCTCATCGACGAAAAGCAGTGTCGCGGTGCCATCCTTTGTCTGTCGGATCCGGGCCATATCAAAAACACGCCGCAAATCGGAAACACCCGAAAAAATCGCCGAAATCTGTTCAAAATGAAGGCTGCTCTGTCGTGCCAGAATACGCGCAATCGTGGTTTTTCCGCATCCGGGCGGCCCCCACAAGATAAGTGAGGGCGTTCGACCGACCGCAAACATCTGGGTTAATTGCCCAGACGGTCCCGTGAGATGTTCTTGCCCGACAACATCGCCAAGCTGTTCCGGGCGTAACCGATCCGCAAGCGGCCGCCGCGCGGAGGTCGCCGGATCCTCTTTTTCTATACCTTTGTCCGATTCAAAAAGATCCGGCATGATTACTGAGGCCGTTAATCCTCCCGCCCTTTGATGCGCGTAATATCTGCGCCCACAGCGGAAAGCTTGTCTACAATATTCTCATATCCACGGTCCAAATGATAGATGCGGTTTATAGTCGTCTCGCCATCCGCCACCAATCCAGCCAGCACCAACGCGACCGAGGCGCGCAAATCGGTCGCCATCACTTCGGCGCCCGTTAATTTCGGTACGCCACGAATAATGGCGGAGGATCCATGAACCGTAATATTCGCGCCCATTCGCGCCAGTTCCGGCACATGCATAAAGCGGTTTTCCCAAATCGTTTCGGTCATCATCCCTGCCCCATCGCACACAGTCATGAGCGCCATCATCTGAGCTTGAAGGTCGGTGGGGAATCCGGGATAAGGTTCGGTCATGATATCAATCCCAGAGAGGCGCAGGCCGTTACGTGTGACGCGGACCACGTTATTTTCTTCTTGATCAATATGCATGCCCGCGCGTTTAAGGACAGATGTCAGCGCGCCCAAGAAATCAAGCCGTGTGTTATGCAGGCGGAGCGTCCCCCCCGTCATCGCCGACGCGATAATCCATGTCCCGGTTTCAATGCGGTCAGGCATACAGGCATAGGTGGTGCCATTTAATCGATCGACCCCTTCGATCGTCAGGGTCTTGGTCCCCAATCCGTCAATCTTGGCACCCATTTGGATCAGCATCCGGCCCAGGTCCTCAATTTCAGGTTCAAGCGCCGCGTTATGAATGACGCATGTCCCGCGGGTGAGTGTGGCGGCCATGAGTAAATTTTCTGTCCCCGCATGCGACGGCTTAGGGAATGTATATTCCCCGCCCGGTAAACGCCCGCCGGGGGCGACCGCGTGGATATAGCCATTCTCAATCTCGATCTCGGCCCCAAAGGCGCGCAAACCGTCGATATGAAAGTCGACAGGCCGCGTGCCAATCGAACATCCGCCCGGCAGCGACACATGCGCCACGCCATGACGCGCCAGCATGGGCCCGAGCACAAGGATGGAGGCGCGCATTTTACGGACCAGATCATACGGGGCATCAGGATTCGTAATGTTTTCGGCATGTAACAAAACCGTGCCGTCACGGTGCAATTTTACATCCAGACCAATATGTTGCAACACCGCCGCCTGCGTCCGAATATCCGATAACGTCACGGGCATGTTGGTGAGTGTGACAGGTTGATCGGTGAGGAGCGCCGCGCACATCAATTTAAGGCCGGCGTTTTTCGCCCCAGAAATCGTGATATCTCCGTTGAGTTCAGCCCCCCCCACAACCCGCAAGGCATCAAGGCTCGAGGGTTTCATCGCCGCGTCAACATCGACAGGGATGAGGTCTGGATCTGTATGAGAAATCGTCATTTTCAAGACATTGTGCATTCTACTTTATCTTTCTTCTGTTCAGTTCTTCTTTCCAATTCTCTTACCTGATTTGTTGCGTGACGCAGGCGATCCCGTACAATAGCCGCACAAACAATTACACCTGCCCCATAGTTCAATTGAGAGGCAAGGGACATGTGATTATGATAGTTCATAAAGACAATAAATAAGGCAGCGCCCCCATAAACTGCAAGATCTTGCGCTGTTTCATCAAGTAACAAATTCCGTACGGCTTTTGCTGTTTGGCGCCCCACAGCCCGCGTTGAAACCGCAACCTTGTCCCAGGCCTGTCGACACATTGTTTGGACGCAACCCGATACAGGTTGAAAACAATCTTTTAATTTAAGATTCTTCATTTTTTCTCCCTTTTTATTTTTACGCCTTCGGCAGCGTCACGCCATGTTGTTTCATATATTTCCCACCGCGATCGGCGTAGTTCACATCGCACATGGATGACCCCTTAAAAAATAAAAACTGCGCGACACCTTCATTCGCGTAAACCCGCGCGGGCAGCGGCGTCGTGTTTGAAATCTCCAGTGTCACATGCCCTTCCCATCCGGGTTCCAGCGGCGTGACATTCACAATCAACCCACACCGTGCATAGGTCGATTTGCCCAAACAAATCACCAACACATCGCGCGGAATGCGGAAATATTCAACCGTGCGGGTCAAGACAAAGGAATTTGGCGGAATTACACACACATCGCTTTTGCGTTCAACGAAGCTTTGGCTGGAAAATCCTTTGGGATCCACAACCGCGTTATCGACATTCGTAAAGATCATCCATTCAGGCGCACACCGCGCGTCATAGCCATATGACGAAAGCCCATAAGAAATAATCTTTTGTCCATTCACATCCCGTACCTGTCCATCGACAAAGGGATCAATCATCCCCTGGTTCTGGGCCAGGTCACGAATGGCATGATCGGGCAATAATCCGGGCAGCGTATTTGCCGCCGTTTCGATTAAAGGATAGGGGTCGCTCACAGGTTGGCGTTGTGCAGTCATATATAAAAACCTTATTTTTCTTTTGTTATTATCTCGGGTGACAACACGGCTGGTGCCGAAGACAGCGTGTCCCGCGCCCGGGTCTGTTCCTTGCGCCGGGTCAGGTTCGCGCGCAAATTCGCCGCGCGCGCCGCCGCAAGGTCCGATTTACGGGGTGTGGGATGGTTATTTTGGGCCATAGGGGGAACGCCAAATCCAATAAAATCAAATGTTTTTGCGAAATTTCGTTACCCTATCAAAACCCCCGTGACATGGGAAGAAAAATGTTTTATGGTGCCGCGGCTTTGGGAGTTTTTCTCCCCGCTGCGTCCATCGGACACGCTGCCGTAGCTCAGTGGTAGAGCACCCCCTTGGTAAGGGGGAGGTCGGAAGTTCAATCCTTCTCGGCAGCACCATTAAAATCAATGTTGATGCCCAGCTTACTTAAAAAGTATTATTACATAATACACTTGGTTGGCCGTTTGATCCCTGCCCACATCCCCCAATCCACACCCACTGATTCGATAAAATAATTTTAGATTTTCTTCGCAAGCCAGGACACCACAGGATCCCAGACAAGTTCGGCCGCGCGCGCGCTCGCCATCATACCGATATGTCCAATATCGGGCGTGAGTAGCTTTGTCCGCCGCCCCATGGCATCGGCCAGTGCCCGTGCGGTCTGAGTCTCAACCAACCGGTCCCGCGCGGGGGCCACGACCAGACTTGGCACCTCAGACAGGGTTGATGCTGTGACTGGATGCACCCCCACCTGCCAACTTCCCTGCCCTGTTTTATTCTGCAGATACCAATCGCGAAGGCACACAAGCGCAATATCGCGGGGCAAATCACGCCCGGTTTGCAACCAATCCTCAACCGCCACAAAATGAGCATAGGCTGGATCATCGGGCGCAAGACCATAAAACCGCGCAAATTTTTGAATGGCCATATCGGGGTCAACACTGGCAAACAGCATTTGCACTTGGGTATTCGGCCAATAACCCGTCCCTTGTAAAACGGACAGCATTTGGGGGGCAGCCGCGCGCACCAAACGCGTTAAATACGGATCGCCCGTATGAAAATCCCACGGTGTGGCCAGATATACCTGAGCTGCCAGATGCGCCCGCATCTCGGGCACCGCCCCAGCCATCAGCAATCCACCCATACAATACCCCATGGTGATCACGCGCAATCCCGCCGTTGCCGACACCATCCGGACCATGGGTGCCAAAATATCAAATAGGAGTTGGGGTAAGGTTTGAATATCGGGCTCTTCGCGCAAATCTCCCCAATCAATGATATGCACATCAAATCCTTTTTGCTGCAGATACCGGGCAAAGGATTGCTTGGGTAATAAATCCAGAATTTCCCAGCCGTTCACAAGGGAGGGGATCAGGATCACCGGAGGTTTATCCCTGTTCCTTTCTGGGGCTTTCACGTGCAGCAACCGCACGGGCCCCCGTTGCCAGATGACCGCATGATCACGCACAACCGGCGGAACACCACATGTTTGATACCGCCGAATGCCAGCCAGCATGTCATGCATTTTTTGCTGCGCTGTGATCAAGTCGCCCGACCGGCCTGCCGACACCATTGATTGCAGCAAATGCAAGACCAACGCATCCGGCCCGGAACGGGAATATGTCGTGTTTTTTGGACCCATGACCCTTGTGTCATAGGCGATTTTTGCTGCATTCACAAGCAGTTATCCACCGTCCTTCCGCCGCGCAGCAAAATGTGTTAAAATGGAAGGGTATTTTCTGAAAAAAGGAGTTCTTCCATGGCTGGATCCAGCAAGCGCGGTGGTGCCCCCACCGTTGTTAAAAAATATGCGAACCGTCGCTTGTACGATACCGGGCGCAGCAGCTATGTCACGCTCGATGATCTCTGTGAAATGGTTCAGGAAGGGCATGATTTCGTGGTTTATGACGCGAAGACCGGCGAAGATTTAACCCGCGCGGTCTTGACCCAAATTATTGTCGAACAAGAAACGCGCGAGGGAAATAATTTACTTCCCACAAACTTCCTACGGCAACTGATCGGATTTTATAACGATAAATTCCAAGGACTGGTACCGGATTATTTGGATCAATCCTTAAGTGCGCTTGTTGAACACCAGGAAAAACTTGCAACCCAAATGAATAAATCGATGACGGGTATGGGCGCGATGAGCGGCATGTTATCAGGATTTCATGCACTTGAAGACATTCACAAAAAGAACGTTGCGATGTTTGAAAACGCCATGCGTGCGATGACGCCCTTCCCTTTGCGCAGCGCACCGACGCATGCCACCGTCACCGCCACACCGCCCGGAAAAAGCACACCCTCCGCAGGAGCCGGCGGACGCCCGGCCACGCGCCAAGAACGGATCGCACATGTCCGGCGTCAAATCGCAGAATTACAAAGCGAACTCGATAAACTTCAACGCAGCTAGGGCCGAAAAGGCGTTAATCCCCCGCGAGTGTCGTAATCAAGCGGTCGCGGGCATCCATGGCGTTTGCCATTTCATCCGGTGCCGTTTCGTGTGAGATCACGTTAAAAGCCCCATCCTTTTGATAGAACAAAAGCGCGGCGGATGTGCTGTTCGCACCCGCAATACAGGCGGCATCATAGGCAGCGTAATGCAAAAGGCCTCCCGATTTTGTGCCTGTCTCAGTTGCAGGTTGCGCTGCGAAGTCCCCGTGACACATGGATTTCATGCGTTTTAATTGCTGACTGATCTGGCCGTCAAAGGCGCTGTCTTTAACACCTGTCTGCTGAACCGCCATCCCCGCAAGCGTATCGGTTTCCCATGACCAAGCCTTACCCGCGCCGAATGGGTTTTTCGCAACGGGTGCGACAGCTTTGGTCATCGCAATCCCCGCTTGTTTCAAAAGCCCTGTAATCCCGGCCGGCGACGACGTGTCGATCACATTCGCAACCGCCGCCGGGGTCGCGAGCGTTTCGTTCTTCACGACCGGCGCGTCGGCCGTCGATGCAGGGGTAATATCCGCAACATCTTGCGCGACGGGATCGGCCGCGACCGTCGCCGCGCGCGATGATTTCAGCGCCGCAATTTGATCTTCAAGACTGTTGAGCAGGGCAATCTGCCCTTCTTTCGCCAGTTTTGGATCAAACAGCATGTATTCGATATCTTTCTTTTGGGCATCGCACTGCGCCTTTTGATCGCGGAGCGACAAGCTTAGACGGGCAACCTCACGGTCCGATTCCTGTAACCGGCGGGTAGCCTGTTCCAGATCCCAATTCTTGCCCGACGCGCCAATCAACGCGGTATCATTCCGCGATTGTGCACGGTCTAAAAGAGACGTTAATTCATCCACCTGACCGCGCAGCGCGGCGTTCTGATCCCGCATATCGCGGAGTTGCTGACGCAGCGGCGCCTCGGCCGCAACCGATACTTTCATATCGTTCTCAGGGGTTGTCGCGGCCGCGAGATCCCCCCGCAATTTAATGTTTTCGGCGGAGAGCGATTCAATTTTACGCTGTAGCTCATCGGCCTTACCCAGTTTTGCGGCATCTGTGGCCTGAGCCAACCGCGTGCGGAGCATATCCACCTCAGCCTGAGCTTTGTCCAATTTTACCTGAAGATCACCCGATTTTTTTGTATCCGCCGTTCCCTTTGCGGCATCATCCAGTTTTGCCTGAAGCAGGTTTTTAGACGCAAGCGCCGCCGTGAGTTCTGCCTTTACTTTGTCAAGATCGGTGCGCAGTTGCCCAGCATCCGCAGATTCCGTTTTTTGTGCGTCTTTTTGTTTCATCAAATCCGCATTCACAGATGTCAGTTTCGTGATTTCATCTTTCATCAGCTTTTCGCGCGCTTCAAAATCAGCATTCATTTTTGCCATTTGTTCGCGTGTGTCCGCGTTTTTTTCTTGGCTCATGTCGCGCGCGCGTAAGTCCGAGCGCAATTTTTCATTCTCGGCCTCAAGGGTGGATAAACGCATCGCCAGATTTTGCCGCGTTGTTTCCTGTGTTTGGCTGACCATCCGGTCCGCTTCACGGGACGCTTTTAACGTGGCAAGTTCATCGCGCAACCGCGCGACATCGTCATTTTCAGAGGGTTTTGCTCTGGATCTAACAGGCTCGGGCGCGGGGGTTGATTTTTGGGACGCGTCATCAAAAGCAAGTAATTGATCGGCCGTCCGGTCAACTTCTTCGGGAGTGCGCGGCACAACGGCAATATCGCCTGAAGCCGGAGCTGTCGCGGCAAGTTTTTCTGATTTGGGGGTTAAATCCGCGAGGCATTTATCCATTTCTTTGGCCGCACGATCCCAATTTGCAAGGGTCAAGGCGAGCGCGTTATCATCGTACCGGATTTGCAATGTCGGACTTGCCGAAAAACTTTTGGCCAGATCGACAACATCGTCCATATTCAACACAAATGTCCGGGCATTCAGAGGCTTTGCCTCAATTTCAACCCGTTCGGCACTTCCGGCCTTGACAGACAAGCGGTATGTCCGCGCAGGATCAAGTTTTGCACTTTTCATTTCAAGCGCCAGGGAGGATTGGCCCCTTACCGTCCGGCCCACTGTTAATGTTGTTTCATCAACCTGGCGACTTAAGGCGCAATACGCGGCCGTGGGTCCAACCCCCGCCACCTTGGTGGTTGTCCAACCACTTTTCCCACTGGTCGTTGCCGCCTGTCCCGACATCACGGGAAACGCCGCAATCGTCACAAACATCGTTGTCACCAAAAGGGCTGAACGACGCCGCGCATAAAAAGCCGAAAGGAAAAGGTTGAAACCCATCATCATGAAAACCCCAAATCATTCGTTATCAAACGAAAGATGCTGTTAAATCGGATCGTACCGCGCGAATCGCCCACCCGGCGGACGGTCCCGTTATTGTAACAAACCCACAGTCAAGGATCGAACGAAAAATTACCCGCGAATAACGCGGACGACCAAGGTCGATTGACCAGTCGCCGGATCACGATAAATCTGACCCGTTGGACGCACTGGTTCAAAAGCGTATTGCCCCAAAAGATCATGAATGGCGCGGCCATAATCAGCCTTTGTATTGACCGAGTAGCGTACAACAAAATCCTGCGGTGCCGCCCAGATCAAGGGAATGCCGGAATCATCGGCCCAAGCTTGTATAACCTGGCGCATGCTGGCGCCAGAAAGGGCGCGCCAGCGTCCGGTCGGACCAAAACTTGTCACCCCTTGTTGGGGGGCGGGTGCCGCGGTGGCCATTACGGGCGGGGCCACGATGGGCGTCGGAAGTGCAGCCATGGGCGCAATAACACGCGGGGCAGCCTGCGGTGCTTGTGCCGTCATCATCGGGGCGGGCGGCGGGGCAATCGGTACGGGAGCCGCCATCATGTCCATCGACATTGGCGCTTGCGCCGCAGGTTCAACAGTGCTGACGGCCTGAAGCGGCACAGGTGGAACAAAATCAGCAAGTTCGGCACCCGATACAGGTACAGGCGGGACGGCGGGCGGCGCACTTTCGGCAATATACGGCTTGGGTGCCATATCGGGCCGCGGCCCTTGATCCACAAAATTGGTCTTCAGGCCTGATTCAGGATAGGCCGCGATCAAGCCGTTCAAGGCCGTTTCAAATTTTCCAACATACGAGAAATCTTTGGTTAAAACGACATCCCCCGGCATCGCCCAGACCAGGTCGATTCCCGCGCGGTCCGCCCAACGGCGGATCACATCGCGCAGGCTTTCCCCCTTGCGGGCACGGAATGTGTCCACAATGTGAACAGGCATGCGCGGCGCCGTCATCGCTACAGGCGGAGCCACCATCGATTGCGGTCCTTCAATCACCAAGCGCGGCTTTGCCGCGACAGCCGGGGCCGAGGTCACAATTGGCAAGGGGGCCGCTCCAGATGACGCTGGGGCCATTTGGTTAAGCGCCACAGATCCCGTATCCGTCGGAATTGGGAGGAGTGGGGCGGGAATTTGAGGAACCGCTGCAACAGGAGTCGGCACGGGAGCAACGCCACGGGAGGCTAGGTCCGGCGCGGGGATCGTTTGCGTTTGGGTCAATGTCGGTGTTGGAGTAGGTAAACGATTCCCAGAGATATCATTGGGGACAAAGCGCGTCGCGCTTACTCGAAATGTCGGCGGCGCAACCTCAGGTGACACGGCAGGCCGTGCGGTTGCAGGATCGAGGGGTGGCGGCAATGCCCGCAAAACCTGCCCCAATCCGGTATTGATTTGATCACGATCAGGTGCGGACACCACGGCAACCGCGTTGTTCTCCCCCGGGGGTGTCGGCGGCGTTGCGGGCGATGTACGCACTTGCGCCGTTAAGGCCGCCTCGATTTGATCAAGTGAAGGCGTTGATGAATCGAGCATTGGGGCAGATATCGCGGGCGATGCAATCTCGGCCGTAGGTGTCGGACGGGCTGTTCCAACGCTTGTCTCGGGACGCGCCGCCATCGGAACAGCCGCCCCGCGCGATGTCGTCGCCGCTTTATTTGGCTGAGGAGCCTGTAATTTTTCCGCCGGTATTGACGTATCGTTCGTGAGCACAATCGGCGTCTCGGCATAGGCCGTAAACGCAGACAACCCAAGGACCAGGGCAATCATCCCCGCCCCGGCGCGTAATTTCAAAAAAGACGAATCAGCCATCACAAACCTCGCTTTCCGGGAAGATTAAAGGGGGATCCCAAGAAGGGCAAGAGGAGAGTTATTGTCCTGGGCGGTCAAATAGGTCAAAAACCCAGTTCGTGCATGACCTCACGGCATTTGCCAACGTCAAAAAATCCTCTCCTATCCTCTGGCCCAGAGAATGTCCGGACGCCTTTTTGCATGTCAAGCCAATACGGATGGCCTTTTGCACTATCACGAATATAATCGTTTTGTTCCGACACATTACTTGGGGTTAATCCACCCGCGTAACCGCAAATCACCGTATCATGAGCGTAGGGCCAGTGTTTTGCCGCAATACCCTTCCCTCCTGAAGAGTCAAACAAGCACGCAATCGGGGACAAAAGTCGTCGCGGGTCAGATGAAACAAGTCGATTTTGTTCTTCCAGAAGTTCTTGAATAACGGGTCGATTTGGCGCGTTATCTGGGACAATGACGACCCCAGAATCTAATGCATCAGGCAAAAACCTCTCATGCTCCTCAGCAAATATATCCGCAGCCTTCATGATATCTCTTGCAGAAACAGGTTTAACGCCATGAAAAAAGTTCAGCTGGACAGTCGCAAAATGACGCGCGAGATCCATACACTGCCGATCTTGACCTAGAAACATATCAACTGCTTCCCCACAAAGGTGTAAAGCAAGCCGCGCGTCGGGTCTAGAGACCTCTAGGAATTTATGAATCCACGATCCTCTGGGATAAAGAGGTTCCCCTGTTTTAGGTGGATACACCAGGATCCCAATTTCAACGGAACGCCCAAAGTCACGCTGAAGCCCGACCAACGCGGACAAGTCCGTGCCCTCATCTGGTCCTGTAAACGTGACATGTAAAAGACCTGTGTTTGCCATTTCTAAACTCCCATCATTGTTATGGTTTTTCTTATAGACAAAAAACTGCGCTCATACAAGCATCGTATTTCCATACTAAAAAATTACATGACTAAAAATGGGGCAACATCGTGTAATATTTTTCTATAATCATCAAACTTTACCGACGCTTGCATGCGTGATCGTTCACGCGCGTCACTGATTCCTCCGGTATAGTAAAGGAATGGGCAGCGGGCGGATTTAGCGGCTTTTTCGTCGGTCTCCATGTCGCCGACAAACCAAACGTTTTCTAAATCCGCGCGGGTCATCCCCATCCGTTCGGCGGCAAGATAGACAGGTTCGGGGCTGGGCTTACCCCGCGCGGCCTCTCCGGCACCGATCACCGTTTGAAAATAATGTGACCAGTTCATGCGCGCAATCTCCTCGACCAGAGGGTCATGACGCATATTACTGACGACACCTAACGGTATTCCGGCCCGGTATAAATATTCAATAAAATCAAGCGCACCCGGAATGGGCCCCACATGCGTCGCCCGAAGTGCCGGGACAACACCGTAATAAAGATCCAGCGCCTCATTGACCCGCGTGGGGTAGAGCACGGTAAAAGTCTCGCGCCCAGTCCCAATACGCGCCGCGTGCATAAATTCCTCGGGCGTAAAATCGTTCATTCCAAAGGCGCGGCGCACATGATTATGCGCCGCCTCAACACAAGCCCCACTATCGACCAAGGTCCCATCCCAATCGAAAAGAACCGCGCGCGGGCGGGAAAGCGGTAACGTCATGCTTGTATCCTTTTTGTATTTTTGCATTGCTGAGAGAGATTTACGCGACATCCCTTTGTGGGTCATCAATATCTACATCGGAATCCTCGCCCCCATTTCCCGATCCACCAACATTCAAGGTCTTAAGCTTGCGGTGCAGAGCCGAGCGTTCCATCCCCACGAAATTCGCGGCCTTACTCACCGATCCGCCAAAGCGGCCAATCTGGGCCTGAAGATAGGACCGCTCAAAAACCTCTCGGGCCTCGCGCAGGGGAAGTGCCATCATTTCTGGAGAGATCACTGTTCCCGTCGGGTGATCGGGGTGAATGTGGTTGATTTCCGGCGGTAAATCATCAACATCGATCGGTTCATCCGCGGCCCCCGGTGCCATGATGACCAACCACTCCGCCACGTTTTTAAGTTGCCGCGCATTCCCCGGCCAGTCAAAAAGTTGAAGGACAGCCATCGCACCCGGTGTAATGGGCCGTTTTGGTTTCGCGGACGATAACGCACACTGGGTCATAAAATGGTCAATAAAGACCGGAATATCATCGCGACGATCCGCAATCGCGGCCATGTGGATCGTCACGACGTTCAACCGGTAATATAAATCTTCACGAAATTCTTGAGATTTGATCATATCGGGAATCGACCGACTGGTCGATGAAATCACCCGCACATCAACGTCGATCCAGGCCCCTGTGACCGGATGCTGATATTTTTGATCTTGAAGCAAGCGTAAAATTTTACCTTGGGTTGCGGCAGGCATATCGCAGACTTCATCAAGAAACAAGGTTCCCCCATCCGCTTGTTTCAATGTCCCAGGGTGGTGCGGACTGCCAAACAATTCATTTTCCAGCCGGTCCGGTTCCAAGAGGGCGCAATTAATAATGACAAAGGGCTCATTCGCGCGAAGAGAAAGGCGATGAATCATCCGCGCGGCAACTTCTTTTCCTGTTCCGGGCAATCCCGTTAATAAAACCCGGCTGTTCGTTGGGGCTACTTTTTCAAGCTGCTGACGCGCGGTTTGGGTATGTTGGGACGTCCCCAAAAGAATATTCGGCCCCTCAACCTGCTCCTTTAATGTTTGATTTTCCTGGCGCAAACTGGCAGCTTCAAGCGCGCGTTCAATCGTGAGCAACATACGATCGATTTGGAACGGTTTTTCAATGAAGTCATAAGCCCCTTGCTTCATCGCGCTCACGGCCATTTCGATATTTCCATGTCCGGACATCATCAAAATCGGAAGATCCGGCCAACGTTTACGGATCTTAGAGAGGAGCTCAAGCCCGTCGCGCTCTCCGGTTTTGAGCCAAACATCCAAAATCACGAGATCGGGGCGTTTGACCTGCAATTGTTCGAACGCTGTTTCGGCACTGCTGGCCTGACGGACGGCATAGCCTTCATCCCCCAGAATACCGGCAATCGCACTACGGATATCGGCTTCGTCGTCAACAATTAAAATATCATGCGGCATGAGTCGTATTTTCCTCAACTTCATCCTGACAATCAAGAGGGATCGGTAAAATCAAACTGACAAGGGCGCCGTCATCCCCCCACCCGGCTTCGGCCCGAATATGATCGGGGCCATTTAAACGCATCGATCCTTTGTGATCTTGGGTGATTTTTTTAACAATCGCCAACCCCAGGCCCGTGCCCTTTTCACGAAACGTGACATAAGGCTCGCTTAACCGTTCAAGCGGGACATGCGTTGGAAACCCCAGACCATTATCTAAGACGCTTAAAATATATTGTCCCTGGCGGGACGAGATATGTACCAGAACACGACCCGGCGGAGTTCCTTGTGTTTGAAGACGACGGTCGACCGACTCCGATGCGTTTAAGATCAGGTTTGTGAGCGCCTGGCGCATTTGCGCGGCGTCCATCAGAATGGGAAGTGGATCATACGCCTGCGTCGATGGGTTCAAATCGGCCATCCCCGATAACGCAACCTGAACGCCCGCGGTTGTGTGCTGATGCATCGAGACGATATCACGCACCAAATCCCCAAGATCATCGGGTTTCATCGCGGGTTCAGGCATACGCGCAAAAGAGGCAAATTCACTGACCATCCGGCCAATATCACCAACATGCCGAATAATCGTATCCACGCATTGCTGAAAAATATTTTGATCGGCCTCTGGGATGTCTTTTAAGAATTTTCGACGCAAGCGTTCCGCCGACAATTGAATAGGGGTTAACGGATTTTTAATTTCGTGGGCCACACGGCGCGCGACATCCGACCAAGCTGATTTACGCTGGGCTGCCTGAAGCTCCGTAATATCATCAAAGGTCAAAATAATCCCGGTGGACGCCGCATCGTTCGTTCCTGAATCGGCGGCAACACGGACAAGCAAATGCCGCTGTTGTTGATCCCGCCGGGTATAGGTAATTTCCTGAGCCTGGGGTTCAGATGCAGGATGATGCGCATTTAACCCTGGTAATACACTCGCAATCGGCTGATTCATCAGGGCATCGTGCCGCATGCCCAAGATCCGCGCGGCGGGTTCATTCACCAAACGTATCGTCCCGTCCCCCCGTACGGCCATCACGCCGGATGTGACGCCTGCAAGAATGGTTTCAGTAAACCGTCGCCGCGCATCCAGTAAATGGTTCGCCGCAATAAGTTCGCGCCGCTGGGTCGAAAGTTCAGACGTCATCCGGTTAAACCCACGCGCCAGAACATCAAATTCGTCAACACCCTGACCTTCTGTCACCCGGATATTTAAATTCCCTTCCCGCACCTGCTCGGCTGCGTGGACCAGATCATCGATGGGACGCACCAGGCGCCCCGCGAAATACAACCCGCCCCAGACCGCCGCCACCAGTAACAACAACGTGACCATCATATACAGTGCAAAAAATCGTAACTGCAACCCACCGCGTTTTTGTTCGAGTGTCTGATAACTATCGCTCGCATCCCGCGTCGCCGACAAATAAGACAGGACCAACGGATCGACCGACCTATTTGCGTAAAGATACGTTTCGGGCATCCCGTTTATTTTAACAACCGCCTGAATTTTTTCTTCATCCCCTGGCGTCGTAAAAATAACAACATCCCCAAAGTTTGCGTTCTGCACCGTCCCAGGGGGTAGATCGGACGGGTCAAACCCCAACCCCACACCGCCCCGGGCAATTGTGCGCCCTGCCCCGTTAAAAATCGTGACTTCGTTAAAATTACGTAGGAAGCTTTGCGTGTCCATAAATCGACTAACATCATCCGCCCCGGCATACAAAACCCCCGGCTGCCGATCAATATCAAAGGCGATCGCCAAGACATCCGCCCGAATAACCTTGCGGTGCTCTTCCAAATAGGCTTCGGCGACGCCGCGCGCTTCGGTGACGGCCGTTCGGACTTGGGATGAAAACCAGCTTTCAACCCCCATATGCAAAAATAAGGTCGAAAAAATGGCCAGCAGAACCGCCGGTGTAATCGCCAGAAACGAAAACATCGCCACCATACGCCGGTGTAAATGCGATGTACCAAATAAACGCATTTCCTTGCCTTAAAAAATATCTATACTGAGCATTGGGTGATTTTACTGGAAATCATCCGAAATAGCTAGGGTCAGGACCCATTAAATATGTCGATTTTAATACCCAAAAACATCACTTTACCCCTCCAAATCGGCCTGATTTCATGGGGGGGATCAGGGTATTTACGGCCGGCATCCGGTACCTGGGGTACGCTCGTCGCCCTGCCCTTTGCGTTTCTGTTGCATTTTTATGGCGGAATATGGGCCCTTTTTATCGCCGCAGGGATTTTATACCTGCTGGCCGTCCCGTGTATTCGATCCTATGAACGAGCAACAGGATCACACGATTCATCGCGCATTGTCATTGATGAGGTGGTTGGAATACTCATCGCCCTTTGCGCGGCGTACTTGACATGGATCGACTATATCGCGGCGTTTTTTCTGTTCCGCGCGTTTGATGCCATCAAACCGGGCCCCATTGGATGGGTGGATCAACGGATTCCCGGCGCGCATGGCGTCTTGCTCGATGATGTCGTGGCGGGTATCTTCACCGCACTCTGTCTTATTTTCATTCACGGAATTGCTGGCGTATGACCCAAAATCGCATTGCTTTGATCACCGGTGGAGATGCCAAATATTATCCGCTCATCTCGGAACTGATTGCATCGGTCCGCCGTTTTCCGCAATCATCAACAGTGGATATCCATGTCCTTGATGCAGGATTAACCCCCGAACAACGCAATACCTTGCACGCGCAAAACATCCAAACTTTTGCGCCCGATTGGCCGAACGCAGATATCGCGCGGCGCGGCCAGGGGAAAGAGTATGTCAAGGCCTGCATCCTGCGCCCGTTCTTACGTGATTTGGTGCCTGGATATGATATTTACATCTGGCTTGATGGCGATACATGGATTCAAGATTGGTCGGCCATCGACCTGTTTATCCGCGGCGCCGAAACACGCGCGATGACCTGTACGATGCAGGTACATCACGCCTACCCGAAAAGCATGCGACTTTCTTGGCTCGGGCCCTTCCCATTCAAACCGCGCAGTTTTTACTATAGCAATGCCCGCCGTGCGTTTGGCGGTGCCGTTGCCCGAAAACTTTTCGCGCATAATGTTTTTCTGGCAGGCGCCTTTGCCCTGCACCGCGAAGCACCGCATTGGGACCGCTGGCAAACCCTAATCCTTCAGGCGTTAAAACGCGGCAAATTATTCACGGCCGAACAATTAACGATGGGGATGATGCTTCATCTCGACAAATATCCAGTTGAAATTCTGCCCCTGTGGTGTAATTGGCTTTGTGGATTTGGCGTGAAATATGATCCCGTTGCCGGGCGCTTTACCGAGCCCTATCTGCCGTATCAACCCTTGGGGATCCTGCATCTCTGTGGGTTTGATGATATGCGTGTCGATGACGGCGTGACCGTGGATGTCCCGTGGCTTGATGGCACTGTGCATCAAATGAGTTTGCGGTTTGGCGCGGTTTAGAAAAATCTACCCATACACCGCGGCCGCGCGAGACTCAAAAGCACTGACCATACGGCGAACGACTTCATTAAAAAACACGCCCATGACTTTTTCAAAAAACGGATTCTTAAATTCAAAATTAACAAAGAAATCAATGGTGCAAGAACCGTCCTCGTTCTGAATAAAATTCCATTCATTTGAAAGATGTTTAAGCGGTCCGTGGATATATTCAACGCGGATCGATTTTAAAGGGGTCTTCGCTTCGTCATTTCGGCGTATGACGGAATCCCCCGCCGGATAAAGATGCACGCGGGAAACGAATTTCTCGCGAAAAATTTTATACCCGATGACAAGGTCCGCGAAAAAAACATCTGCGCCATCGCGCTCTGTAATCCGGCACTCGAGACACCACGGTAAGAATTCCGGATAATGTTCAACATCTGCCACCAGATCGAATAGCTGATCTGGTGTGTAAGGAAGCGTCTTTTTCTCTGCATGCGTGGGCATTTGAATAAATCTTATAACCGCTCAAGACGACAAAGGTTCTTAATGAAAAACCCAGTATCATCATTATTCTGATGCAGCTCTACCCAGGCGCAATCGCCAATCTCTTTTAATTCCCCGGCTCTCAAAATTTCACGAAACAAAACGCGCATGCCGCCACCATGCCAAACGATTGCACCGCAAGAAACCAGGCGGAAAACAGCCTCATGGTAGGCACGTTTCATCCGTTCCGCTGCGGCCGCATAACTTTCAGCACCTTGTATTGTTTGCAATCGATCTTTTACTTGCTCAACCAAACCAGGGTATTGATGACGCGCTTCAGATTTTGTCATTCCCGTCAGAATCCCGTATTGGTTACGTTCGCGAAGCCCGTCAATCGTCGTGACGTGGCAATGCGCCGCTTCTGCCAAGGTTTGCGCCGTTTGCTGCGCTCTCTTGAGTGGGCTTGAGAAAACGCTTTGAATACCAAAATCTTTCATTTCATCACATAGCACCGCCACCTGACGCGCGCCCTCTGGAGAGAGAGCGTCATCATAATCGCCACCATAACGGTCCTCTAGATCGCCTGTGGTTTGCCCATGTCGAATAACAAAGAGCCGTTTCATGCTTTTTTCTTCTCCCTCGCCGTACGGAGCCGCTCAAAATCTTCACCCGCGTGATGAGATGAGCGCGTCAGTGGCGTTGCTGAGACCATCAAAAATCCCTTGGCACGGGCAAGCGCGGCCAGATCATCAAATTCCTCGGGCGTCCAAAATTTGACCACCGGCGCATGTTTGGGCGTGGGTTGCAAATATTGCCCGATCGTTAAGAAATCGACACCCGCCGCGCGTAGATCATCCATCACTTGCGCAATTTCGTCACGCGTCTCCCCAAGTCCCACCATTAAGCCTGACTTCGTAAAAATCGATGCATCGATTTCCTTGACACGTTCTAAAAGGCGAAGCGAGGTGTAATACCGCGCGCCCGGACGAATGGTGATATAAAGCCGCGGGACGGTTTCAAGATTGTGGTTAAACACATCGGGCCGCGCGCGCGCCACAATATCCACCGCGCCATCTTTGTTTTTAAAATCGGGGGTTAAAATCTCAACCGTCGTTCCGGGCGATTTATACCGGATCGCCTCGATTGTTTTTACGAAATGATCTGCGCCGCCGTCAGGTAAATCATCGCGATCAACCGAGGTAATCACCGCGTGTTTAAGCCCCAATTTTTCAACCGCGACCCCAATGCGTAACGGCTCCATGCGGTCAAGACTGTCGGGCTTGCCCGTGGCGACGTTACAAAAGGAACAGGCGCGGGTACAGACCTCGCCCATGATCATAAACGTCGCGTGCCGCTTGCTCCAACATTCGCCTACATTCGGACAGCCCGCTTCTTCGCACACGGTGGTGAGGCCAAATTTCCGCGCAATCTCCCGCGTTTCATCATAGATCTGCCCCCCCGGCGCCTTCACCTTGATCCAGTCGGGTTTTTTGCCCATGGGTTGATCCGGACGCTTTTGCTTTTCCGGATGCCTTTGGGCACGATCCAATAATTTCGGGTCGGTGGTCATGATTCAAAAATGCACCGCTCTCCCATACGCCGACAGCACACTTTCGTGCATCATCTCAGACAACGTCGGATGCGGGAAAATCGTGTGCATGAATTCCGCCTCGGTCAGTTCGGCGGTTTTGCCAATCACATAACCTTGGATCAATTCCGTCACCTCGGCCCCGATCATGTGCGCGCCCAGTAATTCGCCGGTTTTGGCGTCAAACACCGTCTTGACCAAGCCTTCGGGTTCACCAAGGGCAATCGCCTTGCCGTTCCCCATGAATGGAAAGCGCCCAACCTTCACCGTATATCCGGCGGCAATCGCCTTTTCCTCGGTCAAGCCCACCGACGCCACCTGCGGATGGCAATAGGTGCAGCCCGGAATATTCGCGTGGTTCATCGCATGCGGTTTTTGCCCGGCGATTTTCTCGGCAACGATGATCCC
>CAZSIB010000014.1:0-6424 GCA_964607245.1 uncultured Pseudobdellovibrionaceae bacterium | reverse complement strand
TGCGACGCCTTGTGGGCCAGCCACGGGCCCGGCGTCACATCCCCAATCGCATAGACACCGGGTTCTGCCGTCGCGCAAAAAGCATCGACAACGATATGCCCGCGCTCCAGTTTCACTTTGGTCTTTTCAAGGCCCAGATTTTCTGTGTTGGCGACAATACCCACGGCACTGATCACATGTGTGACTTTGATTTGCTCAACTTTGCCGCCCACATCGATATGCGCGGTCACGGAATCCTTTGTGCGGTCCAGTTTTTGAACCTTCGCCCCCGTGATGATCTTCATGCCTTGTTTTTCAAAGGATTTACGCGCCAGCGTCGAAATTTCTACGTCTTCTGCAGGTAAAATACGGTCCATCACCTCAACGACGCTCACCTCGGCCCCCAGGGTACGATAGAACGACGCAAATTCAATCCCAATCGCGCCCGACCCAATAACCAGCAGGCTTTTCGGCATTTCGCCGGGCACCATGGCTTCACGCGCGGTCCAAACACGCTTGCCGTCCGGTTCAAATCCCGGCAAGACACGCGCCCGCGCACCCGTCGCCAAAATAATATTCTTCGCGGATAAATCCGCGATCTTTTTACCGTCTTTTTCAACCGTGACCTTGCCGGAACCCGCCAGTTTTCCCCAGCCATCAATCACCGTTACCTTGTTCTTTTTCATCAAATGCGCGATGCCAGAGGAAAGTTGCTTTGCCACATCACGACTGCGCGCGACCATCTTCGATAGATCGAACGAGACGCCCTTGATGTTTACCCCAAACGCATCCGCATGCTGGGCCAGATGCAAAATCTCGGCCGAGCGAAGCAGCGCCTTGGTCGGGATACACCCCCAATTCAAACACACACCGCCCAGATGCGCGCCTTCGACCAAGGTCACTTTCATCCCCAGTTGCGCGGCACGAATGGCGGCGACATAGCCCCCCGGGCCCCCGCCGATAACGATTAAATCTGAGTTTTGTGTGGTCATGTTTCCTTACTTTCCTTTTACCTGTCGTTCCGGCGAAGGCCGGAACCTCGTGCCGATTGACCTCCCGGTCTTACTCCGAGATATCACCGAGTTCTTAAACAAACATCGCCGTTGAATCTGGCGCTATCACGGACGCCAACCAAGCGATTGCGCCTGCCGCCGCAAAACAACATCAAAAAAACTATCAAAACGGGTAGGCTCATGCACCGCGTACGGAACTTGGCGAATGGGCTGATATGCGCCGGCTCCACAGGTCTGCCACACACGTTCAAGAACCCGCTGGCGATCAGGTATTCCTAATCTCATCGGATCTCCGATACCCCGGATTCCATCAACCCGCCCCTGCAAAAATCGCCAGGCACCCGACAGCCTTGCCTTGTCGATTTCAAGACTTGTATCACGTGATTCAATCATTTTTTACCTCTCCTTTTGGTTAGACAAACATCGCCGTTGGGTTCTCAATGAATCGCTTGAACATTTGCAAATACTCGGCGCCCACGGCACCGTCAACCGCGCGGTGATCAACCGATAACGTGACCGACATGACCGTACGCACCTCAACCTTGCCGTTCACGACGACGGGCTGCTCACTCCCCGCGCCAACGGCTAAAATACAAGCCTGAGGGGGGTTGATGATCGCACCGAAATCTTTAATCCCGTACATGCCCAAGTTCGAAATACTGAACGTGCCGCCTTGGAATTCCGCGGGTTTTAATTTCCCATCCCGCGCACGCGCGGCCAAATCCTTCATCTCAGACGAAATATCGACGAGAGATTTTGTTTCCGCCGCCTTGATAATCGGGGTGATCAGGCCATTCGGTGTGGCCACTGCGACGGAAATATCCGCGTGATCAAATTGCAAAATTGCCTCATCCGTCCAGGCCACGTTCGCGGCCGGATAACGATGAAGCGCCATCGCCGCCGCCTTGATGACAAAGTCATTCACCGACAATTTATACGCGCCCTTGGCGGCATCATTGATATCGGCACGCGCGGCCAGTAAAGTATCCAGCACGCAATCCACTGTTAAATAGAAATGGGGAATAGTTTGTTTTGATTCCAAAAGTCGGCTCGCAATCACCTTGCGTACACCGGAATTCGGGATCGCGGTATAGGTCATGCCGTACGCATCGGCAAGCGCCCGCGCGTCAACCGATGACCCGCGCGGCGGACTAGATGCCCCGGCACTTGCGCCGCCCTTATAGTTCATCACATCGTCACGCACGATACGACCATGCGGGCCCGTACCCGTGACGCGCGCAATATCAATCCCGCGTTCGTTCGCCACACGTTTTGCAAGGGGCGATGCCTTGACCCGCGATCCCGAGGCACCCCCTTGAGCAACAGGCGTGGCCGACGGTTGGGCAGATAAAGGCGTATTCGCCGGTTTTACGGCATCCGCCACCTTAACCTCGGGCGCGGCTGGAGCCGACGCATTCGCAGCCTCATACTTTTCGCCCTCATCCAGCAGCACAGCGATGACCGAATTGATCTTCACGCCCGCTGTTCCGGCCTCAACCAGAATCTTACCCAGTTTACCTTCATCCGCCGCCTCGACCTCCATCGTCGCCTTGTCGGTTTCGATTTCGGCAATGACGTCCCCAGACTTGACCATATCCCCTTCCCGCTTAAGCCACTTGGCCAGCGTTCCTTCGGTCATGGTCGGCGACAGCGCCGGCATTAAAATATTCGTGGGCATGTTTTGGTTACTCCTTTAAATTCTTTTTAAACCATGTCGTCCCGGACGGGCCAAAGGCCCGATCCGGGACCTTCCGCCATTTTAAGCACATATATCTTGGTACAAATCATCCCATTCTGGATTCATTTTTTCAATCATCTGAATCTTCCACTCGCGTCGCCATCGCTTGATTTGCTTTTCTCTTTTGATTGCCGCCTCGGGATGATCATGTATTTCATACCAAACTAATCGGTCAACGTTATACATTTTTGTAAAGCCAGGCACAGCCTTGATCTTGTGCTCATACACACGCTTGATCAGATCGGACGTAACCCCCGTATACAAAACACGGTTGTGAAAACTGGCAAGCATATAAACATAGAATTGTTCTTTTGGCATCATATTATTCCGGATGGATGAAGGTCCCGGATAGGGCATACGCCCTTCCGGGACGACGATGTTATTTGTATTTTCCGACCCCGTATATGCACGCAACAAAATTGCGCCAAAACGTTAATAAATTATTACTTTTTTGCGTTGACAAGTGGAAAATATTATTGTATTTTTCATTACACATAATATAAATTTGAGGGTGTAAGCATGGCTAATCGAAAACAAGGCGTAAAGGGCGTTGGCGTAAGAGAATTCCGAAAAATGGGCGACAAGCGCGCACACGTTGCCCATAGATCGCGTCAACCAATGAATATTCTAGGCCACTTGGTCAAAAAATACGAAACAACAGCCAAAACAGACCCCAACCGTGGACGTTTGCGCGACATTATGAACGCAGCCGTACTGGCCGGGATCACTCCAAAGATGATCAAACACCAAACGGGCATCACACACACGCAAATGGACCTCGCCGCCAACGGGAACCCACCTGGCTTGAGCAAGCCTCAACGCCATGCTTTATTGCACTTTTTGAAAGAAAAAGTTGAAAAAGATAAGGCGGCAAGATCTTTTCCAGGACAACATTTCCATCGTTGACTATGAAATTTTAATCTACTTACTAAACCATTCAATCTAAACCATTCAATCAATCTAAAAGGATGAACAAAATGGGAAGAAAACGTATTAGCTACAAAGACAGTGCTGAACACAACGCGAGAAAAGACCGTTTTCTAACTGAACAAATGAAGCGGTTGAACGTTGATGAAAGCGGTGCCCCACGGAGCGGAGATACTCATCCTGCGCCCCAAACAACAATCCACGCTCGACGCCGCAGACTCCCCGGTAACACCTGCGGTTAACCCAAAAGACTGATTTTAAGACAAGTATTTTTAACCAACCAAACCGAGAGGATGAATAAAATGGCTATGGATAAAGACACAAAGCAACGCCTTGAAAAAGAAGCTAGAGCCGCTCGCGAAGCAGCTCGGCAAGCTCGACGCGACGCCGCCGCACGCGCATCTAATGGAAATGACGCGCATCCGACGACTAGCATTGGGGATGTCCGCAGTGCGGTGAAAGATTACCGAGACAAACGAGGCACCTCGAGCGCGCATATTTTCCACACAGCGGTTCAGGCTGGCATCGCAACCTATGATGCTCTACAGCGTGCACCGTACAACCTACCCAGACCTGCAATCGATCTTTTGAAAGTTTACGCCGCTGCCAACAAAGAGGCGCGCAAAGAAATCAGCCTGGAGCTTGACCGCTCGACCCGACAGACCGCAATTAGCGCAATCGCAACACACGTTGGATTATCCTACGGACAAAACTAACGCCCCACGACATTCCTTGCCGCGGTGACGATATTCTCGACCTGCGGCAAGGCCAATTTCTCAAGATTAAACGCATAGGGTGTCGGAACGTCGGCCGCGCACAAGCGCGCGGGCGGTGCATCCAAATCATCAAACGCGTGTTCGGAGACCAGCGCGCAAATTTCGGCCCCAATTCCGGCAAAGGGCCACCCCTCTTCCACGCTTAAAATCCGGTTCGTCTTGCGCAGGCTTTGCAAAATCGTGTGCCGATCAATGGGCCGAATGGTGCGCAAGTTAATCACTTCGGCGTCAATGCCGTGTTCGTTGGCCAAGATTTCTGCCGCCTCTAAACACCGCCCCACCATCACCGAAAACGACACAATCGTAATATCGGACCCCTGGCGTTCGACCCGCGCACGCCCGAGTGGAATAATAAAATCATCATTCACGGGCGTCTCAAACACCTGCCCGTACATAAGTTCATGTTCCAAAACCATGACCGGATTGGGGTCACGAATGGCCGCCTTGATCAGGCCCTTGGCATCCGCCCCGGACCACGGCGCCACAACTTTTAATCCCGGCACATGGGCGTACCATGATGCGTAACATTGGGAATGCTGCGCACCCACCTTGCCCGGCGCGCCGTTTTGGCCCCGGAACACGATGGGACAGCCCAGTTTTCCGCCCGCCATATATAATGTCTTCGCGGCCGAGTTAATAATTTGATCCATCGCCTGCATGGCGAAATCCATGCTCATAAATTCGATGATGGGTTTAAGGCCCGCCATCGCCGCGCCCACACCCAAACCCGTGAATCCATGTTCCGTAATGGGGCTATCGATCACGCGGTTGGGCCCGAATTCATCCAGCATCCCCTGCGATACCTTGTACGCGCCGTTATATTCGGCGACTTCCTCGCCCAATAAAAACACATCCTTGTCGCGGCGCATTTCTTCCGACATCCCCAGGCGCAGGGCTTCACGCACCTGCATCGCCTGGGTGTTGTCGGTGTACGACCCTTCATCAAAATCGGGCGGTTCAACCACAGCCCCTTGGGCGTATAAAATATCTGCGGACATTCTAAATCTCCTTCACCACATCGGTCCAAAGTTCGCTCTCGTCGGGGAGGGGCGAGTTTTGCGCGAATTCGGCTGCTTCGGTCACCGCGTCTTTCACCCGTTTATCCAGTTCCTTCAAATCATCCTCGGTGATCCCATGATCCCGCGCCAGGATTTGTTTCACCTGTTCGATCGGGTCATGGTTATTCTTCATGTCCTCGACTTCTTCTTTGGTGCGGTATTTCTGCGGATCCGACATGGAATGCCCGCGGTACCGATACGTCACCATTTCCAGGATATACGGCCCGTTGCCCAACCGAATGGACTCAAGCGCCCGCGCGGCCGCTTCACGCACGGCCAGGATATCCATCCCGTCGACTTTCTCGCCCTTGATCCCAAAACCTTCGCCGCGTTTGTAAAATTCGCCGGCCGCGTGACGCTTCACGGAAGTGCCCATACTGTATTGATTATTTTCAATCACATACAGAACCGGCAATTTCCACAGCGCCGCCATGTTAAAGCATTCATACACCTGGCCCTGGTTCGCCGCGCCGTCGCCCATATACGCGATGCACACGCCGCCATCGCCCTTGTATTTATGGGCAAAGCCCAAACCCGTTCCAATCGACACCTGCGCCCCGACAATCCCGTGACCGCCGTAAAAATTATTCTCCAGGCTGAACATATGCATCGATCCGCCCTTGCCGTGGCTGCATCCGCCCGCCCGACCCGTCAGTTCCGCCATCACTTCATTGGGCGAAATCCCACAAGCCAGCATATGCCCGTGGTTGCGATAGGCCGTCACGGCCGTGTCTTCTTTGCGCTGGACTGACTGGATTCCGGTGATAACCGCCTCTTCCCCGATATACAGATGGCAAAACCCGCCGATCTGGCCCATACCGTACAGCTGCCCGGCTTTTTCTTCAAAGCGGCGGATCAGCAGCATGTCATGATAAAACTTCTTGAGTTCCTCAACCCCCGGCAAGGGGAGAGAATTCGACAACACCTTCAGCG
>CAZSIB010000013.1:0-39496 GCA_964607245.1 uncultured Pseudobdellovibrionaceae bacterium | reverse complement strand
CTCTTTCTCATAACCATACCTTATAACACTTTTACGAGTTATCTGGTACAGCCCCCAAAAAAGTTTCAATTTGTTCGGGATACTGAAAGCAGGCAAAAAGCCATTCACGTGCTTCCGGCGTGTTTACATGAATATTCCGGCCATCCATCTTGTTAAAGAAGCGCGCCAGGCGAGAAGGGGCCGAACACTCAAAACTAGGCAGCTGATGATAGGTCCAATCATCTGTATTTGTTGGTTTTTGTTGTGATGAGCTGCGTGGCATTGAAACTCCCCTATTTTTTATCTGCCTTACTTATAGCAATTTTATAAAAAATAAAAAAGATTTTTTTGCCGTTTTTATACGGCCCGTTTCGGCGGGCGTGGCCCCATATGGGTCAAGACCGATGTGGCGGTTTTGGCGGCCAGTGCCCCGCATTCATTCAGAGGTAGTCCTTGGGTAAATCCCCGCAAGAACCCGGCGGCATAGGCGTCGCCGGCACCCGTTGTATCGACCAGGCGTTCCGGGGTTATCGGCGCGATGTGATAGGTATCATCGCCTGAAAAAATGACGGATCCTTTGGCCCCCAGGGTGACGACGACCACTTCACATTTTCCTTTCAGAAAAGAGAGTGCGGCATCTAGATCATCGGTTTGGGCGAGTGATTTAACTTCGGTTTCATTTGCGAAAAGGATATCGATATGTTGGTCGATGAGGTCTTTGAAATCATCGCGGTGCCGTTCAACACAAAAGAGATCGGAAAGGGTGAGCGCCACGCGGTGCCCGGCCTGGGAGGCAATCACGCCGGCCGCAAAAAACGCTTGCTTGGCGTTCGGGCGGTCAAAAAGATAGCCTTCCAGAAAGGTGATTTGAGCGGAGGACACGATCTCGGGGTCGATATCATCGACGCGGAGTTCAGTCGCCGCCCCCAAAAATGTATTCATGGTCCGTGTCGCATCGGGTGTGACAAGGATCAGACAGCGCCCGGTGCGTGGCCCCAGGATCAGGGGCGTTGTGTCGTACGCAATGCCCATTTGCCGAAGGTCATCGATAAAAACGGCACCTAAGGGATCATCCGCGACTTTTCCAATAAAGGCCCCACGCCCTGATAATGCAGCCAGATGCGCAATCGTATTGGCCGCCGACCCGCCCGACATTTCTGTCGTATTCGTCATTTTGGCGTAAAGCTCGACGGCCCGTTGTTCGGAAATGAGCGACATCGCGCCGCGTTCCATGCCGTGCGCCGCGTGTTCATGCGCAATAAACGCCTCCTCACAAGGCGCCAAAACATCGACCAGGGCATTTCCGACGCCAACGACGTCATAACGGGGTTCGGACATGGTGTAATCGTAGCTCCTCGACAGGGGTAACGGTAACGGGTGGAATTGATCGGGGCGTGCCGATCTGCTATGGCATATCCAGTCAATCTCTCAAAACCCATGGTACTTTAGATGCCGCGTCCCCGTAAAGTCAATGATCCCGATGAGTCCGTGCGCGTTTGGCTCGATACGCTGGCGCGCGGGGACCGGACTGTTTTGGCGATGCCCGCCGGGGTGGACCGTTTGCGCCGTATCATGGGTTGGGTGGATCGCCAGGTCACGGGGACATTCGGTACGGGCGAACGGACCGGATCGTTACGCGATGAATTATTTGACAGCCTGATGGCGCGCATCGATGTGTTTCAAGCCAACCGTGCGGCCTTCAAGCATTTATTCGAAGTTGTCAAACAAACCCCGTGCGCAGGCGCGGCCTTGGTCCCAGGGGCCGAGCGCCGGATGGTTCAGGCCATAGAAAGCGCATCGAAAAAGCCCGCGGGGCTTTTGGAACATCTCCTTGCGGCGGTACTTTTGGCGATTTATCTCGCGACATTGCGGGTGTGGGAACAGGATGAAAGCGTGGATCTCGCGCGCACCATGGCGGCGCTGGATCAGCATTTGGCCCGGGTTGAGAAGCTGATCAAGATAGTCAAAAAATCCTAGAACAACCCTCTTGATATAGTCATAACAATTTGATATTGTCCCCCTTATACGACAATCAGAGAGGGAAGAACGGACATGCCCAAAAAAGCGGCCGCCATAAAAACGCGACATCAGATCATGGCTGAAAATTTGGCCGACGCATTCCCAGGCACGCCCGACCCTTGGCCTGAACTGATCGAACTTGCCATGACACGCGGGGTTTTGCCCCACAAATTTGGAAAACCGGCAAGCCGGTTACTTAGTGCGTTTGTGATTGCCGCGGCGATTTCCCAAAGGATGGAGGTGCCCTTGATTGGGGCGCGGGCGGGTCGGGCAGGGACGGGGGAGATTCTGAAATCCTTATCGCTGGGTCTTGATCTTGACGGGATCAAAGATGACGTTGCGGCAGTGCAAGCGGCGTCTCTTGAAGAGGCCTTTGCCGATGTGAAACACATTCGTCTGGGTGACACAGGTGGTCGGGTGATGGATCAGGCCACAGAACAAGAATGCGATCTTTTAATCACCACGCGTTCACCAAATGAAAAAGGCAAGGCCAAAGGCGATCTGGCCCTGATCCACGTTAAAGAACAACTTCAGCGTGCCTATGAGACGATGGATCATCCCGATGCCGTTTGTCCCCTGGCCCGCATGGGACGCGTGACGATGCGGCCGCTGGTGGTCTATGTTCCAAAATTACGTCCCGAACAGCCCGCCGTGATTCCGGCCCAGGATTTAGACGGTTTTCTTGGGGCCATCGATGCAGGGCGCAATGTGCAACATAACAACCGGCCCGCGCGGTTATTCCAATATAAAGCCCGTGATTTCCGGATTGAAAAAGTGTTGAATGAAGAAACAGGTCAGGTCAAGAGCGAGAAGATTGTTGTCTTGGGTGATGAACAAGCCGATTTAAGTGCCTTGCGTCGGGCGATCGATAATGTTGTGCTCACCCGCGTGTTTTTAACCCACGCGGCGGTGGTCGTGGGACGTGACGGGGCGGTAACGCCATGCATTCCCTTGCGGGATACCCTTTGTGCGGACAGTGCCTTGCGTCACAGCGGTTTGGTGACGGCAGAAGACGATCATTTAATGGGGTTCTTGAAAGGAACATTCTGTCTGGTTGATCAGTCAGAACGCTATGCCGCTTTTGGAAATGATCATGATACGCACGTTTTGAGACAAGCTTTATCCACGATGGTGCTCGCCATTGAATCGGCGCCCTCCACCCCGATGTTTGAGAGCTTTGTGGATATGCTGGAAACAGAAGTGTTGTCTGGGATGGAGAGAAAAGACGAGATCAAGGGCAAAGCACCAACGCCGTTGATCTAGACAAAATCAGGAAGATCAAGCGTAGAGATCAACGGCCTTGCCGGAGTTGCTGGCCGTAATGGTTTCGGTCAACATTTGGACCATTTGTTTTTGGACATCGGCTGATTGTTTCATCATGCCGATGGTGGCCTGTTGTTGAACAAGGGCCATTTGCGCACCCAAGGCTGAATCTAATCCGACCATTTTGAGGAACCTTTATCAAAGGATATCCAAAACCACTCCCTATTAGATCATGGGACAGGTTAAGGGTTGGTTAACCCGAACCCCTGCATAGTGACTGAGTCTATGGGTCAAGGTCAATCATTCGCTCTCATGAAACGCTATTACTTTTTACTTATTCTGTTCCTTGCCATTCTATGGCATATCCCAGACGGGTGGGCCGGGGAGAAGTCTGCGGCGGATCAACTCCCCCGTTTTGCGGCGCTGGGGCGTGATCAGATTTTCGTGCGGACCGGCCCGTCGCTTCAATATCCCATTCGTTGGGTGTACCGAAAGCGTGGGTTGCCTGTCGAAATTATTCGCATTTATGACACATGGCGGCAGATTCGGGATGTGGACGGCTCGATCGGGTGGGTGCATCACGCGATGCTCTCGGGTTATCGCAATGCGATTATTCAAAGCAAGGACGGTGTTGTCCTTTTGAAATCCGCCGAAGCTGAATCCGTTCCCGTGGCGCGGCTTGAAAAAGGGGTCGTCGTGGCGATTGATACCTGTCGCGGACAATGGTGCCGGGTGAAAATTTCGGGGTTTAAAGGCTGGGCGCTTCGGGCGAATTTTTGGGGCGTTTACGCGGGCGAAGAAATTGACTAAACTTATCCACAGGTCAGATTCTCTCTGATTCTCTTTCCTATTTTCTGGTTATCCACAGAATTTTCCACAGCTTGTCTTTCTTTTTTGTTTCTGGAGTCTCCGCGCCCTCATGCCGATTGACACCCTTTCCCCTGCATCGGCTGCGCTCCAGGCTGATATGAATTCTCTTTTGTGCGATTACGCCCGGGATGACAAACGGGACGGGGTGAATGCCCTTCATTTGCTGATGAGCTTGTCGGGCGTGTTGGTCGAGACCGCGTTTTTATTTGAGCATCCGGATAGCTCACTCGATGGGCTCGTGCGTAAACTCGCGCGGCGTCTGGGGACGTTACCCGCGACATATCCGCTTGATACACAATTTCTGCCCACCGCCTATGTGCTGGATCAAGTGTCTGAACTCGGGCGGGATGTAACGCGGCATGTCTTGAAACGTGATGTGGAAGACGCGTTTTCCTTTGCCGATTTGGTTGTCGATTGTGTGCAGCATCATCTGTTGGTGATGGAGACCATTGATATTCCCCGTGATGAATCCTTCCGGATTTTGTGCGAATTTGCCACGCGCGCGATGGTCCTGGAAGTCGCCGCGCAGGAACTTTGCGATGTTCTGCTCGATTTGAAAATGGGGGCCGAGGATTGGTCGATGGCCGATTGCATCGGGGCGCTTTCGGGGCTTTCAGGATACAAGGTGGCTGTGTGGTATCAAAACACATCGGGGGCGTTTCGGCGACGCGACCAGGCCCGGATGCAAACCTTTCACGATGTCGTCGATGTGATGACGCGGGAGGCCGTGCGCTACGGTATCCCGGGCGGTACCGATTGGCGTTATGGCCTGCCCGCGAATGACCGTCCGGCGGACCCCCCGTCCATGCTGATTTCGGGGATTTTGCCAATGTGCGAAGGATTTTTTAAAACCGTGCGGGCGTTTGACCCGATTTTTCAGGCGACCGCCTGCGCCAAGGCGGCGGGGCGGATGCTGGCCGTCGCGTCGGGGGGTGAAATGCCCGACATCGCGCCCGCGATTTCCAAGCCCCTGGCGATTGCCGCCATGACCGAAAGCTATCGTAGTTTGGTTGAGTAAGAGCCTGCTCAGAATCTTGCTCGGACAACGCGCAGGCAGAAAAATGCACAATCAAAAGTTTCTTGATAGATATACATACTTTTGGATGTATATAACGTAACCCATTGTAATCAAATTATATACTTTTGGTTAGGTGAAAAATTTTAAAGAAAAATGCTTTACAATAACCAGAGATTGTAGTACAAAGATACAATCAAGGGATGATAAACGATAAAGATCTTATGGGGAGATCGACCTTGATCAAACAAGTGGGGACATCATTATGCTTTGCTATTTACGTGTAAAACGTCGCTTTGCGGCGTGTGTCGAAATTCGTCGAGATTTTGGGTATTCTCCCATTTTCGCCATTGACCATTTTGGGGAAGAGTTGATAATCAATACTTGCTACACGCAGGTGATCATCACGCCGCGCTCCTCTCTCATACGAAAGATCTATGACCATGACAGCTTCTTCCCCCAAAATGACCGTTGCCCAAAGCCAGTTCATTCTGGACATTCTTCAACAGCTTCAACGCGTGGATCCGGAACTGCCGCTTCATTACGCGATCTGTCTGATCCATATCACGATGAACGAAGGTACTTCGCTCACCCAACTTTCGGAACGCACCGGGCTTGCACTTTCAACGATATCGCGCATCGTCGGCGCACTGTCCGACTATCGTCTGAATGGCCAGTCTTATGAACTGATTGACATGCGCATTTCGGCCGAAGAACGGCGGCGCAAGGAGCTGTATTTAACACCCAAAGGTGTCGCGACGATTCGGAATATTATCGCGGCGCTGGAACGGCAAGGATCGGTGGCGGTCGATAAATTACCGGGACTTTCCGGTGAAAAGAAAAAGCCAGTGGTGGCCTCGCGTGCGCGTGGTTAAGTTTTGTCCAAGATAACGTGCTACCCCGATGGCACGTTGATCCTTAATCCCGGCCTCCGCCGGGATTTTTTTTATCCATCTGTCCCGTTTTTTGGGGACCCTGTCGCGACGGCGTCAATCGCCTGGGGCAGGGCATGAGCCCAGGACGTGATCGATCCTGCGCCCAAACAGATCACAAAATCGTTGGGCTGTGCAAAAGACCATAATAGGGTGGCAAGATCGGCTGTCATCGCCTCGGGCGTATCCCGTGTGGCGAGAGAAAAAACGTACTCTTTAGAAAGGCGAAGAGATGAATGGGCTGCTCCCTCCAGATGCCGCGTGATTCCCTGTGCCAAGGCATCGCGGTGAATACCCTCGATCTCTGGCTCTCCAGCGGCATAGACATCCGTCACGATCACGGCATCGGCCGAATCGAACGCGGTACAAAATTCGGGGAATAGGGACGATAAGCGGGAATAGCGGTGGGGTTGAACAACCGCAATGACCTTGCCGTTCGTTTGGGAAACGGCCTGGCGTGCCGCGGTTAATGTGGCGCGGATTTCAACGGGATGATGGCCGTAATCATCAATCACCGTGATTCCTTGTGCGATACCGGTTTTTGTAAAGCGGCGCTTGACCCCTTGAAAATTCTGAAGCGCCTCGCGCATGGTTGCGACATCAAACCCAAAAAGACGCGCGAGGGTCAGTGGCACAAGCGCATTCAGAACATTGTGATGCCCCATCATGGGCAGGTGTAAATGGGGCACAATCTCAGGAGCGCTGCCCGTTAAACGGCTTGAAAAAACGACATCGAAAACCGCTCCATCGCCATTCATGCGGATGTTGATGGCCCGGGTGTCGGTGTTGTCGCGCGTCCCATAGGTATAAATCTTGCGGTCTGTGATGGTCTCGGCAAGGCCAGCCACTTCCGCGTGATCGCCACAGAGAATAGCCGCCCCATAAAAAGGGATATTTTCGATGAAATCACGATAGGCCGTGCGTACCGCATCAAAGCTGCCGTAATGTTCCATGTGTTCGGGATCGATATTCGTGACAACGGCAACCGTTGTTGGCAGACGGGTAAAAGACCCGTCGCTTTCATCCGATTCAACGACCACCCAATCTCCTGTGCCCATGCGCGTATTGGTGCCGTAGGCATGAATGATCCCGCCATTGATAATGGTGGGGTCCATGTTTCCAGCCTCTAGCATGGCACCCACAAGGGAGGTCGTGGTTGTTTTGCCGTGTGTCCCCGCAACGGAAATGGTCATTTTGTGCCGCATGAGTTCAGCCAGCATATCTGCCCGCCGTACGATCGGAATTTTTCGACGCCGCGCCTCAAGGAGTTCAGGATTCCCGGCTTTAATGGCCGATGACACAATCACAGCAGAGATAGCCGCATCGATATGCGCCGCGTCATGCCCGATCATTACCCGGATGCCGTGTTTTTCCAGGCGTTTGGTATTATATCCGGCAGCCGTATCCGACCCTTGGACCTGATAGCCCAAGTGATGCAATGCTTCGGCGATACCGCTCATTCCGATGCCGCCAATGCCAATAAAATGTAAGGTGCCGGCGTGTTCCGGACAAAAATCAATCATGCGTCAAATTCCCTTGTCGTTCTTTTGGCGCACGGGGGCTGGGATCAAGTCGAGCACCGCATCCGCAAGCTTTTTCGCCGCAAAAGGGTGCCCGCAGGATTTGGCCGCCGCCGCCATTTTTTCAGATAATGCGGAATTCTGCATGATCTCGGTGATCGGCGCAAGGAAAGATTTCGCGGTAAAATCGCGTTCTTCCAGGATGACGGCGCCGCCCGCGCGTTCAATGACGGCGGCGTTTTTCAGTTGTTGTTGATCCCGGTGATGCGGATAGGGGAGATACAGCGCAGGAATTCCGGCAATCGATATTTCGTGGACGGTGCCGCCCGACCGCCCGATAAAAAGATGCGCCGCCGCCAGTCGCGCCGGGATATCGTTAAAAAAAGGTGCGATATCGGCATTAATCCCGGCGTTTTGATAGAGGTCCTGGACTGTTTGAACATCATCCGTCAGGACTTGATGGGTGAGGTGCAGGCGTGCGCGTAGATGATCGGGGAGAGCACACAGCGCACGCGGGACGTCATCGCTCAAGATCCGCGCGCCCTGGGATCCCCCCAGAATTACGATATGAAACGGATCATTACCTGTCGAGGCCGTGTAGGCGTGGGTAAAAAGCGCATCGATTGCGGGGGCGCAAGGCCGCCCGGTGATCACGGTTTTCTTCTTAACGCTCTCGGGAAGTGACCGGTCGTCTGGAAGAGAAAGCGCAAGGCGTGTGCAAAACCGGGCAAGCCAGGCATTCGCTTTGCCAACAACGGCGTCGCTTTGATGCAGCAACGTCGGAATGCCGATGATCTGGGCGGTCAGAACGGGCGGAAAACAGGGATATCCGCCAAACCCCACAACGGCAACGGGGTGATGATCGCGCAAAAGATCAAAGGATTGAAAAAGCCCAATCGTTAAATTCACTATATCTTTGATTAGACGCATGGGGTTCTTGCGAATTGTGCCAGCGCGAATGATTTTAACAGTCATACCTGGGCGCGGCGTGACAAATCGTAACCCCCGTGTGTCGGTTGCCAAAATCACGGCATATCCCCGGGTGATCAGTTCATCTGCAAGGGCAATCGCGGGGGCGACATGCCCGCCTGTTCCGCCAGCGGCAAGAAGGATTTTTTGTGTCATGGTGTTGTTGTCTCCATCGCGGCATTCATCGACATCCCCATCCGCGAAATACTGGTCTTTGGGCTGCGGCGGGTGAGCGCCAGCACAATCCCAAAACTAAATCCCATCGAGAGCAGCGACGACCCGCCATAGCTCATAAAGGGAAGCGTCATGCCTTTGGTGGGGAGAAGATGCATCGCCGATCCCATATGGACCATGGCCTGAAGCCCAAACATGGTTAACAGTCCGCCGCACGCCAGAATAACAAACATGCTTTTCGCTTGAACCAGATGATGGATCACGCGCCAGATAATAAAGCCATAAAGGGCAATCAACGCATACACAAAAATCAAACCAAATTCTTCCGCACCGACTGAAAAAATGAAATCGGCATGGGCGTCTGGAATCCGAAGTTTAATCGTGCCCTGGCCGGGTCCGGTGCCGATGATGCCGCCATTGTGAAAGGCATTGATCGATTGTTCAATTTGGTAATTATCGCCCCGCGTGGGATCGAGAAAACGGTCGATCCGGCTGTGCACATGATCAAAACTATAATACGCAAGAAGCAAACCAAAAATCCCCAAGAGGACAAACCCCGCCATATAACGGAACGGCAAGCCTGCGAGAAAAATCTGGGCGGCAATAATAGATGTCACAATCACCGTCATCCCCAAATCGGGTTGCAACAAAAGTAATGTAATCACCAGAAAATAAACAATCCCGGCCAAAATATTTCCAGGGAAATTGGGCTGTTCCTTTTGCCGCGCAATAAGCCATGCGGCGATGACTGCCAAAGCGGGCTTTACAAATTCGCTGGGCTGCAATGAAAAACCAGGGAGATGCAGCCAACGCTGCGCCCCTTTAATTTCCGTTCCGATAAAGAGCACAAGGATCATGGCCACGATTCCACCGGCCAAAACAAAAGTTGCTGTGCGCCATATTTGTCGTTCGTTCATAAATGACAATCCCAAGATCAAGGCCAAGACAGGGCCCAGCGTGATCAGATGTCGGATAATAAAGTGCATCGATGTAACGCCAATACGTTCGGCAACAGGAGGACTTGCGGCCATGACCAAAACAACCCCGATCATCATCATGGCAATCAGGGCCGCAAGGAGAACGCGGTCAACGGTCCACCACCATTCGGATAAAAAATGCCGTTCCGTGCGGGCAATTGAAAAGAATTTATTCATCACGCCACCGCCGATCCAGAGTCAAGGTTTTTGACAAGGTCCGTAAAAACATCGCCGCGATCCGCATAGGATTTAAACTGATCATAGGATGCGCACGCGGGAGAGAGCAAGACAACACCGGGTAATTTCCCGTGCACGACGTCTTTTTGGGCATCATTGTGTGCCTGAGATACCGCAGCATCAAGGGTGCCCGAACATACATAGTCGATTTTTTGTGCACGCATAAAGGCGGAAAAATCGTCTGCCGCTGTCCCAATCAAATAGGCGCGACGCATGCGTGGGGCATAGGGTTCAAGCCCGGTTAATCCCCCCGCTTTGGGTAATCCGCCCACGATCCAATAGATATCGTGAAAGGTTTGAAGCGCCTTGTCCGTGGCATCGGCATTCGTGGCCTTGCTGTCGTTGATATATTCGACGCCATTTAAGGTTCGTACACTGACCTGACGATGGGGTAATCCTGGATAGGTGTGTAACGCCTCATAAATTTGATCGGGACCCACCCCCAGGGCACGGGTGATCCCATAGGCGAAAAGGGCATTTTGATAGTTATGTTTCCCGCGCAAAGTCGGAAGATTGGAAATCGTGCTTAAAACTCGACCTTCGAATGCCCGGTCGACAATACAGGTATCATCAAGAAAAATGCCGTCTTCCGGTGTTGAGGTGCAGGACACCGGAATCATACGTCGCGCTGTATTCTTTTGCGCGCGGGCAAACATGGTGCGGGAGGCATCGTCGTCAATGCCGCAAAAACCAATGCCAGAACCCTCAAAAATGCGCTCTTTGACGGCGATATATCCGGCAAGGTCCCCGTGCCGATCCAGATGGTCAGGGGTGATATTCAGATGCGCCGCAATATCGGGCCGGAATATCGGGCATAAATCGAGTTGGAATGATGACATTTCGATCACGATCTGAGTTTCTGGGGTTGTAATATCGATCTCTAGAATCGGTGTGCCGATATTCCCGCATGGAATAGCCGAACGGCCCGCATGATTTAAAATATGTGCGGTGAGTGCGGTGGTTGTTGATTTTCCGTTTGTACCCGTAATGCCAATCGAAGGTGCATTTGTTCCCGCATAAGAAAAAAGTTCAATATCCCCGATCACCGGAACGCCCTGTGCCCGCGCAGCATTTACAACCGGATGTGGCGCAGGGAAAGAAAGGGAAACCGCAGGGTTCAAGATAAGTGCCGCGGCACAGTGAAGTTCAGAAAAATCAGGCGACAGGGCGGTTCCGCCCACATCCAATCCACATTTCAGTTGATCAGGATTGTCATCGTGGACATAGACTGAAATTCCTGCAGCGCATAAGGCTCGCGTTGCGGCAAGACCGGATTTCCCCAATCCATACACGACAATGTTTTGTGGGGAGATACGACGCGCGTAAGAAGAAAGGTCAATCATGGCTGTTGCGCCTATCGCCCCAAAATTTACCGCAGTTTGAGTGTCGACAGGCCAATCAGGGCGAGGACAATCGCAATGATCCAAAACCGAACCACGACGGTCGTTTCGGGCCATCCCATCTTTTCAAAATGGTGATGAATGGGGGCCATGCGGAAAAATCTCTTTCCGGTCAGGCGAAAATAGATGACTTGAATCATCACCGATACCGTTTCCATCACGAATAATCCACCAATAATGGCAAGCACGATTTCATGTTTCGTAATGACGGCGAGTGTGCCCAAGGCCCCACCCAAGGATAGTGATCCAACATCGCCCATAAATACCTGGGCGGGTGGAGCGTTAAACCATAAAAATCCCATGCACGCACCCACGATGGCACCGCATAAAATCGCAAGTTCTCCCGATCCTGGAATAAACGCGATATGCAGATAGCTTGCGTAAATCGCATGCCCACAAAGATAGGCGATCAGTGCAAAACATCCCGTCGCAATCGCAACCGGGACCGTGGCAAGACCATCGAGACCATCGGTTAAATTGACTGCGTTCGACGCACCAATAATCACAACAAGCGCCCAGACAATAAAAAACAAGGAAAGATCCAGGAAATAATCCTTGATAAATGGAAAGGCGATGCCGGTTGCCACGCCGCTCGGGGTTTCGGGCATGGCGAGCATAATTCCAATCACCGCCCCTGCGCCAATCGCGATTTGCGCGAGTAATTTATTACGTGGAGAGAGACCATGATGTGAGCGTTTTGTGAGCTTCAGATAGTCGTCGTGAAATCCAATCGCGCCAAAGCCTAATGTCACCAGGAGCGTGAGCCAAATAAACGGATTGGTCAAATCGGCCCAAAGAAGCGTTGCCAGGGTCACTGACACCAAAATCATCAATCCGCCCATGGTGGGCGTACCTGCTTTTTTATGATGTGTTTCGGGCCCAAGTTCACGAATGGGTTGCCCTGCACCTTGTATCGATTTGAGCCAGCGTATAAAAGGTGGGCCAATGAAAAGCGAGATGAGAAGCGCGGTGATAATGGCCCCGCCCGTACGGAATGTAATGTACCGAAAAATATTCAAAAATGAATAATCGTCGATGAGGGGGACAAGAAGATTATATAGCATGGCGTGTCTCTTTCTGGGCGGATGTATTCTTTTTTGCTTTTGTCGCGGGAAGTTGCCGCAAGGCTTCGACGACCAAATCCATGCGGCTGCCATGCGATCCCTTGACCATCACAACATCACCGGGGATCAGGACATCCGGAACAATCTTTGCCATTTGGGCAGAATTATCGCGGTGATCCCCGCGCAATTCTGGCGGTAGTGTATCATGCAGATGTTTCATCAATGGCCCGCAGGTATAGACCAAATCGATATTTGCGGCGCGCAGGGGCAAGGCCAAATCAGCATGAAGTTTCGGTGCCGATGATCCGAGTTCCAACATATCGCCCAAAATCGCAATGCGGCGCCCCCCGCGTCCGGGATCGATGAGCGCAACAACACGGAATGCCGCCGTCATAGCAGCGGGTGAGGCGTTATAACTTTCATCAATCAGAATCACAGGATTTTGTGGATCACCGATATCCAGTTGTTCGGCGCGTCCGCGTCCCGCAACAGGTTCAAAAGATGTGAGCGCTGCAGCGGCACGGTGGATATCCAGATTGGATGCAGAGAGAGCGAGTAACGCGGCGAGTGCATTCATCGCCTGGTGTTTTCCCGCCGGAATGAAATAGGACAGCGTTTCGCCCAGAATATGTGCGGTCACACGTGTGCCATTACGTGCTTCAACACATGATATCATCTGGGCATCAGCGCCATCCGTTTCACCAAAGGAGAGAATACGTGTGACCCCTTGCGTCTGCGCGAGATCGCGCAAATCTTGAGCAAAAGGGCTGTCATGTGGCACAATCGCGACGCCGCCGGGCTCAAGACCTGCAAAAATTTCGGCCTTGGCCCGCGCGATGCCGTCGAGACCATCAGGAAAATTTTCAACATGCGCAGGGGCAATCGTGGTGATAAGGGCCACATGCGGGCGTACCATTTTTGTGAGAGGCTCAATTTCACCGCCATGATTCATGCCCATTTCAATCACAGCGTAATCCGCGTTTTGAGGCAGAGAAGCGAGCGTCGCGGGCACACCCATCGCGTTATTATAGTTTTTTTGAGAGGTGTATGTGGTCCCAAACGCGGCAAGCATCAGATTTAAAATTTTGCGTGTACTTGTTTTTCCAACGGATCCAGTCACGCCAAAAATACGTGCACCCGATGCCGCACGGGCGGCGGTTGCCAAATCATCAAACGCCGCGCGGGTAGACCGTACCAACACCACGCGCGGATCACCCGCCAAAGAACTGGGTACTTTTTCGACAATCACCCCAACCGCACCGCAGTTTAAGGCATCTTCAATATAGGCATGTCCATCACTGGTGCCACCGCCTAAGGTTGGAAAATCTGCGGCCCGAAGGGCAATAAAAATATCTCCCGGAATAATTTCACGACTATCGAAAACGATGCGCGTCCCGATCCAAGATCCCGTTGTTTCGCCGTGTGTGATCGTTGCAATATCGCGTGCGGGCCAGTAAGCGGAAGATAACGTCATGGCAAAACCTTGAGGGGTAGGGGGGAGGAAGAAAAGATCAGGGATTGAATGGCTTTTTCGGCTTCGATCACATCGTCAAATGGATCGGTGTGTGTTGCAAATTTTTGGCCTTGTTCGTGACCTTTTCCGGCGATGAGGACAATATCGTCTGTTCCGGCCATAGAAAGAGCCGTCCTAATCGCTTGCCGCCGATCGGAAATATCCAAAGCATCTGGACAGGCCGCACGAATAGCGGCGCGAATGGCAGCGGGGTCTTCGGTGCGCGGATTATCATCGGTTACGATGGTGTGCGTGGCATAGCGCGCCGAAATTTCCCCCATAAGAGGGCGTTTCCCTGCATCGCGGTCGCCACCGCATCCAAAAACGCAGATCAGCTTTTGTGGCGCCTGATTTTTGAGTTCACGCAACACATTTTCAAGTGCATCCGGTTTGTGGGCATAGTCCACATAAATCTTTGCCCCTTGAGGATGGCCGGTGATTGGCTGCAGCCGTCCCGGTGGGGCCTGTATCTGTGGTGCGACAGCAAGGATTTGATCAATCCCCAGGCCTGCAGCCACGGATAACCCAAAAGCCGCGAGCATATTCTCGACTTGGAACCGACCCGGTACATGAAGCATGACGGTGTAGGATTTTTCTTGATGGGTGAACGTAATCTGTTGACCGTTGGATGTTATTTGATGCGCAGTTAGTAAAAAATCACTTTCAGTGGACCCATAGGTTAGGCACTTGATCCCGCGTGCATGCACCGTTTCTTTCAAATCACGCGCTGTCTTGTCATTATTGTTGATAATCGCCGTGCCCTGGACGGGTAAAATTTCTTGAAATAAACGGAATTTTGCTGCGCGATAAGAATCCAGCGTTTCGTGATAATCCAAATGATCACGGGATAAATTTAAAAACGCGGCGGCTGTCAAGTGCACGTGGTCCATGCGCGATTGCGCAAGCGCCTGAGATGACGCCTCCATCGCAACGACCTCAACACCTTGGGCATGAAGAAAGGCGAGTGTTTCGTGAAGTTCTGGTGCCGTCGGGGTCGTTAATGACCCCTCGCGCGTGACCGCGCCTGCAATTCCAATGGTCCCCAGGGATACGGCACGAACGCCACATAAATTAAAAATCTGCTGCACAAAATAGGTGGTCGATGTTTTTCCACTGGTTCCCGTGACGGCCAAAATCGTTTTGGGTTTCTGGGGATACAGGGCGGCCGCCACACGTGAAATTTCGCGCCGTGTATCGGTTGAAAAAACGACAGGCAGTGTCGGTAAAATATTCGGAAGAGACGACCCCTCTGGCACGACAATTGCAACACATCCCTTCATGATTGCATCGTTCAAATACCCTATTCCATCCGCACGTTTACCCAAATGCGCAAAGAAAATATCGCCGGGTTGTGCCAGACGTGAGTCTTCGCACAGGCCGCGCACATGCGGGTCAGTGGTAAACGATCTATTCGGAAACAGCTGTGAAAGACGCAAGGGTCGATCCTTTTGTAACGGGAGAAGCGGTTGTCGGCGGGACATATCCCGCGAGATATTGTTCAAGGGGTTCCGAAATATCGGCGATGTCGGCGTTCGGAACCAGGCCGTAAATATTCGATATGCCCGCAATCACACGTGCGGCGGTGGGGGCCGCTGTCCATCCAGCGGTGGCATATCCATAGCTGGATTTATTAGGTTTTGGATCATCGATCATGACCAGTACCAAATAGCGCGGATCATTCATGGGAAATGCTCCAACAAAAGATGAAATGAGGGCGTTATGAATGTAACGTCCGCCGATACTTTTTTCGGCGGTGCCTGTTTTGCCACCGACCATCAATCCGTCAACGTTTGCTTTCGATCCTGTGCCATGGCGGACAACCAGACGCATGAGTTCACGCATTTTTTCCGATGTTTCCCGCGAAACCACACGAATTCCGGTTTTTTGTGTAGGGCGATCGTTTAACACCAGATGCGGTGCAACAGATGTACCGTCGCCGATAATCGTTGCTGTGGCGGTGGCCAGTTGCAGGGGCGTAATCGCGATTCCATGTCCATAAGATGTTGTGAGCGTCGAGACCTCGCGCCAAGGATTGGGCAGTTGCGGGCGACCAATTTCGGGTAAATCAAAGGCAATGGGTTTGAACAACCCCAAATCATCAAAGAAGTTTTTTAATCCATCTGTGCCGATTTGTTGCGCCATCATGGCGGTACCGATATTCGAAGAATGCATAAAGATTTCAGGGATCGTTTGAACCCGGTTTTCCGGGTGATAATCGGAAATCGTAAACCGCCCGATCCGAATTTGATTGCGTGTATCATACGTTGTTTTGAGCGAGACGTTTTGTTGTTCCAAAAGCGCGGCGGTCGTAAAAATTTTGAACGTCGACCCGAGTTCATAGGTACCCAAAGAGAATCGATTGAATTTTGCCTCATCTTTGGCGTTGCCCGGCTGATGGGGATCAAAATCCGGTAGAGATACTGCGGCCAGGATATCGCCACTTTGAATATCCATGATCAATCCTGCGCCGGCTTGCGCTGTAAAATCGGCAATTGTTCGCTCGATTTCACGGCGCAAGACATGCTGCAAGCGAATATCTAGGGTCAGTGCGACATCCGTACCGTCTTTCTTGAGTGTGGTATTGAGCGCCTGTTCGATGCCGCTTAATCCTTGTGAATCAATACCGCTTGTCCCCACCACATGCGCGGCAAGCGGCCCTTGCGGGTAGAGGCGGCGATATTCTTCCTGGAACGCGAGGCCCGGTTGCCCCAGTTCTAAAACAGCCGCCTGTTCATTCGGTGTCAAATTCCGTTTGATCCAAACAAAGCGTTTGTCGGATTGAAGCTTCTTCAACACATCGCCATAGTTCATATCCGCGAAAATACGCACCAGCCCACGCGCAGATTCCTCTTGATCCAAAATTAAATGTGGATCGGCATAAAGGGAAACGGTCTTAATAGATGTTGCCAGGAGAACACCGTTCCGATCTACAATATCGCGCCGTGGTTCGGAGATGGTCGAGGAGAGGGCGGTATTCGCGTCAGCTTGATCGCGGAATGACACAAAGGTCCCCTGGAGCACCATCAGATCAAAGGCACGGATTGAGACCAGAACATACGCTAAAAGAAAACAGATACGCACAATCAGCAGGCGGCTATGCGCCTGAGACAGATTGCTGCTTTGGCTGCCCATCAGCTCAAAGCGGCCAGATTTGGCGTTGGATGCGTCCGGGACGTAAAGGTTGAGGCCCCGCTCGATCATGGCGTCCTCGGATCTGTGGTGGTGTGGTCTGTGGTCAAGTTCTTCATTAATTGGTCAAAACGCGGTGGCATTTTGTTTTTCTTATGGATGGGTGCCGGGGCGGAAGCGACGGCTGTAGGCATGCTCACTCTATTGGCCTGAACATAGGCCGCAGGAATAGCATCAGGTTTTGTTCCCGGAAGAATGGGTGTAAAAACATTCGGCAAGACATCCACCGTGCTTGCCAGTTGATTGGCGGTCGCAGGGGTGAGTTTTAGATAGGTGGTGCTGAGTTCCTCTAACCGGTCTGGGCGGTTCAAATAGGCCCATTCGGCGTTCAAAACGCGTAAGGCGTCTTGTTCGACCGAAACGTTTTCTAAAACAACAGCGAGTTCTTTTTCCGTGTGCTGTACTTGTTCGGATGTCAAGAACAACGCGGTCCCGAGTACAGCGGCAATCCCCAGACTGATGAGACTGTAGAACCGGCGGATCATGCGACGTCTCCTGTCCAGGGATGGGCAGTTCGGACCGCAGCGCGCAGGCGTGCCGAGCGCGCGCGCGGATTCTGCGCGATTTCATCATCGTTTGGAGAAAGTGGCTTCTGCGTGATCAAGTCAAGGATTGCCGTTTTATCCTGAACCGCCGGGGCATGACGCGAGGGGCGCGCAGTACGTCCCGATAAATCTTGAAAAAATTGTTTGACAATGCGGTCTTCCAGGGAATGAAACGTCACAACCACAATACGCCCGCCGGTTTTCAGCACGCGCACAGCGGCGTTTAGACCCTGGGCGAGTTCATCAAGCTCACGGTTCACAAAAATGCGTAGGGCTTGAAAACTGCGCGTTGCGGGATCGGATGAGTCTTTGGGGGATTTGTGCACAACACGGCGAATGATGTTGGCAAGATCTTGTGTTGTCGCAATGGGTTTTTCCTGCCGTGCCTGAAGAATAGCCCGGGCAATCCGCCGGGATTGCCGTTCTTCGCCGTAGGTGTACAAAATATCGGCAATATCGCCTTCGGTATAGGTATTTACAACATCGGCCGCGCTTTCGCCCGCGCGGGGGTCCATGCGCATATCAAGCGGACCCTCCAGGCGAAATGAAAACCCGCGGGCGCCTGTATCAATTTGGGGAGAGGATACACCCAAATCAAAAACAACGCCGTCAATATTGGCAATCTGTCGTGCCGCAAGTTCGCGGTCCAAGGTTGAAAATGGTGCATCGATAAAAAGAATCTGTGACCGGGTGTCGGTGTCCATCGCGTCATACCGCGCGCGCGCCTCGGGATCCCGGTCAAAGGCAATCACGTGGGCCGCAGGACTATTTGCGCGCAAGAGGGCCTGTGTATACCCGCCTGCCCCGAATGTCGCATCGACATAGGTCTCGCCCGGTTGCGGATCAAGCACCTCAAGCACCTGGTCCAGCATAACCGGGATATGAACCGAATCAGAATCCTGAGAAGGGATGCGGGTCCTCATGCGGCATCCCCTGACGTGAACCGTCCGGGCAGGGTCAACCCCTTGGACTTGATATTTGCCGTGGCATTTTGACGGCGGTTTTTGAGGGCACCCGGTTCCCAAAGTTGGAATTTTCGACCCATCCCGACAAAGGCAGCATCGGATTCGTGTTTGATTCCAGCGTGTTGCATCAATGCTTCTGGCAGGACAACGCGGCCTTCGCCATCGAAAGGGAGCTGTACGCTGTCGCCGAAAATGGCCGCGGCCAAATCATCCTGATCGTCGGAAAACAGGTCAAATTGGTCAAGCCGCGCCGAAAGCTCGGCCATCGTCGTATAATCAAACCCCTCTAAACATGGATGTTTGGTGGAGCGGAACAGAATAATACCTTGAAAAGGTTCGCCCGAAAGGGCTGTGCGGAAGGGCGCCGGGACGGACACCCGGCCTTTTTTGTCAATGCGGTTCAGATAGGTTGACAGAAATAGAGGCATAATTAGAGGAAAACCACATTCAACCTTTTGAAAAATAATGAAAATTATAAAATTTGGCACGGAGCCCAGAGAGGCGGCGAATTCTTCGCGACTGGATATATATGGGATAGCATGGGATTGTATGGGGCGTCAATGATGTCGCATGGGAAAAGACCGTCAAATCAACATTTTTTCGCGGACAAATCTGTGGATAAGTTTGTGGGTTGTTGGGGTATGATTCTAGAAAATAATGGCACCGGTCTTTGCAAAGCCAAGTCGGGGTGATACCCTGCGTGTCGGAAAAATCGAATCTTGCGAACAAAAAAGGAGTTTACCGTCCATGAATATCCATGAATATCAGGCCAAAGAGCTGCTGAAAGATTACGGGGTGCCCGTTTTGGCGGGGATCCCGGCGATGAATGTTGATGACGCGGTGAAGGCCGCCGAAAAACTGGGCGGGCCTGTCTGGGTGGTCAAGGCGCAAATTCATGCGGGCGGGCGCGGCAAGGGCGGTGGCGTCAAGGTTGTGAAATCGATTGCGGATGTGAAGGCTGAGGCGACCCGCATGCTGGGGATGCAACTGATCACGCATCAAACCGGACCGGACGGGCAAAAAGTGCGGCGTCTTTATATTGAACAGGGCTGTAACATTGCCAAGGAGCTTTATTGTTCCGTCGTGATGGACCGAGGCACGGGCCGGGTCACGTTCATGGTGTCGACCGAAGGCGGGATGGATATTGAAGAAGTCGCCGAGAAACACCCGGAAAAAATCGTCCGCGTCGCGGTGGATCCTGCAACAGGTATCCAAGGATTTCATGCGCGGAAACTGGCTTTTGGATTGAACCTTGCGGGCGAAGCGAACAAGGCGGCGATCAAGTTTTTCATGAATATCTACAAGGCGTTCAATGATTTGGATTGCTCGCAGATCGAGATTAATCCGTTGGTATTAACCGCTGACAACCAAATCGTCGCGCTCGATGCCAAGATGAATTTTGATGATAACGCCCTGTTTCGTCAGCCGCGTGTGGTGGCCATGCGCGATGAAGATGAAGAAGACGCGAACGAACGCGAAGCCAAAAACCACGAACTTTCCTATGTGCGGATGGACGGGAATATCGGGTGTATGGTGAACGGCGCGGGCCTGGCCATGGCGACCATGGATATTATTAAACTGTATGGTGGCGAGCCTGCGAATTTCCTTGATGTCGGCGGTGGCGCGACCAAAGAGCGCGTGACCACGGCGTTTAAAATTATTCTCTCCGACCCCAAGGTGAAGGGCGTGCTGGTGAATATCTTCGGCGGGATCATGAAATGCGACATCATCGCCGAAGGGATTATCGCGGCGGCCAAAGAAGTCGCGCTGTCTGTTCCCTTGGTGGTGCGGCTTGAGGGCACGAATGTGCAGTTGGGCAAGGATATCTTGGCCAAATCCGGCCTGCCGATTGTATCGGCCGATAATCTGGCCGATGCTGCCGACAAGGTGGTGAAGGCAACCAAACAGGCGCTCGCAGCGTGAATTTTGTTATTTAGAAAAAGGAATCTACAACCATGTCTGTCCTCGTGAACAAAAATACCAAAGTGATTTGCCAAGGTTTTACCGGCGCGCAAGGCACGTTCCATTCGGAACAGGCCGCCGCGTATGGCACAAAAATGGTGGGCGGCGTGACGCCGGGTAAGGGCGGCACCACGCATTTGAATTTGCCCGTGTTTGATACCGTCGCCGAGGCCCGCGCAAAAACAGGTGCGAACGCATCCGTCATTTACGTGCCGCCCCCGTTTGCGGCCGATGCGATTCTTGAGGCTGTGGACGCCGGGATTGAACTGGTGGTGTGCATTACCGAAGGTATTCCGGTCTTGGATATGGTGCGGGTGAAACGCGGCATGACGGGCACGAAATCGCGCCTGATCGGACCCAACTGCCCCGGTATCATCACGCCGGATGAATGCAAAATTGGCATTATGCCGGGCCATATTCACCGCCGCGGACGCGTCGGGATTGTGTCGCGCTCGGGTACGCTCACCTATGAAGCTGTCGCGCAAACGACGGCGGCGGGTTTGGGGCAATCTACCTGTATCGGCATCGGCGGTGACCCCGTGAACGGCACGAATTTTATCGATTGCCTGGAACTTTTCTTGAATGATCCCGAAACTGAAGCCATCATCATGATCGGTGAAATCGGTGGCCAGGCGGAGATTGACGCGGCCGAATTTTACAAGGCATCGAAAATCAAAAAACCGATTGCCGGGTTTATCGCCGGGGCGACTGCGCCCAAGGGGAAACGCATGGGCCATGCGGGCGCGATTATTTCGGGCGGCAACGACACGGCAGAAGCCAAGTTTGACGCGATGCGCGCAGCCGGGTTTACGATTTCGGATAGCCCCGCGGGCCTGGGTCAAGCCGTACTGAAAGCGATGGGCAAAGCGGCGTAGGATTTTATTATTTTAAAAATAAAGGCCCTTGGAATGATTACCAAGGGTCTTTTTAATTTCTTAGCCCAACTTGGCGGCCAGTTCTTGATTAATGCCTTGTACCAATTTTTCCCATTTTGGAGCAGTCTCGTATTTTTTTGCATCGTCTGATGCCGCCATAGTCCGAAAGGCCCCGCGGAGGGTTATAAGATTTTTCCCCGTACGTGGATGGTCATTAATGCGTAAATGATCAAGATAGTGGGGCCCAAATTTGTGCCGAACAAGAATATCGCCCAACACCTTTACAGCGAGCGCGGACTGATCGGTCTTTTTACAAACATTTGAGAATGTCGCAACGGCACTTTCCCACCCAATCGCACGAGGGCTTGTTCCAAGTAGCCCCTTTCCAACAACGGCGGCGATTTTGTGGGCGAAAGCAGGCTGAATATGTGACAGATGGGCCCAGACTTCGATTCCTTGATTGGCGTGGGGAATATCGACGGCATCTCTCAAGAAGGAGAGGAGTTCTCCTCTGAACAGTGGGATTTCCCAGCTAATATCCCGCCCATGTTTGCAGGTTGCCAGTACGGCAAGCGCAACAGCTTTTTGGTGGTCGGGAGTCTTGGCAGAGGGGATCATAACATCGGGGAAACAATCATGGGTGTTTTGGGCGGCCCGGTTCCGTTGATCCCTGGTGCCGGTAAAATTGAAATGAACCGCAGGGTCGCAATTCAGCATGTCGCCCAAATGCAAGCTGGCTTCGTCCCAATCCATCCCGAAATGGGCCGCGAGTTTTGAGGGGCGTTTTTGTTTTTGAGCCATAAAAAATCCTCCCGTTTTTTTTGAATAGGGAGGACTCTATAAGAAATTACGTATAACGTCAAGAAAATGACGTCTACCCCTTCACACTCAACCCCAGGGCGACTTTCCCCTCGGATTTTTCGCGCAGGTTCACGCTGTATCCGTACCGCGCGGCCAGCAACCCGACCATCGCGGGATGAACCAGCCGTGGGTCAATCGTTTCGGCGTCTACCGTACCGCTTAATGCACCCTCAACCCCGTCGCGCAAATGGGCATCTTGCCCCTGCGCGGTGACGATTGTGTCACCTTCTGCCCCTGCATCCACCAACACCATGCCGCCGCGGGGTAGACATTCCCCGGCCAGCATCAACGTCAGCATCAGCATCTTGCAAAAGGCGGGTTTTTTAGGGTCAATGCCCAAGGGGCCAAAGGGGTCCCAGGCTTGTTTAATTTTTCCGTCACCCGAGATATATTTCCCAAACGTGCGTTGCACATCTTCGGGTTTAATATTGGGATCGCGCCCCCCCGCACCGTACGCCAGACGAAACGCGGCCAGTTTTGCCGCCGACTGCGCTGCCGAATAAGAAATGAGCTTGATCGCCTCGGCATCCCCGACATCGCCCATTTCTTCCAAAAGTTCAAGCCCGTTACCAATCGCGCCAATGGGCGAGATCAGGTCATGGCAAATACGGGAAGCCAGTTGTTCCAGAATAGCAAGGGGGGCAGAGTTCGGCATGAGAGATGATTTCTTGAGATAAGGTGATTCGATATAACTGGAAAGAATTATATCAGGGTCTTTAACACCTTGAAAGTACTTGCAAATACTGACGTTCTTGATGGCACAGCGATGTGCGGTGGACCCTTCTGCGATATTCCACGGGCAGGGGTCTTGGGGCCAGGGAGCAGGATCAACCAGATCAATACCCATGTTTCCGCCACGGAGCTCATGTGTAATTTTTTCCATGATTTCAGTCCCTTATAAATAGAGATGATCAATCAAGATCGATTTTGAAAATCGTCTTTCATCTGTTCTTTCAGTGTGCCGTCCGCGTCGTTCAGGCGTTGATGCGCGCGCAAAATATCTTGACGGCGGCGGTTAAAATAGGCGGCGAGCAGAGGCCAGAGAGCAATCAATGCCCCAAGCGCCCAGGGTAACCGCCCAGTGAGCGCCAGATATAAGAGTGCGATTCCGGCTAGAATGATCGCGATGATGCCCAAGAGTCGCCCGGTTTGGTACGGCGTCGCGGTCTGAAAAAACAGCCAGAAAGTGTAAAACACACCGATCAGAACAAGAAGTATCAGAACAGTTGGCATGGTATTCAATACCCTTGCAGTCATATCGAAAAAAGATAGGGGCGCTATCGCCTAATTTCTTATTTTTACAAGATGTTATCTTATGAAACAAGGGAAGGAAATCTTTTTAATTATACATAATTAAAAAGAGAGCTATTAATTGTTGTCGATCGAGATAAAATGCTGAATATCGTACTTTTTTTAAAAAGAGATGGGAGTTAGCATCAGGAATTAGTCGATTCGAAATGAAAAAGCCGGGACGTTCTGCCCCGGCTTTTTGTCGTTAAATTTTTTAATCGGGCGGTTGTGATTAGAACAACCGCAAGATCGCCTGCTGGGACTGGGCGGCCAAGGACAAGGCCGTCACACCCAACTGCTGGCGCGTTTGCAGAGAGAGCAACTTGGCGCCTTCTTCGTTCTGGTCCGCAAGGGTCAGTTTATCGGAACCTTCTTGCAGGGTATCGATCAAGCCTTTCGTGAATTCTTCACGGGTTTGAATGACCGACAAGTCGTTTGCCAGAGACGCGCTGAAGTTACGTACCGTCGTCAGTGCTGCTTTCACATCCGCGATGATCGCGTCGGCAGCAGCCGTTGTCCCGAAATCGATATCCTTGGACAGACCAAGTTCACCAAATTTCAGTGATTGACCAACAGTTTCAAGCGAGCTTGAACGATCTTCGTTAAAGTAGGTGGTGAGGGTATCACCATCCAGAAGGTTCGTTCCGGCATAACCTGAGTCATCGACCAATTCATCGATCTGATCGAGCAGACCAACATATTGGGTCTTGAGCGAAGCCAGTTCCGCCGCACCTTGTGCGAAGAAAATGTTTTCTGTTTGCGCGTTACCGCCAGTTGGGTCGATATCAACTTGAGTCGCCCCGGCGCCGACTGTGTTCGCAAAGGCCCCAAAGCCAAAGTTGGCTTGGGCATTTGCGCCAGCGTTATCAACAACCCCGATGGTCAGCCCGATGACATCGGCAGAGAGTGCCTCAATCTTGAACTGACCCGTTTCTTCGTCAAAGCTTGCTTTGATATAGGGGTTGATTGTCGTATTGCCGTTAATCCCGTCAACCACGTCACCGACAGAAGATGTTGTGATCGCGGCGGACCCCAACACGTCGCTGAGTTGCTTGCGTGTACCATTCGCCAAGAGAACATCAACAGCGATGTTATCGCCGGCGTTATCACCGTCAAAGCGGGCGGTGCTGGTATCGTCGCGCAAGTTTGCAAGAGTCGTATTACGGAGCGCAACATCACTTGTCGAGGTGTCCGTGAACTTGAGTGAAGCGAGGGTTGTCTTGTTCGACGCGGTGAACCCAACGCGGGCCGCAGAAGCCAGCGCCGTGTTCGCAGCTTCACGGAAGGTCACATATTCACCAATACCGAGCGAGTCTGCGACACGCACGTTGTTGAATACCGCGCGGTAGGAATACCCTTCGTTCGCGGTGACTTTCAACTGGCCGTTCGAATCGAGGCTGGCATTAAACACTTTGCTGCCATCCGAGTTCCGACGAATCCCGTTGATTGCCGTGATCAATTGATCCACGGAAGTCACTTCAAGACCGGCGGTGTTCGCGGCAATGTTACCGTCTGCGCGGAAGGTAATGACATACGTATCCGCCGCAGCAGGTGTGGTGTTTTCGTCATTGAGACGGATCAGGTCGTTATCATCGTCAATGACACTCAAGGTCAATGTGTCACCCGCAGTAATCCCGGCGGTGGTCAGGTCATCAATCCCTTTCAGGTTGAGTGTTCCTGTCGCACCGGCGAGGACTTCACCCGAGGCGGCCTTTTCACGGGCGGTGTTCGCCAGTGATTCGGCTTGCTCGACCAAGCTCGTGACCGAGGTCACACCCTTGTCGGCAGCCTTAACTGTTTGAATTGACTGACCAATTCCATCCAAAAGACGGCTCAAGTCAGAGGCGCGGTTACCTAAGGATTGCGCAGCAAAGAAGTTTTGCGGGCTATCCAGCGCGCTGTTCACGCGTTTACCAGTTGAGAGTCGAAGCTGGGTACTATCGATAAGGGATTGTGTAAGCTGCAGCGCTTGTAAGTTACCGCGCAATGCAGCTGTTAGGACGACATCAGCCATCTTTTGGTTCCTTTCCTAGGGTTGTTAAGATGTAGCACGGTGGCATTCCCGCCACCTTGATTCAGTATACTAAACTAAATTTTAAAAAATCATGAAGTTTTTTTTGAAGATATCCAAGGGCTTGCTCGCAAAATTCCGGGCGTTCCTTGTGGGTCTTTAATATATTGATTCAAAATGGCTTTTGTATCCGGAATTGGTACATACTCGCAAATGTTTCTGGAAATTCTTGTTCGTATTGGTCCCAGAGATCAAGGTTCAGGTGGTCTTTCGGATCGGGGTGGCGACGCAGGAACTCTTTTTGTTTTGTATAATCCAGATTAAACCCGAGGAAGGCGAGGTGTCGATCTGCGAGAATCTTTTTTATTTGCGGTAATGTATACCGTGTCTCTTGAACATGGAAGACCAGGTCGCGACAGGTCGAGAGGGTATAAAAATCGCCCTTGCGTTTGAGGCCCGCGAGCGGGTCTGTGTTTGGGCATTGCAGCACATCAAACCGAAAACGGCGGATGTCATCGGGTGTGGGGGTAAGCCCGCGTGTTTCGATGTCGGCGCGACCCACCACAATTGCCTGGCGCGCGTGTTCACTATAAAGCCCGAGGAGCATCACCCCACCCGGTTTTAAAAGCCCAAGAAGAATATCCAATCCGCGCAATGGGTCGGCGAGGTGATGGAGCACGCCTGCGCTTTCGATCATGTCAAAGCGTGCCTCCCAATTCCCAAGTTCTAAAATATCCGCCTGAGCATAGTCGATATTCGCGAGGCCCATGTCTTGTGTTTTTCGGGCCGCATAGGCGAGAGAGCGTTTGGACAGGTCAATCGCCGTGACATGCACATTGCGGTAGCCTGTCGCGACCGAGATCGCGTGTTGTCCCGTGCCGCATCCGGCGACCAAGACCTGGATCCGGTCTTTTTTATTGGGCGCAAGCCGCAGGTAGCGGTGATCGCCGCTGTGGTTCACCCGGAGCCAAGCAGGATAGGGGTTTTCAAGATACATCGCCTCGACGGCTTTTGATGTGGAATCATGAATAGGGGTAAGAGACGGCAGGGTGTGCATGATCTCGTGGTCGCGCGCGGGGCCCGTGACTTGCTCCAAAACGATCTGAGCGAAAAGGGGGTGATCCGCAAGGGTTTGGCAATCATCATCGGGAAGAATATGCGCAAGAGATTGATAACAACACAGAATCAAAAGTTTCGCGGGGTCTGTGGTACGTGACGGGGGTGTTTTGATCATCGCGTGGATTTGCGCGCGTTCGATGTCAGTCACGTAATACACGTATTCATTGTGATAGCATTGAGAAGCAAGTGCAGATAAAAACGCCAGGTCATCGGCATCAAGTGAACGCGTCCCGTTATAGATTGTGTCGAGATAATAGGCGCGCATCTGAGAAAATAGCCATTCGCAATAATGCGCGCGTAAAATCATTTGCCCCAACCCGGCAAGGATGAATGGCGCAGCAAGACTTGATATTTTCTTCAGGTCGCGCACAAGCGGGTCGATATCGTGGGGCTGAAGATCCGTCCCTTTTTGAATGGCGTCCGCCCAGATGGGCATGTGATAAAACGCAGTTTGCCAGGGGTTATCCAGATAAACGGGTTTGATATGGGGGCTTGAAAGCGCATGCACAAAAGCGCGTGCATAATCTGGATTATACCGATCAAAAATAACGTGACGCATCGCCACGGCAAAAAGCATTAGGTCATAGACACGTTCGGGATGTTCCAGCACGTTCAAGGTGATGAGCGGCATAGCCTCATCTGTTTTATTGAGGGATGATAAAAATGCGGCGAGGTAATACCGCACATCCAGATGATTGGGATATTTTTGATAGGCAGACCGCATAATCTTCAGGCTTTCGTCCGCGCCAAAGGAAAGAAAGGCTTGTCGGGCCTGAAGAATATAAATATCCGGGAGAGGGTTTTTGGATAACGCACGGGTAAGATGCAGGGATGCCGCGTCAAACTGATCTTGCGCATGAAGACCAAGCGCCCAGTTATAATCATATTCAGCGAAGTTTACGGTCGCGCCCCGTGCACCCGCACGTAAACTGTCGATGGCGACTTGGGTGTTCCCACGGAGAAGATGAATGCAAGCCCGGTTATTGATGATTTTTTGATCGGTGGGGTTCGCCCGCGCCGCTTGCAACAGGTATTTTTCAGCCGCATCGGCATCGTCCTGATATAAATAAAGCGCCGCGCATAAGTTCAACAGCGCCGCATCTTTCGGGTGGTTGTTGATTTGTGTTTGTGTGGCCTGTATCGCGGCGTCATAGTTTTTTGTCCGCACGGCATCGATCACGATGTTTAAAAAAGAGGCACTGTTGGGACCTAGAGCAGGAAAGTCAGAGTCGATAACCGCCAAAGGACGTAAGGTCGGCAGATCAAGTGCCATCTCGACGTTTTTTGCAGGTTTGAGGGTTTGTTTTTTAAGCGGTGCAGCGTGCGCCATAAGATGCCTTTTTTGGGATAAGTGCGTTTAAAATAACATACGAATAAATACATCCCGTTGCAACAAAACGTTCTTAAAAAAGAACTGGCCCGGATCTCGGGTTGATTCTCAACCGTCATCAATCACGGGCCAGCTTGAACCATGGGCTTTGAAAAACCCATTCTGGATTACCGCAGGTTCAATAACTCCTCGGTCATTTGGTCGACCGTATTGATGATCTTGGTTCCGGCCGAGAAGGCGCGTTGCGAGACAATCAATTTTGCGAATTCATCGGCCAAATCGACGTTTGATGATTCAATGGTGGCGGTTTCAAGGAAACCGGCGCCGCCGGCACCGGCCTCACGCAAGTTTTCTTCGCCCGAATCTTCGTTTTTCGAATATGCGGTACCCGAGACTTCGTTTAACCCGTTCGGGTTCGAGAACGTAATCATCGGGAGCTTATAAAGCTTGGCGGATGCCCCGTTCGAGAATCGCGCAGTCACGAAGCCTTCACGATCGATTTCAATCCCGGTACGTAACCCCAGTTCGGCTCCGTTCTGGTCCGAAAAGATCACGTTATAGTTCCCAGCAAATTGAGAGAACCGGCTGATATCAATATCGATGTCTTGAGGTTCTGAACCGTTGTTCCAATCCAGATTCGTGAGTTCAAGATCGATATTGCCGCTTGAATCGGTCGCGGCGTTGATACTGCCATCGGCGTTAAAATTGAGTAGACCTTTCGTCACGATCGCGCCACTGGGGTACAGCACCGTCATTTCCCACCATCCGCGTGTATTCGGCGTGACGGGTTCTGAAAGATCCGGAAAATCCGCCTGGTTTGTGTTCGTCGTACTGAACCCATAGGGGTTCGATGACGATTGCGCGGACGACCCATCGAGTGTGAAGGGAGAGAATGTTTCCGTGACGGCCGGGCTGTTCGGGTTCGGAAAACTAAGGGAGTTTGTTCCAAACAACGGTGTGCCTGATGTTTCAGCGATCGTCAGCGTATCGTTCATACTGATCGCTTGGAGGAGTAATTGTCCATTATCGGTGAGACTGGCGTCGATTTCTGTACCGCCGCCATAAGATGAGTTGATGTAATCAATAAAGTCACCAACGGTGTCGATACGCACTTGCCCGGCCCCGGCGGCCGCGCCGATGATAAAGGTCTGCGCGGCGGTACCTGTGGCGGCCACGGTAAATGTGTTTCCGGCCGTAATCCCGGCAAGACTGGTGAGGTCGGTATCGCGTTCAAGCGCGGCTGTCACCCCCGACATGGCGTTTGCCATGGGACCCACGACTTTGCGGAGCTGGAACGTCAAATCCTGCGCCTCGCCCAAAGTGTCGTAAACACGCAATGCACGCGTAAAGTCAGCAGGTTGTGTTTGTGGAATGGGAAACCCGAGGAAGCCCGATGTCCCCACCTGGGTCGTACCGCTTAATGTCCCGTTGTTCAAGTTGTCTTCCGACGCATCGAGGTTAATCGCCATTTCACCGGTTGTGGTGGGTCGTGTTAATCCGCCCAAGAAGGCCACGTCGACGGGACTTAACGATGACAAATCGCCCGATGCCGCCGGAATATTGTTATCGGAATCAAGCGGCCAACCATAAAGATAGAATCCGGCGGTATTGCGCAAAAACCCAGCCGAATCTTCCGAGAAGGATCCGTTGCGGGTATAGAGATATTCTTGGTCGCTGTTCGGATCTGAATCTCGCTTGACTGCAAAGAACCCATTGCCCGAGATCGCGACATCGGTTGAGGACGATGTTTGTTGGATCGGGCCTTGTTGGTCCACACGTTGAATACGGTTGACGGCGACCGTTCCAGGAGAATAGCGCGATGACCGGCTTTCGGTTGTCACAAGAGAATAAAATGCAGCTTCTGAGCGTTTAAACCCCGTTGTATTCACGTTCGCGATGTTGTTCGAAATCATCGCGGTGGATTGCGATTGGGCCGAGAGGGCCGACACGCCGGTAAAAAGTGAACCAAACAAACTCATAATGACACTCCTTCTGTGATAAAAATTGTTCCGAGATTTAGGTGGATGATTGCTCTGACGTTGCCGGCACAGCCGCATTTAAAACATTCGACATGGGAACCGCACGATCGCCAACCAAGAGATAAATCGTACCGTCCTGTGTTTCGATGCCGCGCACGCGCCCCTCGACAACCACCGAGGCTGAAATTGCGTCATCGTTGGCGTCAAGACCATCAATGCGGATCGAATAGGTTCCGGTCGGTTGGACCTCGCCATAGGCGTTTTTACCATCCCACGTCCATTTGACCGTACCTTCTTCACCCGAAATATCGCGACTGAAGACGGTTTCTCCATCTTCGTTAACGATCGACAATTTTCCTTCTTTGACCTCGCTTTTTAAGGCATAGGTCAGGTCAACAGGTGTTGTACCATCAAAGTTTGTTTCCGCACTGATATAATTAATATCTAGACCCACATATCCCAACGCAGCACTGATCGAGGAGGAAAGTTGAAGGGAGACCATCGAATCCAGTTTTTGGTTCGTGTTGATCTGCTGTTCGACCTGGCTGAATTGAACTAATTGGTTCGTAAATTCATTTGAGTCCATGGGATTAAGCGGATCTTGGTTTTGAAGTTGAGTTGTCAGTAACCGCAAGAAATCATCAAAATCATTCGATAATGTCGTGCGTTGGGTATCTGTTTTTGTGGCATTCGCGGTGATGCCCGATATCGTTGTTGCGGCGGTTGTGGCCATGATGATGGGCTCTCCCTTTAAACAATAATGTTATAGCGAACGATGCCGGTGCGTGGATCGACGCTCCATTCTTCGGACGCGCGAATTTCAATGGCACCGATCACATCGTCGCCGAGGGTCGTTGCTCCACCCTGGGCCCGGCTTCCACCGGTCTGTTCGCGTTCCGTGAAGGTTCCTTGATCGGCCAAAGAGAAATTCAGGGAGGCACTGTCGGCTTGAAGCCCGGCGTTCGAGAGCGCATCGCGGAGTGTGTGCGCATCGCTTTTCATTAAATTAAAGGTGTCTGACTTCTCAACCAGGATATCGGCCTTGACACTTTTATCACGGCCATAGGTCATTTTGACTTGCATCCGCCCCAGTTCCGGCGGATTGAGTTGCAAGGTGAGAGACCGAGTTTCACGGTTTTGTGCCAGTTGTTGCAAATGAAGCGCGACGGCCTGAACCGAGGCGTGCGACGATGCGCCTTGGGTTGTCGAGACAGCTGTTGAGTGCTGCGCAGATGTTGTGCCCGGTTGAAGAGGGGCCGAGGAAATCACATCAAAATCAGACCTTGCGGACAGATCGAATAAAGGATCTGGAATGACTGGAGCTGTCGAATCCAATAACGTTGCGGATTGTGTCGAGGGCGTAAGATGCGCCGGTGCAGCTGCGTTCTTTTGCGCAGCCCCAAGCGCATCATAGGAAATAGGCTGCGCCCCTAAATTCCCCATATATCCCGTATCATTGGCGGGTGACTTCGCGAACAAAGTGCTCAGAATGTCGGTTGATTTTTCCCCACGGGCTATTTTTTGTTGTTGATGGTCCCCGACTGAAATCGCATTCAATTGCGCTGCTAAATTCCGTGTGGCCGTTTCGGTTGATGGATTGAGCGTGTCGACAACAGGCTTTGGTCCGAGAATTTGCTGAAGAACGTCCCCACGATGCGTGGTGGACACAAGTGGCATCGGAGTGTTCTTATTTTCGGCAAGTGTAACCGGAGAAAAAACCGGCACAATCTCTTCATTTTGGCCCTCATGCGCAACGACTGTATCCAGCGCGGCGATTTGTGCCTGAAGCGGGGTGTTGAGGGCAGAAATGGGTGACGGTCCACCGGAAAGGATAGGATCCGTCTCTGGCGATATCACCATTTTCGGCTTAACCTCTTGGATCACAGGTGATGTGGCCATCAAAATAGCCGTTATGGGTGAATCAACAGTTAAATCGATATCGTCATTTGGCGTCAGAACATCTTGCCCATTGGCGATGATTGGGGTCAAAAGGCCGGGGTCCTTGGGAGTCGTGCTCCCCGTATCCTGCGGCGTATGGACGGACACAATTTGTGCACCAAAAGGTGTTAACGCGCACATCAAAAGATCGAGAAAATTCCCAGCAGCGCCAGGCAGAGGAGTCCCAAGCGGTCCGGTCGCTTGGGTGGGGGTGGGGGTACTGGTCGGGACAGGTGTATGAAGCGATGAAATATCTGACATAGTTTTATCCTTTACCCACAGAAACTAGGCGTGATCCTGAACGCCGGTTGAAATGGCCTTGCGTGCGCGTGTCTGAAGCTGGCCGTTGGCACCGTATTGAGCGGTATGCCGCAAAACGCTTTCCCGCGCGATATGCACAATGCGGTCGCGCAGACGCGTAAAGCTTTTGCCTGCGCGTTCGAGGGCCGACAGATTTTCCATTCGTGCAATGGACATATCCCGTTCAAACGCCCGGATTCTTTCTTTCACGGCATCGGGCAGCGTTTTCAGTTCATTTTTATGTGTCAAAAGCGGTTTCATGTCGTCATGATAAATATCAAGCAGATCATTCTTGACAGTTTGGAGCTTGGAGAATGTTTGAAGATCAATCGCTTTCACGGCGATGGTTTCTTGCTGCAGCAATTTGATAAGTGCACGTACGGTTTCTTCCAGGCGGGCCAGGCGTTTTTCGGTGGGCATGGTCGGATCCATTGTTGTCGTGGTTGTCATTTCTGTGCCTCGTTGACTTCTGGTTTCTGTTCGTTATGGGCCTTGGCTTGGGCGGCAAGTAACGCCTGTTTCACAGGAGATGCAAGTCCGATGCCACCCGATTTCGCAAGGAGCTTGCCGTATTCTTCGGTCATCATGCTGCGAAAAACCTCTTCGCCTTTGCCACCCCCAAACATGTCATCAATCTCGACACTTTCGACCATGGGTTTCAGCATTTCCGAGATGAACATCGCCTCGAAATCATGCGCGGCAGCGTCCAGTTTGGCGTCCGCACGCGGTGATGTAACTTGTGTCATCATGAGCGTTGTCGGCGAAGAGAGAGGGGAAGAAATAAAACTAGGCATTTTTTGCCGCGACCTTTTTACATTGTTTGAATTTCAGCCTGAAGCGCACCGGATGCTTTGAGCGCTTGCAAGATCGAGATCACATCACGCGGCCCGACGCCCAGGCGATTGAGGCCCGTTACAAGTTCCTGAAGCGTGACGCCCGTTTCAAGAAGACCCAGACGCACATCCGCCCCTGTATTTACGGACACATCCGTGCGCGGTACGACTTCGGTATTTCCTACTTCAGAGAAGGGCGAGGGTTGCGAGACCTGGGGTGTTTCACTGATCTTGATGGTCAAATTGCCCTGCGCGATCGCGGCAATCGAGATACGGACATCTTGACCAATGACGATCACGCCTGAATTTTCATCAATTACGACGCGCGCCGCCTGGTCGGGTTGAATGGGCAACGCCTCGATATCGGTGATGAGATCAACAATCGTCCCGGGATAGGTGATGGGGCGTTGAATAACCACACTGCCGCCATTTTCGGCCGCCGCCACGGTATCGGAGAGATACCCGTTAATCGCGCGCGCAATGCGCCGTGCGGTGGTGAAATCAGGGTTGCGCAGGGCCAAACGCACCTGGTCCAGATCGGCCAGTTTAAAATCAATCTCGCGTTCAACAATGGCGCCCGATGGGATGCGTCCGGTGGTGGGGATGTTCTGGGTAATTTTTGCCGCATCGCCCGATGCCGTAAACCCGGAAATGACCATCGGGCCTTGTGCAACGGCATAGACCTGGCCATCCGCGGCCAACAGCGGCGTGACCAGCAACGTCCCGCCTTGCAAACTTTTCGCGTCGCCCAAGGCCGAGACCGAGATATCAATGCGCGCGCCCTGGTTCGTAAACGGGGGCAAGGTTGCCGTGACCATGACCGCCGCGACGTTGCCCGTATTGAGTGATTGGTCGCGCACGTTTACGCCTAATCGTTCAAGCATGGCGATCAAAGATTGTTTGGTAAAGGGCGAGTTATTGAGCGAGTCCCCCGTGCCGTTCAGGCCCACAACAAGGCCGTAGCCCACGAGCATGTTTTCCCGCACACCTTCAAAATCAACGATATCCTTGATCCGCGTCGTGGTGGTCGCGGCCTGCATCGGCAGGGCGGGCAGACATAAAAGCGCAAGCAACACGAGTGCAAAAAGACGACGAAACATCGCGACATAAACCTTTACGTGGGGCCGCGAGGTTATCTCGCAGCCATCACGAGGTCTCTATGCGAAGTTTGTGCCAAAGGGGGGGGGTTAGGCGATAATGTCCGGCAAAAGGCGGCTTTCCAGGCGCGTAATCAGGTCTTTTAATCCTAATTTACGTTTTTTCAGGCGTTGTAAATTAACAAAATCGACCGGTCCAGCCCCATGGGCGGCGGCGTCAATTTCATCATCGAGGGCCTGATGTTCGGCACGAAGTTCGGCAAGTTTTTCCCGAATCTCGTCATCATCTTCCATAAGATCAGTTAAATCGCTCATGACGACCTTTATATCAAAAAAAATGGGAAAAAGGTAGTGCAGCCTTAAAAAATATTAACTTTTTCAGGCTGTGATGGAAGAGACTGAACGAAAGACAATGACATCATGACAAAACGTATTGGAATCCTGACGAGTGGAGGCGATTGCGCCGGGTTAAATGCCGCGCTGCGCGGTGTTGTCCATAATGCGGCGCTGCGCGGCTGGACCGTCTTGGGGATTGAGGACGGGTATATGGGTCTGTTTGACCCGGATAAAAAAGTCCGGCAACTCTCGCCACAAGAGTTTGATACCCATGTGCTTCGCATGGGCGGAACAATTCTGGGGACGCATAACAAAAATGATCCGTTTGAGTTCGCCATGCCGGACGGCACGCGCAAGGACCGCAGCGACGATGTGATTGCGGCGATCAAGAAGCTCCAAATCGATGCGCTTATTGGCATTGGCGGCGATGGCTCGATGGAGCTTTTGGCGCGCTTGACCGAAAAAGGGAATATTCCTTTCGTTGGCATTCCAAAAACCATGGACAATGATATTGGCCAGACCGAACGGTCGATTGGGTTTGATACGGCGGTGATGGTCGCGACAGAAGCGCTTGACCGCTTGCAACCCACGGCGGCCAGTCATGACCGGGTCATGATCCTGGAGGTCATGGGGCGGGATGCGGGTCATGTTGCCTTGTCGGCCGGAATTGCGGGCGGGGCGGATATTATCCTGATCCCTGAAATCCCCTATACACTTCAGTCGATTGGCCGCAAGGTCGAAAGCGTCATGGCCGGAGCCCAGAATTTTTGTTTGATGATCGTGTCCGAAGCGGTCAAGACCGTGGACGGCGGTAAGGCCATGATCCGCCAGGCGGGCGGTGAAGTCCGGTATGGGGGGATTGGCCATTATTTCGGCGTAAAAATTAACGAAATGACCGGGGCGGATACGCGGGTCACGGTCTTGGGGCATTTGGTGCGCGGCGCGCCGCCCACCTTTAACGACCGGCTTTTGGCCTCGGCCCTTGCAGTGCATGCGGTGGATTTGGTGGATCAAGGAAAATTTGGACATATGGTCGCCTGGCAAAACCGCGCCGTTGTGGCCGTGCCCATTCGCCAGGCGTTTGAATCCTTTCGGAATGTAGACGTGGCGGGCCCATTGGTGCATACTGCCAGAAGCCTGGGGATTTGCCTCGGGGATTAGAGCCCGCGCACGGGAGATGACATGCTGTATGTCCGTCAATCATTAGGTCCCAAGGAAAAGCTGGTTCATGTGGGCCGGTTTCATTGGCTTTATACCGCGAATGCCGTGTTTTCGATTTTCTGGGGATTTTTCTGGGCGGTCGTGGTCATTGCGGCTGCCATTCTTTTGCAACAAAAAACAGGGTTTAAATTGAGTCCAGATTTTTCACCGAATGATCCCATTTGGATTCAGGTCATGAAGCTCCACTGGGGAATCAAGATTGCGGCCCTGTCGTTGGTCGCAATAGGTATTTGGAAATTCATGCACCAAATGGTGATCCGTGCGACAACGGAAATTGCCGTGACGTCGACCCGCGTCATTTACAAACGCGGCCTGATCGCGCGATATGTGGGCGAGATCAGTATCGACCGGATCGAGGGGGTGAACGTGATTCAAACCATGCCTGGACGTGTTTTTGATTTTGGTAACATCATTATCCGAGGCATGGGCGTGGGCGAAGTGATCCTGCCACCCATCATGCAGCCGCTCAAGTTTCGTCGTGCGATTGAATATGCGCGGCAGGTTTAGAAAAATTCATAAAAACTGTTGGATTCCCGCTTGCGCGGGGATAGCAATTTATGCCCATCTGGAAAGGGAGTAGATTTGATGAACGTACCGACACAAAAATCGACACCTACCCGGCGGATTCCGTTACCGAATGATGTGTCCATCCTGCCCGATGAAAAGATATTAAAGGTCGCGCATTTTCATTGGGGGATTTATTGGCGCGGTCTTGCCGTTCTTGCCTTTGCGTTATTTTTGCTTGTCACGGTCACAAATCTAGGGATTTTTATGTTGCTCGTGGCCGGGATTATGTTGGGCATCGCCTATATGACCAAGCATTATTTGCTTTTGGTGCTCACGAATAAACGATTGCTTATCCGGTCAGGCCTGATCCGAATGGATACGGTGCAACTGGCGATTGACCGGATTGAAAGTGTCGAATTGGAACGGACGATTCCGGGTATGCTCATGGGATATGCGTCTGTGGTTGTCACCGGAACAGGCAGCCGCGTGATGGCGGTGCCGTATGTCGAGGCGCCGCATGTCTTTCGTCGTTTAACCGATGAGGTGATTTATACCGAAACCCATAAAACATCGGGGGCAGGGGGGCAGTGATGCGGACATGGGTCACGGATTGGCTTTGTGCGCTGGCGTTCGTTTTTGGGGCGCTGTTTCTTCTGTCCTATACCGTTGATTTTGACAGGGCGCTCTCCCGCGTTGTGCTTGTGGCCCCCAAACCACACGCCAAACCCGTTCATCCGGCGCCCCCCTATGACTCCGCGTTTACTTTGTCGATTGAACTGCCGAAAGGGGCCCAAATCTGGACATCGACTGCGCGGTACAGCAGTGTCGAGAACGCTCAAGCGCATTTCCGCAAGCATGCGCGTGAACTGGGGCTAAAGACGGTTGAGGCCTATGTGATGGCGGCGCATCATTTTTTGCATACCCCGCCGGAGGGCACGCAAACGAAAATCCAAAAAGACGGGGATATCGTGCGGTTTCATGCGCCTTCCACCCGGTTTGGCGTGATGCGGGCGGACGGGACGCCGCGCACCTATTACCGCATGCATCCGGATATCCACGGATATCCAACCAATCAGGCCTATTTTGATGACCAATGACCGCAAGCATCGCTTGCCCGACGAATTGATGGTGTGTCGGGTGTGCGGGCGGCGGCACGAGACCCCGCCCTGGGGACATGATGGGATCAGTCCCAGTTACGAGATTTGTCCCTGTTGCGGTGTTGAGTTTGGCTATGATGACGCCACAAGGCCTGCGGTCTTGCGGCATCGGGCCCTCTGGCGCAAGGCGGATTATGGGTGGTCGGACCCTATTTTATGCCCCCCTGGCTGGCGGGCTGTCGATCAAATCGCCCAAATTCCGGACGATTATCGGGATGATCAGGCCTGATTTTCGGGAATTCTTAACCCAAATCAGGGTAAGGTAAGGGGAACAAATCTTCGTACCTATTGATTTTCCTTGTTTCTTTCAGGTTTTTTATGTCGCGCACTTTATTGTTCTGTATTCTATATAGTATGAGCTTTGTCGGCGGGGCGCGTGCGGAAACACCCGCCCCTGTTTTACAAGATGCGGGCGCGGTGCAGTTCTCATCTGGTGATTCTGCGGCATCTGTCGTCGCTGCCCCGATTTTCACTCAAATTGAACGCCAGAATATTCTAAGCCTGTTGGATCAGGCGGGACGGCATGGACTCCGCCCGGATCGCTATTTGACGCCAGAGCTCACAAAAATGATTGAACAATCGGTGGATGATGCCGATCCGGCGGTAAATGCGGCCCTCCTTGATGCCATGGTTCTTTATGCCCGGGATATGTCCGGGATGCGGGTGTCTGCGCGTGATGTGGGGCTGCGGGCCAAGGATTGGCGCCAGACGCCGGATGCTGCCTTGGTGAAGGACGAGATTTCCCGCGCCCCCGATCGTTTGGCGTATCTTGCGGGCTTGGCGCCTGCAACGCCCCTTTATCAGGCCTTGCAAAGCGAGCTTGATCAACTGGTCCCTCGGTTAAAGGCCGGGGAAGGGGGTAAGTCCATCTATAAATTTAAGGCACTCAAGCGCTCGATCCGGCCCGGCGATACGCATGCGACGATCCCGGATCTGCGCACGGTCTTGGGTGCCGCCCTTGCCGAGGGGCAAAATCCCTTACTTTATGATGATGCGCTTGTTCAAATCGTCATGGAATTCCAACGCAATCATGGGCTTAAAGATGACGGGATCATCGGGCCTAAAACCATCCAGTTTTTTAATCAGACCTATCAGCAGCGCTATCAACAAGTGATCGCAAATTTGGAACGTTTGCGCTGGCTTGATCCGGTCAAACCTGAAAAATACATCGTCGTGAATATCCCGGCGGCGACGCTTTGGGGCATTGAAAAGGGCGAGGTCAAGCTTGAAATGCCCGTCATTGTAGGCCGAACGAAACGGCCCACGGCGCAATTTAAAACGCTGGTCCAAGGCGTGCGGTTCAATCCCACCTGGACGGTCCCGGATGTGGTCAAGAAAGAAGATTTCTTGCCGGAACTTCGGAAAGATGCGTCTTTCCTCGCCACAAAAGGGGTCAGTCTTTGGACCAAAGACCCCCAGACGGGCGAACAAGTTCAAATTGACCCGCTTTTTGTCGATTGGGAAAAAGTGACTGAGGCGGATTTGCCGCGGTTTCGGATGGTCCAGCCCTCGGGGCGGGATAACGCCTTGGGCGTGGTCCGTGTGATTATGCCGAACCCCTACGATATTTATTTGCATGATACCAACACGCCGCAATATTTCCGTCATGATAACCGGGATATTTCGTCGGGTTGTGTGCGACTCTCGCGGCCGCGTGATATGGCGCGTTTTGTCCTTTCGGGCGAGACGGGATGGAATGACGACCGGATGTTCAAGGTGATCGAGGCCGAGAAAACGCGTGATGTTATGCTCACGAATCGATTTCCTGTTTTGATGCTGTATCAAACCGCCTGGCTTAAAAAAGGGGGGCAACTGGTCCTCGCGTATGATATTTATCAAGAAGACATAAAACTATATCAAGCGCTGGCGCGGTTGAACGCAGTCCCAAAATTTTCAAAATAATACAAAGGGTTAGGCTGTAATACCGCCTTTCCCCTTGATTTTTGCCCGGACATCCGCTTAAATAAAGCTGTTGAAAGATTTTACCTGCCTGCACGGGGGGGGGGGGGGGGGGGGGGGGGGGGGGGGGGGGGGGGGGGGGGGGGGGGG
>CAZSIB010000012.1:0-41953 GCA_964607245.1 uncultured Pseudobdellovibrionaceae bacterium | reverse complement strand
CTCTTTCTCATAACCATACCTTATAACACTTTTACGAGTTATCTGGTACAGCCCCAAAATTTATACCCAAAAAATGTCGCCCCAGCGCAGGCTGGGGCCCCCTAACGTTTTGAGATTCCAGCCTGCGCTGGAATGACACGATAAGATTTTTCACTCTATGCTTTCTTTGGAAGAATTCCCCCAATAATCTGGCCCAATTCCATCGCATTTTCAATGCGGTTCTGCAAGAACCCCCATGTTTTTTCGTGATCCTTGCTCTCATCCTTAATCCACACAAGGGCTGTCGCCGTTAAAATCCCAGATAACAACCCGCGTTTGGTATAGCGGTTATAATCGGTTGCTTGGTCCCCGGCCCAATCCCAAATGCGATCGGCCGTGCGCCACACGATTTGGCCAGCACGCAAATGCCGCGGCGGCACACTCCAATAGGCAAGCGCCAACCGTAGCGCGTCTTTATGCGGCTCCAAAATGGTCAAGCGCGTACGTACAGCCTGCTCGACTCGGTCTCGAATACGTGTCGGGGGCGACTTGATTTTGCCAAGCGCCTCGCTCATCTGCCGATCAGCCCAGTCGGAAAAATGCGCAACAATATCCGAAAGGCCATCGGGAAAAACGGCCATCAGGCGATCGGGCGGCAAGCCGATCTCATCGCACGCAGCCTGGGCCCCTGCCATCGTCCATCCTTCGGCAGGCACATCCGGTAGCATCGACTCAATAATATGATCGCGCAGTTCGGTTATACGTTTGCTCATCACGGATCTTTCGGTTAAGGTCGAAAAAAGACAGGCGAATGTCGCAAGTCTTATGCCAGTTTTCTGCCTACCTCTAGTTTTTTTTGTGCTGCGCCGCAACCCCAGATATGTCGCTATTTAGAGTAAGGAGTTGACATGCGAAAGAAATTCCCTCTCCGCCCTTTAGGGGGGAGAAGGTTAGGGTGAGGTGGGTTTTGACTTAAAGCTCCCCGCACTCTAAAGAAATCCCTCACCCTGACCCTCTCCCTTTTTTAAAAGGGAGAGGGATAAAACGCCATATTAATTTCTTAAATTAAACAACGATATATATAATTATGACGACTGACCCTCCCCTTGATCAAAACACCTTTACCAAACGCGCCCGCCGTTATGGGCGGGTGTCGGGGGCGGCGGCGGGGCTTGCCACGCGGGTTGCGGGGAAAAAATTACTGGGCATTCCCATTGATACGTCAAAACATGCGGCGGCCCTTGTCGCGGCCTTGGGTGGATTAAAAGGCCCCTTGATGAAGGTTGGGCAAATCCTCGCGACCATCCCCGAAGCACTGCCTCCCGAATATGCCCAGGCGTTCCAACAACTCCAATCGAGCGCGCCGTCCATGGGTGCTGGGTTTGTGAAACGACGCATGACTGCCGAACTTGGGGCCGGATGGGAAAAGAAATTTGCAAATTTCGATCTCACAGCCGCCGCCGCCGCGTCCTTGGGACAAGTTCACCGCGCGACATTACCGAACGGCCAAATCGTTGCCTGTAAATTACAATACCCCGATATGGCGGCCGCGGTCAGTGCCGATTTAAACCAACTGAAATTGATTTTTTCTCTTTATGAACGGATCGATTCCGCGATTACGACCGATCAAATCCACGCGGAACTGTCCGCGCGCCTGCATGAAGAGCTCGACTATACCCTCGAAGCCGCGTATACGCGCCTTTATGGACAAATTCTGGCGAATGTGCCGGGGGTTCATGTGGCAGACGTGATCGCGCCTTTGTCCACACCCCGCCTCCTGACTTCCACCTGGCTTCACGGCCGAAAAATTCTTGATTTTGTAACGGCACCAGCGGCGGATCGTAATCAAATTGCCCAAAACATGTTTCGCGCGTGGTACGTCCCTTTCTATGAATATGGCGTGATCCACGGCGACCCCCATTTGGGGAATTATTCGGTTCGGGATGATTTATCCCTGAATTTATTGGATTTTGGGTGTTGCCGGATCTTTCCGCCGCCCTTTGTTCAAGGCGTGATTGACCTGTACCATGCCCTCCTCCACAATGACCGCGCCCTTGCGGTTCACGCCTATGACACCTGGGGGTTTAAAAATCTGAACAAGGATCAGATTGATACCCTGACCCTGTGGGCTCAGTTTCTCTATGCGCCGTTACTTGACGACCGGGTACGCCCCATTGGCGAGGTGACGGGCGGCGTCTATGGACGCGATACCGCGCGCATTGTTCACCAAAAACTCCGTGCCCATGGCGGCGTCACCGTCCCCCGCGAATTTGTTTTCATGGACCGCGCAGCGTTGGGATTGGGGTCGGTGTTTCTACACCTGAATGCCGAAGTCAATTGGCACCGTATTTTCAATGAATTAATTGATGATTTTAATCTAGATTCTTTGACTAAAAAACAAAAATCGGCTCTGAAAAAGGCGGGACTTGCCACCCCTTAAAAACTGAGGCGTCCGTTGTCATCCCGTCGACAGCAGGGATGGCATTTCTTTTTCGTTTGTTTTATTTTTCAAAGACCTATAATCCGTCTCCAGCAATCTCATATTAAAGGACCCGCCCTCATGCCAGACAATAAAATCACGTTCTATACAAATCCCATGTCCCGTGGTCGGGTTGTGCGCTGGATGCTGGAAGAAATCGGATGCCCCTATGACACGCATATCCTTGAATACGGCACAACGATGAAAGCATCGGCCTATACCGCGATTAACCCAATGGGAAAAGTACCGGCGATCACCCACGGCGATGCAATCGTCACCGAAACAACGGCAATCTGTACTTATCTTGCCCAGGCGTTTCCCTCTGCGAACTTGACCCCATCCGCGAACGATCACACGGCGTGGGCCTCATATTTTCGCTTTCTGTTCTTTATTGCAGGACCTGTCGAGGCCGCCGTCACAGATAAATCGCTCAGCGTTGACGTCCCACAAGATAAGCAAGGATTTGTCGGCTATGGCAATTTTCAGCGAGTATTCGACGTGCTTGAAACCATGTTAAAGGGCAAAACATACGTCGCGGGGGATCGTTTCAGTGCGGCCGATCTCATCGTCACGGCCTATTTAGATTTCTACATCAGCTTTGGAAGCATCCCCGCAAACCAAGTATTTGTAGATTATATTAATATTCATAAGAATCGCTCTGCGGCCCTGCGGGCAAAAGCCTTGGACGATGCCTTACTTGAACAAAGCAAGGCGAGTTAATCTTCAAAGCAACGCCGATAACCGTTGTTTTAGAGAGGATGGTATGCTAAGAGACATCGCTCGCGATAAAGCGAGGATGGCGCGGTGGCCGAGTGGTCAGGCAGAGGTCTGCAAAACCTTGTACGCCGGTTCGATTCCGGCCCGTGCCTCCACCCTTACTTTCACCGACATCCGCCATCGTTCGCGAAACCCGAAAACTCATCTAAAATAGCTGTTCATAAAGGGCTTTATCCGCCCATGAACACGCGCATGTTCGTTTACAGCCGCAAAAACTGGGGGTATAATTTGGGGGTATCTTGAAACACTGGGGGTGCCTATGAAGCTCACCGACAAAACCTGTAAAAACACCCAGCCTCGGGCAACGCCCTATAAAATGGCAGATGGCAGTGGTTTATACCTGCTTGTGAACCCGAACGGCTCAAAATACTGGCGTATGAAATACCGATTTTTGGGCAAAGAAAAACTGATTGCCTTCGGAACATACCCACTGATCTCGCTGGCTGAAGCTCGAGAGGAGCGAGACAAGGCAAGAAGACTTCTTACTAAGGGCATCGACCCAGCCACTACAAAAAAAGATGAAAAAAGAAAATCCATCCGAAATACAGAAAATTCTTTCAAGGTTGTTGCGTTAGAATGGCATGAAAACCAAAAGGATCGATGGAGTACAAACCACGCAGACAACGTCATACACAGGTTGGAACAAGATATATTTCCATCTATCGGCAAAGAATCGATTGCAGATATTACGGCCCCCGACTTGCTGATAGCTTTAAGAAAAATAGAAAAACGTGGAGCTCAGGACATAGCAAGCCGAGCACGGCAAATATGCGGGCAAATTTTTTGCTATGGGATTCAGACGGGCCGCTGTACACGCGACCCCTCCTACGATCTCAGAGGGGCCCTCAAGCAACGAAAAACAAAACATTTTCCTGCCCTAGAGAGTAGAGAAATCCCCCTCTTTCTTCAAGCACTGGAACAAAATGATGCCCGTTTATTTGCACGCACCCGTCGGGCTATTTGGTTATCATTACTAACTTTCACCCGTCCAGGAGAGCTGCGACAGGCAAGATGGGAAGAAATCGACTTTCAGCAGAAAGAATGGCTGATCCCCGCTGAACGGATGAAAATGAAACGCGCCCATATTGTTCCCCTCTCTCGCCAAGCGCTTTCAATTTTGGAGGCGCAAAAAGAGGAAACTGGGGATCTAAATACGCCTTGGGTATTTCCTTCACAGATTCATCCAAAGGAGCCAATGAGTAATGGAACTGTGAATGTTGCTATCAAAAAACTTGGGTATCATGGCCGGATGACAGCCCACGGGTTCCGTGCCCTGGCCCGCACAACGATCAGGGAAAAACTAGAGTACGACCCAGATGTAATTGAGTGTCAGCTCGCCCACAAAGCCGCCGGGCCTTTGGGTGAAGCCTATAACCGTGCCCAGTTTCTCGATAAACGCAAAAAGATGATGCAACACTGGGCCGATTATCTGGATGCGGTTGCGAGTGATGGCAAGGTGATTGTTGGAAATTTTAAGAAGGGAGTCTAATTTGCTGATGCGAATAGGATGGCCATCCGAAAAGTGGGGACCGTACGCCTTCACAAAAACACGTTAGTGATTCCCATGCGTGACAATGCCGGGGATCTTCACAGTCTTCAATTCATTGACGGCGAGGGAAATAAGCGCTTTCTCTCGGGTGGGCGTAAACATAGCTGCTATTTCCTGATAGGTAGCCCTACAGAGTCGATTTGTATCGCCGAAGGGTATGCCACCGCCGCCAGTATTCACGAATCCACGGGCCTTCCTGTGGCCGTGGCGTTTGATGCTGGAAACCTGGAACCTGTGGCGCGCGTGTTACGTGCTAAGTTCCCGGAAATAAAAATCATCCTGTGTGCTGACAATGATACAGAAACCCCCGGGAATCCCGGCCTAACCAAGGCTAGAAAAGCCGCCGCAGTCTGTGGCGGATTGTTAGCCATTCCACCCTGCCATGGGGATTTCAATGATCTTTATAGAGGGGTAGCGCGATGACAGACACGCAAACCTTTAATTCCGTACAGGATGTTATCAATTTGGCTGTACCGGTCAAAGAGTCTCTTGCTGAAGCTGTGGATAGATTATCAGCCTTACCGCCATTGGAATACGAAACGGTACGAAAAGCCGAGGCAGAAAAACTAGGAATTGGGCGTATAAAAACTTTGGATGACGAAGTGGAGAAGGCTCGTCGTCCTGCCGAGATAGAAAATGGTCCCGCGGAAATGTTCCCATCTGTCGAGCCATATTCTGAAGTTGTTGATGGTGCGGCCTTACTGGAGGAGATAGCGGGAACCATACGGCGCTTTATCGTATGCGAACCTGAAACCGTTACGGCGGCGACACTTTGGGTTGTCTTTACTTGGCTCATCGACCGCGTGCAGGTTGCACCATTAGCGGTGATTACAGCACCGGAGAAGCGTTGCGGAAAATCGCAGTTACTTGACCTGATTGGCAGGCTTTCACGCCGTCCGCTGGTAGCTTCAAACATCTCCCCAGCGGCAATATTCCGAGTGATTGAGGCCCATGGCCCTACCCTACTGATCGATGAGGCCGATGCCTTTCTAAGGGATAACGAAGAGGCGCGCGGTATTCTCAATTCTGGTCATACCAGACAATCCGCCTATGTGATCCGGGTTGTGGGGGAAGACCACACCCCTACGCAATTTAGTACATGGGGAGCCAAGGCTATATCCGGAATTGGGGTGTTGGCCGATACACTCATGGACCGGGCCATCGTGCTTGAACTACGCCGGAAACTGCCACATGAAAATATAGCAAGGCTACGCCATGCCGGCCCAGCCGATTTTCAACGTCTAACCTCCATGCTAGCCCGATACGCTGAAGATACCGGACACATAATTGAAGCGGCCCGCCCTCTTTTACCCGACTCCCTAAACGACCGCGCGCAAGATAATTGGGAGCCCTTGCTTGCAATTGCCGATCATGCGGGGGGGCATTGGCCTAAAACTGCCCGTGATGCCGCATTGAAGATTTCAGGTAAAGACCAAGATGAAGAGAATGCGTCTATTGGCGTCATGTTGTTATTAGACATTCAAGGGATTTTCGAAAGCGAGCCGTTACGCGAACGAATATCAACGGAAGATTTACTTCAGAAGCTCCACGAAATGGAAGACAGGCCATGGCCAGAGTGGCACAGAGGTCGACCAATTACAGCCCAGCAACTTGCTAAACGTTTGAAGCCTTTCAAAATCGCACCAAAAAAGATTCGTTTCGGTTATACAACAGGACGCGGATATGAACTTGAACAATTCCAGGATGCCTTCGATCGCTATTTAAGTGGAACACTGGAACAACCCAGTCAAAACAATGGCTTGAGCAAAAATATAGGCGGAACAATAAGTGTAAATGTTCCAGATAGGCAAAAGCCTAATTCATTGAAAAACAAAGAATGTTCCGTTGTTCCGGATGTAGAGGTGTTCTGATGAAAGTGAGCACTCTCTTCTTCGACATCAAGGCACAAGGGCTGGACATCCAAATCGTTGACGGCAACCTACATGTATCGCCTCGTGAGCGGATTACTGATCATATCCGTGCCCAGATACGTATCATGAAAAATGCGTTAGTAGATTTTATTGACGCCTATGAAGAACGCGCGGCGATCATGGAATTTGATGCTGGTATGTCCCGGCAAGAAGCAGAAAAAGCAGCATTCGATGCCCTTACGAAAGGAACGCAACATGACGATACCATCTGAAAATACAGACCCCAATGCAGATACGCCTAAACCCTGGCTGTTTAAGCCAGGTCAGTCTGGTAACCCCTTGGGTAAACCCGTGGGAACCAAACACCGGGCAACCCAGGCGGCATTAGCCTTACTGGACGGAGAAGTCGAAGCCCTGACTCGCAAAGCCGTAGAACTGGCCCTAAGCGGCGATACGGTGGCCTTAAAGCTGTGTCTCGACCGGATTGTGCCCCCGCTAAAACCCCAAGCCCAGATGGTCACCTTGGATCAACCCCTCCCAAATAGTTTGACCGAAACCGCGCGCGCGTTTGTGAATGCGGCAGCGAATGGGCAGCTCTCCCCGGATATTGCCGCACAATTGGTCTCGGCAGTGGCGAGCATTGCCCGGGTTGAGGAAATGGAAGATATCAAACATCGGTTGGAGAGTTTGGAACGAGCTCTGAAAGGACCCAAAAAATGAATCTGAAACCTTCTCTGTATGACAATCTAACCCCCATGCAGCGCGTCATTGCTACCATTGAGGCCGAGGCTCGGGATGACGACGCAGAAGTCGAGCGGTTGGTGAAATCGTGCCCAAAGAAAACTTATACCATGAATGATCATGCCTATACCGACAATCTAAACCATTTAATGATGACCAGTTTGGCGGTTGAATGCGATATCCGCGGGCAGATGATTGATTTCTGGATTGCCGTGAATAGGAATCGACATGATTGTGCTGAAAAATTCTTGCAAAACATCGCCAATAGCCCTGCAACTTTTATCTTTTCTAGTATCTTCACTACCAATGTAGACGACTGTATCTATAAACGTCATACCTTCCCAACGTTCTTTTGCACCGTTCCACCATTTACGTGCACCACGGCCAGTAATTTGTGCTTTATCTACCAGCGACCCACGTTGATAATCGCAAATAACTTTCATCGGAGGGTGGTTGAACCCCTCTTTGAACTTTTCATCGCCAACAACAGCCAAATATTCTCCTCTCTTGTAAGCAGCCAGGCGGTCCCTCTGAAACCGTTCAGGCATTTTTGAGTGAATAGCGACGGCCACGCCTTTACGTCCCTGCCGCCTGACAACAGCTTGCAAAGCGGGATTTTCATTCAGAGCGATTTCAAGCTCATCGGCATGAACGGTATTACCGGCAAAAAATCCTGCCTGGTTATCATAAAGAGAGTCGCCTGTTATTCGATCGCTACCTTGAGCATAGATACTAACAATGCGTTTGGTCCAGGCATGCCGCTTAAGGTCCGACCTCCAAAGTGGATTGCCCGCGACAGCCGCTTTGAACTCTCGAGTTTTTTTAGGAGGCTCAACACGTATAATATACAGCTGTGAATGAATGTATTCGGCGAGTTCTCCGTCACGCACTGCCTGTGGCAGACTTTTATAAAAAATTTCATTTTTGTGGGTTTTTTGAACTGACTTTTGGGTATCGAAATGGGCTGTTGCCGTGAACGCCAATTGAACTGTTCCATCACCGTATTTGTCGAATAATAAATCTACACGTCGGTCTGACGTGCCACGGTGGGCTTCATCAGTAAGCAGTAAATCAACATTATGATGGCTTAACTCACCGCTTTCTGTTAGGGCAATCCAGGCATCGTAGGTCATGATTGTGATGGGCTTGGAAAGATTCTTGTGTGTATCACCATATAACCCCAGTTGGTCCACCATATCAGGGGCAAATTCCAAGAACTCGTCACGGGTTTGCGTTAGAAGTGTAATCGTCGGCACAACCACGATGGTTTTGACTTTTTTTCTCTCCTTTTTAGCTTCTTTGTGGACTTCATTAATGAGGGCAACAAACATCCCCGTCTTACCAACTCCGGTCGGTATTTCGAAATACCCAGCTCTTTTGTCTGCATCGGTGTGGTCAGGATCGCCCAAAAATTCTCTATAGGCTTCAAGCCCTTCACGTTGGGTCGGTCGTAGGGGGGTGTGTTCATTCAGACCACCCGCAAACCCATGTCCAGTTCTATCAAATCCTTCGCGGGTTAGAATGGTGTTTACACCTTTAAGCAAATAGGGCATCAAATTTATCGTCATAACCTTAGACCTGAATTGTTGAGTGGTCACTTTTATCATAAACTTATGGCAATCATCAAGGTTTATAATGGCATAACCCCTTATATTAAAGAATATAATCCTATATATGGATTACTATACTCCCTCGACCAACTCATCATTTCGTTCATTTAATTGTTCAAATGGGTATAGATTACATTTTGCCACAGAAACGAAATTATTGTTGAATAATCCAAGGTTTTGTGTATGTTTATTTCATCTACTCAAGGACGATATGAGATGTCTCTCATTGATAATCAGCTTTGGAATTATAAAAGAATTCTGACAACAGGATTCTTTACGAAGCTGTCTTACAGCGCGCTTGATTAAGGTCCCAAAATTTTGGGGCCTTTTTGTTTGTTAAATTTGATTAAGGATTTTTTGAAACCCTAAACTAAATGACAAAAGGAGAACATTATGGACTTACAAACAGCTTTTCATGATCCCTCTCTTCCTGCCACAGATGGCACCACTCCTGTTGGCCACGAGCATGATCCTGGTGCCGTTCTTGTAAACTCGGGCAATGATCAAAATGGGCATAGTATCGTTGAAGGAGAAGGAGGACAAAACCCGATTGATTTCATACCTGTTATTCTGCATCCATGCCCCCCACCCCCGATTCCTTTGGCCTTTCATGATAGTGTCAATCTGGATGGTGATGATAATGGTGGGGGAGGTAGCGGAGGAGGAGGTAGCGATCCGGCCCCAGCGCCTGCTCCAGAACCAGCCCCCCCTGCCCCGGAGCCGTATGGCCCAACTGGATCCATTGGTGGCATGGGAAATTTAGATCGTCAAGAGGGAACTCCCCCTTCAGGCAATAGCGCAGAGCCTCAAGATCCGCATCTTAGATGGTTAAGAAAACGCGTGCTTGAGGCATCAATTTAATTTTGTTAGAGCGTTTAGCGAACAGATAGATACCCTAAACGCTCTAATTACTTCTGGTACGAAATGAGCCGCCGTACAAATTACATAGGGTATTTTTGGTGCGGCCTTATCATGACAGTCATGATACCCTCTCTAAACGCTAGGTAAAGTTCGAACCCCTTAGAAATTGTAATCATTCCGATCTCGACCTCGCAAACGGTTCCAAAAACCAAAAATGCCGTCTGCGAACGAATCTAGTATTGATTTTCTTGAATCATGCAAATTTAAGGGGGGCACATAAGCTCTTTCGTGCTCTTCCAATCGGACATCCTCAGATCTGATTCCAGCCTTATTTGCAAAATCTGGTCGAACTCGACTTCCTCCTTTATCCACGTGCTGAGCAAAGCTCCCGTTTCCGCCAGGCGCATCATTTGCTTTTTTACCTGGTGATCTCTGCTGCTGTGGAGAAAGCGGAGAAGAGTCGATATTTGCCTGCCCATGCCCTAACGATTGGAGAGCCCCATCTTCAGTAAACATCATTAATAGGACACTTTTTGTATCTCCTCTGATATTTCGAACAGCATCATCCCATGGATTCTCCTCTTGGAGCGGTAAAGATCCAAAAAGTAACGTCGACGTTTGTAGGTGCCTTCCTTGCTCGACATCTTGATCCAGAATTTCGTGGAGGGTATGCGCTTCAGCTGTAATTAATGGGACGGCTTCCTTTAAAGCGGTAAAGGATGGTATACATTCAGCACTCTCGTTTGGATCAAGTTGAAAGCCCGTGAAATGATAAATATGTCGCCCACGCATATCCCGCAAATTGAGCCTTTCTCTGACACCAAATGTGATTTGGTCTCCATTTTTTTCGAGAAGGAATAATTTGGATCGGTTATCTAGGGTATCGCTATAAATAAGCTGTCGTATACCCCCTATTCGATAGCTGGGGGGGACATAGAAATTATAATCATGGTCACGTTCATAAAGTCTCGTAAAAACAAAACGTTTCATAGTTATTAAACTCCCGGCTTGCACGTATCATTTCCTGGTGTGCCTTCCTGGATTTTTCTTTGCCACCAAGCTTGTTCAGAAAGCGCATCAATCGGGAACCCTTGGTGATAAAAGCCATCTCGTCCTGTCTTAGCACTCAGTCGGTGAACCAGGCTAGCCGGGAGAATCCGTTCGTAAAAAAAGCGTGCAACCCGGTGACTTTCTTTGGCTCTTTTATGTGACTCGGCTCCCGAATTATAGTAACTGCTGGCACCGGATAAGTCCTCATGTGCGGATGCAACTTGTGCATCGTGATAGGCTCCTCCAACACCATCAAGCCAGTCACCAACTCTATCTAACCAAAATTTGTTGCGTTGAGCGACTCTCGCGCTAACAGCCTCATCATAAGCCCTGTTCTTACGCGAGTGATAAGAACCCCGCGAATCCTTTTCATCTTTCCAGGCAGCTTCGCGCCGTCCATATTCTGCAAGTGCATTGTGCAGCCCCGTAAACAGAACAAATTGTAATGCTGTATCAAGGTTTTTTGGATCTAGCGCTTTTTCTGCCTCATTATAGACCGTGACTGTCATACGCAATGACGCCACATTCGGGTTATCAATGACTCGTGAAAACTGGCTGCGCATGAAGTTAGAAATCTCACCTTCATTACCAAGGTAAGCGGAACTGTTCTTAAATTGAGCTTTAACGCCCTTGTTTAACGCTTCTTTCTTATCATCTGGTTTTTTTGACAGCCAATCCTCAACCAAATCCCCTTTCGTAAGGGCAAAGACCACAGGAGTTAATCCACTCGAAAAAGCATAACTATCTGGATCAGGTAATTTTTCCTTGACGCGTTGACTGCGACGTTCCAAGGCTTCGGCTAATACTTTTTGAATTTCTGCAGCACGTGTCGAGTTTTGTAATATTCGCGGATCTTTTTTCTCGATCCCTTTAATCAATCCATCTCCATCAACAAGGACAATGAAACCGTCACAATCTGCAAGTTTTGCAACCGTCGCCTCAACATCTTTACGATTCTCATCGGTCGCCCTGTGTAAAAATCCACCCGGAAAATCGATAATTTCAATCTCCAATTTTTTTCGTTTTCCATCCATCCCTTCCGTTGACAGCGTCCATGGAAAGACAATCATTTCTTTGCTTCCTTCGCCAAAATCACCACTTTCAACAAGATTAGTATATCGTGTGTCTAGATACGAACTCAGCGCTGTATCAGAAACGGTAAAGTCAATCCCGTAATCTGAATAGCTCAAATCTCTCACTAGCCGGCCATATAGCCCCGCAAGATAGACTGTTTTCCCGACACCTGAGGGGGCTAATAATGCAATCTTCATAATACATTCTCCAAAAGTTGTGCACGTGTTGTACGGTCGATTCCTTGCGACCGCCCAATTTGATTAAGTAATCGCGCCGCATCCTCCGGGCGATCCATTTTTGTATAAAGAGACGATAAACGCTGCGCTAGTTCGGGATCTTCTGGCAAAATTGCTTCTGTCATTCCCTCAACCGCTTGTGTTTGAGCTAACGCATACTTGTTATCAGCAAGTCCAACCAATGACTCTGCAAAGCGTAATGCCGTCGGGATACCAATCTCAGGTCGCTCAGAGAGCAGGACATTAATGGTGTCTTGGTAATTACGAATAAACGTATCCATCACCGAGAAGTCACCTTCTTGCTCTAAATAACCTTGAATAATGCGGGGCAGTTGTGGCATTCGGCCATAGTTTGACAGGTAATAGATGTCTGAAACACTCATCGCGATGAAAGATATGACTGTTGGTATCGCTTTTGAATCTTTTGGGATTTGTCCAAAAGAAATATTTTGTTCGTAGTCTCGGTTTCCAAGCGGGAACCCAAACATGTCGCCATAGAAATGAACATGCTCTCCTTTGCTGAGGTCTCCTCTTAAAACTAGAGTGGGGATAGCTTGATCCCAAGCATGTAGTTCTGAAGAAACCCAGCTCCCTGGCTGCGCACCTATTTTCCAAACACCTGTTGGAAAATGAATTGGTGTCCCTTCTGAATTCTCCATATACTGTTGAACAGTTTGGCCGACCTGGTTTTCAATTGCACGATTATCTTCTGTCGACACCCCAGACAATTGAACCAAAAGTCTTAAAGAATTAACGTTAGGATAGGCACCAAGATATGGGTTATGAATGTACCACCCATCCGGCGACGCATGGAAAACTTGCCTCAAGCTTTCAAACGAGCGCGCCCGTTGTTCACGACCATCCTGACGCCTAAAGTCTTCCATCCGCTCCTGCGCACGAAGCGTAATAGCCGCTTGAGCCTGTTCTTTTTCCCAAAGAAACCGATCTTTTCGTAGATCAAAATCAAGCTCAAACCTGGACTGAGCATCTCCCCGATTCTGCTCATGTTGTCTCCGCCGTTCATCGCGTTCTAGCCTTTGTTCTTTCCGGGCCATATGACCATTAAAAACTTGCGCAAGTGCCGCACCAATACCTGCGCCGGCAGCAGCAAGAAGAGGATCCATCACCTAACTCCTTTAGTTTAAAATTTAAAAAAACAAAACTTATCTGCAAAAACAGGTGTTTTCACAGTCAAAACAAAAAGGCCCCAAAATTTTGGGGCCTTAAAGACGCGCGCTGTTAGACAGCTTCGTCAAGAACTCTGTGATTAGAATTCTCTTATATTTCCAAAGCTGGTCGTCAACAGCAGACATGTAACATCTCCTTGAAAGGATGAACCAAACATACACAAAATTTTGGATTATTCAATTATAATTTCGTTCTTGTTTAAAAAACGAAATCTAATTACAAGTTCAGAATTTTTAAATGTCGGCTGCTGCATTGAGACAGAAGTTAAGTTTGATATCTTTAGCCTCCCAAAAAACACTTCAATCTCTTCTTGAAAGAATGCGAGTGGCGCTTTATAATATTGGTTCACCAAAAACCTCTTAGATGACCTCAAAATCATCCTCAAACAACATTATTAGGTGTCAGCCCCAAAAATAGATATGCATGAAAAAACCAGACAAACTAAAAACCTAGATCCGACCCCGCACGATCAGCGTACATCCCTAAAAACAGGGGTAGAAATCGGGGTACTCTATAAAAACAAATCAGAATCTATTTTTATTATCAGATAGATATGCACTTAATTCGATAGAGGCCCGTCCTCCAAATCTCTCCAAAAACACGAAAATTCTACAGCCGGAGGTGACGTTTTTACCTCAGGTCTGTCACGATAGCCTCTAAATACTCCGTACTTTGCATCTCGGCCAAGCGGGACAGCGTCCGCTTAAATTCAAAGGCATGTTCGTTATCCACGAACAGTTTATCAAGCGGAGCGTCAGCGACCAGAATCAGCCGCCGTTTGTGTTCATAAAGGATATCGACCAAAATCATCAGGCGTTTGGTTTCGTTCCGGCGGTCATAGGTCAGGCGCGGCACATGATCGAGGATCAGCGTGTGAAAGGCCGCCGCAAGCGCCAAATAATCCTGGGCTGCGAATGGTTTCTCACATAAATCAGAAAAGGATGCCCATGCTACGCCATGTGCGGCCCGCGGAATATGCACCGTATGCCCCATGACGTTCAGTGTCGCGGGGGCACCGGGATCCGCATCGGTTAAATCATCAAACATCACAGAAACTTGGGCATGATGCGTGACGTTATTCGGGTAAAAATAAACCGGTTGGCCCGCAATCCGCGCCAGGCGATAATCCCGCCCGCCATCGACCGCGACCACCGTCATCTGATTTTTGATGAGATCAATAAAGGGTAAGAATAATTCGCGCTGAAGCCCGTTTTTATAAAGATCACCCGGGGACCAATTACTGGTCATCACCACGCGCACGCCGGCATGAAACAGGGCCGTGAACAGGCGCGATAGAATCATAGCGTCTGCCACATCCACCACGTGAAATTCATCAAAGCATAGGACGCGCGTTGTGCTTGCCACTTGATCCGCGAATTTCGGCAGTACGTCATCCACGCCGTTTTTGGCCCCGGCCTGACGCTCTCGATGCAAAAATTCATGCACCGACAACATAAAGGCATGGAAATGCACACGGCGTTTCGGGACATCGCCCGGCAGCGCATCATAAAACAAATCCATCATGCGGGTCTTACCACGCCCAACAGGGCCATAGAGGTAGACACCAGATATTTTATTCTTAAAAAAATTACCCATCCAAAAAAAAGAAAATGGGTAAATAAATATCTCGGCTAATGTACCCACGACCGTTAATTTCTTTCGCCATCCATCTTGATCTAAGGTTTGTTGGTAAAGTTCCTGAAGCGCATAGATCGCGCGTTCTTGGGCGCTGTCACGACTTAACCGCCCTGCACCAATCTCTGCGTCGTATTTTGAGAGCAGATTCGTCATGATCGGGTCGCCTGCGGCACCCACCGCCGGATGAGTAAAATCGAAATTTCATAGAGAAAAATAAGCGGTAAGGCGAGCAGTGTTTGCGAGACAATATCGGGCGGGGTTAAAGGCGCCGCAATCACGAACGCCGCGATAATCGCATATTTCCGTTTCGCGGCAAGTGTATTCGCATTCACAATCCCCACACGTGCCAGCAGCATCAATAAAACCGGCAATTGAAACGCCAGGCCAAAGGCCAAAATCAGCACCATCACGAGATCAAGATATTCACTCACCCGCGCTTCGAGCATAATGGGCAAAACCGTATCGGCCCCAGTGCTTTGAAAGCTTAAGAAAAACGTCCAGGCTAGGGGCAAAACCGCGAAGTACACAACCGCTCCGCCTGTATAGAAAAGAAGCGGTGTTGCAATCAAAAACAAAATAAAGGTTCGGCGTTCCTGGCGATAGAGCGCCGGGGCGATAAACAACCATAATTGCGTTAAAATCACCGGTAAGGCCACGAATAATCCGGTAAAAAAGGCCACCTTCACATAGGTAAAAAACGCTTCGGTCAAATTTGTATAGATGAGCCGTTGCGTTCCGCCCGTTCCCATGGCATCGGCAAGCGGCCGCACCAAAAAACCGTAAATCGGTTGCGCATAGATATACGCCACGATGGCCGCCAGAATAAGCGTTGAAAACCCCCATAAAAGCCGCGCGCGCAGTTCAATAAAATGAGCAATCAACGGCTGGGTTGGAAGATCATCGGGCACCGCCTGGGGCATCTTTTTCCCTCCTTCTATCCCTTGGCACGACGTTTTCCGCCGCCGCCTTCTAAAGGTAGGGTCAGCGCTGGAAGATCATCGAGTGCAGGCGGCAATTCTGCATAGTATTCCTCTTCCTCAAGACGGGTTGGATCTTGCGTCGTATCGATATGGGATGTTGGTTCATGCGCGGGCAAGGTCAACGCCGCCCGCACATCGCCCTTCATATCGCCCAAGGTTCCGCCCCGACGCAGTTCTTGCAAATCATTCTGCATCATAAAGTCGTCAAATTGCTTGGACATAGCAAATTTCATGTATTGGGCTCGGCGCACCAACCGCCCGAATTGATAGACAAGTTCGGGGATATCCTTTGGCCCCAAAAGAACAACGCCCAGAATAATAATCAGAAAAAATTCGGACCAACCAAAATCAAGCATGCGTTCAAGATGTCCTATCAGGCCGATCGACGATCAACGCTTTTTTGTTCCTCGGTCAAAACGGCATCATGGGCGAGACGTTTCGGATCCGCCGTCTCTTTTTGCACGACATCTTCATCCTTTAATCCCGCCTTGAACGATTTTACGCCTTTGGCCAAATCTCCCATAATGGTGGGCAAGCGCCCGGCCCCAAAAATGACCAGCACAACCAGTAAAATTAAAAATATTTCCCAAGGTCCAATCATCACCTAATCCTCTTCATCTTCGTCTGAATCGTCATCGAAATCATTATCGTCGCTGTCGTCAAAATCATCGTCGTCAGCGTCCATTTCTTCATCTGAATCTAAATCGTCGTCATCATCCAGATCGTCATCCTCATCGCCATCTGTTTCAACATTTTGATTGACCGCCGCCGCACTGAAAAACAGCGAAACCGATGACGGCGCCGCAGGGGTTGAGGGCAGCATTTCCAAATCTTCGCTGTCTTCTTGCGCATCTAAAGTCACACCCGCATCCGCCGCAAGTGCCGCGTCTTCACCGGCAAACAAATCCGGCAGTGTTTCAATCGCAGGCCGGGTATCCATCAAGCCCGCGGCTTTCAAATCATCCATGCCTGGAAGTTCGTTTAAGTTCGACAGCCCAAAATGATCCAGAAACGCCGGGGTGGTAAGCCAGGTGAGTGGCCGCCCCGGAATCTCGCGCCGCTTACCGGGTTTGATCCATCCCATTTCCATGATGAGGTCCAGCGTGCCCTTGGCAACCGCCACACCGCGAATATTTTCAATTTCCGTCCGCGTCACCGGTTGGTGATACGCGATGATTGCAAGGGTCTCAAGCGCCGCGCGCGACAGTTTTTTCTCTTCCCGCCGAAATTGATAAAGATGCGGCGCGACCGTGTCCGCCGTCCGAAACGCCCAGCGCCCATCGATGTCTTTGAGTGTCACGCCCCGCCCCGCATAAAGCGTTTGAAGTTCGGCCAGTGCTGCGCCCATATCGGCATCCCCCGGCACCACCGCCCGCAGTTGCGCAACGGTCAAGGGTTCAGGCGCCGCAAACAGCACCGCCTCGACAATCCGCGCCTGATCGGAAATGGGGATGACGTTGGGAGAAGCTGGCAAAAATTCAGCAGAGATCGACATATCAACCTGTTGGGTGGACTCTTGGTTCACGTTCCTGTCTCCTTTAATTCTGCTTTCGTTTCGGTCCCGCGCAAATAGACCGGGCGGAATAATCCATCTTGGCGCATTTCAACGCGGCCTTGTTTGGCAAGTTCCAAACTTGCGGTCAGAAGTGACGCCAAGGAGGACCGACGATAAAGCGTCTCATCCTGACGGACCGCCGGAACCGGGCCCTTTTCATCCACGGGCACAAAACTGGTGAGCAGCGTCCAGGCCGTGTGCGGCCCGTGCCGGGGAAGTTTCCCAAGCATCTTTTCCATGCGTTCCATGGCATCGTCCATCGACATGACATGAAAGATCGGCAGTTCGTAATCCTTACCGCGTGCGGCCCGGGCGCGAATATCGCCGTACGCCTTGAGAAGATCATAAAGACTTGCGCTCCAGACCGTTTCAACACGGGTATCATCGGGTTCAACATGGCCACGTGCAAAAAAATCCGTATCCCGTTGGGGCCGCGCCAAAAGTTCTTTGGCCGCCTTTTGCATGGCCTCAAGCCGCTGCAGTTGAAAGGCAAGCGCCCGCGCCATATCATCGGCACTGGGTTCATCCGAATTGTCTTGCGTCCGGGGCAGTAAAAGCCGTGATTTCAGGTAGGCAAGCCACGCCGCCATTACCAGATATTCGGCCGCGATATCCAGGCGCAATTCCTTGGCCCGTTCAATAAAAGACAAAAACTGCCGCGCGAGTTGAAGAATAGAAATCCGGGTTAAATCGACCTTTTGATCGCGGGCGAGTTCCAACAAGACATCAATCGGCCCCGCATACCCGTCCAGGTTGAGAAGCAGCGCATCCGCAGAGAAGTCTTGCTCTTCTTGACGCGGAGGATCCTCGACAAAGGTGGGTGCGGGGTTATTCATGGTCAGGCAGCATAACGATCCGCCGCCGCTGCTGCAAGTCGTTTGACGGAAGATTCCCCAATTTTTGGCAATCCCTGACCGAGCGCGGCCATATCGTCCAGTTTTCCATGGCAATTGAGGACCAAATCACACCCGGCCTCAAGCGTTTTGACCGAACGTTCGACGATATCGCCGTAAGGGTCGAGCGCCTTCATATCCATATCATCGCCAATAATCACCCCGGTATAACCCATTTGCCGCCGTATCATATCCTTCATGATGCGCGACGACAGGGTGGCCGGCCAGTCGGGATCGATATCGGGATACAAAATATGCGCGGTCATCATCCAGGTGCGTTCGGCATAAGGTTCCAACGAAACCGCCCGGAACGGCGCAAAATCGATCTGATCCAGCGTTTCAACCGACGCCTCAACGCGGGGAAGTTCCAGATGCGAATCGGCAAGCGCACGCCCATGCCCCGGCGCATGTTTTAAAATGGGGGTAATCCCAACGTCCAAAAATGTGCGGCAGACCACATCGCCCAAATCGGCCACCACATCCGGATGTTCGGAAAAGGCGCGGTCGCCGATAATATCATGCGCCCCTGCGGCCCGAACATCGAGTACCGGTGAGCAATTCGTATTGATCCCCAGATCCAGCAAGATTTGGGCGATATCCCACGTTTGGGCCGAAAGTTCGGTCCGCGCGCGCGCGGGCTCATAGGCATACATGGTCCCGAAATGCGCAAAGGGTTTAAAACTGGGCCAATGCGGCGGGCCTAGACGCGCGACGCGACCACCTTCTTGATCAATCAGAATGGGACAGTTCCGCCCGACCAGATTCTTGAGTTCTTGGGTGAGGGCCCGCACCTGGTCGGGGGTGTCGATATTCCGTTTGAATAAAATAAACCCCACGGGACCCGCCAGGGTAAACACCCGTGCTTCCGCCGGTGTGACCTTCAGACCTTCAAGTGAAAATATCGCGGGGAGCATAGGACACCCTCGTTTAAAATGTTCTAGTTATTTTACAACCAAACAACCACCGGGTTTGCGGGCTTTGATCTGATCACACAACGACACCGCTGCCTCTTTGGACATGGGGCCCACTTGAATCCGGTGATAGACGCCCTTGGCACCCAGATCCGCACGCTGGGTCCGGTAATTCATGCCTTGAATCATGGGTAATTTACCCGACACGCTCGCCCATTCACCCGCGATGCGACCCGCATCCGGCACAGAGGCCACCTGAACATAAGATGTGCCGCCCGGCGTTCCCGACGCAGGCTTGATGGATGCCGGATTCTGAGGTTCCGGCGTTCTCTTGGCGGCAAGTTTTTCAGCAGCTTTTTTGGCCGCCGCCAGTTCTTTTGCCGCCTTGTCCGCAGCCGCTTTTTCGGCTGCCGCTTGTTTCGCGGCTGCCGCCGCGCGTTCGTCGGCACGATCCGGCGCAGTGTTTTCAGAGCCGGACGCATTGTTGATCGCCTTAGGCGCCAGATCCGGCTCAACCTCTTCGGCGTTCATCACGGACGAAGAACCAGCGCGTTTGCCTTGATCACCCGCACCAGGAAGCGGTTCGGCCTCTTGACTCAGCATCTCGCGGTTGCGGCGCGCGGCCTCGGCCCGGCGTTCGTCCTGGGTCATTGGCCGCGGTTGGGCATAGTCGCCCATACGCGCCAGTTGCACGGTGCCATCCCCCGCTGCTGACACATCACTGACCACACCGGCCAGATCCGTTTTTAATCCCGCGAATAATTCCTGGCGATCAATCGGTGTTTCATCGGCATCAGAAAGTAAATTTTCAACCTTGCCGTTGCCATCCCCGTCGCGCATGGCATCGAAAATTGTGCTGTCACGATGCGCAATCGCCATCCCCCCCCGATCGGCGGGAACATATTTATAGGTCTGCGCATCGGCACGAATGACGGGCACGCCCCCTTCCCGCGTCAAGGGATTTTGTGCGGGATAGGACGCCCAAATCACGCCGCTTAACGCCACCACGATCAAAAACACCAGGGCCGACATGACAAGAGACCTGTTTTCAAAAAAAGCGCCTGCGCGTTCGCCGTTCACGGTAATTAACCGCGAGAAAAAACCTTCGGGATCATCAAATTCATCACGCGTGGGCATGGGCAAAACCTTCATCTTCAATCGATGGGCCAAAATGCGGTGAGCATGGCCCGTATCCTAAAGAAAATCGAGCCAAGCTGCAAGGTAAACGATGGGGTTATCGACGAACTCGATTCAACGCGGAACAGAGCGCAAGGCGGGATCGTTTAAAATCACCCGTTCATACTCGACCCGCGCGAAACGGTCGGTCATGCCGGCGATGTAATCGGCAACAATCCGCGCCTGGGCCGTACTGTCCCTTGCCTCCCGCGCCTGAATTTCCCAGAATTCCGGCATTTGCCCCGGATCCGCGGAATAGGCCGCAAACAAGGTTTCAATGACCAGCGCCGCCTCACGCGCCGTTTGGACAAGGGGTGCGCTTTTATACATCCGGGCATATAAGAATTCCCGCAACTCTTTGACTTTGCGGAACATATCGGCGGAAAACCGCACAATTTGCCGCCCGGCCCGCCGAATATCCATCGGAGTCTGCGGGTTTATTTTTTGTAACTCGTCCCGCGTTGTCGTCATGACATCCATGATCATGGCCCCAAATTGAGCCCGGATCATTTCAGAGATAAGAATCCTTTCTGGATGGTGCGCCAAGGCGCGCCGCCGTTCAGGTAAAATATCAGCGTATATCTCTAAATCATTTAGATCATTTAAAGAAAAGAAACCAGCGCGGATCCCGTCTTCGACATCATGATTGAAGTAGGCGGTATCATCGGCCAAATCCACAATCTGGGCCTCAAGGTGCGCATGAAGCGAAAGCTGAAAATCAATTTCTTTTGATAATTCTTTGATTGTAAAGGGTAAATCGTTTATAGACATCCCCTCTTTTAATGCCGGACCGTTATGCTTGACCAATCCCTCGAGCGTTTCATAACAGAGGTTCAATCCATCGAAATCGGGGTAACGCTTTTCTAATTTTGTCAAAACCCGGACTGTTTGATCATTATGTTTAAACCCACCGTACGGGGCCATACAGACGGCCAGCGCATCCTCACCCCGATGAGCAAAAGGCGGGTGCCCCAGATCATGGGCGAGCGCAATCGCCTCCGCCAGGTCTTCATTCACATAAAGCGCGCGTGCAAGGGTCCGTGCGACTTGCGCGACCTCTAAACTATGGGTCAGACGTGTGCGGTAATGATCCCCGCCCCCGGCCTCGAACACTTGGGCTTTTAAATTCAGCCGCCGAAAGGCACTGGAATGAATGATCCGGTCACGATCACGACCAAAACACGTGCGATACGCGCTTTCAGGTTCAAAAACCGCCCGCCCGCGCGAATTTTCAGGCAGACACGCATAAGGCGCCAGCGGCACCGCGCAATGTATTTGACATTCTGGCATCACAACCTATCTTTCATGGGAGAAAATTTATTCTTATAAAACACACCCTCACCCGTATAGACTGTACACCATGATCACGCTCTCCGAAAACCTAAAACAACGCATCCGGGCCGAACGGGACAAGCGCGCAGCCCCCGGGTTAACCCTGCGGATTACGGTTGATTCCGGCGGGTGTTCGGGGTTTCAATACAAATTCTCGTGGGAAGTCCCGATGCCCGCGGCGGATGACCCGGTGTATGAGGGTATGGTGGTGACAGATACAGTCTCGGCGCCCTTTTTAAACGGGGCGACGGTTGATTTTGTTCAGGATTTAATGGGATCAGATTTCAAAATCATCAACCCAAACGCGACCTCGGGCTGTGGATGCGGGCAAAGCTTTGCAGTTTAACATGGGAAAAACATCATGAAAATCGCAAGCTTTAACGTGAATTCGTTAAAAATGCGCTTGGGTATTGTTTGCAACTGGCTGGGTCAGCACCAGCCCGATATCTTGATGATTCAAGAAATCAAAGGGGCCGAGATTCCGGCCCAAACTTTTCATGACCTTGGGTATCACGTTCAATCCGTCACGCAAAAGGCGTATAACGGTGTCGCCACCCTTACGCGCGCGCAGGCAAGCGTAATCCATACCGCTTTGCCCGGGATGGTAGGTGACGATCAAGCACGGTTCCTTTCGGTCTCCACCGCGCAAGAAAACGGGGCCCCCCTTCACGTCATCAACATCTATGCCCCAAACGGCAACCCGATTGGCACCGAGAAATACGCGTATAAACTCCGCTGGCTTGAAGCGCTTTATCATCATCTGGCGGATTTGCGTCGCGCAGAACATGATGTCGTGATCGCCGGCGATTTTAACATTATCCCCGAACGCCTGGACGCCGCGCATCCCGATGATTGGCGGGGTGATGCGTTATTCCAAGATCAGGTCCGAGCCCTTTACCGTGCAATTTTGCATCTGGGGTACAGCGATTCCTTGCGCCTGAAGTACCCCGAAACGCCGGATCTTTACAGTTTTTGGGATTATCAGGCGGGCGCGTGGGCGCGCAATAACGGGATACGCATTGATCATGTTTTATTGTCGCCGCGCCTCGCCGATCGCCTGTCCGATGTTGTAATCGACCGCACCCCGCGGGGCCAAGACAAACCGTCCGACCATACCCCCATTCTGGTCGCGTTGGGGTAAGGCCATTCTGGTTAAGAGAATATATCCGAACCTTACGCTTCGGGGCTTGGCGCGGCGGTGGTTTGGGCCTGTTGAAGCGCTGCGATTTTTGAACGGGCTTCTGCGGCGGCCGCGAGAGAATCATCGCGATTGCCACGCGTCTCAGCGATATTTTGAAAATTTTCGCGTGTACGGAGACACGATACAGCCGTTGCCAAACCAGCCAATAGTCCGAACCCTGCAAAGACATTCCTAATATTAGAAAGTTCGTCTTTCTCTTTTTTCACAAAAGAAGGGGCCGCATCTGTAATGCACTCATCCATTTTGGCTTGACTTGGTAGCGTATCCGTCGATGGCATCTGATTTTTTGTGGGGGCGCGTAGATGCGCCACGACTTCATCATGAAAAGGCTGTGCCAAACGCTCAGCACATAATCCCCGGGCTTGCTCAATGTGATCTGCGGTTGGACGTGAGTCAAAAGAATCATGTGCCTTGTTCACCTGAACTGCGCCATAAACACAAAGCCCTATCCCCCCAGCACAAGCGGTCGTGAGTAGGGTATTAAAAACAGCAGAAATTACGTTCCTGCGCACAACACGGGCCTCCCCCGATGCTTGTCTTTCATTGTAAGACGCGTAAGTGGCAAGGTTTTCTATTTGTTCCTCGATACTGGGTCTTTGTGTCGTAGTCATGGTTATAACTCCCTGTGATGTCCCGAAAAATAGATCAAAAACTGCGGGTAGCCTACAAAGTAGATGAAAATATGTCAATATTTATTTGAATAATCCCCTCTCATCTCACAAAATAGGTCTTATTTCCTTTTTAAACGATGAGGGGGGACAGGGCCGTTATTTGACGTAATGTATTATGTAAAATCACAGAATATATCGCAGATCGTGATGGTACAGTTTATCCCCCTGCGTCCCCTCACCCTCCCATCCGACTTCGCCCACTGACGTGGGCTTCCACGCGATGAGCCCCTCCCTCTAGGGACTCTCTTGATCATCCCCCTTGCGGAATCTTGAAAAACCTTGTATTTCCTGTCGGATATTCACGTTGATCGGCTTACTTTAAGAGGAGATATCGCCATTCAAACCAAGCGTCCTTTCGGTTCCGGTACTGGAACAGGTCCCCGTCCCCCTGGATCACGCCCCCCTGGCAACTTCTCCTCTGGCTCACGTCCGGCCGGCACACGCCCGCCCCCACGTCCCCCACGTTTATCTGGTTATAAAAAGCCTGTTGAGGATGACGGCGGATTACGCATCAACGACAACATCATTGTTGAACGCATCCGCCTGATCGATGAAAACGGCGAAATGATTGGTGTCTCCACGACACGCGAAGGATTACGCCGTGCCGAAGAAGCCGGGCTTGATCTTGTTGAGATCTCGCCGAATGCCGAACCGCCCGTGTGCAAAATCATGGACTACGGCAAGTATAAATACGAACAGCAGAAAAAAGCGAACGAAGCGCGTAAAAAGCAAAAAATCGTCGAGATTAAGGAACTCAAATTCCGCCCGGCGATTGGGGATCATGATTATCAGGTCAAGATTAAATCAGCCCGCAGTTTCTTAACCGATGGCGACAAGGTCAAAGTCACCATGCGATTCCGCGGCCGCGAGATGGAGAACAAAACGATTGCGTTTGAACTCATCAACCGGATCAAGGCGGATCTTGCGGATCTCTCCAAAGTCGAAATGGAGGCCAAATTCGAAGGCCGTCAAATGATCATGGTCTTGGCCGCAAGCGGCGAGAAACCCGCCGAGAAGCCGACGGACAAGCCTGCGTCATAAAAATTCCCTGGACTTGGCCCTTGGTTTTCCCCTAAGGACTGGGGCATGATGATTTCTGTTGCCCCGATGCTCGATTGGACCACACGGCACTGTCGGTATTTTCACCGACAGCTCAGCCCCCATGCGCGCCTTTATACCGAAATGATTACAACGGGCGCGCTTATCCACGGCGACGCCGCACGCCACCTTGATTTCAATCCAGCCGAACGCCCTCTCGCCCTGCAACTGGGGGGCAGCGACCCACACGATCTGGCGCACTGCGCCCGCATGGGGGCTGATTGGGGATATGACGAGATCAATTTGAATTGCGGATGTCCATCGGACCGCGTGCAACAAGGACGGTTTGGCGCGTGCCTGATGAACGAACCGGATCTTGTCGCGCGTTGTGTGGAGGCGATGCGCGCGGCAGTTCCAGGTACAGTTGATGTCACGATCAAGTGCCGGATCGGCGTGGATGATTGCGATGATGCGCCGTTTCTCGCGCGGTTTATCAGGACGGTCCGGGAGGCCGGATGCTCAACCTTTATTATTCATGCGCGTAAAGCCTGGCTTCAGGGCTTGAGTCCCAAAGAAAACCGCGAGATTCCGCCCTTACGTTATGATCTTGTCGCCGACCTCAAGGTCCGTTTCCCCACGCTCAAGATCGTCTTGAACGGCGGGATTAAAACGGCGGCAGATGTTGCGCATGCGCTTGGCACATTCGACGGTGTCATGATTGGACGCGCCGCGTATGAAACCCCCTATTTTTTGGCGGAGCTTGAGCATATTCAATACGGCACCCCCCTGCCCGATCGGCATGCGGTCGCCCGCGCGATGATCCCGTATATCGCGGCACACCGGGCACGTGATCCAAATTTTCCAGTCAACGTGGTTACGCGGCATATGCTGGGCCTGTTCCATGGGTGCCCCGGCGCGCGGTCCTGGCGACGGATTTTAACCGAACAAGCCCAGGACAAAGAATTAAACGAAACCATTATTGAACAAGCCCTTATGACCCTTTCAATAGCTACGCCCAGATAAATCTAGGCAGGCGATCCACCCCCTGGTGAGTTATTATTGATAATAATAAGTTCTTTTTTTGTTCTTGACAATAAGAACAAACATGGTACGATCAAGAACAGATGGTGGATGCCCCGGGATATGCTTGAGAGTCGTGGTAGGTTGTCGGGCAAAACTGGGGATGAACCATCTGCTCTCAATTGTTCCCGCCCCCGTGCGCGTGTCATGCTGAAAGGAAGATCAAATGTCTATTGTTACTCTGAAAGGAACGGCTCCCATGTCTGATAAAAATGTTGTGAATGCAGATAAACGCAAGGCCCTTGACGCCGCGCTCGCTCAAATTGAACGCGCCTTTGGCAAGGGATCGGTCATGAAACTGACCCAGGATAACAACCCGATGGAGGTTGAATCGATTTCAACGGGATCTCTTGGTCTTGATATTGCACTGGGGATTGGCGGATTGCCGCGCGGTCGAATCACCGAAATTTATGGCCCGGAATCATCCGGGAAAACGACGCTTGCGTTACAAGTCATTGCAGAGGCCCAAAAAATTGGCGGTACCTGCGCCATTGTGGACGCCGAACATGCGCTTGATCCTGGATACGCCCGTAAACTGGGGTGTAACGTTGACGAGCTTCTTATTTCTCAACCCGATACGGGGGAACAGGCACTTGAAATTGCCGATACACTCGTCCGGTCTGGGGCGCTTGATGTCGTTGTCGTCGACTCTGTCGCGGCTCTTGTCCCGCGCGCTGAACTCGAAGGTGAGATGGGCGATTCCCATGTGGGGTTACAAGCGCGTTTGATGTCCCAAGCCTTGCGCAAACTCACAGGTTCGATCTCTCGCTCGCGCACTGTTGTTATTTTTATCAACCAAATCCGCATGAAAATCGGCGTGATGTTTGGATCCCCCGAAACAACGACCGGTGGTAATGCGCTTAAATTCTATGCTTCTGTTCGTCTAGACATCCGACGCATTGGCTCGATTAAAGACGGAGAAACCGTGATCGGGAACCAGACCCGGGTCAAGGTTGTGAAGAATAAAATGGCCCCGCCCTTCCGTCAGGTTGAATTTGATATCATGTATGGGGAAGGCATTTCGAAAATGGGTGAAATCATCGATCTCGGTGTTGCCGGCAACATGGTTGAAAAATCGGGCGCTTGGTTCTCCTATGACGGACAACGTATCGGCCAGGGCCGCGATAACGCCAAACAATTTTTACGGGATAACCCATCCCTCTCCGCAGCTCTTGAGGCAAAAATCCGCGCCAATGCCGGAATGGTCGCCGATCAAATGCTGGCTGGAGCCGAACATGACGCCGAACCGTCATCTGCAGCATCCGATCCTGCAGATAGCGATGAGACATCAACGCGCGGGGCCTCTAAATCCCGGAAGTCCGCCTAGTAACGATACCCGCAAGAACCGTCTAACCCCGAATACACCAGAATATCCTCTCCCCTCAATGGGGAGAGGCAAGAGGAAATCTTTTTAAATTCTCCCCAGTTAGAGCCTGTTCAGAATCTCGCTCGGACAAACGATTTTTGTGGTTTTCGAGAACCGGAGCGCAGCGTACATAAATGTACGTGAGCACCGGAAGCGCAAAAAAACCTATAAAATCGAACGTCCGAGTAGAGATCATGAGAAGGCTTACAGGGACACACCTCACTATTTTTTACCCGTCTTTATCCGAAAGGTATTTTCATGTCTGATTTTCAAGTTTTTCATGATCTCTCTGCCCGCATTGAAAATGCAACTGAACGTCGATTTCTGGCACGTGCCTATGAGGATCATCTTCGGAATGGTCGAGGGTTCTGGCCTGTCGTCACAATCGACGGTATCCCCCAGGTTGTGCAATTCTCTTCCCCTCCTGCCCCATCGATTGCGTCGACGTGCCATCGTTCAACAACGCACAACACAATGCCCCCTGCCCTGGATCGCCGCTGGACGCCCGAGACAGGCGAGATCAATATTATTCCCCTTTATGCCCTGCCGATTACAGATTGGCCGCGCGTGAACCTGACGCTTCATTAACTTTTTGAATGCGGCCGATCGATAACAAATTCAACCTTGCCCGCACAGCTTCTTGAGGGTGTAGAGGATATCGAGCGCGTCACGCGGGGACAAGGTATCGGGATCAATGTCGTCTATCCGCTTTTCAATTGGCGATGGCGTGCGGAGGGGAACGGCAGATACCGCCGCCGAAAACAGGGGGAGGGAATCAATTGTGGGGACATCTGGTCGATTCCCCGAGAGTTCAACCAAAATCTGTTCGGCGCGCGCCGTCACGATCGCTGGAAGCCCTGCCAACCGCGCCACATGGATACCATACGATCCTTCTGCAGCGCCGTCTTCGATGTGGTGCAAAAAGACGATATCGCCTTGCCATTCCTTGATCGCCAGGCGCGCCAGATGCAAATTATTCAAGCGCCCGGCAAGTGCCGTGAGTTCATGATAGTGCGTGGCGAAGAGCGCACGACAACCAATCTGATCATGCACATATTCCAAACAGGCCCAGGCAATCGATAACCCGTCATTTGTTGCCGTCCCACGCCCAATTTCATCCAAGATCACAAACGATTTTGATGTCGCCTGGTTTAAAATCGCGGCGGTTTCGACCATTTCGACCATAAAGGTGGATCGCCCCTGGGCCAGATCATCCGACGCCCCCACGCGCGAGAACAGCCGGTCGACAATGCCCATCGTCGCCGATTCCGCAGGAACAAACGCCCCCATCTGGGCCAAAATAATCATGAGCGCATTTTGGCGTAAAATTGTCGATTTCCCGGCCATATTGGGCCCTGTAACAAGCCAAATTCCCTGACCTTGGGATAGATTCACGTCATTCGCTACAAAAGGCTGATTTTTTGCTTGCAACGCCGATTCGACAACGGGATGCCGCCCGGCGCGGATCAAAAATTCATCGCCTTCGGTCAAGATCGGTCGCGCATAATGGTTATGAACCGCCAGATCCCCCAACCCTGCCGCCACATCAAGTTCAGCCACCGCCTTGGAAAGTTTTACAAAACTTGCCCGCATCTCCAAAACCTGATCCACCAGATTTTTAAATATCTCAAGTTCAATCGCCAGGGCGCGTTCAGAGGCCTGCATCAAATCGCGTTCGAGTGCGGCAAGTTCAGTTGTGGTAAAGCGCACATTCCCAGCCAAGGTTTGCCGGTGGATGTAATTTTCAGGGCAGTTAAATAACGCATCCGCGCGTTTCGCAGTGACATCAATATAATATCCCAAAATATTATTATGGGCGATTTTTAACGTGTCGATCCCCGTGTCCTGGCTGTATTTTTGTTGGAGTGCCAAAATCATCCGGCGCCCGTCATCACGCAAGTTGCGTTGCTGATCCAAGGCGGCATGAAAGCCCGCACGAATGAAATTCCCGTCATTGAGTGCGGCCGGCAAAGTGTCGGCCAACCCCACCGTCAAGGTATCGAGCAGATGTTGTAAATCGGGCGTGGGGGACAGCGCCGCGCGAACTTGTGCCAGCGCCGCCGGAACATCAGGAAGGTCCCGCAAGATGCGATACATATCGGTTATAACCGTTAATCCGGTCATCATTCCGGCAAGGTCACGCGGGGCGCCGCGTCCCAAAGAGAGCCGCGCGAGCGCCCGTTCAATATCCGGCATCGTGCGCAAGGTAGAACGAATTTTATCCTGAATATCGGGATTCCTTGCGAAATACTCAACCTGATCCAGTCGGGCATTTATCGTCGCAAGATCCCGTAAAGGGGCCATCAAGCGGTTATAGAGTAGGCGCGCGCCCATCGCGCTCACCGTGTGATCAATGGTCGTCAAAAGCGAGCCGTCCCGTGCGCCGTTTAATGTTTCGCAAAGTTCAAGATTGCGGCGCGTGGCTGCGTCGATCACCAACAAATCCTCGGCACGACCAGAAGAGGGTGGACGCAAATGCGTGATCGACGATTTTTGTGTGCGCTCGGCGTAATCCAGAAGCACACCGGCAGCCGTTGTCTCGGCCTGGGTAAAGGTACCAAAGGAATCGACAGTCCCCGCGCCAAAACGCGATAAAAGCCGCGCGCGGGCATTCTCATCATCAAACAGGGAATCGGGTTGTCGCGTGACCGCGCGGTCATAAAGCGCCAAAACCCCTTCCATATCTTTTTGGGTGTACAGGCGTTCGGAGACCAATATCTCGCGCGGGGAAATACGGGCCAGCGTCGCGGCCAAATTCCCCGTGACAATCGTTTCGGTGCGAAAATCACCTGTGGACAAATCAAGCCAAGCGACCGCGTCCATCCCGCGCACACGCGTCACCGCCGCAAGGTAATTGGGCGCACGCGATTCAAGCAACGTGTCTTCGGTTAAGGTCCCCGGCGTCACGACACGTACAACATCGCGGGTCACAAGTGCCTTGTACCCGCCGCGCGCCTTGGCTTGTTCGGGGGTTTCGGTTTGGTCACAAATCGCGACGCGGAACCCCGCGCGGATCAATTTGGCAAGGTAAGATTCATAGGCATGGGCGGGCACGCCGCACATCGGGACATCGGCATCCCCCTGTTTTCCACGGCGGGTCAGCGCAATGTCAAGCACAGCGGCCGCCGCCACCGCATCATCAAAGAAAAGTTCAAAGAAATCGCCCATGCGGTAAAACAGCAAGGCACCCGGATATTGTGCCTTGATCCGCAGATATTGCGCCATCATGGGTGTCGCGGCCGCAAGATCAGGCGCCTTCGCGCGGGCGTCATCATCATCGATATGTTTCAGGGCAGATTGGGACATACTCCCGTTTATAGCGAATTACACCAAAGGATGCAAAAGATCATCGGGGGTGATTTCTACGACCGGGAAATGGGGGCTTTTACCCTGTTCTATCAAGGTATTGGCTGGGTCATCCATGATCTGCCAGTGTTGCATCAGACCCAAAATGGCGGGTGACATGTCACGTCCAGATGCCCCATCGACCAAATCCAGGAAGACCGCCGGAAACGCCGCACGCGGTGCCCGCAAGCCCAGATCGACCAAGATCATCGCGGTGGATAAGGCGTCATGGTCGGTACTGGCCACAACGGCCTCCATCGCCAGCAGAATATTCACGGATGCCCGTGCGTGGTGCGACACCCGCAAATGCCGCATAAAACGCACATACACATCCATCCCATCGGCAAAACGGTGAAACATCGTCGGGGGAAGCGGATAGCGAACGTGACCATTCAAATCGTCAAGCGTCATCATGGGGATCATTTTTTACCTCCTGGCCTGTGAAATTTATTGTTTTGGGCTTTTTGCCTCTTGATTTCATCTTGCGTGATTCGCATTAAAGGAATCTGAATCGCAAATGATTCACCGGCGGATCGCGGCGCGGGCCAGGGCATCGGCCCGTTCGTTTTCAGGATGCCCCGCATGTCCCTTGATCCAGTGCAAGCGGACCGTATGCCGCGCCATTTGCGCATCCAATTCCTGCCATAAATCTTGGTTTTTGACGGGTTTTCGATCAGCCGTTTTCCATCCCTTGGCTTTCCATCCGGTAAGCCATTTTTCAAGCCCATCCTTGACATACGCGCTGTCAGTGTACACATCCACCTCACATGCGCGGGTCAGATGCCGCAAACTTTCAATCACCGCCATCATTTCCATCCGGTTATTCGTTGTTTCGCGCGCGCCGCCAGAAAGTTCCTTTTCATGTGCGCCGTATTGAAGAATCGCCCCCCATCCACCCGGACCTGGGTTTCCACTGCACGCGCCATCGGTATAGATTTTGACTTTGTTTTTCATTGTCGCTCGGTTGATGTGATCACAATTGTTGAGATTTGCCGTCCGTTATCGGGTTCTTTATTTAAAGTCGTGCGGCGATAGCTGAAATAATTTTCTGGATTCGTCACCGTATCAACATCAGACAGGACGACATGCCGCACTCCACAATTCGCGAGACGCCGCGCGATATAGCCCGGTAAATCAAATAACAGTTTATCCGCTGGCCCGGTTTTAAAAAACACCTCATCTGCCGGATCGCGGGTGACAAAGGGTTTTTCAAACCCGATGGACACTTCGTATGACCGCTGTGCAATACAGGGCCCGACGCCCGCCTGAATGCCGGATAATTCCGCGCCGTGATCGCACAACATGGCGACAGTCGATTCAAGAACGCCTGAAAGCGCGCCTTTCCATCCCGCATGTGCCGCCGCAACAAGGGGGGCACCCGCGCGGGTTTTTCCACAGAATAAGACCGGTGCGCAATCGGCGCTTAATACCCCCAGAATAAGCCCGGGACGATCCGTCATCATCGCATCGGCCTCCTGCCGCGGGATGATATCGGGAATATAAACGCAAGTTGGCCCATGAACCTGATAGACCGTTTGTAACCGATCCAGCGTTTCTCCCATCGCCTGGGCGACGACCGCGCGGTTATCCGAAGCACAAGGATCATCGGTTGCAAGCCCGCAGTTCAAGCTGTTGTATACCCCGACGCTGTGCCCGCCCACGCGGCCAAAGAACCCGTGCCGGACATGCGGCGATATTTTTTTGAGCGCGGGAAGTTCAAGAAACATCAGGGTCAAATCCTGCCGGATAAAGAGGGGTTCCGCGGGGATGATAGGCACACAATACCCGAAAAAGCACCCCCATTTGATCGGGATCCACCAACCGGGAAAGACCGGTACGTATATTCTCTTGCATGTCGAGTGGGGCATTTTCAAGAATTTTCTCGGCCCGCGTTGCAATTCCTAAATTCTTTAAAAATATCCCCTGCCCGACAGGGCCCCGAACGGACAGGCCCGATTCGTGCGCAAGCGCGGCCAAACGGCCAAAGTCGACAAGCGCCGTTAAATCGGCATGACCCGGTGAATCCAAGAAATCAACGTGCGTATGGTTTCGTACCGCCTGAAGGGTGGGCCGACCAAGCGGTATGTCATACCCATAGTCGATCGTTAAAATAACACCGCCCTGATGTCGAATTCGCGCATAAAGGGCCCGCGCCACCTGATCCCGCATCTCGGAAAATTCGACGATTGTCGCGTCCGGCATATCCGGTATGTCGTTAAGATAGGGAATCTTGACCCGGTGCAAATCCCCCTTGTGGTCCAAATTGACCGCCACTTCAAACAAATTTTGTCCCATGCGACCGATTTGACGAACGGGCAAAGCATCAAAAAATTCGTTATTGATGATGATTATCGGGTCATCGACGGGCAAATCATCGACATCATCAAACCAGGTGACGTCATACCCGTGAAGAGCCGCCGCTTGTTCAGAGATGCGCGCGGGGCTTGTCTCAACAAGGCTGATATACATCGCGTTCGACATCCCAGGAATCCGGTCGGTGATGCGCAAGATATCGCGCATCCAGGTGCCGCGCCCGGGCCCCAGTTCAACCAAAGAAAATGGGCGCGGTTTCCCCATTTGTGCCCAGATATCGGCAATCCAAAATCCGACCATCTCGCCAAATAGCTGCGAAATATCGGGAGCTGTAATAAAATCCCCCGGTCTGCCAAAGACATTTTCCTTGGCGGTATAATATCCATGTTCCGGATGCGACAGACAAAACTGCATATAAGTCGCGATATCCATCGGGCCATGGGCACGGATATGATCCTGCAAGATTGGCAACAACGGCGTTGTCATACAGAGTCCGATCTCGACATCGTTTTGGGCCAGGTATGACGCGCGAGGGTCAACGTGATCACCGCGCCAATAACCATCGGGACGCACAGGGTTTGCCCCATGGTCAATCCAAACGACAACACCCCCAGTTGCGAATCTGGTTCACGAACAAATTCGACCATAAACCGTACCGCCGCATATCCGGTCAAAAACACGGCCGAGACAATCCCCGGCCGATCCCGCACGCTTTTGATATGAATCAGCACAGCCAGGACAAGGAATAGGATAAGACCTTCTCCAAAGGCCTCGTAAAGCTGGCTGGGGTGACGGGGTTGCCCATCAGATCCGGGAAACACAACCGCCCAGGGCACGTGGGTGACACGGCCATAAAGTTCTGCATTGATAAAATTCGCAAGCCGCCCCAAAAGCAATCCAATCGGAACACACGCGCAAACAATATCGGCCAGGCGGAACATATTGATGCGGTGATAGAGCGCAAAAAGAATCATTGCGATGATGACGCCCGCTGCGCCGCCATGAAAGGACATGCCGCCTTGCCAGACCTCTAAAATCGCGAGGGGGTGCGCCACATAATATGCGGCGTTATAGAACAAGACGTATCCCAATCGTCCGCCCGCAATGACCCCCAGGATCACCCAAGATAATAAATCATCGATCCGGGATGCGGGCCATGCATCGCTGTATTTTTTATTCAGATAGCGCGCATATCCCCACCCGATCAGGAACGCCGCCAGATACGCGAGCGCATACCAACGAACGACCACAGGGCCGATCGCAAGGGCAACGGGATCAAGAGGAGGAAAGGGTAATGACATGATAATCACCGTTTGATAAAAATGATATTCTCTGTTCTAGCATCCTTCCCCCTGATTCATCCACAGCCCTTTTAAAAAAAATTGTTCACGAATCGGAGGACGACACGAGTCGGGCGCTTGCACCCCTTTTTTCATGGTGCTACCCATGGACACACAACAAGGCGACTCTCACGCTTTTTCATTTTTCCCTTAAGGATTTTCTTTCATGAGTAACTCAAAACTTTTCGCAGATCTTGCGGATCTTGCCGGTGGTGCCGTTGGTGTCATCTCGTCAATTAAACAACAACTCCGTGATGAAACGCGCGAGCGGATGGATTCATTTGCAAACCGTATGGATCTGGTCACACGCGATGACATCACCCGTCTTGAGGGCATGGTGACTAAACTACGGACACGAATCGAGCATCTGGAACAACAACTGGGTGGAAACCGCCGCGCCGCCGCCGATCAACCCGTCGCCCAAAAGAAACCTGCAACCGCCAAAACATCCCGCAAAGCCTCCGCGAAAAAGAAAAAAGCATGACGTTTAATTCCACTGAAATTGATCTTTCTTCCGATACCCCCAATCCACTGGATGCTGTCGAGTCTGTCCTGTCCACTTATAATCTGGATTACATACGGACGGATGACGATGAACTTGTCCTCTCGGTGGCCGGTGCGTCGACGTCGTATCGGCTGTTCCTGACATGGCAAACGGAATTTGAAGCGCTTCAGATTATTTGCCAATTCCCGGCGCACATGAATTTGCCTGATGATTCAACGTTGGCACGCCTTTTATTCACCGCGAATGCGCAACTATGGCTTGGGCATTTTGAACTCGGGGAAGAACGCACGATGCAGTTTCGGTACACAACGTTGCTTCAAACCGAACTTCCGGGCCAGGGCGTTGATTATATGAATGACTTGTTCAAGCTGGCCGTTGCGGAATGTGACCGGTTTTATCCCGCACTGCACTTGATCTGTGTCGATCCGCAGACATCAGATGCGGCCTTGGCCTTTGCCATGCAAGATATTGCGGGTCGCGGATAAAGCCAAAAACGGGTATCTCATGATGTCACCGCCCCCCCTCCAACCCCATGTTTTACTGATTGGTTGCGGCAATATGGGCACGGCGCTCTTGCGCGGATGGGGGACAGATCAAGGAATGCGCCTGTCGGTCATCGACCCTCGCCCCTTGCCGGCAGATCTTTCGCCTTTTGTATCTTGGTCGGGGACGACCTTTACCGACCTGCCCCAAAACGCACGGTTCGATATGATTGTGTTGGCGGTCAAACCCCAACAAATCGACAGCGTGCTTGATGATTTATCGCAGGCATTATCCCCCACAACCGCCGTTTTATCGATCGCAGCGGGGCGTACCATCTCGGGCATCGCACGGCATTTTCCGGCAGGTCAGGTGATTATTCGTGCCATGCCCAATTTACCCGCCGCCATTGGCCAAGGAATCACTGCTGCCTTCACCCCAAAAAATTCTTCTCCGACCCAGAAAGAGCTTGCCGGGCGTTTACTTGCCGCCGCGGGTACTGTCGTATGGGTCGATACCGAAGAGATGATTGATGCGGTAACGGCCTTGTCGGGATCGGGCCCGGCCTATCTTTTCTTATTGGTGGATGTTTTGGCGCAGGCAGGGGTGATGCTGGGCCTCTCTCCGGATCTTGCCATGCGCCTCGCGCGCACCATGGTAACAGGATCGGCAGCACTCCTTGCCGAACGGCCCGAACTTTCCGCACGTGACTTACGCGACCAGGTGACAAGCCCCGGCGGCACGACATCGGCAGCGTTGGATGTGTTATTGGGGAGTAACGAGAATACGGCACCCCTCCAAACGCTTTTTAACACTGCGCTTTCCGCCGCAAAACGCCGCGCAGAAGAATTAAAGCAATAACACTAGCCCGTACGGGCAACGATGGCGCCGTGTCCCGCACGCGCATGGCCATCATCCGTTGCCGCCGCGCGGTAATACAAGGTCACGAAAACACGAATCGACGCTGTTAGACTGGATGTTAGCCGTTTACGCCGGTAAATCTCGGAACAGAGCATATTCAAAGAACACCGTTCCCGCGCTGTAATATCACGTAAGGCATCCCATATCTCGGGTTCCAAACGGACCGATGTCCGGTGCCGATCAATGATAATATTCTTTGAGATAAGGTCACTACTGCGCCGCCGGCTGGACGACGAATCGCCCATCCCCTGAAATAAGGCGCGTGAATTGGCCACGCCCGCATACGATAACACCATGACAACCCCCTTCATCAGGTCACAATCATAAGTGTAATTCAATAAATAAAAAATGCAACGATAAGTTTAAGGCGCCCGCAAGTCCAGGGTTACGGCATGAAGCCCACTCTCAAGCTCTGGGCGGAGCAAATCCATGACCAAGCGGTGCTGGGCAACACGGGGCATCCCTGCAAATCGGGGGGATGTCATCCGGATGGTAAAATGGCTTTCACCCGACCCATTATCGCCCGCATGGCCTTGGTGATGCACGCTATCGTTCACAATCTCGAACCGCGTGGGGGCAAGTGTGCGTAAAATTTCCTCTATACGGGCCGCGCGCCCGGTCAAATTTGGCGTCATAAATTATCGCATCCTTTTTATTTTTGCCGTATAATGGGAAGATATGTGTGAAAAATGCCAAAAATACAACTAAAAACAAATTCGCCAGAATTCATCGACCGGGACCGCGCCACACCACGTCCTGGATATCGCTGTTGCGCGATGCCGGGATGCCGCGCCCCCGCCGAACACCGTGCGCCCAAGGACCGATCATTACAAGATTATCACTGGTTTTGTTTAACCCACGTCCAGGAATATAACGCAGCGTGGGATTTCTTTGCCGGGATGCAAACCATCGATATTGAACGGCAAATTATCGAGAGCCTCTATGGCGACCGCCCCACTTGGCATGCCGATTCCTATCGCGGGCTTGAAGCCGAACTCCAACGTAAAATCCACGAGACCCGATTTTTTACAGAGTCAGAACCCGCTGGCCCTAATTTTCATGCCCCCGCCACGGGCCACCCGGAATTTGACGCGCTCACCATTCTGGGTCTCGCCCAACCCGTCGCCTTCGAAACGATCAAAAAGCGGTACCGGGAACTTGTGAAACAGTACCATCCAGACCATAATCCGGCCTCGCCTGCCACCGAAGACCTTATCAAACGGATCAATATGGCGTATACCATTTTAAAGATGGCGTACTCGACGCCTGCAACCGACTTTTAACGCAAACGAGACGATCACCGTGCCCGATGATATCAAGCTAGAGCCGATGTCGGCGTCATTCAATATTACGCAACTCACGCCGAACAACCAAAAATACACGAGCATCCCGGACAAGATGTATAATGTCCGCGATACGTTTGGGATTGATCTCGATTGGCAAGTTCCGGGCTTTGCCGGCGACCACCCGAACGTCCCAGATAAAGACCCAACCTATCGCTTTGATCATGACACAACGATGGCGATTTTGGCGGGGTTTGCGTTTAACCGCCGCGTCATGATTCAAGGTTTTCACGGCACGGGAAAATCAACGCATATCGAACAGGTCGCCGCCCGCCTGCATTGGCCGTGCGTCCGGATCAACCTTGACTCACACGTCAGCCGCCTGGACCTCATTGGTAAAGATACAATCGTCCTGAAAGAGGGCAAGCAACTGACCGAATTTAAACAAGGCTTGCTGCCCTGGTCGCTTCAAAACCCCGTGGCGCTCGTGTTTGATGAATATGACGCAGGCCGCCCCGATGTGATGTTTGTGATCCAACGTGTGCTTGAAAATGAGGGGCGACTGACATTACTCGATCAAAACATGGTCATCCGCCCGCACCCCGCGTTTCGGTTATTCGCAACGGCCAATACCGTGGGGCTTGGCGATACAACGGGGCTTTATCACGGTACGCACCAGATTAACCAAGGCCAGATGGACCGGTGGAATATCGTCGCGCGCTTGAATTATCTGGCCCCCGAAGAAGAAATGGCGATTGTTCTGGCCAAAGTCCCCGCCCTCAATACCGAGGCGGGAATCCGCGACATTGTGGCGATGGTCAAAATGGCGAATTTAACCCGCGATGGGTTCCGCGCCGGTGATTTATCCACCCTGATGTCCCCGCGTGGCGTCATCACCTGGGCGGAAAATATGTTGATTTTCTCAAGCCGGGATAAGGCGTTCGAGGTTACCTTCCTCAACAAATGCGACGAGGCCGAGATTCCAACCCTGAACGAATACTACCAGCGGTGTTTCGGGGTTGATTTATTCAAATAAATCAAAAGGCTATACCTCTTGACATAAACCAATATCATATGGTAAGGTCTACCAAAACAAGGAGATCGATTTATGGAGACATTCGAACGCCCAGATGGGCATTTAGCCGGTTTTCTAAAAGATTCATTCCAGGCCATTGCTGCGCGAGAAGCAGCTCTCTCAACGCTACAAACCTTACAAACCAAGGTTGCTCCTATTGAAAAATTCCTTGGGCATTTTGGGTTTCAATTTGTTTTAGACGCAAATTCTGTTGAATCTAACCTATCGATGCGCGTTTCGAGTAATGTTCTGTTATCTGGGGATGATAATCCTTTTAATGTAACATCTTACTATGAACCCTCCCTACAAAAACGGGGATTTCTCATCAGTGGCACCAATCGGAATGGTCCTCATGATATCAATGCCTCCGTTATAAAATCAGGACGACCGAGCACGACTCAATATCTATTCTCCCTCTCTGAAAATGGTCAATCTATACGAGAAGGAAGTCTATCTGAGGCAATTATGCGGGACCTTGCGCTTGCGCTCGGAAGAATTAGCCCTAACTTTTTTATGCGTGCAAAAACAGCATGGAAGAAAACATTCCCTCTTGGCGCCGATCTTGATCATCCTGACACTCACCGTGCCCCAGGATATAGCCAAAAGATAAAACAAATCGCAGCTCTATCAGGAACGAATGTCAGACTCAATAAATAATTCTAACCCTACACCCCGCGCTGGCCATCGCGGTCGATGACGGTAATCCCGTCAATGCGCCAGGTTTTGTCGGCAGCTTGGATCAACCGCAAAATGGCAAGCGTCACGCCCCCGTCCCGGTCAAATAATTGAACCCGGCGGATTTGCGTGGCGGACAGATCCCCGTTCGATACGGGATAAACAACCCCGGCGGCAGGCAAGATATGGGCCCGGTCATGATCGTAAAGTGAATGATATTTGAGGCGCAGCGTGTTCATCACGAGGCGCGGCCCCGACCCGCCAAACCGGTCGAGCACATCCTCGCTTAAGCGTGATAAAACGCCGAGGTGATCCCGCTTTTGCAGCGCAGTTAAAAATTGTTCAATCGCTTGATCGGGCGGGACAAGTTCTTTTTCTGCCGGCCCAGACGCCACAACAACCGGAATGCCCGTGTCGTCCCCCGCCACCGCAGACGGGGAAATCCCGCCAAGGGAAAGCAGAAATAAGGAAAGATAAATTAACTTTCGCTTTGGCCGCACCTGACCTATGATATGAACCATGACTTATTTTACGACATTTGTCCTAAATATTATCTTAATTTACACCCTGCTGATGGGGGTTTCTGCCGCCCAGGCCCAGGATGACGGCGCGGATGATTTATCCGCCCTGCCCTATACCTATCCTTTTGGTGATGCGGCCACCACAGACCAATTGACCAAAACACCGATGGTCGTCGAACTTTATACGTCTTTAGACTGTATCTTTTGCCCCCGTGCAGAACGGCTTCTGAATGACATGATCCAGAAAACGCGGGTCATTGGGGTTGCGTGCCACGTCGATGACGAGGGCCCGGCCTATCCTTTAGCACGTAGTTTTTGCAGCGACCGCCAGGAACAGGCCGCCGCACGCCTGACCGATGGGCTACTTTATACCCCGCAAATGATTATCAATGGGCATATCGATGCGGTTGGTCATGAATTTGACGATGTCCGTGAGGGTTTGAAACAAGCAAGAACTGATAAAATCATCCGCATTGAACCGCGAACGTCTCCAACCCCCGGGATTTACCTGGTTGACCTTCCCGAAACGAAACTGGACCGGGCGGTGGATCTAACCCTGATCACTTATTGGCCATCCTATCAAATTCCGAAAAACCAGCGCCAAAGTCTGGCCCGGCCCGATCCGTTACTGCATGTCGCGCAAAACCTGGCCTCGCTCGGATCCTGGAAAGGCCAGGCCCGGACGTTAAGTATCTCTTTCATGCCCTCCGCCGATGCTATTGGGTTTATTGTCCTTGCACAAAAAGAGATGGGTGACATCATTGCTGTCGCCGAGAAATCATTTCCCCTCCCCCAAACCACCCCTTGACGCCGAAAGAATCTAGCGATAGAACAAGCCCCACGTCACGGTACGGGCCTGTAGCTCAGCTGGGAGAGCGCCTCGTTCGCAATGAGGAGGTCGTCAGTTCAATCCTGATCAGGTCCACCATGATTATATTCATATAAATCCTCTACGTTGAAATTTGACAATTCATAATACTTTCTGATATATCTGATCCACACCAAATATAAGGGGGGTGGATGATGAAACGTCATTTAACAGGTCTATTTTTATTTTCTGCCCTCGCGGTTGGGTCTTCCGTATACGCCGTCAGATCCTTCTCTCAAGCAAATGAATTAAGTGGTGATATTGGAAAAGATCTGGGCCAAATGTCACAAAATGGCCAAATCGCCGTCTTTAAACACTGCGCCGGATTGCATGGCCCTGTCCCAAAGCTTCTTCGTGAATGTCGGGATAATCCAGGTGAACAAGAAACCGCCCTTACCGCTGAAGCAGATGGAACGAAGATAGAAGGTGGGATAGCGGGTGCTTTCGCGGCGCTAAGCCTGTTCACAGTCCTCGCGGGGGTAAGGCGCATGCGCCGCGATACCAGACGCGCGTACGAGTCCACTCATCCAAAAATGTCCCCTGGACAGTGAAAGAATAAATTTAGAAAGAAATAGAGCGGCGCACCCCTTCCCGAAGCCGTGCGTCGCCCTCATTCTGCTCCGAAATTTCAGATTGATCATTCCGAGGATCATAACCCGAGCCCCAGACATATAAAAAATTAGACCCAGCCTACCTACTTGTGACAACTTTGGTTTTAAAAATAGGCCTTGCATCGTGCCTTAAGCTCGGGTACAAGGGGGCCCAGTCTTTGGTTGGCCCCGCGCATGTTTTCTGTCTTTGCCGGGCCCTTGACCAACAACGATCGGTATCGCGGGGTGGAGCAGCCCGGTAGCTCGTCAGGCTCATAACCTGAAGGTCGTAGGTTCAAATCCTACTCCCGCAACCAATCACACCAAAATAAACACTTCTCAAACCGCCTTCGGGCGGTTTTTGCGTTTGAAAAACCCCATATTTTGCGGGCTTTTGCGGCCTACCTGTTCCCAAACCTCTGCGCAGTCTACCCCTCATTTTTGACCTTTTGGGGGTGTTTTGGCCGTTTCTGCTCAAAACCTCACGGCTTTTTCAAAACGACCTTCAGGTTGTGATGTGCTTGATTATCAAGGATTTGATTGTCCGAACATTTTTCGAGTTTTTTAGCATCACATGGTTACCCATTTTTTACGGATTGAACTTCTTTAAATCGAACACCCCGCCCTTTTGATACGTTATGCACGTTTTCCCCAATTAGCTCTATTCCGCGTGCGTCCAAGGCTTTTACGATTTTAACAAGTGTATCAATATTACCTCGAACCGGACCTTGAGAGCGTTCCATACGCTGGATCGTTGGAAGAGACACGCCTGAAATAGCCG
>CAZSIB010000011.1:0-48405 GCA_964607245.1 uncultured Pseudobdellovibrionaceae bacterium | reverse complement strand
CCGCGAAGGCGGTCGTACCGTCGGTGCCGGTGTCGTCGCCAAAATTTTGGATTAATGAGGAAAAACGATGAACACGCAAACCATTCGCATTCGCCTGCGGGCCTATGATCACCGCGTTCTGGACCAGTCCACGAAAGAAATCGTGAACACGGCCAAGCGCACGGGGGCGCGCGTGCGTGGTCCGGTGCCGCTGCCGACGCAAATCAAGCGCTTTACCTTGCTGCGGTCCCCGCACACGGATAAGAAATCGATGGATGCGTATGAAATGCGCACGCATAAACGCGTGATCGATATTGAAGAGCCGACACCCCAAACGGTGGACGCTTTGATGAAATTAGACCTCGCGGCCGGTGTCGATGTGGACATCAAAGTCGGCCAAGCGGCATAAGACAAAGAGATAAAGGAGTAACGCATCATGCGTACGGGATTGATCGCAAAAAATGAAGGCATGACCCGGGTCTATGACGACCAGGGGCGCCATGTGCCGGTGACTGTTCTGAAAGTTGACAACTGTCAGGTGACGGACATTCGTACCCAAGAGAAAAATGGCTATACCGCCGTTCAATTGGGTGTTGGCACACGGCGTCGTTCACGTGTCTCGAAGGCCATGCAGGGCAACTATGCCAAGGCAAAGATTGAGCCCAAGGCCAAATTGGTGGAGTTCCGCGTGACGCCCGAGAATATGCTGGATGTCGGCGCAACCCTTTGCGTGTCGCATTTCGTCCCGGGTCAATTTGTGGACGTGGTGGGTACCTCGATCGGACGTGGTTTCCAAGGCGTTATGAAACGCCATAATTTTGGTGGTTTGCGTGCAACGCACGGGGTTTCTGTGTCGCACCGTTCCCACGGGTCGACCGGGATGCGTCAAGATCCGGGCCGTGTGTTCAAGGGCAAGAAAATGGCGGGTCACATGGGCGATGTCCGCGTCACCACCCAGAACTTGAAAGTTGTGGCGGTCCGCCCCGAAGAAGGATTGATCCTGATCCAGGGGAATATTCCGGGTGCGGCGCAAAGCTATGTGTTGGTGTCGGATGCTGTCAAAAAGCCCGCGCATAAAGATGTGCCGAAACCGGCCGGATTGAAGAAGGCGGTCGAAGCTGCGCTCACGACCACGCCCGCGACACAAGAAGAAAATAAAGGTGAATAAAGATGAAAATCGCCGTTAAAAACTTGCAGAACAAAGAAACGGATTTGATTGAACTCGATCCGTCTGTTTTCGGTGTTGAGGTCCGTGATGATGTCATGCACCGTATGGTCACGTATCAATTGGCCAAGCGCCGCGCCGGGACCCACAAGACCAAGGTTCTTTCTGAAGTCTCTGGGACTGGGAAAAAACCCTATGCGCAAAAACATACTGGCCGCGCCCGTTTCGGGACCTTGCGCACGCCGCAAATGCGTGGCGGGTATGTGGTTTTTGGGCCGACACCGCGGTCACACGCGATTGATCTGCCGAAAAAAGTCCGTGCACTGGCGCTCAAATCGGCGTTGTCGTCCAAGGCGGCGGCGGGCAAGTTGATCGTTCTCGATACCGAAGCAGTGAAAGACCACAAAACCAAAGCGATGGCAGCGGTTCTGAACGCGATGAAGATTGAGTCGGCGGTGATCGTCTGCGGTGATGAGATTGATGTGAATTTCGACCGCGCGACCCGTAATCTGCCCAAGATTGATGTGTTGCCCACGATGGGGGCGAATGTGTACGACATTTTGCGCCGGGATATGCTGGTGCTCACCCGCGCGGCGGTTGTCGCACTGACAGAACGCTTGAAAGCGGCATAAGGAAGGACAGATATAAAATGGCAAAAGCAGCGAAAAAAGAAAAGATTGTCCTGACCCCGAATCTGGCGGATGTTATTCGTCGTCCGATCATCACGGAAAAAGCAACGCTGGGCTCTCAATATGCACAAGTTTCCTTTGAAGTCGCGCAAAGCGCCGATAAACCGACAATCAAGCGCGCGGTTGAAGCCTTGTTTGATGTCAAGGTCAAGGCGGTGAATACGCTCAATACGTTGGGCAAAACCAAGAGGTTTAAAGGCCAACTGGGCAAGCGTTCGGATGTGAAAAAAGCGATCGTGACGCTGGCCGAAGGTCAGATGATCGATGTGTCGAGCAAGGTGTAAGAGGATCATAAGAAATGGCACTGAAGAAATATAATCCGACGACTCCGGGCCAGCGTGCGCTGGTTGTCGTGTCGCGCGCGGGCTTGTGGAAAGGTCGTCCGGAAAAGGATTTGACTGAAGGAATCAAGCGTACCGGCGGTCGTGACAATAAAGGTCATATTACATCGCGTCATATCGGCGGCGGGCACAAGCGCCTCTATCGCCTGATTGACACCAAGCGTCGTAAATTTGACGTTGTCGGCACGGTTGAACGTTTGGAATATGATCCGAACCGGACGGCGTTTATTGCGCTTATCACCTATACCGATGGTGAAAAAGCCTATATTTTGGCACCGCAACGTTTGGCGGTGGGTGACAAAGTAGTCGCGGGCGAAAAGACGGATGTGCGTCCTGGCAATGCCATGATGCTCAAGAACATGCCCGTTGGGACGATCATTCATAACGTTGAAATGAAAATCGGCAAGGGTGGGCAAATGGCCCGTTCCGCAGGAACCTATGCCCAGCTGGTCGGTCGTGATTCCGGCTACGCCCAAATTAAACTGTCTTCTGGTGAATTGCGGATGGTGCGCGGGGAATGCATGGCCAGTGTTGGCGCGGTGTCGAACCCCGATCATTTGAACGAAAACTATGGCAAGGCCGGGCGTAATCGCTGGAAAGGCAAGCGTCCGCATGTCCGCGGGATCGCTATGAACCCGGTCGATCACCCGAACGGGGGCCGGACAAATGGTGGTAAACATTGGTCAAGCCCATGGGGTCAGTCTGCCAAGGGATTGAAGACCCGCACGAACAAGAAATCGAACAACCTCATTCTGCGTCGTCGCAAGAAATAAGGAACGGAGATAATTAAATGGCACGTTCAATTTGGAAAGGTCCGTTTATCGATGGGTATCTGCTCAAAAAAGTGGAAGCCATGCGGGGAAGCGGTAAAAACCAACCGATCAAAACCTGGTCGCGTCGCTCGACGATTTTGCCCCAATTCATTGGCATGACGTTTGCGGTGCATAACGGCAAGAAGTTTATTCCGGTGCTTGTGACCGACAACATGATTGGGCACAAACTGGGTGAATTTGCCCCGACCCGTCTTTTCGTCGCACATTCCGGGGCGGATAAGAAAGCTGCCGCCGGTGCTAAGAAATAAGGATAAGAGGATATAAAAATGGGACAGCAAAAAAATCCACGTCGCGTTGCCGATAACGAAGCCCGCGCCTATGCCAAGTTTGTGCGCGGAAGCCCGCGCAAGTTGAACTTGGTTGCGCAGATGATCCGCGGCCAGAAAGCGTCCAAGGCCTTGACTGACCTTGAATTTTGCCCGCGTCGTGTCGCCCGTGAAGTCAAAAAATTATTGATGTCAGCGGTGGCGAATGCCGAAAACAATCACAATCTGGACGTGGATCGTTTGGTGGTGGTTGAGGCGACGGTCGGCCGTCAAATGTTGATGAAACGCTTTATGGCCCGCGCGCGGGGCCGTGGCGCCGGTATTCAGAAATGGTTTTCAAACCTGACCCTCGTGGTTCAGGAAAAGCAGGATTAAGGATAAGGGGAACAACGACCATGGGTCAAAAAGTAAATCCAATTGGATTGCGTGTTGGCATTAACCGGACGTGGAGTTCGCGTTGGTTTGCAGGCCGCAATTATGCCGATCGTTTGATTGACGATTTGCGTCTGCGCCGCTTTATCCAGGATAAGATGAAATCCGCAGGGATTAGCAGCGTGGTGATTGAGCGCGCCGCCAAGAACACGAAAGTGACTGTGTATACGGCGCGTCCTGGCATGATTATTGGGAAAAAAGGCGCCGATATCGAGAAACTACGTAAAGATTTGTCGGTTGAGGCGGGAGGCGAAGTCGCCTTGAACATCGTTGAAATCCGCAAGCCGGAAATGGATGCGCAATTGGCTGCCGAAGGTATCGCCCAACAGCTTGAACGTCGCGTGTCGTTCCGTCGCGCGATGAAGCGTGCGGTTCAATCCGCGATGCGTCTTGGGGCCAAGGGAATCCGCGTGAATATTGCCGGTCGTTTGGGCGGCGCTGAAATTGCCCGGACCGAATGGTACCGTGAAGGCCGCGTGCCTTTGCATACGCTGCGGGCTGATCTCGATTACGGGTTTTCGGAAGCAAAAACGACCTATGGGATTATTGGTGTCAAGGTTTGGATCTATAAGGGTGATGTTTTGACCCATGATCCGATGGCACGTGATAAACGCATTGCTGACGCCCACTAAAAGATTGTGATGAATTAAGACGAGGATAAAACGATGTTAAGCCCAAAGCGGACAAAATACAGAAAAGCGCATAAAGGCCGGATTCATGGCAATGCCAAGGGGGGATCGGATTTGAATTTCGGTTCTTTTGGCCTGAAAGCGATGGAACCGGACCGCATTACGGCCCGTCAGATTGAAGCGGCGCGTCGTGCGATTACGCGCCACATGAAGCGTCAGGGCAAGGTCTGGATCCGCGTTTTCCCGGATGTCCCGGTCTCGAAAAAGCCGCTTGAAGTGCGGATGGGTTCGGGTAAGGGGTCGCCAGAATACTGGGTGTGCCGTGTGAAGCCAGGGCGCATTATGTTTGAGGTGGACGGCGTCGCTCGTAAGATTGCGGAAGAAGCGTTCGAACTTGCAGCCGCAAAACTACCCATCAAAACGCGTTTTGTTGCGCGTCTGGGCGAAGCCGCGTAACGGATTAAGATAAGGGATAAAGACCATGAAGGCAGAAGAGTTAAAAGGAAAAAGTGTCGACGAGCTTGCTAAAATGCTGGTGGACCTGAAGAAAGAGCAAGTGAACCAACGTTTTCAAAAAGCGGCGGGCCAGCTTGAAAAGCAGGATGCCATCCGCAAAACACGTCGTGACGTGGCGCGGATCAAAACACAGATGAGCTTGTTAAAATTAGGTAAGGCGGCTGGAGCCGCACCGGCAAAGACTGCAAAAACAAAAAAAGCGAAGGCCGCTTAAGGTTATTGGATAAAAGGAGTTAAACATGCCCCGTCGTATTCTGGAAGGCAAGATCGTCAGCGATAAAATGGACAAGACCGTCACGGTACAGGTCGAACGTCGTTTTATGCACCCGATGTACAAAAAATATGTACGTCAGTCGACGAAATATGCTGCGCATGACGAAAACAATGTCTTCAAGACAGGGGATGTTGTGCAGATTCAGGAATGCCGTCCCTTGTCCGCGCGTAAGACGTGGGTCGTGATTTCGGATATTGAACAAGTCAAGAAAAAGCGCCATGTGGATGTGACCGTGGACACAGATGCAGCCCCGGCTGTCGCGACCGGGAAGCCCGCGGCGAAAGCTGCGGCTCCTAAAAAGACCGCGAAAAAAGCGTAACGAAACAAAGCAATTGATAGAAATAAAGGCAGATCATCATGATCCAGATGGAAAGCAGATTAGACGTCGCCGATAATACCGGTGCAAAAAGCGTCAAATGTATCAAAGTGTTGGGCGGATCCAAACGTCGCTTTGCGGGGATTGGGGACGTGATCAAGGTCTCGATCAAAGAGGCTGCACCGCGCGGTCGCGTGAAAAAGGGCGAAGTCTATGACGCGGTGATCGTCCGGACTTGCACGGGGCTCAAGCGCACAACGGGCGAACAAATTCGCTTTGATACGAATGCCGTTGTTTTGTTGAACAAGCAAAAAGAGCCGATCGGCACCCGTATTTTTGGCCCCGTGACCCGTGAACTCCGCGGTCTTGGGTTTATGAAGATTATCTCGCTGGCATCCGAGGTGTTGTGATGTCGCAAACGCAGGAGAAAAAAATGAAACTGAAAGTCAAGAAGGGCGATCAAGTCGTCATCCTGGCCGGTAAAAACAAAGGCGCGCGCGGGGAGATCCTGCGGGTGATGCCCAGTGACGCCAAGGTTTTGGTGCAGGGCGTGAACACCGTCAAGCGTCATACCAAACCGACGCAAACGAATGCGGGCGGGATTGTCAGCAAAGAAATGCCGATCCATGTCTCGAACGTGGCCCTGATCGATCCAAAATCGGACAAGGCAACAAAAGCGGGATACAAAGTTTCTAAAGACGGCACCAAGACACGGGTCGCGCGCAAAAGCGGCGCCGAGATCGCGTGAGGAGAATAGAGATCATGGCAAAAACAACGGCACAAAACGCGACGTTCTTTGAAACGCAATACAAGGAAAAGATCGTCAAGGACATGCAGTCCAAATACAAATATACGAACGTCATGGAAATGCCGCGCGTGACGAAAATCGTCCTGAATATGGGCGTGGGCGAAGCGACCACGAATCGTAAACAGATTGAAGACGCGTCAACCGATTTGACCATGATTGCTGGGCAAAAGGCGCTCATTACCCATGCGCGGAAAGCCAATGCGTCGTTTAAAATCCGTGAAGGCATGGCGATTGGGGCGAAAGTCACGTTACGCGGCAAGCGGATGTACGAATTTATGGATCGTTTGATCAATATTGCGCTGCCCCGCGTGCGCGATTTTCGTGGGATTTCGGGTAACAGCTTTGATGGTCGCGGCAACTATGCCATGGGGATCAAAGAGCATCTGGTCTTCCCGGAAATCAGCTATGACAAGGTTGAAGCACCGCGCGGGTTGGATATTGTGGTCTGCACGACGGCAAAAACAGATGATGAGGCACGGGATTTGCTCAAGGGCTTCGGCTTCCCGTTTAAGGACAAGTAATTTTAAAGTCAGGATGAAAACAACATGGCCAAAGCAAGTTCCATTAATCGCAATTTAAATCGTGTCCGCCTTTCCAAGCGCGATGCGGATAAACGCGCCAAATTAAAAGCCCTGACTCAGGATAAAGAGGCAGCGCCCGAAGATCGGTTCGCGGCAACACTCAAGCTTGCGGAGATGCCCCGCAATGGTGCGAAAATTCGTCAACGCAATCGTTGTGCGTTGACTGGTCGTCCGCGTGGACATCATCGTCAATTTAAACTGTGCCGCAACATGCTGCGCGATCTCGCCCAAAAGGGTGAATTGCCGGGCGTTGTGAAGTCCAGCTGGTAAGTTAAGGATAGGAGAAGATAAGAACATGAGTCTCAGCGATCCCTTGGGCGATATGCTCACCCGTATCCGGAACGGCCAGAAAGCGCGTAAGAAATTCGTGCTCTGCCAGACCTCAAAGCTGCGTGTTAACGTGGCCAAGGTCTTGAAGGACGAAGGGTTTATTGTCGATTACAGCATCGAGAACAACATGCTGAAAATCGGGTTGAAATATATGGATCAGGGCCGTCCGGTGATCCGGGAACTGGCGCGCGTCTCGAAACCGGGTCGCCGCGTGTATCGCGGATCCCAGGCGATCCCTAAGTTTTATAACGGGCTTGGCGTGTCGATCGTCTCGACTCCAAAAGGAGTTATGGCTGATCATCAGGCGCGCGAAGCGAATGTGGGCGGAGAAGTTCTCTGCCGCGTGTTCTAATGAATAGGATGATGTGATCATGTCGCGTATTGGAAAAAATCCGGTTGCTGTCCCTGCAGGCGTTACGGTTGAGGTCAGTGGCCAAACCGTCAAGGCCAAAGGCAAGCTTGGTGAACTCTCGATGAAGCTGCACCCGGAAGTAGGGGCCAAGGTGGCCGATGGAAAGGTGACGCTTGCGCCGCTGTCCGAATCGGCAACAGCAAAATCGGTTTGGGCCACGAGCCGTACTTTGGTTAGCAATATGGTCAAAGGTGTGTCCGAAGGATACACGAAAAAGCTTGAGATCCAAGGCGTCGGTTTCCGTGCGCAACTGCAAGGTCAAGATCTGGTTCTGCAACTTGGGTTCAGCCATGAAGTGCGTTTTCCGGTTCCTGAAGGCATTAAGGTTGCAGTTGAAAAACAAACACAATTGACCGTGTCGGGCATCGATAAGGAACAAGTCGGTCAAGTCAGCGCCGAGATTTATAATCTGCGTCGTCCCGAACCCTATAAGGGCAAGGGAATCCGGTATGAAGGTCAGTATATCCGCCGCAAGGAAGGCAAGAAGAAATAAAGGAACGTCACATCATGGCAAAACAAGCTGAAACACCCTTTGAACGTCGTGCGCGTCGCACCCGTTATAAACTCAAGAAAGTTAATGCGGTTGGACTGCCCCGTCTGTCCGTCTCGCGCTCGAACAAGCAAATCTACGCCCAAATCATTGATGATCGCGTGGGGAATACGCTTTGCTGCGCCTCGACTTTGGATAAAGAATTAAAAGTCAAGAATGGCGGCACGATTGATGCGGCCAAAAAAGTCGGCGAATTGTTGGCCTCTCGCGCCAAGGCCGCGAAAATTGGCGATGTTCAATTTGATCGCGGTGGGTATTTGTATCACGGTCGGGTCAAGGCGCTTGCGGAAGCTGCCCGCGCCGCTGGCATGAAATTCTAAAAGGAGAAAGACAAAGGCATGGCACGTCCAGAAAAAAATCAAGCTCGCGAAGAGCCGGAATTTCAGGAAAAATTGGTCCACATCAATCGTGTGGCCAAGGTGGTCAAGGGCGGGAAACGCTTTGCGTTTGCGGCGCTCGTGGTCATTGGCGATGGTCGCGGTCGGATTGGGACGGGTCATGGCAAGGCGCGTGAAGTGCCGGATGCGATCCGTAAAGCAACAGAACAAGCCAAACGCCGCATGATTCGTGTGCCGATGCGCGAAGGTCGTACACTCCATCACGATGTGACTGGACGTTACGGCGCGGGCCATGTTATTTTGCGCTCGGCCGCACAGGGGACCGGGATTATTGCCGGCGGTCCGATGCGCGCGATTTTCGAAGTCTTGGGAATCCAGGACGTTGTGGCGAAATCCAAAGGGACCAGCAACCCGCATAACATGGTGCGCGCGACCTTTGATGCGCTTCAGAAAATGCAATCGCCGCGTCAAATCGCGGCGCGTCGTAACCGCAAGGTGACCGATATTGTTGCGCGTCGTGAAGGAACAGAAGCGGCCGCAGCAGAAGACGAAGCAGCCGCAGAATAACAAGATAAAAGGATACATGAACATGACCGACGAGAAAAAACCGGCCAAAAAAGCAACGACCGCGGCCTCTGCTCCCAAAGCAGCGCCAAAGAAACAAGCGGTGCCCAAGGCGTCTCCTTCGGAGTCTGAGACTAAGGCTGCACCCAAAAGGGCAGCGGCAAAATCCGGCGCAACCGTGACGGTCAAGCAAACTGGGTCGTCTGCCAAGGGCGAAGCTTGGGTCATGCAAACCTTGAAAGGTCTAGGCCTTGGGAAAATGAACCGTGTGAAGACACTGGAAGATACGCCCGCGGTGCGCGGCATGATTGCGCGTGTTCATCACCTGGTGACGGTACAAGATGCGGCTTAAGGCCAATAGATGAGGCGCGTTGTTCAAACTTTTTAATTGAAACGGTAGATATCATGACCAAATTAAATCAACTGAAACCCAAGGAAGGCTCGACCTTTAGCCGTATTCGCGTGGGTCGCGGGATGGGGTCCGGCAAGGGTAAACAAGCCGGGAAAGGGACTAAGGGTCAAAAATCCCGTACGGGTGTGGCGATTGGCGGTTTTGAAGGCGGTCAAATGCCCCTCTATCGTCGCTTGCCCAAGCGCGGCTTTACCAATATTCATGCGAAATCCTATGCCGAAATCAATTTGGGCCAGTTACAGGCCGCGATTGATGCTAAGAAAATTGATGCCAAGGCCGCGATTGATGTGGATATGCTGGTTAAGGCCGGTGTGGTCCGCCGCGCCTATGATGGATTGCGTTTGCTGGGGAACGGTGAACTGAAGGCCAAGGTCAATATTACGGTCGCCGGATGCACAAAAACAGCGAAAGACGCTGTTGAAAAGGCGGGCGGATCGGTCACTGTGTTTGTCCGTGAGGTGAAGCCCGTCGTCCGTAAAAAGGCGATCCCGGCGTAAAAAAACCAAGATAAGTACATGAAAACCCCGCGTATTGGCGGGGTTTTTTATTGCCTGGGTTTGTGATAGGGTTGCTGGCCGGGATGATAAAGGAGAGAGGGGCGTATATAAAATGACACCTTGGACATTTTGGATTGTTTTGGCGGCGATCTTGGCGATTGCTGAGATGATGACCGGAACGTTTTATTTACTGGTTCTGGCCCTGGGTGCCGTTGTCGGAGCCTTGGCGGCCGTCTTGGGCCTGTCCATGACGTTTCAAGTATTGGGGGCCACACTGGCCGCTGCCGCTGGTTTTGCGGCACTTCAAAATTACCGGGCGCGTGTTGGTGCACGCGCGCCTGCGGCCAAAAATCCTGATGTGCATCCCGATATTGGCGCCGTTGTGCGTATTGCATCGGTTGATCCCGGGGGCCGTGTGTGCGTGAATTATCGTGGCGCAGATTGGACAGCGCGTGTGGACGGCGGGGTTGTTGACTCGACCCGCGATTACCAGATTGCGCAAATTGATGGATCTGTGCTTGTTTTGACATTGTACGATACACCCCCCGCTGCCTGATTTTTAAGAAAGGATGCTCACCATGGAAATTGCACTTGCACTTGCTGTTGTTGTTCTTGTCATTATTGCCAAGGGGATTAAAACAGTGCCCCAGCAACATGCCTATGTGATTGAACGCCTGGGCAAGTTTCATTCAACGCTCACGCCGGGGATCAACCTGATTATCCCGTTTATGGACAGAATTGCCTATAAACATTCCTTGAAAGAAGTGGCGCTCGATGTTCCGGCCCAGGTTTGCGTGACGCGGGATAATTCCCAACTCAAGGTTGACGGCGTTTTGTTTTTTCAAGTCACAGACCCCTACCGGGCGTCCTATGGCGCGGAAGATTACGTCGTGAATATTACGCAACTCGCGCAAACGACATTGCGGAGCATCATCGGAAAACTGGAACTGGACCGCACCTTTGAAGAACGCGATTTGATTAACACCACTGTGGTCGCTGAAATTGACAAGGCGGCGCCGAATTGGGGGGTTAAGGTGCTCCGGTATGAAATTAAAGACTTAACGCCGCCGCAGGAAATCTTGCGTGCGATGCAGGCGCAAATTACGGCTGAACGGGAAAAACGGGCCCTCATCGCTTCCTCCGAAGGGCGCCGTCAGGAACAAATCAATATTGCCGACGGGGAACGTCAGGCCGCGATTGCGCAGTCTGAGGGCGACCGCCAAGCGGCGATTAACAAGGCCGAAGGGGACGCGCTGGCGATTAAACTGGTCGCGGACGCGACCGCCGATGCGATTGCGAAAGTTGCGGCCTCGACCCAACTTCCGGGCGGGCTTGAATCCGTGAACCTCAAGGTCGCCGAACGTTTTGTTGATGCCTTTGGAAATTTGGCGAAGACCAATAACACTCTGATCGTCCCAGCAAATCTGGGGGATATGGCGGGGTTGATTGCAACGGCAACGTCGATTATTCGGACAGGTGGCGCGGGTGCCCCGCGCTAGGGCAAGAAAAACGATATTTTGCTCCAGCGCGCGTCGTCAGGAATAATAACCAAGACCTTGGGCGCGGTGTGGTTTTGTGCTAGGATGTTTTGACATCGAAAGGATGTTTTGTCATGCGCGCGTGGGTGATCATTGGTCTGTTGCTTTTATTGCCGGGGGTGTATCTGGGCTTTAAAGATTACGAGAAATATCAAGGAAACCCGGGTGCAGGATATCATATCTCAACGATTGGTGAGGTCTGGTTGGAACACGATCGTCCCGGTTTCATGGAGTTTCGTGCAACATACCGCACACGTGAACAAGAATGGGAAACACGGATCCGGCCGATTCTGGGGTGGCAGGCCATGCCGTTTGCGTTGATTCCACCCGTTCTTTATTATATTTGGCTGATTGTCTGTTGGCTCTTGGGACGCGGGCCGTTCTATGATTATTCAACATTTTCCATACAAACATCAAAGCATGGTAGCGGGTTTAGCCGATCGTCTGCCCAAGAACGTGGCGGGCGGTTTCAATATCGGCGGCGTTAAGAGCCCTGGTGTTCCCCATTTGCGCCCCTTCCCCCTGACCCCCAAATTCTGCTAAACAGAGGCCCGGGAAATCCTTTTTCAAGAGGTCAAGGCATGTCCGATATTTTACGTGAAGTTGATGATTTGATGCGGCAAGAGCGGTTGATGACTCTGTGGCGCCGTCATGGGAATACCTTGATTGCTGGGATCATCGCCGTGATTTTGGCGGTTGCTGTCTCTCAAGCGTATCAGGCGTGGACCCGCGCGGCGGCGGAAAAGAACACAGGCAAATTGTTGGCGGTGCTTGATGACCCGACGGCGCTCACTGATTTGGGCCAAGCGAAGGACGGGAACGCGGCCGTGCTGGCACGGATTTTGGCCGCACAAAAATGGATGGCGGAGGGGAAACGCGACCTCGGGATTCCGTTGCTTCTGGCAGCTCGGAATGACGCCCGCGCAAATAAAGATCTACGTGATCTTGCAACATTAATTTGGGTGCGTGTAGTCGCGGATGATCCGGCGATAAAACCCGCTGATTTGCGCGCGGCACTTCAACCCTTGATGCGCGATGACGGTGCCCCTTTTGCTTTTGCCGCGCGGCTTGAGGCGGCGGTGATTGCAGCGGAACGCACACAGGATTTTACGGCCGCGCAAGAACTTTTGGCGCCGATGCTCAATAATCAAGCGCTTCCCTTTACGCAAAGCGAACGCGCGCGCGCCCTGTCCCAGGCCTATCAACTGCGCCTTGATCAGCAGAAAAAGAAATGAGCAGGGGGATGGACATGAAAAATCATAAACCCACAACGTGGATTCTAACTGCGGCGATCCTCGCCTGCCTGACGGGGTGTTCATCGTGGATGGGCGAGGATGAGGCGCCGCCCTTGCCAGGGGATCGTTTATCGGTCATCGAGCTTCAAAAAAAATTAGAGCCGGATCCCGCACTTGTCGCCGATCCGTATCAGGCCCCGACCCCGTGGACAAATTCGGATTGGCCTCAAACTGGCGGAGAACCTGGCCATGCGATGCAGCATTTATCCTATGCCCCCGAGGGGGGATCGAAAATTTGGTCGGTGGATATTGGCGCGGGATCGACGCGCACAAATCCCTTGACCGCCGAACCTGTCGTTGCGGACGGCAAGATTTTAACCCTCGATACAGATGGAAATTTATCGGCATTTTCTGCTGATCGCGGCAAGAAATTGTGGCAAGTCTTTGCGGGCGCACGGGATGAAGATGATACCGCGATTGGCGGGGGGTTGGCTGTTGCTGATCATGTTGTGTTCGTGACAAACGGATACGCCGAAATCTTGGCTATTCACACGGATCAGGGGCATGAGGTGTGGCGGGCCCCGCTTCCGGCGCCGGCGCGGGCGGCCCCCTCTGTTCTGGATGGTCGAGTTTATATTGTGACCATGGATAACCGCTTGATGGCACTCGATGCGGCAAGCGGGACTCAGATTTGGACGTATCGCGGCGTGGCGGAAGGGGCGGCGTTATTGGGTGCAGCAGCCCCGGCGATTACACATGATTTGGTGGTGGCACCGTTTTCATCCGGGGATCTCATTGCCTTTCGTACGGCAAATGGATCGACCGCATGGGCCGATAATTTAGCACCTGTTGTGCGTTTGGGCGGGGCCACTGGATTAAATGATATTCGCGCCCTACCGGTCATCGATAACGGATTGGTGATTGCAATTTCCTATGCGGGACGTTTGGTTGCGATTGACGCGCGCACCGGAACACGCGTTTGGCAACGGGATATCGCGGGGGCGGAAACGCCCTGGGTGGCCGGTCCTTATGTTTTTGTTTTAAGCCGCGACCATCAAGTGATGGCCTTGTCGCGGGATACCGGCGCTATTCGCTGGATTACCGATTTGCCGGGATTTGAGGATATGGAAGAACGCACAGGCCCGCTTCATTGGACCGGACCCATTTATGCGGGTGGGCGCTTGAAAGTTTTTGGCAGCCATGGCCACGCGATGGATATCGATCCTGCGAACGGACAGATCGTACGCGAAATCGAAACAGGGGTTGACCCGGCGGTCCCGCCTGTGGTTGCGCGCGGTGTGCTGTATTTGCTCGCGCATGACGGCACATTGACCGCGTGGCAATAATAAAGGAATAACGGCTTTATCATGACATTCACCTTGGCCATTGTGGGACGTCCCAATGTTGGGAAATCGACCCTGTTTAACCGTCTGTGCGGTAAAAAAATGGCGATTGTCGATGATCGTCCCGGGGTGACGCGCGACTGGCGCGCGGCCGAGGGGTATCTTTTGGATGAACCGATCCAAGTTTTGGATACGGCGGGACTTGAAGACCGTTTTGATGGATCGCTTGAGGCGCGGATGCGTACCCAAACGGAACGCGCGATTGCCCAGGCCGACGCTGTGCTTTTTGTTGTCGATGGCCGCGACGGGATTACCCCGATGGATGCACATTTTGCAGCGTGGCTGCGCCGCATTCAGAAACCGATTGTGCTGGCGGTCAATAAATGTGATCACGAAGGCGTCGCGCAAACCGGCGTGGCCGATGCCTATGCCTTGGGGCTTGGGGACCCCATTGCCATTTCATCCGCGCATGGATTTGGCCTCGATGATTTGTATCATGCGCTCCGCCCGTATTTCCCCGTTGCGCCCATCGAGGACGCGGATGAAACGGCAGAGGAGAGAGACGCCGCCCTCCTTGCCGCTTTGCCGGATCTTGACGCACTTGAAGGTCGTGATGATTTTGATTTTGCTGCGCATATCGCCGTGGATGACGACGCCAAACCCATCAAGATTGCGATTGTGGGGCGTCCGAATGTTGGAAAATCAACCCTGATGAATGCCCTTTTGGGGGAGGACCGTGTGATGACAGGGCCCGAGGCCGGGATTACGCGCGATGCGATTGCCGCGCCCTTTATCTGGCAGGACCGTAAATTTCGTTTGGTCGATACGGCGGGGATGCGGCGGCGTGCGCGCGTGATTGATCCGCTTGAACAAATGTCCACGGATGACAGCCTGCGCGCCATTCGTTTGGCGCATGTCGTGTTTCTGCTGATTGACGCTGTCCACGGTATGGAAGGACAAGATTTTAAAATCGCGCAGCACGTCGTGGATGAAGGGCGCGTGTTGATTATTGTGCTTAATAAATGGGACGCGGTTCAGGATAAAAATGAGGTGCGTCTGGCTCTTGCCGACCGGCTTCAAACGTCACTCGCACAACTCCCGGATGTGCCGGTGATTGCGATTTCGGCGGAACGGGGGACAAATTTAGAAGGGCTCATGCGCGCGGCCCTTAACCATTATCAGGGATGGACCCACCGTGTCGGAACGGCGGGGCTTAATCGATTTTTGGCAGGTGCTTTGTCGCGCCATCCGCCCCCCTTGGTGCGCGGCCGTCCGAATGCGATTAAATATATGACGCAAATCAACGTGAAACCGCCGACTTTTGCCCTGTGGTGCATGCACCCCGAGGAACTGCCCGATTCGTACAAGCGGTATTTGGTGAACGGCCTGCGTGAACGGTTCGAAATTCCGCCCGTGCCTGTCCGTTTGATGCTCCGGAAAACAAAGAATCCGTACAAAGATTAAAAACGACATTTTATGACCCAGATTGGGTTCTTGGCAGAATAAAATAAACATGCCAAGATTAAATTGTACCCGTTGTGGTCATACCTTTTGATGAGGGAGATTAAAATACCAATGTTGTTTTTAGATGAAGCATTGAGTGTATCTTATCCGGAAGATCCAATTTCCGAATTTGATCGGCGACTTTGGAATGCCGCGCGGGGGCCATTTGGGCATTCATCTGCTCCTCTGGATTTAGCAGATGTGGCATCGCCGCTGAATGCCAGTTGTGTGAAGGAATTACGCGACTACCGCGCGATGGGCGATTGTCAAGAGTCGGGTCCAGCGGCTTTGAGACCTCTGTCGCTCTGACCTGCTTCTCCTTTGGGGGGAATGTCTTTTTTCTCTTTCTCTTCCTTCCTTTCCTTGTCATCCCCGCGAAAGCGGGGATCCAGTTCTTTCTTCTTTCCCTCCTCCCTGGATTCCCGCTGTTGCGGGAATGACAGAGAAGTCCGTTTGGCTTTTATTCCCCCGTGGTTTTGTTTAAAAAAACACAAGGGAACAGCGCGCGCCGCCCTCGTAAATTGTGGGCTGCCCGGTGGTGGGTGGGGGATTGGCTCCTTTCTTCGGACGGTCGATTTAACCAACACGCCTTGAAAAAAGAGCTTCCCCCTCTGGTGGTCGACTCCATTAATAGAGAATATAAGCGAACAATCCCGAAATGTCAAGTATTATTTTGAGGAAAGTGATTATTTTTTTAAAGACATCCTTTTGGACAGGGGGTGATAAATGATTTGCGCTCAGGGTTATTTTGTTTGAAAATACGACCCATGGAGACCCACAAGAACATGCCTGCAACCCCGTCGAACCTTACTGACTTGACCCCCGATGCCGTCATGGCCTGGCTCAAATTACATCCGGATTTCTTGGAAAAGCATCCCGATGCCTGTGATTTTTTGACCCCGCCGCGGGAAAAGAAATCGGGTGGGATTGTCGATTTTCAACAATATCTGGTGAAACGTCTCAAAGAAGACCGGGAACAGGTGCTTACAACCGCGCAAGGCATCATGGAAACCGCGCGCTCCAACATGAATAACACGACGCGCATGCACCGGGCGATCTTGCGCCTGTTGGAATGTCATTCCTTTACTGAATTTATCGAAACGATAACCGCGGATCTCGCAACCCAGCTGGATGTCGATATTTGCACGCTGGTGGTCGAGGCGGATCGCGGTAACATTCCGCATATTCATGTGGGCGGCATCCGCATGGTGCCCGAAGGTACGATTGATTCGTGGCTTTCCGGCAAGGCGATCGTGCTGCAATCCGATATTTCTGGGGTGGAGCCTATTTATGGCGGCGGCGCAACGCTGGTCCGGTCGCAGTGCCTTGTGCGCGTCATGATTGCGCCCGACACACCTCCCGCGCTTTTGGCCTTTGGGTCGCGCGACCCAGAGATGTTTGTGGACGGTCAGGGAACGGAACTGATTACATTTCTTGGTCAGGTGATTGAGCGTCTGTTTCGGGCGTGGCTTCAACTGCCGATACGCTGACGTTTTGATCCCGCACCAACACGGCTGCAAAAAAACCATCTGTATTGTGATGATGCGGGGAAAGACGCAAATAAGGGCCGGTGACAGGGCAAGGCGTGGCTGGGGGCCAAAGCGCCGGAACGGGCAGCACGCGGTAATCGGGATGCCGGGATAAAAACGCGTCCATCTGATCTTCGTTTTCTTCGCGGAAAAGCGAGCATGTCGCATAGACCAAATGCCCGCCGGGTTTGACCGTGCCCGCAACGCGGTCGAGAATATCTTTTTGTGTCGTGATCAGAGTCTCAAGGGACGGCCCAAAAGTGCGCCACCGTCCATCGGGGTTACGCCGCCACGTTCCCGACCCCGAACAGGGGGCATCAATCAAGGTCACATCGAATGTCCCTTTTTGTCGCCGGAGCCACTTGCGGTGCCGTTCATCGGAAAGGGGCCGAACCTCGATAATATCATGGGCGCCCGCGCGGCGAAAACGGCCCCGGGCTTTTTCGAGACGCGCTGGTTCCAGATCCATCGCGACGATCCGGCCTTTATTTGCCATCATCCCCGCAAGGGCCAGGGTCTTTCCCCCCGCGCCCGCGCAGTAATCCAAAACCTGCATCCCCGGCGTTGCTTGGCAAAGATACGCGATCAGTTGTGACCCCTCGTCTTGAATTTCAACAAATCCTTCACGGAAGGCCTTGGTCGTCGACAGGAACGCCTTGTCGCGCAGACGAATGCCCAAGGGGCAAAAGGGGGCAGGGTCGCCCTGTACCCCGTCTTTTTCAAGCGATTTGAGCGCCTGATCCCGCGTGACTTTTAATGGGTTCACGCGCAGGTCCAGCGGTGCACCGGTCATCATCGCGCGGAGTTCAGATGCGAAGGAATCGCCGTATACAGCACGCAGTTTTTCTTCGTGCGCAGGCGGACATTCGAGTGCGACATGTTCCGGCATGTCGGTCGGGACCAAGGGAGAATCCGCGAGATCACGCAAAAGCGCCTGTTCATGCGTGTCAAGCGGGGCAGGGCCATACCGCGATCCGTCATACAGCGCGGTGATTTCACCCGGCGTTTGGCCAGTGACCAGGCGCGTATACAACAGGACAAGATGCTGGGCATCCGGTGAAATATCCAGTTTTTGGGCCCACCAGACGAGGCGGCCATAATGGCGCATCATGTCGTAAAGGCGCGAGGCGATATCCGCGCGGTCCTTGGACCCGATATATTTTCGCGACCGGAAATAATCGCCTGCGACGCCGTCCATCGGGATGGGCGCGGCCAACACCTTGGCGAGGAGTTCTTGCGTGGCGTGAATACGTGCGGCAGGAGTCATGATGGGGGTAGGTAGATCATAAAGGGAGAAAAAAGGCAACAAAAACCCCCGGAATATTGATTCCGGGGGTTTGTTTTATTAGAATCTGGGATTAGTGGGCGTCGTGGCCGGCTTCGGGAGTCACGATCTTGCCTTCTTTGGTGGTGACTTTGGTGCCGTCGGCCAGTTCATGTTCGCCGTCCGGGGCCGCTGTTTTCGCGCCGTCTGCACCAACGACCGAGACCATGTCGCCTTCGATGACGATTTTGGTGCCATCTTTCAGCGTGGTTTCTTTCACGGTCGCAACCGCATCAGCGGCAGCTTCGGTTGCGGCAGAAGCGGCGGCTTCCGCGGGGGTCGCGGCTGCGGCCGGGGCCACATGTTCTTCAGCCGATGCAACACCAGCCGAAAGGGCAATAACGGCAACTGCCGCGAGCAATGATTTCATCATATGATTTCTCCACAAAATAATGATAGGTCAGAAGGGAACAGCAACAAGATATTGCTGGGGCCTAAGGATAGGGGAAGGCCCCGTTTTCGCCAAGAGGGGAAACATGGATAGGCCCTGCGGCGCGCTGTCGCGGGGGTGCGGGTGCATTAGCATTTTTATAATTCTTTCTGGGTAAAATAAAGGGGAAGGGCCGAATGCCCCTGTTTCTGACCCTCTTGGAGAAGGAAAAAGGTCAAGGGATGACCCGCGAGACATATTTATTGATGAATGATTATCGCCTGACAACGGCCGAGATCCTGTATCATCTGCCCGATTATCCGGGTGTGCTTCAGACCTATGTTTGGCAAGATTATGATCTTGCACCCAAATTTCCGGTTTTATTCCGCTTTCTTGACTATTGGGATCATCATTTAGACGGGCAGTTGCATTCTGTTTTACTGGCCACCCGCAAGTTGATTCTGCCGGCCGATTGTCGCGTGGCGGTTTTATCGACGACGATTCATTGAATCACCCCCTATTTTCTTGCGCACAGGGACTCGCTTTTTGGATATTTACTGGGCATAATACCCGGAAAAATTCATCTCAAGAGGGCCCCTTGCCATGTCGACTATATCTTCCGAATCCTCCCCTATTCCGGCAATCGAAGCCAAATGGCGCAAACTTTGGGAGAGCCGCGATATTTTTTCAAGTGACCCTGAGAGCGACAAGCCCAAATCCTATGTCCTTGAAATGTTTCCTTATCCGTCAGGGCGCTTGCATATTGGACATGGCCGTAACTATGTGATGGGGGATGTGGTCACGCGCTATCGCCGTGCGTGTGGGTTTAACGTGCTCCGCCCCTTTGGATGGGATGCGTTCGGGTTGCCCGCCGAAAACGCCGCGTTTGAAAACAAAAAACACCCGGCCGATTGGACGTACGAAAATATTCGCGTCATGCGCGACCAGATGAAATTGCTGGGGCTTGCGATTGATTGGGACCGCGAAATCGCAACGTGTCATCCGGGATATTACAAGCATCAGCAAAAGATGTTTTTGGATTTCCTCAAAAAAGGTCTGGCCTACCGGAAAGAGTCAATTGTCAACTGGGACCCGGTTGAAAACACCGTGCTCGCGAATGAACAGGTGGTCGACGGCAAAGGATGGCGATCCGGTGTGCCGGTTGAACGCCGGACGCTTCATCAATGGTTTTTGAAAATCACGGCCTATGCGGATGAGCTTCTTGAGTCGTTAAAAACACTCGATCGCTGGCCTGAAAAAGTGCGCCTGATGCAGGAGAATTGGATTGGCCGAAGCGAAGGGGTTGAATTTTATTTTGAGATTCAGGGGCCGGGCTTGCCTAAGGACGCAAAATTAAACGTCTATACAACGCGGGCGGATACGATTATGGGGACGACTTTTGCGGTGATCGCTCCTGAACATCCGTATGCCGAGATGCTTGGAAAATCCGATCCGAATGTCCAGGCGTTTATTGATGAATGCAAAACACTGGGGACATCCGAAACGGCGATTGAACGGGCCGAGAAAAAGGGATTCAAGACGCCTTTTACCGTTATTCACCCGTTTACGCGTGAGGCCTTGCCCGTCTATATCGGGAATTTCGTGATTTACGCCTATGGGACGGGGGCGATTAAGTCGGCGCCGGCCCATGATGAACGTGACTATGCCTTTGCCACAAAATACGGCTTGCCGATCCGGCCTGTGATCACGGGGCCCGGGTATAAAGAGGGCGAGTTTTATTCCCCGAAAGGGAAAGTCGTGAACTCGGGTGAATTTGATGGATTAACCTCCGATCAGGCGATTACAAAAGTCATCGATAAAATGGAAGCGATGGGGATTGGCAAGCGCCGGATCAATTATCGCCTGCGTGATTGGGGCGTGTCGCGGCAACGTTTTTGGGGATGCCCCATTCCGGTTATTCATTGCCCGTCCTGCGGCATTGTTCCGGTGCCGGATACAGCGTTGCCGGTCGAACTTCCGATGGATGTGACGTTTGATCAACCGGGGAATCCGCTTGATCATCATCCTACATGGAAACATGTGACGTGCCCGTCCTGTGGCGGCAAGGCCACACGCGAAACCGATACGTTTGACACGTTTATTGACAGTTCATGGTACTTCGCGCGGTATACGGATGCACGGAACGACAGCGTGGCGTTTGATAAGAAAAAGGCGAATTACTGGCTGCCTGTCGATCAATATATTGGCGGGATTGAACATGCAATTTTGCATCTGCTCTATTCGCGTTTTTGGACCAAGGCGTTGCGCGATTGCGGGTATTGGGAGATTGATGAGCCTTTTGCCGGGCTTTTCACCCAAGGGATGGTCACGCATATGTCCTACAAGGATGCAAACGGCAAGTGGGTGAATCCCGCAGATGTCGAATCCTTGCCCGATGGGACGTATCGTTTGAAAAATGGTCACGCGGCCGTGACGGCCCAGCGCGTTGAAAAAATGTCAAAATCGAAAAAGAATGTTGTGTCGCCCGAAGATATCATGGCGGGACACGGTGTTGATTCCGCGCGCTTGTTCTTGATGTCTGATTCCCCCCCCGAACGCGATGTCGAATGGACGGAAAGCGGGCTTGAGGGCGCGTCGCGCTTTATTCAACGACTCTTGCGGACCTATGAGGCACGGGCGCAGGAGATGACGCACGGCCTCTCGGAAAAACCCGCATTTTTCAGCGACACGGCCCAGAAATTACGCGCGGCGGCGCATCAAACCTTATATGCCGTCGGGCGAGATATCGACGCGTTCCATATGAACAAGGCAATTGCACGTTTACGCGAGCTTGCGAATACAACCGATGGATTTACGCCGCTTGATGCCGAAGATAAATGGGCGCTGCGTGAAGCGTTTTCGTTTTTGATCCAAGGGCTCAACCCCATGATCCCGCATGTCACCGAAGAAATCTGGCATCAAATGGGACATCCCACGTGGCTTGCCGAAACCCTGTGGCCTAAGATTGATGAATCTCTGTTGGTGAATAACACCGTCACGATCGCGGTTCAAATCAACGGCAAGACCCGCGCGACGATCACCCTGCCGGCAGATTTGGATCACGCGGGCACAGAACGTGCGGCGATGAATGATGCGGCGGTGAAACGTGCGCTTGACGGCAAGGCCGTGAAAAAAGTCATCGTTGTGCCGGGGCGAATTGTGAACGTTGTCGCAGGTTAGTGTAACTTAGGCGCGTTTTTTCCTAGGGCGCAGTGCAGGTTCTTTTTGGTCTTCCCACGCATAGGGAAGGGTGACAAGGGTGCCGCCCATGGCTTGGTTGATAAAAAAGCGTTTGAGAGCGGGCGTTGCCTGAACCAGGCGCAACCCCATTTTGCGGAGCATGGGAATCCCGGGCGCGGACCATCCAAAAAGCCCTGTTAAAATATCGGTCGCGCCGACCATGGTCAGGGTATCGGCGCGCCGGCGTGTTTGATAGCCGTGAAGAAGTTCCGGCCCGCCAATATCCTGAGATCCTGCCGTCCAAATCAAATCGGCAAGATCTGCAATATCGCGCATCCCCAGATTTAATCCTTGACCTGCAATGGGGTGAATCCCGTGAGCGGCATCCGCCACCAGGGCCGTTCGCGGCGCGATATAGGTGTCGGCATGTTGCAGGGTGAGGGGCCACGCCGCCCGCGGGCTGGTTTCGATCACGCTGCCATAGCTCTCTGGCAATCGTGCCGAAAGGGCCAGCATAAAGGTTGCATCATCCATCGACATGACCCGCCGCGCCTCTTTTGGGGATGAGGACCAGACAATCGCCGAGCGGGGGCGGCCCTGGTCATCATCACAGAAAGGGAGAACGGCAAAGGGGCCATCCGGTAAAAAATGCTCGATCGCCAGGTGATGATGCGGTTTGGTATGCGTGATGGTCGCCACGACAGCTGTGTGATGATAAGGCCATCCGCGGGTTCGAATCCGCGCTTCAACCCGCACATGAGACCCTCGACCATCGGCCCCGACCAAAAGACCCGCGGTGATCTTGCGGCCATCATTTAAGGTTAAGGTGATTTTGCCACCTTTGGGGTCGCGATCGATAGCCCCAATATCGGCGGGGGCGTAAAGGGTGATGTTTTTGTGACGCGCAATTTGTGCCGCAAGCGCCTGGCGCAAATCGAGATTATCGACGATATAGCCAAAGGGGCCTTGGGTTTCAAGATTGGCCCTAAAGTCTAAAAGCACGGGCCAGGTGCCCGCGAGGTGCGGCCCGTCGAGAATATCGATTTTGTGAATGGGGCAGGCGTGTGCGGCAAGTTCCGCCCAAACTCCGGCAGATTTCAGAACACGGACGGTTCCGGCCGCAAGTGCCGTTGTCCGGATATCAAAGGAACGTGTTGTTTGGCGGTGGAGAGGTGTGCGCTCAACGACCGCAATATCGCGTTCCGTTCCGGCCAGAAGAAGGGCCAGGGATAAACCCGCAAGGCCCCCGCCCACAATCACAAGATCGTGGTGGCAAGGTAGTGTTGAGGGTGAGGCAGGAGATGTTTTCGTCATGATCCCGCATCATTATCCCGCCTCAGGGAGAGGGCAAGAGCAGGGTCAAATTTTGAAATAAAATTACAAAAACACGTATTAAGAGAGAAGAAGGTGATAAAAACAAAACTTTATAGCTATTTATTAACATAAATATTGACAAAGACTAAAGATTCCGTTAAAAAAGTGTGAATTCCAGCATTGTTTTTGCTATAACAGCCGCATGTGGGGCATGTGCCCGTGATCGTGCGATGAAAGAAAGAGGGACTAACATGACGAATACCAGCACAAAATTGACCGATTTGCTGCCGTCTGCCAGTGACGGTTCGGTGGCCTTGCCGGCCGCCGGGACAAGTGTTGCCGTGACATTGGAACCTGGGGCGTATAGTCAATTCCTGTTCAAAATGGATCAGATTCAGGACGTGAGCTTGCGGGCGGATGGCGCCCTTGAGATGAAAATGGTGAATGGCGGCACTTTGGTCATTCAGAATTTCCAGGCGCTTGCGAATTCCGCCGAATCATGCGGACGCGACACGATTTTTCAATTGCTCAAAGATGTTCCGGGGGCGGCGGACGGTGCGACGGGTTTGCAAATTGTGAATATTGCGCCCGATGCGTTGTTGCGCGCAATCGATCCGATGCTGGCCAATGATAAAACGGTGACGATCCAGGAACCAGGGCCTGCTATGACCCGTGAAGTGGTGATGGAACCCGGTCAGACCTACAAGTTTAATTTTGACTGGAATGGCGCCGCAAAAACTGTCGACGGCACCAATTTGATGCTATCGTTTAAGAACGGTGGCCTTGTTATTCTGCGCGATTTTGTGCCAGTCACAGCGGGAGATTTGCCGCCCGAAATGACGCTGTCTGATGGCACGGTTCTGGATGCCAGTCATTTGATTGCGGCGTCGTGTACGCCAACGGGAGCCACGCCTTTGGCGATGGCGGCGCCCGACATTGAACCGGCCGCTGGTGACGCCGCACCTAAAATTGCGATGAAAAAAGCCCCCATGGCGGATGTGGCCCAAATGGTTGCAGATATTGAACCGGCTGCCGGCGGGGATAACCCCAGTGGAATCGGTGGGCGCGGTGGCGCTGGATTCTCAAGCGGGATTGATCCTGCGAATTTGAATGGGTTAAACCCATTAGGGCCCATTGGGCCGACATCGCTATCCTATGGTATTCCGTCGGTGAATGATTTTCCGGTCGGGGCGGCGCCTGCCCTTGTCGAACCGCCCGTGACGCCTCCAGAGCCGCCCAAAGACGTTCCGGATGCGCCCACGCTTCAGGTTGAAGACGTTTGCGTTTTGGAAGATGGGTCGGTGTTGGTGCCGATTTCGGCGCAACTGACCGATAGGGATGGGTCTGAATATCTGACCATTACGGTCGAAGGAATCCCCGCTGGATGGGGTGTGAACCCAAATGGCGGCACCTATGATGCGGCGACACATCGTTGGACAATTCAATTGCCTGCGGGTCAGAATTTTTCAGGGGGGCCGATTTTGTCCCCCCCAACCGACAGTGATGTCGATACTCCGGCGCTGCGTGTCACCGCAACATCAACAGAACGTGATGGATCCACAGCGCAAGAGACCAAAGACGCGCATGTGCATACGGACGCTGTGGCGGATACACCTGAAATGGGGGTCACAAGTCCCGTGCATGGTGAACAGGATACGTCGATCGCCCTTGATGCGGGCGCCGCGCTTAATGATACAGATGGATCGGAAGTTTTGACCATTCGTGTGACGGGCCTGCCGGCTGGAGCCACGTTATCCGCGGGTACACTTCAGAATGACGGCAGTTATATTTTAACCGCAGCCCAGCTTGACGGGTTGAAAGTGACGCCGGCGGCTGGATATACAGGATCTTTTACGTTGACCTTCACCGCAATTGCGACCGAAACGAATTTGTCGGGCGAGGAATGTGATTTAACCAACAACGTCGCAACGAAAAGCTGTCTTGTGACTATTCGTGTCGACGCGGATGACCAACCTGTGATCGTGAATGCACAAAATATCGTCGATGAAACGAATTTGACGCCGGTTCTGGTGTCAGGGTCGGTCAATCCCGATTACGGTTCGGATACAGGGTCGGTTTCAGCGACATCAGCGTCGTCATTTATCTCATCTGGATCAAAATTAAATGGTGATTTGACGAGTAACGGCGTTCCTGTTGTGGTAACCCTTCAAGGAAATACCTATATCGGGAAGGCGGGAGCAACGACGGTGTTCACGCTTCAGGTGAACGCCGATGGGACATACCAATTCCAACTCAGTGATAATTTGGATCATGCGAACGCCCAAGATCCGAACGACGTAATCAACCTGGTTTTTGGTGTTAAGGCGACAGACAGCGATAACGACGTGGCGAACGGGACGATTACGATCGGGGTGCGCGATGATGCACCGATCGCCCAAGATGACCAAGGCGTGATCGTGAATAATGTGGCGACGGGTAACGTGACAAGCAATGATGATCCCGGCGAAGATGGCCCAGGGTCAGTGACAGCGGTCATTTTTAATGGTGTCACAACCGTTATTCCCACAACAGGAACGGTGAGTGTTGTGGGTCAATACGGCACGCTTCAGATCGCGGCGAATGGCGCGTATACGTATACCGCACGCAATGGCGCGAATGGGACGGACGCATTCACGTATGTGTTAACGGACCGCGATGGTGATCAAGATCCGGCTATCCTGCGGATCAGCACATCGGATGGCCAACCTGTAATCGGGGACGCGACGCAAACGGTGGATGAAACGAATCTGGGGCCGATTGTTGTGAATGGGACCCTGACATCGAATTACGGAAGTGATGGTCCGGGGGCGATTATGGCCCAAGGGGCGACGTCATTTGGATCGACCGGATCGAAACTGGGGAATATTTTGTCGAGTGGTGGCGTGCCCGTTGTGGTAACCCTTGAGGGCAATACCTATATCGGCAAAGCCGGGGCAACGACGGTGTTCACGCTTCAGGTTAACGCCGATGGATCGTACCAGTTCCGGTTACTGGATAATCTGGATCATGCGAACGCCCAAGATCCGAATGACGTGATTAACCTGAATTTTGGGGTCAAGATCACGGATCAGGACGGAGATAGCGATTTAGGAACGATTACGATCCAAGTGCGCGATGATGCGCCCGTGCCGCATGCCGATCAAAATATTGCGAATACATGCGATATGGTGACAGGCAATGTGTTGACAAATGATGTCTCGACCGAAAGCCCTTATGTCTCCTCGGTGACATTTAACGGGCATAGCTATACTGTTGCTCCAACGGGTCAGACGACGGTTGTTGGAACGTACGGTACGCTCACCATTGAACGCGACGGCGATTATACCTATACGCCGAAATGTCAATTGGTCATCACCAATTTGGATCCGATTTGTGATGATGTGATTTACTCGGATACGACCCCGATGATCACCAAGAACGGCGTGACAATCCAAGGCATTGACCGTGTGACCGGGGCCACTGCCACCGATTTATCGTGGGTTTTCGATGATAATAATATCGGTAACACGGGGATTGGTATTAACAGCGGTGCGATGGGCGGGAATGAGGCCTTTCGGATTACCTATGGTGCCGAACCAGCGGATGCGGTTTGGGTCACACTGGGCAATCTGAACGCCACCGAACAAGGCCTTGTCATGGCGCGTGTTTACTTGGCCGGCGCAACAAGCCCTGTCACCATTGCCTTGACCCATGCGGTTGCCGGGCCATATCCGGGGATTGTCAGTTATAAAATTGATGCCGAAGCGTTATTCCATGATGTCCCCATTACCAAAGTGGATATCTATTTGAATGACCCCAGCAACCGTTATAGCGCGACCTTGATTAACGTCTCGGTCGAACGATACAGCGAAGGGACAGATCACTTTGGCTATACGGTCACGGATGCCGATGGGGATAGTGCGACATCGACCCTGGCGATTGATACGGATAATGATCATTTGGGTGCGGCCCTGTCATCTGCGATCGCGTTTGATGACGATCTGACGCTCGCGATCAATGATTTTGTGGCGGCGACCGGTGTACCTGAATCGGTAGGGGGCACGGTCCATGTTGCCGCGTTTGACGTCTTGCCCCCAACGGCCGACATCATCTCGGCACCCGATTTGATGGATCAAATGCAACAAGCCGCTTGATCGATCCCGTCATAAAAGTTAACAAAGTATTACATCTTGATAAAAAAACCGGCCCTAGTGGCTGGTTTTTTTATTCCCGATCGGTTGCAAAACCTTGCGTAGAACCATAAAAAAAGACATATTGGATAGGACCCATTCTCGTCTTTGGGGTTCTTCCGCACTTTATTCGTTCTCGTACATGAGGATTATCATGACATTATCATCCCCCCTTTCTGCGGTCCTTGTGGGTTGCACCCTGACCCTTGCCCTGATCCTTCCGGTTCAGGCGGCGGAACGTTTGGTGACTTTGCGTGATGCCGTGGCGGTCGGGGTCATGACCCATCCAGAATATGGATCAATCATCAATAACCGCCGCGCAACGGACGAAGAACTGCGCCAGGCCCAGGGGAAATATCTCCCTTCCGTCGATATGAATGCGGATACGGGGTGGGAATTAACACACGAAGACCCTCCCGGAACCGATTCGGATACCAATAGCTTGTGGCGCTATCAAGCTGGCCTCACCCTGACCCAAATGCTCTTTGATGGATTTGAGACAAAGTTTGAGGTCGAGCGTCAAAAGGCCCGCATCGCGTCGGCAAGCCACCGTGTCTGGGAAGTCGCTGAATTCGTTGGATTGGACATTGTCGAGGCGTATTTGAATGTCTTACGTCAACGTGAGCTGTTGGGCATTGCCCAGGCGAACGTGGATCGCCATGCGGACCTCGAACGTCAAATGATCGAATCGTCAAACGCAGGTCGGACGACGGCGGCCGACGTTGAACAATCCCGCGCACGTTTGGCGGCGGCGCGTGCGAACGAATCAAGTGTGCGTGAGGCGCTCCGGACCTCCGAAGCCATGTATCGTGCCAAAGTCGGGGAAATGCCCCGGACGCTGGAACGGCCGGCCTCGCCGTCCACAAACCTTGCGGAAACAGTGGATGATGAGGTCAAGCAGGCCCTGGTCGGAAGCCCCACGATCGCCAGCCGTGTGGCCGATATTGAAACGGCAGCGGCCGAATGGAAGCAAAGCCAATCCAGTTTCTATCCAAAACTCGATTTTCAGGCGAATGTAAACCGCGCCCATGATACAGGCGGGGATGAGGGCGAAGTGGACCGCGCGCGCGCGCTTCTTATCATGAACTGGAATCTCTATCGCGGGGGTGCGGATACGGCGCGGGTCCGTGAAGGCGTGTATCGCCATGCTCAAGCCAAAGAAACACGGTCCCAAGCTGCGCGCGGTGTCGAAGAAGATGTGCGTCAAACCTGGGCCCAAATGGTTTCGGCGAATGAACGCGGGCGTGAATTCGCGGCGCAGGCAGATGCCAATGAAAAAGTGGTGGGCGCCTATCTCGATCAATTTAATCTCGATCGCCGGACGCTTCTCGATGTACTCGATGCCCAAAATGAATATTTCGTCTCGCGCAGCAACGTGATTAACGCGCAATATACGGAACTTTTTGCGGTATATCGTCTTTTGGCACTGAAAGGTAAATTATTGCCGACCTTGGGCGTCGGGTATCCATCGGGGCCCGATCCCAAGGATAATTACGGCGATTTGATCGTGGCCGATCCAAACCGCCGCGTGATGAAATAATTTCGTCGTGTTTTAGGGTTTATAGATGATGCCGGTTGGAATGGCATCGGGTCCGCAGTTTTGCGTGTCGGGTTTGCGGGCTTCTTTTTCCATGTGATCACCTATCGCGCTAGCTGCTGTGCCGGTTCCTGTTCCAAGGGCGGCTTTTTGTTGCTCGGCCTGCATCAGTTTATACCCCTCATGCGCGGGGCTGCCTTGTGTGACGCCAATCTCAACCTTTTTCCCAGGCCCAGGTCTTCCCATCCGGCAAACGCCTGTAAAAACTTCTTGCGATTGCCCTCTTTGACCCGGTTGAAATTTACTCATGATGACCCTGCCTTTCGTCATGCGATCCGTGCCTTTATTCTATGATATAAATATGAAAAATCTATTACTGTCTTGGGGATCATGCGATCGCGTCGGCGCGATATCCTCTGGGCAGGGCGGCACTTGTCCGGTATGATAGAGGAAATATCCCCCTTTTTGCGGGGGAGAAAGCTCTTTGAGGGGTTCATCCGAACGCCTCGTTTTGTTTAAATTTGTCACGGAAATGCACACCATGTTCTTTTCAAAAGGCGTTGTCGTTGGATTATTGATGATTGCGGTTTCATCCGTGGTCGCGTGCTCAACCCCCGGGATTCGCGCGAATAACGCGAATCGCCTGGCCTTTCCTGTTTTTATGATTCCCCGCAATTTGTCGGCGGAAGGGATGACCATCAAGGCCTTTGAACGCGTGCATAAAAAAGGCGACGTTGCGACGGTATATATCGAAGGGTCGGGCGATGTCATGGTCGACCGTGTGCGTGTGTCGAACGACCCCACGCCCAAGCGTCCGGTAGGGTTGGAACTCGCATCCCATGATACGGCCCCAAACGTCATCTGGATGGCGCGTCCCTGTCAATATGGACTTGGCGGTGCGGATTGCCCGACGGATATGCTGACCACGCGCATGTTTGCGCCTGAAATTTTGTCGGCCTATAAGGCCATGCTCGATGAAATAAAATCACGTTATCAATTAACAGGATTTCATTTGGTGGGGTTTGGATCGGGAGGGGGGCTTGCCGCACTCATCACGGCCGCGCGCGACGATGTGAAGTCGCTACGCACTATCGCGGGTCTTTTAGATACCGCCACCTATGCCAAGGTTCATGGGCTTGCCGGATATGAGCTCTCACTCAATCCAATCAATGTTGTGCCAGATTTGGTGAATATTCCGCAGCATCATTATATCGCCCAGTATGATCAGGTTATTCCGAACGCAGTATATCACAGCTATGCCCAGGCATTTGCCGATGATCGTTGCTTGGGCTATACCTTTGTTCAGAACGTTGACCACACCTATGATTGGGTCGAGAACTGGCCTGCCTTTTCGCGTGATATCGTGACATGTGTGGGCCCCCATCCCGATGATGTGGAACGCGCGAGTCGCGCGCGGATCTATGCGCCGCAAATTGGGCCAAAAAAATAAATGGGGTTTATATCCACCCCAGGCTGATCGCGGATAAGAACCCGATTCCCAAGATGATCCGGTAATAGGCGAAGGCAGAAAATCCGTGGGCGGCCACGTAACGGATCAGCCAGCGAATAACAATGAGCGCCGAGAGAAACGCGGATCCTGTTCCAATTGCAAAAAACAGGATGTCGTCAGGGTGCAAAATCGTGATGTTTTTATAAAGATCAAATCCGGCCGCGCCCAGAATTGTCGGAATGGCCAGGAAAAACGAAAATTCAGTCGATGCTGTACGCGATAACCCCAGGATTCGTGCGCCGATAATCGACGCGCCAGCACGTGAGATTCCAGGGATCAGAGCGGCAATTTGTGCGATCCCAATCATCAGGGCTGTTTTGGGGCCAAGGTCATCCATCGTTTCCGTTGTCACGCGCGCGGGATAACGTTCGGCAATGAGCATGATGATTCCACCGACGATCAAGCCGCCCGCAACAACAAGAGGTGAGAATAACGTGCTTTTGATAAAATCATGAAATAAGAAGCCAAAAAACGCGGCTGGTAAAAACGCGATGAGGGTATGAAGGGCCAGGCGTTGTTCGGGGCCCTTGGTCCCAAATCTTGTGAGGATGCCGAAAATCCGGACGCGGTAGAACCAGAGCACGGCAAGGATAGCCCCCACTTGAATAACGACTGTAAAAACCCCTGATTTTTGGGATGCCGTGCCCAAGAGGTGTTCAGCAAGAATGAGGTGCCCGGTCGAGGAAACAGGGATGAATTCGGTCAGGCCCTCTACTACTCCGAGAATTGCTGCGTCCTGCCACGATGTCGTCATGCGGGCAAGGCCGTTGTGTCGTGAAAGTCATTTTGGGGGAGGGTGATGGTCACGGTCGTCCCTTTACCCAATGTGGATTGAATATCCAAATGTCCACCATGCATCAGGGTTAGTTCTTTGGTAATGGCAAGGCCCAAACCCGACCCTTCGTGTGCGCGTGTGTATTGGTTGGCCGCCTGTTCAAAAGGTTTCGTAATGACATCCAGCATATGGGGCGGAATACCAATGCCCGTATCCGTGACAGAAAATTTAATTTTCTCATCGGACGTTGAGGTGAGTTCCAGTCGAACCGATCCGCCAGGTTCCGTGAATTTAATCGCGTTCGATAAGATATTCAGCATGATTTGGAGTACTGCACGGCGATCTGCCGTGATTTGGATGTCATCTCCGAATGCATTACACCCTAAATCGACGCACGATTCGCGCGCGCGGCCTTCGACCATGCTGATGGCCAGACGGGTCAATTTCGCCAAATTCACGATCTCGGGGTCGAGGGTATATTTTCCGGCCTCAATCTTCGACATATCCAAAATGTCACTGATCAGATCGAGAAGGTGTTCGCCGCTTTGCCGAATACCGTCGATGTAATCGAGGTATTTCTCGGTGCCGATGGGCCCTAAAAGCTGACGCTGCATCATTTCCGAGAAACCGATAATGGCATTCAACGGCGTACGAAGTTCATGACTCATATTCGCAAGGAATTTTGATTTACTGTCATAGGCGCGTTCAGCCGCGTTTTTGGCGTCGCGTAATTCTTTTTCAGCCCGCGCGGTTTCGGTCATGTCGTGCATAATACCGTAAAGCGCCATGACATCGCCCGTATCATCACATTCGCACCGCCCCTCGCACCGGATATAGCGAACCTCGCCATTTGGGCGCGTAATGCGAAAATCCATATCATAGCTGTTTTGTTCGATCATCGCGCGTTGAAACGTCTGGACGACGCGGGGAAGATCAGCGCGGTGCAACATGGCGCGGATATGGTCGATCGTGGGGGTAAATTCACCCGGCATCACGCCAAAAATTCGGTAGAGTTCATTTGACCAGACAAGCGATGTATCCCCAACCTGCCAGCGCCAATCGCCCATATGAGCAATCGCCTCAACCTCGGCCAGTTGTTGCTTGTGGCGGTTCATGCGGGCAATATTGTCGTGGAGAAGGGTTAAATCCTTGCCTAGCGCAAAAATCCACTCGCCTTGTTGTTTTAACCGCCATTCGATGCGGCGGGGTTTTTGCTCGGCATCCAGCGTTGTTGTCTCGAAATGAACGGGGCTTGCCCCGCCTTCGTGGTGCATCAATCCCATGAAAATGCCACGCACATGCGCGCGGTCATCCATGCCCATCAGTTCAATGAAATTCAAAATAGGGAGTTGCCGTTCGTGAAATCCAAGTTGGGCAAAAAAGGCCCGGTTCGCGTGGTCAATATGCCCATCTTGGGCGAGGCGCAGCATGACATCATCCGAAAGGTCTAAAAAGACGTGGCCACCATCCTTGCGCACGCGCACGCAGGCGTTTTTAAAGGCGGGCCCACAGATGGACGGCACGCGCGGGCCCACACGCGCCCCTTGCGGCGTAGGTAAACCACCCAACGAATCGTCTTGAAAAAAATCGAACGTATCTTCCCCGGCGTCTGCAGCGCAGATGAGCAAATACCGCGCGCCATCACCGACGCTGGCCCAGGTAAAGGTAAAGGCAAAAGGTGTGTCGCCGTGGTCGCGTAAACGAATCTGATGGGTCCCGGGATCAATATTTGTAACCCAGGCGCGGGTGCCAGAGGAAGGGGCCCGATCCGAAAAGGGTTGGTCGCGTAAGGCCAGATCAGGGTCGCAAAAAAGGATGAGATCCTGAAGCTTGCTACCCCTTAACGCGTCGGCGCTCGCATGGACCAGGTGTTCAAACCCGGGGCTTGCAAAGACGACGCGCCCGTCCTCGGCCACAACCAGGCGTGGAATCATCTGGTCATGGGTCGATACAGCAGGGGCTCTATCGGGGTGGATATCGGACAGCATGGGGAAAAACAGCAGATTTGAGAAAGGCGAATCAAGGACCTAAGGCCGATTCTATCACGATCCCGGCTCAAACATAGGTATGAAAAATGATGGGGCACCTTATTTTTCTGTCTTTTGATTTTATCCCCTGGATCGGTATAATCAGGGCTTGGAATAAACGGGAGGCGGGATATGTGGCGATGCTCTGCCATTTAGATATTCGTCATGTTGTGCTTATTGACCACTTGGCCCTTGATGTGCCCAGGGGGTTGTCGGTCCTGACCGGTGAAACCGGGGCGGGGAAGTCCATTTTGCTTGATGCTTTGGGGCTTGTGCGCGGGGACCGGGCCGATGCGGGGTTGGTTCAAGCAGGGGCCAAAGCGGCAACGGTCAGCGCACTATTCGATCTTGAAGAAAATCACCCCGTTTATCAGATTCTTGCGGATCAAGGTGTTGCGGCTCCCGGCGAAGGTACGCTCCTCTTGCGGCGTGTGGTCGATGAAAGCGGGAAATCCCGGGCTTATATCAACGATCAGATGGTGAGCATTGGCCTGATGAAAACGATTGGACAGATGCTCATTGATTTACATGGTCAATTTGAAACGGGTCATTTGTTTGATCCGGCGCATCATCGCCGCTTACTCGATCAATATGGCGGGCACGAGAGTTTGGTTCAGAAAACAAAGGCCTGTTGGGAGGGGTGGGTTGAGGCGCGCCGTGCGCTTGAGACCGCGCAAATTCAAGTGGATCAGGCCGCGCAGGACGCTGCCTATATCGCGGACGCTCTTCAAGATTTCGATAAACTATCGCCGGTTGCGGGTGAAGAAGAAACGCTTTTGGCTCGTAAGACGTTTTTGGGGGCGCGTGCGCAGCTCGCGGGAACATTGGATCAGGTGCGTAACGATCTGAATGGCGATGCGGGCGCAGAAATTGCGCTTGCCCGCGCCGCGCGGGCCCTTGATCGCATGAAACAGAAATTACCGGGTCAGGTGGACACATGGCTTTCCCAATTGGATACAGCACTCTCGAATGTGCGAGATGTGACTAGCGCGATTGAAACGATGGTGTTTGACCACGGTGAGGGCCCCGAGGATATTGAGCAGATTGAGGATCGGCTCTATCACTTGCGCACGGCGGCCCGGCGTTATGGGTGTACGGTCGATGAACTGCCCGCAAAGCGCGATGAATTTTTGGCGCAATATGAGGCGCGGGCGCGCGGGGCGGATGCGCTTGCGGAACATCGCGCGGCGTGTCAGGGAGCCGAAAAATTGTATTTAAAAGCCGCAGGCGAACTCACACAAGCGCGGCGTGTGTCGGGAGAAAGACTCGATCACATGCTGATGCGGGAACTTTCCCCTTTAAAACTTGACAAGGCTCGGTTTAAAACAGAGGTCGAGGATCTTCTTCCCGCCGCGTATGGTCCGGACGGCACGTGTACCGTGCGTTTTACGGCCGCGATGAATCCCGGCGCGCCTTTTGGAGCGATTGACAAGGTGGCATCGGGCGGCGAGCTGTCGCGCCTGATGCTCGCCTTAAAAGTGATTTTGCGTCGCCCGGATCATGTGTGTATGGTTTTTGATGAGGTCGATAGTGGACTGGGCGGGGCGGTTGCGGACGCCATGGGCGAACGGTTATCGCGTCTTGCACGGGATGCCCAAGTTTTGGTTGTCACCCATGCCCCCCAGGTCGCGGCACGTGCAGATCATCATTTTATTGTTGCGAAAAAAACAAAGAATGGACAGACATCGACATCTGTTTATCTTTTATCCGATGAGGCCGATCAACGTGAAGAAATCGCGCGCATGCTCTCGGGCGCAAAAATTACAGATGAAGCGCGCGCGGCCGCGCAAAAACTTTTAAGCGTGCAGGCGGCGTAAAGGGATGAATATAACAAAAAAAGAGATCACGCAGGATGCGTATCATGATTTGATTCGTGAGATCCGGTATCACGACGATCTCTATTTTACCCGTGACCAACCCGAAATTACAGATGCAGAATATGATGTATTACGGCGCGAACTGATAGAAATTGAATCTGCGCACCCAGATTGGGTTTCGGCGGACAGCCCATCGCAACACGTGCATCCGGCGCTTCTTGGAAAATTTAGAAAAATCACCCACGCGGTGCCGATGCTCTCGCTTGCAAACGCATTTTCACCGGACGATGTGCACGAATTTATGGCCCGCATCGCGCGGTTTTTGGGGATGGAAGACGGATCATCGATCGACCTTTGTCTCGAGCCAAAAATCGATGGATTGTCGTGCAGTTTATGCTATGTGAACGGGAAACTTGTCTCGGCCGCGACCCGTGGTGACGGTTTCACGGGCGAAGATGTCACGCAAAACGTGCGCACGATTACCGATATTCCCTCTGTTTTAAAGGGTAGTGTGCCCGATGTCATCGATGTGCGTGGCGAAGTGTATATGCGCAAGGATGATTTTTTGCGCCTGAATGCGGACGAAATTGCGCGTGGCGAGGACCCTTTTGCCAATCCACGGAACGCCGCTGCCGGCAGTTTGCGTCAACTGGATCCAAATGTAACAGCGGCGCGACCTTTACGGTTCTTTGCGTATGCGATTGGTGACATCTCTGCCCCGTTGGCAACGACACAAGAGGGCGTGCGGTCGCGTTTATCCGGTTTTGGATTCAGGGTGCCGGAACCTGCGCGTGTGGTGCGAACAGTTGCCGAGGTGCTTGAATTTTTTGAGGACCTTCATCATCAGCGCAGTGATTTGGCCTTTGATATTGACGGCGTGGTGTACAAGGTGAATGACCTGGCCCTTCAGGATCGATTGGGGTTTGTGGCCCGTGCGCCGCGTTGGGCGATTGCGCATAAATTTGCAGCAGAACAAGCCGAAACAACATTACGGGCGATTTCGGTCCAGGTGGGGCGCACGGGGGTGCTCACCCCTGTTGCGGAACTCGACCCCATCAATGTTGGCGGTGTGATGGTCGCGCGCGCGACGCTGCATAACGAAGACGAAATCGCACGTAAAGATATTCGCGTGGGCGACCGGGTCATTGTCCAACGGGCGGGGGATGTTATTCCGCAAATCGTGGCGGTGCGCGGCGAGGCACGGCAAAAAGAGTCGCAGCCTTTCGTATTCCCCGATGTGTGCCCGGCGTGTGGATCGGCGGCCTTACGCCATGGGGATGTGGTCGCCCGGCGTTGTACGGGGGGCCTTGTGTGTCCGGCTCAGGCAGTTTTACGTCTGACACATTTTGTCTCGCGTCTGGCCTTTGATATCGAGGGCATGGGCGAAAAGATTGTGGCCGAATTTTTTGACGCTGGATTGATTGCAACGCCTGCCGATATTTTCACGTTGGAAGAACGTGATAAAAAAACAATCCCTCAAATTAAAGATCGGCCGGGGTGGGGGGATTTATCGGCAAAAAATCTTTTCCGCGCGATTGAGGCGCGGCGCCGTATCCCACTGCCCCGGTTTTTATACGCTTTGGGGATTTTCCAAGTAGGGGAGGCAACAGCGCAAAAACTTGCGAGTATCTATCCAACCCTAGAAGATTGGCGCGGGTTGACCCTGCGGGTCCGTGACGAAGATCCGGGCGTGAAGCAAGACCTGATGTCGATTGAAGGAATCGGCCCCAGTATGGCGGAAGATATCGTTGATTTTTTGGCCGAACCCCATAATGTCCGGGTAATTGATGATCTTTGCGTACGAATCCAGGTGGAACCGTATGTTCCGCTTGCAACCACGCAAACCCCTCTTTCGGGAAAAACGGTTGTTTTTACGGGGACGTTGCTGCATATGTCGCGGGCCGAGGCCAAGGACCGCGCCGAACGTGCCGGCGCCAAAGTCGGATCTTCGGTATCGGCGCAAACTGATTACGTGGTGGCGGGTGCAGACGCCGGATCCAAGTTAAAAAAGGCGATGGAACTTGGCGTTAAAATCATGAGTGAAGATGATTTTATGGCGCAGATGCGTTAGAAGTTCAGGTCATTTTACCCCGTGACCATCATGCCGTATTGGGTTGCAATTTTTCCAAGGCCACCGGTTAAATACTCGCCCTTCGCGTGAAACATCCAGACAGGTCCCTCGCGCGTTATCTCGGCAATCGCCATGGCATAAGAATCTTTTTGCGTACACTCTTCCAAGATCGGAAAACGCAAAAGTTCGGTATCGGTCTCGATATTCATGATGCGGATAAAAGCGTTTTGCAGCATCATCATGCTTTGATCCCGCATTTCGGCATCATAGATAGAGATTACAAAAACAATTCTCATCACCTCGAACGGAATTTTGCTGAGTTCAATATCGATCGCTTCATCATCGCCATCGCCAATGCCTGTCCGGTTATCGCCCGTGTGCACAATCCCGCCATCACACGTTGTCACATTGTTGTAAAAAACAAAGTCCGTGTCTTCCCGCGTTTGGTCTTTTTTATCCAGAAGAAATAAAGAGAAATCGATATCCATTCCTGTCGTGTCGATTCCAGGGATATCCCACCCCACGCCCAAACGCATTTTCTTGAGCGTATAATCGAGTTCGCTTAGATGAATCATGTCACCTTTATTTACGATTTTTCCGCCCACGCGTTTCTTCAGATCTTCATCGCTTAACGGTTTGGGCGTGGTATCATCCAAGGTTCCTAATTTATCAAGATCACTCATGGGTCTATCCTCTTATTCTTTTGTACCGTCTTGCCATGTCACGCCAAAACCAAAGGCGCGGTCCATTTCGGCTTGGCCTGGAAAATATTGTGTCAGATTGGATAAAATAAACCCCCCGCGCGTTTGTTCCATCATCGCAACGGCGCAAACGCTTAAATTATGCCGGGCCATTTGGGGACGAACGCTCAAGGGTTTCTGACCCGTGATTTGAACTTGAACCATCGGAGCGACATCCGCCCAATCGACCGCACCGTCATAAATATAAACATAGATGAGCAAACGTTTAATCTTTTCCCAAAGTTTGCCGTTGACACGCATATATTCGTCATCGCCGTCTTTTAGGCCTGATCGCTCATCATGGGACAAGACGATATAAGGGGGGGCATCATAGGCACCATCTGCGGCGCCCAAGGCCTGAAGCGCTCCGCGCGTCCCATCACTCAGTTCATACAGAACACCCAAATCCAGATCGACGCGCCGCGTGCTGGAGAGGCCAAGCAACCGCCCCCAAAACGTGTTGGTTGTTTTTCGAATATTCCACGCGCAGCCGATATAAATATCATCAAAGCCATTTGCGCCGGGGGAGACCGCGACTTGATCACCTGTGCGGGTCAAAAATTCACCCCCGGCCATTTTTGCCGCGATGTCTTGAACGCCGGCCTGCCCGAGTGCGCCCTGATAGGTTGAAAATTCATTGCTCGTCCGGTCGGCCTGAGTCAGGGCATCTTGTGAAATATTCTCGCGCGACATAAAAAGCCTCTATTTGGTATTTTTGAAAAAAGATCGAAATCGACAGGGCCGTTTTTTCAGTCTAACCATTTTCGCGCGGGCTGTCATGGGCTTTGGCGGGGAGAGGCTGTTTCTTCCCGCTCCTCCCTTGAAATAGGCCCTATTCTGGTCTAAATTTAAGCGAGAATTTTTTGAATAGAAGGACGCGCCATGCCTACACCGATCACTACCTATGACCCGATGATGCGCATGCTTCACCTGATCATGGCACTTGCGATGATTACGCTGTTGGGCATGGGGCTTTATATGTCGGATTTGGAACCTTCTCCCGCGAAATGGCAGATTTACGGCATCCACAAGGCGATCGGGATGTTGGTCCTCGCCTTTGTTATTTTTCGTATTTTTTGGCGGAGCACCCATGCGGTGCCGGCGCCTCTGGTAAGCCAGAAAAAATGGGAAATTATGCTTGCAAAACTGGTGCATGTTCTTCTTTATGCGGGGATGCTTCTGATGCCGATATCGGGTTATGTTATGTCTGCGGCGGGCGGGCACGCGATCAGCATTTTTGGTCTGATGGATGTCCCGCTTTTGATCGAAAAGAATGAAGACCTTGGAAAGATTGCCAAGGAAGCCCACGAAATTGGCGGGAATTTGGTGATTGGCGCAATCGCTTTGCATTTCCTCGGTGCCCTCAAACACCATTTTATTGACAAAGATAAAACATTGTCACGGATGTTTGCCTGTGGCCGTTGCCGTTAACCGTAAATCAGGTTATGCTTGGCCCCATGAGATTGCTCTATCACCTCTGGGTTCATCCGTTTTCCCGTAAAGTACGTATCGTCCTTGCGGAAAAAGGGCTTCCTTTCGATTTGCGCGAAGAAAAAATATGGCAACGCCGGACCGAATTTTTGGCGCTCAATCCGGCGGGCGATGTGCCGGTCTTGGTGGAGCCCGACGGCGTGACGCTCGCGAATTCCCAAGTGATCAGCGAGTATCTGGAAGAGCGTTATCCTGAGATTAATTTGCTGGGTCTTGATCCGGTTCAGCGCGCGGAAACCCGCCGCTTGGTCAGTTGGTTTGACCTGAAATTCAACCGCGAGGTTTCGGATAATTTACTCGGCGAAAAGGTGATGAAACGGTTTTTGCGTCTGGGCGAACCCCATGCACCGGCGATCCGCGCCGGTCACGCGAATATTAAATATCACCTGGATTATATTGGGTTTTTGGCTGAAAAACGCGAATGGATTGCGGGAGATTTTTTCTCGCTCGCCGATATTGCGGCGGCTGCGCATTTATCGGCGATTGATTATATTGGCGATGTGCCGTGGGATGACCACAAAGGCGCACGGGATTGGTATGCACGGGTGAAGTCACGCCCGTCGTTCAGGCCGTTGCTTGAGGACCGGATCCCCGGGCTTGCGCCCGCGCGGCATTACGAAGACGTCGATTTTTAACGCTCTCAAATTGGGTGCAACGGGCGGGTTATGACGGGTTCTAAAAAACTTTTTTGCTTTGGCTATGGGTATACGGCGGATGCGCTGACCCGCGCCTTACGGGCGGATCAAAACTGGACGATTGTGGGGACAACCCGCGATCCAGGGAAGCGCGATATCATGGCCGAAAATGGCATTGATGCGCATTTATTTAGTTCCCATCATTTGATTTCAGATCCCTTATCTTTGCTTCGCGAGACCACGCATATCCTGGTGTCAACCCCACCGGATGATCAAGGCGATCCCAGTTTTCGACTTCACGGCGATGATATTTTGAACCTGCCCAACCTGGAATGGGTGGGGTATTTGTCGACAACGGGGGTCTATGGCGACCGGGGCGGTGAATGGGTGGATGAAAGAAGCCATGTACAACCCACGACACGGCGCGGGACACGGCGCGCGCGCGCGGAACAGCAATGGCTCGGCCTCTTTGATACAGAACAAATTCCCGTGCATATTTTTCGTCTGGCTGGTATTTATGGCCCCGGCCGCAGTTCGCTTGATTCTGTGCGTGCGGGCGCGGCGCGGCGGATCAATAAACCGGGGCATGCGTTTTCGCGCATCCATGTTGACGATATTGTGCAGGCTTTGCGCGCGTCGATGGCGGCGCCGCATCCCGGCAGTATTTATAACCTTGCGGATGATTATCCGGCTCCAAGCCACGAGGTGATTGCCTATACGTGCGAGCTTTTGGGGAAGCCAGTTCCGCCGCTTCTCGATTATGCCTCGGCGGATCTGGCCCCGATCACGATGAGTTTTTATTCAGACAACAAGCGCATTCGAAACGATAAAATCAAAGACGAATTAAAGGTGCGGCTTCTTTATCCCACTTTTCGTGAAGGGTTGCTCGCGTGTCGCGCGGCAGAAGAAGAAACGCGGGCGGACCAAATCCCGGGCTATTGGTTTGCCGAAGGCCGCGACATCGCCGAGATGGACTAATCGGCTGTTTTTTTTGCTGTTCCTGTATAAAAAACACCTGTGACGCGGGACCCGGAATTTCCTCCGCCGTAAAGTGTCGAGAGCCCTGTTTTTAAATTCACAACCGCGCGCGTGCCATTTAAAACATCTTGTCCCCGCGTGATGGTGACAGGCCCGTCCAAAATCGCGGTATCATCGGCCTTGGTATAAATGGCTTTTGACCCAATCGCGTGTTCCTTGGGGGTCGTAATGATCACATTGCCTGTGGCTTCGGCACGTGTCATGGCACCCTTGCCGTTTGAGGTGGGATCCAGCCAAACGGTCAAGACGTCGGATGCGATGGTTTTTGAGGCGGCTGTTCCGTTTTCGGTTGTCATGATCACATGACCGGTCGCGACCAATTGGTGGATGGTGGGGGATCCACCGGCGTTTTCCGTGTAATGCGCGACCAGTTCATCCGCCCGCACATCATCGGCCCCTTGGCGCGCCAGAACATTGCCGCGGGCCACGTATTCTTTGGTGCCGCGCCGCCACTCAAGCGCTTGGTCGGCTGAAATTTCAAGGGGCGCGTTGTTTTCTGCTGCTTGCGCGGCAACAGGTGATAAGGCCAAAAAAACAAACAGAAAAATGCGTAAGGTCATTTTTTATCATCCTTCAGGATTAATCGTGCAGGGCCGTGGAATATGATCGTGTCTGTTGCGGCATCGGCGCTTAATCCTTGAGCCGAAATGCTGCCCAAGGGGCCTTGACCCATGACGGGCGCGGTCGTGAGAATTGTTTTTTCTTTCATATTGATGCGCAGCGTCGTGCCGCGAAATGTATATCCGGTTTTATCCTCAAGCGTCACGTTTCCGGATAAATCCATGATCCCGTCATTTTGGCGATAAAGACCTGTTTTGGCCTGAAGGTGCAGGGATTGCCCCTCTGTTGTCGTCATCTCCCCTGTTGGATGTTCTAAATCGATCAGTTGCGGGTTTTGGGCTTGTTGAACGGCACGTGTGGCGCTCAGGGTAAAGGGGCTGCCGTGTGCGTCGATCGATTGAAATGTGGGTTTGACAAGTTCATTTGACGCGATTTGCGCGGGATCCATTTTTTGGGGTGTGGGCGCTGTTTTTTGAAGTTCCGGCCAGATCAAAATCGCAGCAACAACCGCAAAAAGCAAAAGAATCAAAACGTACCGCAAAACTTTTGCAACCGGCGCGTATGCATTTTTAAACGAACGGGGCGTCCGTTCGGTCAGAGACGTCAATCCATCATGCGTGCTCACGTCGTTCACAACAGCCCCGCTTGCAAACATTCCTGCACACGGATGAGACCGCAAACTTTGCCCGCGCGGGTCGCAACAAGGGCTGTAATCACCTGGCCGGTTTTACGTTTTAACATCTGAGACAGTGCCGTTGCGGCAAGCGCGTCAGGGTCGATCGTCATGGGCTTTTTACTCATGATCTGGGATACTTTTTCCTTCAGTAACCCATCATGCATATGCCGTTTTAAATCGCCGTCTGTGATGATTCCCAAAAGAGTCTGCGATTTGTCGGCCACAATCACGCATCCCGCATTCCTTTGCGTCATGACCAAAATCGCCTGGGCCATCGTGGCGGTCCCAGGGACAACGGGCAGGGCATCGCCCGTGATCATGAGGTCGGATACTTTTAACAATTGCTGACCCAGTTTGCCGCCCGGATGAAACACGCGGAATTGATCGGGGGTCAGGCCCACGCGCTTCATCAAGGCTTCGGCCAGCGCGTCGCCCAAGGCCATCGTGTTAATGGCGGAGGTGGTGGGCGCGACGACATCGGAAAACGCCTCCGCCACATCGGGCAGACGCAAGATCACATCGGCATTTTTCCCAAGCGTACTTAAGGGTTTGCGGGTGATCGCAATCAAGGGAATGTCAAATCGGTGTGTATAGGCCAAAAGATCATTTTGTTCGCGCGATTCGCCAGAGACGGAGATCAGGATCACGACATCCTGGTCCGTAATCATCCCCAGATCACCGTGGCTCGCCTCGGCCGGGTGCACAAAATGCGCGGGTACAGCGGTCGAGGCAAAAGTGGCAACCATCTTGCGGGCCACATGGCCCGATTTTCCAACCCCCGCAACGATCAAGCGCCCATTTTTACGGGCGCGCATCGTATCAATCAAATCAACGGCACGGATAAAATCGTGATCCAGCGTGTGGGCGAGCGCTTTTAACCCCTCGGCCTCGGCCAATATAACGGCACGCGCGGCCACGATATCTGGCGCGGGTTTCAGAGGCGTAATTTTCGTTTTTGCGGCGCGCGGCATAACGGTGCCTTTCCTTGTGGATCAATGCGCGAAAATATCAATGTCGTTCCACCCGGCAATATCCAGATCCGCGCGTGTGGGCAAGAAATCAAAGCACGCCTGAGCGAGTTCCATCCGCCCCTCGCGGGCCAGCATCTCATCCAAAATCGCTTTGATTTTATGGAGATGTAAAACATCGGACGCGGCATATTCTTTTTGCTTGTCGGTCAGGTTAGGGGCCCCCCAGTCCGAGGATTGCTCTTGTTTGCTCATCTCCAGATCGATCAAATCTTTTGCAAGATATTTGAGCCCGTGCTTGTCGGTAAAGGTGCGCACCAAGCGCGAGGCGATTTTGGTGCAGTAAATATTGCGCGTATGGATATGAAGCCAGATTTTTAACGCGGCCAGGTCAAACCGCGCAAAATGAAAGATTTTGGTGATGTTCGGGTCTTCAAGCACGGCCCCGAGGTTTGGCGCGGCGGATTGCCCTTTTGCGATTTGAACCAGATGCGCGTCACCATTCCCGTCCGAGAGTTGCACAAGGCACAAACGGTCATGGGCGAGGTTCAGGCCCATGGTTTCGGTATCGACCGCCAGAGCCGGACCAAAACGTAAACCCGCGGGCAAATCCTGGGAATGTAAATAAATTGTCATAATATAGACCCTTTGAAAGAGGTATTTCTGAAGCCCGAGCCTAGACAATTTGCGACAAGGTGAAAAGGCGGAAAAAGAGTTGCTTGCTTGATTCTAGCTTGCTCCAAAAGGTTGAAGTTAATGTCTCGCCTTATTTTATTGACATAGCTTTTTATAAAGAATATAGGTTATGGCATGTCAAATGACTCACAAAAACCCAGAAAGAGATTGTTTTCAACTCAAGAAATCATATCAGTGGGGGCTGCGCTGTCGAGATCGGATCATCTTTGCTATGCCGCGATCGCTTCTCAGGGGACGGAAGACGCAGTTGTGTTGCACCGTAGCGTTTATCGTGATTATTTTAGATTAGCATTTGATCACTTATTTTCACCAGAAAATGCATTAACTGTCGAATCCGTGCGTCAATTTTATGGTGAATTCGAAGGGCGCTTTTTGAGTGGACGGTTTGATCTTGTAGATACGCGAATGACAGACCAGATTGCCCACGAAAATGGATGGATAAATCCCTTTGGATGGGATTGTAAAACAGGCGACGTTGTTAGGCCCTTAACTGCGTTATTTAAGGAGGCGATGCTGTATGCGGCGCTTTTGAAAAAATTCCATGATCGTGCAATATCTGCTGAAGTACCGTTGAGCGCATACCAAAGGGATGTAATTAATTATGTAATTGATGATATAGCGGCAGATTTATCAGAGCCGCGAATCTATGATCCTGTTGTTCAAACACAATTGCAAGTTGCCACATATGCCCTTCGGATTCGTGAGGAATTTGAATACGTAGCCGAACGAGAAATGATGATCGAAGATTGGAGAGCCCTCGTTCCCGACATGCGAAGAATGTTCATCGCGAAGGCAAGCGGGAGTCGGGTGAGTAATTTTAAGAGCAAAATAGCGGCATGTGGAGCAAAAGATCCCTTTCGATTTGAAAAAGGTGAAAAGGGGAGTATTGTAAAACTAACCCAAAACTCTCCCGATTCCTCAGAAGTTGTACGTCTTGCGGAACGCATGGGGCTTGGCGGATTCATTGAATATTACGGTGATCAACCCGTTACCGGATGTCCTGCTCTTCGTACATACCATTCTGGTATTGGTAATCTTGTTGGGCTTCTGACGGGAAGTTTTTTAGACGCTATTGCTTACGATTTTTGGCCGCAGCCAGAATCTGATAGATCAAACGGATGTCCGTTTCATTTAGCGCCTTCAAAATAGAAGGCGGGCATTAGACTAACCTGTGTATTTAAGAACCAGGTGGTGCCCTAGAGAAGACTCGAACTTCCACGACATTACTGCCACTAGTACCTGAAACTAGCGCGTCTACCAATTCCGCCACCAGGGCACGGGGGGTCTGATACCGACTTAAAGTCTTGCGGGTTCTAACCCAAATAACCGGGCTTGTCAAACCCTTTGGTGCGGGCGGGCAAGGGGCTTTGGCCCTTATTATCGCCCCTTTTCAAAGGCCCCAATTTGCGCGACCATAGGCGATGTCGGGCGTTTTTGCCCCCTATTTTGGTGACCATGTATGCATATTTTGATTTTTGATCGTGACGAGGCGGTGGCGGCGCTTCTGAAATCTAAACTCGCGGCACCGGGGCGAGACATTACCCTGCGGGCGGGCACAGCCGATTCGATTGCGCCACTTGACCCCCGTTCGGTCGAGGTAATTTTTGTGGATCCGTCTCCGCATAAGAACGCCGAACAGGCGATTATTACCCTGCGCCGTCAAATCCCAACCCAGGCCTATGTGGTTTTGATGGGAACGGATGTCACGCCCGAACAGGGCCTGGCCGCCGGGGCCAATGATATTTTGAAGAAACCGTTTAATCCCGGGGATATCGCCTTGCGGATGGAGAATGCCGAACGTTTGCGCGAACTTCAGCGGCGGTTAAACGATCCCGATGATGATTTTCCAAGCGGCGGGGGCGTGATTGCCAAATCCGCCTTTTGCCAGTTGTTTTTATCGGCGGTGGACCGTGCCGACCGGTACGGCGAACGCTCTTATGTGATTCGCATGGCGCTTCGGAATTATAACCAGATCAAGGTGATGGACAGTGATCATGCCGCCGATGTGGCGGCGGCGACGGTGGCCCAACACATTGTCCGGATGCGTCGGGGGTCCGATATTTTGGGGCAAATCGGGCCGTATGAATACGCGCTCCTCCTGCAACGCCCGGTGGGGTCGGATGAACCGACCGAAGCGACATTACGCTTTGCTGACCGCTTGGCGCGCAGTTTGGAGCTTGCACGGCGCACCCCGGTGCCGATTGAGATTTTATTGACATTGGTTGAAATCCCGACAGGGGCCAGTGCGCTTATGCATGAGGTGTGCATCGGCACGCAAGACGAGATCTCCCGCCGCGGCGGGCTTGGGTAGGGGCTATAGTCGAAAAACTCAAAAACTTTACAGTGTCATTCCGGCGAAGGCCGGAATCTCGTGGTGTCAGGGGGCCCCAGCCTTCGCTGGGGTGACAGTTTTTAAATCAACCCTTGTTGTGGCGCGTCCATTTGAGTGATTAAATCATTCTCGGGCGGGCGGTCCGCATGAATCATCTGTATCAAGACCGGATGGTGGCGTAACCGATGGATGAGGCCTTGGGCGCTTTGCCGTATGTCCTCGGGTGTGGGATCGGTGTTTTTTTGATAGAGCGCCCTGACCGAGTCTTGTAATAAATCCGCAATGTCGCCTTTTTGATGCATCAGTTTCTTCAGTACGCGGTGGGTACAGTTTAGAATTTCAGCAGCCTGCGCGAAACGGGCCATGTCGGGCGGCGCACCCGCAATCTCATGAAAAATGTCGGGACGTTTGGTTGTGGCCGAGGCCCATCGCGCATCTTGGGCAACGCCACGTAAGACATCGTTTAAAAGGCGAACATAGGTAAAGAAAATGGATTTTGATGCGGCTTCTTCGTCTTCAAACAGGCCTTGTTGGCGGCTCATTTGCTCGGTTGCGAACCCGTGTTCCCGGATGGACGCGGCGAGGCCAAATAAATCACCTTCGGTATTCGGGCGGAAATGGGCAATGACGCGCAACGCCTCGATTTGATCCTGCTCGCCGGTGATCATTTGGCCGACAGCTGCGCCGTAACGTTCGGGATATTCTTCGTTTAAGATCCGTGCGAACGCCCCGGGTTCAAGTTTTGCGATATCCACACCATAGCGATATTGGGTCCGCGCGCGGCTAATATATTGTTCAAAAATGGATGGCGGGCACCCATCGCGGAGGAGCATGGCGATATGGATCGATTTTGTGCTTTCGCCTCCTTCGGCAAGATTGATGAGGGCCCCCATGATTCGTGCTTTGATCGGGGTCCACCCATCGGATTCTTTCCCGACCCAAGCGTTGAGCGAGATGTTGCGGCCATAAGGGTCTTTCTGAAGGCGCAGGGCAAGACCTCGGCGTTGATGCCCATTCACAATGAAAAACGTGCCATCCCGGCGTTCCCAAACAAAGACTGTCCCGGCGAATTGAGGTTGCCAGATTTTGACACTGCGTAATTGAGCGCTCACGCCATATTGATCAACATCCCGGCCAACTTTGAATTGGAACGTATCGGCGTCAACCTCGAGAGCTTCGGGCAGAAAAGAACGTATTTTTTGAGAAAAAACTGGGAAAAATGGCTCTTCCGCCGTCGCGACGACGCCCACATCGTGTACAGAAATAGTCGGGGGGGGGTGAATATCCATGCCGAAATCTAGCCAATAATCCAAGGAATAGCGATAAAAAAATAGAGTAAAGAATTTTTTGAAAGAACCTGAAAAAACCATTTGACAGGTTGCGCGTCTCCCCCTATAAGCAGGGTCCCGAATGCGTCGCAGGGGCCGGTTAAACGGGTTTTGCGTAGATATTCGGGGGGTAAAAGAAAAACTTAAAAAAGTTTAAATTTTCCCCTTGACAGGCTGGGCGGTCCGATATACGATCCGCGCCACTCGTTAAAAAATGGGCGCCTCAAAATGCCCGACCGTAACAGGTTGGCCCGGATGGGCTGTCGCTTGAAACGGGTGTTCTTGAACATCGTGGTTTGGATAAAAGAGATACGCTGGCAGCAGCGGTTTTGGTGGCATTGGATGCATATCAAACCTGCAAGCTGTATGAAAAGCGTATCTTCGTGACGCATATAGCAAGCAGGTTCTTGTCAAAATAGCACCGTGGTCCTTGTGATCATGGTTCGCTTTAAATCAAACATGAGAGTTTGATCCTGGCTCAGAACGAACGCTGGCGGCAGGCTTAACACATGCAAGTCGAACGGATGTAGCAATACATTAGTGGCGCACGGGTGAGTAACGCGTGGGAACGTGCCCTTCAGTACGGAACAACCTCGGGAAACTGAGGCTAATACCGTATAATGTCTTCGGACCAAAGATTTATCGCTGAAGGATCGGCCCGCGTTGGATTAGGTAGTTGGTGAGGTAACGGCTCACCAAGCCGACGATCCATAGCTGGTCTGAGAGGATGATCAGCCACACTGGGACTGAGACACGGCCCAGACTC
>CAZSIB010000010.1:0-49170 GCA_964607245.1 uncultured Pseudobdellovibrionaceae bacterium | reverse complement strand
CGTCCCAATGTTACAATGCGGCTTGTTCCGCTCAAACTTTCCCTTCGCCATTTGCTTCTTGCTCCTTCAACTTTCGTTGTTAAAAAAAATTTCTATTAACCCGCCATCTTTAACTTGACTTCGGCCGCGACGTTTGCCGGAACCGGATCATAGTGATCAAACAGCATCGTGTATTGCGCGCGGCCCTGGCTCATCGACCGCAACTGGTTCACATAGCCGAACATGTTGCCCAAAGGCACGAACGCATTAATGACCTTGGCATTGCCGCGATCTTCCATGCTGTTGATTTGGCCGCGACGTGAATTCAAATCACCGATCACATCACCCATATATTCTTCGGGTGTGACTACTTCGACTTTCATCACGGGTTCCAAAAGCTGGGCGCCCGCCTTGGCCATACCTTCTTTAAACGCTGCGCGCGCGGCAATTTCGAATGCGAGGGAGGACGAGTCCACATCGTGATAGGCACCATCCGTCAAACGGACCTTGAAATCCACAACCGGGAAGCCGGCAATAATACCGCTATCCTTCGCGCTGTTCAGACCCTTTTCAACGCCAGGGATGTATTCTTTGGGCACCGCGCCGCCGACGATTTCGGATTCAAATTCAAAACCCGTTCCGCGTTCTTGTGGCTCAAACACCAGCGTGATGCGCGCATATTGACCCGATCCACCGGATTGTTTCTTGTGCGTATAGTCCACTTCGGCCGCGCGCGTAATGGTTTCGCGGTAGGCCACTTGCGGCGCGCCGACATTCGCTTCGACCTTGAATTCACGCTTCATCCGGTCAACAATGATTTCCAGGTGAAGCTCACCCATCCCTTTAATAATCGTCTGACCCGATTCATGGTCGACCGACACACGGAAGGAGGGATCTTCGGACGCAAGACGCGCCAAGGCATTCCCCATCTTTTCCTGATCCGCCTTGGATTTCGGTTCGACCGCAATTTCAATGACGGGTTCCGGGAATTCCATACGTTCCAAGACAACAGGCTTGGCCGGATCACACAGTGTATCCCCGGTCGTGGTGTCTTTCAGACCCACAAGAGCAACGATATCCCCCGCCGCCGCCGATTTAATTTCTTCACGTTGGTTCGCATGCATCAAGAGCATCCGGCCGACACGTTCTTTCGCATCTTTGACCGAGTTCAGCACATAGGAACCCGAGTCAAGCTTGCCGGAATAGATGCGCGCAAAGGTGAGAGAGCCCACAAACGGATCGTTCATAATCTTGAACGCGAGCGCCGAAAAAGGCTCGTTTTCATCGGGATTCCGGGTCATTTCGGTGTCGCCGTCGACTTCTTTACCTTTAACCGCGCCGACATCGAGCGGCGAGGGAAGATAATCAACAACGGCATCGAGCAGGGGTTGAACACCCTTGTTCTTAAACGCCGATCCGCACATCATCGGAATAATCTTGAATGCAATCGTGCCCTTGCGGATACATTTCTTGAGGGTCGGGACATCGATTTCCTTGCCCTCCAAATAGGCTTCCATCGCGGCGTCATCCATTTCGACCGCTTGCTCAACCAGTTTGGAACGATATTCTTTGGCTTTCTCAACGAGGTCCGCCGGAATGTCTTGTTCACTGAAGCTTGCGCCCAGGGCTTCACCATCCCAAATAATTGCCTTCATTTTCAGGAGATCAACGATCCCGATAAAGTCGGTTTCAATGCCAATCGGCAAGGTGAGGATCAGCGGATTGATGCCCAAACGTTTTTTCACACTGTCGACGCACATATAAAAATCAGCGCCGATTTTATCCATTTTGTTCGCGAAAATAATGCGGGGCACATGGTATTTATCGCCTTGACGCCACACCGTTTCGGTTTGTGGTTCAACCCCCTGGTTCCCGTCGAGCAAGCAAACAGCGCCATCGAGAACGCGCAAGGAACGTTCGACCTCAATCGTAAAGTCAACGTGACCCGGGGTATCAATGATATTAAAGCGGATTTTTTTGCCCGGCACCGGACCGTCTTCAGGACCCGTCCAGAAACAGGTGGTCGCAGCCGACGTAATCGTAATCCCGCGCTCTTGTTCCTGCTCCATCCAATCCATAGTCGCCGCGCCGTCATGCACTTCGCCAATTTTGTGCGATTTGCCAGTGTAGTACAGCACACGTTCCGTGGTCGTCGTTTTCCCAGCATCAATATGCGCCATGATGCCAAAGTTACGATACTGGTCGAGCGGTGTTTCGCGGGTCATTTTCTTTTTCTCTGTTACAATCTATCTCTTTAGTTGTCGCCCCGGCGGAGGCCAGGGCCCCATCGGTACGAGATCCCGACCTTCGCCGGAATGACAAAACTTGTTTTACGCAGCGCTCCGGTTGCCGCCTTCTTTCTTCTCGCCGGCACCCCAACGGAAATGGGCAAACGCCTTGTTTGCATCCGCCATTTTGTGGGTATCGTCACGCTTTTTAATCGCTGTGCCACGATCATTCGCAGCATCAAAAATTTCGGCCGCGAGGCGGTCCATCATCGTGTGCTCGCCGCGCTTACGCGCCGCATCGATGATCCATTTAAAGGACAGGGCCTGGGACCGTTCAGCGCGGATTTCAACCGGCACCTGATAGGTCGCCCCACCCACGCGGCGGGAACGCACTTCAACCACCGGCTTGACCTTCGCAATCGCCGCATAGAAAATGGCGAGCCCCAAGTTTTTCGTCGCGATATCCGGATTGACCTGAATATCACCGGCACCTTTTTTATTAGCCATAACATCGAGCGCATTATAGACAATGGTCTCAGCAATCGATTTCTTGCCTTCCTTCATCACCTTATTGATGAAGCGTGACAAGGTCAGATCCCCGAATTTCGGATCCGGGAGAATTTCGCGTTTTTCTGCAGCGTGACGACGTGACATGTTCTACTTTCCCTTAAATTCCAATTACTTCGGCCGCTTGACGCCATAGAGCGAACGCGACTGTTTACGATCTTTCACCCCTTGGGTATCCAAGCTGCCGCGGAGGATGTGGTAGCGCACGCCGGGCAAATCCTTGACACGACCGCCGCGGATCAACACGACCGAGTGCTCCTGAAGGTTATGGCCTTCCCCGGGAATATAGGCGATCACTTCGATCCCCGTTGTTAACCGGACCTTCGCGACCTTACGCAAAGCCGAGTTCGGCTTTTTCGGGGTTGTGGTGTACACACGGGTGCACACGCCGCGGACTTGCGGCTTTTGTTTCATCGCGCGCGACTTGCTTTTTGTCACTTCCGCCTTGCGCGGCTTGCGGATCAATTGTTGTATCGTGGGCATGGGCCGTCGAATCCTTTTATCTAATCAAATCAACAGGGTCGGGATAGGTGCGCCGCGAGACCAGGCCAAAAACTGCCGCCGATCCCTGTGCCGTGCCGAAAGCCTTTGCTTTTTTCCTACTTTTTCAGGCCGAAGCCCGCATTGTCAGGAACATCGAAAGTCATTCAACACACGTGCCGCGTTTAGATCGCATAACCCTTTGATTATTAAGGGGTTTCTGGCGACCTACAGCCAGCCCATCCGTTCGCAAGTGGGGGTTTATACACCGCGCAGCCCGCGTCCGTCAAGAGTTCTTTAATGTTTTTCTTAGAATTTATTTAGGAATGGCGAAAACACATCGTTTTCTGCCGCACGGAGCCGCAAACCCCCAATAAAATACCCTATACCTTCAAGAAAAACCCGGCTAAGCTTGAGTCTAAACCTATGCCAACATGACGAGATTTCCATGCGTATGTTCACCGCCCCGCTTTTCTTCCTCTTTCTCCTCTTTTTCTTCCCTCTCTCCGCACAAGCCGGGATGACCCTGTCGAGCCCCGATATCGCGCCGGGCACGATAATATCTAACGATTATGTCTTTAATGGATTTGGCTGCACGGGGAAAAATATCTCGCCCGCGCTCAAATGGGAAAATCCACCCAAAGACACCAAAAGTTTTGCGGTCACGGTCTATGATCCGGATGCCCCAACGGGATCGGGCTGGTGGCACTGGATGCTTTATGACCTTGGGGCCTTTTCAACAGGCGTGCCGCGCGGCATGGGATCGGGCGCGATGGCCGTGCCCAAATACGCGGATCACGGCATGAATGATTACGGCCAGGCGAATTATGGTGGCCCCTGCCCACCCGTTGGCGACAAACTGCACCATTACGTCTTTACTGTGTATGCTCTGAAAGTTGAAAAACTGGATCTTCCGGCAAACCCCAGCGCAGCGATGATCGGTTTTGCCCTCAACGCGAATGCCATTGAAAAAGCGGAATTCACCGCCCCGTATGCACGTTAATCCCCCTCTGGACAGAACGGGCGCGATCCTTTAATCCATAGGTCAGATCATTTTTGTAACCGAATGGATTTTTAAGACATGGCTTCTGCGATTGAACAACTTTCCGCCACCATGACCTGGGGTAATTTTGCCAAGGCAACCGAACTTCAGCAACGCATTAAATTTGTGCTTTTTGCGCTGATCGTTTTCCGTTTGGGCACCTTTATTCCCATTCCGGGGATTGATCCACATGCCTGGAACGACATTTTCTCGACGAAATCGGGCGGCGTCCTGGACATGTTCAATATGTTTTCCGGTGGTTCACTTGCGCGCATGTCCATCTTTGCGCTCTCGATCATGCCGTATATCTCGGCCTCGATTATCATCCAACTGGGCAGCACCATCTATAAACCCTGGAAAGAGATGAAAAAAGAAGGCGAAGCCGGCCGGATGAAAATGAACCAATACACCCGGTACTTGACCGTTTTGCTCGCCAGTATTCAAGGCTATGGCCTCGCCGTTGGCCTTGAAAATATGCAAGGGTCATCTGGATCTGCCGTGATTGATCCAGGCCTGTTCTTCCGTGTCTCCACTGTTGTCACCATTGTCGGCGGCACCATGTTCCTCGTGTGGCTTGGGGAACAAATCACCGCGCGCGGGATTGGCAATGGCACGTCGCTCCTTATTGTCTCTGGGATCGTTGCTGATCGTCCGCGCGCTCTGGGGGCCTTCTTTGAACTGGGACGTCAGGGACAATTTTCTGTCCCTGCCATGCTGATGATCGTTGCGCTCGTCATTGCCGTCCTGCTCTTCATCATTTTCATGGAACGGGCCCAGCGCCGCGTGGTTGTGCAATATCCCAAACGCCAGGTCGGCAATCAAATGTCCATGGGATCGATGAATCATATCCCGTTCAAATTGAATATGTCGGGCGTCATTCCACCTATTTTTGCGTCATCTTTACTGCTCCTTCCCCTCTCGATCGTCGGATTTACGGGCGCGGATGGCGGCGAGATCACCGCAACGATTGCCCGTTACCTGCAACATGGGCAACCGATCTATATGCTGGCCTATGGCGGACTGATCGTCTTTTTTGCATTTTTCTATACGGCCATCGTCTTCAACCCCGAAGAAAACGGCGAGATGCTGCGCAAAAATGGCGGGTTCCTGCCCGGCATCCGGCCCGGCAAATCGACATCGGATTATTTCGATTATTTGCTCACACGGTTGACGGTCATCGGTGCGGGCTATCTGGTGCTCGTGTGCCTTCTTCCTGAATTTCTGATTGCGGAATATGCGGTGCCGTTCTATTTCGGGGGGACGTCGCTTTTGATCGTCGTTTCCGTGACCATGGATACGGTCGCCCAAATTCATTCCCACATGATCGCCCATCAGTATGAGGGGCTCATCAAAAAAGCGCGGTTGAAAGGATTAAAATAATCCATGCTGAACTTGGTTTTGATTGGTCCGCCCGGTGCGGGAAAAGGCACGCAAGCGCGCATTTTAGTTGAAAAATACGGGCTCAAACAACTTTCCACCGGTGATATGCTCCGCGCCGAAATCGCCGGGAAAACAGCGCTTGGTCAAGAAGTTGAAGGATTAATGGCGGATGGAAAATTAGTCCCCGATGACGTCGTGATCCGGATTATCCGCCACCGCATCCGCCAAGCCGATTGCGCCAAAGGCGTGATTTTCGATGGATTCCCGCGCACCGTGAACCAGGCCCAGGCCCTTGATGATATGCTTGCGGCGCAGAATTTATCTCTTACGGCTATCATCCAGATTGTGGTCGATGAAGCTGTCCTAATCGACCGCGTGCGGGAACGCGACGCGGCCGCCGGGGTGTCCCGCGCGGATGATACACCGGAAATCTTGGCCAAACGCCTCGATGTTTACCGCGCGCAAACGGCACCAATTCTGCCCTATTACGCGGATGCGGGGCGCCTTGCCCGTGTGGACGGCATGATGCCGATTGATCAGGTCTCTGGAGAAATTGACGCGATTCTGACGCGCGCGAGAGAAGCGGCTTGATCCTTTAAACCACCGCGCGGGCTTTAAGCGCCGCCGCAATCGTCCCGTCATCCAGATAATCAAGCTCCCCGCCCATCGGAAGCCCCAGGGCGAGTCGCGTGACCTTGGGCACGGGCCTTCCGTGCCCGCCGCTTTGCGCAACAATATCGTTCAAATAATGCATGGTCGTTTGACCATCGACCGTGGCGGGCAGAGCCAAGACCACTTCATCAATCGCACCGCCCTCAATCCGCGCCCGCAAGGACGTCAAGCGTAATAAATCAGGCGTCACCCCATCGAGCGCCGAGAGAATTCCCCCCAAAATATGATAGCGACCCTTGAACCCCCGGGTGCGTTCAAGGGCCCAAACATCCGCAACACCGGCAACAACACAAAGCGACCGCGGATCGCGCGATCCATCGGCGCAAATATGGCAGGGATCGCAATCATCCAGATTTCCACAGGTACTACACGTTTTCAAAGACCGCGCAGCCTCACGCAAAGCCTCCGACAACGTATCGATCTGCCCTTCCGAACCTGTTAGTAAATGAAGCGCGATGCGCCGGGCCGAGCGCGGCCCCAAACCCGGCAAGCGCGATAAAACCCGAACCAAATGCCCGAATGCGCCGTGATCCATGGTTAATTATATTTTCCCTTGGGATTTGCGGGGTCTTTATAAACAAACAACCCACCCGAGAGCGCAATGTTTTGTTGCACATCAAAAAGTTCGACTTCGGTAATTTGACCGCTGCCGTCCGTGATCCGCCATTTTTTAAGTTCAAAGGGTTGATCACGAAATCCGATGGTCATCGTTCCGGCGTTCGGATCGGCTTTTTGCGTGACAATCACCTGAATAAGTCCCCCGCCTTGCTGAACCCCCACAACTTGAATATCCCCGGACAGTTTAATGTCTTTGCGGAGCAAGAAATCGGCGAGCGTCTGTCCCACCGGGGCCGACGAGGTTTGCTTCAGTTCGCCGTCATAATAAAAAAGTTGAACCCCATCGGCCACAACCATATCTTTCACCGGCGGATCATATTCAAACCGCATCTTGCCCGGACGGTCCATGTAAAACGTGCCGATGCGTTGCGTACCATCGGGCGCGGTCTGAACAAAGCGCGCCTGGACGGTATCGACCCCGGTCATATATTTTTCAACCGTGCTTACTACTGTTTTGGGATCGGGTTCCTGCTCGGACGCCGCAAAAACAGGCGCCGCTATCAAAAGTGCGGCAACAACAAAAAGATAAAACTGACGACCCATAAATTTAACCTTGCGCGATGTTTTTTTACTATAATTCAAATTAAGAACTGACCATGCCGCTTTTTCCCTCTCCCTTTTTTAAAAGGGAGAGGGTCAGGGTGAGGGATTTCTTAACCTTAAACCCACCTCACCCTAACCCTCTCCCCCCTAAAGGGCGGAGAGGGAATTTCCTTCGTCCGTCAAATTCTTACCTTAAACCACATAAAACGCCAGAACCCCTATTCAAGGGCTACTATGGCACAATCCAGAGGCCTAAATCCACGGCCATTTTGGCGCAGGGAAAATTAAATGGCACGTTTGAACCCCTCATGACTAGCCTTAAATCCAAGCTGTTCATAAAAAGAATGTGCCCTTTCACGTGATTTATCACTCGTCAATTGGACAAGTGAACAGCCACGTTTTTGGCATCGATCAACAAGATCATTTATCATGGCATGACCAATCCCCCGACCTCTGAATTTTGAGGCCACACGAACACCCTCAATTTGCCCACGCCACGCGCCAAAACGTGATAATCCAGGAATAAACGTAAGTTGAGCGGTCGCAATAACATCCCCTTCTAAAATGCCGACCACTAATAATTGATTTGGGTCTTGGTCGATTGCAGCGAATGCTCGTTGATACCTCTCATCAAGAATCTCAGTTGGATAATCTTCCCGAAATTGACCCAGCGAATCGTCTTTTAGTAACTTAATCATCGATACTAGATCGTTGAAATTTGCACGACGAAAACAAACATTTGTCTCCGACATTTTAATGCCTTCCAGAATGATCACCTACCAAAACCTCACGCTTTCCGGCATGATTGGCTTCGGTAATAATTCCCTGCTTTTCCATTTCTTCAATGATGCGGGCGGCCCGGTTATACCCAATTTGCAAATGACGCTGCACAAAAGATGTAGATGCCTTGCCCTCCCGCGCGACCAAGGCAACCGCCTGATCATAGACTTCGTCCACACTTGAACCCACCGGATCTTCGGCCTCGCCAAAAAGGCCCGTGCCCATCTCGCCCGTGTCGTCGGTCACATCATCCAAATATTCGGGTTCGCCCTGGGCCTTCAAATGCGCAACGACTTGTTCAACCTCATTGTCGCTCACAAACGGACCGTGCACGCGGGTAAGGCGCCCCCCCGCCGCCATATAGAGCATATCCCCCATGCCCAAAAGCTGTTCGGCCCCGCCCTCTTGCAAGATCGTGCGGCTGTCAATTTTGGAGGTAACTTGAAAGCTGATGCGCGTGGGGAAGTTGGCTTTAATCACGCCTGTAATCACATCCACTGAAGGACGCTGGGTCGCCATGATCAAATGAATACCCGCCGCGCGCGCCATTTGCGCCAAACGTTGAATCGCGCTTTCAACATCCTTGCCGGCGACCAGCATCAAATCCGCAAATTCGTCCACGATAATGACGATATAGGGAAGTTCGGTCAGATCAAGCGGCTGCTCCTCGTACACAGGTTGACCGTTTTCAGGATCAAAGCCCGTTTGAATTTTACGCGTGAGGACCTCACCGCTTTCCCGCGCTTGGGCGAGACGCGCATTATACCCTTCGATATTCCGCACGCCTAATTTTGACATGGCGCGATAACGGTTTTCCATTTCAATCACCGCCCATTTCAGCGCCACAACGGCCTTGCCCGGTTCGGTGACAACAGGCGATAATAAATGCGGAATATCGTCATAGACCGAAAGTTCCAGCATCTTGGGATCAATCATAATGAATCGACACTGCGCCGGAGTCAGGCGATACAGCAGGGACAAGATCATCGTATTGATTGCAACAGATTTCCCTGACCCCGTGGTCCCGGCCACGAGCAAATGCGGCATACGTGCAAGATCTGCGATGACCGGATGCCCGCCGATATCCTTGCCCAACACAAGCGCCAGTTTTGCTGTGGACGCCGCATAGGTTTCGGACGTTAAAAGTTCACGCAAATACACCGTCTGGCGTTTTTTATTTGGTATTTCAATTCCAATTACATTGCGTCCTGGCACCACAGCTGCCCGCACCGATAACGCCGCCATGGATCGTGCAATGTCATTGGCAAGGCCGATGACGCGGGATGATTTTGTTCCCGGCGCGGGTTCGAGTTCGTACAAGGTCACAACCGGCCCCGGATGGATCGACGCGATATCCCCGCGCACATGATAATCCGCAAGCACGGTCTGGAGCATATCGGCATTTTTCCGCAGCGCATTTTCATCAATCTTGTCGGCGTCCGATAAAACGGGCGCGTCCTGGAGCAAGTCAAGATCCGGCAGTGCAAAGTCACTCGCTACATCGCCCAGTTCCATTTGCTTGGGCGATGCCTTGCGGCGTGATTTTGCGGCCTTGGGCCGGACAACTTTAATCTCGCTTAAGGCGCGACGCGATGTCGTACGCGGCGCAGCGCTCTCCTCGCTTTCCGCGTCATCAGAATCGACATAGGCCGTATCGTCTTCGAGTTCTAAATCCTCATCCTCCTCCATAATGCGACGTGCACGGTGATGCAAACGGTCATGATCCGGAACATACTCGGGATTACGCCAGAGTTGAACGCGGTCATAGACCAAAAACCAAAGCTGCAAAACCGTGCCATAAAGAAACAACGCGACCGCCAGTAACCGGGCAAGCGCGCCCCGCGGTGTGATCCCAACGGCAAGCGCAAAGGCGATAAAGGCCACCGGCACCATCAAGCCCGCGACCGCCAAATGCACCCAGGGACCCAAATACACCTGACTCCATCCAGCAAGGGCATTCAAGCCCATCATGCCCATCGCCCCGCCCAAATAGGGTTGGGGGAGAAAGCCAAATCCGGGTAAACGCGCACCCGCCACCGCCGCCGCCAGAACCGATAGGGTCAAATACAGGATCACCCGTAACGGGGCGGGCATTGTCACCTGCCCGCGCCACAATTGAGCGCCGAATACGGCCAAAAAGGCAATCACAGGCAAGACGCCGACGCCCACACTTTGAAGCCACAGATCCGCCCAAAGCGCCCCGGGACCGCCCATCCAGTTCTGGATCGCGGTTGTCTTGGCGGCCGTATTCAACGACGGGTCTTCAACATGATAGGTCAAGCACGCGAGGGTTAAAAACAAGGCCGCCGCCATCAATCCCAGGCCCAAAGCGCGCCGTGCCTGCACCTTCGCATGCTGCGTTATTGTTTCCAGAAAATTGTGCGCATCCTCAAGATAGGATGAACGGGCATACGCAGCGCGCGCAGTCATGGGGCAAACCTTTTGATCTTTATCAGGATGTCAGGGGGGCAACGATTCTCGTCACGAATGATATGTCCAGTTTAATGAATCTTTGGTAAAAATGCCAGTGTTATCTCCCCCAAAAACATGGTTTGAAACTGGGTAAATTTCGGCGTATAAGATTCGTGTTGCGATCTCTTGCCGAATTCAAAAGATCACCTAAGGCCAACCATCACCCACACCAAGTATCATCATGAATAATATGGAATTTAATAAGGTTTTCGCTGCTATTCTCATCGCCGGGATTATTGCCATGCTCTGTGGTTTTATCGCAAAACAGATCGTGCATCCGGAATCGCTCGCCAAAAACGCGGTCTTGATTGAGGCGGCCCAGGCCGCGGAAAGTGGCAGCGGGGCGGTTGTGGCGACCGCCGAACCGATTCTAGGACTTATCGGTGCGGCCGATGTTGCACGGGGACAAACCGTCGCGAAAGCCTGCGCCGCCTGCCATTCCTTTGACAAGGGCGGGAAGAATGGCGTGGGCCCGAATTTATGGGGCGTGATTGGTCGCAAGAAAGACTCTGTCGCAGGATTTGCTTATTCCGGTGAGCTTGAGAAACAAGGCGGGGATACTTGGACCTATGCTGAACTCAATAAATTCCTCTGGAAGCCCAAGGCCTATGCGTCGGGCACCAAGATGAATTATATGGGCGTGAAAAAACCCGACGATCGCGCGGCTGTCCTTGCGTATTTACGCACACTCGCCGATGCGCCTGCCCCCTTGCCCTCGGACGCCGATATTGCGGCCGAAGCCCCCGCGACAGCGACCACCGCACCCGCGCCGGCGGCCCCCGAAGCCGCAGCAGGGCATTAAACTTTCTCAAAATACAAATAAAAACCCAGCCGAATGGCTGGGTTTTTATTTTGGAATGTACACAGATAAATACGCAAGCCCAATACTGCATAAAACGACAATAAACCCTAAACGCGGGTCTGCAAGCTCGCGTCGTTTCAGCCAATATTTATGCAACAGATAAATCCAAAGCGTATAAATTGTTACCATTGCACCAAAGTAGCCAGGATTCTCGAGAAGAGAGATCCCTATTGATTTTGTTGTTACAACGCCAAGGAAGAAAAACGCGTTAATGATCCCAGATTTTACCCAACTCCCTTCAAATAAGGGAATATTTTTCTCCCAACCTGATTTAATAACAAGGACAGCACCAGAGAGAGTGGCCATTGTCACTGAAGCAACAAAAGCCAACGATAATGCGAAATCAAGTGTTGAGCGTCCTTTAACAGCGATCCCAACAAAAAGTTCACCAATTGATAAAAACAAGAGCGCCGGTATTGCTGCAAATATTATCTCTCGCCCAATCGAGTTCCGCCCCATCTTAAACAACGCAAACGTACTTGTACTGATTAATAAAAAAGAGCCGAGTAAGATTGCCTTGTTTTCAAAAAGTCTAAGTGCGTAGTCATGAAACAATAATGGCCAAACACAAAAGAGTACCATGTTTCTGCAAACAAGAATTCGCGTAATTGCCGAGGCTGAGTACTTTTTATTCGCATTGAAGAGATAAATATCACCAAATGTATAAAATACATTTGCAAGGGCAACGATCAAACATATCGGTAACGGGACATTCCAATCTAAAAAGAAAATAACGGGCAAAAGGGCGAGCGTAGAAAAGGCAGAGCGCCAAAAAACAAAAACGTCGCCACGAATTTTAAAAATATCATTCGTGATAAAATAAAAAGCAGCGAAAACGCTGCACAATAAAGTAACAAGAATACCAGTCATTTAGATGACTTACCGCTCCCGCATCGCGGTGTCAATTGTCTTGATAAACGGCTTCAGGATGTATTCCATGACGGTTTTGTGCCCGGTCAGGATATCGACCGAGGCCACCATACCTGGAATAATCGGCAAAATTTCGCCTTTTCGTTTCAGTTCCGTTTGATCGGTCCGCACCTTGATGTGATAAAAACTTTCGCCTTTTTCGTTCATGATACTGTCCGGCGAGATATCCACGACGTCCCCAGGCAGGCCGCCATAAATCGAAAAATCATAGGCTGTAATTTTGACCATCGCGCGTTGACCCGGATGGATAAAGGCAATATCCGCCGGCCGCACCCGCGCCTCGATAAGTAACTGATCCCCCGACGGCACGATTTCCATGATGGCGTCACCGGGTTTCACGACGCCACCCACCGTCATCACCTTGATATCCTTGACTGTCCCCACAACGGGCGATTTAATTTCCGTGCGGTCCTTACGGTCCTCAAGTGCGCCCAAGGTTTCTTTAATCGCGTTCATTTCGGTCATCTTGGCCGATAATTCCGCCTGCGCCTTGGCTTTTGCCGTTTTTTTCATTTCATCGATGCGGGCTGTTGCCTCGGCAATCGCGCTTTCGGCACGCGGAATCGCCTGGCGTACACTGTTGAGTTCCGTTTGCCGTTCCCGAATATCCCGCTCCAGTTGAACCAGTTCAATTTTCGGCGCGGACCCCTTGGCCACCAGCGGCGCCACCATGTCTTTCTCATCCCGCGAGAGCTGAATAACAGACGCGAGATCCGATGATTTTCCGCGGAGTTCCGAAACTTCCTGCCGCCGCTGCCTGAGTTGTTGATCCAGGACCGAGAGCTGACTTTGCAGTTGTGTGCGGTTCGCGGTAAAGGCATTCAGTTCCTCAACCACGCTTTGCGGCGCACCTTTTGAGACGTCATCGGGGAACGTTACTGTATCTTTGCCTTCGGCTTCGGCCTGAAGCCGCGTCACGGTGGCAAGAAGTCCCAAATACCGCGCCTGGTTTGATCCAAAGCTTGATGCGGCATCCAAATTCCGCAACCGGACAAGGGATTGACCCTGTTTGACGCTCTCACCCTCTTTCACCAAGAACGCATCAATGATGCCGCCTTCCAGGTTTTGAATGACCTGCACATCAGACGATGGGACCACCTTTCCCTCGCCGCGCGTGACTTCATCCAGGCGTGCAACAGACGCCCACACAATAAAGAGGAGAATAAAAAGGGCAGTGGCGACAAGTAAAATATGCCGTGAGAGCGGCAATTCCTCATCGGTCGTAAAATATTTATCGGCGTTCGCATGCACCCATTCCGCGCGTTCTTTCAGCCACGCCGCGCGAATTTTAATCCAATCATCGGGCGCATTGATCCGTAAGTCGTCTTTTTTCTGGCGCTCTGTCGTCATGATTTTTTATCGCCTTTCGCGCTGTCGTCCTTACGCCCTGTAAATTCGCGGGATTGGAGACGCCGCATCATCTCATCACGCGGGCCGATCGCCAAAATTTTACCACGATCCAAAAGCATAATCGTATCGACGAGCGACAACATCGTCCCTTTATGCGTGATCAGTAAAGTCGTTTTTCCCGCCATGATTTTTTCCAAATGGGATTTCAGGCGCATTTCAGAGGCCGGATCCATCGACGATGTCGGTTCATCCAAAATCATGATGGGGGGATCATATAAAAGCGCGCGGGCAATCGCGACTGCCTGGCGTTGACCACCCGAAAGCGCCTCGCCGCGCTCGCCGACTTGCGTATCCAAACCCGCTTCGGAATCACGTAAAAATTCCATGACTCCCGAGAGTTCAGCCGCACGCAACACTGCGCGTTCCGGGGCCGTTTCGTGACCCATGGTAATATTATCGCGCACAGACCCATAGAAAAGCTGGGGTGTTTGCTGCACACATCCGATATTCCGGCGCAAATCGCCCGGATCAATCTGGCGCACATCGGACCCGTCAATCTGCACCGATCCGGATCGGGGCGCGTACATGTTAAGGAGCAATCGTTGCAGCGTTGTTTTTCCCGATCCAACCGCCCCAACAATACCGATATGGGATCCCGGAGACACCACAAAGGATACATTCGAAAGGGCCGGAATGCTTTGCCCTGGATAGGCAAAGGTAACATCACGAAATTCCATCTGTCCGCTCACGCGCGGCAGCGACACAAAATGTTTTCCAGCCGGGCGTTCAACTGGCTTTTTCATGAGATCATCAAGTTGCCGCAAGGCCTCACGTGATTGATTATACCGAATGAGCAAACCTGAAAACTGTGCAAGGGGTTGAAGCGCGCGGGATGTCAGCATCACGGTTGCAATGAGCGCCCCCATGGTGATCATCCCCGCATGGATCAGATACACCCCAACGACGACGACACCCACCCCGACGACCTGCTGCACAAAGCCCGAAAAGTTCAGCGCAAAATTCGTGACCCGTTTTGATTTTGCCGCCGTACGTGCCGCGCGGTCAGAAAGTTCTTCCCATTTGCGCTGGACATGGCCTTCGGCCGCCTGAGTTTTAATGGTCTCAAGGCCACTGATCGTTTCAAAAAGCTGCGCGTTCTTGAGCGCGTTCTCCATCATCGACGACTTGATAATCTTGCGCATCGGGGTTTGTAACGCCCAACTGATGACCAACACAACCGGCACGGCGGCCAGTGGTACGAGGGCCAGAGGTCCCGCCACGACGGCAATAATCGCAATAAACAAAAGGGCAAAGGGTAAATCAATAACAGCCGCGAGCGTGGCCGAAGTAAAGAAATCGCGCACCTGTTCAAATTCGCGCATGTTACTCGCCATGACCCCGGCGCTTGCCGGACGGGCGGCGAGCGTCATCCCCAGCATTTGTTCATGGAGCAGTGCCGAAATTTTGACGTCCGCTTTTTTCCCCGCATAATCCAGAAACTGCGCCCGCAAGGTCTTGATGATCAAATCAAACACGAGCACCAAAAGCATCCCCAGCGCCAGCACCCACAAGGTTTCAAACGCGCTGTTCGGGACCACACGGTCATAGACATTCATCGTGAAAAGAGGGGAGGCGAGCGCAAACAAATTGATGAGGACAGAGGCCAAAACCACCTCGCGGTAAATGCCGCGGTGTTGTTTGATGCTGGACCAGAACCAGTCCCGCGCGGTGTCGATGGTCGCGGGTCCCGCGCGGTCATCCAAACGGGCGATCGGCTGCACAAAAAACGCCTGATCTTGATAAATCTTTTTAATGTCGGTCAAGGGAACAGTTCGGGGCGTCGCACCTGTTTCGGGGAATTCCACCGAGAGCATCGTATCGGACGGTAACTGAACCGCGCCGCTACGGGACGCCTTGGCCCGCTTGCCCTTGGGCAAGATCACATCCCATAAAATACATGCCTGACCCCCAGCCAGCATCAGGATACAGGGCAAAATCGGCGCGATGGCCAGGGCCTCGAGGCTGCGCGTCCCCAAATTCACCTGTAAATCCGCCCGCGCGCCTGCCCGAATCACAAGGTCCGGCGTCAGTCCCGTCGGTAAAATAGGCAAGCCCGCAATCAACGCCGTACGAGACGTCCGCCGCCCGTAATGCCCCGCTAGGCGCGCGAGACAATCAAGCACCGGCACGGCAATTCCCACCCGGTCCGCCTCAAGCGGCCAGGAATCGGAAAGCTTCAGTCCCGATGGGGAATCCTTTTTTGATGTCTCGTCGATCATGATGATATTGTTATTGACCTGGTCAAAGCGGGCGGGACCGATGATCCGACCCCGCCCCTATCCTAATCCCACACGGTTTAAGGACGGCTTAATAGGATCTCAAGAATCTTTTTATACATAATATATGTCTCGTCCCATGAAAGCCCCGCCTAAACATCTTGAACCCTCACGCGGGATCAGGTACCAATGAATCATCAGATCTGTCCTGGCCCATCATCTCGTGATTCCATTTTCTTCTTTCTCTCGTCTTTTCCGACTTTTGGTGATTTTGTTGGTGTTGGTCGCGCAAATGGCCATCACAGCCGATGCTTGGGCAGCGCGCAAACGCGGGAACCGGGCCGCACAAACAAACGCCCCCGATAAATACGCCGCAATCGTGATTGATGCCGCCACAGGTGAAGTTTTAATGGCCGCAAATGCCGATAGTGCGCGCCACCCGGCATCACTTACCAAAATGATGACCATGCTTCTCGCCTTTGACACGCTTGCCGAAAAGCGAATTAAGGGTACGGATTATATTCGTATTTCAAACCATGCGGCCAGCATGTCCCCGAGTAAACTAGGGATCAAACCCGGCGGGCGTATTACGGTCGATCAAGCTTTACGCGCCATTTCGGTTAAATCCGCAAACGATATCGCCGCCGCGATCGCCGAGGCCTTGGGCGGGAGTGAGGCGCGATTTGCCCAAAAAATGACGGCGCGCGCCCGGGAAATTGGGATGACCCGGACGCATTTTGTGAACGCATCGGGCCTCCACAGCCCGTTTCAAGTCACAAGTGCCAGAGATATGGCGATTTTGGCGCGGTACATTATTAACACCTATCCGCGGTATTACCGGTATTTTGGCCTGCGCCAGTTTTCGTATGCCGGGCGCGTGCACCCCAACCACAATAAATTGATGAATACATACGCCGGTATGGATGGCATGAAAACGGGATATATCAGCCAATCTGGATTTAATCTGGTGGCGTCCGCGACGCGCGGGGATCGTCGGCTCATCGGTGTTGTCTTGGGCGGGCGGAGCGCACAAAGCCGAAATGAGCACATGGAAAAAATTTTGGACGCCGCGTTTTTAAAACCCCCGAAACTCCAAAAAACGCCAGATCCCGTCATCGCCCGCCAGGATCTCCCCGTTGCCTTATCCCCGACACTCCGGGCGCTTGGGGCGCAAGAACCAGCCGGGCTTGTCCTCGATTCCCCTACCCTCCCCTCTTCTCTGGTACTGAATACAGAATCAAAAATCGTCAACGGTACCGCCCTGCCCGGACGGAAACCCATACTGGCCCCGGCGGCGGGCGTCCTGGTGATTGACGGCGCCCCACATTCCGTGTCGGGCCCGACAATTCGGGGCCGCGACTATACCGCGCAAATCGGCGCCTATCAAAGCCGTGAGGCGACCGACCGCGCGCTTTATCTTGCGGCACAAAAACTTCCCGCTGGCCTCCGTCATGCCACGCCGATGGTCGCGCCACTTAAATCGGTCGAGAACGGGTGGCTTTTTCGCGCCCGTCTCGGGAACTTAAGCAAGCTTGAGGCCGAACGCGTATGCAAAATTTTAGCGAGTTGCCTTGTCCTTGCGCCCGAAGGTTTTTAAGGGTTAAAATCGTCGCCATGATGATCCCCTCCCCCCGACACAGCGCCCGCGGCAATGTCTTTGTCATGATCTTTATGGCGATTGTGTTACTGGGGTTATTGACCGCCGCTATTCGCGGATTTTCCGGCGGGCGCGATACAATCACGCAAGAACAACTGAAAATAAATGCCGCCCAAGTGCTGCGGGATGCCGCTGAACTCGCCCTTGGCGTTGACCAAGTCATCCGAAACGGCGCGTCCGAAACAGCCCTGCGTTTTGCGCATCCGGACGCCGCCGCCGATTACGGCAGCATTGCCACAACCCCGGCGTATCAAGTCTTTTCCGAAAGTGGTGGACAAGCGCGCTACCATACGGCCCCGGCGGATATCATTGCGAGCGGATCCGGCGCCTGGGAATTTTATGGGACCACCGCCATTCCTCAAATCGGATCGGACGCGCCAGAGTTGATTGCTGTTCTGCCCTATGTCACAGCGTCATTTTGTACGGCCGTGAACAAACAACTGGGCCTCACCGGTCAACCGGATGACAGCGTGACGGGAACAACACCCGACTGTGTGGAGGGCGGGGCCAGCAAACGCTTTGGCCCGGGAGCGGGGTTTAACGCGACCCCCAATGTGCTCGATAGCAGCAGTTTCAGCAAACTGCCCATGATGCATGCCTGCGTCACCTGCGGAACGGATTACCATTTTTATTCGGTCCTTCTCACGCGATAGACCGTCTAGGTAGATTTCCCTATATTCCTGGCACCGAATTTGCAACGCTTGCATGACAAGAGGTTTTTTCCGATGTCATCGAGTGCACTTGATTCCGCCCTATCGGGCCTTCGTATCGCGCAGCAACAGTTGAACGTGATTTCAACGAATATCGCGAACGTCCAGACCCCGGGGTATACAAGAAAAATTCTGCCCCAATCCGTGCGCGCCGTGGCGGGTGTCGCAGTTGGCGTATCCGCGGATACCATTATCCGGAAGGTCGATTTATCTTTATCCCGCGATTTATGGACCCAAGTCTCGTCCGTCGGCGGGTTAGAAACAAAAATCAAGTATCTAGATCAGGTTCAGCGTTTTCACGGATCCCCTGATTCCGAAAATGCCATATCGGCAGAAATTGCCGCCCTGAAAGATCGATTTTCGGCACTTTCTGATGATCCGCAAGACCCCTATGCCTCAAGTGCGGTGATCAATCAGGCGCAAGATACCGCGTTAAAAATTAACGACTTTGCGGATCTCGTTACAAAATTACGCAATGATACCGAAGATGAAATCGGCACAGCCGTAAGTGCCGTCAACAGCCTCCTTGAACAAATTGCCGAACAAAACCGTCAGGTTCAAGCCAACCGCAACCAACAACGCAGTACCGCAACATTCGAAGATTTGCGTGATCAAGCGATTTCAGACCTTGCACAATATATTGATATTAGTTTTTTCCAGCGCGGCGACGGTGTGATGGTTGTTCAAACCACAACCGGCATTCAATTGACCGATCAAAACGCCGAAACAATCTTTTTTGAAAAAGCAAATATCGGAGCGGATAAATATTACCCCGCATCCGTCAACGGTATTTACCTGGGCGGAGATCCAACATCGGAGCCCACCGCCTTTGATATGATTCCCTTTGGACTCGGGGGTAAAATGGGTGCGCTTGTTGATTTGCGGGATAAAATATTGCCGCAGTACCAAGCGCAAATCGATGAAATGGCTTTTCGGATGGCCCAACGATTTGATTCTTTGGGCTTGCGCCTCTTCACCGATGCCAGCGGACAAATTCCCGCAGACACCGCGCCTGTCCCCGACCCGCCCGGCCCGTTAACGCCCGTCGATTACGTGGGATTCGCGCGCGAGATCACGGTGAACCCCAATATTGTTGATGATCCGACTTTACTCCAAAGCGGAACAGAAGGTGATTCGATTCAAAGCGGATCGAACGAAGTCATTCGCCGTGTTCTTGAATTCTCCTTTGGTACTCTCGAATATGAATCCGTAACGGGATCGCGGGATGTCCGCGTCTCCGTCAACCCCGCAGGTGATACGCTTCAGGAAAATTTTGGCCTTTTTTCTCAAAACTTAATGAAGTCTACAAAGAATCTTGCTGAATATACAACTGACGTGAACGCCGCCGCTGGTAATCCATTTACTGCTACAACTGACGATTTTACCTTGCGTATTTACGATACACGCATTGGGGCCGACAGCGGCACAATCACGATTGATCTTTCCGCTGCTGCTGCTGCCTATCCGATTGGGGGCGCAGGTTTGGGCACAGGCATTGGTACGGTCGATAATGCCGCCGAACAACTGGCCTCTTATATCAACGCGCAAACCTGGCCGGCAGATTTGGCGGTCAGCGCAACTGTCAATACCTATGGTCAACTCAGCATCAGTACGCGCGGCAATATTACAGTTGGCGGGGGATCGATGGGAACCGACGGGCTTGATTTCTTGGGCCTGACCGCTGGCACAACGACCACGACAGACCCTTATTTTGACATCCAAGTCGGGGCTAGTACGCCTGTACGCATCACCATCGAACCCGGCGACACCGAAACAGATCTTGTAACCAAAATTGACGCAGTGCCCGGCATCGACACCGCCGATATCGTCATTAATGGAAGTGGTCATTTAAGTTTTAGGCCCCAGCGCGGCGGCGATATCAAGGTGATTGGCGGTCCGTTTACCAGTGACGCCGCCGGATTCTCAACGGCGGGGGGCCTGGGGATTATCGAAGAAATATTCGGCGCCGCCGACCCGATTGTGGCACATGACCATGCCGCGTTCCGCAGCAGTAATTTGGGCCCAAGCGTGACATTAGACAGTCGTATTATCAGCGCGACATCTCTTATCGATTTTTCTCAAAAGATGGTCAACACACAAACCCAAGATCAAGTCACCACGACAAATTTACGGGATGATCAGGAACAATATCGCGCGACACTCGAGAAAAAGCTTCTTGATCAATCGGCCGTCAATATTGATGAAGAACTGGCACATCTGATCGTCATCCAAAACGCCTATGCGGCCGCAGCCCGCGCGATTTCGACAGTCGATCAAATGTTTGATGATCTTTTAAACTCGATTTAATTTTTTAACAAAAGGGCAGTCATACCATCATGTCAAACAATATTTCAACCATGGGTCAGCTTTTGGATAACAGCGCGCGTCTGCGCGATATCCGTGCGCAACTCAACGACCTTCAGATTCAACTCTCCTCCGGAAAAAAAACGAATCTGTTTGCAGGCCTCGACGAAGCCGTGATCCCACAACAACGGACCCGCGCCGATTTAAATCATATCGATGTTTATAAGACAAACATTACCGTTGGAAAAACACGGATTAGCACAATTCTTGAAACGCTCTCGGAAATCCGCGAGCAGGCAAAAAACTTTGCGGATTCGATGGGACTTGAATTACAAAAAGGCGATGTTGATTTTAATAGCATGAAAGAATTCGCGCGTACCACCAGCGAATATCTTCGGACCCTTGTTGATGTGCGTGATGGCGACCGATATCTTTTGGCTGGATCCGACGCCTTTACAAAACCGATGGACGACACAGGTGCTCATGACACCTACATGACTAATTTACTTGAAGATTGGAAAGACGGGACGATCACAACCGATACGCTTCTCTCCTCTTATAAGGCAACGCCCGAAACGACGATGGGGTATTCACCGGCATTGTCATCCGGAACGACGACGGGTGTTTTTGTCCGCGCTGACGTTTCGGTTGATCTTGAATATACAATGCTCGGGGACAGCGACGGCATCAAAGATATCTTGAATGCCATGACACTTTTTAAAAATGTTGTCTTGGACAAAATTGCACTGGAAGAAGACGACAATCCACTGACCACCGAAACCGCCCCCGGTGCCACAGAAGACGAACAGCGCGACAATTTTTTTGAAATGTTTGAGGATGTGATTAAAACCGTAAACGCCGGAATTCAAGATCTTGAAATCGAAGAACAACGTTTACAACGTGTCCACCTGCAACTGGGGACGATTGAACAGGATCATATCTCGGATAAAAATGCGCTTGAAACGACGTTGGGCCAGATTGAAGACGCCGATCCAGCAGAAGTCGCCGTGCGGATTAACGCGCTTCAAATTCAATTGACCGCAGCGTATCAGGTTACCGCGCGTTTAGGCCAGCAATCCTTAACGAATTTTATTTAACCACCAGACTTTGGTCGGATGCTGCCTTGACACTTAACACAACCGGGCCCGCGCCTACGTTCGGGTGAAGTTCGGCAATCGGCCGCCCCGCTTCACCACGAAATGTCCCCAAGACCTGTTCGACCGCACGCGCGAACGTCGCATTAAACGCAACTGGAGCGGGTAAGGTGAAGCGGTCATCCGCTTCCCAGTACAAGGTCACATTCGCTTGTTTTGACCAGCGTTCTAACACCTCATGCGCGGGTTCTCCGGCGCGCGCGGAAAAAATATCGACTCGTTGGGCTTGGTATCCTTTGGGTTCATCCAAGGCCGCCACATCATTCATCACAGGCGCAGGGACGGCGACACCCGGCCCTTCAGGCCGCATCACAGGCTCGGCAATGGGGCGTTCCCAGGCAGCATGCCCCGGTGCCAAATTTTTTGTTGTCACCGATGGCGCACGACCGGCTTTAAAAATACTCACGGTTTTATGCCCAACCATCACGCGGTAACCATGGGCATAAAGCATGTCTTCAAGCACACGGTCCCATGGCCGCCCACCCGCCCAGGAGACCAACGTGTCAGGATCAGGTTGGTCCTCATACGTCACCGCAAAATCGGGGGGGATGACTTGGGAAATGGCCACAGAAAACGGGATCGATTCACCAAAACCATCCAGACGGGGAAGATCATACGTCCGCGCAGTCTGAAGAGGTTCTGCCCAAGTTTGTTTCGGCGCGGGCACAGTCGCAGGCTTTTGCACTACCTCAACGGATGGGGCGACGGGTTCTGTTTCAGGCGTTGTACTCACAACCGGATCTGTCGGCGCCTGGCGCGACGGAACGTTCACATTTCCGGCATTTCGACTTCCGTTGAGCGGCGCCGCCGCCAAATTCCCACGCGGCGGATAAACGGCGCGGGTTTTTTGAGATTCGGATGATTTTTGCACGGAATGCGCCGGCTGTCTTTCACGTGGCGGATAAGAAGAAGCCGGCGTAGAATTTTGTGTCGCTGCAGGTTCTTCTGTTGGGCCGTGGGGCACCACCGCAATGTCTTGCGGCTCAGATGTCGTCACCACCAGAGGGGTCGCAGGCTCAATGGGTTCCGCCATGACGGGGGCGACAGGCTCGACCTGCATCTCGGGCGCGGGGGAAGACGACACTGTACCCCCGACCGGTGGCACCCAGTCAAATCCGGCTTGCGCGGCGCACACCGGAACAAGCGTCAAAAAACAGCCCAAAGACAAAACGGAAAGACCGCGCATTAAAAACCCCCGCGAAAAGGAGAAAAACAAATCAACAATCACGATCAAAAGGATAACGGGGCAGAGAAGCCAGATCAAGCGTTTGTTATCGCCAAAGACGTCTTCCTTACGTGTATTCAATAAAGCGCCGGCGGCGCATTGCGTTTAGTGCGGGCCGGAGAGGCCCCGTGATCACGCCCCGCAATTTGCGTAAAGCCGATGGAAATGTCAGGCCCATTTTCTGAACCACGTAAAAAATCGCAATAATCGAGCAGGCGAGAAACAACGTCACCAAGCGCGCATAAAACAACAGGGCACAAAGGGGCAAGACCGCGCGCGCATCCAGATTAAAAAACAAGACCGGACGCATGGAATTGCGCCAATGCCAATTCAACTGTTCCTGGGCTTGTTGTATCTGATCCGCAGCGGACATCGTATTCACCTAAAGAGAAAAAATTAATCATTATTTGGTAAAAATCAGTTTTTAATGCCCGCCGCCATCACCCGTCGAAATACCCGTCAGTAACAGATAATAGCGGCGTTCAATAACACCTTTTTCAAAGTAAATCGTCGCCGTTTTATTCATACTTTGACCATATTGAGGAATCATCCGCTGAATCTCGGTGCCCCAATCTTCGTAATCCATATCCAGGAGTTTTTCACGCACCTCATCCGGAAATCGCATCCATTCGCGGCACCCCACCCGACCACCGCCCTTTTTGGGCACAAGCGCTTGGGTTACAATCAGGCGCAACGTCTCCATCAAGGCATAGGCACGTTCCGAGCGTTCTTTCATATCAAACGTACTGACCATCCGGCGCACGGTCGCCGAGACACCCATGGTGTGGGTCGTCGTGTACACAGCGTGACCGGTTTGCGCCGCCTCAATCGCCGCCGAAATCGTTTCACGATCCCGCGCCTCCCCCACCAGAATAATATTGGGTTTACGGCGGAGCGCATTACGAATCCCCGCCGAAAAATCGGGCAAGTGCCGAGGAATCTCCGTTTGCGCAATCAGCGAGCGCGGGGAATGGATGGTGTCATAGGTAAATTCAATCGGGGCCTCATAGGTCAGCATCTTGCCGCAGCCGCGCGGGCGTTCGATGATCATGCGGTTTCCGGCGGCGAGAAGCGTCGATTTACCGGATCCTGTGGGGCCTGTTACCACGACCATGCCCTGGCGCGGCGCCCAGTTATTGATGATGTCCTGTTCGACGTTCAAATCTTTCATCGTCGGCGGCTCTTTTGGAAGAACCCGCATCGTAATTTGCGCGCCGTCCCGCCCTTTGGATTGAATCGGGGTAATATTCACGCGAAAGCGCATCCGGTTATACCGATCGGGACGAATTTCGTAAGAGACATCCAGGTCGCGCCCGGACGCCAAGCGGGCCTGAGCATCCGGGCCATAGATTTTATTCAAAAACACCGCCATATCGGCCGCGTCGATGGGGCGATAAAGGGCCGGGTATAAAAACCCCCCGAGTTCGTTATAAACAGGCTTATCGGTTTGAATCGAGATATCGGAGGATCCTTTTTTCACGCACCACATCAAGAACGGGTCGACATGTTCGTCCTTGAACCGGTCGGGTTCCCCGTCCCAGGTTTGCGCGACATTATCCGCCCCTTTGGCGAGACTTATTGGTTTGCGGGCTGCCATTGCGCTGCGCCGGGAACCAATTCCGGCACCCCTGTAATTTGAATCGCGCGGTCGCCAATACGCATCGCCTGGGCGCGGCCCTTGTCATCCTTGCCGCCACCGGTCACGCCCCGATCCGTTTGAAGCGCGAAGGGTGACGAAATCATGCCTTGCGCCAAAAGTTTACGATACCGGACCATCCCGTTAAATTCGGCAATCAGGCGCTGGACGTCATTTGTAAAAGTTTCATCCGCCTGGGAATAGCCTTGTTTCCAACCGATTTTGACATTCTCACGCCATTCTGCGCGTTCTTCCTTTGTCTTGGGGCGCAGAATATCGGGCGGCATATCGACCGACCCCCAGCTACGCTCCAAATAGGCCCGCCAATTGCGCGGACTGGTCACGATTTTGGCGTTTTTACTGATCTCATAAATACGATCCGCCACCGCCGCCTTGAGCCCTTGAGGATCGATAATCAAAGCATCATCGCTTTCGGACACAATCGGCGGCTCGATCAACAGACCCGAGGGTGCGGCAATCAACAACTGACGAAAATCAAACACCTTATCCAGATAGGATTCGTATTGGCGAAGCTCTTGGCGAATTTCATAACTGCGGTAGGCGAGCGCGCCGCGCGCCCCCAAGGAAAGCGCCGCCTCTTTCAAGGCGTCTTTACGAATATCAAGCGGGGGCCCAACCGTTTCATCAAGTGGTCGCCCGCCCGGGATCTCTTGCAAATCCTCAATACGTAAGGGAAAGGCCGACGCCGGATGGGTTTCTGTTTCAAAGGCGCCGTTCACAGGAGAATCGGCTGTAATACCCCCCATAACTCCACTGGTTGGAGATGCTGCGAAAGCGAGAGCCCCTGGCATCGCACCAAGAAGAAAAGTCAGCGTTACGAGTCGAACATGTCGGATCATCAAGGCCATCCCCTTAATTTGCCGATGACGATGTCACCGGCGCGTAATGAAGTTCGACCACGCGCCGATTGGGATCAACGCGCACATCCGCACGGCCCCCCAGTTGCAACCCAATATCCCGTAAAATATCGACAATCGGGCGATTTTCAGCGTCAATATTCACAACCACAGGAACAGGCGGCATGTCTCCCAAGACATCAAATGTATAGCTTGCGCGGTCCGCCATCATTTTCACAATATTATCAACCGGACCAATCCACGAGACGGTCACAGCACGACGCAATTCAATCGGCGCATTTTCGATTCGGGCAAGATCCGCCGAGGGCGCCTTCGCCTGTTCAACCGCCGCAAGGGTTTGAAGCGCGTTCGACGCCTTGTCAGCAGCATCAGCAAGCATCGCGGTCACACGGTCAGGGGTTGCGACCACTTGGGGATCTTGCATTTTAACAGCATTAGCTGTTGTGCACGCCGACAACAAAAGGGTGCCAAGGAAAAGGGGTAACATATATTTTTGGGTCATGATCGATCACGAAAAAGAAAGAAGACCGGAATCGGCAAAGAACGAATCAGGGCGGATAAAACGCACCTAGGTAAAAGGGTAACGCGCGCGCAGAAAAAGCACAAGCACTGTTTGATGAGAGATTGGCTTAGAAAAATCGGATTCCCCAGGACAAAAGAAAAAGCCGGGGATGTCACCACCCCCGGCTTTTTTATTCAAATCAGATCGGAGTAGAAATTGATCTGCGTACCAACCATAACGGCGGTCGCGTCAACATCATCCAGACCATCGATTTCGTGGTTCACGTTCGAGACGGTTCCACGGAAGGTCATGCCAGGGCCATAGCTGTACACGACACCACCGGTCCAACGATCGGTGTCAACGTCTGTGCCAACTTCGTCATCCTGGTTCAAGTACGATGCACCCAGAGTGAACGGGCCAGTGGTGTAATCGGCACCAACAACCCATGTGGTCACATCGTCATCATCCGAACCTTCGTCGTCATTGGTGTACGCAACACCAAGACCCCAGGAACCGATATCCAGATCAACCCCGGCGTTCCAGGCTTCACGATCTTCGGCGCTGGTGTCATCTTCAACCGCTGCGTGGCTGTAACCAGCACCGGCATTCAGGTTGAAACCATCAAACGCACCTTCGTAACGCACGGCCACGTCGAACGCATCACCGAATTCCGATGTCGATGATTCATCATCATCAACCCCGTCAAGCGCACGTGATGCATCACGCACTTCCGGTGTATACGACACACCAGCCTGGAAGCCCGAGAACACGGGGGTCAGGTAGGTGAGTTTGTCAGATTTGCCGGACACGTCTTGGTCATAGTCCAAGCCATCCGCATAGGTCGCCGACAGGGCTGTCGTTTGACCACCGGCCAAAACGGCAGTGTTGAGCGGCTGAACGAACTGACGGATGCCGTCATAGTTGCTGTCCGCAGACGGTGCAGCGACTTGCAGCAAGAACGCGGCGCCATCTTCGGCCCCGAAGTTCACACGACCCCATGAGCCCGAAAAATAGGCATAGGATTCATCCACAGCAAAGCTGTCGCCATCATCGGCTTCGGCTTCGACATGGGCCCCAACGGTCAGACCGTTGTCCAGGGTGGTTTCACCCGAGAAATGGACTTCGGTATTGCGCAGGATGTCCAAGCTACGAGCTTCTTCGCCGGTATTTTCGTCTTGATCAACATAGACGCCATAGCCTTTGAAGTGGCCGCCCAGATCCAGTTTGACGCCCGATTCTTCTTGGGCGAAAGCCGGAGCTGCGAAAGCCAGGGTCGCCAGAGCGGCGCTGCTTAGCAGAACTTTTTTCATCTCGATAACTCCTTATGTGGTTTTAGAGACTTGTGGTTTAGTTTTCGTTCACGTGAAAGACACGTTGACGATCGCTCACGCAAACGTGAACTAGGCCCGATTGTTCACCGACCCAGCGCTCCCGTCAAATAAATCAGCCTATTTTTCGGGGTTTTCGTTGAACCTGTTGCATCCGAGCAACATATATATGACATAATTATAATCCTAGGCACTGGGATAGGATTAAAAATCTAAATACAAGCCTTATCCCGCCTTCTGCGCCCGAACGGAGAGCGAAAGTAACGTCTGGGGAATAACGACCAACGGATCAACACCGGATTTCATCTTTGATTCGCACCCCCAAATATCGTCCATCAAGCGGAGTAATTTTGGCACGGGCCAGCGCTTCAAATGCGTCGCAAAGGCGGCTTTTCGTTTAAAAAAGACGGGCGCGTCACGTCCCGACAAAATATCCTCGATCCGCTCCCCCGCCTCTATCCGCAGATGCGTGCGATGCAATTTACGCCCATGTGCCAAAAGGGCGCGGAGCAGAATAATGGGATACCCCTCTTCGTCCGCAAGACGTTTGAGGAGGATAAACGCCTGATCCGTATGACCCGATAGGAGTGCATCCACACATCCGTCAAGTGCCGCAAGCCCCATGGACCCGGTACAGGCAACAGCGTCATCATAGGTCACGTGGCCGTGAGACGTCACCGCCTGGCCCGTCCCGGTCGCCCCCATATAGGTTAAAAGCTTATCCAAGGTTCCGCGCACCTGGGCCCCGTCGCCCCCAATATGTCCCGCCAAAAAATCAACGGCGTCGGGATCAATGGTGAGGTCCGCCGCGCGGATTGTTTGCCCGATCACGCGGGCGAGCTCGCCCGCATCCTGAACATAGCAGGGGAGGGCTGCCGCGTTCGTCGCTCCTTCCACTAATTTGCGCAAGGACGATTTGGGGGTGAGGTCGGCCGCCTCAATCACCACCAAGGCCTGAGGATTCGGTGCGGAAAGATAGGATTTAACAGCCGGCGCGATCCCGTCACTGGCGTCCCTCACCCAGACAACCCGGTCCCCACCCATGAGGGACAAGGCCTGGGCCTCATCGTTTAATCGCGCTGGATCATCAGTGATTTGCCCGCCCGACAGGATCGCGACATTAAAGGGGTCGGCCAAATCCGGAACGACAAAACGCAAAAGGATCTGGGCACGTTCGCGTACCAATCCCTGGTCCGGACCATAGATCAAGACCACCGGAACACTCGGCCTGTTCTTCAAAAATCCATCGATCTCGCGGGTCGTTAACTTCATCGCCGCCGCCCCTTATTTATCCGATCTTCGTCGACAAAAATGAAATACCGGGGTTTTTTTCTTGAGCGTCGCTCAAATGCCAGCCATTCCGCGCCAAGAAAACAGGTTCCTGGTTGTGATCATAGGCAATTGCAGACCCATTTGCATCGATAAAATTCTTGAGCACCGCATGATCCGCACTCGTAAGCCAGCGCGCTGCATAATGCGCCGTCGCCTCAAATTTTACATTAAGCGCATATTCGGTCCGTAACCGGTCGGCCAAAACGTCGAATTGAAGGGCCCCCACAACCCCGACCACCCATCCCGAATCATAGGCCGATTTAAAAACACGCGCGGTCCCTTCTTCGGCAAGTTGTGTCAGCGCCGCACCCAAATGTTTGGCCTTTAACGGGTCAATTGATATCACCCGCTGCATCAGTTCCGGCGCAAAAGAGGGAATCCCCGTAAAGGACAACGCCTCGCCTTCGGTCAACACATCGCCAATCCGCAAATTCCCGTGGTTCGGGATACCAATGATATCGCCGGGCCACGCGGTTTCTGCGGCTTCGCGGTCCTGGGCCAGAAAAAATTGCGGTGAATGGATGACCATCTGTTTGCCCGACCGGACATGATAAAGCTTCATGCCCTTGGTAAATTCCCCGGCACAAAGGCGCATAAAGGCAATCCGGTCGCGGTGTTTAGGATCCATATTCGCCTGAATCTTAAAAACAAAACCAGACACTTTTGTCTCTTTCGGGTCAATCATCCGCTCAACCGCGTTATACGGCCGCGGCGGCGGCGCAAATTCTGTGATCCCGGAAAGAAGTTCCGCTACACCAAAATTATTGACTGCCGATCCAAAAAAGACGGGGGTTAAATGCCCCGCCTGATACATCTCAAGATCAAAGGCCGGGCACAAAGACCGCACCATTTCGACATCCTCACGCAGCTTTTCGGCCTGATCCGCGGCAATTTTTGTATCAATCAGCGGATCAGACAAGCCCTGACAAGTGATTCCTTGAATAAGCTCGGCACCTTTCGTCCGTTCAAACAGATGCAGTTGGTCATGGAGGAGATCATAGCATCCGCGAAAATCCCGGCCCATGCCAATCGGCCAACTGGCGGGCGCCACATCAAGGGCCAGTTTATTTGAAATTTCATCAAGCAGCGCAAACGGGTCCTGCCCATCCCGGTCCATCTTGTTGATGAACGTGATGATCGGGATGTTCCGCAAGCGGCAGACTTCGAACAATTTAAAGGTTTGTGGCTCAATCCCCTTGGCGGCATCCAAGACCATAATCGCGCTGTCGACCGCACTTAAGGTACGATACGTATCCTCGGAAAAATCCTGGTGGCCGGGGGTATCCAAAAGGTTAAATGTGATCTGATCATGCACAAAGGTCATGACGGACGATGCCACAGAAATCCCGCGTTCTTGTTCCACCTTCATCCAGTCAGATCGCGCGCGCCGCGCATCCCCGCGCGCCTTGACCATCCCCGCCATTTGAATGGCACCCCCGAATAACAGCAATTTTTCGGTGAGCGTCGTTTTTCCCGCATCGGGATGCGAGATAATGGCAAACGTCCGGCGATGGGCAATAGCATCTGCCAAATTCATAACAAAACGGGTCCTTCCAAAGGAAAATCGGGTCGCGCCGTCTCGATCTCGACAATCCAAAGGTCAGGATCCCGCGCAGCCGCGCGGGCACTATAATCGGTGGCCCAGGCTTCTTCAACCATTCTTTCGCCTTGATTTTTGGGGGAAACCCTTCGCCACCCCAGAACGCTAACGGCATTTCGTTCCTGAACATAAACCGCAAGGGCGGCGCGGGTACGGTGAAGAACACAGACCATCCCAGACTGCTCTTCCCCGCGCTTCAGAATATAACACGCTCCGCCCTGGTCCTGAATCCGACGGATTGCCCCCGTTAACCACAAGGCCGTCGGAAGACGTGCGTCACCCGTCATTTAAGTAAGATCTTTCGGGGGTGTCGTCGGGACGCGCCGCAAATTTTCATACTTGCCCGACAGCACGCGCCGCGCCGGCAAGTCAATCGTCACGGTTGTTCCCACACCCAAATCGGATTCAACGGATAACGTCCCGCCATGAAGTTCGGTCATCGCACGCGCCAGGGGCAATCCCAATCCCGTTCCTTGATTTTCTTGGGCCGCGTGTGCCGTGTCATGGATTTGTCCAAAGGGCTCCATCGCCTCACGAATTTTATCTTTGGGAATTCCGACGCCTGTATCGCGCACGACGATCCGCATATCGTCATCCGGCAGGATATGCGCGCGAATGTAAATCGTTCCGCCCGGATGCGAAAACTTGACGGCATTACTCACCAGATTAATGAGAATTTGCCGGATTAATCGCGCATCCGCATAAATCTTGGGCAGATCCGATGCCGCCTCGACGACCAGTTCAATATTACTGCTGAAGGCGCGCGACGTCATGATTCGCACAACAGATTGGATCACTTCGACGACATCCATCTCGGATTCATCAAGTTCAACGCGCCCGGCCTCAATTTTCGACATATCCAAGACTTCGTTAATAATGTCCAAAAGATGGCGCGCGCTGAAATGGATATCGTGCATGTATTCTTTGTATTTGGGGTTCCCAAGAGGCCCGAACGTTTCTTTTCCCATCAACTCCGAAAAGCCGATAATAGCGTTCAAGGGCGTACGAAGTTCATGGCTCATATTCGCAAGGAAGGTTGATTTTGCATGGTTTGCGGCATCGGCCTGTTCTTTCGCCAGACGCAAGGAAATCTCCATCTGTTTACGCACCGTAATATCCATGATGGTTGTCACCAAAAATCGGCGCTGCTGGGACAGTTCCAACATCGCCGCCGTAAAAAGGGCGTTTGCGACCGTTCCGTCACGCCGCAAGATTTTCATTTCGCCCGTACTCCGCCGCCCATGTTCGATGAATTCGGTGTGATTAAATTTTAAACGGTCCACTTCATCAATGGTCGCAAGCGACAACACATCCGTCCCGACGATGACTTCGCGTTCCCATCCGAAGGTGCGCACAAAGGAATCGTTCACGCGCACAATGCGGCGGTTATGATCGGTCACAACGATCCCGACTTCAGACGCGTCAAAGATCGATGTCAAAAGCGATACAGCGTCATCCCGTTCGCGTTGAAGCATCGATTCGTTCGCGGCATCCGGTTGCGCCGTAATATCCAGAAACGCAATCTCGCCCTCAGAATCCAAAACGGGATTAATCCAAAACCCATGCACACGGATATGCCCCGGAAAAGTGGGCAACCCCTGGATCGTCACCGGCATTTTATGTTTTAAAACGACTTCAAAGGATTGTTGAAAATGCCGGGCGTTTTCACTGTCCATGATCTCGGCAACGGTCTTTCCGACCATCTGGTCGTGGCGACGATTAAAGTATTCAAGCGCACGCCGATTAATATCGCACACCGTGATTTTCTTCTGCGCGCCCACCTGCATGATGATGCGGGGAATCGGCATCGTATCGAACAAAATTTGATGATTGATCGCGCCGTCCATGGGACCATTTCCCTTTATCCGGCAGCATCGCCCTGTTGTTCCCGCATATAGCGGTGAAGCGCACTTTCTTCTTCGTGATAGACAAAGGCACTGGCCTTGTCGTTCCCGCGCATATCCAGATCACGCCGCATAGCGTCCACGAATTGCCCCAAATCCTGGCCCACAATGGGTTCAGCCACACAAAAAGACAAGGAAAGGTCAATCGCATCGGGACCGATCCGCGGCGGCGCATCCGTCACATAATCTTTAAGACGCGCGGCGCAGCGTTCGGCCCCATGAAGATCTGTATGCTTGAGCGCCAGTAAAAATTCATGGTTTGGCAAATGATAGGCATCATCAAACGTCCGGATCGTGTATAAAATCGACGATCCCAGATGATGCAAAATCTGATCAAATCCAGCCGCGTGCCGTGCCTGTAAATCATCAACATGATCCAGTCGGGCCAAGGCCAGCGCAAAACCGCGCCCCCGCCGCGCCATCCGTTCCATTTCACGTTCAAGATCGGCTTGCCAGACCTCACCCGACCGCAAGCCTGTGATGGGGTCATACCCCAGACCCGATAAATATTGGCTGCGTTCAATGTGATGGAGCCGCCGCAGCATTTCATCATACGCCTGGTTAAATTCACAAAACTGTTCATAGGTGAAAATGCGCAAAGGGCCCGCATGGGTCATCGCGCGCATGACCATATCTTGCAAAACATCCGCAGCATGAAAGACTCGCGTAATTTCCCCTGTGCGCAAACTGGGTTCCGACCCCAGCATATCTTTCAAGGTCAAAAGCGCCTTGGGCATATCCGGAAAGGCCGTTTCTTGCGCGTCATCCGCATAATAGATGTGACGAAGCGCCTGGGTATACCAGTCGGCATAATCATCGATGAGGGCCGAAATAAGGCGCATCGACGTATCGACAAGGACAGTGCTCGACATCAAATCCAGACTTTCAAAAGGAAAGGGGGGAAGAGACCATACACCCACCCGTCCCGGTTTCAGGGAAAAACTCCTCCCAGTTTGCGCGTGAGAGCCTAAAATTAGGTTAAACGATGAAAATGGGAGTTGGCAAAAGACAGTATGGAAAATTACGCCTCACCCGAGGGCACAATCCATTCCTTTTGCACTTGATCCAGTGCTTCATTTGCGATCGCTGCCCGGATCTCGCGAGCCAGACGGCTCATCACGGCCACGTTATGTTGGGCCAAAATCTGCATCCCCAAAATTTCCCCCGCCTTGATCAAATGGTGGATATAGGCCCGGGAATAGGCATTTGAACACGGCAAATCCATCGTGGCATCGAGCGGCGCGGGGTCATCCCGAAACCGCGCATTGCGCATGTTGAACCGCCCGCCGGGCACCCCCTTCATGAGAGCCCATCCATGCCGTGCAATCCGCGTCGGCGAAACGCAATCAAACGTATCGACCCCCATCTTCACGCATTCGAACAAATCAATAAATTCACCAATCCCGAGTAAATGGACCGGGCGGTTCGGGTGCACATGCGGCATGGTCGCCGCGACAATATCAAAAAATTCGGCCTGTTTATTCCCAAAGGCACCGCCAATGGCCGTCCCGAAATAAGGCCGGTCCGCGGTATACGCCGCACTTTCCGCGCGCAAATCATTATACACCCCGCCCTGCACCACGCCGTACACAGCCTGCGCCCCGGTGTCGGTGCGGGCGAATTGTTCAAGCGACCGGTCGCCCCAGCGGTGCGACATCGCCATCGAGGCGGCGTTATATTTCTTGTCCGTGTGCGTGGCCGTACATTCATCAAGCGCGACCACAAAATCAGGTCCGAGCTTCCGTTGAATCTCCATCGCGCGTTCAGGGCTTAAATGATGGATCGAACCGTCGAGGTACGACCGAAACGTCGCCCCTTCTTCCTCAATCTTTAAAAGAGTCCGCACCCGCGCGGTTTTTTGCCGGCTTTTGAGTTCATCGGCGACTGTCCCCTCGCCCATCGCAAAAATTTGGAACCCGCCACTATCGGTCAGCATGGGCCCGTCCCAACGCATAAATTTATGGAGACCGCCCATTTTTTCGACCAAATCCGCCCCGGGTTGCAGCATCAGGTGATACGTATTCGCCAGAATCATCCCCGCGCCCGCATCGCGCACTTGATCGGTATTCAGCGCCTTGATCGCCGCCTTGGTCCCACAAAAAATAAAATGCGGCGTCTCAACCGTGCCGTGCGGGGTGTGAAGTCGCCCAAGTCGGGCCTTTGACGTGGTCGAACGATAAAAAATATCGAATTTAAACTTCGGATAGGACAGGTTGGGAAGGGGCATCTATATAATTATCCAGAAAAACATCGCTCTGACAAAAAGTGGGGATTAGGCCCTCATATGACTGACATCAAACTCGACCATTTCGATCTCATCTAACAAAATAAGAGGTGAACGAGAAAGTTTACGAAACTCATCAATCCCTTTCTGAACAGGCCAGGTATTGGCATGCGGAATAACCGAGAATGGTAAAATTGCTTTACCATCCAGAAATTCATTTAACCTCCGCGAATAACCCCTCTCACAAAGAGCCATCGCACCCGACGACGACCCCGCGATCAAGCTTTTACCACTGATCAGCGCCTCTTGTGAAAAACTGGAAAGAAAATCAATTTGGCCCGTTGGATTGCCGCCCTGAATAAACCAGACTTTAAAATCGGAAAAGATAGATTCAAAGTTCAAACGGTCTGCAATACAAATCTCTATTTCTGAATCAAGGCGAGCAAAAGATTGTTTCAGTTCGCCCAAGAATTGAAGCTTCGATCGGTCTTCTTGCGCTAGGCAACTGACCAAAATACGGCCATCAACCTGCCTTGCTGCGTCAATCAACTTTGCAAAAAGAGAGTCATCAGATCCGGCCTGATCAAAATAACCGGGGTACCCCCCATGAAGGATAATGCGCACACTAGGCCTAAAAGGTGTTACGCCGCTTTTTTGGCGGCGGCTTTCACCACTTGGGCTTTCAAGGGGCGCAGTTCTTGCGCAATTTTGGACGGGGCAGTGCCCAGCAAATACGCATCCAATCCGCCTTTATGATCAATCGTCCGAAGACCATTGACCGAGACGCGCACCTGAACTGAGCGACCCAAAAGCTCGCTATACAAGCTTGCATTCTGTAAATTCACATTGAATTTACGCTTGGTTTTGTTGTTGGCGTGCGACACATTATTGCCGACTTGGGCGCCTTTACCGGTAATCTCACAGCGACGGGTCATGATGTTTTTCCTTCGTTCTTCTCAAATTCTGGCCGCTTTTACGCGATTTTACCCCTTCTCGTCAAGAGGGAAATGCGGATATGACCGCAGGGGCAATAGGATAAATATCCTTTTTTGTTAAAAATCCCTCGCCGCCGGTGCGCCACGCACGGACAAGGTCAGGCTTTTCCCGAGTTCCGTTTCCGGCAAACGGCGATTATACGCAAGTTCTTCCGGTGATAATTGGAACCCAATTAAAATGCGGTAGGTGCGGGGGTCCTCACCCGACAGCGGCACGAGTTGAGACAGCGTCTCACTTTGCGCCTGAAGCGTGCTTGCAGAATCATAATTAAAACTGACCGCAAATATCTCTTTCGAAAGGATTTGATTCCGTTCATTCGTAATCGCAATAAAATAAGGATAGGCAAAACTGGGTTTATCCCCCGCTCGAATTCGCCCCTTGGGGCCCAAGCCGCCATCAAAGCCGACATTGATATCGAGTTTTAAATTATTCCCCACCTTGCGGCACGCACTCGTGACCCGTGTGATATGGGATTCCGATATTTTCGCGCCTTCAACCGGACGCGCGGGATTCGCAAATTGATAAAGAGAAGAAAGTTCCGCGACGCGCGATACCGCCGGGCAATCCCCTTGGGGAATGATGGTCACACGGCCATCTTTTTCGGCATTAAAGCGCGGCAGATCAAAGGACGACATAAAGCCGCCGCCCCGCTCGGTCGTCTGACACCCAGAGAGAAGCAAGGCAACAAATATGAGAGACGTAACTCCTCGCGATCCCCGGATCATCACAAACCATCCCTTTTGACGTACAGATTTGACAAGGCAACAACGATATCGATCAGAAACGGAAAACCGCCCGCGAGAACTGGTCGGGGTGAGAGGATTCGAACCTCCGCTCTCTTGCTCCCGAAGCAAGCGCTTTACCGGGCTAAGCTACACCCCGCCAAAACCAGATTGGCCCCCGTTATACGGGGTTTGCGCGGGAAGTGCAAGATCAAGGTGATCCCATTCCCAAATGCGGCCTTATTTCCTAGAACCTAATCCGCCTCGACTGTGCCGGCGACAGGCGCGGGGGGGGCAGCCTCGGCGCCTTTTTCGGCGGGCACGGGCAATGGCACGGATTGAGCCGTCGCCGCAACGGCCTCAGATTTCCGGTAGTTATTCAAGAAATCACCGAACAAATCGACTTCTCCGACCAGACGGTTCAAGGTGTCACGGTCCGCAAGCGTGGGGGTGCGCCGCGCCCGTGTAATGAGATCAAATTCATTCGCCAAATCCGTTTGCATCATGCGCGTGTGATATGTATCGCGCAGTTGCGCGAGCGTCCCGCGATCCCCGGCCAAATTTGTTGCGACCGCCAAATTCCGGATTGTCTGGGCCTGATCCCGTGTCGGGGGCGCGTTTTCAGGGATCGGGATAAGTGCCACTAATTTTTCAAGAGCCGCCGCCGCGTCAACCCAACGCGCGGTTTGCCAGGCAATATCGGCGCGCGCGCGAAGCGTATCTTCTGTATCGGCCTCGGCTGCAAGCGTCGCAAGAGCGCTTGCCACCTGTCCCGATTGATATTGCGCCCGGGCGCGTAACAGGGCCAGTTCGTGTTTCCGCGCGGCAACAATCCCCGGATCGGTGATCCCCGACATCATTTCACCCGCACGGTTCAAGACCGAAAGCGCCGCCTGGGACTGTTGGTTGAGAAGATGCGTTGCCGCAAGACGCAGCGCCCCCATCACCCGCGCATCCCCCGCGAGGCGATGATCCACAAGATCGGCAAGCACGGTACTGGCGCGGTCGAGCAAATCCACCGCCATCAACCGGTCGACAAGCGCCAGGGTCAAGCGGTTTGCATCCTCCCCCGCCGGGACAAGTTCAGAAAATTTCTCATAGACCGTAATCGCATCAATCGGATCGATCTTTTTCACCCGGTCCCCGAGAAACAGCGACCGAAACGTATCCGTCATCGTCGCACTGATCCGGCGACCCATATCGGTATCGGGTGCCATTGACATCGCCTCTTTCAACGCGTTCAGCCCACGCAAATAATCGCCTTTTTCGATATAGGCATCGCCCAGTCGCGCATTAATCGCGGCCTCCACCTCATCCCCCCGCCAGGCAAAGCGCAAACTTTCCAGTTGATCAATGGCCGTATCCAATTTGATCTTGCCTTCTTCGTAATCAAGGACGGTGAGGGCGAGGCGCGCACGCGCACGATATTTATCATCCGCCCCTTTTGCAAGATCAGCCCAAAGCCGCCGAGCGCCTTCTTTTTCCCCCGTCTGCCGGGATGTTTCCCCCTGCAAATAATTGTATTGCGCCAAAATAGGGACAAGAGAGGCGGGAACCTTGGCTGCTTTTGTTTTTTGATGGGCTTTCGCGGCTGTTTTGTCGTCGTCTTTTTGTTTCTTTTGATGGGCATCTTCTGCGGCGGGGTGTGATTGATCTGCTTTGTCTTGAGCGGGAAGTTTCCCCATGCCCGCCATCGGATCAATCTGAGCCAGAATCTGGGCCGCATCTTTGGGTTTTCCAGCACGTAGCGCAATTTCAGCAAAGGAGAGCAGCATCGGCCGTGCGATATCCTCGGGGTATTGCCGGGCCCAAGATAAATCTTTACCCAAGCGCAATTGGGCCTGATTCCAATCCTGAAGATTGGCAAGCGTATAGGCTCGCCATAAATTTGTGTCTGGATAAATATCGAGCGCCGGTGCCCGTAAATCTTCGTACGCCAAATCAAATTGATTATTGAGCGCATAGGCCGCGCCACGTAACGCCAAAAATTCTGGTGTTTCGGCAATACCGGGTTGCGCCTCGGCCGCCAGGCGAAAATACCCCGATGCCTCGGCCCCGCGATCATTTGCCAAATACATCTTACCAATGTTCATGAGGCCACTGGCGCGCGCATTCATATCTTTCTCGGAAAGATCCGCAATCAGCGACGTCTCATTATTCAACAAGGCGGGTGGCCCACCCATGGCCCATCGATCAAATCTGAAAAGCGGCGTTCCTCCTGTTCCTGTGGTTGCCGAGAGGTCTTGAACCGCCCGCGTCCTATCCTTCTCGGCCGTATCTTCCAGGGCCGCGATGGTTTCTTGAGGATCCGGTGGTTGCGGCAAGGCAAGCGCCGCGCGCGATTTATAAACGCGGGCCATCTCGTCAGGCGTCAGCGAAAGCCCCCCGGCGCGCGTAATCGTCACCGCGTCATCTTTCGTCGTGATCTCCAGATCATCTACAAGGGGTGAGAGCGCAATGCCAATCGGTGCCGCGAGCGTCTGAAGTTCAGAAAAGCGCCGGGGCGCCCCCAAAAATTCATTCGACCGTTTGACGGTAACCACCTGATAAACCTCTCCTGTGTCGGGATCGGTCACGGTAATCAGTTTCGTTGCCTCTTTGACCGGAATTTCAAGCTCCCCACGGCCTGCATTCACCTGCCGCAAAATTGTAAGTGGTGTTGGATCTGCCTTCCCCGGCGCAAAGACAACGCGCCATAACAAATCCCCGCCCTCGCCACGCCAGACTCTCACACCAGGCGGCAAGGGTAGGCGAAACACCGTGGCATCTTTTGTTGTGGTCCGGTCAAGCGGCGGGAACATATCGGCGTCCGGTCCGGATAATTTTGGCGTCCCAATAAAATCCGGGTCATCAATCACCACCCACAAGGTTTGATGTGCAACAAAGGCCGCAACACCAAAGGCCGCCGTTGACGCAAAGGTTAAAACCGGCGGATCCACTGGATCGATTTTGACCGACGATGCCGCATTCGGTTCTTCTTGGACCGCCGGCACCGGTAAATTTTCGGCGATCACCGGAACTTGAGGCGCTGCCGCCGGAGAAGGTACAGCATCCCCCCCGGACGGCGGAACCGTTTCTTCCTTTTTGGACGCCGCTTGCGCACGCGCGGTGGCCGCCCGAAGAGACGCGCTTTGGCCCAGATCAATCATCACCCGGGACCCGACGCTCACATTCCGTTCATATAATTTATCGGCCAGCATGACCCAGATTTTGAGGGGCTGCCCCGGTTCAGAAATGCGCCGCACATCAACGATTTCGGGACGTGCCGGATCAGGGTGAAAGGAGGGAAGATCGGCCAGACCTGGAAAAGCAACTTCGACCGTTCGGTCTTCAATCACACGGATCTGCGGCGCCTCGGGCAAATCCCCCGGCCATTCAAGGACCAGACGCAAACTATCCCCGCGATCATGCGCGCGCAAGCCAAGCTCTCCCGCCCACGCCGGAAGGGCTGTGCACAACATCAAACTGGAAAAAATTAAAACCCGGGAAATCGGCATGATCGTCAATGTTCAAAGAGGCAACACCCCTTCGTGATCCTTGACCCTAACCCAGATTATTCCAAAGTACAATTCGCCAAATCGCCTTATCCGGATCAAGTTTTGGGCAATTTTGGGCGCCGGCCTTTAGGGGTAAAAAAATCCGGAAAATTTTTGGTCAAGAACCCCTGCGGCACCTCGACAAGTGCGCCGCGCGGCAGATCCCCAAGTTCAAACGGCCCATAGGATAAGCGGATCAGACGGTTCACCTGAGCCCCGAAAAAGCCAAAGACTTTACGAATCTCTCTGTTTTTGCCTTCGCGTAACGTCACCCGCACCCATTGATTTTGGGACGCGCGGGCCGCCCCGGACCGTTCGCGCGCGACCTCGACACGGCCATAGGACACCCCCTCAATCCGGATGCCGCGCGCCAATCTTTCGACCATGTCATCGCGTAATTCCCCAAAAATACGCACGCGATAGGTCCGGGGCAGACCTGTGGCCGGAAGTTCCAAATGCCGTGCAAACGCGCCAGAGGTGGTAAGCACCAATAATCCTTCGCTATTCAGATCAAGCCGCCCCGCACTGATCAGCCGCGGAAGTTCAGGGGGAAGCCCATCAAAAACCGTCTCCCGCCCGCGTTCATCCCGCGCGGTTGTAACCAGGCCGACAGGCTTATGAAACAGAAAAACGCGGGATTTCTCGGGTGCGGCCAAGACCTGCCCCCGCACCGTAATTTTATCCTGATCCGTCACGCATATGGCGGGGGTGATAACCTTAACCCCGTTCACCTTCACCAGACCTTGCACGATCAATTCTTCGGCCGCGCGGCGTGAACACACCCCCGCCCCGGCAATACGTTTGGCAAGACGCTCGCCCGCCTGTACCTTCGCGACAGCGTTCTCTCTCTCTTTACGGGGCGGGGTCATATCGGTTAAAACCTCATCTCATGACAAATTCGTTCATTCCCGACATTAACGCGATGACCGTCGCAATAGAAGAGGCAAAGCGCGCGGGGTCGAGGGGCGAAGTGCCCATTGGTGCGGTCATCGTCGATCCCGCAACAGGGGCGATCGTGGCGCGCGCCGGGAACGCAACCCGGGAACAAAACGACCCGACCGCGCATGCCGAAATTCTGGTTTTACGGGCTGTTTGCGCGGAAAAAGGGGCGCAGCGCATTCCGGGACTTCATCTCTATGTCACACTTGAACCCTGTGCCATGTGTGCGGCAGCCATTTCTTTTGCGCGCATCGACCATGTGATTTACGGTGCGCCGGATGCAAAGGGCGGCGGCATCGACCATGGCGGCCGGTTTTACAGCCAACCGACCTGTCATCACCGCCCCAAGGTCACAAGCAACATACTTGCCGATTCCTGCGGACAACTGCTTAAAGACTTTTTCAAAACCCGGCGGTAATTGATAGGCCTATATCCCTAGGAATATAATTATTTTGCTTTCCTACATATAATACTTGACATTTCGGTATTGTTCGCTTATATTCTCTCTTAATGGAGTCGACCACCAGAGGGGGAAGCTCTTTTTTTCAAGGCGTGTTGGGTAAATCCAACCGTCCGAAAAAAGGACAAATCCCCCACCCAAGACCGGGCAGCCTACAATTTCTAGGGCGGCGCGCGCTGTTCCCTTGTGTTTTTGCACAAAAATCACGGGGGAATAAAAGCAAAAGGAACTTCTTCTGGATGCCCGCTGTCGCGGGGATGACAAGGAAGGGAATGAGGAGAGAAAAAAGGAAAGAGCTAAAACGGCATGTTCCGTTTTTATTGCGGACCGATGTTTTACTCGCGCACGGTGTCGTGCGGGGTGATGGTGCCGGATGACGCATCCCGCGCAAGATGCAGTTTTGCTTCGACATAAGCGCCAAGTTCATCCACCAGCGCGTCGACACTGCGCCCCGTGGTATCCATGGTGATCGCGTCGTCGGCCGCAACGGTCGGCGCAACCGCGCGCGTCATATCACGGTGATCACGCACCATTAAATCATTTAAAACGCTCTCGTAATCGGCGGTAATTCCGCGTGATTCCAAATCACGCAAACGGCGATGCGCACGTTCGCTGACATCCGCGATGATATAAAATTTTAACGGCGCGGCAGGGCAAATCACCGTACCGCAATCGCGCCCATCTAAAATTGCGCCCGAGGCCGGATGACCATCGAGGAAAGCAGGAGGAGACGCTGCAAAATCCCGTTGAAACGCGGTGAGGGCGCTGCGCACACCCGGAATTGCGCTATAGACCGAGGCCGCGCGCGATGCCTCAACCCCCCGCAAATCCCGATGATCCAGTTGCGCAAGGGTCAACCGCGCGGCCATCTGTTCGGCAATACGTGTTGCCGCAACCGCGTCATGGGGATCGACGCCCGCACGGTGACACGCAAGTCCCACCAAGCGATATAAAAGCCCGGTATCCAGTACCGCCAGATTAAACCGGTGCCCCAAGGCGCGGGCAAGCGTTCCCTTGCCTGACGCCGCCGGCCCATCCAAAGTGATCACAAGAGAGGACATGTCAACGGGCCCCCCGAGGGACGTGAGGAAAATTACATCTCAAGCAAAAGACGCTGCGGATCTTCCATCGCTTCTTTAACGCGGACCAGGAACCCGACGGCTTCACGACCATCGATGATCCGGTGATCATAGGACAAGGCGACATACATCATCGGACGCGCGGCAAGTGTCCCGTCTTTCAACACGACCGGACGTTGCTCGACCTTGTGCAGACCCAAAATCCCAACCTGCGGCGGATTGATGATCGGCGTCGACATGAGCGACCCAAAAATCCCGCCATTCGTAATGGTAAACGTCCCACCGGTCATGTCGGCCATGCTCAGCTTACCCTCGCGGCCTTTGGTGCCCAAATCCACAATATCGCGTTCGATCTGTGCCATGGATTTTTGATCACAATCCCGTACCACGGGCACGACCAGACCTTGCGGAGTCGAGACCGCAACCGAGACATCATAGTAATTCTTATAGATGATCTCATCCCCGGAAATTTCGGCGTTCACGGCCGGGAATTCCTTGAGCGCCTGGACGGCGGCCTTGATAAAGAACGACATAAAGCCCAGTTTGACGCCGTGCTTTTTCTCGAATGCGTCTTTGTACGCGGCGCGCAAATCATTCACCGCCGACATATCAATTTCGTTGAATGTGGTCAGCATCGCGGCCGTGTTCTGGGCCTCTTTCAAACGCTGGGCAATCACTTGACGCAGACGTGTCATCTTGACCCGCTCTTCACGGGGGCCAGCAGCACGTGGAGCCGTCGCCTGAGGTGCAGCGATTGGCATGGACATGACAGGAAGAGGAGCCGCCGCCGGCATCGGCCCGGCGCCCATCGCCGAAAGCACATCGCCCTTGGTCACGCGGCCGTCCTTGCCCGATCCGGCAAGCGTGGTCGGGTCCATCTGATGATCGGCGGCAATTTTTTGCGCGGCCGGCATCACGAATGGCGCAGACGCAGGGGCCACTGGCGCAGGCATCGGCGTTGCAGTAACAGGCGCAGGCTTGTCATTGGCCGGCGTCGGGGGTAGAGCCGTTCCGGCAGCGCCCGCTTGAATTTCGCCCAAACCTGCACCCACTTTCACGGCGGTGCCGGGCGCGGCTGTAATCTTGATCAACACCCCGGCGGCCGGTGCGTTGACCTCAAGCGTTACCTTATCGGTTTCAAGTTCGACCAGAGGCTCATCGGCCCGGACGGCTTCCCCCTCACGCTTCAACCATTTTGCAACGGTCGCCTCGGCCACCGATTCACCCAATGTCGGTACAACGATTTGAGTCATTTTTAATCCTTTATGCTCACAACATACAAAAAACAGTTTTTCCCTTGGTTAATCTCGCATCCCCCGTGCGTCAGGTCAACAGCGCTTCAAGATTTGTCATACTTTAACATCCTCAAAATCCCCGCCCGGGTCAGTTGGGCCCAGGCGGCGACAGCACCCGAATCCCGCACCGCATGGGGATCAAGCACAAAAAGGGTCGTTAAATCGGCCGCCACCAGATTCACCTGTTCCCGCGCGGTCGGAATGCGCGACGAGACAAGACACGCGGAATCGATTCGTTCCCCTTGCGCCCGGGCGTACATGAGCAACCGGTTGACGGGCTCGCTGATAAAAGAATATTTCCCTGTATCCATATCGTGCATTTCCAGTTGATCGGACGCGGCGCCCGCGCGGTATCCAATAACGAGGCGGGCGGTTGAAATCACCACGCGCGGCGGATGATTCTCTCCCGTGAGATAGGCCGCCGCAAAGGCCGCGCCGGGGGCAACCGGATGAAACCCGTGCGCCAGATCAACAAGCGTCCGCACATTACGGTCCGGCGGCACATCATAAAGGACATGGACCGGATCATCATCGACCGGCGTAAAATCAGGGGCCGGCGTTAAAATCGGCGTGATCGTCCCACCCTTGCGGTTAATCATAAAAACAGAAATCCCCGCGCGCTCGACAATGCGCAAGGACAGATCGCTAAAATCATCCGCGCGGCGCAGGGCAAAATCTTTATCAAAGCCCTTGTGATCGATATAAATCGTTTTAATCCCGGCCTCGGCCATGTTTTTGGCGCAATTTGGGCAAAATGGATCGGTGATTGCGATACTCGCCCCGGCGGTCATGGGCGCCGCGAGTAAACACGCCACTTCCGCATGCACCGTGCCCGAGGCATTGCCAATGCGCGTTGTCGTGCCGATATTTTGCGCAATCAGATCCGGCCAGTGATTGACCGCACGTACGCAAAAAGGCGTGCCCCTGTGGTCAACCCCAAAGCACGCGGCCGCAATTTTATTCGTGTCATGCGCCGATGACCCGACGATGTCCACAGCCGCCTGCATGGCCTCAAACGGGGTTGTTGTCATGGTATATCCCTTTTAATTCTTATCTGCACTCAAGCCGATAACAGATCCCACAAAGCGCGATTTGTCGGCGATAACGCATCAAGCGGCGTCATCAGCGCCCCGGCAAGACTTGTCCGACACAAATCGCTTGGTGGCGGAATATCATGTCCAAGAAGAGCCAAGATCAAGGCCTGGGCTTCTTGTAAACTTTTCCCGTAGCGCGCAATAATCGTTGCCGTATCCGCATGCAAGCGGGGGTCGTCCTGCCACGCATCATAATCTGTCGCAATCGAAATGGCCGCATAGGCGATTTGCGCCTCACGCATCAGGAAAACTTCGGGCACGTTCGTCATCCCCACCAGATCCGCCCCAAACCCGCGCAACATATGACTTTCGGCAGCCGTGCCAAAACGGGGGCCATCGACACAGACATAGGTTTTATTAGTATGTACCCTCATCCCTAAACGCTGCGCCGCGCTTTCTATGGCGGCACTTAAATCTGGACAAACGGGCCGCGCCATCGATACGTGCCCGACCAAGCCGTTCCCAAAAAACGATTTTTCACGGATACCCCGCGTCTGATCGATATATTGCGCGGGTAATGCAAAATCACCGGGCGGAATATCGCCCCGTAACGACCCGACCGCCGAGATACTGATCGCCTGGCGCACACCGATTTTTTTCAGCGCATAGACATTCGCTCGGTAATTAATTTCATGCGGCATGAAATTGTGGTGAAGCCCATGACGCGGCAAAAACACCACGTCATGGTTCTTGTATTGCGCCCGTGTGAGCGGCGCAGAAGGGGCGCCAAAAGGAGTCTCAACCACCTCTTCACCCGTGAGGGTAAGTCCGTCGAGTTTATAAAATCCTGTCCCACCGATAATGCCGAGCATGTCTTATGTTCCTTAATTTGAGGTTTTCCTAGATTTCATCGCCTGTGAAATCAGGTTATAATTTTCATCAGCAATTTTTGCGATATCATCGACTATCTTCGAGAACTCAACATATGTCAGAGTATATTGAGAAGTATGGAACCCTTCATTAGACAGCCACATCGGCATCGTTTCTATTGACGTCTCGGTAGGATTCCAATGCTTAATTGCATTAGAGATCGTATGAGCTCTCTGCTCTGCCGAATTATCATTTTTAGTAAACACTTGATCATCAAGCTTATAGGAGTCGTGAAGTTTGTTAAGCAAATCTACAAAAATAAGATAATTTAAAAAGCATGACTCCCACAAAGATATTGTCTCAATGTATATACTTACATTTGGATTATCTTGTGTGCTTTTTGAATGGAAGAGGTTTGTTGATTCTCTGGCTTTGTGGTATAAAGAAAAAATGATTTGCGCTCGATAAATTAAATTTAATAAAAAACGTGAATCTTTGGGCGGCAAAGTGGCACTAAAAATAGCACCATAAATATTATTTAGAAAATAATTTGTACTCCAATAAGAAGCTTGTGGATGTTGATCTCTTAAATCTGGTATTTCAGCTCTAGTAAATCCTGAAATACCAGGGGCTACGAGCTGATTAAGTAAGACAGGATTATAAGAAAGTGCCATGTTTTCACCTACAAGAGCTCATCTCACTCATATACCACCACCGCTTTGGGCTTAATCCCACGCCAGGTAAAATCACCGCTTAAGAATTTAAGATCAATCAATGTAGCAAGGCCCACGATGTCATATCCGGCGGCCGCGCATAAATTCGCGGCAGCAGTCAACGTGCCGCCCGTCGCCAGCACATCATCCAGAATAATAATCCGCGGCGCACGAAACTCTCCCCTCCTTACGTCCCCCCCTGGCAGGGGGGGAGAGGTTGGGATCGGCGTTGCGGGTTTGAGTTCCAGCGTCGCCGATCCGTATTCCAGCGCGTAGGATTCCTGATGCGCGGGCGGCGGAAGTTTGCCCCCTTTCCGGATCATCACCATGTTTTTGTTAAATTTCTGGGCAAGGGCGGCGGCAAAAATAAACCCCCGCGCATCGACACCCGCAAAGGCGTCGATACCCTCTAGTCCCCTCTCCCCTTTACCCCCACCTTCCTCCCCCTTCAAGGGGGAAGGGAAAAGCTGGGCCAGCGCGTCAATCGTTTCCGGGAATTTTTGCGCGAGAAGCGGCGAGATGTCGCGAAAAAGCACCCCTTTTTGCGGCCAGTCGGGTGTCGTGGCAATCAAATGTTCATAAGGAAAATTATGTGTCGTCATAACCAAGGACAGTACCATAGTTTTTGACACGCGCGAAGCCTATAATCAGCCGTTTTATAGGCCTTTTCAGTAAATTGTCTAGGCGCACGCGCACGCGCATGATATGCTTGGAGGGCGCGTTATCCTTGATAAAGTATTTTTCCTTATCTCATTTATGCAGATCGTTCCCCGTCGCAAGCGTGCTGATTTTGAATTTGGGACAGAAGGCGCCCAAATGATCGGGCTTGCCCTGTTTTTAATTCTTCTCGCCTTTTTTATTATGCTGTCGGGCTTGTCGGGGTTTTCGGCGGATAAAACCCAGGCCGTGGCGCAAAGTCTGCGCGAGACGTTTGGCGTATCGTCCTTTGTTTATCCCGGGGGTGACGGTGATCGGTTGCAACCCACCTATCGCTGGGGCTTTGGCACCGGGGACGCGCTAAATACAATTTCTGGCGCGTTTGAGAATGAGGTGCCCGGGTTAAACATCCCGCAAAGCAAACGCGCCGGCACATTGGAAATTGACATCCCGCTTTCGGCCTTTGACCAGATGGTCGGGCACGGCACCAACGCCCCGCTCTCTCCCCTGCTTCAACGTCTGGCACGATTTGTTCAAAAAGAGAAAACGACAACCTATCGCCTGACTCTTGCTGTTCATCAACGCCCCGCCCTTTATCCGGCAGGCGCGGGGGTTTTGGCAGAACGTCTGCTTCCCCGCTGGGCTGACCGGTTGATCGCGCATGGATTTGAGGCCAAAAATCTCTCCCTTGCAGTCGAGCCGGGGCATCCGGGGGCCGTGCGTCTCCGCATCGAACCCGAAACACCTAAAACCGGAAAATCATCATGACCGCTGCACCTCTTGTGTCGACATCTCCCCCGCCGCGGGTAAGGCACCGCCGCCGCCCGGCCCTCGATACCCCCAGCAGCTCTCGCGTTTGGCTTATTTCTTTTACCGATATCATGGGATTGATGCTGACTTTTTTCGTCATGGCCTATGCCATGTCCGATCATCAGATTCAGCGATTTGATGACAACGCGGCCACAGATGTGAAGCGTCCTGCCTCTTTCCAGGGGCCCTCTGGCCAAACGGGGGCGAGTGACGTGATCACCCTTCCCCGCCGACAACAGACAGCGGCGCTCGATCCCGCCTACCTTTCTGGAGTTTTGGCGCGGAAGGAAAAAGACACGCCTGAACTCCACGGTTTGATGATTGCGCCCAGCTCTCAAGGGGGACTGATCTTGTCGATTCCGCTTGAAAAAATGATGACTCCACAAACCGGGGCCATCCCCCGTTCCGGGCGCGTTGTTTTGCGCGAAATCGTCGATTTACTAAAGGGGACGCCCAACCGTATGGTGATTGCGGTTGATCCGCCAGCGGGTGCCGCACGGGCCCAGGCCGTTCCGATTGCACTCGCCCAGGCGCGATTACTTCTTCAGAATCTACGCGCTGAAGGCATCAAAAACGACATCGGATTGATGGTGGAGGCGCAAGCCAGTACCAACGCCAAGCCCTTTCTGCGCCTTTATATCACGCCCTTTGGCAGCGCAAAAACCCTGGATTAAATCCACTAAATCCAATCCGGCCTTGCGCCGGGTAAGGCCAGGATCAGGCCATCCAGATCCGCGCGCACAATAATCTGGCAGGACAGGCGCGATGTTTTCTTTAAATCAAAGGCCATGTCCAGCATATCATTTTCGGAATCGCCAATTCCGTCATCCGGCAACACGCGGTCCCACCAATCTGGATGCACATACACATGACACGTCGCGCACGCCAGGCTTCCACCGCACGCGCCCTCGATCTGCGGAATATTATTTTTGACAGCAACTTCCATGATTGACAGGCCGAGGGCGGCATCAACCGATCGGACCGTGCCATCTTTATGAATGAAATGAATTGTTGGCATTTAACTTTTCGTTTGCTCCTCTATCCAACGACAATATGCAGGTAATCCATGGGTTATCGGCAAGGCGATAATTTGTGGCAATTCATAGGGATGCATCGATTTTATTTCTGTTTCGATGTCTTGATACAACGTCGCACGAGCCTTCATCATCAACAAATATTCCGGCGTTTCACAAAGCTCATTTTTCCAAATATACGTGCTGTCAATTTCGTGAATCTCGGCACATGCAACAAGTTTTTTGAGAACAAGGTGCCGCGCAATTTTGCGGGCATCTTCTTTTGTTTCGGTTGTTGTGGTGACCATCAGAAAAGTATCGTCCATCATAAATAGGCTCTATCAAAGCTTCTCTACAATTTTCTGCCAGATCGCGGTCATATAATCGATATCGGCTTGGGGGGGTTGATACCC
>CAZSIB010000009.1:0-51430 GCA_964607245.1 uncultured Pseudobdellovibrionaceae bacterium | reverse complement strand
CGGCCGCGCAAGATCAACTGCGCATTTTGGGCGAACAAATTGCTGTCGCGACCCTCCCCATTATCGCCGGGCAATCGCCGCTTGAAATCGCGGCGCGCGCCCAACATACCGCGCGGATCGAGGGATATGATGTTTTGATCCTCGATACCGCCGGGCGCTTGGCGATTGACGATGCGCTGATGACCGAAGTGAGTGCGATCAAGGCCGCGACCCATCCGATCGAAACATTACTTGTCGCCGACGCAATGACGGGTCAAGACGCTGTTACATCCGCCAAAATTTTTGACGAACGCGTGGGGTTAACAGGCCTGATCCTGACACGTGTGGACGGTGATGCCCGCGGCGGCGCGGCACTCTCGATGCGGCATGTCACGAGCAAATCCATCCGCTTTATCGGGATGGGCGAGAAACTGGACGCGCTTGAACCCTTTCAACCCGACCGTCTGGCCGGGCGCATTTTGGGCATGGGCGACGTTGTGTCCCTGGTCGAACGCGCGGTCGAAACGGTCGATGCCGAACAAGCCGAAAAAATGGCCGCGAAGTTTGAAAAAGGCCAATTCGATTTTAATGACATGCTCGCGCAACTGGCCCAAATGAAGCGCATGGGCGGCATGAATGAACTCGTCAAGATGCTGCCGGGACTGTCAAAATATGCGGGCCAATTGGAACAAGCCAATTTGGACGACAAGGTTTTAAAGCGCCAAGAAGCGATGATTTTATCCATGACACCGGCCGAACGCGCGCGGCCTGCACTCCTGAATGCGTCACGTCGGCGACGGATTGCGGCAGGGTCGGGCACAAGCGTACAAGATTTAAACAAGCTTGTGAAACAACACGAACAAATGGCGACCATGATGAAGCGCATCAAAAAGATGGGGATGGGCGGCATGATGAACATGGTCAAAGGATTCATGGGCGGCAAGGACGCGGCCATGATGGACGCCATGAAAGATATGTCGCCGGACAGTTTGGGCGCACTCAACGATCCTGCCACACTTAAAAAGATGATGGCGCAAATGCCGAATATGCCGACCCCAGGCGGCATGGGAGGCGGCGGATTTCCGGGCCTTCCCGGTTCAAGTTCACCGCTTGCCGGGCTTTTGGGTGGCCTTGCAGGCAAGTTGAAAAAGTAACGTTTTATTTTAACCACGAAAAGGAGAAACCATTATGGCTCTTGCAATCCGCATGTCCCGTCAGGGACGTAAAAAAGTCGCGCACTTCACGATCGTTGTTGCCGACAGCCGAAGCCCCCGTGACGGCCGCTATATCGAGAAACTCGGGACCTATACCCCTTATCTCGCACAAGACAGCGACCGCCGTGTTGTGCTCAATACCGAACGCGTCAAGCATTGGCTGTCGGTGGGCGCGCAACCCTCCGAACGTATTGCGACCCTGTTGTCGAAGGCTGGTTTGATGGCCGCGCCCAAGCGCACGGAACGCCCCAAGAAATCGGCCCCCAAGACCAAGGCTCAAGAACGCGCTAAGGAACGGGCCGACAAGGCCGCGAAGGCTGCTGAAACCGCAGCAGAAGCCCCCGCGGCGTAAGATACTTGTTTTAGAAAGAATAAATTCCCTCTCCTTTTAAAAAAGGGAGAGGGAACGTCGCTTAACCGCAGTACCTTATCATGACAAACAAGACGGCTGAAAACATCCGCCTTTTGATCGCTGAAATTGGCGCGGCGCATGGCATTCAAGGCTTGGTCAAGCTCAAGGTGTATTGCGATGACCTCGATTTAATCGATAGCCAAGATTTATTTGTAAACGAAACGGGCGACGCAACGCGCCATGTCGATATCGTCCGCGCGAATGATCATCTGGTCCTCGCCCGCATTGATCAAATCGCGGACCGCACGGCGGCGGAAAAACTCCGCGGGATTAAGTTTTATATCAACCGTGACGCCCTTCCTGATATTGACGACAATGATACGTATTATCACGCCGATCTGATCGGCCTTGCCGTCTATGATACGAACAATACGCCCCTGGGGCATGTCGCGGGGGTCGATAATTTTGGTGCGTCCGATCTGTTTGATATTCGTACAACCACGGGGATCCATTTCTATCTGCCCTATGCGGATGATTTTGTAGCCGAGATCGATATCGATCAAAAGATTCTGCGGATTATGAACTATGAATCTTTCTTGCCCGAACCGAAAAAAGAAAAGAAAAAGCCGGACGAGGTCTCCGAATGACCCTGTGGCATGCGCATATTCTCACCCTGTTCCCCGATATGTTCCCGGGCCCCCTGGCCCAGGCGTTGTCCGGCAAGGCACTTACTCAAAACATTTGGTCATTCACCGCGCATAATATCCGCGACCACGCGAACGATCCCCACAAAACGGTTGACGACACGCCCTTTGGTGGCGGCGCGGGCATGGTGCTCAAGCCTGATATCCTGGACCGCGCGATCCGGGCCATTCCCGCGCCTGGAAAATTGATTTATCTCTCGGCCCGCGGGCGGAAACTGACGCAACATCTTGTTCAAGAGATCGCAGCAACGCCAACCGTCACGCTGCTCTGTGGCCGGTACGAAGGGGTCGATCAACGCGTGCTGGACGCCCACAATGTCGATGAAATCTGTATTGGTGATTACGTCCTGTCAGGCGGAGAGGTCGCCGCGCTCACCTTGATGGATGCGTGCATTCGCCTACTCCCCGGGGTCATGGGAAATGTCGAGACCGCGGGCGATGAAAGCTTTACCACCGCGACGCGTCTTGAATACCCGCATTACACGCGACCCGCCGTGTGGACGGATTTAAACGGTACGACCCACACGGTTCCGGATGTTTTACTGAGTGGCAACCACGCCGAAATCAAAAAATGGCGGGAGCGCCAGGCGGAAGATTGGACGCGGAAGATGAGGCCGGATTTGACGAAGGATTAAAGCTTGAGGCCTAAACGATGGAAGAACGCCGCACGGGTGGGCAAAGGGCGACCGTCTACATCCACTGATTTTCTTTTTGCAACATCATCGGCAAATTCTGTCAATATCCATGCGTTGTTGTGCATTTTAAACGGCGCGATCTCCCTGGATCCTGCAAATGCTTTTAAAACCGCATCCTTTAAATTCCCGCGTCTTCCCCAAAAAGAACCTTCCTGCGCAAAAACATCTTTCAGAGCGGTCTCAATTTTTGGCCAATGCGCCGAATCTTTTCTTAACCGTTCAAAACGCTGCAAACGCCCCTGTACGGTATGGATGCCCTTCATGATTTTCTCCTTGTTTTTTGATCTGATACTTATTGTTTTCTGTTTATATCAAAAATACCGAACCCCTGGCAATGGAAAGAAAAATAAGAAGATAAACCTATTTTTATATGAGACTTTCCCCTTTTCCCTTGCATTCCGCGTGAATCCTCGTTATAAACGCCGCAACGTGAATGATCGCCCATGAAAAAGATAAACGGGCCGCGCGGCCATGGTGGCTGCTTTCGGGCTTGGATAAGGGCGGGATGACAAAGGATAAAAACGATGAATACGCTTCAAAAACTGAATGCGGGCCTGGTAGCCGAGCTTTCGCAAAAGAAAAAAGTACCGAATTTTGGTCCGGGCGACACGATTAGTGTCGGCGTGATCGTATCTGAAGGTGGAAAAGATCGCGTTCAGAAGTATGAAGGCGTGTGCATCGCACGTGAAGGTCGCGGCCTGTCCGAAAGCTTTACCGTCCGCAAGATCAGCTATGGCGAAGGCGTGGAACGTGTTTTCCCGCTGCTCTCGCCGAAGATTGAGTCGATTGAACTGGTCCGTCGTGGGTCGGTCCGTCGCGCGAAACTGTATTACCTGCGCGATCGTCGCGGCAAGTCGGCACGTATCGCCGAACGCACCACAGGCCACAGCCTGGATGACGGCGCGGAAGCAGCCGCGGAATAAAAAATCAAGGGCCGCAGATGATGCGGCCCTTTTTCATGTTGATATTCTTTTTAATGATGCACGATCGGCACGCGGCGGCTGACAATGCCACCGTCATGATGCACGGCGCGGACCTCGAGTGAGGTTTGATGCGCAATCGATGACAACATCCCGTCATCGATATGTCCCAAATCCAACATGATGCCGTCCACCACCGCGTCCAAATGCGACCCATCGCGCACCAACATATCGGCCCGCACAACCAGAGCATCGCGCGCCTGAAGCGCAAAACTTTCATGTCGGATCATGGTGATGTTTTCTTGCATGGTATTCCCCTTTGGATGTGTTCGTTTATAGTCCCGGTTCGGCGGTTTCCGCACCCGTTGTCGCAATACTCGCCGCAAATTTTTCAAGCGTAGATTTATTTTCTGCAGATGCGCCGAACTGGCGGCGCAAATCAATTTGGTTGCTGGGGGCCCGGTCCAGTTTGATCCCCTCGAGTTGAGGCCGCGACCCCGTATCCACAAACCCACTTAAGGCGCCGCTTGATAAATAGGCCATAAAGGCCAGACGGCCCGTTGATAAATCGGGGTAAATCTTGAATCCTTCATCCACGCGGTCGCCGTTTGCCAAGATCAAATCTGCAACGAACCCGCCCGCGCCATCCCGCGCAATCGACGCCGTGCGCGCAAGCAAATCCCCCCCATGACTCCGGATATCCCCGCATAAACGATGCCCATGCCCACGCGGAATCAAGGCCAGGCGTGCCATGTCGGGCGTGGTCGAGGATAGAATCGAAAAGTCAGGGACGTGAGATGCAGACATGCCTTGATTATAATATGCAAATCATTGAAACAAGGTTAAATCCTTATCAACAAGGCGTTAACGGCGCGCTTGTTTTTTGCTAGAGTATCCTTCGGTTCATATACAAATTTAGGAGATATATCCCATCATGACATCCGCCCTTCGCGACCCCCAAGCCGCTCCGACGATCCGCGTCGAAACAGACTCGCTGGGCGCCATCGATGTTCCTGGCAATCATTACTGGGGCGCACAAACCCAACGGTCTCTTGAGAATTTCAAGATCGGCGGAGAACGGATGCCCGCGCCACTCATCCGCGCGTTTGGGATTTTAAAAAAATCGGCGGCGATCACAAATGCAACCCTGGGGGCGCTGGATCAAAAACTGGCCGATGCCATTGTGAGCGCGGCAGAACAGGTGATTGATGGGTCACTTTCCGATGAATTCCCTCTGGTCGTTTGGCAAACGGGATCCGGCACTCAAACGAATATGAATGTGAACGAAGTCATTTCAAACCGCGCGATTGAAATGTTGGGAGGAGTCGTTGGATCCAAAAAACCCATTCACCCGAATGACCATGTGAATATGGCGCAATCCTCGAACGACAGTTTTCCCACCGCCATGCATATTGCAACAGCCGAGCAGATTGTGCACGACATGATCCCGGCGCTTGAGGCCTTGCACGCCGCCCTTCACGACAAGGCCGTGGCCTTTCAAAACATCATTAAAATCGGACGCACGCATTTACAAGATGCGACCCCCGTCACGCTGGGCCAGGAATTTTCAGGCTATGCCCACATGATTAAAATGGGCCTGGCGCGTATTCAAGCCACCCTGCCCCGGGTTTATGAACTTGCACAGGGCGGCACGGCTGTTGGCACCGGGATCAATTGCCCCAAAGGATTTGCCGAGAAATTTGCATCGACGGTTGCCAATGTCACCGGACTTCCCTTCGTCACCGCACCCAATAAATTTGAGGCGCTTGCAACGCATGATACCTTAGTCGAGATCTCAGGAGTTTTGAACGTTCTTGCCGTATCCCTGATGAAGATTGCGAATGATATTCGCTTACTCTCCTCCGGCCCACGCTCCGGCATTGGCGAGATTAACTTGCCCGCAAACGAACCCGGATCGTCCATCATGCCCGGCAAGGTGAACCCCACGCAGTGCGAGGCGATGACCATGGTCTGCGCCCAAATCATGGGGAATCACACAGCCGTGACCATTGCCGGATCGAATGGTCATTTCGAACTGAATGTCTTTAAACCTGTGATTATTTACAACGTTCTCCAATCCATCCGGTTGATTGCAGACGCCGCGCGGTCCTTTGTGGGTCACTGTGTTGTGGGGATCGAGGCGAATACGGGTCGAATCCAGTGGCTCATGGAACAAAGCTTGATGCTGGTGACGGCGCTCAACCCACATATCGGATATGATAACGCCGCAAAAATTGCCAAAAAAGCGCACGCGGAAGAAACATCACTGAAAGAGGCCGGGATTGCGCTTGGACTTTTAACGGCCGATCAATTTGACGCCTGGGTCAAACCAGAGGATATGGTCGGGCCGAAGGGATGACTTATACTATAAATATCAACAACTTACCTCAAGAGAAGTTTGGAGACAGTCCGGAGCTGGCTGATGAACTAGCCGATTTAATTGTTCGTGGTATTAAGACAGCAACTTGTTCTGCTTATAGTTCAAAGAAAGATAGAATTAATATCGGTCACAAAGTTGTTGTCCTTAACTCAAAAAATAAATCTGTTTGTATTATTGAGACAGTAAAGATTGATATAATTGAGTTTAATAAAATTTCTGAAGCCTTCGCGCACAAGGAAGGCGAAGGTGATTTAAGCCTAGAGTTTTGGAGAAAAGAACATAAAAAATTTTTTGAAAAAATGGGTTTTTTCTCTGAAAACATGTTGCTTTTTTGTGAAGAAATAAAAGTAGTTCATATCTTTTAGGATTACAAAACTAATAGGGCACTGCCCTCCGGAAAGCTACAAAAATCCAGTTATAGGACTATGGCACAAAAAACATGATCAAAAAATATTCTCTCAGCATCGCCGGGCACGCGACAAGCATAACGCTGGAACCCGAATTTTGGCAAGAATTACAGGCGATTTCTGCATTACGTGGACTTAGCCTTGCCTCCCTGATCTCCGAGATTGACAGCACGCGCGGAGAGAATAATTTATCAAGTGCGATCCGGGTTTTTGTATTGCGTGCTCTGAAAGACCGGACGACATCCTCACCTTCCTAAACCTTCCAAAACACCACGCAACACATCTTCAGGTTTTATATCATCCAAGTTTCTGGGCGCGGGCGGTGTCGTGGCCGCTGGCGTTTCGATTTCTTGTGGAACGGAATCCTTCACGGGCGCGGGCGTACTGCCCGGCAACGCGCCTTCTAAAATTCCCCCCAAGCCTAAATCGTTGAGTTTATTCCCCAGCTTTTTTTCGATCAGTCTATTCACCTGTTTTCCAAGTTGCTGTTGTAAATAGTTTTCAAACAAACTCCCGACCATGTTTTGCGCGGGGCGATCAATGGGCCCACGTAATGTGAATGTCAGCGGCGGTACATTCGCTGGATTTTTCACCGATAACGTGGTTTTTGTATCCATCCGCCACGTTGGGATATCGACGTTCCCGGTTGTGTCGAGACGCGCTTTATCCCCATCAAATACCATTTGATCAAGGGCGATATTTCCATTTTTGATCGTATAAAGTCCCTGATGAGTCTGAAACACCGTCGCGCCGGTCCCCATGAACGAATCCGTAAGTCCCTGAATCGTTGTCGTCGGTTTTAAATCAGTCGCAAGCCACGCAATCAATTTTGACACGTCAATCCCGTTGACACTGATATCCTTCCCCCGACTGCTCGCGGAACCGGACAAGGACGCGACCAAATCTGCGGGGGAAATTCCGTTTCCTTTCACATCCAGATCCATCGCCATGATGCCATCCACACGGTTCAAATTTTTTCCCGCAAAGGCGTTTGTGACAGAGGCCGCATTCACATCCGCAAGGCTCAGTTGCGCCGATATCTGGATTGGTTGGCGTGATGCGGGGGTGGCGAGTGTCCCAGCCCCCATCATTGTCCCGCCAAAGATTTTCGCGCGGACATCTGAAATCACCATTCTTCCCGCGGCAAGATCAAGGCGCACCCCGGCGTCATTCAGCGTCCAAAGGCGATAGGTCACGCGATCTGCCTTCACCGCAAAATCGCCATCAAAGGCGCGCATCCAATCTATTTGAATCGCGTCTCGTGACCATCGCGCCCCCGATGTTTGTACGGAAGATGCCGCTTGTGGTACTCCCATCCAGGCATCGAGTGGCACGTGGCCCAAATTCATGCCGCCAGAAAATTTTGGGCGTGCCTCTGTCATATCGACGTGAACATCACCTTTGATCGTCATCCCCGCGATGCGTCCATTAATATTTTTAAGCGCGTATTGTAGATCTTTAATCGTTGCGTCCGCCTTTATATCAAGAGGCGCAGCAAGTGCCGCTGTTGAACGAAATCCAGGTTGAATGAGGCGTATCGCCTGCCCCGCATCGGGCGCCGAAAATGCGACTTGCATTTGATCCATCTTTGGCGCATCGAAAGGATTTGCAACAGGGCCAGCCGCACGGACGTTCAAATTTGATGATTGAATATTCATCTCAACCTGAGCCTGATCCAAATTTCCCTTGTACCCGGTGTTAAAATTGAGCGCCCCTTTGGGCACGGATTTTTCCCATGCGGGTATATATTGCTTGATCAGGGCCGGACCATCCGCCGCATGGATGTTTACGCTCCCCTCAATTCCTGAAGCCATGGTGATATCCCTGACACTCCCCTGCCCCACAATCGACATGCCGCCCATATCGCCGATTTTTAATTGAGAAAGCGTGAGGGCCTTTTGATCAACACGCGCAGCAAGGACAACATCACGGATGTTTTTTTGTTGCCACAACACCGTTTCAAAGGCGGCCTTTATATCCACATCCATCGGCCAGGCGAGCGCCGCCAAGCTGGATTTTAACGTCTCCTTCAAATTTTTGGGCATCGCATTCTTTGCTGGTTTTGACATCCATGCGTCGGCATCAAACCGCGCCCCAGAAAGACGCAATGTCGCCAAGGGGCGCTTTCCATTTCCGTTATAAGAACTACCATCAAATGAAAATTTACTCCCTGAAAATTCAACCGTTCCGCTGTCAATATTTACCTGTAACGGCGTTTCATAGGTGCCACGAGATTTTACGGACATATCTTTGATCATCTCGGATGACATCGTGCGAGGCAGTGAAAAACCTATACCATCATTCATAAACTTGATCGGGTTTTTTATCGCTGCGTCCAATTGAAATGCCGTTGTTGATTTCCCGCGTGGCTGCAGGGCAATCTCGACATGCCCATTTCCAGGGACAAATCCAGCGCGAATTTTCCCGCGTATCTCGCTTTGTTCAGTCACCAAGTTGAGTGTGATATCTTTGATGGGTTCGGGGCCAATCTGCACCCCTTGCGCGGTCCATTCAACATCCAGATCGACGCCAAAATCTGACGCGGTATTCTTGTTGCCTTTCTTCCCTTGCGGTATCGCCAAAAGAAAAGGCCGCAGATCAATAATATTTTTACTGGCAAGGCGCGCGGCAATCGCGGGGCGGGGGAAATCATGATCAGGCAAACGCAGCTTGACGTTCCCCTCTAATGCGACATCGTTATAACGTAACTTGATCTGATCAAAGACAAGATTACGTGGCGTCGCACTGATCAAAGTCGTCAGATCGATTTTCCCAGAAGGAATTGCAACAGATTTTCCACCGAAACTTTGCGCAAGTGTCCCTATTTTTGATCCTGTGATGCGCAACGTCCCCTGAGCATCCCCATCGGCGCGACGCGACACCATGCCATCAAATGATAATGTCGTGTCATGATCTGGGAAGCTAATTTGAATCTTCGCGGGCACATCCGCCGCCGGATCGGCCATATCACCAATCCGCGCGTCGATATCCACAGGGATACCGTTATATGTTGCATCCCCATGCACACGATACGGCCCTGTCAGGTTTGATAGCCCAAGATCAAGGTTTAGTTTTTCGATCTGGTGCGTTTTTCCTTGGGTATCATCGACAAAACGAAGCTGGCCATTTTGGATTTGAACCGATTGAATCGTAATTCTCCCGGATGACGCGCCAACTTCTCCTCCGCCCATCATCGCGTGCATTTTCTCAGGAAGATCCATCTGACCATCTTTTCCACGGCGAAGCGAAAGTTCAGGATCCTGAAGCGTAACACCATGAACATGAATTTGGCCTCTCAAAAGCGGAAATAACGCCAATGACGCCGAGACACCGCGTGCACGGAAAACAGGTGGGCCTTCAACATCGGGCACCTGCACCTCAACCTGGCCAACCGCCACAGCCGGATAGGGGAGCAGACGGACACGGATATTACCGTCGACACGGACCCGATACCCGGTCATCTCTTCAATCATGGACACGGCGGGCTTTTGGTACGCCGACCAATCCATCATCCCAGGAACGATAATGGCAGCCGCCGCAAGTAAGACAACACTCCCCACCAGGACGGAAAGCCATTTCTTCATATTTTTTCCTTTTACGCCATATATTGGCCGCCATTCGCGGCAATCGTCGCGCCCGTAATGAACCCGGCTTGATCCGAGGCCAAAAATCCAACAATCGCGGCAATCTCACTGGCCCGACCCAAACGCGCTACAGGAATCTGTTTGATAATGGCGCCCAAGACATCGGCGTTCATCGCGGCTGTCATATCTGTCTCAATATAGCCTGGACAGATGGCATTCACGGTGATCCCTTTTGACGCACCCTCAAGCGCCAGGGCCTTGGTAAAGCCCAGCATCCCGGCCTTGGCCGCGGCATAATTCGCCTGACCGAGTTGCCCTTTTTGACCGTTAATCGAGGAAATATTGACGATCCGGCCAAAATTTCTTTCGCGCATCCCCGGCACAACCGCGCGGCACATGTGGAAACACGATGTCAAATTTGTTTCAATCACTTGGTGCCATTGATCAACCATCATCTTATGCAAGAATCCATCACGCGTAATCCCCGCATTATTCACAAGAACAGACACGGGGCCATGTGTTTTTTCAATATCGGCAACACTTGCCATACAGGTATCAAAATTCGCAACATCCACCTTGGCCGGAATCACCCCATGTTCAGTGTGCGCGGCCTGCGCGGCCTCGTCATTGCCATGATAAACGCCAATCGTCACGTATCCATCGGCGATCAAACGTTTGGAAATCTCAAGCCCGATTCCGCGCGTTCCCCCCGTGACGATTGCAATTTTTTTGTCCATTGTCTTTTTCTCCATCTTCTCTTGTTACGACGCTCTCTCAACACACAGGGCGATTCCCATCCCGCCACCAATACACAAGGTCGCAAGGCCTTTTCGAACATCACGACGGCGCATTTCATGTAGTAACGTGACCAAGATACGGCATCCCGACGCACCAATCGGATGGCCCAAGGCAATCGCGCCGCCATTCACGTTTGTACGCTCGGGATCCAATCCTAAATCACGCGTGACCGCCAAGGCCTGGGCGGCAAAGGCCTCGTTCGATTCAACAAGATCCAGATCGCGCACGCTCCATCCGGCTTTTTCAAGAGCGCGACGTGACGCCGGAATCGGGCCCGTGCCCATAATTTTTGGGTCCACGCCTGCGGTTGCCCAGGCCCGCAATGTCGCAAGCGGAGAAAGCCCCATTTTTTCGGCACGCGAGCGCCGCATCAAAATCACCGCTGCCGCACCATCATTAATTCCGGATGCGTTTCCGGCGGTCACCGTGCCATCCGGTTTAAAGGCCGGTTTTAAAGCCGAAAGGGCATCAACAGTCGTTCCCGCGCGTGGAAATTCATCAACTTTGAATTCGACCGTTTCTTTTTTCACCTTCACTGACACCGGCACAATTTCATCCACAAATCGCCCTGCCTTTATCGCCGCTTCAGCACGCGACTGAGACACGGCTGCAAACGCGTCTTGATCTGCGCGCGTGATCCCGTACTGCGCGGCCACATTTTCCGCCGTAATCCCCATGTGATACCCGTTAAAAATATCCCACAAGCCATCCCGGATCATCGTGTCGATCATCTCAAGGCCACCCATTTTTGTTCCTTGACGCAAATACGCCGCGTGCATGGATCCGGACATGCTTTCCTGTCCCCCCGCAACGACAATCTCGGCGTCACCTGCAAGAATGGACTGCATCCCCATCGCCACCGCGCGCAGACCCGATCCACAGACTTGATTAATCGTCATCGCGGTCTTGTCCACCGGAATTCCCGCTTTTATGGCGGTTTGGCGTGCCGGGTTCATCCCCATTCCGGCCGTCAAGACTTGACCCAAGATCACATCATCTACCTGATCCGGCACGATGCCCGTTTGGATCAGCAAAGCTTGAATAACCGCCGCACCCAAATCAGGCGCCCCAAGCGGCGCAAGCGTGCCATTAAATGCACCAATCGCTGTACGGCGCGCCGCAACAATGACCACTGGATCTTGAGATGCCATGATATCTCTCTCTTTTATTTTTTGAAAAAGTGCATGAAAAGTCGTGCTGAGAAATAGGGATTTTTATCGATAAAAACAAGACCTACAGCGTGTTGCGCTGCGGTATATGTCGCAATAAAAAACGACCCAGGAAATAATTCTGGGTCGTTTTTTTTTATGAATATAAAAGATATTCTTACTTCTTCTCATCCACCTTTGGTAATTGTTCGCGGCTTGCCACCACATGGTCAATCAGACCAAAGGCCTTGGCCTCTTCGCCGGACATGAAGTTGTCGCGCTCCATTGATTCTTCGATGGTTTTTAATTTTTGGCCCGTATAGCCGACATAAAGCTGATTTAACCGTTCGCGCAATTTCAAAATTTCGCGCGCTTGAATTTCGATGTCGGTGGCCTGACCCCGTGCACCACCCGAGGGTTGGTGGATCATTACCCGGGCATTGGGTAACGCATAGCGCTTGCCCTTGGCCCCCGCCGTAAGCAACAGCGATCCCATCGAACAGGCCTGGCCAATACAAACGGTTGCCACATCGGGCTTGATATAGTTCATCGTATCGTGCATCGCCATGCCAGATGTCACAACGCCACCGGGACTGTTGATGTAGAGATAAATATCTTTACTGGGGTTTTCGGCCTCAAGAAATAATAACTGGGCGCAGATGAGCGACGACATATGGTCTTCGACCTCGCCTGTCATGAAAATGATTCGTTCTTTCAAAAGGCGGGAATAAATATCGTAGGACCGTTCGCCGCGCGCGGTCTGTTCAACCACCATCGGCACCAGCGTATTTTGAAAAACATCAATGGGATCGCGTGAAGACATGGATTTTGCCTGTATTTGAAAGGTTACACGGGGAAGATCGAATCGTGCCCGCCTTCCCCAAATTAGGGAGAATTGGTTAATGAAACCCTAGCTGCTTTCCCCGAACCCGGCAAGGGGGCGTGGGGATGTTGTTGTCACGTAAAAAGTGATATAGACTTAAATTCCTTTCCTTGCTTGACCGACCTGTGGACCTAGGGCATATTTCCTAGAGACGCTATGATCAACAGGAGCTTGCCGCGTGTCTGATATTCTCTCTCCCTTTGGACTTTCACCGAACATGGGCGCCGACCACATTGTGCGTTCACCGATTGATGGCGCGGAACTGGGTCGGGTTGCGTTTACCCCAGCGGATGAGATTGATTCGGTCGTCGCGCGGGCAACCGATGCCTTTCATCAATGGCGGCGCGTCCCGGCCCCCATCCGCGGCGAGGTTATCCGCCTGTTTGGTAACGAATGACGGGCCGAAAAAGAGGCTCTTGCGGCGCTTGTCACCGCCGAAGTCGGAAAAATCATATCCGAAGGACGCGGCGAAGTTCAGGAAATGATTGATATCTGTGATTTTGCGAACGGCCTGTCCCGACAACTGTACGGACTCACCATTGCATCCGAACGACCCGGCCACCACATGCGGGAAGTTTGGCATCCCCTGGGGCCTGTTGCCGTCATTTCGGCCTTTAATTTCCCGGTTGCAGTTTGGGCGTGGAACGCGGCATTGGCCCTTGTCTGTGGGACCCCCGTCATTTGGAAGCCGTCCGAAAAAACCCCGCTTTCCGCAATCGCCGCCCATACATTATGGGGGCGCACGGTGGCGCGGGCGCGGCAGAACGGGATCGATATCCCAGATCATCTCTGCCAATTGGTTCAAGGGCGGGGCGATATTGGCGCGGCCCTGTCGTCCCATCCCGGCATCCCTCTGGTCAGTGCAACGGGCAGCACCGCCATGGGAAAACGCGTCGCGGCAGCGACATCTGCCCGGCTGGGCCGGCACTTGCTGGAACTTGGGGGGAACGCCGCAATGACCTTGACGCCGACGGCCCCCATGGACCTTGCCCTCCGCGCGATTTTATTCGGGGCGGTCGGAACGGCGGGGCAGCGTTGCACCACATTACGCCGCTTGATCCTGCACGAATCCCTGAGCACAAGTTTTTTACCCCGCCTGATCCAAGCCTATCAAAGTTTACGCATTGGCGACCCACGGGAAAATGGCGTTCTGGTGGGGCCCTTGATTGATCAAGAAGCCGCAACGCACATGGAACGCGCCCTGTCCCAAGCTCAGGCCGAGGGCGGAAAGATTTTGTATGGGGGACACCGCGCAGCCGGTGCAGGGATTCCATCGGGCGGCGCCTATGTCCATCCCGCGATTATCCACATGCCCACGCAGACAGATATTGTGCGCACCGAAACTTTTGCGCCGATTCTGTACGTCATGACGTATCAGAAATTTGAGGACGCGCTGGCCTTAAACAACGATGTCCCGCAGGGGCTTTCGTCGTGCCTCTTTACCGGGGATATCCGAGAATCGGAACGATTCCTTTCCGCGGTAGGCAGTGATTGCGGCATCGCGAATGTGAATATTGGGCCGTCAGGCGCGGAAATTGGCGGGGCCTTTGGCGGCGAAAAAGAAACAGGCGGCGGCCGTGAAAGCGGATCAGATGCGTGGAAAAATTACATGCGCCGGCAAACCCAAACCGTCAATTATTCGGACAGTTTGCCCCTGGCCCAAGGTGTTGTGTTTAGGGACAGCCCCTAGCGTGGTGTGCAAGTTGGAGAATTTCTACGGTCTCTAACTGAGAGTGCCGAGCACATATCCACATCGACAGGCGGATATGTTGCAGCCTTAGGTCTTGCTGCCTCTTGTTTAAACGATGGCGTGACGCCTTTATTGCCAAGAGATCCTTCTTTTGAAGAGCGGAGGGATCCATCATCTGGCTCTGTTGGCGGGACTCCGTGGCAATCCGCACGGTATGTCGTGGCTTGACGACATACCCGACCTTCTTTCTTACCCTTTGCAATCGCTGGCGCGGCAGAAAAGCCAGCAACCAAGCCTAAAAAATCACGACGGTTCATAGGATTACCCCCATATCTTAACTTACATCCAAATTATATTGACATATCGTTAAAAAGTCAATAAATTCACCGCATGTCAAAATATAGCCATATTTTCAACGAAATCCATGACCCGGATTTGTCGCCAACCCGACTTTTTTACCCCCGCGGCTTAACCTGGTTTTAATCGCCTTCCCCGCATAATATAATTATAGCAATGAGGATGAGAGAGACTGCACCATCGGATTGGAATTCGCCGTTTTCGGCACCCTTCGCGTGACGTTTTATGTGTTTATTTTTACCTTATGGGTAATAAACTTGCGCGCGCAAATTCGATGCTGCTAGAGTCGATTCTATCCTCACCAGATTGAAAAGGAGACTATATCGATGCTTAGAACTGCCCACCATGCAGAGGGGGATTCACGTGCCAGCCGTCTTGCAGCGCTTAAAAAACGTCACGAAGAAATCGAAGATAAAATCGAAGACGCGCATATCCACCATCGATCGATCAGCGATTTTTACATCGCCGATCTGAAAAAACAAAAACTTCACCTGAAAGACTTGATCGAAGAATTAGCCAGCCACGCGACACAAAGCGGTTCTGGCGATGTCATACGGGCCTAATGGTCCGTTTCTTGCGGCCCAGTATATCTGGTGCCCACAAAACCGGGGAAGACGTTCCCCGGTTTTTTGTTTTGGGCAGGCGGCGCAAGCCGATTAATCTTCGCCAAAAATATCAGGTTCCAAAGATTTTTGGCGTGGCGTTGTCAGACGGTTCGGCAAAAGCTCGCCCGTCTGTTCCAAAATCGGATAGGCCACCGTCACAACATCACCGTTGATACGTTGCAGGTCCCGGAGCAAATCCAAATGCACGGAACTCGTTTCAATGCTTTCGGGTACCCCCTGATTTAACCGGGCGAAGTGATTGGCGCTTGCCATGCGTTCCGCACGCGTTACCTCTGCCTTACCCTCCACCAAGCGACGTGCAAGACCGGGATCGGAGGACATGAAAACAGTTTGCGCAAGGCGCATACTGTCAAGCACACGGGTGAATAGATCTTCAATCTCCGCCATACCCGATTCAGAAAAGCGGCGATGGTTTTGAACCATCCGCGTGGCCATGGGCATCATACTTTTATCAATCGCATCACCAATATGTTCAAGTGTGGTGGCAAAATTAATAATCTGAAGATGCCGCGCGGCTTCGCGTTCATCCAAAGACAGCTCCATCGCACGCGCCATGTAATGTTTAATCGCGCGGTGAAGAATGTCCACTCCTGTATCCTGCTCTTGTATCTTCCGAATACGCTGGGCATCGCCGTTTTTAAAGACAGCGAGGGTCCCGGCGAGCATATCCTGAACCATATCGGCCATCCGCAAGGTTTCGCGTGCTGCCGCCGAGAGCGCGACGATCGGCGTATCCATCTGTTTGTAATCGAGATACATCGGGACAATTTCGCCCTCTTTATGCGCACGATCAGGAATCAAACGATGAACCAAGCGCGCGACAAAAGGAGTAAAACACAAAAACGTACAGGCGACCGCCAGGTTAAAGCCCAAATGGAAATGAACGACTTGCCGCGCGGCATTGCTGTCGTAAACGGCAAGTAATTCGGAAAGCGGCGTTAAAAACGGCAGTACAACAAGCGCACCGGAAAGCCGCATCAACAGGTTAGCAAACGGCAATCGCACGGCCGCAATATCGTCCTTAAGACTTGCAAACAAGGGCGCCAACACAGCACCAATATTCGCCCCCAAAACAAGTTGTAAGGCCAAATGCGGAGAGATCGCCTCGACATTCACGAAACTGACGACCAACATCACAAAGGCAAGGCCGGAATGCAAAACCCATGTCATCAGGGCCCCGACAACAAGGGTCAGAACCGGGTCGACCTCAAGCGGGCGGAGAAGATAGGGGAGCGCATCTGATTCCTTGAACGGAACGCTGGCCTGACGAATCCACCCCAGCGCAAAAAGGATGAGACCCATGCCAAAGAGAATAAGCCCGATGTTCTGCCATGATTTTTTATGCTCAAACGATGTGATCAGGATAAGGCCCATCACCAACAGCAACGGCCAGACCCAAGACAAGTTAATGGTGAGGACTTGCGCAACAATTGCTGTACCAACATCGCCCCCCAGCATCACGGGCAATGCGGCGGCGGTCGTCAACACCTTTTGACCAACAAACGTTCCCAAAATCATGGTCAGCGCCGCGGAACTTTGCAGGATCAAGGTGCTCGCCATTCCCGCAAAGAACCCGGAAAGCCGTAAGTTCGTGCATGCCGCGACAAACCCCCGCAAGCTCGCCCCAAATCCGCGCATAATCCCGCGCTTAATCTGGCGCAAGCCATAGAGGAATAGCGCAATGCCACCGATAATATTGAGTAAAAGAAGTGTCGGTGTCATATAAAGGCGCTACTCCTGACTATAAGGATGATGTGGGTCTTGTTCCAGGAATTATCCAAGAATTTTTTGGAGCCCGTCAACAAGATCCAGTTTTTCCCACGAAAACCCGCCATCTGAATCGGGCGTACGACCAAAATGTCCATAGGCCGCCGTACGTTGATAAATGGGTTTGTTCAGACCCAATTTCTCACGAATCGCGCGAGGCGATAGATCCATGAGTTGATCGATGGCGGCCACGATTTCACTTTCAGGCACGGTCCCTGTCTCTTCCGTATTCACGTATACAGAAAGGGGTTTAGAAATTCCAATCGCATACGAAACTTGAATAACGCATTTTTCGGCATAACCCGCTGCAACAATATTTTTTGCAAGATAGCGGGCCGCATAGGCTGCAGAACGATCGACTTTTGTGGGATCCTTCCCGGAAAACGCACCGCCGCCATGCGGGGCCGCGCCCCCATAGGTATCAACAATAATCTTACGTCCTGTTAAACCCGAATCTCCCACCGGACCACCAATCACAAACCTGCCTGTCGGATTGACGTAGAATTTATCTTCGGCACACATCCAACCATCGGGGAGTAGATCCGTGACGAAAGGACGAACCAAAGCACGGACATCAGCTTGGGATAATCCCTCCGCATGCTGGGTCGAGACGACAACAGATATCGCCTTCACAGGCTTTCCATCACGATATTGCAACGTCACCTGGGATTTCGCATCGGGTTCAATACCCCGTACCGTTCCCGCATGCCGCGCCTGGGCCAGTTTACGCAGAATTTCATGAGAATAATAAAGCGGCGCTGGCATAAACGCAGGGGTTTCATTACACGCATAGCCAAACATAATCCCCTGATCTCCAGCCCCTTCATCTTTAGATCCGGCAGCATCTACGCCCACGGCAATATCTGCTGATTGCGCATGAAGTTTATTCGTGATTTCAACTGTTTTATGGCTGAACCCAGGCTGATCATAGCCAATCTGTTCAATGACCTTGCGCGCCGTGGCATTGATTTCATCGGTTGATAATTTTGCGGCACATCGTGTTTCGCCAACAATAATCACGGTATCCGTTGTCGTGACTGTTTCCACCGCGCATCGGGCATATGGATCACGCGACAAATGCAAATCGACAATCGCATCAGAAATTTGGTCACACACCTTATCGGGATGGCCTTCGGAGACCGACTCGCTTGTAAAGACAAAATTGCGCAAGGGTGCATGTTGAGGAACGGCATCAGGGGATGTTTTTTGTTTGGGTATTGGCATAGAAAATCCAGATTTTTTAGAAGATGACGATTCTGCCTTCGGCAAATCCGATATAAAGAACAGGCACAGATATGCATGAATTGGCAAAAGACCAGTCTAGCCAGACTAGATTGGAACGAGAGCCTTGGCAAGGGTACGGTGCATACACCGTTCTTCCCGTGCCTTATGCTTCTGAATTTTCAGCCATTTGTTTGATAATTTTCAGGATGTTTTTGCGGATCTTCACATCACGAATCGAATAGTAGGTCCGCACAAGATCCAAGGTTTCTCGCATGGTCATAATATCATTTGATTCGAAGGGTTCTTGATCCTCCGAGAGCCCCTGCGCACGCGCAACTTTATCTGTTGCCGTCAGGAAGAAATAATTAGGATCGACATTCAACAGATCACTGAATTGGAGCAGACGTGACGCGCTGATTCTATTTTTTCCTTGTTCGTATTTTTGAATCTGCTGAAACGTGAGTCCGGTTGCTGTCGCGATGGCATCTTGGGTAAGTCCCATGAGCGTACGCCGTTCACGCAAGCGCGCGCCAACTTGGATATCAACTTCTGTCGGACCTTCCTTCTTTTTAAAAGGGGCGCGCGACCGGGCAAGGGAAGAGGAAGGTTTTTTAATCATCCGATTTACTCTAGTTTTTTACGAACGTAAGTAAATGATTTTTTGCAAAACGCAACTCACCGAAAGGATAGGTGGATCACCGAACTCCCCTTCTGGTTGTGGGATAAACTCGTTAATAATCGACCATCAGTTGCAAGGGCTGCGCTTATTCCGTTTTCAGAAACCCGAATAAGTGGCGCACTTTCTTCGATAGCACGGGCCCGCGCCTCCATCAGGTGTTGATAGGGACCCGGGCTGTCTCCAAACCAACTATCGTTTGTTAGATTCAAAATAAATGTAGGCCGCTTATCCTCCCCCGTGACAACTTGTCGCGTGAAGGCAACTTCATAACAAACAAGAGGACTGAAGCTCGGAAAGCCCGGTAAAGATACCGTTTTTTGTCCTTGCCCCGCCTGCATCCCTGTAAAGCGCGCAACTGGAGCCAAGGGAATATACGATTGAAAAGGAATATATTCCCCGAACGGCACCAGATGATGCTTATCGTAGATTTTTTGTGCCTGCCCCTCTCCGTTCACGGCTGCAATCGAATTATAGTAGCGGGGGCCATCTGGTCCGGGTACAACATCCAGGAAGCCTGTAATCAGCATCGATCCTTTCGGATAGGTCGCCAGAAGTGATTTGATCTGGCTTTGGATAATAGGTGCATTCAGCATACCGTCCGGTAAGGCCGTTTCGGGCCAGATAATCAAAGTTGGCGCATCGTTTATATTTTCTGGCCGCGCACTCATCGCCATACGCTGATAAAAATGATCCATCATCTTATCCGCATTCCATTTTTCACTTTGCGGAATACTGGCTTGAACAAGGACAGCTTGAAGTGTTTGGGCACTTTCTTCTGCAGGTGGTTTAATCATGCCATAGGCAAATAGACCAAGAAAACTAAGTGCTGCAATAGATATGGCCAAAACACCCTGGACACGGTGACGCATGATGACCGACCGGACCAATTCCCCCAATGCGACCGACCAGAAAAGCGTAAGGAACGTCAGACCATAAATTCCAACAAGAGATAAAATTTGAAACAGGGGCAAGGTTTCCGCCCAAAACATGCCCGGTAAATTCCAAGGAAACCCTGTAAATAAATGACCGCGCGCATATTCCGCGCCGGTAAAGGCGGCAGAAAAAGAAATCATGCGTGCACCAAGGGGCATCCTTGAAAGAAACGGTGCCGTCGCCGCCATCACAATCGCCAGAAAAGGCGCGAGAAGGATCGGCAACCCCACCACCGCAAGCGGCCATGCCCAGGCATAATCATTTCCGGGAACCAGTAATGCGTTTCCAATCCAGTTCAGACCAAAAACGAAATATCCCAGCATAAAAAAGAAACTAGCCCCAAAGGCATGGAAACGTGTTGTGTCGGCTTTTGTCGTCGCATGAAAAAGGACGCTCACGGCAACCGCAAACAGCGGAAAACTATAGGGCGTCAGGTCATACACAAACCCGATCCAACCCGCATGCGGCAGGGCGGCAGCAGCAAGAACACCAAAAAGGAAAGGGACAAAAACCTGGCGCATCGGTTTTATTGTTTACTTGCTTCGGCGTATCCTCGCAAGATTATTTCTCCTTCTATTCACGTCAAAAAAAACCGACGCATATACCGTCGGTTTTTTTATCGCCAGAGAAAGACAGCAATTAATTTGAGCCTGTTCCCGTGTTGTTATTCGTCTTAAAGAAATTCGAGAAATCAAACGTCTTGGCAGATGCGGCCGATTCTTCAGCGTTTGCAGCTGCGTCGGCTTCGGCTTTCTCGCGCCGGGCTTCGGCCTCGGCGATGGGATCCCGTCCCTGCGCGCGCAAGGCTTTGTGGCTCACGCGCTCAAGTTCCGTATACGAACACAAACCAATCTCGGCCGGGTTGCGCGGTTTAAAGTTTGCGGCATTCGGATGTGTCCGATCCCGTACCGATTGCAAGGTTGTCTTCGTGGACCCCACCAGTTTACAAATCGCCGTGTCCGACAGTTCTGGATGGTTTTTGAGAAGCCACGCAATCGCATCGGGTTTGTCCGAACGTTTGGCCACAGGTGTATAACGCGGGCCTTTTGCGCGAATCTTCGGCAACGGAATCTCGGGTCGGATCATCCGCAAGCGCGCATCCTGATCACCTTCACACCGCTTGATATCCTCAAGTGTTAATTCGTGATTATCAATCGGGTTACGCGGGGACATGCCGCGCCCCACTTCGGCGTCCGCCAAAGCCTGAACTTCGATTTCATGCAGACCGCAAAATTCTGCGATCTGATCAAAAGTCAGGGTCGTATTATCGATCAACCACATCGCTGTTGCCTTTGGCATCAACGGCTTGGAAAGATCGGCGATCAGTTCTTTTGCGCTCATGGCTTTTCCCCTTTAACGGCGGAGGCCGAGTTTTGCGATCAATGCCAGATAGCGATCTTCATCAACACGGCGCAGATAGTCGAGTTGTGTTCGACGGCTTGCAACCATCAGCAACAGCCCACGGCGGCTGGAAATATCTTTTTTATGGGTCTTTAAATGTTCGGCCAACGCATTGATCCGGTCAGACAGCAAGGCAATCTGCACTTCGGGTGAACCCGTATCTTTGGCACCGGTTTGATAGGTTTTAATCACATCCGTTTTACGGGCATGGGCAATCGACATCGTGAGGCTCCTTTTTTATCATCTAAATGTTAAACACGCGCACGGGTTGCAAGCGCGGCCCAGTGACGGAAAGTAACGCCACCGCGCGATCTCCTTCTTTCGCCAATGCCAGAATGTCGTCAGTGATGCGCGGGTCCAAGCCCGCACGGGTCAATCTGTCGACATCGGCACGTGAAACAAGTTCGATCGCTTGACCTGACCTGATCCGTGCAGCTTCCGCTTGCGTCAGTGACAGGGCCGGGATGTCGTCTAGCGCCTGTCCAAGAGGAAGTACAGTTTCCTGTGGACCGGACTTTGCCACGGTTTCAAGGAATTTGTCCAGTGAAATCGCCGTTTTTTCATCAAAACATCCGACTTTTGTCCTTCTGAGCGCCGAAATATAGCCTTTTGACCCCAAAATCTCAGCCAGATCCCGTGCAATCGACCGGACATAGGTCCCTTTTCCGCAAGTGCAGGCAAGGGTCGCGGTATCCGTGGTCGTCGATAATAAAGTGATTTCCTGAATATAGACCGGCCGCGGCTCAAGGGTAAATTCCGCCCCTTCCCGCGCGAGCGCATAGGCACGTTCACCGTTAATTTTAAGTGCGGAATATTTCGGCGGAAGCTGCATAACCGTGCCCACAAAACGGGGGAGGACCTCACGAATTTGATCGGCCGTGGGGCGGATCAGCGATGTTTCAAGAATTTGACCTTCAGCATCATCGGTATCACGCGACGCCCCAAATGTAATGGTAAATTCGTACGCCTTTAATGTATCGGTCACGTAATGCAAGACTTTCGTCGCCTCACCAAGCGCAATGGGCAAAATCCCGGTCGCCAGGGGATCGAGCGTCCCGGCATGACCAGCCTTTGCCGCGTTTAATGCGCGCCGGACCGCATTCACCATATCGGTTGATGTGACACCGACAGGTTTATCTAGGTTTACCCAGCCGGTAATAGGAAGTTTTGGAAATTTTTTGGGGGAGCTATTCATGCGTTATATTCGCCTGGCGGATGAGGGCGTCGATATGTTCTGCGTTTGCAAACGTCGTATCCTCAACAAATTTTAATCGCGGCAGGAACTTCACACGAATCCGTTTCCCGAGCTCATGTTGCAATCGCGGCGCATAGGTATTCAGTGCTGCGAGTGTTTCGTGAATACGCCGCCCCGCAAGCGTCATCGTGTACACGGTCGCATTTTTAAGATCGGGTGATAAGGACACTTCGGAAATCGTAATGACACTGCCCTCCATCAAAAGCGGATCATCAAACCCGCCGCGCTGCAAAATCGACGTCAGGGCATGGCGAATTTCTTCACCCATTTGAAGTTGACGTTGAGAAGGTTGTTTCGTCGATGAACGAGGCATTTAAGCTCCTGCTAATTTAGGCATCTCAGATGAAGACTTACTATCTGATGGTAAATTTCCTGTACGGGTATAAAATATTTTATTATACGTCCTTCCGGCTATTTCAACTGGCACCGTGCGCGATCTCAGCAGATTTAATTGAACCATTTCAGGAAGACAGGACCAAACATGCGGCACCTCAAAGTTTAAAGAATCAAAGACTACTGATTTTTCAAAAACAAAAGCCAGCCATTTTGGCCGCTCTCTCTTGTTTAGGTCATGATGCGCGATATCAATGGCTGTCAACTCATGGCGTCCCTTTTCTGCCTCATACTTAAATATCTTAAGGATTGTATTATATTGTTCTACAGTATGCATTTTCTTCTCCTCTGTTTTAATAAAAATACTATCTAAATCCTCTCAAGCAAATGCTGCGGCGCCCAATTATTGGGGTTACGGTCTCGAACCTTCTTCCCGGTTAACCGATAGGTATAGATTATCTCTGAATCTGGGTTAAACCCTTTTTCATCTTCGGGCCAGTCCATCGGATGAGTCGACGGGATTTCTGTTTTTGCTAAGAACCCTTCATCGGAAAGCCGCCGCAAAACGCGTGCAACGGTATCTATCCCCATATAACAAGGGAAACACCCGGCCCATGTCCTTTCTAACCACCCTATATCCGGGTCGACACCACGAAAATTCAGAGAGTGACCATACACTTGACGCACGCTCAATTGATAAAAACCAAATCGAGCGCTTTGCGTAAAAATATCCAACGCAAGCTGTTTACGTTTTCCTGTTACAAACATATCATACCATGATGTCTATTTTTAAGCCTTAATCCAACTGACGTGTTTCCTGCACGACATCAAAACATTCAATGACATCGCCTTCCTTGATATCATCATAGTTTTCAAACGCCATCCCGCATTCTGTTCCTTCACGCACCTCTTTCACTTCGTCTTTCATACGTTTCAAGGTTTTGAGCGTGCCTTCGTGGATGACAACGTTATCGCGCAGCAATCGTACCTTGGCGCCACGTTTCACCATACCCGTCGTGACCATGCAACCCGCAACCTTGCCCACTTTGGTAATATTAAAGACCTGACGGATTTCGGCCTGACCCAAATATTCTTCGCGGTCCACAGGCGATAACATGCCGGACAACATCGCCTTCACATCATCAATGATATTATAGATGATGTTGTAATAGCGGATGTTGATCTGGTTTTTCTCGGCCTGTTCACGCGCCTGGGCGTTCGCACGCACGTTAAACCCAATCACATAGGCATGAGACGTCCGCGCAAGAGTGATATCGCTCTCGGTAATCGCACCGACTCCGGTATGGAGGACACGCACGGCAACCTCTGTATTATCGGCCGCAATTTTATTCAAGCTGCTGGCAATGGCTTCAACCGAACCGTGCACATCCGCCTTGATGACAACAGCCAGTTCTTTCTTGCCGCCCCCTTGGGCCGCGGCCAGCAACTGTTCAAAGGATTTACCCGCACCCATGGCGGCAACCGTCATCGATTCGCGTTTCTTGCGTGACCGATAATCGGAAACTTGCCGTGCCTGAGATTCGTCACTCACCACACTGAAACTATCGCCCGCATTTGGCGTCCCGGTAAGACCCGTAATTTCAACAGGCATGCCGGGGAGCGCCTCACGTATGGGTTGCCCCAAATCATTTCGAATATCCCGGACACGGCCCCATTCGGAACCGACCACAAAGATATCACCGACATGCAAGGTGCCGTTTTGAACTAAAATCGTGGCGACAGACCCGCGGCCCTGTTCCATCTTCGATTCGACGACAGCCCCGCGTGCAGGGGCCCCCGGGTTTGCCTTGAGATCCAGCACCTCCGCCTGTAACAGAATGGTTTCAAGCAGTTTATCCAGATTGATCTTTTTCTTGGCCGAGACCTCAACCGATAAGACCTCCCCGCCCATTTCCTCAAGAACGAGTTCATGTTGAAGCAGATCTTGCTTCCCTATGGCCGCGTTCTCATCGTGTAAGTCAATCTTGTTGATGGCTACAATAAAGTGCACGTTTGCCGCTTTCGCATGACTTAACGCCTCAATTGTTTGAGGCATGATGCCGTCGTTCGCCGCAACAACCAAGACCACGATATCGGTAATATTTGCTCCGCGTGCGCGCATTTCGGAGAAGGCCGCGTGGCCCGGCGTGTCCAAGAACGTGATTTTTTGGGATGACGGCAAAGTGATTTGATACGCGCCAATATGCTGGGTAATCCCCCCTGCTTCGCCCGCAACCACGTTTGTTGCACGGAGTGCATCGAGAAGCGATGTTTTCCCATGATCAACGTGACCCATGATTGTCACCACAGGTGGCCGCGGTGTGGTATTCGCCCCGACATCCTCAATCCCGATGACATCGGTTTCAATATCTGCCTCGGTGACGCGGCGTACGGTATGCCCAAATTCGTTTGCAATCAATTCCGCTGTATCGGCATCAATCATTTGATTAATTGTCGCCATCACGCCCATTTTCATGAGCGATTTAATAACATCTCCACCGCGCTCTGCCATTCGGTTTGCAAGTTCCTGGACCGAAATTGTCTCGGGTAACGTGACTTCGTGTGAGATTTTCTTAGGCAGTTCTTTAGGCCCACTTTGATGCCGCGCCTTTTCACGTGCACGTCGCATGGATGCCATCGATTGACCACGATCACGGTCATACATTTCGTTAATGACCTGATTAACCGTCAAGCGACCCGATTTAAAGGCCTGGGATGTATCGTCATCATCGCGACGGGTGGACGGCATACGCGCGTTGCCACGCTTCATCCGGCTTCTAAAGCTTTCCTCTTCAGCGGCATCTTCATCATTAAAGGCCGCACCTGTTGTTGTTTTCTTAAATCCATCACCGGGGCGACGATTTTCTTGATCTAGACGCGCACGCTCGGCCTCGGCCTTTTTGCGCTGTTCTTCCTCGATCAGTTGCATCTCGGCAAATTCGCGGGCACGCAGTTCGTCCCGAGTCATGGGCCGTTTCGGCGCGTCACTAGGGCCTGTATGCGTTTGTTGTTTTGCCTGCTCGGCCTCAAGGACACGGCGATGTGCCTCTTCTGCGCGGCGACGTTCGTCATCTTCTTTTGCTTTTTGAATCGCACGCAAACGTACCTCGCGCTCTTCGTGAGTCAGATGCGATGTATCCTCTGGAATCTGTTCAGAAAAAGTTTCTAAAACGGATTCTTCAGTCGCCTTTTGTCCCGCCCGTTTACGACGCACCTCAACGGCAACCGTTTGGCTGCGCCCTTGGGACAAGCTTTGCCGGATTTGCATCCCCCCACCCGGCGCAGCGCCCTTCAGGCTTAACGTTCCTTTCGGGCTTAACGATAAGGTCTTTTTTTCCGGATCTTTTTGTTCGCTCATTGGCGTTTCTCCGTGTAGTTAAATGTCTTTGTTCAAGCCGCGTTTACATCGTCATTGAACCAGTGTTCGCGGGCGCGCATGATCAGGGCATTGGCATCATTCAAATTGATGACATCCGCTCCCAACATTTCAACAAGTTCATCCCCCGCAAGATCTGCAAGGTCATCACGCGACTTCACGCCGTGTTCACCCAGTTTCAAGACCATATCAGTTGACAGACCATCAAGCGTAATCAGATCTTCTTGTAGACCGAGTTCAGATTGACGTTCTTTGAGTTCATTCGCCTTGGCGGCAAGCCAGTTGCGTGCACGTTCCTGAAGTTCGGAGGATACATCTTCGGTGAACCCTTCAATCGCGTTCAGTTCCGAGAGATCCGCATCGGCGAGTTCTTCAACCTTGGTAAATCCTTCGGCCACCAGTAATTGCGCGATCACTTCATCGACATCGAGCGCCGTTAAGAACAGCGTTGTCCGCGTACGGAATTCTTCAGCGCGGCGCTCCGATTCCTCGGCCTCGGTCAAGATATCAATATCCCAACCGGTCAGCATCGATGCGAGCCGCACGTTTTGACCACGACGCCCAATCGCCAGCGACAATTCTTCTTCGGCTACTACAACATCCATACGGTGTTTTTCTTCGTGGAGCACGACCTTGGCCACTTTCGCTGGCGCAAGGGCGTTCACAACAAATGTGGCTGTATCGGATGCCCAGGGCACGATATCCACTTTTTCGCCCTGAAGTTCGCCCACGACCGCCTGAACGCGGCTGCCCCGCATCCCCACGCAAGCGCCCACGGGGTCAACACTTGAATCGCGGCTCACGACCGCAATCTTGGCCCGCGAGCCTGGATCACGCGCGACCCCTTTGATTGTGATCGAGCCTTCGTAAATTTCGGGCACTTCCATCGCAAACAATTTCGCCATGAATTGCGGATGGGTCCGTGACACAAAAATCTGCGGCCCGCGCGCTTCTTCCCGCACGTCGTAAATATATCCGCGAATCCGGTCGCCAACTTTAAAATGTTCACGCGGGATCGATTCGTCCCGACGCATCAAAGCCTCGGCCCGACCCAAATCAATCGTTACGTTGCCATACTCGGCACGCTTGACCGTCCCGTTAATAATCTCGCCCACACGGTCTTTAAATTCTTGATACTGACGCTGACGTTCGGCATCACGTACTTCTTGCATGATGACCTGTTTTGCGGTTTGCGCGGCAATCCGCCCAAAATCAAGTGGCGGCAATTCATCGATCAGGAAATCTCCTAACTGCGCATCGGGTTTGATTTTTAAGGCAGACGCCAACGTCAGTTGCGCAAATTCGTTATCAATCTGATCGTCCGCCCGCACTTCGCGATAGCGTTTGAGATCAATTGCGCCCGTCTTGCGGTCGATATGCGCACGGATATCGTGTTCGAGGCCGTATTTGGACCGTCCTGCCTTTTGGATTGATTTCTCAATCGCGGCAATCACTTGTTCACGGTCAATGCTCTTGTCACGTGCCAAGGCATCAGCAACTTGCAACAATTCGATCATTTTTTCATCTCTCCTTTATGATCATCAACATCGGGATTGTCATTCGTACTTAAAGTCGTCGGACGCGCCGCGCGGATCAAGTCGTCCGTTAATTTCAATTTTGCACGCGCAATATCAGCAAAAGGTAACGTCACAGTCTTTGTCTTTGTCTCGGTCTCAATTGTCACAGAAGTATCATCAGCCGACAGAATTTTCCCGTGATAGCGTTTTTGTCCATCACGCGGCAAATGCGTCTCAATCTTCACCTCAAACCCGACATAGCGCCCATAATGTGCGGGCTTGGTCAACGGACGATCAATCCCCGGCGAAGATATTTCCAAACGATACGCGCCCGTAATCGCGTTCTCGACCTCAAGATGAGTCCCCACGGTACGCGATAACTTGGAACACGAATCAAGGTCAATCGTCTGTGTCGCCGGATCTTCGACCAAAATTTGCAACACCGTTCCGCGCCCCTCGCCCAGCATCGCCAATTGGACCAGATCGTACCCTTCAGCCTCTAAAAGAGGCGTCAAAAGCGTTGTGAGTTTGTCTTCCAGCACCGTTGCCACGTCGTTTTCGCTCGTTTTATTTCCTGCCAACCGAAGGCCAACAAAAAAGGCGGGTTCTTCTTCAGAACCCACCCACATGATCGCCATATGAGATTAGTTGGCATGTTTATAAGATAAAGCCCCGCAAAAAGCAAGAGTAAATTAGACGCATCAACCGTGGCCCCACCTTCCCCCGGGCGCGGGTTTTTTAGGAACAAAAGCCTTGCTTGCAAGGGGCGGGACCCATACAGGAGATGGGATCTCACCTTTTGAAAGACGAGCAAAATGGCCAGTTAAAGCACCGAGCATGGCCTTTTTATGAGCAGGCCGCATGGATTGCTGCCATCTCTCCTGCAATTCTATAGGTGTACGATCCGAGCCCTTAAGATCATAGATAAGAATGTTGTCTTGATTTATATTTGGTGTTTCAGTAATCACGACAACCGCATGGCCGTACCCATGATTTGGTAAGGCTGGTTCCGAAACATGATGACCGGCCAAATCATTCAAAAGCTCCGGTTTCTTTATTCCAGCCTTCAGAAAAGATTGCATAAAATTAGTGCCTGTCTTTTTATTCCGAACGGCTTCAGCAAAGCCCCGAGATACAGCATCGGGCAAAAGTTTTGAAAGACCTGGAATACGATCAGCAACTTTGACCACATCATCAAGATAACCATAGCTGTCACCTTGCGCTAATGACCTGACAAGGTTTCCTGCAATCCCTTCTGGCAGACGTGAAGTAATCTCTGGAAACCCGTCCCGTGTACTCAATCCGATTTGTTTTAAAGCCTCATCAACAATGGCTTTGTTCCCCAATGACCCAATCGTCCAAGAAAGCGCACGTTCAATAAAAGCATTTCGTTGCTCTGGGGTCCGTGACCAAAAATTATACGCGCGTTGATAAATCGAGATATCAGCTATTTTGAAAGCTTCATCTGTAATTTGCCGCACTTGATCGAGTGTTTCTTTCATTTTTATCCTCCCTAAATTCTTCTCAGATCCAAAGATCCATAATATACCACGCTGTCACGTGTCAAGTGTTATGTCCTGAGCAGTCCTTTTATAAACAAAAAAATACGGCTTCCGCCCTTCGGACATTCCCCAGGCCATATAACGGGTAGTGAGCGGCCACCCCGGGGGCGGCGTGTGCGGATTTTTCGCCGATTCTTCTAATATGTCAAAATAAGGGCATTCCTTAAAATGATCCCGTGTCCATTCCGCCAGTTCCTCCACATCGGTGGAAAAAATAAATTCGCCCCCTGGTTTCAAGACACGCGCGAATAATTCCAAGTTTTCTGGGTTCACAATCCGGCGTTTATGGTGGCGTTTTTTGGGCCACGGGTCGGGGTTAAGTAGATAAATCCCGTCCAACCCATGGGGTTTTAATTTCTGCAAAATTTGCAAGGCATCATCCATATGAAGGCGCAAGCGCGGGGTATAGGAACCGGGCATACCGCGTAATCCCGACAGCATCGCCGACATGCCATTCACATAGGGTTCGGCCCCGATAAAGCCATCCTCCGGGTTTGCCAAAAGCCGCGCGCGTAGATGTTCACCCGACCCAAACCCAATTTCAAACCAAATTTTTTGAACAGGCGCGGTAAAGAGGGCGCGCGGATCAATCTCCCCTGCCCCGGCCGAGAGCGACAAGGGAATCTCATACTCGGGCAAGGTGGCGAGCGCGTCTTGCCGAGATCCCTTTAACGGACGGCCACGCCGCCGGCCAAAAGATCGATTCGCCGGCAGCGGAGAGAGCGCGGGAGAAGATGGATCGGTTGTCACGCGTCTTTGGTCTTGGATGCTTTTTCTTTTTTGGCCTTGGCCGGTTTCGCCTCTGCCTTTTCTGAAACAGCCTCGTCGTCATCTTTTAACAAGTCTTCGACGCTGACTGTTTTTTCGGTGACATTTGCCAGTTCCAAAATAAAGTCGACGACCTTTTCCTCATAAATCGGGGCGCGCAGGCCCTCCATCGCTTGGCGATTCTTGCGGAAATATTCCAGTACAACTTTTTCCTGTCCGGGATAGCGACCGGCCTCGGCAAAGACCGCACGCTGCAGTTCACCCTCATTCACGGTGATATTATTGGCCTTGCCAATTTCGGCGAGCACAAGGCCCAAGCGGACACGACGTTCGGCAATGACCCGCAGTTCCGCCTTTTCATCATCCGATAAATGGCTGTGATGTTCGTGGTTGTGGTCGTGATCATGGCTGTGATCGCCGGCCGCGTGGGCCTTTTGGTGGGCTTCGGCCTCGACCTGCTGAACAATTGTTTCATATTCCATATCAACCATGACGGCAGGCAAGTCCACCTTGTGGTTGTCATCGAGCACGTCAAGAAGTGCACGCTTCACTCTCATACGGGTATGACGCGCATAATCGGACGAGAGTTGCCCCTCCACCGCCTTTTTAAGCGCTGCAAGATCCGGGAAGCCCAGTTTTTTACCAAACGCATCATCGATTTCGGGGGCGGCAAACGCCTTGATCTCTTTGATCGTGGTCTCAAAAGTCGATTTTTTTCCGGCGAGCGTTTCTTCGTGGTATTGATCCGGGAACGTCACCTTGACGGCGACCTTATCACCAACATTTTTCCCGACGAGTTGCTCTTCAAACCCCGGAATCAAGGAATTTGACCCTAAACGTAGGTTAAAGTCTGTCGCGCTCATCCCTGGAAGGGCGATACCGTCGTCTGTTTTCCCAACAAAATCAATGACAATCATATCGCCATTCTGGGACGTGCGCGGCGCATCCAACGGCTTGGCCTCGCCATTTTGCCCGGCGATCCGCTCAAGCGCTTGATTTACAACGGTTTCTTCAACTTTGGCGACGGGCTTCTCGATTTTAATCGATTTCAGGTCCATGACCTTGATTTCCGGCAGATTCTGAACGGTCATGACATAGACTAAATCCTGGCCCAAATCGAATTTCTTAACCTCAACCTTTGGCTGAAGAGCTGGGCGCAACTTGTTGTCTTCAATTGCTTTTTGTGATGTTTCGCCGACGATACGTTCGAGCACATCGCCCATGACCGCCTGGCCATATTTGGCCTCAACCACGTTCAAGGGAACCTTCCCTTTGCGAAAACCGGGCATATTCATGTTTTTGGCGACCTTGGCCAGTTCATCCATCCGCACCTTTTGGATGTCATTCGCGGGGACGGTCACTTCGATCTCGGTATTGAGACCTTCGGATTTCAAAACTTTTGACGTCATATTTTTCTTCCTTTTTGTTAAACTGGCGCACTCTAATAAATAAAATTATTTCACACAAGAGACTTACGAATTTTCATGTAAATCTCACCGACTTTGTTCTGACCCGTCCCTTCTGCGCCACTTCCCCAAAAACGATCAACAGGGGAATTTTCGACGATGGTCCTCGATCCTGTCTTTAAAAGAAGCTCTTTTACATCCTCGTGCTGATCAACTTTTGCCCTTAAGACCTCCTCCATCACCCCGACTTTGATGCTGTGCCAATCGGTAGGAATTTTATCTTTTAACCTGTCCGAAATGAGCTTCACAGCATGGGGACTTCTGGCGACGAATATCTTCTCCGCGATATCTGGCGCCGTGATACTGAACTTTTTCCACTGGAAAGCATGCTCGGCAGTGGGGAAAAGTCTCCCCCAAAGCGAAATCGCATGCGCTGAAAAATTATCGAAAGGGTGGAAGGCAGTTGTGAAAAAATAAATTGCTTCTTTTGTTTCTCGATTCAACCCTTCACTTGATTCAGGATACATCAGCCAAACCGCCATTAAATAGTTATGTCATTTGGTGCGGATGAAGGGACTGGAACCCCCACGCCTTGCGGCACCGGAACCTAAATCATGCGCGTCTACCAATTTCGCCACATCCTCGTGACCGAGAACATCTCTCGCGGCAAGGGTTTTACCGTGAATGCCCCAAAAAGGCAAAACAAAAAGGAAGGATTGGGCGAGAAAATCCAGCCGCATCTAAAAATTATCAATTTATAAGGAAAAAATGGGGCGACTGATGGGACTCGAACCCACGACAACTCGGACCACAACCGAGGGCTCTACCAACTGAGCTACAGCCGCCACAAAAGACGTCAAGGACGATTGTTGTGCCTCAACCCCGGGGGAAAAGTCAAGGGCAGAAAAAGAGACCGCGCCCTTCCTCTAAATCCCCTCCTTCATTGTTTTTGCTATGTTTTCGAACGCGCCCAGGTTTCGTGACCAATTATACATATCACTTGACCGCGGGGGCGTGAGCAAACAGATGTAGAAATAATAGTTTTTGCCTTTCAGGACCGTGATCCAATACTGGTAATCCTGATAGGTATTTTCGGGGTTACTGAGTTGATAGACCGTGTTACTCACCACTTCTAACCCGTTTAAATTTTGCGTCGGGTTAAATCTCCCAAGTTTATTCCCAACACGAACGTTTTGCGATTCAAACTGCTGGTTAATTTTACCAATCGCATCAATTTCCGTGTAATCGCTGTTCACTGCGAATAAATAAACATCGACCCGACCCCGCAAGACACCAGGTTGATTATTCTTGGTTTCACGCATATTCACGATCGAGGCGTTCATTTGATCGATCGAGACGACGTTTGGCTTTTGCTCGATCCAGCTTTCAGGGTAATACGCCGATGCAATATCAAAGAAATACAGCGCCTTGGTCGGCTCAGATGGCGTTTTATCCTTTTTCTTCAGGTAAAAACTGGTGATCCCCCAGGTCTGAAGGTCTTTCTCGGCCTCATATTTCTGCATGGGCACGAAGTATTCGGCAACAACGACGCGTGGACCGCTGATCACGACGGCCATACGCACGACATAGCTGATATCCATCTCTGTGACGATATAAATCGCCTCGGCACGATCATCGCCGTAGGTGGATAAGGATTGGAGCGTATAACGATTCCCCAGGGCATAGTGGAAAGCCCAGTCCCGCGCACTCATCATATGCGCCATGTTCTGGGCCTTCAGACGCAAACTACTGCGCATTTCAAGATCGGCAGGCGACAGGTACAACGCCATAATCCCCATCAAGCGATTATTCAGTTGCATATCCTTGAGTTCACGCGGCCCCATAAACGTCCATGTCGAAGGAACACGGACGCGGTAGGCCAAGAAAGGATCACCATCCAGATCCTCGGTATCGTACTGGGTCGATGCGGCCTCAAATTCGGCCTTTGTCATTTTGACGTCACGCCCGAGTTGTTTCAAATCATCCGCAATACGGGGGATTAAAGGAAGATCATTCGATACGGGTGCATCGGGGACCATTTCGGTGGCCCCGGTATAAGACGGAATCAACGACGATGCAGACGAGGACGGGGGAGCAGCTGGTGTACCCGCGGGGGTTGGCGCAGAGGCTGAGGCTGGCACCGTTTCAGCAACAGGGACGGCAGGCGTCGGTTGTTCTGTTTGGACAGGCTCTTGAATAATGGACGGCGACGGAACCATGACCGCCTGAAGGACAACATACAAGACCATCACGAGAGCGGCGATACCCCCACCCAAATACGGCAACGGAATTTTTTGTGTAATGGTCCCAAGATCAAAGCCCGGTTTCTTTTGAACAGGACGCGACCCTTTTCCTTTCCCGCCAGACGCAGGATTTTTTCGGGGGGCATTCGGGTTCGGTTTGCGAGGACGCGGCGGGGGAGATGTATCGTTGGTCATGCGGCAGAGGGTGTTTCAAGGTGAGAAATGGGTAAAGGTTGATTCTGTTGATCAACCGCGACGAAAGTATAAACACCTCCCGCGACCTTTTCAAAGGCCGTATTGTCGCGCGGCGCCCGCCATACATCTATTTTCATGGTGATTGACGTGCGCCCCACGCGGGCAATCTCGGCATAAAACCTTAACTTTTCAGCGATAAAGATAGGTTTTTTAAAGAAAATATCCGTCGCGCCCGCCGTCACCACCCGCCCCCCAACATAGGTATAGGCGCGAATTCCGCCCGCGAGATCCATTTGGGCCAAGACCCACCCCCCGAAAATATCTCCCCCGGGGTTTGCATCGGCCTCGGCCGTGATGGTTTCAATAACAGGTGGATCGGATGGAAGGGGATCGGATGGAAGGGGTTCAGATGTCATAGCTTTATTTTCTGTAAATTTTAATGCGACTCCTATCTTCTGGGTATTTTACCTCTCCTGTCAATCTTTTCAGTCACACGGCGCGATCAGGACTTGCCAGCCCTGAAAACAGCCCCTAGCCTAAGGCCCAGGTTTACCCCCACCCCCTAACCCTGATCGATACAATCATCTTATGTCTGACCTGTTTTCTGCGAAACAAAAAAAACCAACGTCCAGCCCAACACAGGCCTATGACGCCACGTCCATCGAGGTTCTTGAAGGATTAGAGCCTGTGCGTCGCCGCCCCGGGATGTATATCGGCGGAACGGATGAACGCGCGCTTCATCACCTGGTGAGTGAAATCCTGGACAATAGTATGGATGAGGCCGTGGCAGGCCACTGTGATCAAATTGACATTGAACTCGAAGACGATGGGTCTCTTTTAATTCGTGATAATGGACGCGGGATTCCCGTTGATCCGCACCCGAAATACCCTAAACAATCAGCACTTGAAGTAATTTTAACAACGCTCCATTCGGGCGGTAAGTTTTCGGACAAAGCGTATGAAACATCCGGGGGTTTGCACGGGGTTGGAATCTCGGTCGTGAATGCGCTCTCCGACCACATGTGGGTTGAGGTCGCGCGAGATAAAACCCTTTACCGCCAAAGCTATGCGCGGGGCCTTGTCACCAGTAAATTACAAACGGTTGGTCCCACAAAATCCCGCGGCACGACGGTCTGTTTTCATCCAGACCCCGATATTTTTGGCCCCGAGGCGCGACTCCACGCCGATTGGATTTATCGTTTGGCGCGGTCCAAGGCGTATCTTTATCGTGGTGTGACCATCCATTGGGCCTGCCCGACATCGCTCGCAACGGCGGTAAATATCCCCGATCAAGACAGTTTTCATTTCCCAGCGGGGCTTCTTGATTATCTCAACGTGACGCTGAAAGATCAGCTAACGCTGACTCCGCAATCCTTTTATGTGTCGGCCGATTTGCCTGAAAAGATGGGACGGATCGAGGCCGCGATTGCCTGGCCCGCGGATGAGGGCAACGGATTTATATCGTCATATTGCAACACGATCCCGACACCCCAGGGCGGAACACATGAACAGGGATTACGCACCGCGCTTGCCCGTGCTCTTAAATCATACGCAGAACGCGTGGGCGAAAAACGGGGGAGTCTATTAAGTGCCGATGATATTGTAAGTGACGCGGCGATTGTTCTCTCCCTGTTCATTAAAAACCCTCTCTTCCAAGGGCAAACCAAGGATAAACTGGCTTCAACCGAAGCGGTGCGCCTCGTTGATCTTGCGATCAAAGATCACTTTGATCATTGGTTGACAGGAAACACGGCCGCAAGCAAGCAACTTCTTCAAATCCTCATTGAACGCGCCGAAGAACGGCAGCGCGCGCGCGATGATAAATCGACCGCGCGAAAAAGCGCGACACGCCGTTTACGTTTACCCGGAAAACTCGCTGACTGCGCACGACAAGACGCCAAGGGCACAGAAATTTTTATCGTCGAAGGCGACAGCGCCGGTGGATCCGCAAAACAAGGCCGCAACCGTGAGACCCAGGCAATTCTTCCTTTGCGTGGGAAAATATTAAACGTGGTCAGCGCCGGGGCGGATAAAATTCGTGCGAACCAGGAAATACAGGACCTCATTCTGGCCCTGGGGTGCGGCGCGGGAAAAGATTTTAAGGCCAGCAATTTACGGTATGAACGCATTATCATCATGACCGATGCCGACGTGGACGGCGCGCATATCTCCTCCCTGCTCATGACTTTTTTCTATACTCAAATGCGTGGGGCGGTTGAACAGGGCCATGTCTATCTCGCGCAGCCACCGCTCTATCGTTTAAGCGCCGGGGGGCAGACTGTTTATGCGATGAATGACACCGACAAGGCCCGGCACCTTGAAACAACGTTCAAAAACCGTTCCAAAGTGGATATCAGCCGATTTAAAGGCTTGGGTGAAATGCCGGCGGCGCAATTAAAAGAAACAACCATGAACCCAGCAACCCGGACACTTGTCCGCGTGACTATTCCTCAGGCCAAGGCCGCGATGGATACATTAACAACAGATCCCGATACGATTCACGCGGTTGATGAGCTGGTTGATGAGCTGATGGGTAAAAACGCGGATGCGCGATTCCGGTTTATCCAGGAACGCGCCGAATTTGCAAGGGATATTGATATTTGAAACGCTTGCTGCATTTTCTACGTCTGCGCTATCTTGCTTTGGCCTTGCTTGTTTGGTTTGCGGTCGAGGCCCTGGATATCCGCGGGTATGTCACCGCTCCGGTCCTCGCCCGGATGAATGCCACGCTTTCAGATCTTGGCTATCCGAACTCATCGTTTAAGGTCAAAGAACTGACCCTCTCTCATTTAATCCTCGAGGATATCGTTCTCGATTCCGATCCCATCACCCGCGATCCCATCAGTACGATTGAAAAAATCGAAGCGCATTATTCGCCGATTGGGTTTTTTACGGGCCGTGCACATAGCGTGACGATCACACGTCCTGATCTTTTCTATAGTGCCGAAGCCTTACCGCATCTGGCGCTTTTTAGCGCGGGGGCCGCTTTTTCTGATCAAATCCCTGCCAAAAATATCGATATCACAGACCTGAATATCAGTTATGCTGGGGATGATTTTAACCCGAATATTTCCGGGTCTGTTGTCATGACAACAGACGAAAGCAACCTTCGACGTACATTGATCAACCTGACGGGCGAACAAAAGGACTTTACCCTCACCCTCAAAATCGCATCCAGCATCACTGCCTCAGGTCAGTACGAGACGAGTATTGATCTTCCTGAATTAAAAATCGATATTCCTAAAATTTTTATGATCAGCCGGGCCCAAGGGCATTTCCGGTTGAACGGAAATAATACCGGAACAACACTGGCAGACGGGAAATTTGTCGCAGGGGCCATGCGGATCAAAGGCCTTCCTCTTGATAAAATATCCTTGGCTCTCTCTGGGAAAAATCGCGGCATCAATATTATTGGCAATGCCGCGGTTACGGGAGTCCCCGACACAAATATCTCTTTGCGCATTGGGGATCATAACAATGCAAGCCAGGCTCTATTACAATTCTCTGGTGATCGTCCTGCCCAGCTTGCGACCGCGATGGGTTTATCCTTTCCGTTGCCCAAGCAACAAAAATTTTCAACGATTATCGATCTCAAGGGAAAAAGTTTTACTGATCTTGTGTCCTGGCCAGTAAAAGGGGGAGTCTTCTTTTACGGCGATAACCCGAAACCCATCATCAGTGCGAATCTCCACTGTCAAACCGTGCAAATAGGTTGCATAATAGATTTACCAACCTCTCCTGTATCAGTCTTGGCACTCAACGATTTTCTGGGTCCTTATCTGGCAAGTCAGGGCCTCACCTTGACAAAAGGTGATCTGCGTATCGGCGGACAGATAAAAAATATTTTTTCAACCACACCACCACAAATCCAGTTTGAATCCTCTTTACGGCAAGCAAGTATAAATTGGAAAGATTTGCGTCTTGATCAATTCAGCGCAGATTTCCTTAAAAAACCAGACGCGATCACCCTCGCCGGTCTATCCGGTACGTCGCTTGGCGGTAGCGTCCGTATGGACCGATTCGACTTTTCATCAAAAACAAAAACCGGATCGGGTCGTCTAGTTTTTGAGGCGGTCTCTCTTGATGCTCTCGGAAACCTGATGCGGACCAAAGGCCTTGTCATGACCGGAAATGCCGCAGGAAACATCCCCTTCCGGCTTGTTCAAAATAATATTTTGATTGACCCAGAGGCAAAGATAACCGCCAAAGACGGCACGCTTTCCTATGCACCCAAGACTTATCCTATGTTCCTTACCGGAGGGAACGCCCAACGCAAAGCCTTGCGTGACGTCTTGCAAGATTTTTCCTTTAGCCACGCGACGCTCGATATCACAAGCAGAAATGACGGCACGGTGAATGCGCGGTTGCTTTCAGCAGGCCGTAACGCAAAAATATTTGGTGATAATACGGTGAAAATTGATTTAAAAATTGATGATACGCTTGCCCCTGGGATCTCGGCTCTTGCGCCAAACGAACCTTAATTTAGTTCTGATCACAACTATCAAACGCGACCTTCAAGAACGATTTTGCACCTTCGGAAAAGGTCATGCGATATTCGCGCCCGTTCACTTGAATAACCTGAGAAATCGGCAAGTTATTCTTCCGCTGCATCGTTTGATCGCCTGATGTTTTATCGCCCCAAGAAAAATCCAGCGTCACAGGTTGGGAAGGGTCATACCACGCCTCTTCACCACCTTGCTTGTTGCGTGCGGATGATCCACTGGCCTTAATCCGGATAGCGCCCTCCGCCAGCATCAGGGTGTTATCACTGACTTTATTTTTTGTTGTTTGGACAATAAAGCGCCGGGTTTCTGGATCTGTGCAATTCTTTGGCGGGCTGAGGGTTCGGATCAGGTCTGCCAATCGTTCCGGTGCAACACCGGCGTCGAGTTGGCCACGAATCTGTCCGACGATCTCTTTTAACGGGCCCTCTTGCGGCAACTCACTTTGAAATTTTTCTTCAATTTGTTGATATTTGACATTCGCACTATGGCTGTCGGCCATCAGGCGCGTAACTGTTTTTTGTAACCGGTCCCGTTCAGCCGTCATCGCGATCATATCGCTTTCAAGCGATGACCGGTCCATCCGCACGGCCTGATACCCAATGCTATACCCTACGCCTCCCGATACAATCCCCATGAGCGCAAGTCCAATCATCAGTGACACGCGCTGTTGCGAACGGTGCCGATAACGGCTTTGTGGATCGTAACGTAGCAACGACATATTCGGATATGATTCCTGAAATCAGGTTTTAAAACGTGCCCTATATTAAGGCGAAACGGGCAGACCTTTCAACAGATCTTCTTTCGTTCGATCTGAATCCCCGGTTGACCCCAGCGAAATTCCAGATGTTTGGAATTCTCCAAGATTTTTCAGGCCCAAGCGCAGCATGAGCTCCATATTACTTTCCCCGGTTGCCTCGTCTGTCAGATTACGCTGGGCTGTCGCCGACAGGGTCACACATTGCCCCAAATAATCGACCCCGATAAGGGCCTTGCGTAACCCATCATCGAGCCCCAGATCATAATTCGCCCCAGCATTAAGGCGCCATGTGTCGGAGAGACGATACGTGCCATACCCCTGGATTTGTTGGCGGCGATCGGAAACACCAATCCCTTCGATGGATTTTGCGTATAAATACCGCGCATTGAACGTCCATTTATCAAGGGTCAAGCCGTAATCGAGTTCATGTCGTACGGACTCAAAATCCTCGTTTCCCAATTGGAACCCGTAATCTAAATTGGTCCATCCTTGATAGGCTAATTTTAACCGCCCGACGATATCGGATTGTTGTGTGGCCAGGCCCGAATTCTCGGGAAATGGATTGTCATCGTCTTGAAACCGATAACTTTGACCCAAGAATAACTCCGCATCTGACCCATTTTCTGCTTGGAAGGCCAGGCGACCGCCATAGGTTGCACGCGATAAATCTTCGACGCGGTCCAATCCTGGGAAACGATTCGCTTCAAATAAGTTACTGGCATCAAGCTGTATATCTTGAGAGTCTTCATTGGTGATGCTGTCATCTTCATCCTGATTGGTGACAAACGTGACAGATGCAATCGGTTCGAATAACACATCTACCGTGCGCATCGGCTTGACCAGCGGGTACCGCGCCGTCGCATTCACCAGCGGGAAAAGACGAGTCTTTGTTTTATCCGCCGGACTTGTATCCTCAGAATCACGATCAAATGCATGATAAACATCTCCGCGGACACTCGCATCAACACTCGTCACCACCCCAAAGGGAAGAACATCTTTCCGTTGCCAGGCCAAAGTGGATGAGACGCGCCCGACATCATCCCCACTTCCGCTACGTTCTAACCCCAGGACCGATCCATCGAAATGCCACCGTCCGCCCAAAATCTCTCCTGGGTCGCCATAAAAACTAGCCTCCCCCTCGGGTAGAATATTTGGCTGATCCGCACGCCGTTCGGACGTCCGTAAATCTTCAAATTCGAGTGCGCGAATAGCGGCATAGTTACGCCCGGAAAAACGTTCGGCATAGATTTGATTATCGATCACATCTGCGGTCGTTAAATCATATTGACGGAAATATTGGGAATCAGAGGCGATATTCAAGTTGATCCCACTGCGCCACAGCTCATTCATATCCCACCGGCCCTTGGCCGCCAAATGCCCGCGAACCTCAGGATCAACGGTGACCGTCTGCGTTCCAATTTTGTCTTTACGTTCGGAATAGGTTGTGGACGCCGCAAGTTCCAACTGAGAGCGATCATTCCGCGATCGATATTCACCCATCACCCGCGGCGCCTGCCCTGTATAAAGCTCGGCCCCGAATGTGGCATCCTCAGAAGGTGATAGGGCCCAGTAATACTGCCCTCCAACGCTTGTCCCGTTTTGGCTATCCAACTTAAAACTGGGGGACAGAAACCCGCTTTTTTGTGAGATTGTTCCATCCGGATGAGAAAAGTAAGGCGTATACGCGATGGGAACACCCGACACTTCGAAACGGGCATTTTGGTACACAACCGTCTTGTCCACATTGTCATGTGTGACGGTGGCGGCGCGGAGCCCCCATAAAGGGGGCTTTTCCGGGTGATCCTGGCACGGCAGACACGGGGTATAGGTTGCATCTTTCATGACGATGACGCGGCCATTCTTGCGTTTTCCTTCTTTGGCCGTAAACCGCGATCCATCGGCGAGGGTTGATTGTAACGCCTCGACAAACCCATCACGCATATCACGTGTCAGTTCCAAGCGGTCAGCTTGATGCACATCCCCGTTTGTTTCAGTTAATGTGACATGTCCATGCGCCGTCACAATCTCTTGGATCAAATCATAACGCACGGCATCTGCGCGCAAAATCCGCCCCTGATGTAAAAATTCGACATGACCAAGCGCAGTGACATTTTGATTGACGTCATCATGGGTCAGTTCATCCGCCGTAAAATGGACGGGAAGGTTCTCAGCTGTCAGTTCCGTGCGCGGTGTGATGGGCAGATCTGCATAGGCCGGTGAGCTGACAAGGAGGATTATCCCTCCACACGCCAGCAACCGCCGCATCAACGCAATACCGAATAAAACCATAATGAGAGCGCACAAGAATAAAACCAGACCGGTCAGGACGTCCGACCAGCCCCCTACCCTAGCGCATCCGATAGAAGAACAACAGAGGGCAAGGCTTTCATTTATAAGCCTAAATTGGTTAATTTTTTTGCATTTTCTTCAGTCAGCAAGGCCGTGATAATTTCATCTAATCCTGTCCCGCGCATCACTTCTGGTAAAGAATGAAGCGTTAAATTGATCCGGTGATCTGTCACGCGGGTTTGCGGGAAATTATAGGTGCGAATACGTTCCGACCGATCTCCCGATCCCACTTGTTCGCGCCTCGCCTCGGCCCGTTCGCGGTTCACCGCCGATTGACGCGCATCGAGCATCCGGGTTTTGAGCATCCGCATGGCTTTTGCACGGTTTTTATGCTGGGAGCGTTCATCCTGGACCTGAACAACAATTCCTGTTGGAATATGTGTAATACGAATGGCGCTTTCTGTCTTGTTCACATGCTGCCCGCCTGCCCCTTGCGCCCGAAATGTGTCGACACGTAAATCGCCCTCGTTGATGTCAATTTCGACATCTTCCGCCTCGGGCATGACAGCCACCGTTGCTGCCGAAGTATGAACCCGCCCCGAACTTTCGGTTTTGGGCACGCGCTGAACCCGGTGCACCCCGGACTCAAACTTTAGCCGCTGGAAAACATTCTGGCCGGTAATTTCAACAATAACTTCTTTTAATCCCCCAAGGTCACTTTCAGATATATCCATAATTTCAAATCCCCAACCTTGGGATGCGGCATATCCGCGATACATCGCGAACAAATCTCCGGCAAAGAGCGCAGCCTCATCTCCCCCCGTCCCCGCACGGATTTCAAGGATTGCGTTCCGCGTGTCATTTTCATCTTTCGGGATCAAGGCCAGGCGAATTTCATCCTCAAGAATAATCAAACGCCCATTTAAATCGTATAATTCGCGCGCGGCATCGGCCCCCAGATCCGGATCAAGCGCCATTTCTTCCAAGTTTTTTTTATCCCGCAGTGCTTGATTATAGCGCGTTGCAAGCGCTGCCAAGGGCTCAAGCTCGGCAAACTCGCGCGCATATTTCTGGAACTGATCCCCCGACAAATTCCCTGCCCCCATCAATGCCGAGACCTCGTCATAACGGGATTTCATTTGCTGCAGTCGGGCCATAAGTGACATAAGATTTTCCTTTATTACCTTATTCAAGGATCTATAAAACGATTTTTCCCCTGCGGCAACGGGTGACTTGTCGCACAAGCTCGATCTCTTGTATGATGCCGCTTGTTCGTTCTTTCCTAGGTCAAAAAGGAGCCCACCATGCGCCGTTATATTCTTCCCACCCTTGCTGCCGTTTTATTGGTTTCGGGCTATGTCATGGCGACGAGCACGGATTCAAGCAAAATCATGCCCGTTCCGCCACCGCCCCCGGCACGGGAAGATCCGCGTTATATCACGGTGACGGGTGAATGTTCACGGACATCCACACCAGACCGCGGCCTCATTACCGCGACGGCAACCTACCAACACCCAAAGAGCGTCCAAGAAGCCTCACGCTATGTCATGGATCAATACCAAAAATTAAACACGGCCGTAAAATCCATGAACCTGTCTGATCTGACCATCCAAACCTCAGATTATAGCGTGAATCCGCTTTTTGAATGGGTACAACCTCACCCTGAAAAAGAAGGAAAAAATGTCCTCAGAGGCTATCAAGCCCGCCTTGGGCTTTCAATCAAAACAAGCTCCATCGATAAACTTGGAGATATCATTGCAAAAGCGGGTGAAATCGGCATCGCCGAAGTGGGTGGATTCCAACTCATGCTTTCCGAAGAACTTCAAAACAAACTGCATAATGACTGCCTAACCGAAGCCGTCGCCAACGCAAAAAACAAGGCGAATAACATGGTCACGGCCGCGGGCGCGCGTCTTGGACATCTGATGACCGTATCGGAAGGGTACGCGCAACCCATGCCGATGTATGCGCGACACGACATGATGGAAAAGAAAATGTTGGCGATGTCAGCAGCAGAAGCGATGCCTGTCCCGTCTATCCAAGCGGGCGAAGCACGGACACAAGTCAACGTCTCGGCCACATTTAAAATCGATTAAAATGACAATGATGCCCGCCCCCCTCAACACCTTTGCTTCACTTGCCGGTCAAATCCTTGTCGCGATGCCGGGGGTGAATGATCCGCGATTTCACCGCGCGGTCATTTTTATGTGTGCACATGACGAAAATGGTGCGATGGGATTGGTCTTAACCGAAACGCACAATACCATGCGTCTCGACAACATGCTGGAACAGCTCGAGATCCCTTTCGAGGATGAGGGGTTACGCCGTTGTCCCGTGATGCAAGGTGGCCCTGTCGAAACCGGACGCGGGTTTATTTTGCACGGGCCCGAATACCAGCGCAAAGAAACCGTGATTGTGAATGATCAGTTTTCTGTCACAGCCACGATCGACGGGCTTCATGCCATTGCAAAAGGCGACGGCCCATCGACTTTTTCTTTTTTCTTGGGTTATGCGGGTTGGCAGGCCGGACAACTGGAACAGGAACTTGCCGGAAATACCTGGCTTTCTGGCCCCGCCACACCTGAGCTTGTGTTTCAAACGCCGCCAGATCAGAAATGGGATTTGGCCCTACGGCAACTCGGGATTCCCGATCCGGCGCAACTGACCAGCCTCATCGGACACGCGTAAAAAAAACAGGTTTATATTCCTTTTATTTTACAAATTACGAATTTCGTAAGGATTTCTGATTACACTAGGGGAATGGAAAAAGCCATTTTTATTCGCTGGTGTGATTCGAAGGAGAGACGACTTGTTTACTTGACGGCGCATCGCAACCCCGAGGATGCGGCCCGATTTGTCGCTGAATATAATGAGAATTCAGGTTCTTCCTTAAAGGGTGCGCGCCCAGAAATATCCGGCAACGAAGGGCGGGTCGTTGGGGCCTATGCCATCCCAACGAACGGGAAACAAATCGATTTGCTTGATCGACTGTCGAAAGAAGACGCGATTATTATCCCGGTTGATCCGCAAAACCCGTCTCCAGAACTCAAGGCCTATCACGCCTTGCGCGGCGCATTCGCAGAAAGTGCAGCCATCCCTATGGTTCGACTTGATGTCGCCGCGGCGCTTACCGCGCGCGCAAGAATGCGGGGACATCATCCCCAAACCCACTAACACCCTCATCAAAATCATCAATGGCCGCCGCACGCTTGATTGGCGCCTTTGTTTTATTTGACCGTTCAATCCGCGTATGCCCTTTGGCTGGGCCCACACGCTTAACCGTTTTTTTCTCAAGGGGGGGAACACCCAACTCATCCGGCGCGGATGTCCCGTACCGGTCCAGTTCGACGACTGGAATGGCGCGCCCAATCAATTTTTCAATCGCGCGGACATGATCCACCTCATCGGCATGGGCGAGTGTCCAGGCCCGTCCCGACATCCCCGCCCGACCTGTCCGCCCAATGCGGTGCACATAGTCTTCAGCATTAAACGGCACATCAAAATTAAAGACGTGCGACACGCCCTTAACATCCAGGCCCCGCGCCGCAACATCCGAACACACCATCATGATGACGCCGCCATCTTTGAAATCTTGCAAGGTTTTGTTCCGTGCGCTTTGCGCCATATCGCCGTGCATGGGCGCAGCTGCGAATCCTTTTTCGCTTAGATACCGTGCCAGTGCCGCCACTTCGACCTTACGGTTACAAAAGATAAAGGCGTTTTTGACGTCTTCTTTTTTAAGCAAGTTATGAAGCGCCGCACGTTTCTCCCGCGCCTGAACCCAGACCAGATGTTGCTCAACCGTTTGCGCAGGGCTCGCCGGCGGGTCCACCCGCACGGTTTTCGGATTCCGCATGAATTTTTCAGCAAGTTTTTGAATCTCGGGCGGCATGGTCGCGGAAAAAAGCAATTTCTGACCGAGCGGCGGGATCATGCCAATAATCCGTTCAATATCGGGAATGAATCCCATATCCAGCATCCGATCGGCCTCATCAATCACCAGGATCTTGATATCGTTCATCAAAATCTGGCCGCGTTCGAACAAATCGAGCAAGCGCCCCGGCGTCGCGATCAAGACATCCACCCCGCGGTTTAAAATTTTGGTCTGCTCAATCATGGACTCGCCGCCCACCAATAACGCATGGGTCAGGCCCGATCCCTTGCCGTACATCGCGAAATTGTCGGAAATTTGTGCGGCCAGTTCGCGCGTGGGGGATAACACCAGACTGCGCGGCATCCGCACCTTGGCGCGACCCCCGGCCAGAATTTCAATCATGGGCAGGGTAAAGCTGGCTGTTTTTCCGGTGCCGGTCTGGGCAATGCCAATGACATCGCGCAGCATCAGCACAATAGGAATAGCCTGTTCCTGAATGGGCGTAGGGGTTTGATAGCCTTTTTCAGCCAAGGCGGAAAGCAAAGGGGCCGACAGGCCCAGATCGGAAAATAACATCGACTCGGTTCTAGTTTCAGGTAATAAAATTATTCTTCTTAGGCTCTATATGCGCCAGAATTGATTTTCTGTCAACGAAAAGAAGGGGGATAGATAAGAATAAGGGGATAAAAACCAACGAAACATTCGAGAAACTCTCCCTTCCCCTTCAAGGGGGAAGGAATTTCTTTCATCGGGCATGTTCATTTCCAAATTAGAACCGCTGTACTCAAGCAGCCCCAGCAGAATTTGGCTTATTTGTTCAGTCCAAGCGCCTTATCAACAATAAGTTTGGCAACAGAAACTAGACTCTCTGCAAGGCATTCTGCTCTTTCTCTTTCACGTGTCCATGCACAGTCTTTAACTCCGGTAGCAATCTCCTGCCATTGACCAGGACCGAGAACTTCACTTCTTGCGAGGCCACTCAACACCGCGCACATATACTGATGACGCAGAGCTTCGGCTTTGGGGTCTGCTGGTTTATCGGCACGATCTCTTTGCTCAACACCATCAAAATCCGCCTCGCCACTCGCGCGATGCGTATTGTGGGGAACTCCACCTGCTGCTGAAATATCGCCTCTTAATTGTTCTGTAGCCATCTTCTCTCTCCTTTACATGAAAACCTATGTTCAACAATTCACGCCTGTTCGCGCGAGGGGTATGTAACCATATCCACAGACATTCTGTCAACAATCGCCCGCTTCAATCCGCCGCTTTATTTTTGGGCAAGATCGCCGTATGGTTTCCTCCATTAGAGGACGGAACGGTTTTAACGACGACCCTGACGAAAAAATTTAGGACTATGTAAATAATGACAGCCCCTACCACCTCCCTTGTGATCCCCGCGCTCAACGAGGCCGAGAATATCGAGCCCCTGGTCACCGAAATCATGTCGGTTGCGACCCCGGCCAATATCGCCGAAATCATCTATGTGAACGATGGCAGCACGGATAACACGCTCGAGACATTGAAAAACCTGCGGACGCGTTATCCGCTGGTCCGGATTTTAAACCATGATCGGCGATGCTGGCAAAGCGCCGCGATGATGACCGGTGCCCGCGCGGCCAAGGGCGATTTGATCGTAACGCTCGATGGCGACGGGCAAAACGACCCGGCAGATATTCCACTTCTCTATAACCTCTATCTTGAAAAATCGGCTCATCAAAATCTTGGCATGGTTGCGGGCCAGCGGCGCAAGCGCAATGATTCACTGGGGAAACGCCTGTCCTCGCGCATTGCGAACAAAATCCGCGCCTTTTTGTTAAACGACGGTGTACGGGATACGGGATGCTCGCTTAAACTGATCCGCCGGGATGTCTATGTCCGCCTGCCCTATTTTGCGCATATGCACCGCTACCTTCCCGCCCTTGTGAAACGCGAAGGATTCGAGATTGCGCTCATTGATGTGAATCACCGGCCCCGCCTGCGGGGCGTGTCCAAGTACAATATGTGGAATCGCCTGTGGGTCGGAATTGTCGATCTGTTCGGCGTGATGTGGCTTCAGGCCCGCGCGAAAATTCCGGCCAAGATTGAGGAAATGTAACCCCATGATCAACGATATCACCCTTAAAATCATCGACTCTCTGATGGACACGGGGGCCAAAGTGGTCAACGACCCCATGGTCATCTTTGGCCTTTTGGGTCAGGCCGTGTTCATGTCGCGCATGGTCGTGCAGTGGATCGAATCCGAACGCGCGAAGCGCAGCGTAATCCCCATCGCATTTTGGTACCTGTCGATTATCGGCAGCGCAATGGTCCTGGTCTATGGCTTTTATAAAGAAGACCCAGTCATCATCGCGGGGCAATTATTCGGCTTCATCGTTTATGTCCGCAACCTTTATTTAATCAAAGCCCACCAAACGCAACAGGCGAATACATGAGACATCTGCCTCCTCTGACCCTGATCTCTCTTGGATTTATCGCCCTGATGGTTGTCGTGAATGCGGCCCGGCCCCTTCTTCCCATTGATGAGACGCGTTATCTGACCGTCGCGTGGGAATACATGACCCGTGGGACATATATCCTACCGACCCTGAATTTTGATCCGTATCATCACAAACCGCCCATGCTCTTTTGGCTGATCAACGCGATGTGGTCATTTTTTGGCACGACCGATATTTGGGCCGCCCGGCTTGTCACGCTGATCGGGTCTTTGGGCACACTGTTCATGACGCATCAAATTGCACGCGTTCTTTGGCCGGATGCGCGGCAAAAGGCCGATATCGCGGTTTTTATGCTGGGCGCAACGCCGTTTTTCCTGATCTACAGCTCGCTCATCATGTTTGATGCGCTTCTCGCTTGCGCTGTGCTGGTGGGGATCTATGCCCTGCTCCGCTTTTACCAGGGCGGATCACGGTGGAATTTTATGCTGCTCGGCCTGGCGCTTGGGGCCGGGGCCCTCATCAAGGGACCGGTGATCTTGCTTCACCTACTCCCGGTTATCCTTTTATTTCCTTTGATCCGGCGGGATTTTTCCCCAAGCCGGAGCCTGTGGTTCCAAGGAACGATCTTTGCGCTTCTGATTGGTACAGCAATCGGCCTTGCCTGGGCATTACCCGCCGCCCATCTCGGCGGACCCGAATATAAAGACATGATCTTTCGAGGCCAAAGTGCCGACCGAATGGTGAATGCGTTCGATCACGCACGGCCTTTTTGGTTTTATCTCGCGGCCTTGCCCGCACTGACACTCCCGTGGATTTTTATCGCTCCCTTTTATCGCCGCGGGAAATGCCCTGATGAGATACGCACCTGGCAAACGCGCTTTCTTTTGGCCTGGATTCTTTCCCCCTTCATCGCCTTTATGGCGATCAGCGGGAAACAAGTACATTACCTGATCCCCCTGCTCCCGGGGCTTGCCTTGCTTGCCGCGCATTATATCGTGACCCGCCGCGTCCTTGACCGTCTCTCTCCTGGCCGACTTTATACTCTCGCCCTTCTCCCTGGATCGCTCGCATTCCTTGGGTTATTGGGGGTCGTGATCACGGCACGTAACCTTCCCACTCCCACCGGGACCCTGGCCCAGATGAGCAATGTGTCGTTGCATTTTCTGATCCTGGGTCTTATTGCCGTTGCCTTGATCGCGCGGCACGTTCGCCGCGCTGGGTATGATACAACTCAAAGTTTTCGGGCGATCTTTGCTGCGCACGTGGCGCTCATCATCTGTTTACACCTGTCTCTTGCTCCGATGATGACAAAATATTACGACCTCTCGGGTGTTGCCGCGATTGTGAAACCTTATGCCGATGCAGGCAAGCCGATTGCCGTGGCGCGTGCCTGGCAAGGTGAACTCGGCTATCTTGCGCATCTGAAAGAACCCGTCGATATTATCGAACCCGACCGCATGGCCGGGTGGCTCGCCCGTCACCCGAAGGGGATTATAATCCTAAGACACACGGCAGGGAAACCACCCAAAGGCTATAAAATCGCCTATACAGCCCCTTATCGCAGCCCCGGAAAGGCGATTTCCCTCCTCACCAAATAAATTTTTAAAAAAGTTCTTGACATTTATCAAGTGTTGAGTTACATTGTATACAACATCGGGCGAATTGTGTCTTCGAACACGTCGCCCGATTTTTTTTTGGCACGGGCGCGATCTCTCCTTGTTATCGCTGCGCAAGCGGGAACATATACCCCTAAACCTTATACCTTCTGAAACCTCGCGGCGTTATATGAGCGCCGCTTGCGCAGTGATGACAAGTTAAAGATACCCGCGCCTTAAAAGACAAAAAGCCGCCCGGATAACACCAGGTGGCTTTTTTACGATCAACCCTGAATCACAAACATAAAAGGATCTATCACCATGACACAAATGCCCACCGATACACTTGGCAACCCGATTCCTGCGCTCGGCTATGTCGATGGCGGCGCAAAAACCGTTGCGCTCACGATCACCTCCGCACGGAACACAAACGCGATTTCTGCAAGCACGCGCGTCATCACGTTATACGCGACCGTTGCCTGCTATATCCGCCTTGGGGATTCAACGGTCACGGCCAGTAACACCGACCATTTTTTTCCGGCCGGCACATACTATGACGTTGCGATTGGCCCGGATACCAAAGACCGCTATGTCGCGGCCCTACGCGCCGATACAACCGACGGCACACTGTACATCAGCGAACGCCAATAGAAATCCGGGGTAATTATCATGACTATTCTTCTTGGACTGGGCGCACCCATGTTTGTGCGCAAAAAAGGAAGTGGCAGCGGTGGTGGTGGCGGGCCACCCCCTTTCATCCCGACCGATCTGTCGGGGCTTCAACTGTGGCTCGACGCCGATGACGCGGCCAGCATTACATCGTCTTCCGGCGCGGTATCGCAATGGAACGACAAAAGTGGGAACGCCCGCCACGTCACAGCCAGCAGTACCGCCCAGCCCGCCACGGGAACACGGACAATCAACAGTAAAAATGCAATTGATTTTGATGGCACGACAGACGTCATTAAAACCGCCGCTCGCATTTTTACCGCGCCGTCCCCGCGCACCTATATTGCTGTCACCAAGACAGATAACGCCCAACCGGGGACAGGAACGGCACGTATGATTTCCGAACGTTTCTCGGGTGGGGCCTTGATCGGGACGAAAACCACAAACCAATTTAACTTTATCCATGACTTTACATCGACAGGAACGTTTTTACGCCGCTCTACGCTCGATAACACAATTGATATCACAAACCCGTGGGTTGCCGTGTGCACATGGGATGGCAATGGCACATCGACCGGACTTCACCTCTATAAGAATGGATCGCCGGAACCGTCTTATTCTATCGACACCAGTGGCCCCGGCGCAGGCGTGAACGCTGATGCCGCCGCGCTTTCCATCGGCGCGGGGGTCGATAACGCGGGACTTACTACCAGCAATACGTTTTACGACGGCATGATTGCCGAAATCTTGATCTACAACCGCGTGCTTGCGAACAGCGAACTCAACCAGATTGGCGCGTATTTGACGACCAAATGGGGCACCCCCTGGGGAAACTTATAGACCCTCCGGGTTTCATGACCTGGGGGGATTTGCAAATGATCCAAGCCGCCAATAACACATCTTTCGA
>CAZSIB010000008.1:32837-62409 GCA_964607245.1 uncultured Pseudobdellovibrionaceae bacterium | reverse complement strand
CAAAAAGTCCTTATCCGCCCCAGGGTACGACAGGGCAGAGATATCCCCCTTAATATCCGCAAGGAAAACCGGCACCCCGGCGCGCGAAAAACCCTCTGCCAAGACTTGCAGAGTCACGGTTTTTCCTGTCCCTGTGGCCCCGGCGATCAAGCCATGGCGATTGGCCCATTTAAGTTCCAGATATTCATTGCCACGGGGACTCCGCCCCAGTAAAATTTCTTGTGTGTTATTCATGATATACAATATCCAAAAAATGTTGATCCAAAAAATGTTGTTCGTTTAAAAGAGAGGGGATACGTTCTCTTGCTGCACCGACAGCACTTAAGTCGATATCAGCATAGATAATTTGTGAATGCGCACCATCTGCTTCGGCAATAATTTTTCCCCATGGATCAACAACCAAAGAGTGACCATAGGTTTCTCTTCCCAGCACATGGACGCCGACTTGCGCCGGGGCGAAAATATAACATCCATTTTCAATCGCGCGGGCACGCAAAAGCGTATGCCAATGCGCTTCTCCTGTCGGGACTGTAAATGCCGATGGCACCACAATCACTTGTGCTCCCGCCTGAGCCAAACGACGGTACAAAAGCGGAAATCGTAAGTCATAGCAGATCGTCAATCCAAGATTCATATCGCCAATTCTTGCAAGAACAACCTTGTCTCCCGATTGAAACACATCACTTTCGCGATAGGATTGGCCATTCCCTAAATTCGCATCGAACAGATGGATTTTATCATACGTCACCGGTGCATCAAATCCATACCGGAATAAAAAGCTACGATTAAAGAGTTTTTTTTGTCCCTCTGAAATCGACAGCGACCCAAGTAAGATATTTACATGATATTCTTCTGATAAAGTCTGCGCGATATCGATCATGGGATGCGTCTGCACCGTTGGCGCAGTCTCTAATTTATCCATCATGCGGGACTGAATGTGACATGTATTTTCGGGTGTTGCGATCAGTTCGGCCCCTTGTAACGCAGCCTCACGAATAAAATGCTCAAGTATCAAGGCATTCTGGCGTATATCTGGCCCCGATGTCATTTGAATGGCCGCGATACGCATCAATTACCCTCCTGAACCCGCACCATCAATTCTCCTGCTGCATCGAGCGCGTATAAATCGTCACACCCGCCGATCGCAACGCCGTCAATCAAAATCTGGGGCACTGTACGGGCCCCGGGAACCCGGACAACCATTTCCTGCTGGCGGGCTGCATCGTGTGTCATATCATACGCGATATAATCAATCCCACGGAGTGTCAAAAGGTTCATTGCCTTTACACAATAAGGGCAGTAATCTTTGGTATAAACTTCAACTTTTTTCATGGTATCGCCTTAATCTCTCTTCACAAGAACCTAAGCACGCTATCTTATCAAGATCATGATCAAAACAACAATCATTATTGTCGGCATGGGCCCCGCGGGATTAACCCTGGGGTGCCTATTAGGCCAAGCCGGAATTCCAACGCTTTTACTGGATCATCAATATCAATCACCGCAAAAACCACGGGATGATAACCGTACGGCCGCGTTATTACGCCCCGCCGTTGATATTTTGCATTCGGTCGGAATTAACCCCGAACATTTGGATAACACTGCGCCTTTGCGGCATTTGCGCCTGATTGACCAACCGACAACACATCAAAAACAGCCCGTATCGATTGATTTTTCAGCCGCCGAAATCAACGAGCCCTATTTTGCGCTAAATATTAAAAACAGCCCTCTTCACCAAGCGTTACTGAAGAGAATCGCTCACTTGCCAAACGTCAAAACGATGGCTCCGGTGACAATTCATACGATGACGACAAGAAAGGGCGCCATCACCCTTGAGACTGATCGTGGCACAATAGCGGGGGCCTTGGTCGTCGCGGCAGATGGAAAAAATTCGCGCATTCGTACCCTATCTGGAATCGGCGTCCGGCACCACGACTATGGGCAATCGGCCATGACCTTTACAATCGCGCATACAAAAAATCATGGCGACACATCCATCGAATTTCATCGTCCGGGGGGACCCTTGACCCTTGTCCCGCTTGCGAGGAAAAACACAAGCGTTGTTTGGATGGACAAAGCCCCCCTGATCCAGGACATTTTATCCCTTTCGCCGCAAAAATTTCTCGCCCGGTTGACGCATGAAATTGGCGATGTTTTAGGCGATATCAACATCACAAGCCCCGTGCAATCCTGGCCGATTACATGGTCGATGGCCGACCACCTTACAGGCCCGCGTCACGTTCTGGTCGCCGAGGCCGCACATGCACTGCCCCCTTCTGGGGCGCAAGGCCTCAACCTTTCTTTGCGCGATGTCAAATGCCTGGCTGATCTTGTGATCCAGGCGCATCAAACCGGAATTGACCCTGGATCAACCCCACTCCTGAAACGCTATGAACAACAACGCCGTTATGATATGACCACGCGCGCCTATGCTGTGGATGGCTTGAACCGTATCATTATGACCGCGCATCCCGCGTTACGCCACTTACGCCGCGCGGGCCTTATTCAACTGTCGCGGATTCGGCCGCTGCGCCACGCGTTGATGCGGTTTGGTTGGGCGGCCTAGTTCGTTTCTCATCGATTATATGATCCCGCATGACCCGCGCTAATGTCACGACATTCACAGATGCCGCCCCAGCACGTTTCAGCACGCGTGCGCATCCTTCGACCGTTGCGCCCGTCGTATAGACATCATCCACAAGGAGAATGCGCTTCCCTTTCACACGTGACGGATCACGAACAGTAAATGCTCCAGCAACATTTTCCTCACGCTGAACCCGCGTCATGTGCCCCTGTGACGGCGTTGACTTGACCCGAATCAAGGTAAAAGGATCATGTGGCACATCCTGCCAGACCCGCGCCAGCCCCTGCGCCAAAAGTCCCGCCTGATTATACCGCCGGGCCAAAAGGCGGTAACGGTGAAGGGGTACGGGCATAATGACATCGGTATCTCGCCGAAACTCATCCGCGATGCGTGCAATCCAAGGAGTAAATGTCGCGACCAGATGCGTTTGATCCCCATGCTTAAACGCGAGAATCATGTCTCGGCTGATATCGTCATAGGTCATCACAGATCGCGCATGGTCAAACGCCGGAGGATCGGTCAAGCAGGCCGGGCAATGTTCCCCCGGTCCAACGGGGACATCAAACCGGATTCCGCAACACATGCAATACGGCTGTTCCACCCAATTCACGCGCGACCAGACCGACGCGCTGACCAATCCCGGTACCTCAACGATGTCTCCCGTGATAGGACACCGCGCGGGAAGAACGCTAGAAAGCAACCGAGAAAACGATCCAAGAGCCATAATAATGAATATTATCCTATATCTCTATCCTAATACTACATTTTTATTGCCATAAATATATATTTCCGCTATAACTTATGCGCTTGTGGCAAGGGGACAGACGTGGCATCACTGGTATGTCATTTTTACCAATGCGGTCCACGATAATATAGCCCCGTATGGCAACTCAAGGAATAAAACAAGGGAACAGCATGAGCACCCCCGCTCTACCCAGTTTACGCGCCGGACACCGTCGGGCCCTTGGCCTCGACGATAAAGCAACATCGACATCCGAACCGAAAACTTATGCCTCTGTCGAACGTTTATTCCAAGATGAACGGGGCGAAGCGCTGAAAACAATTCCGCCTTGGGTTGTAAAAAAGGCATGGTTTGCTCTTGCGCACTTGCTCCTTGAACCGGGATCAACGGTCGTGGATATCGGTAGCCGCGACGGCGCCATGGCGTATACCATGGCTGTTCTGGCGCCCAATATGCGTTTTATCGGCGTGGACAAGAACCCCGATGCGATTGCGCGTGCAACCGAGACCTACCAGCAACCGAATTTGGAATTTCACTGTGCCGATGCGCTGGACCATGCGTTGCCTGAAAATTCGGTCGACGCGATCATTTGTAATTTCGTGCTGCACGAGATTTTTTCAAGTAGTGACTTTAATCAACGCCTGGTACGTCAGACCTTGCGCGCCTGCCACCGCTATCTCAAACCAAACGGGATGCTGTTCTTACGCGACTTCGCGGAACCTGTTTCAGGCGACGATTTGGTCCTGATGGAAATGCCCGATACCGCAAGCCGCAGCGTGAAATTAGAAGAACTTTCCGAACCGGATTTATTGGTGTGGTATTCCCAATATGCGATGATGCAGGATGACCCCGGCGCATCGGGATTTTTCCTGGAAGAATTGCCGCCGCGCTTTCCGCGCACCCGGCTGTTTCGTTTGCCGCATAAATGGGCCTATGAATTTATCATGCGCAAAGACGCCCGCGCACGTTGGCAGGACGAAGTCCCGAAAGAATACACCTTCTTTGATGAACGCGAATATCACAAGACGTTAAACGCGCTCGGGCTGCGTGTACTTTACTCGGCGCCGCACTGGGATGACGTCTATATCCGTAAACATTTCGAAGGGCATTTTCGGTTGCTCGATGAATCCGGAACGCCCTTGGGGCATCCGGCAACATCCTTTGTTGTCCTTGCACAAAAGATCGATGCGCGTGAAGCGCTTGTCCTCACCGAACGGCGTAAAGCCAAGGTTGACGGATCTAAATTTCATATCGCGACCTATCGGAATGATGTGGATGGACGGTTAATTGATGTCGTCTCACGTGACATGAACACAACGGAAGTCATCCCTTTTTCTGTGATGTCCGGCGGACGATTGGTTGTGTATCTACACGAGGGTGTCCCGCGTGGCTTGGTCAATGCCGTGCCACGGGGCGGGCGCAATATCGACGGTAAATTCTGGTCGGGCCATCTGACCGAGGCTATTGCTGTCGATACGGCTGTCATTCAAGACATTGAATCCCGCGGAGCTGTCGCCGTGCAGGATTTCATGAAAAATCCCCTGGGGTTAAAGCCTTCTGTTGGGCAATCTTTTGTCGAAGGGCCGGCTTACTTCCCTAATCCGCGCTTTATCGCCGAACGCGTTGAAACCCGTTTTATCAGTGTCGAACCCTCAAAAGGTCGCTATATCCCCGCTTTTGTCCGCGATGATATCAAGGGCTTTGCCTCTTTTGGTGCCATTAAACCGTTTGATGCACAATCTGTTCTCAATGCGATTTCTGTCGGGGCACTTCCGGCGGGGAATCTCGAGATGCAGCTGTTGATGCTGTTCAGCATGCTTGAGATTAACGCGACCGACTGGGCGGAAACGCCGCTTGTCCTCAAAGAAGAAGAACCGATCAAAGACCCGGTTAAAATTTCGGATATCCTCAAAAAAACAGAAACAAAAGACAAGCGTTACCGCGAGATGCGCGGAAACCAGGGCAAGATTAAAATTGAGAAATCCATTTTTGTGGATGAGGGCATGGATCCAGAAGGTGCCAACAAAGGCCTTGCGGCCCGCGATGTTGATTTTGTCGTGAACGAAGAAAGTGGATTAAACGTCGCCGTGATCTTGCCCTTAAGCAAACAGCACAGCGGCGAAGTGATGGCCGGCGTTATTATTGATTATTTACCCATCCCACAACGTTATAATGGTGATGGTCAAATGATCTCTTTGCCGATGCTTCACCTCCCTAAAGAAATTCAAAATATGGACATGGCGAAAAAATACATCGCCGAAAAATTTGAAATTAAACTTGATCAAGTTTCTAAAATGGGGGAACCGTATTTCAGCCATGTGGGCATGACACCACAACGGATTTTTCCCTTTGCAATCAATTGTCCGCACACCAAAATGGCGCGCCCCAGCCACGGCGTTCAGGCGTATACGCTTCTTGAAAAAATCGCGAAACTACACTGGAAAGACCTCTTTGAACGCTATGATATCGACATGCTCAAGGTGTGTGGGCGTGCGAATAAACGCTTTTTTTCGCAAAACGAAATGGGTCTCAACTGGGGCTTTGCCTTACCCATGGTCCCGAAATATGCTGACGCGCCCTTTACAACAGGACAAGTGGTGGGGGTCCGCCATGATGCGCACGTCTCGACCCCTGTGATGGCCCCGCCCCCCGCACCGACACCAAAAACAGCCTCTCCAAAAACAAAGCAGGTCTCGGCCCCGACAAAAAACGCTACGAGTTCCAGTAAGGCAACGCTTCCGCAAAAACCCGGCACAATTCCTGCAAGTGAAATGGCCGGAATCTATGCGGGTGGGTTTAGCCGCGCCTCCAAATCAAGCGGTGAAGGAGATGCGCGTGGCGGGAAAGGCGGCAAAGGAAGCGGTGCCGGCGGCAAGCGCGCGCAAAAACCAGCCCCCGAAAAACGCAAAAAAGAAGGCCTGTTTTTAAAACCAGAACCTGGGCAATAACCGGCCGCTTTCCACATATATACGCTATGAATCTTTTGTTTTCATCCAAGCAGCACGCGTTCAATCAACGCCGTAAAGACAACACGAACAACCCGGCACCATTTCTCCACGATCTGCTATGGCAGGATATTCATGACCGCCTACACGATATTAAAAAATCTTTCTCCCGCCCCTATTACCTTGGGAATAAACCACCTTCTGATTTTTGTACGGCGCTTCTCTCGTCTCAGAAAATCACCGCACCGCTCACATCAGCACCCATGACGCGCGATCCAGATCACCTGGATCTGCCGCCCCAAAGTGCCGATCTTATCCTGTCCGTCTTTGACTTGCATACGGTCAACGATTTGCCGGGGTTACTCGTTCAAATACGCCGCGTCCTTGCCCCAGATGGAGTCCTGATCGCGGCGTTTCCGGGCGATGATACACTGTACGAGTTACGCTATGCCCTGTTGCACGCCGACATCGAGATAAACAACGGCGCTTCGCCACGCGTTCATCCCACCCTAACCCGCGCACAAATGGCGACCCTGATGCAACGCGCTGGATTTACCCTTCCGGTGATTGATGGACGGCGAATTACAATTGAATACAACGATTTTTATAAACTTCTTCACGATTTACGCGGTATGGGCGAAACAAATACCCTTTTGACCCGGAATCTCTTCATATCGCGCCGCAGGGTTTTTACCCACGCAGATCATATTTATCATTCGAAATTTCTTCTTCCGACAAACCGAATCCCCGCGACATTTGATATGATTTATCTTATCGGCTGGGGCGGATAACATCAGGAAGAAGGTGCCTCGTTGGCCTCAATCAAGGGGAACCCATCCGCATCAACAGGGACTTTTCCGGTGACTTCCGACCCCCACCGACGCACCAGTTCTTCTTGACGCTTATCAATCGCGTCCAGTCGTGACCGCGCGCGTCCCGTCATGATCACATTACTGATCCCTGCCATCGTCCAATCCAGAAAATATCCACCCGCCGCACCTGCAAACATAATAACAATTTTTAACGGATCAGTGATGATATACACAGCCATATCCATGGTTGGGCCCGGTTGAGCCAGTGCAATATCCAACAAAAAAGGAAAACACGTCACAAAATTTAACAATGCGACCGTAAATGCGCGGGTCTTTTGACGCGTCGGATCCGCCATAAAAGCCACTACACTGGGGATCATCCCTACAATGATCACCAACGTCACTGGCAGAAAAGCCGCTGCCACCAAAACAATAATCATCAATAAAAAACGTTGACGAAATTTCATCCCGCCGCGTTTTTTCTTGACCGACACCGCCGGGTCCGCACCACCTTCTTTTTTTTCGTCTACCATGGGGCCCCTCCTTGAGAGAACCGAATGACAATAAATCCGACAACGGCAAGCGCCATCACGACCCCCGCAATCAGCGCTGCAATTTCACGCCCCGATTGAGCCCCGTAATGTTCCTTGTGCAACAGTGCAAGTTCCAGATTATGGCGCTCGACCCCCAATAAATAATATTCTCGCGTTGCAATATGGTTTTCATACCGATCACGCTTGGTTGCCCCCTGATCAAACAACAAATCTGCCATTTTTCCGATCTGCCCTTGCTCTTTTAATTCGTTCATTTTTTTACGCAGGGTCGTCCGCAAATCTCGATCATGAAAGCGATCATACAACGGCTCGGAAAGAGCGTGAATCCATTTTGAAATACCTTGCATGGGCCCCATCCGCGTTGTTTTTTGAATGGCAGACAAAATACCAATAGTCCCCGCAATCTGACGATGAATTTCGGGAGCGTTTAGATCGGGTAAATAAGGATCCACCATCTTGCGTTCCCGCACACAAAGGAAAGCAATCATATGCCGATCCAAAAGGCGGCCCGGACGATCATGGGTTTGTGCAATTTCACTGAGTGCGACAAGAAGTTGTTCCGGGGTGTTCACGTAGTAATTGCGTAAGGCCGGAGAAAGACACGGCACATCATTTGCCAAGAAATAAACGCAGCGTTCAATCCCATAGCCAATCGACCGCTGTTTTAAAAACTGCTGACATTGTTCGAAACGATTAATGGCGAGGTTTATATCAGAGGGTACCTCGGCCTGCATGTTCATCCAGTAAATAACCGTTTGATCGTTGATAATATCCGCAATCGGCTTGGGGTCACCCCCTTGCATTAAAATTTCAGCCAAAACATGCCCAATCGAATCCGGAAAGAAACTAAGTTTCTGAAACATGATCGGAAAATTTGGCTCCATGGCGGTTGAGACCCGACACGCCAATCGTTCTTGATATGTCGATGTGCCAACGTAATCCCGACTACTTTCAAGCGCCGTATCATAGCGATGATCCAGCTTGGTATCACTCACAGACCGTCGGATCCATTGTTTGATCTCGTCATTATCGACAAGGCGCGTGGCTTCGGCGGGCTCTTTTGGGAGATAATATGCAACTGCTGATGGCAAGAGTAATTTATGGGGCCCTAAAACAAGGTGGCGCGACCCTTTTAATCGAACGGTCCCGCTTCGACGTGTTGTCCTTTTTCCTTCAAACCAGTCGTTAATATCATGCACTGTCCAACGCACGCCTGGATCGTCATGCAGCATTCCACGCAGTAATTCGAGCACATTGCTTGGCAAGCGCTCACTTTCAATCAATGTTGAAAATGTACCAAACTCTAACTTGGAGAGGAAAATCTCTTCATCCGATTTTCCAGACGTTGTGTCATGGGTCCGGAGCAGCAATGCACAGGCAACCCCCAGCGCATAAATATCATCACTTGCCATTTCGAACCCGCGCCCCATGGGCATTGCTACCGACAAATACGGCGGTAAATAAAGCGCAGGCTGGGCCGATAAATAAGATTGGGCCAAGCAATCGCCCACCCGCACGGCCTGGGGCGGTTGGTGCCCGCCATCGAATAAATTATCCGCGCGAATGGCACCATGTGCCAGATCCATATTATGAAGTTCTTGAAGCAACCCCAAAACAGGCCGTAATACAGCCGCCACCACCATTTCGGGCCGTATACCATAGGCCGTAGGCTCTCCCTGCATTGGAATGAGCGGATTCCCAAGAGCGAATTCATAAATAAATACAAACCGTTCAAATCCATCTGGACAACGCACAACGCCGCGCGCAACAAGGCGGGAACAAACGTCCGTCTTTAATGTTTGGTATTTCTCGGAAAAAGGGATACGGGGAATCGCGCTCCGTTCAGAAATAATCGCAAGTTCGGAAACGCCACGCACGGATCGCGCATGATAGGCGCGCGACCCCGACCCCTGATAACGCGGCAAGGGATGGTCAAAAAAAATCTCGTGCTGGTCCTGAAATGTGACTGACCGCCCCCCCATACGCGCGGAAGGCGGCGAACTCTCTTCAGAAAGAGGAACGGAGTCGGTCATTTACAGATCAAGAGAAGGCCATGGGTGATACAGCCTCTCTAGGATACAGGCTTTTATCGATTTGTCATCCCCACATCCCGGTCCGCGATGCGCGTCTTTAACACCAAAAGATAAACCCAGACAAATAAAAAGAAGAACAGTTCTTGTACTTCACTGACCCGGTGAAACGGATGTCCCAGATCCAGCCCTTCGGCAATACTTTGCGTTTGCTTAACAAGTGTTGCGATCACTGCCAAAGGGATCAGGATATTCGTTGGGTAAAACATCTCAAATCGCGCGGGCAGCCGTGAGGGCGCAAAACGCCGGACCAAAGGGAGGATGATCCCACCCAAAATAACGCCAATTTCAAGAATAAGCCGCGGTTTTTGATCAAACCAGGCCGATGTATTGTGCAAATTTGTCTCGTTCTGATCATTGACCTGGGCCCAGGTCTCTGGCGTTTCCCAGAAAAATATATGCTGACCCCAGCTGATCTCTTCACCCCCGACATACAAGCAACAAACAAGGGCCAGTCCAATCCAAAAGGTCAGCATCCGGTCACGCCTGCGGTCCATACGGATAAGGGTCGACGCCGCAACAATAGCCCCTCCCATTAACACCAGAAACTGCGCAAATTCATGCGGCCCGTTTTCGCTGAGCAGCCATTCTTTTTGCGGATAGGAGAGGGCGCGCTCGGCCCCAATCTGTAGAATCAGAATAAGTGCCGGCAACACGACAGCCAGGAAAAAGATAAATCGGGACATTGGTAAAATTAAGCAGAACGCCGGTTTTCGTTTGCACCACGCTGGGGCATCTCAAGAGCGGCCATAAAAGGATCAATTCCAATCTGGCGGAGGAATTCCATTTGTTTGGCCGCAAGAATAGTATTCATAATATCTGTGTGCGCGTTCTGGCTTGCGATGTGAAAGGCTGTACGTTCTTGATCGTCCCGTTGATGGATATCGATCCCCTCAACGATCATCGCGCGGATGGTCGCAATATCCCCCGTTTCGGCGGCGGTGAACCATAACTGAGCATTCATCTGAACCATGATTTTCTCTCTTTTTTAGAGTGACTCTTTTCTTGCGGAAACGGTTTTAACTTATGTTAAAAATTCACGTTTGTCAAGATTTTTTGGGTCCTCTTCCCCATGTTTCATGGACATGCTGCGGCGATCTCCCCGGCCAAATTATTAACGGCTTTTATGATACAATAGATCCAGTATCCGCCCCCGTTTTGCCTAAAGGATAAAATGCCTATGTCTGATGAGACCACCTTCCGCCCGAATTCCCTTGACGAATATTGGATGCCGTTTACGCCCCAGCGATTGTTCAAAAAAGCACCACGCATGGTGACTCACGCCAAGGGGGTTTATTACTACGACGAGGACGGGCGTGAGATTTTGGATGGCACCGCGGGTTTATGGTGCGTGAACCTTGGGCACGATCACCCGACGATCAAGCAGGCTATGAAGGATCAAATAGATACCCTTGATTTTGGTCATAGTTTTCAAATGGGACATCCATCGGCGTTTCATGCCGCGTCACGTCTGGTTGATGTCATGCCCGACCCAATCCGTCATGTTTTCTTCTCAAATTCTGGGTCTGAGGCGGTTGACACCGCGCTCAAAATTGCGCTTGCCTATTGGCACGCCAAAGGTAAACCGCAGCGCCGGGTAATTATCGGACGCGAACGCGGATATCATGGCGTTGGATTTGGGGGTATTTCGGTGGGCGGACTCTCCTATAACCGCAAGGCCTTTGGCGGATCACTTCTTCCGAATGTCGACCACCTGCCCCACACATCAAACCTCGAACACAATGCGTTTACGAAAGGTCAGCCAGAATGGGGGGCGCACCTAGCCGATGTGCTTGAACAACGGATCTTGACCCTGCATGATCCCGACAACGTTGCGGCGGTCATCGTTGAACCGGTCGCCGGATCCACGGGGGTCTTGCCGCCACCCAAAGGGTATCTAGAACGTTTACGTGCCATCTGCGATAAATACGGTATCCTCTTGATTTTCGATGAAGTGATCACGGCGTTTGGTCGCTTTGGCCACACCTCAAGTAGTGATTATTTTGGCGTCAAACCGGATATCATCTGCACCGCCAAAGGATTAACAAACGGCATGGTCCCCATGGGCGCGACCTTTGTCACGGGCGATATCTATGACGCCTTTATGCACGGACCTGAAATCTTCACTGAATTCATGCATGGCTATACCTATTCGGGTCATCCCCTGGCCTGCGCCGCCGCACTTGCGGTTCAGGACGTGATCCGCGATGAACATGTCTATGACCATGTTCATAAAATGATCACGCCATTTGAAGACGCGGTGCACAGCCTCAAAGGTCTGCCACGAATCGTTGATATTCGAAATTCAGGACTTCTCGGTGCCGTTGAATTTGAGAAAGGCCCCGATGATGATCCCTATAAATACCCGCGTGAGGTGATGATCAAATCTTTTTATAAAGGGGTCATCGTCCGCTTTACCGGGAATTCGATGGCAATTTCACCGCCCGTTGTCGCGACAACCGCGCATCTGGACCAGATCATCCAAACCGTCCGTGATGTGATTCATGAACTTTAAGATCAGGGCTGATAAACGATAACAATGTCTTTAAATAAGAAAGACAAAGATGACCACAGCTGACTCAACTCACGTTATGGGTTGAAAATTTCTTGCACGATCAATGCATCTCGAAAATATAGACAAGTGAACGAGATCTCTTTATCCTTGATTCCGCCCATCAAATGCAGAAATTTGGTATTCAGTCCGGATCTCTTCCTTTCACAATAGACTAATGAATCGCAAAGGAAATGCGCCATGGAATCTAGAGAAGTACTTAAAAATGTTGTCGGCCTTAGTATGTCTGCCGTCGAGGTTAGCGTTTCTACAGCTCACATTCTCTCTGGAACACGTGAAGTACAAGGTGCGGCGATATCAATGGCCAGCGCGGTCGAAGAATTATCCGCATCGATTGGTGAAATAGAAAACTCCGCTCAAAGATCTTCTCACGCCGCCGGAGAGTCTTCTCAGTTAACATCACAAGGCATGGAAGAACTGTCGACTCTTAAACAAGATGTTCTGCAAACAGGTACTGTATTCGATACAGTATCAACCAAAACAAAAGATCTTCAGGACGTTGTTGGAAATCTTGGAAAGGTTGTAGAATTAATTTCAAAAATAGCGGGACAAACCAACCTCCTTGCACTTAACGCAACCATCGAAGCGGCTCGGGCAGGCGAACATGGCAAGGGGTTTGCCGTTGTCGCCGGAGAAGTAAAATCACTCTCTAACCAAACACGTGATGCAACAGAAACCATCCAACAACAAATTCAGCTTTTAAATTCATCTTTTAATGATGTTTTGATGTCTGTTTCTAACGCTCAATCAACCGTTCAGAGCGTTATAACAAAAACAGAAAAAGTCTCTCATGATTTTGAACAAATTAATCAAAATTCTTTCTCGATCTCTTCTCAGGTTACCGAACTTGCGGGCATTATTTCCGAGCAGAAAATGGCGATCCAGCTTTTAGCTAAAAATATGGCTGTTGTTAAAGACAAAGGTGACATTAATCTTCATGCTGTTGATGTTTTGGCTGACCAAACCGATAAAAGCGTACAATTAATTGAAGATTGGCGTACAAAACTTGCAAATGAAGACATTGAGGATAAAGTCATCTACTTGGCCCAAGCAGACCATTTACTTTGGAAAAAGAGACTTCTGGATATGGCGGTCGGTAAATCCCAGATGAAATCAAAAGATCTGACTGACCACACCTTGTGTCGTCTGGGTAAATGGTATTATAGCAGTGCCGCCGATGTTCTAAGAAACATTCCAGATTTTACGTTGATCGAAGAGCCTCATAAAAAAGTCCACCACCATGGTATCGAAGCAGCTAAATGCTTCGAGACTGGGCGTATTGACGAAGGTATGAATCACTACTCACTGCTCGACAGAGCTTCTGCCGAGGTTGTTCGTGGGTTACAGGCACTCTTAAAACACTAAGCGCGATGCCTTAAAAGGTCGGCTCTTACCCAACAATTTCGTCGTTCTTGAAAAAGAACGCAATTTCGCGGGCCGCACTGGCTTCTGAATCCGATCCATGGACCGAGTTTGCATCAATGCTTTCGGCAAAATCCTTGCGGATCGTACCTGGCGCGGCGTTCGCCGGGTTGGTGGCCCCCATGATATCGCGGTTTTTGGAAATGGCATCATCGCCTTCCAAAACTTGAACCACGACCGGACCCGACGTCATGAACGACACCAAATCCCCATAAAAAGGACGCGCGGCATGTTCTTTATAAAACTCTTTGGCTTGATCTTCGGAAAGTTTGACGCGTTTTTGCGCGACCACGCGCAACCCATTACTTTCGAATCGGTCAATGATCTTGCCCGTCAGATTACGACGCGTCGCGTCAGGCTTTAGAATAGATAAAGTACGTTGCATGACCATAGATTCCCTCTTGAAAGACAGCTTTGGTAAAAATAAATCCGTTGAGGCTTTTAACCAAAACGCCTTCAAAAATCAAGGGGGAACGGCATTTACGCCGAAAGGCCTGTCCTTAAACCCCAAACGTTGGCGTTTGCGACCGAAGATGGGTCCGCATGGCCGTCACGACAACAGACACTAAAGGATTTAATTCATCTGTGATAATTGACTGTCCGGCAATCGGACATGTTGCCCCTTGCTCGCGCGTATCCACCCAAAACCCCTTCAAACGATTAGGTTGCACCGTATGCACAAGGGGCAGTAAGCCGTGTTGCGTCCGGTCTTGTGTAATCACCGCCACAGGGACGCCCGAAATAACCGGAGCCTCAACCCGCGCCGATACGCCAGATTGTGCGCCCCCACGATTAAACGCCTTGCATAAATCCTCAAGAATATTTGACATGCCCCTCTCCTTTGATTTGCTATATTATTAACGAAATCCTTTGGAAGGGTCAAGATAAAAGAATCTGGGGGGAAATTACCCCGCCCCAATGGCTAAACCAGCGGTTGACGCAGCAACAATCCGTTGTTCAAGAGCCCACTGCACCCCCCGAAATCCAACACGCACATCAGGCTGTACCCTCTCCCCAGTCGCTGCAAAAACAGAGGAAAGTCGAACGGGGTGAAACGGAAATCGATCCGATGTGGTAAAGGTAAGAGAATGAACAACTTCCCCTAACAACTCGGGGCCAGTTTGACGAACAATTAATTGATCATCATCCGGCGATCTTCCGGCCAAGGAAACATCTGTGACGCCAAGATGATGGCAAAGCCCCCTTGTCGCCGCGAACGAATTCTTGATGTTCAGAAAACGATTAACCCGATGTGGCCACATATATACAACAGTCATTTATGCCTCTCTCCCTCTTTAGTTTTTTATATGACTAACAAGATCCTCTGAAAAGGTCAAGACGAAATAAACCCGCTGGACTTTACCCCGCGAGTGTTTTTTCAATCATGGCGACCGCGTCATTCGCGGCGGCGCCATTGGGGCCCCCGGCCTGAGCCATATCGGGCCGACCGCCCCCGCCCTGCCCGCCCAGAACGGCGGCGCCCGCACGCACCAAATCCACGGCCGAGAATCGCCCGGTTAAATCCGCCGTCACCCCAACAACCAAGGACGCCCGGCCTTCGTCCACCGAGATCAAGGCCACAACACCTGACCCAAGTTGCTGTTTCAATTCATCAACCATGGGTTTTAAATCTTTGGCCGGGAACCCGTTTAAAACGCGCCCCGCAAATTTCACCCCCGCGATATTCTTGACATCCGCATGTCCGCCCCCGCCGCCGCCTGTGGCGAGCGTCCGGCGTAACTGCGCGATCTCAACTTCCAGTTTTTTGCGGTCCTCAACCAAGGCCTCCACACGGGCAAGGACATCGTCCGGCCCGGTTTTGAGCGCACCCGCAAGTTTCGCCAGGCGTTCTTCCAGATCATTGAAATATTGAAGCGCGCCCGCGCCCGTGAGTGCCTCAATCCGGCGGACACCGGCCGAGACGGCGGATTGAGAGACAATTTTAAAAAGGCCAATATCCCCCGTGTGCGTCACATGCGTACCGCCGCATAATTCAACCGAATAGGGGCGGTTTTCACCGGGTCGCGGGGTCCCCATCGATAAAACCCGGACCTCATCGCCATATTTTTCACCAAAAAGGGCGGTCGCGCCGACAGAGAGCGCATCGTCCATCGACATGACGCGCGTAATCACGGGCGTATTCGCACGGATTTCATGGTTCACCATCTCTTCGATGCGCGCGATTTCGATGTCCGAAATGGGAGCCCCATGGGAAATATCAAACCGCGTGCGTGCGGCGTCCTGGCGCGATCCCTTTTGCGCAACATGCGGGCCCAACACATCTTGAAGCGCCTGGTGCAGCAAATGAGTCGCAGAATGGTTTGCACGAATGGCCGCGCGGCGTTCTTTATCAATCTGAAACTCGGCGGCACGTCCGGATTCCACCACACCCTCTTTAATCACGCCGATATGCACGTGAAGGGCCCCCAAAACTTTCTGCGTATCCGTGACTTCAATGATGGCGTCATCCATCGTCATGATAAAGCCCGTATCACCCACCTGCCCGCCGGATTCCGCATAAAACGGCGTTTGATTGGCGAGAATTTGCACCGTTTGCCCTGCAGCCGCGCGGTCGACCACTTGGCCATCGCGCAAGATTGCCAGGATTTGCCCATCACACGCCGTATGGGCATAGCCCAGAAAATCGGTAGGTCCATGACGATCGAGCAAATCAAACCAGATTTTATCAGTAAAGGCACCGCCCGCCCCGACCCAGGATTTACGCGAGTCGTCACGTTGACGTTCCATGCACGCCTCAAACCCGGCGGTATCCACCTGCATCCCTTTTGATTTAAGTGCATCTTGGGTCAGGTCCAACGGAAACCCATAGGTATCATAAAGTTTAAACGCGGTTTCACCCGACAGCGTGCCGCCCGCCCCCATGTTCTGGGTTTCGTCATCCAAAAGCCGCAATCCGGTATCCAGTGTGCGTTTAAAACGCGTTTCTTCTTGTTTTAACGTCTCGACAATCAACGCCTCGGCGCGTTTCAGTTCCGGGTACACATCCCCCATTTGCGCAACAAGCGTCGGGAACAACCGATACATCAGGGGATCGCGCGCGCCAAGTAAATGCGCATGGCGCATCCCGCGCCGCATAATGCGGCGGAGGACATAGGCGCGACCTTCATTCCCCGGCAACATGCCTTCAGCAATCAAGAACGATGCCGCACGCAAATGATCGGCAATGACACGGTGTGACGCCGCCATGGTGCCGTCTGGCGAAACGCCTGTGAGATCAGCCGAATGTTCAATGATCGCGCGGATCAAATCGACGTCATAGTTCGATGATTTCCCTTGAATCAAGGCCGCGGCGCGTTCCAATCCCATCCCCGTATCAATCGAGGGGCGCGGCAAGGGCTTGCGGGTGTATCCCCCTTTGCCGTCGGGTTCTTGTTCAAACTGCATGAAGACCAGATTCCAAAATTCAAGGAACCGGTCGCCGTCCTGATCCGCGCTGCCTGGGGGGCCACCGACGAGTTTATCCCCCTGATCATAAAAAAGTTCCGAACACGGTCCGCATGGCCCCGTATCGCCCATCATCCAGAAATTATCATTGGTGGGGATCCGAATAATCTTACTATCCGGGAATCCCGCCACTTTTCGCCAAATCGCGGCAGCGTCTTCGTCGCTTGTGTGTACCGTAACCAGCAGCTTGTCTTTATCCATGCCCAGATGTTTTGTCACCAGTTCCCAGGCAAAGGCAATCGCGTCTTCCTTGAAATAATCTCCAAAACTGAAGTTCCCCATCATTTCAAAAAAGGTATGATGCCGGGCGGTATAGCCCACATTATCGAGATCGTTGTGCTTGCCGCCCGCGCGCACACATTTCTGGGCCGTTGTCGCGCGTTTATAGGGGCGCGTTTCGGCGCCGGTAAATACGTTTTTAAATTGAACCATGCCCGAATTGGTAAACATCATCGTCGGGTCATTTTGTGGGACCAAAGGCGAGGACGGGACATGCGTATGCCCCTTGTCCTTAAAAAAAGACAAAAATGTGTTCCGAATATCGGCAATCATCATGTCCGGCATGCTCTTTTGGGTCCCTTTAAAAATATCTTCAGAAGCCTGGTTTTAACACAAAACAAAAGGATTTTACAGGGGGATTACAGAAAAATAATCCGCACACAGCATCGACCACATCATACCCCGTTGATCCCACGGTCAAGTCCCCTTAGACTTGCCCACATGACACTTGGACGCGCCATGGCCACGGTGGGGGGCCTGACCTTTGTTTCACGTATTGCAGGATTTGCCCGCGACGTGATCATCTCGCATACGCTGGGAGCCGGAGCCCTGGCGGATGCATTCTTTGTTGCCCTCAAACTTCCGAATTTTTTCCGCAGCATTACCGCCGAAGGCGCGTTCAGTATTTCCTTTGTTCCGCTCTATACCGACAAAAAAATTCACGACACCCAAGACGCGGCAACGACATTTGCCAGTCAATCTCTCTCGTTCATGATTGCGGCGCTCATCCCTTTTTCGCTTCTGATGATGATCTTTATGCCCGCTGTCATTCACATGCTGGCGCCGGGATTTCGTGACAATCCTGATCAATTCAGCGCAGCGGTCGAGATGGCGCGCCTGTCGTTCCCTTATCTGGGGCTTGTGACCATTGCGGCCATTTTGGGCGCCATTTTAAATGCGCATGAAAAATTTGGCCCCTACGCCTTTGCCCCTGTTCTCTTTAATTTGTGTTTGATTGCAGCGATTCCTTTTTCGCCGCTCTTTGCCTCTCAAGGCCATGCCATGGCGTTTGCGATGAGTTTTTCGGGCGCATTACAGGCGATCTGGGTCGGATGGGTCGTGCGCCGCATGGGCCTCAAGATCCGTTTGACCATGCCGCGCCTGACGCCGGATGTGCGCCGCCTCCTCAAATTAATGGGGCCGGGGGTTTTGGTCGCCGGGGTTTTTCAAATGAATCTTTTGACGAATCTTGTCATCGGATCTTTTTTGGCACAGGGGTCGATTGCCCATTTATATTACGCCGATCGTTTGTATCAACTCCCCTTTGGCGTCATCGGCATCGCCGTGGGCACCGCGTTACTTCCTCTTTTCTCAGGCGCGCTCGCACGGCAAGATCACGCCCAAGCGCGTGATCTTTATAACCGGTCGCTTGAATATATGCTGGTCTTGACCTTGCCCTGCGCGGTGGGGCTGCTTATCGCTGCCGATCCGCTTACCCGCGTGCTTTATTTACACGGCGCGTTTGATAGAGCCGATGTTCAAGCAACGACGCTTGTGCTCATGAGTTATGCGCTGGGCCTGCCCGCCTATGTGCTCTCGCGCGTATATAACGCCGTTTTTTACGCGCAAAAGGATACCTGGACGCCGGTAAAAATATCGATCCTGACCACACTCCTCAATATCCCTCTGTCCTTTATTCTGGCCTATTTCTTGGGCGTCATGGGCATTGCACTCGCCACGTCACTCATGGGATGGGGACTGCTCTTTGCACTCTACCGTGCAAGTACAATACGTAGTCCCGATCTTGTCCTCGATGCCCGCTTGACCCGTGCCTTCCCGCGCATTCTTTTCTCGACTTTACTTTTAGTTTTCGTTCTGGCAATGTGCCGCTATGGATTACATGACGCATTTTTGGGGTCGTTTACCGGCCGTTTATCCGCGCTGCTGGCGTTAATCGCCGCCGCTGTTTTCGTGTATTTCCCTTCTATTTTCCTCACACATGCGCTGCCGTTTGCGGATTTTAAACGGTATCTCACCCGTAAAGGACGGGCTCCACGCCATGACACCTCCCCTCCCACCGCCACCGATTAACCGCGTTTTTTCCGGGATGCAACCGACCAGCGCCCTGACACTTGGGAATTATTTGGGTGCGCTCAAAAACTGGGTCGATATGCAAGACGCCGCGACCCACGACGCGCTTATTTTTTGCGTTGTCGATCTGCATGCGATTACCGTCCCCTATGATCCTGAGACATTAAATGCGCGGGTAAGGGAACTGGCCGCTGCCTATATCGCCGCGGGTATCGACCCCAAAAAATCAATCCTTTTCCGGCAATCCGCAATTCCGGGTCATTCGCAACTGATGTGGCTTTTGTCGACACTCACCCAGATGGGCAAGCTTGACCGCATGACGCAATTTAAAGACAAGGCCGGGAAGAATTCAGAGCGCGCGGGCCTGGGGCTTTACGCCTATCCGGTGTTGATGGCGGCGGATATTTTGCTTTATCACGGCACGCACGTCCCCGTGGGGGAAGATCAGGTCCAGCATGTTGAGCTTGCGCGGGATATCGCCTCGACCTTTAACCACCGCTATGGCGTTGATTTCTTCCCGTTGCCGCAATCGGTCCTGACGCGCGAGACGATGCGCATCATGTCGCTTCGTGACGGCACCAAGAAAATGAGCAAATCAGACGAAAGTGATTATTCGCGCATTAACTTGACCGATGATGCCGATATGATCGCCCAGAAATTGAAAAAGGCGAAAACAGATGCGGGTGTTGTCCCCGTTTCTGCCGCCGAAATGGAGGAGCGGCCCGAGGCAAAAAATCTGATCACCATCTATGCGGCACTCGCGGGTCTTTCGGTGGATCAGGTCTGCGCGACTTATGGCGGGCGCAATTTTTCGGATTTTAAAAGCGCACTCACCGATGTTGCGGTTGACAAGCTTGCACCGATCACCGCGCGGTTGCGGGACCTTCTGGCGCATCCGGAAGAGATCGATTCTATTCTGGCGCGCGGGGCAGATCAGGCGCAACACATTGCCGCGCCGATTTTGGCGGAAACACAACGTCTCATGGGGTTTGGCGGGGGCTGAAACCTAATTACCCGACCCCGGGGATGGCGGCGGGGGAGCAGGCGGCAAGACGGGTGCCGCCCATAATTTCTGATACGTCATCTCCACAACAACATGCAGATTCTCGCGCCACGCGGTGGGGTCAGAAAAAATCGACTGTGTACCGGCGCTTCCTGGTAAACGAAACTGTCGTGCGTCTTTATAAACGCCTGTCAGACAAGCAATCGCTTGGACAACATTATTCTTATCGACCTCGGTAATCGGATAGAAGTGCGTTAATTCATCTGAATCACAGGCACAAATAGACCCAATAATGTGGGAGATCATCCCTTGTTGAGTTACGCTGTTCCACAAGGACGGATCCCTCAAACGCTTAAACAGCCCCTCTTGTGCACCCACCCAATGACGATGCCGATGGTTCTCAATAATACGAAAAATAGCATCATTGACCGTTGCGGCGATAAATTCTTCCAGACGGTGGATACGCTGATAATGTACACGCTGCGGCATCGACAGGATCTCCCCTTGTCCTTTTCATGACATCGTGGCACATTTTGTACCATATTTCCCATGAAAGCTCAAGGTTAATTATGTTAACGAATAAAAACCCAGAAAGCACCTGGTTCGGCACTGAAAAAGTCACGCCGACCCAAAAAACGGACAAGGTTTTAGGTGTTTTTTCCTCTGTTGCCGCACATTACGACCGGATGAATGATCTGATGTCCATGGGGCTTCATCGGGTATGGAAAGATCGGTTTGTCCGGCTTGTGGCGCCCAAACCCGGGCAGCGTATCATTGACGTCGCCGGCGGCACGGGCGATATCGCCTTTCGTCTGCACCGCCGGGCGGATGGAGCCGCGCATATTACCGTTTGTGACATTAACCCCGATATGCTGGCCGTTGGTCAAGACCGCGCAATCGACCGTGGTATTTTATCCAACATATCCTGGGCTCAAGGGAACGCCGAACGCCTAGATTTTGATGACGCGCAATTCGATGCTTATACCATCGCCTTTGGCCTCCGCAATGTCACCCATATTGACGCGGCGCTTGCCGATGCGCGCCGCGTCTTAAAACCGGGCGGGCGTTTCTTTTGTCTCGAATTTTCTCAAGTCCAAGACCGCGTTCTGGATGCGGCCTATCAACTCTGGTCGCGCTATGCCATTCCGGAAATTGGTGCGCTGGTCGCGCATGACCGGGACAGTTACCAATATCTGGTTGAAAGCATTCGGGCGTTTCCGACCCAAGAACAACTGACGCGGCGGCTCAAGGCCGCTGGATTTGACGCCGTGCGTCACGTGAATGTCGCGGGCGGCATTGCGGCGATCCATATCGCAGATAAGTATTGATTAAAACGCTCTACCTTGAACAAGGCGTCAATCCGGCGTATCCTTTGTTTCGGTCTTTTTCATCTTTTAACAAAAGGAACTTCTTTCATGGCACGGAAAAAAATTGGCTTGGTCGGCGCGGGGCAAATTGGTGGGACGCTCGCCCTTTTGGCGGGGCTGAAGGAACTGGGCGACATCGCGATTGTCGATATCGCGGAAGGCGTGCCCCAGGGCAAGGCCCTTGATATCGCCCAGGCCGCGCCCGTTGAGGGGTTTGATGCGGTCTATGCTGGCAGCAATGATTACGCCGTGATTGCGGGGGCCGATGTGGTGATCGTGACGGCGGGCGTGCCGCGCAAACCGGGGATGAGCCGTGATGATTTGATCGGCATCAATACCGGCGTCATTAAAACCGTCGGTGAAAACATCAAAAAACACGCGCCGAATGCGTTTGTCATCGTCATTACCAATCCGCTCGATGCTATGGTCGAAGTGATGCAACGTGCGACCGGGTTCAAAGACAATATGGTGGTCGGGATGGCCGGCGTGCTTGATTCCGCGCGGTTCCGGCACTTCCTGGCCGATGAGTTCAAAGTGTCCATCGATGACGTGTCGGCCTTTGTTTTGGGTGGGCATGGCGACACGATGGTGCCGCTTGTGCGTTATTCCACCGTCGCAGGGATTCCCTTGCCGGATATCGTCAAAATGGGCTGGACAACCCAGGAAAAACTGGATGCCATTGTGGACCGCACGCGAAATGGCGGCGCCGAAATCGTCAATCTGCTTAAAACCGGGTCGGCGTTCTATGCCCCGGCGGCAAGCGCGATTGCCATGGCTGAAAGCTATTTAAAGGACAAGAAACGTGTACTGCCCTGTGCCGCGAAACTGAACGGTCAATATGGCGTTAAGGGCCTCTATATCGGTGTGCCGGTGGTGATTGGTGCACGCGGGGTTGAACGTATTGTTGAAATTGAACTCAACGCCGATGAGCGCAAGATGTTTGATCATTCGGTGAACGCCGTCAAGGAACTAGTCGGTGCCGTCGATAAACTTGCGGCGTAAGACTTTCATTTCATATCCAACATCAGGGTTCGCGATGCAACATCTCTCTAAATTAGCCCTATCGCTGTTCCTTCTTTCGCCCGGTATCGCCTGGGCGGAAGCGCCGGCCCTACCCTCTGGTGTCTATACCTTGGATAAAGCACACTCAGCGCTGATATTCGATCTCAACCATCTGGGGATATCGAACTATACGGCCAGCTTTGATGACTTTGATGCGACGCTCCATTTAGATCCAGCTCATCCTGAAAATGCCAAGCTTGAGGCGTCTGTTGACCCAAGGTCACTGGACCTGCCCCATCCGCCAGAAGGATTTAAGGACGAATTGCTGGGGGATAAATGGCTTAAAACCGGAACCTTCCCAAAAATTAGATTCACATCAAATCAAATTGAAATGACAGGTGACAGAACCGCTGATGTCTATGGACAGCTTGATTTTATGGGAGTAAAAAAACCGGTCATCCTTTCTGTGACCTTTACGGGCGGATTAAATGGCCATCCCCATGATCCGCACGCACGTGTTGGGTTTTCAGCCACAGCGCATTTTAAGCGATCAGATTTTGGCTTTATGAGCGGCCTGCCTGAACCTAGTTCGAAAATGGGTGTTGGGGATCTCGTCGAGGTATGGATAGAAACAGAATTTTCTGGTCCGGAACTAAAGGTCAATCCCTGACACAGGTAAAAGATCTCCGGACGAATCGCTGTACAAAATAAAACAAAACCCCCGGATTAACCGGGGGTTTTGTTGATTGTCGGCTCATCTCCTCAAATCAAAAAGTTTTTTATGCGGCGGTGTCGGTTTCTTCTGACCCTGGCACGGGGCCGCTATTTTGGCCTTTGGCGGTCACGTCACGATCAACCAGTTCGATAATCGCGATGGGCGCAGCGTCACCATAACGGAACCCCGCCTTCAGGATGCGGCAATAGCCGCCCGGACGACCCGCATAACGGGGGGCCAACGTGTCAAACATTTTCTTCACCTGATCCTGGTCACGCATCCGGGCAATCGCCAGGCGCCGATTGGCAAGCCCGCCTTTTTTGGCAAGCGTGATCAATTTTTCAACAAAAGGACGCAGTTCACGCGCCTTGGGCAAGGTCGTCACAATCTGTTCGTGTTTGACCAGTGCGGCAGCCATATTGGCCAGCATCGCCAAGCGGTGGGTCGATGTTTTACCCAATTTGCGTTGTTTAATACCGTGTTTCATGTGATCGCTCCTTTACTTTTCCGTTACGACACCGAAGGGATCAAATCTTCGTTGTCTTGGCACATCAAAGGGGCAAGCGGTGGGCACGGGGGCCCGTCCTTTACCCTTTTGTTCGGGCACCATGCCCAAGAAACTTTTATCATCCACGTCATTCCCGCGCAGGCGGAAATCTCGAAACGTCACGAGGTCCCAGCCTTCGCTGGGACGACACTTTATTTTTAAAACGGCTCGTCGACTTTACGGGCCAAATCTTCAATATTCTCGGGGGGCCAACCGTCGATTTGCATCCCGAGATGCAGGCCCATCACCGTCAAGACTTCTTTGATTTCATTGAGCGATTTGCGGCCAAAGTTCGGCGTCCTCAGCATATCGGCCTCTGATTTTTGAACCAAATCGCCGATATAAATGATGTTGTCGTTCTTGAGGCAATTGGCCGAACGCACAGAAAGTTCCAGTTCTTCGACCTTGCGGAGCAAGTTTTTGTTGAACGGCAAGTCGGCGCCAGCATCCGAGCGGGCCATTTCCTTGGGTTCTTCAAAGTTGATGAACACCTGAAGTTGATCTTGGAGAATGCGCGCAGCATAGGCGACCGCATCTTCTGGCGTAATCACGCCGTTTGTTTCAACGACCATGGTCAGTTTATCATAGTCGGTGATTTGCCCAACACGGGTCGGTTCAACCTCGTACGAGACCTTGCGCACCGGGGAGAACACCGAATCAACGGGGATCAGACCAACGGGAGCATCTTCTGGACGGTTCATGGCCGCCGCGCGATAGCCCTTGCCGGTATTCACCGTCATTTCAATGTCGATCGACGCCCCCTTATCCAGCGTGCAGATGATCAGATCCGGGTTCATGATTTCAATGTCAGCCCCGGCTTCAATCATGCCAGCGGTGACTTCACACGGGCCTTCCGCATGAAGACGCATGCGCTTCGGGCCATCCGCATGCATACGCACCGCGATGCCTTTGATGTTCAGGACGATATCGGTCACATCTTCGCGAACACCGGGGATTGCGGAAAATTCATGCATCACCCCGTTAATCTTGATCGCGGTAATCGCGGCGCCCTGCAAAGAGGAGAGCAGAATACGGCGTAACGAGTTACCCAAGGTCAGGCCAAACCCGCGTTCCAGGGGTTCAGCAACAATTTTACCCGACGTCCGGGCATCACCCGTGCGTTCGATGTCAATTTTTTCCGGTTTGATCAGTTCTTGCCAATTCTTCTGGATCACGGTTTTACCCTTTCGGCGGCGTTGGTGGTTACATGGCACAACAGCGTATCAAGTTGCGTGCGCTGGTTTTGTTGAAAAACAACAAAGCCCCCGCGCACGTCAGTATTAAATCCGGCGGCGTTTGCGGGGTTTACACCCGTTATGCGGCACCGGGGTGATGTCTTTGATATTCTTGACAATAAAGCCAACGGCAGAGAGCGCCCGCAAAGCCGATTCCCGACCTGATCCCGGACCTTTGATCGTGACATCAACTTCACGCACGCCGTGTTCCTGGGCTTTTTTCCCAGCTTCTTCAGCGGTCACCTGAGCCGCGTAGGGGGTCGATTTACGCGATCCCTTAAAGCCCATGGCCCCTGCCGAGCAAGACGCCAGCGCATTGCCTTGTTTATCCGTGATCGTAATGATCGTGTTGTTAAAACTGGCAAAGACGTGCACCACGCCTTCAGCCACGTTTTTACGTTCTTTTTTCTTGCCCTTAACCGCGCCCTTAGATTTTGCGGCGGTGGATTTACCTTCAGTCGATTTTTTTGCAGCTTCAGCCATAATCTTTGTCTATCCCCCGTGCTTATTTCTTGGTGGCCAGTTTTTTGCCCGCAACCGCTTTGGCGGGACCCTTACGCGTCCGGGCGTTTGTCCGGGTGCGTTGGCCGCGCACAGGCAGCCCTTTACGGTGGCGCAGGCCACGATAGCACGCCATATCCATCAAGCGCTTGATATTCAAGGCGATTTCACGACGGAGGTCCCCTTCAATCACATAACCTTGCGCTTCGATTTCTTTACGAATGCTGTTCAGTTGATCTTCGGTCAGATCCTTCATCCGCATGGATTTCGCGATCCCCAATTTTTCGCAGATAAAGGTCGCCCGTGTGGGCCCAATACCGTAAAGATAACGTAATGAAATTTCGACCCGTTTATTGTCCGGGATGTTGACACCAGCGATACGCGCCACGTTTTTTTACCTTTCCTGCCGTCGGTTTTGTTCCCGCACGGCCAAATGAATATGATCATTTTGATCCCAAGAAAATCAATTAAACCAGAATGTTACGCCATTTTTAAAGGGGGCGTGACAGGGTTCCTGACCTTTCGGAATTGCGCGCATTATATGAATTTTTATCCGTGCGTCAATGGCAAAATGAAGATTTCTGTGGATAAGTTCATTGTTTTTCAAGGCCCCGCTCCCTACCTATCCGCGTAACCAGGATTGACAACGATATCGGGGTCACTAAAATATAGTAGCTGTATAGTCCTATTTCTTCGGTAAGCCAATCCTTTCGGCTTACCCCATACGCATCTCAATCAAAAACCCCAACATCTATTCCAGGAGAACAGAATGTTTTCATCCCGTAAATCCGTCTCGGACTATGTGCTTGAGGCTTTAAGTAAGTCTCTGGCTGTTATCGAGTTTAAACCAGACGGCACGATCCTGACCGCAAATTCTAATTTTTTAGGGGCTGTTGGCTATAGCCTATCTGAAATTCAAGGGCAGCATCACCGCATGTTCTGCGACCAATCTTATGTGAATACGCCCGATTACGCGCGGTTTTGGTCAGATTTGGCCGCCGGAAAATTTCAGGCTGCAGAATACAAACGCATTGCAAAAGGCGGTAAGGAAATCTGGATTCAAGCCACCTATAACCCCGTCATTGACGATGCGGGCCGGGTGTTGAAAGTGATTAAGTTTGCGACCGACACCACGGCGGAAAAATTAAAGAATGCCGATTATCAAGGGAAACTCGCCGCGATTGATAAAGCGCAAGCCGTCATCGAATTTAACCTGGACGGGACGATCATTACTGCAAACCAGAATTTCTTAAGCACGCTCGGGTATACCTTGCCCGAGATCCAAGGCCAACATCACCGGATGTTTTGTGAATCATCCTACACCAGCTCCCCCGATTATACACGTTTTTGGGACGATTTGCGTGCAGGCCGGTTCCAGGCAGGTGAATACAGACGCGTCGGCAAAGGCGGAAAAGAAGTTTGGATTCAGGCCTCTTATAACCCCATATTCGACATGAATGGCAAACCGTTCAAGGTGGTGAAATTCGCATCCGATGTGACCGCCGCCGTGAACAAACGTCATGAATTTGAACAGATCGTTCGATTTGTGAACGAAAGTCTCGATCAAATCGGCCAAGCGCTTGAAACATCGACACAAAGTGCAGCCGTGGCGTCCAATCAAACGACCTCAACGGTTCAGACCGTGGCCTCGGCAACGGAAGAGCTTAATAGTTCGATCAAAGAAATCTCGCGGAGTGTGAACTTGTCTCAAAGCGCGGTGACACAGGCGCTTGAACAAAGTAATCAGGCCGACAAAGCCACCGAAGCCCTGGCAAACGCCGCAAACGCGATGACCGGCATTGTCAACTTGATTCAAGATATTGCGTCACAAATTAACCTACTGTCCTTGAATGCGACCATCGAATCGGCGCGGGCAGGTGAGGCGGGCAAGGGATTTGCCGTTGTCGCAAACGAGGTCAAAAACCTGGCGTCTCAAGCCAAAGACGCCACGGATAAAATTTCTGAAGAAATCGGGAATATGCAGACCGTGTCAAACCAGGTGATCGGGTCACTTCAAACCATCCGCGAATCGATCGGATCCGTTATGAATAGTGTTACAACGGTCGCGAGTGCCATTGAGGAACAAACAGCCGTCACATCCGATATTTCATCGAACATGCAGATGGCGGCGCAAAGCACCGAAAGCATCAACCGAAATATCGGGGATATCATTGGCGTGTCGGATTCGTCTAAAAAGACCGCTGGAGAGATCCGCGAGAAATTAACGGTCCTTGCCGCATAATCTATCGGCTTCCTCCCAATCCAAGTCGCAAGCAAAGGGAAAGTTCTTACAAAACTAACTGCAAAATATCGTTCAGATTTGAAAAGACCATCAAAAAGACCAGCACGACCAGGCCAAAACGGAACGCGTATTCCTGAATCCGCTCGGGAATGGGTTTGCCGCGCACAGCTTCGGCCGCATAGAACATTAAATGCCCCCCGTCCAAAAGCGGCACCGGAAACAGGTTAATCAGGCCCAAATTGATCGAGAGTAACGCAGTAAACGTGAGAAGGGCCAAAAGACCCGACGAGGCCATATCGCCAGCCAGTGTACCAATACGGATCACACCGCCGAGTTCACTGGCGCTCCGCACCCCCGTCACGATTTGGCCCAAGGCCGCAAGCGAGTCAACCGTGATCCGCCAGGTTTGGAAAGTGGCCTCACCCACTGCCGAAAAAAGGCCAAAGCGGGTATATTCGCGTGGCAGACTTTGCGCTGGAACCAGGACATTATACCCCTTGGCGCCTGGATTATTCATATCCACATTCCGGGCCGACAGCGGATTAATCAAAACCTGATCGATCCCTTCGACATCGGCAAGGGTAATCCGAAACGGGCCCTTCCCCATGTGATCATTCAAAAGCGCGCGCGTTTTCGTCACATCCTTGGCCGTATCCGTATCATTCACCGCGCGGATCGAGGCAAGGTCAAACCCGTTCATGGGCCCCAAAACGCCCAAATAGCCCTTTTCATGTTTAAAACCAAAGCGATCCGACATTTCCTGACGCTTGGGGGTTGCCGTGATCAACTTGACGTCATTATCGCGTGAAATCTGGATCCGGATGGGGGTATCGAGTGCGAGCATAACCTTGCGGCGTAAATCGTCAAAGCTTTCAACCGGCAGACCATCGAGGGACAGAATGCGATCCCCTGGTTTCAGCCCCGCGATATCTCCCGGGCTTCCCACATGAACCGCCGCGACATAAGGGGGTGTTGTTTCCTTGCCTTGCGTAATAAAAAGGCCTGTTAATATTATGATTGCAAAAAGAAAATTGATGGCTGGACCAGCCGCAACAATCGCCGCACGTTGGGCCACCGATTTACTGAAGAAGGCTTGTCCCCGTTCGGCGTCTGTCATGGGACGACGTGCCTCCCCCTGCCCCACCTGATCGGTTTTCCCCGCACCCGCCGGATCTGTATCGCCAAACATTTTGACGTAACCGCCAATCGGCAACAGGCAAATTTTCCAGCGCGTGCCGTCCTTGGCCGTCCGCCCCCAGATTTCGCGGCCCATCCCGACGGCGAATTCCTCGACCTTGACCCCGCAGGCGCGCGCAATAATGTAATGACCCCATTCATGAGCCAAGACAAGAACAATCAATATTAAAATAAAGATGAGAGCTCCCATAAAAAATTATATTGTTCGAACTTCTTCCGCTTTTTTTTCAAAAAGAGATTCAAGTTCTTCGTTTAATTTATCAACTA
>CAZSIB010000008.1:0-32827 GCA_964607245.1 uncultured Pseudobdellovibrionaceae bacterium | reverse complement strand
TTCCTCGACCTTGACCCCGCAGGCGCGCGCAATAATGTAATGACCCCATTCATGCACAATCACAAGGACCGACAGGACCAACAAAAACGACCCGCCATAAAGCCAGGCGTTCGAGAGCACAAGGGAAATCAGGTCGGTCAGGGCATCCATTGAAACAGGCTCCGGTTTGCTGGTAAAAAGGTAGAGATTAAGATAGTGCAGAATACGCCTTGGGGCAACGGGACAAGACGTCGCTTTAATTGATTACTTTCATGGCGATGTAAACAAACAACGATGCCGCCATCAATGAATCAATTCGGTCCAGGATTCCGCCATGCCCGGGAATAAGGGTCCCGGTATCTTTAACGCCCGCACGGCGCTTGAAAATAGAAATAAACAAATCGCCGACCTGGCAAACAAAGCCAATCACAAGGCCAAAAAAGAAATAGATCAAAAACACCCGAGCCATCAGGACGGGGCCAATTTCTGCATACATCTCAGGCAAGTAAAAGAGCATCCACCCCGGCGCAAAGAGCCCGGGTAACAGCATCGCGCCGCCCAACCCCGCCCAGGTTTTATTCGGTGAAATACTGGGAACCCATTTGGGTCCCCCATACGCCTTGCCAAATACATATCCACCCGTGTCGCTTGCCCACACTGCCAAAAGAAGGCCCAGGACAATCACCCAACTACCCCCCATTTCAGGAAGGCCTAAGGAGAAAAACGCAAGGAACGCCGCCGTAATATAAAAACCCCCGAGCACGGCCGTTAAAATTCTCTGAGACGGTACGGCGCGTGCCATCCCCATCCACTCATAAAGCGCCAAGAGAAACGCTGGAATGACCACGACCAGAAATGTCGCGGGATGCGCGATGAGCAACCCAAGCGCAATCGGGCCCAACAAAAGGGCCGAGAGCAAGCGTTTGGTGAAGCCGGGTGACAGCGCCACGTTTATTCCCCCACCAAACCTGACCTAGGCCTTGAGTGCATACATATGAAACCCGCCATAGATCGACGAACGATCTGCCGCCGACCATTTTTTGCATTGTTCAGCGTCATAGTTAAATTTGGCAAGCGTATCATCCCGCACACGGCCCGGCAAAATGCTTTCGGCTCCGGCAGTCCGGAAGATGACCCGAGCACCCGGCGCGGCGGTCCGCACCACTTGGTCCCAAAGGGCGTTGAGTTGATCGTCATTCATCCAGTCTTGGGCATCCAAAAACACGTAACGATCAAAGGAGGCCGCCCCTTGGGTCGCCAAATAATCGGTGAGCGACGCATGGTGAAACGACACGCGATCCGCAACATTCCGGAGTGTATCAAAATATTCTTGTTTCAAGTAACGCGGGACCGCGCGGCGGTGTTCACGGTCATATCCGCGCGAAAACGCCTGCCAGGCAAAATAGTTCTCGCGAATATCATAGTCACAAGCGAGGCGGCGCAGACGTTCTTTTAACAAATCGGCCATATTCCCCTGGGCATCCGAAGAAAGCGCATCAAATTGTGCAGGCGGAATGCCCAAACCATAAAGAGATACGGGCATTGAACAGAGCAGTTTAATGAATTTCTTATCGAACAAGGGGGCCAAATGTTCGTTAAAAAGGCGCACCTGTTCGTCAGGTGTTTGCGCGGCTAAAATGACGCGCGGGTCCTTGCCGTACATTCTGGCGAGCATATGCACCGTGCCAATGAACCGCCCCAAAAGGCCATAGCGATAGATATTGCGGGTAAAGTAATTGATCCGCCGCCCAAGGCCCGGCGCCGTGCTGTCCCAATAGGCGCGTGTGACCGGATCCACCTTATCGCGCAAATAAAGGTCGTAATTTTGGGCATTCACGGGGGTATCGGCCTCGCCGAACATTTTAAAAAAGGCATCATATCCCGGAAGATGATAAAGGGCCGCAATCTTGAGGCGCCCCAGCGCAATATGGGCGGGATTTAAATCCACCGCCGTAATGGACGCCGGCGCGGTGGTTAAATAATTCATGACGTTACACCCGCCCGAGGCGATTGTAAAAATGCGCGACTGAGGGGTGAGGCTCATCGCGTCGAGATCAACCTCAGGGTCTTCCCAGATTTGGGGATAGACAAAGCCGCGGAACATGTACGAAAACAGGCGTTCCAGCATCCCGCGCGTGGAAAGCGCCGAATGGTTGTGCACCGCCGAATCAAGGAGTTGATTCCGATGTTTTTTAACGTCTTTCAACGAGGAAGGCGGAGGAGTGGTGAGGGCTTGGGTCATGATGTCCTAAATATTCTTCTCTAACGTTTGCTTTCGCGCTTTCAAATTCGCCGTTTCATATATATAAAAACGCCAGATAATTCAAACCCTTTTGAATAACATGTTGATGTATATAGGATTGTTTTTCTGAATATGACCACGGCCCCTGCCCCCACCGCACCCGAGAGCTCAACCGACGTGCCGATTCTTTATGGTCAGGTTGAAGGCGTCGACGCCCGTACGCTTGCGGCCCAGGTGCGGTCCGTTGGCCCCGTTCTGCATATTGCAAGTGACGATGTGCGTTTGGACACACTTGCCCGGTTGATTGAATTTTTTGACCCCACGATCCGGATCTTGCGGTTCCCTGGATGGGATTGTTTGCCCTATGACCGCGTATCGCCAAGCCCCGATGTGACCGCCGCCCGGTTATCGACGCTCGCCGCCCTTGATGCCCTTGATGAAACAACCCCCACCTTAATCTTGACGACCTTGTCCGCTGCGACGACGCGCGTTCTTCCCCGTACGGCGCTCCACACTCGCACGTTCGCGTGCCAGGTTGGGATGTCATTTCCAGACGGGACGATTGCAGAGTTTCTGACCCTCAATGGCTATGCCCGCACGGATACGGTGCGTGAATCCGGCGAATATGCGGTGCGTGGGAATATCATCGACATCTTCCCAACAGGATTTGATCGGCCTATTCGGTTCGATTTTTTTGGCCCAGATCTTGAGACCTTGCGTTTCTTTGATCCCGCAACCCAGCGTTCAGAAGAAAAGATCGACAAGGTCACGTTACTTCCAGCCACCGAATACGCGCTTGACCCGGGCAGCATCGCCTGTTTTCGGACGGGTTATCGCGATGCGTTTGGCGTGCCCCTTGCCGATGATCCCTTGTATACCGCAATTTCCGACGGACGACGCCATGCGGGCGCCGAACATTGGTTGCCGCTTTTTTATCCCACCCTCGCCACACTCTTTGATTATCTTCCGGCCTCGACCCACATCACGCTTGATCCACAATTAGATCATGTGGCCCAAGAACGATTCGATCAAATCGGCGATTATTACAGCGCGCGGCAATCTTTTTTACGCGCCGAAAAAGAACGCAAAGCAAAATCAACCACGCCGCTTTACCTTCCCTTATCCCCTGATCGGCTATATCTAAACAGTGATGAGTGGAACCACGCGTTCAGGGCGTACCCGACGACGGCCTGGTCTGTTTTTAAAAACCCCCAAGATGATCATGATCCGCACAGCGCGACGCGCGCGCGCGATTTTTCCGATATCCGGGCGAACCCAAAATCTGATGTATTTGAGGCATTACGGGATCATCTCGATGCCCTGCGCAAGGCTGTGCCCACACGCATCACCGCGATTGCCTGTTATTCCACCGGATCCCGTGACCGCATGAGAACAATGATGGAAAGCGCCGGGTTTCAAAAACTGGCACGATGCGAAAATGCAAAAGAGCTTGCACTCCTTCACCCTGCACAAACGGCACTCATTGTCTTGCCGCTTGAGCACGGGTTTACGGCACCGGATCTGGCTGTCCTCACCGAACAAGATATTCTGGGCGATCGCCTGGTCCGACGGACACATAAAAAACGAAAAAGCGATCATTTTATCAATGATATCGGTGCGTTAAATCCAGGTGATCTGGTTGTGCATGTGGACCATGGCGTCGGGCGATTTGACGGACTTGAAACCATCGCCGCCGCCGGGACCGTGCATGATTGTTTAAAAATTATCTATGACGGCGGCGATCGTTTATTCCTGCCTGTCGAGAATATGGAGCTTTTATCCCGCTTTGGTGCAGATGCCGATGGGACAACGCCGCTTGATAAATTGGGCGGGTCCGGATGGCAGGCGCGTAAAGCGCGCGTCAAAAAAGATCTGATGATCATGGCGGGAGAACTCCTCGATATCGCGGCGGCGCGGTTATTGCGCGGTGCTGAAACGTTTAATACAGACGCCACCTCACACTATGCCCAGTTTGTCGCGCGGTTCCCCTATGCCGAGACGGAGGACCAACAAAACGCGATTGACGATGTCCTCGCTGATCTTGCACGCGGGACTCCGGCCGACCGTCTGGTCTGTGGCGATGTCGGGTTTGGAAAAACAGAAATCGCGTTGCGCGCGGCCTATGTTGTGGCGGCGAGCGGTGCGCAAGTCGCAGTTGTTGTTCCAACAACTCTTCTGGCACGCCAACACACCCAGAATTTCGTGCGGCGTTTCGAGGGCCTGGGCATTCGCGTTGCGCAACTCTCGCGCATGGTAAATGCCAAAGACGCAAAAATGGTCAAAGATGGCCTTGCTGATGGATCCGTCCAAATTGTGATCGGGACACATGCGCTCCTCGCCAAAGATATTCGTTTTGCGCATTTGGGATTGATGATCGTTGATGAAGAACAACGTTTTGGCGTCAAACAAAAAGAGGCATTAAAGGCCCTGAAGCATAACGTGCACGTTGTCACCCTGACCGCAACGCCCATTCCGCGCACGTTACAAATGGCGCTTTCTGGCGTCCGGGACATGAGCATTATTGCGAGCCCGCCGGTGGACCGTCTGGCCATCCGCACCGCTGTTCTGCCCTATGACGCCATGGTCATCCGTGAGGCGATTTTGCGCGAACGGCATCGGGGTGGCCAAACTTTTTACGTCTGCCCCCGCATTGCCGATCTGGATGACGTGGCCGAGCGGTTACGCGATCTTGTGCCCGAAATTCGCGTCGTCATCGCGCACGGACAACTGACCCCCTCCGAACTTGAGGCGCGGATGACCGCCTTTTATGACGGCCAGTACGATATTCTTTTGGCGACAAATATTATCGAGTCGGGGATTGATATCCCGTCCGCCAATACCTTGATTGTGCACCGCGCCGACATGTTTGGCTTGGCACAACTGTATCAAATTCGCGGACGGATTGGCCGGGCCAAGGTCCGCGCCTATGCGTACCTGACCTATGACGGACACGCGCACCTGAATCCGACCGCCCAAAAACGCCTGGAAGTCATCGAGATGCTCGATACACTCGGGTCCGGATTTCAACTGGCCTCGCATGACATGGATATTCGTGGCGCGGGGAATTTACTGGGGGATGATCAATCCGGCCATGTACGCGAAGTGGGCGTCGAACTCTATCAGCATATGTTGGAAGAGGCCGTCGCCGCCGCGCGGCTGCGTGCAGAGGATCCGGCACGCGATTCCTTGGCCATCACCGATGACACCTGGACACCGACGATCAATCTGGCGACATCCATTTTGATTCCAGAAACGTATATCGAGAATCTGAATGTGCGCATGGGGCTCTATCGACGTCTGTCGGATCTTGAAACGAAATCAGATATCGATTCCTTTGCGGCAGAAATGATTGACCGTTTTGGCCGTCTGCCGGATGAGGTCAATAATTTATTCGACATCATTGAAATGAAACAGCTGTGCCGGACGGCCGGGATTGACAAGGTGGACGCCGGACCCAAGGGCGCCGTGATCGGATTCCGGAATGATCATCCACCGAAACCTGACGCCTTATTTGCCTGGATCGCAGGAAAAAAAGGCACGGTCAAGGTCCGACCAGATCAGAAATTGGTCCTTCCGCGCGAATGGCACGACCTTGCCCACCGGGTCAGTGGGGTGAGAGCCGTACTGAAAGAGCTCGCGGGGTTGTAGGTTTCAAGCGAGAGGTTTTTTAAAACAACTGAAAGATAACCCCTACAACAATAGGGATAAGCCCTTTCATCAGTTACTTAAACCGCTATATAGGGTAAAAAATTAATTGTAACTACTATGTTTTTAGCCTATGGCCTACATGGCTTCGTATCTATATTTACAGAGCGCATAAGGGTAACAAGGCAAGGGAGACCTAGCGTCATCAGTCGGATTGATAATTTTAATTTCTTTTTTATTGCTATTTGGCTCTACGATTCTGTCTGTGAACGCCTTAAAGACACCCCTAATATTTGGTATATCTGCACCCCCAGAAGGCTCGATCCCGAGTGAGGATCTGCATGCGTACGAAAACAAAATAAGCAATGTCAGCTTTTTATCCCCTGGCTCTTGTTGAGGCTTGATATCTTTTAAATATGCGTCCTCAAGAGCGCTGTACGCGTCTTTATCTAATTTCGGCAATCTATTAGATACTTCATAGCAAAGACTCCCACCAATCTGTTGTGTTATTGTTTTTCTTGTATAATCATCGCCGTGACCACCAGGGTCGGCCAACAAAGAAGCTGAAATGTTTAGTGATTCATTAAAATCCTCAACGAGTGCCGGAAATTGAAGTACATCATCTCTAAAGAATGGGGTATTCTCATAGGCAGGCTCTACATCAGCAATTGTATTTTCACCAAGCGCAATTCTCCACCCATCCAGTAGCTTTGCCAAACCTAGAGGAAGATTCGCCAAAAAATCATGTGCGGCCAGAAGATTTTCTTTTAGTGGTTTATTATTTTCTGCATCAAGTTGTTGTTGAGACAAAGCGTGACCATTTTTAAACCCCCCAAGCACAATTTTAGAAATGGCTCTGTCTTCTACGACAGGCGGCTCCGTCATAGGCATTTTTTCATGCTCAAATAGATCTTCGTTTGGTTTCCCCTGTTCCTCTAAAGTATTACCACCACAGGCTGACATGGCTAATGCCATAACAAAAAGACCGGCAACCTTAATTTTTTTCAGCAATTTCATAGACATACCCTTAAACAGAGTCTTTTATGATAAACAACTTCTGTTTTTATAGTATTTTTACCATACTATGTCAATTAAAATCATTCCGTGCGGGCGGATAGACTCGCCAAGGCCGCCTCAATCCGGCGTTTGACCTCTGCCCCGCCCAAAATTAAGGATACATCAAAGACCGGTGGCGATTTTTCGCGACCTGTCAGGGCCAAACGCACGCTCATAAAGACCGCCTTGGGTTTGCCGTTAATTTTTTCGGCAATCTGGCGCATCCGCGTTTCCCAGGATTCCTGGGTCTCATCCACATTAAATCCTGTTATAAAATCGTTCAGAACAACCCGTGCTTGATCCACGGACCCCGCGTTTTTAACAAGCAAAGCCGGGTCCGGCGCCGTATAAAGATCAGGGAATAAAAACCCATATTGATCGATCACATCGCCCAGACGCCGAATCCGCTCGGGCTCAAGGGCAAAAGCACGCTTCGAAAACGCAGGGTCCGCGCGAAATGCCGCCGCAAACCGGGTAATATCCTCGGGCGTATACTCGACCGTGTCGCGCTGTTCCCCGTTGTAAATTTCAAGGGTCAACCCTGTGCCACGCGCGAGAAGCTTGTCAAAATAATCGTTGATCGCCGTAAATCGCTGATCCTCGGAGAGTTCCGCGATATATTTCCCGTTGATGAACCCCAGAAGCGCGAAATCCGCAACCGGGCCCGTCGCCGGCAATTGTTCCGGCTGCATGAGGTTCACAAAGTCGGTATAGGGATACACGTCTTTGTCCTGAGGATGCGCCCACATCACACGGGTTAAGAAATTTTTTAACCCTTCGGGCAAATAACCCTGGTATTCAAACCATTTGATGGACGTATCGCCAAAACGTTTACCAAGTTTACGCTTTTGAGTATCGCGAAGCAAAACCGTATGAAGGAATCGTGGGGCTTTCCAACCAAAGAAATCATACATGAGGGTGTTACGCGGCAGCGACGAGACCCATTCTTCCCCCCGGACCACCGTTGTCACACCCATAAAATGGTCATCGACAATCGAAGCGAGTTGATAGGTTGGGAACCCATCCGATTTCATTAAAACATCATCCACTAAATTGTTTGAATCGAAGGCGATATGGCCACGGACCAGATCGTGAACTTGAATCGTTGTGTCTTTTGGAATCTTTTGACGCACCACATAGGGCAAGCCTTCGGCCAATTTACGCGCGACGGTTTCCGTGGACAGATTGCGGCAATGCCCGTCATAACCAGGCAACAATCCCTGTTGCTGTTGATTTTTGCGCAAAAGATCCAGGCGCTCTTTCGAACAAAAACATCGGTAAGCATGTCCTTTTTCAAGCAAATGCTCGGCGGCAAGTTTATAAAGCGGCAAACGTTGACTTTGGGTGTAGGGCCCATAGGCGCCGCCATACCCCACGCCCTCATCCGGGCGGATCCCCAGCCATTCAATCCCCTCTTGAATTTCTTTAACAGAACCCTCAACAAGGCGGTTTTGATCTGTATCTTCAATGCGCAGGATAAATACGCCACCTGTTTTCGTCGCAAGCGCACGGTCAATTACCACCTGCATCGCTGTCCCCAAATGCGGCAATCCCGTGGGTGACGGCGCCACACGTACGACTTCGGCCCCCGGGGGAAGCCCACGCGGCGGATAGAGTTTTTCGGCGTCCGCCAAAGTCTTGAGAGTTGTTAAATCTGGATGATGTTCGGTCATGTTATTCTCGTTTTCGGCATAATAAGGCCTTATGGTATAAAGCAATTGGTGATAAAATTCAATCGGGCGGCAGAGAACCGGATCCCCCCTATCAAAACTATGATTTTTAGCTCTCTCGACCGCCCTTTTGCCGAAAGCCTGACGCTTCAGCTTCAAACGCGGATTTATGCGCTCCCTGTGCTTTTAGGCTTCGGGATTGGGCTTTATTTTATCTGGCCGCATGAACCGGGCTTGGCTCGGCCCCTTTTCGGGACGTTGTTTTTACTGACCCTCACCGCCTGGCTTCTACAAAGGGGCGATCACACGTGGCGATTGCTTGTCATTACGGCTCTCATGCTTGTGACCGCTGGGTTCACAGCCGCGACATTCCGCAGCTTGCGCGTGTCGGCACCCATGATCACCGAAAGTCTGGGGCCCGTCGGGATTGAAGGTCGTATCAAAAGCCTGGAGCAGCTGGAAGGTGGGGTCGGGATTCGTATTCTTTTGGATGAACTCGTGATCGATGATGTCAGAGCAGAAAAAACACCGCACGCGCTGCGCCTGTCCATCCGAAAAGGCGGGCATCAGATCAAAACCGGTATGCGCGTGCGCGTCTTTGCCAAAATCGAACCGGCAAGCCCGCCCACAACACCCGGCGGATTTGATTTCCTGCGCCATGCATATTTTCAACAAATCGGCGGCTACGGCTATGTCCTGGGAGACCCGAAAATTCTCGCTCTCGATCAACCCACGACAGAGACGTTATTCCAAGGAAGATTTGAGCGCGCGCGCAACCACATCACCGCACTTGTGAATAAAACGCTGGAACCGCGCCAGGCCGGGATGACGGCCGCGCTCATGACAGGGGAACGCGCAGCGATTAACAAGGAAGATTGGCAAGCATTACGCGATTCTGGACTTGCACACTTGCTTGCCATTTCCGGCGCAAATGTCGATATGGTGGCGTTGATTGTTTTCTTTGTCGTCCGTTTGGGTCTCGCCCTGTTCCCACGTGTCGCCCTTGCCTATCCCATCAAGAAATGGGCTGCCGGGGCAGCGTTTCTCGCCGCGCTCGCCTATGTTTTGTTGATTGCGCCATCAACCCCCACATGGCGCGCGATGGTCACGATTACTCTGGTCCTCACCGCGATTTTGATTGACCGGTCGCCGATTTCACTGCGGCTTGTCGCGGCCAGCGCCTTTCTGATCCTTTTGATTCAACCCGAACAACTTCTCTCCCCCAGTTTTCAACTCTCCTTTGCCGCGGTGACGGCACTCGTCGCTGTATTTGAAATGATCGCGCCGTGGTTAAAACGCATTCATGGGGATGCAGGCGCGGTGAAACGCGCGCTCATGTATCTGGTGGGCGTTTGTGCCACGACCATCATCGCGACAATCGCCACGGCCCCGATATCCCTTTATCATTTTCAAACACTGGCCCTTTATGGTGTGATCGCAAACGCGCTCGCCGTCCCCATTATGACGTTTTTGATTATGCCGCTTGCGATTTTGTGCTATCCCTTGATCGCGCTTGGCGTTGCGGGGCCTGTCTTGCACGTGATTGGGGCCGCGTGCGATTGGATTTTGGCGATCGCGCACATGACCGCCGATCTTCCAGGTGCCCGGTTGACCCCACCGGCCTTGCCCCTCTCCTCTTTTTTGGCAATCATTTGCGCGGGGCTCATCCTGTGCCTGGGGGCGCGGTGGATCAAAATTTTTTCTGTGATCCCCTTGATCATCGCCATGCTCATTTTGTCCGTCCATACCCGACCCGATACGGTCATTTTACAGGGCGGAAAAGTGATCCTGCACCGGACAGAAACGGGCGAGATCATCACGAATACGCGGCGCTTCGCCCGGCGGGCCCAGGCCGATTGGGTGCGTTATTGGGGCGGCGATGAATTAAAAGGGGCGCGTGTTGATAAAACTCTGACCGTGCCGTCTTTTGAGAATGTTGGGGTGCCGTTACCACGCGCGCCGCTTGCGATTTATTCTAGCCCTCGAGCCAAGATCATGACCATCGGCCCGCGCGTCACCGGGCGGCGATGGAACAACCATGAAGCAAGCCCCTAATTCGGGTCCACCGTGCGGTAAAATGTATACATCGTGGGCCCGGTTTGCGACACGCACAAGGCTGTCTTCCCCGCGCAACTGGCGCACAGCGCCGCTGTTAAATCGGATGCCCCCGTTACAAATAAGGCATTGTGGTTATTTGATCCAGTCGACGGGATTGTCGTCGATCCGACAAGTGCTTGATTGATTTGCTCGCACACCGCGCGCGTGACCCCGCGTACAGACAAAACAACATCATCGGCCGTACTGCCGACATCATCAATCGCCATGCGCGTCATATAGACGCCTGACACAGGGGTGAGTGTTTCAGACACGAGCGCGCCAGTTAAATTGGGGATTGGCAACCCGCCACCTTCGGGATGAAACACTTTTTTCGTATGGGGGGCGGTCGTGTATCCCGCATCACCCGATTTCAAAAAAGATAAATCGTCAGCGGCAATGCCAGATAATTTCATGTCCTGAACAACAATTTTTGCCTTGGATCCGTAATCGACAACGGCGCCGGCCTGAAGACGCGATTGTTCCTTACTCCCTGCGTCACCACCACCGCGGAGCATCGCCGCAACCGCATAGGAAAGCGCCGCAAACAATACAACGCCCAGTAAAATATAAAAGAAAATCGACCCACGTTCAGACATGATTACACATGCAACGAACGGCCATCGACCGCGAGCGCTGCTTCTTTTACAATTTCATTGAGCGTGGGGTGCGCATGGCAGGTCCGCGCGATATCTTCGGCGCTCGCCCCAAATTCAATCGCCATCACCGCCTCGGCAATCAATGTCCCAGCCTCGGCCCCAATGATATGAACGCCCAAGACACGGTCGGTGACGGCGTCCGACAGAATTTTGACGAATCCCTCTGTGGCATTCATCGCGCGCGCGCGGCCATTCGCCATGTAGGGAAATTTGCCTACTTTGTACGCACGACCATCGGCCTTTAATTGATCTTCCGTCTTGCCGACACAGGCAATTTCAGGATGGGTATAGACCACGCCTGGAACCGCATCATAGTTGATATGCCCCGATTGGCCGGCGAGTATTTCGGCAAGGACCACGCCCTCATCTTCGGCCTTGTGCGCCAGCATCGGCCCCCGAATAACATCCCCAATCGCATAGATTCCGGGGATATTCGAACAAAAATGATCATCGACCATCACGCGGCCACGTTCATCCATCTGAACCCCGATATCCTGAAGACCCAAGCCGTCGGTATATGCCTTGCGTCCAACGGCGACCAGAACAACATCCGCGGCGCATGTTTCGGGCGTCCCGCCACCCCCCGCAGATTCAAGCGTCAAGACAACCCCCGACCCATGCGGAATAGCCGACGTCACCTTGGTCGCAAGTCTAAAGGTAATCCCCTGGGCCGAGAGTATTTTCTGCGCGGCCAAGGCCAGATCATGGTCCATCCCGGGCAAAATCCGATCCAGATATTCAACAACTGTGACCTCTGCCCCCAAGCGCGACCACACGCACCCGAGTTCAAGACCAATGACCCCACCGCCAATGACGACCATCTTGTCCGGCACGCGGGGAAGTTCAAGGGCACCTGTGGATGAGACAATCGATTGTTCATCAATCGTGATCCCTGGCAAGGAGATCACATCCGATCCTGTTGCAATCACAATATTTTTTGCGGTGTAGGAAACACCGTCAACGTCCACTTGACCCGGCGCCGGGATCCGTCCCGCCCCCTTGATCCAGTCAATTTTGTTTTTACGCAGCAAAAATTCGATACCTTTTGTATTCGCATCGACGACGGATTCCTTGTGCGCCATCATGGCCCCCAGATCCATGTGCACACCCCCGTCGATCCGCACGCCAAAAGACGCGAGATCATGCCGTGCACTGTGATATTTTTCAGACGCCGACAAAAGCGCCTTGGACGGAATACATCCGACGTTCAAACAGGTCCCCCCAAGCGTCTTGCGTTTTTCCACAAGTGCCGTTTTTAACCCCAGCTGCGCGGCCCGGATCGCACAAACATAGCCCCCTGGCCCCGCGCCAATAACAATGACATCATAGTGATCTGACATGATTTTCTGGTTTGATTTCCTTGTGGTGTGAATAGCGCCCCATTTTTACCCCAAGGGCGCTGTCCCCCACAAGTCTTGTCTTGTTCTATTTTATTGACATAGGATTAAGAGCGGTAGTGATAACGCCTGGTGTCAAGATTTGCGGCAAGACCACAGGTTCGGGACGGACCCCGTCCTTGGGGGCGGGGTACACCACATAAAGCGGCACACCGCCCCGTCCGAACGACGCCAAGTACCGCGTGATCTCGGCGTTATAATTTGTCCAATCCCCCTTGATATAGATTGTCCCCGTTTGCTCAAAGGCACGGGTCACGGTGGCGGTTGAAATGGCGAGGCGCTCATTCACCTTGCACGTGATGCACCAATCCGCCGTCATATTCACAAAAACCGGTTGATCGGTCGCAAGCGCCGCCATGAGTTCAGATGTTGTATACGGCCGCGATAATTGTGTGGCCGAACCGCTTATCTCTTTTGTGGACGACGTGATTTCGGGCGTCATGGCAAAGAAGGTAAACGACACCATCACCAAAAAGGCGACGATCAATCCCAAAACGCGTAAAGCGCGCCACAGCCCCAGACCCGGACCAAAGCGCCGAACCCACAGAAGGAAAATCGCAGCAAGGCTTGCCAGTAACACCATAGCCACCGCGTCCACCCCCACTTGATGCCCCAACACCCACAAAAGCCAGAGGGCGGTGGCCAGCATGGGAAACGCCAAAAATTCACGCAAATGCACCATCCACACGCCGGGCCGGGGCAAATAACGATAAAGATGCGGAACAAAGGTGAGGACCGTGAAGGGCAGTGCAAGCCCCACACCCAGCATCGCAAAAATCATAAGGCCCAGCGCCGGGTGATGGAGAAGCGCGTACCCGAGCGCTGCGCCCATAAAGGGCGCTGTACAAGGGGTTGCGACCAGGGTCGCCAAAACCCCCGTCCCTACGGACCCGAGAATACCGTCATGCGTTGTATGAAACCGCGCGGGGACAAGGCGCATCAAATTAATCTCGAACCACCCCAAAAGATTAAGCCCCATCCATAAAAAGAGTTGGGACAGCAGAACAATGACCCAGGGCTGTTGCAACTGGAACCCCCACCCGACGGCCGCACCTGTTTGTTTCAATATCATCAAAATACTGGCGATCACCAAAAACGTGCCCAAGACCCCAGCCGCATAGGCAAGCCCATGCATGCGCACATGGGCGCGTTCCGCCCCTGATAATTTCACAAGCGATAACGCCTTGAGGGATAGGACAGGAAACACGCATGGCATCAGGTTTAAAATGAGACCGCCCAAAAATGCCGAGATGAGCGCGACAAAGAAACTCACATCCACACGCGACAGGCGTTCAGCATTTTTCTTGTCGAATTGTTCCCTATGATCCTCCAGATTCTTTTCAAACTCTTGTTGCCCGGCCACCAAATCTTCGGTCCGGCGCATCATGACCTGATAGCCTTGGCGATGCCCTTGCCCGTCGTTGATGACAAATAGTCCGAGAAATGGGGATATGAGTTGATCGCGCGGACGGTCGCCTTTGGGAATCGCGAGGACAGCATCACCGCCCTCCATCAACGCCAAGACCTGCTCCCCCGGATTTTGGATCAACCCCCATTCGACAGGAAAAAATTCAACGCTTCCCCCTTGGGCCAGGATAGCCGCCGCCTGTTCTGGCGGTGTAAAGGTAACCAAAGTCTGATCGCCCTGATCGCGGTACCCCGCGCCCCACATCGCGTCATCCCCGATCACCGGATGCGTCGCGGTCACATCATGAACCAAATCCGATACGTCTAAATTGGGGGCTGGATCTCCGCTTGCGACCGGAACACGCAAGGTATACGTCCCGCTTTCGGGCAGGCAAATATCCTTACAGACCAACCACTCCAGATACGCGGTCAAAGCGTAATCAGGCGTATCGATCTTTGCAGGCGGTGTAATGTCGGCGGTATACAGGGCCCGCGTGTCATAGCCAAAATTTGTGAGCGGCCCATAGGAAATGCGCTGCGGGATCGGAAATTGAAGCGCGTCGGCTTGCCCGCCGTTTAATTGCCATGTGACGCTTGTGGGCGTTCCCGAATCGCCTGGGTTCACCCAATAGGTATGCCATTCCGGTTCGATCAATTGTTCAATGATCACGGTAAACGGCTTGCCCGGTGTCACTGTTGACATCGTACTGTGCAGTTTGATCTGAACATGCGGGCCTTCCGTTGGGGGCGGCATTGTTGCCCCTGCCGATAATGGCACGGTCGCAAAAACCCCCGCCGCCGCAAGCCCCCACCCCAAAAACCAGAAACGCCGCATCGATATCATTCGTTTTACCCATAAGAAGGACTTGTTGAACCCTCTTTTTTTACGGTACCATGGGCGGACGCTAATTTCATCAGGGTTTTCATACCAATGACCGAAACGCCGCTTTGGACCCCTCCCAACCACCGGATTCGCAATTCACACCTCAAGGCTTTTATGGGGATCGTCCGCCGTGGCCAGGATGATTACCGCGCCTTTTGGCAATGGTCGATCGATGATCCGGGCAGTTTTTGGTCATCCTTTTGGGATTATGCGGGAATCCTTGGGGACAGGGGGACACGTCCTTTGATCAACGCAGACCAGATGGAACGTGCCGCGTTTTTCCCAGATGCCCGCCTGAACTATGCCGAAAACAACCTGACCCGACGCGATTCCGCCCCCGCCATTATTTTTCGTGATGAACAAGAGCGCGAGCGGATCCTGACCTTTGCAGATCTTTATGACCGCGTTTCCCAACTGGTTCAGGTTTTGCGTGCCGCAGGGGTGGGCGTCGGCGACCGTGTGGCAGGTGTTCTGCCCAATATGCCCGAAGCGGTGATCTCCATGCTTGCCACCTCCGCCATCGGGGCCATTTGGTCTTCGGCGTCCCCCGATTTTGGTGTTCAAGGGTTGATGGACCGTTTTGGCCAGATCGAACCCAAGGTTTTGATCACGGTTGATGGCTATTTCTACAACGGAAAGACAATTGATTGCCGCGATAAAACGCAGGATGTCGCGCGGCAACTGCCCAGTTTAAGAAAGACTCTGATCGTCCGCTTTGCCGATTTGGGCCTGCCCTCCGATATGCCGAACGCCTCTGATTTTGATGATGCGTGCGATGCTTGCCCGAAACAAGAAATCGATTTTATCCGGCTCCCCTTTAATCATCCCCTCTTCATCATGTTCTCGTCGGGCACGACCGGAATCCCGAAATGTATCGTGCACGGTGCCGGCGGTACGCTACTACAACATGTCAAAGAACATCAGCTTCAATGTGATGTGAAGCTCGGCGACCGCGTGTTCTATTTTACCACCTGTGGCTGGATGATGTGGAATTGGCTCATGACTGTTCTGGCGACAGGTGCCACGATTGTGATTTACGACGGTTCTCCCTTTTATCCTGATGCCGATGTCTTGTGGGATTTTACAAGTCGCCACAACGTCACGCTGTTCGGGACCGCAGCGAAATATATCGATGCGTTAAAATCGAATAACATCATGATCAAAGATCGTTTTGATGTGTCGACCTTACGGACCTTGACATCGACCGGATCACCTCTTGTGCATGAAAGTTTCGATTATATCTACCGCAACATCAAAGATGATCTGCACGTGGCCTCTATTTCTGGCGGCACCGATATTATTTCATGCTTTGTCATTGGGAACCCCATTTCCCCCGTCTGGCGCGGTGAAATTCAAGGGCCCGGATTGGGTTTTGCAATTGATGTGTATGACGATCATGGAAAACCGATTGATACGCCCCATGCGCCCGGCGAACTCGTGTGCACAAAACCGTTTCCATCGATGCCTATTCGCTTTTGGAACGATGATGATGGCGAGAAATATCACAAGGCGTATTTCGATCGCTTCCCCGGCATATGGTGTCACGGTGACTGGATTGAAAAAACAGAGCATGACGGATTGATCATTACAGGCCGGTCAGATGCGACATTAAAACCCGGTGGCGTACGCATTGGGACCGCCGAAATTTACCGCCAGGTTGAAATGATCCCCGATGTCGTTGAAAGCATCGCGGTGGGACAAGATTGGGATAATGACGTGCGCGTGATCCTTTTTGTAAAACTGAAACCCGGCATAACTCTCACCGACGATTTGACAGTGCGAATCAGAAAACAAATTAAAGATGGCGCGTCCCCGCGTCATGTTCCTGCCAAGGTCATTGCTGTCGCCGATATTCCGCGTACCAAAAGCAATAAAATCGTCGAGCTTGCTGTGCGTGAGGTCATTCATGGTCGTCCAGTCAAAAATGTCGAGGCGCTGGCAAACCCCGATGCGCTTTCCCTCTATAAAGACCTGGCCGAATTAAAGACATGATCCGCCATCAATTGATTTTTATACTCTGCGGTATCCTCTTTTTTTCTCCCGCCTTTCCTGTTCATGCCGAAAACCCGCGCGCGTTTTTATCCAGTTTTTATAAAATTGATGTCTTCGATCCGCCGCCCTCGGCCACGGATCTTTTCTTTTCCCGTGCCCGCGACCAGGCCCCGCACCAAATCAGAGATCATCATGGACGCTGGGTTGTTTTAAATCTTTGGGCAACATGGTGCGCGCCGTGTATTGCGGAACTGCCCACACTCAATCGTCTCGCCCGTGATACAGATGACGATATTGATATCCTGGCGGTGTCGATCGACCGGAAATTCGACGCCGACCGTATCGCGTATTACCTGAAACGTTGGCGCGTTGAGGCAATTGAACCTCTGCACGATACGGCGCGCATGCTGGATCGCCGCCTGGACACAACACGGCTGCCTGTTACCTATCTGATTGATCCAGCGGGAACATTACGCGCCGCATTTTATGGTCGCGCGAAATGGGACAGCGCAAGCGCCCGCGCCTTTCTAACCGCCGTCCGCGACCAGCCCGATTTCTTTTTTCCTTACGTTAAAAAATAATCCGCGCGCACACGCATTTTCATGATATCCGGCGCGCCCGCTCTTTGGTATGATTCGAGCCTATGATGAACGATCCTGCCCACACACCCACAACAACCCATGAACGCCTGAGTCAAGACCAACTCGATGGTCTTGTTGCGCTACATGAACGTTTTCTTCAAGGCCGTATCGGCGGGCGACGCGCGGCCTTAAAACACGCCGATATCTCGCATTTAACCCTCTCGGGACATGATATGCGCCAGGCTGATTTTTCCGGTTGCCTCATGCGCTATATGGATCTTTCGCGCACCAATTTTCAGGAAGCGTCCCTTTATGCGTGCGATTTATCGCTTGCGAATTTGAACGAAGCCTCTTTTGTCCGCGCCGATTTGCGTGGTGCACGGATCGAGGCAGCAAACCTAACCGGTGCGAATTTAGAACGCGCCGATTTACGGAGCGGCGGTATTTCGATGGACGGCCAATTCAATACCGTCGAATCAAGCGTCGTGAATTTCCGCGGCGCCAATTTATCGGGCGCACGCCTGTCGGGCGTCATGGCCAATAATGCCGATTTCTCGGATGCTTTAATGGCCCAGATTGACATTAAAAATGCGGACCTGCGGGGTGCCTCATTCCAGGGGGCGGATATGTCGGGTGCCACAATCGACGGCGCACAATTATCCGGTGCCCAAATGAAAAACACCATTCTGGCGGGCGTCGATCTGACCAGTATCCGGGATAACATCGATATTAAAACAGCGATTACAGACGCGAATATCGGGACAAGATTGTCGCAAATGGCGGTGCCGCTCGCGCAATTAATTGATGATCATCGACGCTGGGTTGAAACAGTTGGAAAATCTGGAAAACAACTCGATCTCTCCGGTTACGATCTCCGTGATTTAAAAACCCTCAAAGGTGAAAAATTAACCGCCATCCGGGCGATCGGCGCCAAATTCTTTGGGATGAATTTGTACAAAATCGAACTGCAAAGCGCGGTTCTGGATGACGCCGATTTCCGCAATTGCGACATGGAAGAATCGGATTTACGCGCAAGTACCTTTCGCCGTGCCATCATGAACCATGCCCGCCTCAAAGGCGCAAACCTTGCGCCGCTTTTGTTTGGGTCCGGCGAGCGCGGCCGCTTTGCCCCATCCGATTTTGCAGAGGCTCAATTACGCTATGCCGATCTACGGGGTGCGACTTTAAAGAATGCTTCGTTCCGCGGCGCCGATTTATCTTATGCGAATTTCACGGATGCCGATTTGCGTGAAGTGGACTTTACCGATGCTGTTTTAACGGGGACGATCCTGGACGGCGCGAATATAGAAGGAACAACCCTTCCCATGGGGCCCGCAGGCCGCGCCTTTTCTTTAAAGTCCTTAAGTGAGACGTAATTTACAACCCGAAATACCGGCGCATATGCTGAACCATCGATGTCTCGGGTCCCGTTGACGCGGGGATCACGCGTGCGGAAGACATCGGAAGAACAGAATCGACGCCCCCGGCAATGCGCGTACGCGTGGTGGGGTTGGTCCCAAACCGATCTTGATAAATCCAATAAGCGGCCATCACTTTTTCAACATAGGCCCGTGTTTCAGCCGCCGGGATCATTTCGATGAACAAAAGCTCATCCCCCACATCGTCCAAATCCCGCTGCCAACGCGCCAAATTTCCGGGGCCAGCATTATAGGCCATAAGCATATTCAAGATATCGCCCTGAACCATCGGCCGGTCCAAAAGATAGGCCAGATATTCTTGTCCCACCGCCAGATTATGCGTGGACCGGGTCAGATCCATCATTTGGTTTTCAGGGTGCGCCCGCACTTTCACCACATAACGCGCGGTCGAGGGCAACAGCTGCATCAACCCCACCGCCCCTTGATGCGAACGCGCCCGCGGGTTGAACGAGGATTCTTGGCGAATAATCGCATGAACCAGCGCCGGGTCGACCCGAAAGTCAGATCGCGCCATCCACCGCCCCACGGGGTACATCGCGGCGTTAATCCGCATCTCATTCTCGCGCTCAACCCCGGGCGCCAAGCGCAAGGCCGTTGCGGGCAAATGGTGGCGGATTGCGTAATTTAAAGCCGCAAGGCGCATCCCCGCATCGCGTTCCCGCGCAAAACCTTGCAAAACCTCATCGGCTGCACTCAACCGGCCAGCGGCCAGATGCGTCGCTGCTAACTTGGCACGAGAATCCTGATGAAATGCACTCTGTGCCGCCTGTGGGACGATGGGTAATTCCCATGAGATCCGGGTCGTCTCACCCAATTGCGCCTGGGCGAGTTGGCCGTAAAACGTCCGGTCATACTGGGCGGCGTAAATTCGGTACTCGCGAGCTGTCTCTGCTTGCCCCAGTTTGTCGGCGGTTCTTGCCGCCCAAAAGGCGCTTGCCCCTTGGGTCCAGGCATCCTTCTTGTCCCCATTTTCATACGCTTGAACAAAGGCTTTGAGGGCAAGGTTAAAATCTTGTGTACGGTAGGCTTGTAGGCCCCGGTCCCAGGCCGCGCGCGCAATTTTGGGTGACGTAGGCGTCGATGCACGCGGTTTACGTGGCGGAACAGGTGGGCGTCCCAAATCATGAGGGATGACAATCGCGGCAGGCTCAACCCCAAAGAGCGCCGCAATCCGGGGCGGCAGCACCATATCAGGATCCGGCGCGGCCCAGGCCGGAGAGATATTTCCCGCCAAGATCACCGCCATCAACACCCCGAGGAAACCCCCTCGACCGGCCCATCGTTTGCGATAAGATTTTGTTTGCATGGGGACGGTTTTAGACGAAATGCCGCACCCTTGTCTAGTAAAAAAATGGTTAATTTCATGAAGTTGTTGTTAATCAATGGGTTAAATATCGTTCTCGATACCCCAAAATAGGACAAAATGTCTATAAAGATTAATGAACCGAGATATTCTCGAGGTCCTGCCGGGCGATTAATTCCTGGGCGAGAGCCAGGCTTTCGGCCGCAGAGATCGGCGTCCCATCTGCCGCATGCACGGAATAGACCACGCGGTCCATGATCCGTTGCGGGCGAATATAAGCAACTTGATTAAGGCCAAAGCCCAATAAATCCTGCCCCGTTTTCTGGGACATATCTTGGGTCTGAGCCGGTGTCTTGGGTATTTGCATGAGAATCACATCACCTTGTCTGACTAGACTATCACAAAAATGTTTCAAAACACCAACTTTACGAGGCTGGTGTATCAGGCACGGCGTCGACCGCTCCGCTTGTATTCTTTTGGGTCTGGGGTCCGGTAATCGCCGCCGGGGTCGGCCGCCCGTTTGAGACAATGGGCACTTTCCGCGCATTCGATTGCGGTTCGACCCGGCGCAGATCAATATGGAGCAAGCCGTTATCCAGGCTCGCCCCCAAAATTTCAACGCCGTCCGCGAGCACAAAACTCCGCATAAATTGCCGTGCGGCGATACCGCGATGAAGGAAAACCCGCGCCTCGTCACCTTCCTCCGACTGGCGTCCACGAATAATCAATTGGTTCTGATCGGCCTCGACATCCAGATCATTCATGGTAAACCCAGCGACCGCCAAAGTAATACGAATGCCATTTTCCCCGATTTGTTCAATATTATAAGGAGGATAGCCGTCTGTCGTTGATTTTTTAATCCGGTCAAACGTCCGTTCAAAATGATCAAAACCCAAAAAAAGCGGAGAATCAAATAAAGTAAACCGTGTGGTCATCGCCGACGCCTCCAGTCAAAGCACGTTTTGGTCAAGATCAAGGGCCCGCGCGTGCAGCACCCCTGTTTCAGGATGATATAGAGCACAAAAACCAGAAAATCAAACCCCTGGAGGATAAAGTCCGGCCCTTACCCCTGTGTCATCGCCATCCAATTCGCAAGGGCCGCACGCGCCGGAGCAATTTCTCGGTTAATCTCATCTAAGTTATGATACGCTTGGGACATCGCATCCCGAACATTTCTTTCATCGAAAAGTTCGGGGCAATGCGCCGCAGCGGCGTTCACAAAAACGCGGACCAAGGATGAATCATGGACCGGATGACGGAATGATCCAGCAATCCGTATCGCGCTTTCAAGGACAACACGATCGATATTCTCCATCCGCTCATGCTTTTTCAGCCGCCCTTTTCCGGTCATATCAATACCAAACGCGGCTTCCGCCAGGACTCTTAATGATGCCTCATTTCGCTGCATACGTTTAAAATGCTCCACTCGGGTCGAATAGGTATCGGGATCGAGCGCCTCAATAATTTCCGCCCGTGTAAAAATACCCGGTACCAAAAGATGGGCATTTCGGTCGCTGATCACATGCGGGTTTGTATTGATCTGAGCCGCCATCATCCGCGCCAACAAGGGCATCATGCCCGAGCGATTGTGACCGGGCGTCGATTTACCTCCTGCCCATTCATTAAAATCTTCCGCCAATTTTTGGAATGCGGCAGCGCTTGCTAGTCCATGGCCGCTTGCATAAGAGGACCGATGCGTCTCGCGCGCGTCCGAACATACATCATGAAGGATCATTTTCGCGCTCGTTGCTTCGTCACAATTACGGTTATATTGATCTCCCCGTCTTTGTTGATTTGAAAACGGCGTCCCTGCGACATGCGCATCAACCTTTAACGGATCAAGACCTGATTCCTCGTCAGACAAGGACCACAGCCGATCAAATTCCTCTTCGGTCATCACGTCTTTTAATGGAAAAGTCTGGCTCATCTGTTGTCCTCCCTGATGTTATGGTGTTAGCAAGAATTATGTCGTTTTTTGACCAGAGTCAAAGGTGTTTTTAGGTCTTTGAAACACCCCATGCCGCGCCCAAGGGGATAGGTTTATTATCCTTTTCTATCCCCTCCCTTTGCTTCTTTACCATACGCTAAGGGTTCCGTGGTATTGTATCCTCACGTGAACCCGCCTTTTGGTTTTTTATTATGTATAAAATAAAGCAAATCTTAAAGGATTTCTTCTACACTTATATTCTAGGTCGGCCCGTCACGCCGCGGCCCGTGACTCCACGCCACGCGCCGGAACCCGACCAGGGCCTGAGCGGTGCTTTAGGGGTCAGTGCACTTCTGGTCCGCGACACGGATCAAGACCGTTTGATCCTGGTGGTTGATACAGATCTGCATGATGTGCCGGTCTGGGCGGATTGGGATCGGACACAAAATGTGATTGGGATTGCGCAACAAAACGGCGCCTATGCGACATTATCGATAAAGATTGAAAAAGACCAAATGGATATGTTAAAAATGGTAAAGCGGATCACGGTGGTCACAAAAGTTGGGGACATGAATATCGTCCATCACGTGCCTTTTATCGTGCGGGACTAGTTTTTTAATCAGGGTGTATAAAGGAGAAAAATGATGGTTTTACAGTTTATTGGCGCAAGTGGTAAAGGTCGTGATTTAACAGGGATTGCAGCTGCTGTCTCAGGCAGCTCTATGGCACATGGGGCAACATTCCGGGTCGATCCGGTTTCCACGACATCTATTCAACATAGTGCCGTGACCCCAGCCATGGCTCCAGAACTTAAGATTTAAGTCCCTATTTTAGAGGTTCGCGTTTTCCCTTCCCCGCCGGGCAATCCCCCAGGCGGGGATGATTTTTGACCAAAATCCTTTCATTTTCATTGCATCACACCGCATTATCTGGCATAAGGGCGCGCCAGTGATACGGCAATAAAAATTCAAAAAATGAAAGTTATTTTATGTCTATTCGTAACATCGCCATCATCGCCCACGTTGACCATGGCAAAACCACGCTGATCGATTCCATTCTGCGCCAATCCGGGACCTTCCGCGAAAATCAACAAATCGCTGAACGGATCATGGATTCGAATGATTTGGAAAAAGAACGCGGGATTACAATTCTGGCGAAATGCACGGCCGTGCGGTGGAACAACCACAAAATCAATATTATTGACACCCCCGGTCACGCGGATTTCGGCGGAGAGGTGGAGCGCGTGCTCGCCATGGCAGACGGTGTTGTTCTGCTCGTCGATGCGGCCGAAGGCCCCCTGCCCCAAACCAAATTCGTCCTGATGAAGGCGATGCGCCAGGGATTAAAACCGATCATCTTGATTAACAAGGTGGACCGCCCCGATGCGCAACCCGCCGAAGTTTTGGATGCCATTTACGACCTGTTCATCGCGCTTGATGCCACCGATGAGCAACTGGATTTCCCGGTTCTTTATGCCTCGGGACGTGACGGCTGGGCCGCGCCGGCGATTGAGGGCCCACGTGACAGCCTGACACCGCTTCTTGATCTCATCTTGAAACATGTTCCTGCACCCAAATGCGATCCGGATGCGCCGTTTGCGATGCTTGCGACCTTGCTGCAATCCGACCCCTATCTGGGCCGCGTTTTGACCGGCAAGGTTTACAGCGGTCGCGCCAAGGTGAATATGCCTGTGAAGGCCATGAACCTGAACGGCGAAGTCGTTGAAAACGCGCGGCTTACGAAACTTCAAACCTTCCTGGGCGTCGAACGCGTCATCACCGACACGGTTGAAGCCGGCGATATTATTGCGATTGCGGGGCTTCAAAATACTTCTGTGGCCGATACGATTTGCGATGTGAACGTCGCAACACCCATCCCGGCAACGCCGATTGACCCGCCCACCATGGCGATCACCATCTCCGTGAACGATTCCCCCCTTGCGGGCCGCGAAGGATCAAAACTGACAAGCACCATGATCCGCGACCGCCTGCTGGCCGAGGCTGAAACAAACGTCGCGATCCGCGTGCGTGAAAGCGACGGGAAAGACGCATTCGAAGTCTCGGGCCGCGGTGAATTGCAACTGGGTGTCCTCATTGAAACGATGCGGCGCGAAGGATTCGAGCTGTCGGTCTCGCGCCCGCGTGTGCTGTTTAAACGAGACGAGAATAATCAACTGATGGAACCGATGGAAGAAGTGATCATCGATGTGGACCAGGAATATTCCGGCACGGTGGTGGAAAAGGTAAGCCAACGTAAAGGGGAAATGACCGATATGCGCCCGTCCGGTGGTGGTAAAATGCGCCTCACCTTCCTTGCCCCGTCGCGCGGCCTCATTGGATATCAGTCTGAATTCTTAACCGATACGCGCGGGACGGGATTACTGAACCGCTTGTACCATTCCTATGCCCCGTTCAAGGGCGATGTGGGTGGGCGTAATCGCGGTGTGTTGATTTCAACCGATAAAGGCCAGGCGGTGGCCTATGCGCTTTTTAACTTACAAGATCGCGGGACCATGTTTGTGAACCCCGGAGATGATGTGTATCAAGGCATGATCGTCGGGGAAAATTCCCGTGAAAACGACCTGGAAATTAACGTCTTAAAGGCCAAGCAACTGACCAATATTCGCGCCGCCGGCAAGGATGAAGCAATTGTCCTGGTCCCGCCGCGGCGTTTAAGCCTTGAATCCATGATGTCGTATATCGAGGACGACGAGCTGGTCGAGGTGACGCCAAAATCCTTGCGTCTGCGCAAAAAACATCTGGATCCCAATGACCGCAAACGCGCGGCCAAAAATTCGGGCGATGCGGCGGCATAAAGAACCTGTTCCTACCCTCATACAACAAAAACCCCAGTCGACCTGGGGTTTTTGTTTTTTAATCTTGATCAAAGGCTACTGGGCTTCGCGGCAGGTTTTGGTGCCGGACGACCGGACGCCGTTTCATTGAGTGTCCGAATAATCCGCAAGTTACGCTCGACCTCTATCCGGTTCGGGGCGAGTGCCTTTGCTTTTTCCATGATCTCAATCGCCTCGTCCAGGCGTTCTTGATTGGTGAGGTTCAGAGCCAAATTATTCATGACCGGAATGGCATCTCCTTGCCACAAATCAAGCGCCTGACGAAAGGCGGGTTCAGCCTCTTTATACTTGCCTTGGCCTTCAAGGGCGATTCCCAAAATCTGATAGGCGCGATACGCATTCGCATCGGCTGCAATCGCACGACGCGCAGCATTTTCAGCAAGCCCATACTTCCCACCGCCCACATGCAAGGCGGCCATTTCCGAGAGCACCGCAGCGCTCGCTTTCTTATCCTCAGAGAAAGGCGCCAGAACCAACACCGCCTTTTGGGTATCCCCCGCCTGACGGAGCGCACGCGCAAATTTCATCGCGGATTCCGGATTCTTTGGATCGCGTTTGTATAAACGTTCCAGAAAAGCCACCGACCCTGCACTGGACCCATCACGCGTCGCCTGGTCTGCTGCACGTGAAAGTGCCGCATTGATTTTATCGTCATAGGTGCCCTCGGTCGGCGCACCGCCCGTTGTCGCACATGCCGCAAGGGTCAAGGACACAGCCGAGACACACGCCATACGAGAAATATGTTTCATCATGTTGTACATTCCATCTAGTTTGAAGGTGTTATACGTGAGTTACGGAGTCATTAACATTTGCCCCGTCGTCGCGCCCACATTGGCCGGCGCATCCGGCGAGACAGGTTGATCATTAATCATCTCAACGTTATTCCCAGATCCACCGTTTGACGCGGCTTCGGCTGGAACATCCACCTTGGCCCCAGAGCCAGCGACCGCCGTTTGCGTCACGTTCACGGCGTGGCACATATCCGGGCAATAAAAAACACTATATTCCTTGCATTCTCCGTTATCCTTGTTGGCACAGGCACGGCGCACGCGAATATAATCTTGTTTCGGTGCGGCAACGATGACTGAGCGTTCCATCACCGTGTTGCCGTTTGCATCCAAGACCTGGAAATGCGTAGCACCGGGTGCGCGCGGTACCAATAAAATCTGACGCGATGTTTCCATGACCGCCAGCAAATGGGCCGAATTCCCGACAATCACATTCACGCCGTCGGCATCCAGGCGCACAACCTCGATCTTATCTGGCGTTAACCGGAGCATCGGCAAGGTTTCAGACGGCAATTGTCCGGCAAGTGTGGTGGGCCGTGTCACGAGCCCAACAGGAGGAATGAGGTCGCGGGATGACGAGATGTCAGGCGTCGGCGTATGCACCGGAACGACCGGAACAACATCCGACAGGACGGGCAAGGGCGGCGGCGGCGGCAAGGTCATGGGGTCATTCGCCCAAACATTCGCGAGGACAAAAGACGTGAGCACCGCAACGAAGAGGAGGCAAGCCAGCAAGAATCGCATCAAAAAATCCGGTGACAGGTAAGAAGAAGGGAAAAGCGCAACGTGTGTTTACTGTAACATATTTGCTTTTCGCCGCCGATAGGAAAACGCGCTTAAGTCTCAAAAATTGTTCCTGTCCAAACGCGTAAGGCCAAAAAGGGCGGGGAAGCCTTATACTTTGGAAAATGTGCCGATGTCATTCTTTTTCTCTCTCGGCCCAAATAAATACGGATGAGCGCCCGAAGCGCCCTGAAAACCTTTTCTTTTTGCTGGGGCATCGTCGCGGCCCAATGCCTATCGATGATATCTGTTAAATCGCGCGGCGGTGTTTCCACTTCCCGCGATGTCCATAAAACCCAGGCATAGGCACGCGCCAGCGCCAGCAAATCGGTACCCTCCTCCATTCTCCCTTGAATGATCACAGCCATCAGGTCAAAAAGCAGAGAAAATATATCCTCGGCAGGGCCCCCTATTTTTTGGGCGGACTTGTCGCCCAGAAATTCTACATATTTTTCTTGCGCGTCCAACATCCGAAAGATCAGGTGTTGTGCGGGCCCCCCCAAGTTCAGGATCCCCTGTTCGGTAAGGGCGCGGGCAACGGGATGGGGCGGCAAAGAACCCGGATTCTGATAGAGCACCGTGATCGTCTCGCGCCACCATGCCAGGCGGATCAACCGCAAGGTCGGGTCGGGGGCACGATTCCCGATATTAATCAGTTCACTTTGTAGCGCAAGAACGGCCCATAACGCCTTGTAATCACGCACACGGCCACACAAACTCACCAGATATAAATCCGGGAAAGCACGCGCGACTTCTGCACGGCAATACTCTAGCGCATCTTCCATGTCGACCCGCCGATCATTGAACTTTTCTTTTCTGCTTCCCATGACTATACTGTCCGCCAGAGATTTTCATACCGCAATTTGTTGAAAAAGGGATTTCCCCATGACATTCACCTTGCCCGCCCTGCCCTACGCCCCCGATGCCTTGGCCCCTTACCTGTCTCCCGAAAGTTTTGAGTATCATCACGGCAAGCACCACAAGGCCTATGTCGATAAGGCAAATGAACTCTTGCCCGCCTCACCTTTTACGGGTCTGTCCCTTGCGGCCGCCTGTGTCGCAGCGTCCAAAGACCCCGCGCAAGCTGTTCTCTTTAACCAACTGGGGCAGCATTACAACCATTCTTTATTCTGGGAATCCATGCGGCCCCAAGGCGGCGGCACGAAAATACCCGGTGCCTTGGCGAATCTCATCACCCGCGATTTTGGCGGGTTTGACGGGTTCAAAAATGCCTTTATCCAGGCAGGGATGACCCAATTTGGATCGGGTTGGGCATGGCTTTGCCTTGATCCCGCGACCGGAAAGCTTGACATCTCTAAAACCGCGAATGCGGATACTCCGCTTGTCCGGGGCAAGACGCCCCTTCTGGTCTGTGACGTTTGGGAACATGCCTATTACATTGACTATCGCAATGCGCGACCCAAGTTCCTCGAGGCGTTTGTCGATCATCTGATCAATTGGGAAAACGTCGAACGCCTGTATCAAGCGGGCCCGGTCAACCTCGCGGCTTGACCCTAGTCCCGGTCAGGTTTTTGTTCTTGGCTGTGAAGCAGCCCATCAATTGCGCGTCCGGCAGGTGAGACACTGTCGATCATCGCGTTATGATGATCGGTTCGGTGATGCTTGTGTTCAAAATGATGCCACGACCGTTCGTGAAAGAAAAAAGCCACGGTTTGAATGCAAGGTTCAATCAACCCAATCGCCAAGGCCACTTTCCAGTCACCGCTTAACACATAGGCAACAACAATCGCGACGCACATATGCATCGTGCCATAACTCAATGTTTTAAGGACCATCAGACGCAGCATTACACACTTCCTGGAACGGCACCCGATGCATCGAGTTCCTTGGGCACGCGACGAATGTTCAGATAGAGAAGCAACGCCGCCGCGACATAGGTCGATGAATACGTACCGACAACAATCCCGACAATCAGGGCCCAAGTAAACCCGCGGATGACGTCACCGCCAAAAATGGCCAGCGAGAGTAACGCCAAAAGCGTTGTAAACGAGGTCATCAGGGACCGCGCGAGCATCTGGTTCGTCGACAGGTTAAAGAGTTCCAAAAGCGGCATTTTCTTATATTTACGCAAATTCTCACGAATCCGGTCAAAGACAACGATTGTGTCGTTAATGGAATACCCGGCAACCAGCAGCACCGCGCCCATGGTGGACACATCGAACTCCCATCCCGTCAGGGCAAAAAACCCCAAAGTCACAACCGCATCATGGATCAAAGCCAGAACCGCCGACACGCCAAATTGCCATTCAAAGCGAAAGGCGACATACGCCAAAATCCCCAGGATTGAGAGCGCGAGCGCCAGCATCCCAGCCTTTTTCAGTTCATCGCCCACTTGCGGCCCCACATATTCAACGCGGCGATAATCGACCACCCCGGACGGAAATGCCGTAGCAAGAGACTCTTTTACCTTAGTGACGCTCTGCGCCTGGGCCTCTGGACCGCCGCTTTGTTGCGGCAAGCGGATGAGTAGATTTTGTGGATCCCCAAATTCTTGAAGCGACACGGCCCCTACGCCCAAGCCCGACAGATCGCCACGCAACCGGGCGAGATCCGGCACCGTGGGTACTTTAATTTCTATCAATGTCCCGCCCGTAAAATCGACACCAAAGTTAATGCCCTTGACCGCAACAAGGGTGAGCGACCCCAAAACCAGAAACAGCGAAAACGCAAACGCAAAATACCGCTTGCCTAGAAAATTAATGTTCGTGTTATCCGGTGCCAGTTTAAAACGCCGTGCCATCGTTTTGTATCCTTATATATTGAGCGTCGCGGGACGCGTGCGCCGCAACCAAAAAACCACCATCAGGCGCGTGACCATCACGGCCGAGAAAATGGAGGTCACAATCCCGATCGAGAGCGTAATCGCAAACCCTTTGATGGGGCCCGCACCCAAAACAAAGAGCACAAGCGCGGCAATAAGCGTGGTGAGGTTACTGTCGACAATAGTATCGAGCGCCCGCGCATAACCGGACTCAAGCGCCGCAATCACCGTTTTGCCCGATCTTGTTTCTTCGCGGATCCGTTCAAAAATCAAGACGTTGGCATCGACCGCCATCCCAATGGTGAGTACGATCCCTGCAATCCCGGGCAAGGTCAGTGTGGCACCTAAAAACGACAAAAGCGCCAAAATCATAACCACGTTGAGGAGCAGCGCCGCCGCCGCAAACACGCCAAACAACCCATATCCGGCGATCATATTCACCATGACCAGGACAAGGCCCACAAGCGCAGCTGTCTTTCCGGCTGCAACGGAATCAGACCCAAGAGACGGTCCGACCGTGCGCTCTTCAATCACTTTCAGGGGGGCGGGTAAGGCACCAGCGCGTAAAAGTAATGCCAGATCAGATGATTCTTGTACACTAAACCGTCCAGAAATCACGGCCGATCCACCGCAAATGGGTTCGTTAATCCGCGGCGCGGAAATCACAATGTCATCAAGGACAATCGCAAAGGGAAGGCCTGTATTGTCGCGGGTCACATCACAAAAACGGCGCGCGCCGGTGTTATTCAACCGAAAACTCACGACTGGCGACGCGTCTTGAAACGTGGGTGCCGCCCCGACCAACATATCCCCCGTCAAAATCGCGCGGCGTTTGATCGCAATCTTCTGGCCCGGACTTTCTTGCAAGGGCAACACCTTGCTGCCCAATCCGCCGGCGCTCATATCGGTGTCCACTAAATGGAAGGAAAGTTTCGCTGTACGTCCCAACAATTCTTTGATCCGTGCTGGATCATCCAGACCCGGGATTTGAATCAAGATACGGTCATCGCCCTGACGCACAATCGTTGATTCCCGCGTCCCGCTTTCATCCACGCGACGGCGCACAATTTCAATCGATTGCGAGAGGATTTGATTATTGATCTCACGCCAAGCGGGCTCGCCATAGGTCACAACGACGGCCCCCTGATCCCCAGGGTCAATATTTAACCCGGCCTCGACCTTACGAATGGCCGCGCGGACCAAAGCCGCGTCACCGCCCGTCACGATCACACGACGATCCGCAACCGATACAGCCGCGTCGCTCACTTTATCTTCAACCAGTTGTTGCCGAATGCTGCTTGCCAGATCATCCATCTTTTCGCGGATGACGCTTTCGAGATCGACCTGCAATAACAAATGCGACCCGCCCCGCAAATCAAGACCCAGCGCCACGCCCTTAATCGGTAAAAATCCGGCATATTTTTGCGCCCACGCATCGCGCATGGCTTGCGAGGCCAGATTCGGCGCGGCATAAACACAGGCCAGCAGACACGCGAGAAGAATAAGCGTCACTTTTAATTTTGAGAGGTAAATCATCAAAAAATCCTTATATAACAGAACCTATTGCTTCTTCGCATAGTCCTCATATTTTCCCGCAATGGCTGAGCGGAAAATATGCACCTTTTGCCCGGACCCCAAATCAACTGTCATTTCTTGGTTATCATTGACATGATCGACGATCACAATCATGCCCGATTGCAACACCACTTTGTCCCCTTTTTTCAACGTCTTTAAAAGAGCAGCATGTTCTTTATACCGATTCTGTTGTGGCCGGATCAGCAGTAAATAAAACATCACCACCATGACACCAATAAAACCAACATTCCAAAGGAGCATTTCGGTCCCCGAGGGCGGTGGGGGTAAAGGCACCGACCCAGGCGTTGTCGTTGCGGCCACGGTCGCGGCGGGGTCTGTGGCTTGCGCCTGTGCACTCTGGATGAACATGATTTTTTCCTTTACACTTGAATCGAGGGGCTTATATCTGAAAAACCGACTATATCGGGTAGGACTTAAAATGCAAGGCGGTATCACGGGAAAATATCTGATCTCTTGGCTTCTACTCGTCCTCATGGGATGGACAATATGGGCATCACCGGCCCAGGCCCAAAATTCTGGTAAAACAGACCCGCTCTCCCGCGACATTACCGTGTCCCATTACCAAACCAACCCCAAAACAGGGGTGCCCCGCCTGATCGCGCGCTGGCCCTGGCTCAATTACGGCGAATTTTACCGCTTGATGGCCTTAGCCCCAGCGGCGTCCCTGGCACCGGTTGAAACCCCAGGAGCAGCAAATGCGATTCACGACCGATTCATCGTCACGGAAACGAACCCGAACGGCGATGTCCTGACCGAACTTGTCCTTGAAGGGACCCAAGTCCAAATCACCTATTTCACCTATGATGATCTCTATTACGATGATGTTTTAAGTATTGGGGATCGTTTACGTGCTTGGGGGGAAAAGAACCTGAAATCCCCAAGCGACCCGCACGCCCGCACCAAACTATCCTGGGGCGAAAAATCCACGCCACAGCATATCTTGACCGATGATCCGTCTATTTTAAACCTCGCGTCCGAGGCGCTTAAAAAATCCCCCAAGATTGAGGGGGTGGAACGTCTGCGCCTGACCCATGACTTTACAAGTGCGGATCGTCTGCGCCTTGAAATGCTGGAACCGGACCTGCCCCACCGGATGGATTTTGATTTGTATCAAATTCGCGCAACGTGGATCACCCCGCAAACCCGCATTTATATCGACCGGTATGACATCCTGGGTCAGGCAATTGGCCAGCGGGCCCTTGCGCAAAAATATAAATCCTTGGGCTATGGAACTCCGCCCAAGACGTATTAGGCTTTAAATGCTAACACGATCGGCGTGCCCGTTGCGATCTCGCGCGCAGCGATGTTGTCGGGTGTATTCTCACCCAAATGAACCAGCAAGGCACGAAGTGAATTTCCGTGCGCGGCTACCAAAACCGTCTGTCCGGCGACAAAAAGAGGCCGGATCGTGCGGTCAAAATACGGGCCCACGCGGGCGACCACATCGGCCAGGCTTTCACCCCCCGGCGGGGCGACATCATAACTGCGTCGCCAAATTTGTACTTGCTCGGCACCATACCGATCCTTCAGTTCATCCTTGTTCAGCCCCGTCAGATCACCATAGTCGCGTTCGCGCAAATCATCATGACGAACAAGACGCCACGTCCCGTCCGGATTTTTTAAATGATCATTCACGGGCGATGACGCGCCAAGTGCGATCTCAGCCGTGTGATAGGCCCGTTTTAATGTACTGGTAAATACAGCATCGAGACGTAAATTTTGGGCTTTTAAGGCAACGCCGGCGCCGTTG
>CAZSIB010000007.1:0-72998 GCA_964607245.1 uncultured Pseudobdellovibrionaceae bacterium | reverse complement strand
GGATTATTCTTGATATAATCCTTCACGCCATCCGCCACTTGAGAGTTATCGTACTCACGTTTCGGTCTGGTCGTTGTAGTAGTCGTCGTCTTCGGAGGTGTAAAGTATTGGGACTTGACCTCATCCAACTGATCTTTCTGGATTCCATACTGTTCCGTTGCCACCTTACGAATTTGTTCTTCAGTCGCACCGGGATTATTCTTGATATAATCCTTCACGCCATCCGCCACTTGAGAGTTATCGTACTTGCGTACTGGATTCCGAGTAGGCGTTGTCGGTTGACTGAAACTCTTAGCCTTGACACGGTCCAATTGCTCCTTATCAATCCCGTACTGTTCCGTTGCCACCTTACGAATTTGAGCTTCGGTCGCGCCCGGATTATTCTTGATATAATCCTTCACGCCATCCGTCACTTGAGCATCGGTGTATTTCGTTGCACGAATACCGTAACCGGAGTAGAGGATCCCTTGCTCGATATTCTTGCGATGACGCTCATCAAAAATTCGCTCGTTCGCAAAAATATTTCCACCCGTTTGTGTGTTATAGTAGATTTCCTCGTTTGTTGGATTACGCCCAAACTGCTTCTGGAAGGCCTCTGTAACTAACTTCTGCTGCTCGCGCCGCTCCTCATAGTATTTTGGATTAGATATAGAACCAGTAATGAACATATTTGCTATCACATTCGTATAGCCGTCTTCTTTAATACCCTTATAAATGTTCTGATCCTTCCCATACATTTCCTTTGTAAAAGAATCGAGCCTCTCGAGGGCCGCATTACGTTCCTCAGGGGTCATTTTTTCGCCCGCCGCAACCAGAGCTTTACTCATTGAGCTATCGCCATTATTACGTAAATTTGAGACGACATAATCCCACGGTGAGACAGGTGTCCCATCTTTATTCAGACCCGTCTTCCCACTAGCCTTTGCGGCGTCAACCGCTTCTTTAAACTGGTCGTCAAGCTCTCCACTCTTTGCAATGTCGAGCTTGCGATTATACTCGGCAATGAATGTTGCTTCATCATTTACAACCCCACCGGAGCCGGGCCGTCTGGTTGGCACTCTTGCATCATCGCCTGGCGTCGGCTTGGTCGTAACCTTTGTCTTATCCGTTGCGTTTTTAGTATCACATGCACGGAAATTCACAGTACCAGGGATACATCCATTCGAATCCGGTTTATGGTATACAAGAGGCTTAAGTCCCGAATCGTCAGATACTGGCGGCACTGAACCACCCGTCGCACCACCCTGATCTTCCCCAGGAAACCGAGAAATAATCTTTGGGGGGCTATCCGGGGTAGCAAGTTCATCGGGTAGTTTCGGATGAATCTGCGGCACGCCATCCGGCTGAGGTTCTTCAATCACCACCTTTAACCTATCCGATGGTAATTCTACGTGGGTCGTTTTTCCATCCAGCGCCATTTGACACGCCTTCAAACCATCATCGGTCGGAGCTGTCATGCTCGCATTCGCAGGGGAAACCTGAAACGCCACCATGGTCATAACAAAAGCTGATGCTGTGCTCAGAAATAAGTTTTTCATGTATATACCCTCTATGGTTAAACGGTTAAACTGTGATCCATTTTTAATTTTAATCGCATTTTATTGAAAATTTATTAATACACCAATTTAAAAAGAACGCAAAACAATTGATATACTTTCTTTCTATTTATTCCTAACACTTCATCGCTGCATTGTAGTATCGGTGGAACATCTCAAGCCCCTCTTCAAAAAGACCTTGGTACGGCCCCTGATCCTCACGTCCTTGGTCGTAAAGATATTTTCGTCCCTCGGCCAAACGCACGCACAAATCAACATCTTCGTTGACAGTTTCGTCATAAGCCGCGCGCGCGGCGGCACAAAGATCGGGCCGTTTTTCAAGCATCTCCGCATCATGAAACAGATCAATATGACAGGTCATGGCCCCCACACCGTTCGGGTGGACCGTATTCATGACCAAAAACCCCGGATACCATTCGAGCATGATATTCGGGTAATAGTGCACCAAAACACCAATCGGATCAGGCAAAACGCCCTGATAATAATCGAGCATCAGATCCACCCAATGTTTATAGGCGGGTGTCATCTTGCGCGCCTTCAGTTCGTCGACGCTCCGCGCTCGCAAGATTTGCGTGTGATAACGCGGGTGATCCGTCCAGGACAGTGTATCGAGGTTAATCAAACTGACAAACCCCGGATGAACAAAGGGAACATGATAATTCTCGGCAAAGCCGTCCATATAATGCTTCCAGTTGACATCAATCGGATCACTGATCGTCGATTGATAGACCAGATGATCCAGTTCCATATGGTGGCGTAGGGGGTGAGCCTCCATATCGGCAATAAAGTCATCGCCTTGCGTAAAGATCATCCCGTTCCAGATTTGAATCGGCGTTTGTTTCAAACACAAATGTGCCACATCCCCCTCATAATGCGGCGTGTGCACGACCTTGCCGTCACCGTCATACGCCCAGCGATGAAGCGCGCAAGAAAACCGATGTCCATGCCCAGCTCCGCGCACAATTTTCGCTTGGCGATGCGCGCAGATATTATCGAGCAGTTTATAATTTCCGTTCTTGCGGATGAGAAGTTTTGATTCATCAAAGCGCTCGAGCGCACGGTAATCATCGTCGCTGGGGGCCATTCCCGTTGCGCCGATATATTGCGGCCCTGAAAACAAATGAGCGACTTCTTTCGTGTAAATATAAGGATCGTAATAGCTTGCAATCGAAATGGGCATGATAAACCCCCCACCTGACCGTAAAAACACACCCAAAGAATATCCCCTTTAGGCGGACCAAGAAATCATTTTCGCGCGGGAATAAAGAACCGGATCAGCGGCGATGCGGTGCGCGAGATTTGATCGGCACCAGGATGGGGACGCGGAAAGGCACAAAGCCCAAGACAGCCAGAATAAGCCGAGCAAATGATTTTTGAGACCATTGATATTTCATCGCAAAAACCCCTTTCCTTCTCTATGACACCACAGATTTGGTTAATAATGCAACAAAATCGGGCGGTATAGGCTTAAATACCTCGAAGAACGCGGTTTGAAGCGCGTCATCTACCCGTGTCATCGGGACATGAACCCCCAGCTTTTCAAGGGACGTTACGCCATAGCCCGCAAGGCCACAGGGCACGATCCCCTGAAAATGGCTCAAATTTGGAGTTACGTTAATCGCCACACCGTGATACGCCACACCACGCCGGATTCGAATGCCCAAGGCGGCAATTTTTTCTTCTTGCCCTGTCATGGGATCCACCACCCACAACCCCACACGCCCCGCGCGGCGCACGGCCGCGACCCCCAAAATTTTAAGGGTGCGCAAGACCCATTCTTCCAAATCATGGACATAGGCACGGATATCCGGTGTTTTATAATGACGTTTTAAATCCATCATCACATAAGCCACACGTTGACCCGGGCCATGATAGGTATATTGCCCACCGCGCCCCGTTTCATAGACAGGAAATTGTGGGTCCAAAAGGTCATCACGTTTTGCACTGGTCCCTGCAGTATAAAGCGGCGGATGCTGTAACAGCCAAACGCAATCCGGCGCAGAGGCATTTGCAATATCGGCCACGCGCGATTCCATGAACGCAATCGCGTCGGGATACGGCACGAGGTCTGGGTCCATCCGCCATTCAGTATCGGCAATCATTTTTATAAACGGGTCTGTCATGATCGAAGAGTCTGAATATAGCGCATTTTTAAAACACAAAACAAACAAAAACCCCCTCATGTCAGAGGGGGTTTTTAGAAATCACATCAGTGTATTAATGTGCGCGGTGATGCGCCGGGGGCACGTCACGGTGGGAATACCCGCCTTTATGCTTCATGCATTTGCCTTTCATCGCCTTGTGCGCGGGGCCATGCTTTTTGCACATTTGTTTGCATTTTTTGGCATCTTTGGCACAGGCTTTTTTGCATTTCTGCACACCTGCGTCTTTTTTCATCTTGGCGCAACCGCAATGCGATTTTTTTACAGCATCGCCGCGAAGGCCCGGCGTGCCCCAAACTTTGGCATTCGCCGGTACGGGATCTGTCCCAACGTTTTGACCGGGCATATTCGCCTGGGCAACAAAGGGGGCCGCACATGTCAAAATAACAGCAACAGCAAGGGTACGAATAAATTGGGTGGACATCACGGCGATATCTCCTAAAGGGGGGGTAAAAGGTTAATGAGGCGCACGCCCCTTTAAAAGGCGCGTGAATTAGATGCAAATATTATTACACCCTGCACCCAATGGGCGCAAGGTGTAAGAGGATTAATTTATGTCTTTTGTCTGGATTATACGTGCGGCTTAGCCACGACCGCCACCACGTCTCCCGCCAGATGCTTTAGCTTGCGGATGGCCGCCACCCTTATGTACGCCCGCGCCACGATTTTCGCGATCCTGTCGATTTTCGGCACGGTCACGGCGATTTTCTTGATGGTCCCGGACATCTTCCCGGTGATCCCGAACATCCTCACGATGATCTAGACGATCTTCTCGCAGATCACGGCCATCCTCTCGGGCATCGCGGATATCTTCTCGTTTATCTCTACGGCCACCATCGTGCTTCGCATCCCAAACATCTTCACGCGCATCACGCACGTCTTCGCGGTGATCACGCATATCTTCTTTGATGTCACGACGATCTTCACGGCGATCGTGGCGGTTTTCAACACGATCCGCGACATTTTCACGGTGATCCCGGACATCCTCGCGACGATCTGCACGTTCTTCAATACGCGCCCTCACCCTTTCACGGTGTTCTTTGATCGCCTCTTTATGCTCTTGCGTTATTTCATGGCGGAGTTCAGGCGGCAAAGCCCCCCTGTGCGATACGCTTCCTCCCTCTTCCGCTTGTACTGAAAAGGCGGTGCCCCCCGCCAACACCGCCGTCACAGCCACAGTTTTCAATAAACTTGCAATTCTTTTGGTCATGGATATCCCCTTTGGTTTAGATCCGCATGGTTGATAAAACGGCAGGGGAATCCCCACCTTGTGTCTTGAGCAGAAATTATATTATGCTAATAAAATAATAAATAAAGGATTTATCTGCTTAACCCCTTGATTTTGCTCCGGTGCAGATTGTATAACGCTTGCGCGCCCTTTCGAATTTTCTTAAAAAGGGCGCAGACAAAAGGAAAAGTGTGCGGTCGTGGCGGAACTGGTAGACGCGCAGCGTTGAGGTCGCTGTGGGGCAACCCGTGGAAGTTCGAGTCTTCTCGACCGCACCATTCTTTATAGATACATCCCCCCTTACGCACTGCATCATTCGATAGGCTTGAGTTTTAGCCCATTCCTCGCCATACAATTCTGAACTATTTTTTTCCTTACTATTCTAAGAAAAAATTCCAATTTGGAAAGAAACAAGCCACTTGAAAGAAATCCCTTCCCCCTCTAAGGGGGAAGGTTAGGATGGGGGATAAAAGTTTAAAGGGATTCTCCCCCACCCCGACCCTCCCCCGCAAAGGGGGAGGGAGAGGCCCCCAAAGTAGACACGTCTTATTTGAAACCACCATATTTACTCGAAAGCCCCTCCGCCATGACCGATGCGCCCATTGATACGAATGCCAAAGACCCCATGCGGGACGCTGCGCTCGATTATCACCAACACCCCCGCCCCGGCAAAATCGCCATTTCCGCAACCAAGCCCATGGCGACCCAGCGGGATTTATCGCTCGCCTATTCCCCCGGTGTCGCGATTCCGTGCGAAGAAATCGCCGCCGATCCAGCCAAGGCCTATGATTACACATCACGCGGGAATGTCGTCGCCGTCATTTCCAACGGCACGGCGGTGCTCGGGTTGGGCGCAATTGGTGCCCTCGCGTCCAAGCCGGTGATGGAAGGCAAGGCCGTTTTGTTTAAAAAATTCGCCGATATCGATGCAATTGATATTGAAATCGATGAAACCGATGTGGATATGCTGGTTGAAACCATCGCGCGGTTAGAGCCCAGTTTCGGCGGCATTAACCTGGAAGATATCAAGGCGCCCGAATGTTTCGAGGTAGAACGTCGCCTACGCGACCGCATGAAAATTCCGGTCTTTCATGATGATCAACACGGCACCGCGATTATTGTGACAGCAGCCATTAGTAATTGGATTCAATATTCCGGCCGAAAGTGGAGTGATATTAAATTAGTCGCGTCCGGCGCGGGCGCGGCGGCCATTGCGTGCCTCAACCTGCTGGTCGAAGCGGGATTGCCAAAGAAAAATATCATTGTCTGTGACCGTGAGGGTGTGATCTACAAGGGTCGCAACCAAAATATGGACAGCGAGAAAGAAAAATATGCCGCCGATACCAAGGCGCGGGATCTGAACGACGCGATCGACGGCGCGAACATTTTTCTGGGCCTCTCGGCGGCGCGGGCCCTTAAACCCGATATGGTCAAAAAAATGGCCAAGGATCCCTTGATCCTGGCGCTTGCGAACCCGACACCTGAAATCCTGCCACATGAAGCGACTGCTGTACGCCCCGACGCGTTGGTGTGTACCGGGCGGTCCGATTACCCGAACCAGGTGAATAACGTTTTGTGCTTCCCCTTCTTATTCCGCGGAGCGCTGGATGTTGGGGCAACCGCCATTAACGAAGAAATGAAACTCGCGTGCGTGCGTGCGCTTGCGGATCTGACGCGTCAGGATGTGCCCGCCGAAGTCGCCAGCATCTATCCCGATGAACATCTGGTCTTTGGGCCGGGGTATTTGATTCCCAAACCGTTTGACCCGCGCTTGATTGTGGATATCCCCATGGCCGTCGCCCGTACCGCCATGGAAACGGGCGTTGCGACGCGCCCCATCACCGATTGGGATGCGTATCGTGCGCGCTTGCGGCAATTTAACGTGCGCACATCGTTCTTGATGCGGCCCATCATTGCACGCGCCCAGGCGGCACCGAAGAAAATCGTCTATGCCGAGGGCGAGGAAGAGCGCGTCTTGCGTGGCGCCCAAATCGTCGTTGATGAAGGCCTCGCCCGTCCAATCTTGATTGGGCGGAAACATGTTGTTGAAACGCGTATCGAACGCCTGAATTTGCGCATTCGCCTGGGCCAAGATGTGGATCTGGTAGACCCGGAAAACGATCCGCGCTACCGCGATTTCTGGCAAAGTTACCATGAAATCATGGCGCGTTCAGGGGTCTCTCCTGCGCTTGCCCGCCAAACCATGCACACCAACACCACCGCGATTGGCGCACTGTTAGTCCGCAAGGGCGATGCCGATGGCCTGATCTGTGGGACGGTCGGACAATTTATGAACCATTATAAAGATATCACCGATATCATCGGCCTTCGGCCCGGGGTCGAAACGGGCGCGGCCCTCTCGTGCGTCGTCATGCAAAAAGGCACATTCTTTATCACCGATACGCATGTGAACCCGAACCCATCCATTGCACAAATTTCTGAAGTCACGTTACTGGCCGCCGATGAAATTCGCCGGTTTGGCTTGACGCCCAAGGTCGCGATGATTTCGCATTCAAACTTTGGCACGCACCACGATGACGCGGCGCTCAAAATGCGCGCGGCCTATCACGATATCCGCGCCCGCGACCCCAACCTGGAAATTGACGGCGAAATGCACGCAGACGCCGCCCTATCCGAAGAGGTGCGCAAAATCAACATGCCCGGCACGACGTTAAAAGGTGCTGCCAATCTTTTGGTCATGCCCGATATGGACGCAGCCAATATCTCGTACAATATGATCAAGATTTTGGGCGACGGCATCACGGTCGGGCCAATTTTGTTGGGGGTTGCGCAACCCGCGATCATCATGACCTATACCGCCTCCCCGCTTGGAATTTCGAACGCTACGGCACTTGCCGTTGTCGCCGCCCAAATCCACGACGAACCCAAGGACAAGCCCTATACCTCGGGCGTTGAACAACGGCGGAAAAGTTTGAAATCGGTCTGATCAAACAGGCTTTTTATTATTTTCTAAATGCCGGGAATTTTTAACTCTTGCGCAGCGTTGCGTATAAAGGAATAAAAGGGTACCAAAGCTGCCCCATCGAACGGGATAATTGGCAAAGCCTCCTCAAGAGAGATGCCGGATATCTCCTGAAGTGTGGCAATAACCCTGTGCGCCGCGATCTGATCGACAGGCGTATGCCTTGTCACAACAGAAAGCACGGTCTTGCCATCCTCCGCCAAAAGCGGAGAACCGGAATATCCGGGAATAACGGGTATCCCTGCGGTAAATGTTTGATGGTCTGCACCAGATGACCCCACCCCATTTTTTCCCTTTGTTATGGCCCGAATAATGGCCAAAGGTTCCGCCGCACTAAAATTAATCCTGTGTGACGTGACCGCACCACGAAAAATTGTCCGCAACAGACCACGTGCAGGTGATGAGGGAGTCCGCGGAATGGACAAAACATCTGTCTCGACGGGCCGCATCAATTTGATGATGGCGACATCCAAGGATGGATCCGAGGCCACGGGGTTAAGAAAACGAATATGTGATGATTGCCCATCCGCTGTTCGGATTGTTATTTGGTTCATATGACGCACAGAATGACAGGTGGTCAAAACAAGGTCTTGCGCCAAAAATGCACCAATACTCTCCCAATCCCCTTTTTTCGGACCGCGCGAGGCCGTCGCAAGAACATGGCACAGGGCGGAGGGATTGTTCTGCCCATTTGTCATGATCAAACGTCTTTCGTCAAGGCTGGCGCCGCCGCTGCCCCAGATGCAACGCGGTGCGTGCCGACATGAATTGTGCGGTGGGTAATGTCCATTATGCGCGAGGGGTCCATCTCATTGGCAAGGGCAAAAATATCTTTCAGGCGCTCTGATCCCCGTAGATCATAATTCTCAAGCGCCTCAAGATCCGTCGCCACCGCTGGAACGCGCGGGGCCAAGGCACGCAAGGCCACCAAACGATCGGCATACGCCATTTCCCGAACGGCCCCTCGACCAACACCATGTTCCAGGAATAAAAGGCTTAGCCAGTTAACACGGCATCCGGCAGCATAAACAGGTTCTCGTTTTTGTTGTGTGATGACGCCGAACCTGTATTGGAAACCGTCGCCGTTTTTATCAGGTGTAACGACAGTTATTCCGATGCCTTTGTCTTGTAAAACTTGGTGAACGGCACCCGGTTGCTTGGCGGCCAGGTCGCGTATGTCTTGAACTCGGTAATTCATATAGCCAAAAAATTCCCTTTTCTGACTAGCACGCATGAATGAGATTAGAGCTGTCATACCCAGCGGCGCGGCGGCAGGATTCTTTCTTGCAAAAGCCGCAACGTCATCGGCATACTCATCTGCATATCCCCAGTATCCGATCTTTTGCGCATTCTTCATTAACCTGATAAAACCTTTGATTGCCTGAGGATAGAGGAAATCATGCCGTTCAACAAAAGTTCTAATACGTTGAATACGTTTTATTTTTTCTTCATCATCTAGACCTCGCTGATCAACCTCTTTTAGGCGCTCAATCAATGACGTGAGATGGTCTTTTGCGTGCGCCTCTGCTGGAGATAAGGGTTCCGTGGGGTTATCTTGAGACATGATGTCCTCCTGTTTCAAATTTAAGTTCTGGCGTGGGCGATAATATGGAATAAATTAGGTTTTCTGTCAATAAAATAGGTGCTTGGATTACTGAAAAAATATTTATGTAAATCAACAGCTTACGGTTTATTTATCATTTTTCCCTAAACTGGAGGCATGATGATTGAAAACTTTGACCGTTTAAGCGAGGACGAAAAGGGCATGATCCACGCGCTGCCCTACCGCGTGGGATTATGGATGTCCGCGCTTGAACCCCAAGGTGGCGACGTGGCGGATGAGGCCGAAGTTGCGGCCATGATTGGGATGATCGAATTTATTGCCCGGGCCAATCCCCAGGAATTTGCAGGGTATATTTGCCGCCAGACCATCGCGCGCCGGGATGATTGGCCCGCCTGGTCGCGTGATTTGGACCAGGTGCCGAGTGAATGTCGCCGCAGTGTACGCTTGCTGACCCGTCTGATCCCCCCCGAAGATGTGGATCAATTAAGGGCGTCTTTATTGCAAATTGCGGTTGCTGTCGCCCGCGCCTTTGGCGAGGCGCATGACGGAATTAACTTGATCCGGTCGAATATGGGGGCCGTCCCTGCCGCTGTCACCGAGATTTTATCCAAATCAAAACCCGGCCCAGATTTGATTGAACGTGTCTCGGGCCTTGAGGCCGGGGCGTTACTTGAACTTGCCGACCATCTGGGACTGGCCGCCGATGCCCGGATCGATTAGAATAAGCAGGACGGGATTCGAAAACGTGTCCCTCTGTATGTTATCCTTTTAAGGGCTTCCGCGTATGGCATTATTTGATGATATTCCGGCCAAAGAGTTGGCCTTGCTCGTCCGGTTGCCGGTGCGGGTGGGGTTTTGGATTTCCCAAGTGGATGCCACCGGCGGCGATGATGCGGCCGAATCCGAACGCACCGCGATCAATACGATGGTGACGGCCTATGCCGAAGATTATTTAAAATCAGAATTTGTGCAGCGGCTCATGGAAAAAACGGTTGCCGCGCGCGCCGAATGGTCACATTGGCTTGACAAATTGGACGCCGTGCCTGATGAATGCGGGCGTGCGGCGCGGTTGTTAAAAGATCGGATATCGGATCGCGACTTGAACACGTTCAAGCATAATCTGCTGGATATCGGCCTTGCGGTTGCGATGGCTTTTAGCGAAGTGGAGAATGTGCGCAAAACCTCACCCTTCAAACGCTTGATTGGTATTTTGATGGGTGGGATCAGAACGGCAACACCGGATGAACGCATTTCGGTGATTGAATACCGCGCGTTAAAACAAATGGCGGCAGCCATGGGACTTCGTTCATCGATCCTTGACTCCGCTGCTTGACCCCCACGGGGACGCGCGAGTCGTTCAATCGACAGAAAAGAAGGAGCAAGGCACATGGCCGGGCATTCGCAATTTAAAAACATTATGCACCGCAAAGGGCGGCAAGATGCCAAGCGGGCCAAGATTTTTACAAAGCTGGGGCGCGAAATTATGGTGGCCGCCAAGCTTGGGGGTGGAAATCCAGATTTTAATCCCCGTTTGCGCGCCGCTTTGATTGACGCCCGCGCGAATAACATGCCGTCCGAGCGTATTAAAAAGGCAATCGACAGCGCGCTGGGGGTTGGCGATACCGCAATTTATGAAGAAACACGGTACGAAGGCTTTGGCCCTGGCGGCGTTTCGATCATTGTCGATTGCCTGACCGATAACCGCACCCGCACCGCGAACGATGTGCGCATGATTTTTAACAAGCGCGGCGGGAATATGGGGGAAAGCGGTTCGGTTGCGTATTTGTTCGACCGGGTGGGATTGATTGTTTATCCCCGCGCAAAGGCCAGTGATGACGCGATGTTTGACGCCGCCGCCGGTGCCGGTGCGGATAATGTTGAATCGCAAGACGATGTGCATGAAATTATTTGCAAACCCGATGATTTCGCGGCCGTACGTGATGCGTTGTTTCGTGCCTATGGTGACGCGGACAAGGCCGCTCTCGTTTGGCGCCCCAATATGCAGATCGATGTGACCGACACGACCCAAGCTCAGGCCCTTTTGGATTTGATTGACGCGCTTGAGGATAATGATGATGTTCAGGTCGTTACGACCAATGCACAGATCAGCGATGACATCCTGGAAAGCCTTGCGGCGTAAAGAGCGACTTGATCTTTACCTGTCTTCCGGGTTGCGGTATTCTGGACCTCATGTTTGACCATTCTATGCGTTTTTTCTAAAGGAAATTCGAATGACCCAGCCTCGCCTTGATATCACGTTTTTGTCCGGACTGAACGCCGATTATATCACAGGATTGTATCAAAAATACCTGACCACGCCGGATCAGATTGATGCAAGTTGGCGGTCTTTTTTTGCGGACCTCAACGATTCAGAACGCGCGCTTTTGGCCGAACTCAACGGGGCCAGTTGGACACCCAAAGACAACCGCAAAGGCCAGGGAAATTATGGGGTCGAAGTTGGGGACGCCGCAGTCAAAACAGCCAAGAACCAAAGCAAGGCGGTGGCAAATGACCCCGTCACCCCGCCCTCTACCGATGCCCTAAAGGCGGCAGCGATGGATTCCATTCGCGCCCTAATGTTGATCCGCGCGTACCGCGCACTGGGGCATTTTCAATCGAACCTGGATCCATTGGGGATGATGGAGCGACGTCACCATGACGAACTGGACCCCGCGCATTACGGATTTGCTGCGGCCGATATGGACCGGTCTATTTATGTGGGCGGTGTCTTGGGCATGGAATATGCGACGCCGCGCCAAATTGTTGATGCATGCCGGCAGATTTATTCTGGCACAATCGGCGTCGAATTTATGCATTTAATGGACCCGGCGGAAAAATCATGGATTCAGCAACGCATTGAAGAGCCGCGCAATCACACCGATTTCACCGTGAACGGGAAACGCGCGATTTTGCAACGCCTGACCGAGTCCGAAGGATTTGAACAATATCTGCACACCAAATATGTGGGGACGAAACGTTTTGGGTTGGATGGCGGCGAAGCGTTGATCCCCGCGATTGACCAGATTATGAAGCGCGGCGGGCAATTGGGCGTCCGCGAAATTGTGATTGGCATGGCGCACCGGGGCCGCTTGAACGTCTTGACGAACGTTCTTGGGAAATCTTTTACAGCCCTCTTTTCTGAGTTTCAGGGAAATTCGGCAAACCCCGAAGATGTTCAGGGATCGGGCGATGTGAAATATCACATGGGCGCCTCGAGCGACCGTGACTTTGATGGGCACACGGTTCATTTGTCGTTAACGGCGAACCCATCACACCTTGAAGTTGTGAATCCAGTTGTCATCGGCAAGGTCCGTGCAAAACAGCAGCAGCGCGAAGATGATGAACAAATTCAGGTCCTGCCATTATTGTTTCATGGAGATGCGGCCTTTGCCGGACAAGGTTTGGTTGCCGAAACGTTGATGATTTCCGAGATCCGCGGCTATGCCGTGGGCGGAACGATCCACATCGTGATCAACAACCAGATCGGCTTTACGACGATGCCTCAATACAGCCGATCGGGCCCCTATCCCACGGATGTTGCAAAAATGCTGGCCGCACCCATTTTCCACGTGAACGGGGATGATCCAGAGGCAGTGGTCCATGTCGCGCGGATTGCCACCGAATTCCGCCAGGAATTTAAGAAAGACGTTGTTATTGATCTCGTGTGCTATCGCCGCTATGGCCACAACGAAGGGGATGAACCCGCCTTTACCCAACCCTTGATGTATAAAAAAATCGCGCATCTGGAATCGACGCGGGCGCAGTATGCCGAACGTTTGATTGCCGAAAAAGTCATCACCTCGGATGAACCCGATGCCATGATGAAAGAATTTTTCGCGCGCCTTGATTCCGCCTATGATGCCGCAAAATCATACAAACCGAACAAGGCCGACTTCTTGGAAGGCGCGTGGAGTGGGCTTAAAACCGCCGCCATGGATGACCGTCGAGGAAAAACAGACGTCGCGACCGATACGTTGCAACGTTTGGGGCGCGTCCTTTATACCATGCCAAATGGGTTTGATATCAATCCAAAAATCGCCCGGCAACTTGAAGCCAAACAAAAAATGTTTGAGAGCGGCACAGGCCTCGATTGGGGCACGGCAGAAAATCTGGCCTATGCCACCTTGCTGGATGAAGGCTATCCGGTGCGCCTCTCTGGGCAAGACGTGGGGCGCGGCACATTCTCGCATCGTCACGCGATCATGTATGACCAAACAACAGAAGAAAAATACATTCCGTTACAACATATCAAAGAGGGGCAACCCGCATTTGAAGCCTATGACAGCCCGTTATCCGAGGCCGCTGTGCTGGGGTTTGAATACGGTTATTCCCTTGCTGACCCCCGCACACTGACCATTTGGGAAGCGCAGTTTGGCGATTTTGCAAACGGTGCCCAGGTGATTATTGATCAATTTATTTCGTCGGGTGAAACGAAGTGGCTCCGCATGTCGGGGCTCGTGCTGTTGCTGCCCCATGGGTTTGAAGGCCAGGGGCCGGAACATTCCTCGGCACGTTTGGAACGTTTCCTTCAACTTTCAGCCGAAGATAATTGGCAGGTCTGTAATATCACGACACCGGCGAATTATTTCCATGCCCTTCGCCGTCAAATCCACCGCGACTTCCGCAAACCCTTGGTGGTGATGACGCCGAAATCGTTGCTGCGGCATAAACTCGCCGTCTCTAAACTTGCCGATATGGGCCCCGGGTCCAGTTTCCACCGCATTTTGAATGACGATAACACCGATGTCATGAATGCGCGCGGGGCCGCACGGCGTGTGATCCTCTGTTCCGGCAAGGTCTATTACGATCTGTTTGAAGAACGTGAAAAACGCGGGATCAAAGATGTTGTCATCCTGCGGCTCGAACAGTTTTATCCCTTCCCGGCGCGTACCCTTGCCGATATGCTCCGTGCCTATCCGAACGCCGATATCGCCTGGGTTCAGGAAGAGCCGAAAAACATGGGCGCGTGGTCGTTTATCGAGCCGTATTTAGAAGATATCTTGAAAGACATTGGTCACCGTGCTTGCCCGCGCCCGCGCTATATCGGGCGTATTGCGGCGGCGTCGCCCGCGACAGGTTTGATGAAACGTCATCAGGCCGAACAAGCCGGGCTCGTCGATGAGGCGTTGAGGGTGTGATTAACCACCAGATAGATTCGGCGCATCTGGTTTCTTCCTGCAGAAAAACCGAAGATGATCGATTTTCTCCTGCATCGTTGCGCGTGCTTTTCCTGTAAAGACTTTTGGCACGGATTTATAGTGTTCGAAAGCAGGTCGACAAAATTCGTTTCTTAAAAACGACATCGGTACTTTCATAAAAGATTCCTCCGTATACTGTGGAGGAATATAAATATAAAAACTGTAATTCGCAGGCGGCAAGGACGTACGATGATGTTTTTCTTCGCCCTTCTGATCATCCCAATAAAAGGCGGTTGCGATATCTTCGATACCATTAACAACGCTTCTGCTCTCTTGGGGTTCATAAACAAACGCAACATGCCGACGATTATCGATATCGTCGATTAGTGTTGGCATTTCTGTTACGGAAGTACCAATGGGCGTCATGAGTGGGATGTAGAGACGTAAGGACGACAATCTTCTTTCATCCTCAAACGCATTCAATCCTTCCGGTTGTCCGATCGGAAGTTGGTTTGCGCCATAGGACCGGAAAGTTTTTGCCGTTTCGTTGAAAAGGTCGTATAATCTGGTTACATCTTCTCGAGTTTTAAGTCGTTCTACATCGATATCTTTTGGATCAATCGGGAATCCTTGTTGCCGCGATGTCATCAGGCCAAACAGCCATTCAGCATAACCTTGGATCGTTGGGTGCATAGTATAGAAGGTCCTATGGAATGCTTTCTCGTTAGCTTCTGTTTTTGCTGCTAGAATTGCTAGTTCGGCAGCATCTTCGGGGAAGAAATCATCTGAGTCTATTTTTTCTCTTAATTCCTCTAAGCGCTCCAATGCTTCGGCATGAGCAGTCTGAAATTCAATTGCTTTCGGATCGTAATCCGGGTTGGGCGTTGGCATGATCATCTCCTGTACAAGATTTGCGGACTCTACAGAAGATTTGTATATATGTCAATAGATTAATTACTTTCCCTCATCCCCCCTACGGAGGGCGGCGATGAAGGCGGTTTTGGGAATTTCGACGTCGCCGTATTGGCGCATCTTTTTCTTATCTCTCGATTTCTTAATTTTTTTCACGATATAATGGCACGACGACCCGCCCACGCGGAATGATTTATGTATTCTATTTTGAAGAGATTTTTCCCTTTATGTTCAAATCCATGTCGCGCCGCGGTCAGCGGTTTAAAGATCCTCAAAAAGCCCTCGAATCGATTCGTGAGATTTATGACGCGCATATCGCCCATTTACGGGAGCAATTTAAACTTTTTGCGATGGGCAAGGCCCCGCTGTCCAAGGTCAGTGCGTGCTATCCCTATATCCGTTTAGATACCCCCAATGCGGCGCGTACCGATACGCGATTGTCCTATGGGTTCGTGCCGCGCGCGGGTGTGTATGAATCAACTGTCACGCGTCCCGATGTCTTTGGAACGTATTACCTGAACCAGATCGATCATTTAATCCGCAACCACGGTACAGCGATTGAGGTGGGCGTGTCGGAAACGCCAATCCCGATTCATTTTGCCTTGGGCGAAGATTTCGTCCTTGAGGCGGATTTAACCGAAGAACAACTGAAACAAGTGCCGTATCTCTTTGATATTCCCGACATGACCTTGATGGAAGATGATGTCGCGAACGGCACGTTTGAAGTTGCAGAAGGGGAACCCGCGCCGTTATCGCTCTTCACCGCCCAGCGTGTGGATTTATCCCTCATGCGCCTGCGGCATTACACCGGGACCAGTGCCGGGCATTTTCAAAATTTCGTGATCTTCACGAACTATCAATTTTATATTGATGAATTTTGCCGGATCGCAAATGAAATCATGACGCGGTCGGGTGATGAAAAGACCCGGCATGACCGCATGGCCTATACCGCCTTTGTCGAGCCGGGTAATAAAATTACCATCAACAAAAACCTGGAACTCACGGGCGGTGCACACGACGAGGACGGGCAGGATATCAAGCGCTTGCCGCAAATGCCGGCCTATCACCTGAAACGCGCGGATCATTCGGGCATTACGATGATCAATATTGGTGTCGGGCCCTCGAACGCTAAAACGATTACTGATCACATCGCGGTCTTACGCCCCCATGCCTGGCTGATGATGGGGCATTGCGCGGGTCTTCGGAATTCGCAGAATTTAGGCGATTACGTTCTGGCCCACGGGTATTTGCGGGAAGATAACGTGCTCTACCGCGATCTTCATCCTTCGATCCCCATTCCGGCACTTTCTGAAGTACAACAGGCGCTTGAAAAGGCTGTGGCTGAAGTCACCGGACAGCAAGGCTATGATTTGAAAAAGATCATGCGCACGGGAACGGTAGCAACGGTAGATGACCGAAATTGGGAACTGAGACCCGCGAGCCGTCAGAACACGCGCCTCAGCCAAAGCCGGGCGATTGCCCTTGACATGGAATCAGGAACCGTTGCCGCAAACGGGTTTCGGTACCGTGTGCCGTATGGGACATTGCTCTGCGTGTCGGACAAGCCCTTGCACGGGCAACTCAAACTTCCGGGCATGGCGGATAAATTTTACCGCGAACGGGTCGAGCAACACCTTCAGATTGGGTTATTGGCCATGACGCTTCTGCGCGAAACAGGCTCAGAAAAACTGCACAGCCGCAAATTACGCAGCTTTAACGAAGTCGCGTTCCAATGATTTTTAAAATCTATGTTGGGTTTTGTTGCACCATTTGCAACAGAACATCTTTCACCACGCCCTCACCCATGACTTTTGCGGTGACGTCGTTCAAGCGTTTCTTCACATAGTCCACTTTAATCACGCCGTTATTCAGCGCAGCTTGTTGATTGAGCATGCCATACATATTCTGAATCATCGCGTCTTTGATACGCGGTTTCAGGTCACGCACCTTTTGCGCGCCGCCTTCATTTTCAACTTCAATCGTGATCGCCATGCTAATCACCTGGGCGATACCGTCATTGTCCATGATGGGCACAACCAGCGGATCCATCTCGACAAACGCGGGCTTCTCATCGCCACCTGCCTCACCATGACCGCCACCGTGATCTTTTGATTCCTCGGCCTTGGCGTGGTCTTCACCCGCGCCCGCGTCGGGTACCGCCGCCTCAACCGGTTTTTTCATCAAGACGAAATACGCCCCGGCGCCCCCGCCCGCCAGAATCGTTACCGCTCCCACAATCATGATGATTTTTTTCATAGAATGGGTGTCTCCTTTTCAAAACACCCCCGACAATCGTCCTTAATCATACTAGTTTAATCCCAGCGCGATTAAAGCCACGTTAGCATCCGCAGCATTTTTATTCACTTTTTATCTATTTTTATAGGAATAGATGCGTTTTTTAGAAATTGAGGCCGGTACGCTCTTTAAGCGCTTGAAGTGCAGTTTCCGTCATCACCCCACCCGTTTGAAGATAAACACGAACGGTTTGCTTCGTCTGAGGATTCGGACCCGCCAAAACAACGGATTTCCCGTGCATCGCGGGTAACTGCGCCTGAATTTCTGGACCACAGGTATCTGTCATCGCATGCCGGAAGGACCTTGATACACGAAGGTGCGGAACCCTTTTTACATTAGACCGCCCCGGAAGTGAATCCGTTGACATGATTTGAAAACCATTCTCGACCATACAGCGAAAAACATCCGCAGCTTTCATCTGTGTTTTTTTGATTTTTTTGTTCACCATTTTTCTCTCCTGCTTATCGAAATGTTAGACCTGTTTTTCCCTTGAGCATACGCGTCGTCGAGGCTGATAAAAATCCATCTGTTTGGAGATATATCCCGACTGTCTCTTCACCAGAAGGCCGCACCAGAAAAACAGCCACCCCTTCTTGAGCAAATTTCCGGGTTAACGGTTCTTGCCCGGGGGCCAAATTTTTTCCGATATGTTTTAAAAACCAATCGCTTCCGACCAAAGGAACAGAGTGCGCATCGGATTCCCGCGCGACAATTTGGAAATGATTGCGTAACAGTATTTTGAGCGCGTGATTGGCGTGAAGACGTGTTGCTGGCATTTTTAGTCACCTTTCCGATTCTTACTCAAACCCAAGAAGAGGATTTTCAAGATTCGATTGATCCACCATCTCTTTCTCTTTCCGACATGCCGCCCAATACGCTTTTCGTTCTTGTGCCGTTAACATCTTGCCGCCCATGGACAGACCCGCCGGATATTTCCGCGAATCCTTGGGTTGGTTGTATAACCTGAGGATCGAGCGCTCAGGAACTTGTAGCATCGCGATAACATCCAAGGGAAAATAATCATTTTCATGTAAATACAACCGTTTATCCGCTTCTTCAAAAACTGCCCCCCCAACTTGCAGGGCCGCGCGGACATCACGCGTTGCGCAATCAACAATAACGCGCACAACCCCCGGTGTTTGAACCGCCGCCCGCATGCGTTCATTTAATTCGGGCAAGGTATCGCAAATTGTGAACGCGCCCATGCGCACCCGTAACCGATAGAGCGGTGAGCCAAAATCGTGGCAAAGATCTTCCGTTAGAAGTTTCCCAAGCGCGCGCGGCCAGACCAGATAGCGCTCCAAATGAAATGGCTCTTGAGAAACGGTACGAAATGATCCTGATAATTCTTTGGGTTGCATTCCAAATACTCCCGTTTACGTTTTGTAATATCGGCGCACCGTACCAACCCACGATATTTACGTCAACAATTATTGTTATAAAAGGAATATAAGCCCAGATCCCCCATTAACCATCCAGCAACCAAGGATCAGGCATCATACCCTTGACGCCTCTCACCTTCATCCCCGACCCAAGGAAATTCCATCATGACCCCTCCTCCTGCACAACCTGTGGCTGCACCCACATCGGAACGCGTGTATAAACTGACCAATCCCGAAACCGGCGCGACCTATGACCTTCCGGTCGTATCGGGCACGATGGGGCCGGATACACTGGATATCCGTAAGCTGTATGAACAGGCGGGGGTGTTTACCCTGGACCCGTCATTCAGTGCAACGGCATCATGCAAATCCCGCATCACCTATATTGACGGTGATAACGGGATTTTATTGCACCGTGGATATCGGATCGAGGATCTGGCCCAAAAAAGCACATTTCTTGAAACGGCCTATTTGCTTTTATACGGCGATCTGCCGAACGCCGAACAATCCAAGGACTTCACCTATACCATCACGCATCACACCATGGTGCATGAACAGATGCAGTTTTTCTTGCGCGGGTTCCGCCGCGATGCCCACCCCATGGCCGTCATGTGCGGGTTGGTGGGCGCGATGGCGGCGTTCTATCATGACAGTTTGAACATTCACGATCCGCGCCAGCGTGAAATTTCCGCGCATCGATTGATCGCCAAAATGCCAACCCTCGCCGCGATGGCATTCCGGTATTCCAGCGGCCAACCGTTTCAATATCCACAAAACCATTTAAGCTTTGCCGAAAACTTTCTGCACATGTGCTTTGCCCTGCCGGTCGAGCCGTACAAGGCATCGCCCACCCTCGTCAAGGCGATGGACCGCATTTTAATTCTGCACGCGGACCACGAACAAAACGCGTCCACATCGACGGTGCGGATTGCCGGGTCATCCCAGGCGAACCCCTTTGCCTGTATTGCCGCGGGGATTGCGTCACTCTGGGGGCCCGCGCATGGCGGCGCCAATCAGGAAGTGCTGGAAATGCTTGCTGACATCGGATCCAAAGATAAAATTCCGGATTTCATCGCCCGCGTGAAAAACAAGGAACCGGGCGTGCGCCTCATGGGCTTTGGCCACCGCGTATACAAAAACTTTGACCCGCGAGCCAAGGTGATGCGCGAAACCTGCCACCAGGTTTTGGGTGAACTGGGGATCAAGGACCCGATGCTGGATATGGCGATGGAACTGGAACGCATCGCGCTTGAGGATGATTATTTCGTCTCGCGCAAACTGTACCCGAACGTCGATTTTTATTCCGGGATTATTTTGAAAGCCATGGGATTCCCGACCTCCATGTTTACGGTGCTGTTCGCTGTCTCGCGCGTGGCCGGATGGATTTCCCAGTGGAAAGAAATGATGGAAGAACCCGCAAACCGCATCGCCCGCCCGCGCCAAGTATACACCGGCGCCGCCGAACGGCCCTATGTGGAATTGGGGAAGAGATAGGGTAAAAAGTCTCTCCCTCCCGCGAGAGGGGGAGGGTTAAGGTGGGGGAGTTGTAACCCCATCGAAAGCGATCTACGCGGGTATCTCTGTAATGACCGGGAAAGCCCTTGCTGCTTTGCCGCATGATCTTTGTGGCGACCGAAAGGATATCGGATATACCCTTAGGAACAAGCCTATTTTAGGGCATGCCGCTGGAGCTTTCCGCGAAGCGACTATGTTTGAACGTGATGCTATGCGAGGTATTGGTGCCCTCAAACTTGCTCGTGAAGATGATTATCTTAGCAACGATTACCTAAAATCGCGCGTCCGCCCTGTGAGAGAGTTTGATATATAGCTCTAGGTTTTATCGAGAACCTCTTTCTTAACCCGCCGCCGCCAGGCGAAAGCCCAAAAACGCCCGCAAGACCGATGTGTCGGCATCCGCCGGCACGGCCACTTTTCCCGTATACCAATCATAGAGATCGGGGTCCGGGCAATCCAGCAGGCGTTCATACTCATCGATTTGAGCGGGGGTCAGGCCCGGCACGACCCGGTCCGCAAAATTGCCCATGAGAATATCCATCTCGCGCGTGCCGCGGTGCCACGACCGGAAAATAAGGCGTTTTTGCTGATCTGTTAGGGTTGTCATTTTCTGATTATAATCCCTTTATGACGAACTTCCATCCCCCTGTTTCCGGCGCTCCTGCCCGTCCGTTTGCGCTGGACCCGCTGTTTCGGCCGCTTGCGACCCTGCCGGGTGTGGGCGAGAAATTATCGGGGCTGCTTACGAAACATTTACACGGCGGGCGCGTGGTTGATTTGCTTTTTCACGCCCCGATCGATGTGATTGACCATACCTATCGGCCCGATTTGCACCACGCGATAGAAGGTCGGATTGCGACGATCACGGTCGATATTATCGAACACCGGCCGAATAAACGGTCCAATCTGCCCTATAAAATTATCGCAGGTGACGGGGTGGGGTATGTCGATCTGGTGTTCTTTAACGTCCGCGGGAATTATCTTGAAACCCAATATCCGGTGAATGGATCGGTCACGGTCTGCGGCAAGCTCGAACGTTTTGCGGGGAAATGGCAAATGGCGCATCCCGAAAAACTGACCGATTCTGTTGAGGCGCATCCGTTTGAATCGGTTTACCCTTTAACCGCTGGCATTACCAACCGGATGATCGGCAAATTTACGGCGGCCGCGTTAAAAACCGTGCCTATCTTGTCCGAATGGCAGGACGAGGCATTACTGGCCCGGGAAAAATGGCCCCGGTTTTCGGATGCGCTTTCACGGTTACACCACCTGACCGGCCCAGAAGACCTTTCGCCCCAATCCACTCATCGGCGGCGTCTGGCCTATGATGAACTTCTGGCCGGGCAACTTGCCCTTTATTTGATGCGAGAACGCGAACGTGGCCTCAAGGGTCGGGCCTTCCCGTTACAAGCCGCGATCCGAGAAAAATTTCTGGCGCTGTTACCCTTTCGTTTGACCAGTGCACAGCGCCGGGCCCTTGATGATATTGACGCCGACATGGCGGCACCCACGCGGATGATGCGTTTGCTTCAGGGCGATGTGGGATCGGGAAAAACGATTGTCGCGGCGCTCGCCATGCTCAATGCCGTTGCCTCAGGGGTCCAGGCAGCGATTATGGTGCCCACAGAAATTCTGGCTCAGCAACACGCCGCCACCTTCCGCGACCTTTTTTCAAAAATGGGAATCGGTGTTGAGGTGTTAACAGGCCGGCACAAGGGGCCCGAACGCGAAAAAATCCTGAGCCGCATTCAAGATGGGTCGGCTAAAATCATCATCGGTACGCATGCACTATTCCAGGATACCGTCGATTTTCATGATTTGGGCATGGTGGTGATTGATGAACAACATCGGTTTGGCGTGCACCAACGTTTTACCTTGACGCGCAAAGGGATCGCGCCGGATATGCTGGTCATGACGGCAACGCCGATTCCGCGCACATTAGCCCTCACTGCTTTTGGCGATTTGGACTTATCGGCCATTAACGAAAAGCCGCCGGGGCGCCAGACGGTCGATACGCGTCTCATCCCCCTGCTCCGCTACCCCGAACTCATCGAGGGACTTGCAAAACAAATCACAAGCGGAACACAGGTGTATTGGGTCTGCCCCCTGGTCGAGGAATCGGAAATGCTGGACCTGACGGCGGCGACAGATCGATACGAGATGTTGAAAAATCGCTTTGGGCCGGGTGTCGTCGGGTTAATCCATGGCCGAATGAAATCATCGGAAAAAGACGATGTGATGCGGCGTTTTGCAAGCGGTCAAATTCATATCCTGGTCGCGACAACGGTGATTGAGGTGGGGGTGAATGTCCCCAATGCGACCTGTATGGTGATTGAACATGCCGAACGATTTGGGCTTTCTCAACTGCATCAATTACGGGGACGCGTGGGACGCGGGCACGAAAAATCATATTGTTTTCTGCTGTACCATCCTGATTGCGGCAAGGTCGCACAAGAACGTTTAAAAATCATGCGCGACACAGAAGATGGATTTTTGATCGCAGAAAAAGATCTGACCTTACGCGGTCCGGGTGATATTCTGGGCACCCAGCAAAGCGGCCTTCTCGAGGGGCGTTTGGCGGATCTGGCGCAGCATAGCACCCTTCTGGATATGGCGCGAGATGACGCGCGCCTGATCATCGATAAAGACCCCAAACTTCAGACCCCGCGTGGGCAAGCGTTACGGCATTTACTTTATTTGTTCGAACGTGATCAGGCGATTAAATTATTACAGGCGGGATAAACCTTACGGCATCGTCACCAGTTTTGTGTGCCGACGATCTGGCGGCGTAATAATTCCGCCCGAAATCACCATCTTTAACGCGTCATCGACGGGCATATCCAAACGGATCAATTTACCTTCAGGAACAAAAATAAGAAAACCAGATGTCGGGTTGGGGGTCGTCGGGACAAACACGTTAATCACCGTATCATGGGTTCTGTTTTGAATTTCGCCTTGCGTTGTCCCCGTCACGAACCCCAGCGCCCAGGAATTTTCCTTTGGAAATTCAACAAGTACCGCCTCCCGAAAAGCCTGAGCTTGTTGCCCCATCACCATTTCGAACATTTGTTTAAACGCGCTGTAGATCGTGCGCACAATTGGCATCCGTTCAACAACAGATTCCGAAATTTGGATGACCAGTCGCCCCATAAAGTTCTTGGCAAACCAGCCCACAAGGATGAAAAAGGACACGCCCACGATCAAGCCAAAGCCGGGGATCCCATCCTCCGGATACAATCCATCCGGTAACAACCGCGCGACGCGGGAATCCACAAAATTCAAGAACAGCAAGGTCACATAGATGGTGAGGACAATCGGCGCCGAGACCAAAATCCCTGTCAAGAAATAATTGCGCAAGCGCGCCATCCACCCGGATCGATGCGGCACAGATCCATCATGTGGGGGAAGCGGTTTCGTATCCATCAGACATACTCCAAAATCGTTTTTACGCGGCGCGTTTCAATTTTTGATCATATTGTCCGACATCTGGGCATTTTTGTAAAATGCCGTCGATGAATTCGAACATATCGTGCATCAGATTTTCTGAGATAGGGCTTTCAACGACAATAATCAATCCGGGTTTGTTACTAGACGCCCGCAAAAGGCCCCATGTTCCATCGGCGAGGGTAAAGCGAACGCCATTCACGGTGATGATATCGACGATATGTTGACCCAAGATTTTTTCTTGTTTTTCGTGCATCCCGCGGATCATCGCAGTGACGTCATCCACAATTTTGTATTTCTTATCTTCGGGGCAAAAGGGCGACATAGTGGGAGATAGCCATGTGACGGGCAAACTGTCTTTCATCTGGGCCAATGTCTGGGCTGGATGACGATCCAGCATCCGGCAGACAGAAATTGCAGACAGCAACGCGTCATCATAGCCGCGGCCAATCGGCGCGTTAAAAAAGAAGTGACCGCTTTTTTCAAAGCCAGCGAGCGCACGGATTTCATTGACGCGCCGCTTGATATAAGAATGGCCAGTCTTCCAGTAATCGGCCTTAACCCCGCGTTCCTTTAAAACGGGGTCGGTATGATAAAGCCCCGTTGATTTCACATCGACGACAAAGGTCGGGTTCTTGTATTGCGTTGCGAAATCACGGGCCAGTAAGACACCGATCTTATCGGCGAAAATTTCGGCCCCAGTATGATCCACAACGCCGCATCGGTCGCCATCACCATCAAAGGCAAAGCCGATATCCGCGCCCGCCGCGCGCACCTGATCCGCCAGCGTATGCAACATCGCCATATCTTCAGGATTGGGGTTATAGCGGGGGAATGTGTAATCGAGCGTGCAATCCAGTTCCACAACATCGCATCCCATCGTCCGCAAAACGTCCGGGGCATAGGCACCGGCCGTGCCATTCCCGCAGGCGACAACCACTTTTAATTTTCGGGTCAGCGGCCCGTCTTTGGTTAAATCCGCCATATACCGCGTTTTTAAATCTGGTACATATGTATAGGATCCACCGGGACGATCCACACCCTTACTATTGAGCGCGATATCTTTTAGTTCTGCAATGTCATCTGGCCCAAAGGTCATGGGACGATTGACTCCCATTTTTATGCCCGTCCATCCATTGTCATTGTGGCTGGCTGTCACCATCGCGACTGCCGGGCAGTCGAGCGCAAATTGCGCAAAATAGGCGACCGGCGACAAGGCGAGGCCAATATCGACAACCTGACACCCTGACGACATCAACCCGATCGCGAGCGCATGTTTAATATCCGCGGAATAGGACCTATAATCATGCCCTACGACAATTCTTTGCGGCGAAAGACCGCGGGCATGCACCATCGTTCCAATCGCGCGCCCCAGTTCAATCACTCCGCGCTTGTTAATCTGTTCTGGATAAAGCCAGCGCGCGTCATATTCGCGGAACCCAAACGGGTCAATCATGACCCCACGTTCAAATTCTTCGGTGTTTGCTGTTAATTTTTGAGTGGGTACAGAAGCCATCGCGGGGGTTTCCTTTTTAAAAATCCGTATGAGTTTATAGCCAAAATACTGCCAAAACTCAAACTTATTTACCTATCACGATTTTTGTTGATTTCATGGCCATTTTTGTCATGATACGGACCTATCGCTTGTTTTATTTGTGCCAGAGGGCGTTTGAAAGAGATGTTGTTCCGGATGCGGTCGATCCTCACGTGTTTGGCGCTGTGCGGCCTTGCGGCCTGCGCAGGACCAAATTATGGCGCAATTCCGCTGGCCCCCACGGGAACAACGCCTGAAATGCCAGCAGCCCAAGGCCTCCCGGATTATCGCCTGCAAATCGGCGATGTTCTGGACATCAAGTTTTACATGAACCCTGAACTTGATGAAACCGTGACAATCCGCCCGGACGGGATGATTTCAACCAAGCTTGCGCAGAATATCGCGGCTTATAACCGTACAGTTGACCAGGTGAACGCCGATTTACATGACGCGTATAAATCTGAACTCCGCGATCCGCGCATGACCACGGTTGTCAAATCTTTTGCCCCCATCCGCGTTTATGTGAGCGGCGAGGTTGTGACCCCCGGCGAATTCATCACCGTTGGCCAGGCCCCAACACTCACCCAGATCATCGCCCGAGCGGGAGGAATCCGCAATTCCGGCACGCCCGATAAAATATTGATTATTCGGCGGGGTCTCAGCAACGAAAGCCACGCATTCCTTGCGAATTATGATGCTGCAACTCAAGGCGGCGATCCCATGCGCTATGATGTGCGGCTGGCTCCGTATGACGTTGTGCATGTTCCCAAAACGGGCAACGCCTTACTCTACCGCGAATATCAGCAGTATATTCAGCAATACGTGAACCCCACCATCGGGGCAAGTTATTCCCTCAATAATTAAGATGTTCAGACGGTTTACAATCACCCTTGGCGCATTTTCTTTTTTCTTGTTTCCATCTTTATCTCATGCTGCGCCATTTTGTACTTTTTCTTCCGGTGGATCGCCAGAATGCGTTTACGATGACATCGAATCCTGTCGTCAGGCGGGCCAAAGCCCCGAAATGTATTGTGGAATTAACCCAGAGGCAGATTTCTTTCGTTCTGGAGAACGCCCCTATTGCGTCATTGATTCAGGTCGGGTTGCGGTCTGTACCTATGATGATCGTGGGGCCTGTCTGCGGGACGCGGCAAAAACAAAATCACTTTGCACGGAACGCGAATCCCTGACATCTGCGCCCAGCAGCGCAGACCCGTTCCGTTTCGATGAGCGACGGCAATATTAGAGTCTTTTATACGCGCATGATAAAAGATAGAAAAAGATGAATGTGGCGGCACCAAACGGCCCTAACCAATCCACCTCGACAAAGGCGCGCGTTGTGAACATCGCCATAAAAACGGCGATTGCAATATATTCTATATTCTTATCGTTTGTTATTGCCGCATGAATGCCACGCACCCACCCGAACAGAAGAAGGCCAATCACAGCGACAACGCCAACGATCCCCAAATCAACCCCGGTTTGGATAAAGATGTTGTGGAAGTGAAATCCTCTTTTATTGTCGATCCCAAATTCTTTCCAGTATTGTTCGGCTGCCGCCACACCCGGTTGCCAAAAGGCCTGATACCCATGCCCGAATATTGGATTTTCGCGCACGATTTTTATCCCTTCGGCCCAAAGATACGTCCGGCCTGTGAGATTCGGATTTTTCCCGAGAATCTCAAATAACGCCCCGTATCCCTCGGGCATCAACCCTGCCGCAAACAAACTCGCGGTCACGCCAAAAAGCGCCATAAAAATAAGTAAAAATTGACGCATCTCCCGTGGGCACCGCACAAACGCCCAGATACATCCCATCACCAACAAAGCTACGCATAACGAAAGTCCAGAAGACACCGAATGGCTGAGCCATAACCCTGTAAATCCAAGCCCACAAGGAATAATTCCAAGGACTATTTTTTCCCACCATGACACACCGCGCATCAGAAAAACAAAAATCGCTGCGATGATCGTGATTTCAGACAATAGTCCCGTAATATTTTTTGATCCAAAATAACCAACTAAGGATCTTTCGCCGCTGATATAATCGATCGTGTATTGCCCACTTAAAATCGCAATCCACACAACAGCCATCCCCCCTGCCGAGAGCCCCAAAAGAAATCCTTTCATCTCAATAAACCGGGCGCAGATGATCGCGCAAAACACCATCGCGATGTATTCTAGACCCGCATAAGCCGTCCCTGCTGGAAAGGGCGACCAGAGCGCAGAAGAGAGCGCAAGTAAAGGGAGAAATAACACGATCATATCCCGCCATTTGGGCGTAAAAACCGCGCGCGGGTGATACGCGATATGCGCAAACCAAATCATCAAGAAGATCAAAATTGGCAGCATCTTGAAGAGTATCGAATATGCCAGCAACAGCATTGTGACGGCAACAAGGCCTAGGCTATAGCGCGATGAAAAACTCGGTATTGTATCGAGATGATGATTACGCGGCATGACCTACACCCTTTTTAATCAAGCGCATGATACGCACCGCAACAGGCCGCCACAAACCGATCACACAAAGGGGCGACGCGCAAATCGCCTGTCGGCACTCCCCTATATTTCTCTTCTTAATCCCCTCGACAAGCTGAATGTAGGAGCAGGCGCTCCTGATCCGTTTGGTCCGCAACCGCTGCGCCGCCCATGCAGCATCCGAAAACAAGGCCCCATATTGGGCGATAATCTTGTCATCACACGCAGCGATGCGGTTTATGTCAGCAGGGATTAGCCGATGCGAGATCGATCCTTTGCGGACCGTGTAATTATAAAGCGCACGCGGAACCACAACACACCGCGCCCCAAGCGCAAGCGCAGACACCATGAACATATAATCTTCACCGACACGAATGATCGGGTCATACGACAGCCCATGCTTTTTCAAAAACGCTACCCTGACCATGGGTTTCATATACCCAAAAGTATACCCCCCGAGAAAAGATTGATTATGGCGGATAAACTGATCCAGGGTGAGAATTTTGTTTTTCTCAAGTTTCTTTTTTGAAAACATCTCTCTTCCCTGAACGCCGCTATTCTCGATCGTATCGTCAGTCAACACCATCAAATTATCGACGACGATATCGGCATTTTCTTGGCGCGCCGTATGAAGGAGAGTATGGATCCGGTCGGGTGCCATCGCGTCATCACCGTCGAGAACCGCAATCCATTCCCCTTTTGCCGCGCGGATTCCGGCATTCCGCGCTGCACTGGGCCCGCTATTTTGAGATAAGCACAGCACCTCAAGCCGCGGGTCGTTGATTGTCGAGAGGACGTGAACCGTCGCGTCTGTCGAACAATCATCCACAACGATAACCTGGATACGCACCCCAGTTTGACCCAGTGCACTCCCGACCGCACGGGCGATGTAACCTTCTATATTATAGGCTGCAATGATGACCGAAACGTCAATAGAGGTCATGATCCGTCCTTACGTATTTTTTTGATAGTATTCTGGGCGCAGACCTTCCAAAAGCCAATCGACCACCCCGCATGCATCACCATCGCGGCCCATCCAATTTGAAAATTAATCCCCTGCCCGGCCTGTATCCCCAAGATGACGCCATAGGAAAGACAGGTGATAACCCACATCCAAACAGGGACAAAGAATACTGGATATACAATACCCAAGGAGGCCATTATAAAGGCCGGAAGCACAAACATCGGCAATGTTTGGCGTATTTTGGGACGTAATCGATGTTTCATCAACGTCCGGGCACGCCCCGCGCCATAATTCATGTATTGCCGAAAAAGCGCTGCATAATTGGAACGCGGATAATAAATCATAAACGTTGCGCGGGTCAGCCAAATTTTATACCCCGCGCACGTCAGGCGAATATCGAGTTCGGCATCTTCATTGTGTGAAAAATTTTCATCATATCCACCCACTGCGCGGAAAGCGGGGATCCGCATAAGCGCATGATGACCATGATCTACCCATTCCCCATTTTGAGCCGTCATCCCGCGATGGGCGGATCCGCCATTCCCAATCTTGGAATTCTGGGCGATCGCGATTGTATATTGAACTGCCCCATGCCCTTGGGCCTGCATGGTCACCACAACACTGTCTGCGCCATGGTCCTGCGCCTCGCTCATCAGGGTTTTGCAATATCCTTTCGGATAGGTCGCATGGGCATCGAGCCGGATCAAGATATCCGCCTCATCACCATAAAGCTGAACCACACGATTCACCGCCGCAGATTGGATTTTCTTTGGATTATCCATGTAATCCACACGTGGAAATTCACGCGCCAGGCCTTGGGCAATGTTTATCGTTCCGTCAGTCGACCCACCATCCGCAATGACCAAATGATAATCCATATCGGCACAATCCGCGACAAGGAATCGTACTAATGCGTCAATAAAAGCCGCTTCATTTAAACACGGAATAACAATTAAAACACGAAGTTGATCCATTATACGACCTCTTGTAATGCCGCAACAAACTCGACGGCGTCTTCGCGGGCTGCCACAAAATCGGATAGTCGCACGCACACCATCGCCTGGGCCAGATGTGTATATTTTTCAGGTGTTAAAGTGGCAAAAAATTCTTTAATGCTGTCCTCCATGGGACGCGAGAGCGGCACGCCAATCCCGCGCGCCCCGGCAAACCGGGCGGTTTCAACCCCCGCCTGCACGAGGGACGGGCGACGATAGGCGCCACTGGCATAAATACGGTTAGGCAACAGCCACGATGAATTCTGCCCTTCTTCGTAAAGATCAATCGCCCAAACAAAATGAACAGCGCTGTAGATCGATTCCAAATCATCCGGGTGTTTATACGGACCCTCATAATGCATTCCGGGCGTCGCCGCCACGATGTCGTGAAAGTCGGGTATTTGATCGAGTGCGGGACGACCTCTCAAATCAACACGGATGCGGTCCGGATACGCCCGCACCAGATCACGCAGTAAGATCAGGCTTTTCCGGCATCGTAACACCCCAAACCATCCAATCACCCAAGGTGGCGCCGGGGTCAATTGTTGACACGTGCCTGTGATGTGCCTATCCGGATCATAGATTTTATTTTCAACCAGTTGCACGCGCGGCAAACTGGAATAAAAATTTTCAAAATACTCCGTCATAAAGGCCGGGGATGATGTGATGATCATCCGGACGACAGGTAAAAAAAACGCCTCCACCCGGCGGAGCAACCGCGCGGGCATCCCCGCCCCGAGCATCAAGCGGTGAATATCCAAAACTTCATAGACCAAAACCGGCGGTTTTTTAAAAAATCCGCGCGCGCGGTGTGCGAGCACCAGCATCTCGAGATTCCGCGCAATCACGATATCGACCGGCCCGTCGCCCACCGCATGACGTGCCCAGAAAATCCAGGCGCAAAGCGCCTTGTAGATCCGGTGAAGAAACCCGCCGTTATAGGTCCGACCCAACGACAGGATATGATCCGCACCAGGAACTGTTTTTGGGGGTTCGGCACCGCGATAAAACCCCTTGAGCGTCACGCAGGCGCCGCCATCCGAGAGCATCCGGCAACGTTGATGCACGGCAGAATCGTTCAGATCATGCACCAGATACAAAATGCGCGTGGCGGGCGAAGACTGCATTATTTTTTCCCCTCGACGGGCATGGGAGTATATTTCACCCATAAAATATCGGCCCGCACAGGCTTATCATAGGTAAAGCTTCCCATCCATTCCGGGGACCCCGACCATAGACTAAAGAATATCTTTCCTGGATTTTTGGGGATGGGTTCATCCGGCAAGGTTTCATGGACCAGATTTCCATCGACATACCACCGGATAGAATGCGGCGACCAGTCAAAGGCATAGTCATGGTAGGTGCGCGATGAATCAAATTTTAAATCAACGACATGTGATGCAATTTTAACCCCAGATACCCAGTGTGCAATTTCAACCGCTCGAGGATTTTTCCCCAAAAATTCAAAATCGATCTCGTCATGATGCGGCACGCCCATCGGCGGCCCGATATACGTGAAGAACGCCGTATTCAACCCAGAACCAACAGCGCTGCGCATCCGGGCCTCATATCGGCCATAGCCAAAACGCGCTTGTGTTTGAATCTCACCACAGGAAAATGGTCTTAATTTTCCGGGGCGCTTGGATAGAACTAATGTCAACCGCCCTGCGCGAATTTCTGCCGCATCCCCCCGCCATTCACAAGATTGATGATTGCCATTGACCCAGCCATCGGACTTTTGCCAAACTTTCCGGTCAAGAGCCGATGAGAAACGGGTGAAAAACGGAAGATCCGCCCACGCCGCGGCCGAAAAAATCAGGCCCCCCAAAAGAATAAGGAGAAATATCCATTTTTGATATATTGTCATTGACGCGAGACCTCTTTCTTCAATTACAGCCCCCCGACATATAACAAGGAACCCCCTAAAATAACACTGATTTTGATTTATAATTATGTATATAAATAAAGCGATTTTTTTATTCCCAAATGGGTGTTACTCGGTTATGAATACAGGGATTTTCACGCATGGCATAAAAACAGAAAGAAAGCGGCCCGCACGCCGCTATTCCAAAGACCAATGATTGATCCAAGTTTCCGTGGGCTGTTGACCCTTTTGTTTCGTCAGAAATTTCGTTTTCTGATTGTCTTTGCGTGCGTTGTTGCGGCGGGGTCGTTTTATGTACGTGGACTTGTCCCGCAATACATGGCCTATGGGAGTATTCTGGTTAAATTTGATCCCGATGCAGCCCCGCGCGTTCATCTGGCTTCGCCGAACCAACCTGGCTTTTCGGATTCTGAACGTAACGAACTGATCCAAGCACATTTAAAAATCCTGGCAAGCCCCGCTTTGTTGAATGATGTCGTGACAGGGATTGGTACCCAAAAGCTTTATCCGGATCTTGAATCGCCGAACAAAAATTCGGCGATAACCGCCCAGGCCGTCGCGCGGCTGTCCCGCGCGGTCAAGGCAACAAATGACCCACGGAATAACGTCATCGATATTCGTATGACACACACCGATCCACAAATAGCGCAAGTCGCCCTGCGCCTCTTGATGGATCGGTTTATGATCCGCCAACAGGAACTTTACAGCAATCCACAAACTGACTTTCTGCAGGTTCAAACGACCAAGGCCCAGGCGAGTATGATCGAAACCCAAACTGAGTTTCAGAATTTGAAACAAACCCTGGGGATATCCGATCTTGGGACAGAGATGGATGAGCTTTTACGCGAGAAAAGAGAGCTTTCGGCTCTCGCATACCAAGCCGTCAATACCGCGCAAAACCGTTTGGCCGAACTTGAATCGAAACGCGTCGATGCACTTGCGACGTATAATCGTTCAAGCCCAACCGTCACGCGCCTCAATGCTTTGATCCAAGATGCAAAAAACGATGTAAAACGCCGCCAACAGGATTTAACCGAGGCCGGAAACGGCGGTCCGCTTTATACGCGACTTACTCAAATTGATACGCGTATTTCATATCTGGAAGATCATCGCAATGCGTATGAAACCTTGGAACAGCGCCTCAAAATCGATTCAGAGAATTATAAATATTATCATCAACGCAGCGAAGAAGCGCGCGTGAACGACCTTTTAGCAAAGCAAAACATGTCGCGCCTGGTCATGATGGAAGAACCTGTTCGACCAACGACCCCTCTATCGCAACATAAAAATCTGCTTTTGATCACGTTTTTATGCGCGGGTTTTTTGCTTGCCGCGCTGATCGCATTTTTATCCGAGATGATTGATGACCGCATAACACGCGCCGAACAGATCACAGCAGCACTAAGCCTTCCTGTTCTTGAAAGTTTCTGGCGACATGAGAAAAATTCGGTGACCGCATGACCCAATCACACGCGCAGCAGCCGGCCTATGACGCCGATTTGTTTGAAAAATCATTCCTCGATTTGATCGCGCAAATTTCGGGAACGTTTCAGGTGGCTTTGCCAACCGCAAAAATATCGGGTCTCCTCGATCAAATCCTGCCTGCCAAAAATAAAGCGGAGAGCGCCACAATGTTATGTGTTATCAGTGCGCACACAGACGAAGGGGCAGGTGTTCTTGCCGCCGATCTTGCCTGGCTTGCGGCAGAGCGTGATCAACGGCGCGTGTTATTGATTGATGCAGGAATGTCGTGCGGAAAAAGCGATATGCCGACATTTCAAATTCCTACAACAATCACCGCATTTTTAAACACGCCCCAAAAACCAGGACGGCCGATTGCGCGTCTTGAAAAAACGAATTTTCATGTGGCTGTTTTGGGGGATCACAATCATTCAAACATCCCCGAAAACACAGCGGCATTCACTCAATTTATAGCCAATTGCCAATCTTATTTTAATGTTATTATCATTCATGTGAATAATGCCTTGGCCTCGCCTCATACGCTTCGGCTCGCGCGACTTTGTGATGGCATTCTAATTTCTGTGCGGGCCGAGAAAAGCCGAATGCCCGTCCTCTCTCATCTAAAACTTGTTCTTGAACGGACAAAAACGCCCATCATCGGCGCGGTTCTTTATGCACGGCGGCGGTATATTCCCGGTTTTCTCTACCGTTTTATCTTTCGCGGTTAGTTTTTTGTATCACCGTACCGTTTCTTGATAAAGCGCCGCACGGCTTCTCCCCATAATTGTTGGATCAGGTATACGGGCACAGGCCAAGGCCGGAAAAATGTCGTAAGCCCGGCGGAAACATCTCTCTTTTTAACGGCCTCGATCATCAATCGCCATTGAAGGCGGCAATCAATCGATCTTGCATGCGCGGATAAAATGCGCTTGTCCGTTTGCGCTAATCCTGCAATCTTCATTAAATCCGCATCACAATCTCGCAGGCGGCGCAAATCGTCGATGGTGTGCCGGGCGCTCAGTGAGTTATTTCGCACAACAGACACATACCCACAGGCCGGAATAATTTTCATGCGTGCGCCGTGCGCCAGTGCACGCGCGTATAATTCGTAATCTTCACCCAGACGCAAATCCTCACGATAAGATATCTTTTTTTCATTTAAAAACGACCACCGGATCAGTGGTTTGATAAACCCCAGTTCGGCACGTTCAATCCTCGCTTGCGTGATATTCGACTGGACAAATTCAGAAAATATGACGGTACGAGGTAAAGACATGCTTGTTGAAAAAATCGTACGCCGTGGCATATTTGTATCGTTTTCTATTTCTTGATATAAATCATCGGCGATAAAATCAACATCCTGCGCTGCATCAAGCAACCGCGTGATCCGCCCAGAAAGCCAATAATCATCGGCATCCAGAAGCGCAACCCAGTCCCCTTTTGCCAAATGCAATCCAACATTCCGCGCGGCCGCAGGGCCTTTGTTTTCGGGTTGTGTCTCAAGAATCAAGCGCCCTGTACCATCATCTGCCGATCTTGCAAAATCCAGCGTATGATCCCCCGATGCATCATCAACCACGATCACTTGAATTACCGATGGCTCGGCCAGTGCAGACCGCACGGCACGCGGAATGGTGGTCTCCGAACGATAGGCGGGGATAATGACCGATACGGTTTCTCTCACGCTGTTCATGGATATCCCGTCGATTTTTTTAAAATATTTTCCCACGTGCGGATTTGCTGGTCCGGGTTCATGTCTGGACGTTCGGCGTGCTTTCGCGCCGCCACAGATAGAGCGCCATAGAGCATTTCGTCATCCCACAGATTTTCAACCGCGCATGTCCAGTTCTCAATCGGTGCATCAAAATCAATCAAAATCCCTCCGGGCCCCGTTGACTCAATAAGACCCGCGCGGCGTGTTGAAATCGCCGGAATACCACTTACCTGGGCCTCGGCCACAATCCGACCAAAGGCTTCCTCCCAACGACTGGGCACCAAAATCATTTTGGCCCCCGCGTAAAAAGGCTTCATATCTTTGACCGGCGCATGGCGTATGACATTCGGCAGATTCTTCAGTGCACACGTTAACGCCCGATCTTCAGTTTTTGACAGCGGCCACGATTCAAGAAAAACAAAAGGAATATGTGGCAGACGTTGCGCCACATCGCACGCGATCTCAACGCCTTTAAAAGGATGCGGATTTACAAACAGCACGTATTTTTTTTGCGGCACAACGCGATATTTATCTGAGTCAATAATGGGATAAATTACGTGCGGCGTCACCGAAAACGCACGTTTGTATTTTTCTGCTGTATACGATGAATTCGCAACACACGGCACATCGACAAGCGCTTTAAAATCTCCGCCATGATCATGAAATTCAACATCTTGGAGGAGCATCACAACCGGAATCCTAATCGCACGCACCGCAAGCGCAATCGGGACAGGCTCTCGCGCTGCGACCACAACAATATCGGGATGAAAGTCATCTGCAACGTCTTTCATCGCAGTCTTAGGGAACCACGCACGATAGGTTTTATGATTAAAATCTCCGTCTTTTGTATAGGGCTTGCGCGATATCTTCATCATCACGCGCCCACGAAAGCCGGTCCATCCACTCCCCGCAAGGCCACAAAAAATCGCGGTGTCGTGCCCCCGCGCGCGCAGACGACCCGCAAGTTCAATGATATCCATTTGCAATCCGCCAAACATTTGGGGCGGGAATGGCTGGGCTGTTGCAAATAAAATTTTCATGCCGCGCGCGCTCTCTGATACATCTCAATCGCCTGAAGCAGGGTATCAACAAAATGCACATCGGGCATTTCGGGTATCCATACACTTGAAACACTTTTGATCTTGCCGTAGCTGTTATCGAGAACGGCATGCGGAATCCCCATAAGAATGCATAAAATATGCACATGCAGGCGATCGGTAATGACATAGCGCGCGGATCCAATTTGCTTGATCCCACGCATCATCCGCCCCTGCGCCAGGCGTTCATAAAGCGCAAAACGCCGCATTGCGGGATTCAAAGCGTCTGCGCCCAATATCAAGGGAAGTCGCCAAATTGTTCCTGTGCGGATCTGTTGTTCGAACCCCTCTGGATCCATGATCCAATCTTCACAGGGGGAAAGATTTTGAACTTCTCCCATAGAGGATTTCTTTTCATGATCACTGCGCAATAAATAAAGGATATCACGCGTTTTTTGAATTTTATCGGTGACAGGATCTAAATAAAGTGCCATATCCGGGCATAGAAACACAGGACATTTAAAATGTTCTGTTGCGATTTTAAAACTATTCTTATCACGGACAAGTAACGTAAAATTTTGATGCGAATGGATGGCACGCGCTGCACGCGCCAAGTTCTGCGGGTCTTGAAAATGAATCGATTGCGGCAATTGAATGATGGGGCGGTCTGGAAACGTCCGCAATATTTCCTCACGGAAATGTTGATGCGCGGGCCACAGATCACCAAAATTTCCACCCCCATGTAAAAAAATTGGTCCCGTCGGCACATGGTGAACAAGTGCCGACGATGAAAAACGATGGTGATCCGCAACATAAGATGGTATTGCCTTAAGATAAGCACGAAAGAAACGTGTCTCTCCCATCCAAATCATGCTGTCACCCACATTTGCATGGTTTGGAAAATCAAGTAGCGCAAATTTATCTTCGGACCGAATTAAAGGCTCTAAACACGCATTGATTTTGGCGCGCCATTCTAAAAATTGTTTTTTATTTTCTGTCATTTTTTATCTGCCCAAAAATAAATCCACATCCCGCGCAGGGTATAGAATACAACATCACGATACGATAAATCATATTCCGGCAGGTATAGATTTTTGCCCTGGAGCATCTCTTTGATCCAGTTTTTGATATCCCAAACAAACGGGCGCCAAACATCGCGCGAGGTCATGATATATTTCGTCATCATCCCGCCGATCCCCAGCAAATAATTGATCATCAACGCGCGCCCTTGTTCTTTTGTTTGACGCCCATGGAAATGATGCACAATCAAATCGGGGTTGTATTCGATTGTGAATCCGGCGAGATAGGCCCGAACCAAATAATCGGTATCATCGGCACCGGGGTTTTGGGACCCCGCCCCCAAAGCGACATCAAAATCGCCAAGCGCATCATACATTACGCGTGGGAAGATAAAACTGCACCCTGAAATAACACCTGAAAGCGACCCGTGCCGCATGGATTTTTGATCTTTCGACCAGGTTTGTCGGGCCAGATCTGTTTTGATTGTGAGCGGTAAATCGGTCGGGTCCCCCTGTTCAATACGCCCGCCGCGTAAAACGGGTGCGGCATCTCTCGATGCCAGAGCAAGCGCCGTTTTGATATACATCCGGTCCATAATGCAGTCATCATCGGTAAAGATGATCAAATCCCCCATCGCAACGGCCAATCCTGCATTACGCGCGCGCGATAACCCAGGATGCGGTGCGTCAACAATTTTTAAAGTAAAATCATTTTGATCCTGCCAATCCGACAGGGCTTGGGTGGTCGCGTCGGTTGACCCGTTATTTACCACGATCACCTGAACAAAATGCGTTCCCGACTCTTTGATCGATTCTAGAACTGCATCCAAACATGCGGGTAAGACCGGCGCGCGGTTCCGTGTGCAAATAATCAATGACAGTTTAATCGACATGAAATCACTCTGCCCCCAAGACATCGCGCAGACGGTTATAATCTTGACGCCATAATGGATATTCACGAATCAAAAGCGTCGCCCAACATCCGCCCAAAAGAAAGACGGCGAGCACAAGACCACCGCCCAAGAGTTGATGAACAATGACAGCGGTCAGCGCCACTAAGCTTGGTAAAATCCACAATCGATGGTAATCCCAGGCCTGCATCTCCACCAAGGGCAAGATCATGTTAATCCCGCGTAATTGATAGAATAAATAAACGACCATCATCACAACCGCCCAATGATAAAGTCCAAACGCCAGAAAAAGAACGGACGTCAGAATAGAGATCATCCCATATTCAAAAGATTGCCGCGCAAGTATATCGGGCCGTCCCATGAGCATTGCGACCGTCCCACGCAGGGAAAGGAACGCTTGAAACGCGGCCATGGGTGTTAGAATTGCAAATAAAACACCCGCTCCATGCCACTTTGCAGAGAGCAAAAGCGCGAAAAACGACGCCTGCGCGCTTGCTAACAGAAAAACACTGGGCACAAAAATAAGCACCAGAATCCGGGTAAAAAATATAAAGATGTCACGAAATTGATCGGGCCTATCCTGTATCTTGGCAAGATACGGGTAGAGGACAAATTGTAACGGTGCCGCTGCAAATCGTGCAGGCAGCGTAACGAATAACATCGCCATGGTATAAATACCCACCGCTTCAACGCCCAGAAATCGTCCCATCAACAGACTGATCGCCATTTGGGACAGGGTGTTCATCGCGCTTGACCCCAACACATCTTTTCCGAATTTTAAATGCGGCACAATGGTGGGCATGTCAAATTCGAGCCTGGGTTGATACCCCGACAGCATAAGAATAAAAATACATTTCAAGACATAGTGTACAACTTGCTGAAGAACCAAGGCCCAAACGCCGTATCCGGCAAGCGCAAAAAAGATAACAGCACCAATGCTGGCAGCCATAGAGATAAATTCTGTCCCGGCAAGAATAAAAAATTTCTTGTGGTACTGAAGGAACGCACCAGGCACGGTGACAAGAGATTGTAAAAATATCACCGCCGCCAGGGTCGATATAATCGGCACCACACGGGGCTCGGATAAAAGCCATCCAATGACTGGAGCCGCCAAGACAAGGGCACACGAGAGCGCCCCGCCCATCCCCATTACCGCCCAGAAACTGCTGGACCATTCTTTTTGGTGCGTTCGATCATTTGTGCGTAAAAGTGCGCCTGTCACGCCAATATCCGAAAAAATCATGATAAAAAGGATGATCGGCATCGCCATACCCATCAGCCCGTATTCTTCTGGGGTCAGGAGCCGCGCTAATACCGGCACAATTGCCATTTGGGCAATCATACGGATGATCGTGACAGAGGACATCGCCCCTGCCCCTAAAAATATTTTCTTGAGCGCCACCGCTGCCTCTTTTAATACGATCCCTTGCGGCGTAGAACAACGCCAATCGTTGCAAATAGAATTTTCAAATCCACCCAAAAGGATAAGTTGCGCGCATACCACGAGTCCATCTGCACACGCTGATCATAACTGATATCATTTCGGCCACTGATTTGCCACAGACCCGTCATCCCTGGACGGATCGATAAGTAATCACGAAAATAATCCCCGTAATAGGATTCCTCGGCTGCCGTCACCGGGCGCGGCCCCACTAAACTCATTTCCCCCCGCAAAATGTTGAGGAGTTGCGGCAATTCATCCAAACTCGTCTTCCGCAGGATAAGACCAATGGGGGTAATTCGCGGATCATTTTTTAATTTAAAATCACGTTCCCATTCTTGCCGTGCTACCGCGTCCTTGGCTAGAATCTCTTGCAAAACCTGGTCCGCCCCGACAACCATCGTACGGAATTTCCAACATTGAAAGATTTTCCCGTCTTTACCAATGCGCGACTGGGTATAAAAAGCAGGTCCCCCATCGCGTTTCACCTTGAATATCAGATAACACAAAAGGGGCGCGGCAAGAATTCCAATTGTAGCGGCTCCCGTATAATCGATAATAGGTTTTATCTTTGACCGATAGAGGGTCATGACACCGCGCTCGCGGCTGTTTTATGGCCGAATGCAGAAACAGTAGACGCGGTGAACGCCCCTGTCCGACCCAGTGCATTTTGTTTCTGACGCCAGGCCCAAGCTGTTGATAAAATTGTGTCCAAATCCGAATGTTGCGGCACCCACCCGAGGACATCTCGCGCACGGGACGCATCGGCCACAAGCACTGGTGGATCTCCTGCACGACGATCTGAAATCTCGGCCAAGATCGGATGCCCTGTCACCGCACGCGCACGATCAATCACTTGCTGTACGGAATATCCGGTACCAATCCCAAGATTAAGTGTCGTCGCGCCCTGAATCTTGCCGCCCGTCACCGCATCAAGGGCCCGCACATGAGCATTTGCCAAATCGACCACGTGAATATAATCACGCATCGCCGTCCCGTCCGGTGTTGGATAATCGCTGCCAAAAACCTGGATATCACGGCGCAGGCCACTGGCCACCTGCATAATCAAGGGAACTAAATGCGTATCTTTTGGATAGGCCGTCCCGAGCTCGTGGTCGATATCCGCGCCGGCGGCATTAAAATAACGCAGAATGGCAACGTTGATACCATAGGCAGCGGCGTAATCGCGGATCATATTCTCGGCTGCAAGTTTCGTTCGGCCATAGGGATTGATCGGGGCCAGAGGATGATCTTCGTCGAGTAACGTTGCCTGCGGCAGGCCATAGACAGCAGCGGTACTTGAAAATACGCATGACCGAATTCCTGCGATACGCATCTCTTCCAGCAAGCACGACGTGCCATATACATTATTCTCATAGTAGAGTGCAGGGTTTATAACCGAATCCGCCACCTGAATAAGGGCCGCAAAATGCATGACAGTTGTGGTCCGATATCGGCGGATCACACTTGATAACCGCGCACGATCACGGATATCGCCCTGTTCAAACGGGCCCCATTTGACGGCGCCGCGGTTTCCTGTGCACAAATTATCATAGACAACGGGAAGATGCCCCGCGGACACCAGTTGCTTGCACACATGGGAGCCGATATATCCAGCCCCGCCTGTTACCAGTATCGTTTGTCCACTCATCGTTTTCTTATCCATTTGCAACGCGACGTGACGCGAGGGTTTCCGCCTTGTCGCGATACACTTGTAGTTTTTGTTCCATATACGCGGCAACCGCATCGGCAAGAGCCGGTTGATCCAGCGCATAAGCGATCTGGGCCATCACAAAGCCTTTATCCGTCCCGCAATCCAACCGCTCACCCTCAAACAACACACCGAAAAAAGGTTCATCGGCCAGTAACCGCGCCATCGCATCGGTGAGTTGAATTTCACCGCCCGCGCCACGTTCATGACGCGCGAGATGGGTAAATAATCCTGGCTGAAGAATATACCGGCCAATAATCGCCATGTTTGAGGGGGCGTGATCCGGGCTTGGTTTTTCAACGAGCCCTTTGACCTTGACGACATTACCGTCTTGACCCGCAATATCCAAAATGCCGTATTTTGATGTGTCTGCCTTGGCGACTTCACACACAGCAATGACGTTTCCACCTTGGCGATGGTACACATCCATCATTTGCGCAAGGCATCCGCGCGGCCCACGAATAATATCGTCCGGCAAAAGAACCGCAAACGGTTCATCCCCCACCAGTTGTTGCGCACACCAGACCGCATGCCCCAGACCCAAGGGTTTGTTCTGAAGGGCGGTGGCGAGCGCCCGGTCGGGTAACGTCACCGCGTTTACTTTTGCAATTTGATCCAGTTTTCCCCGGTTGCGTAAGACGTCAACGAGTTCCGGCGCGTCCTCAAAATGCTCAACCAACATTTCTTTGCCATGGCTTGTGACAAAGATGAATTCGTCAATCCCCGCCTCTTGGGCTTCTTCCACGGCGATTTGGATCAGCGGGCGATCGACCACCGGCAACATTTCCTTGGGCATCACCTTGGTTGCGGGAAGAAGCCGCGTCCCCAACCCTGCCACAGGAAAGACCGCCTTGCGGACCCGAGGAATGTTCGATAACGCCATGTTGATGATCCTATTTCTGAGGAGATGGAGACCCGCGCAAAACTAGCGCCCTTATTCCATAGGCCCCTGAAAAAGTCAAGTTTTATGGATAAAATAGGATTTTTTGCGGGGAGTCCTGTGTCGTGAAACCAAGGTCGCCAGAGAATAAAGGATTATCCTCAATCTTGCTTGACTCTCTCATAAAAATCCGTAATATCGCGCGAGTTTTTGAGATAAAGGACCTTAAAATGGCAAAGAAAAGCGCAGTAACCAAGATCCGCCTGGTGAGTTCGGCCGGGACGGGCACAACCTATTACATTCAAAAGAACCCCAAAAACATCACGGAAAAGATGAAATTCCGCAAATATGACCCGCGGGCCAAAAATCCAGAAACGGGGAAACTGGGCGCGCATGTCGATTTCGAAGAAAAGAAAATGCCGCCGCATAAGAAGAATTAATTCTTATATTTGTTTTTTTAGCCCGGAGCGGTCATGTTCCGGGCTTTTTACTGGACTTTTTCCCCTATTTTCCCGTATCCTGCATGAATGAATAGGGAAATAAAAACGAATCATGCACCACCATGGGCGCGCGGCCTTGCCGCCGCCTTTGTTCTTGCCGTTGGGTTGGGTGCCGGATTTCCTGTGGATGCTAAAAAGAAACCAACGTCCCCCGCAAAACGCCCTGCCGCCACAAAATCTGTTGTGGTTATCCCGCCGGAAAATTACCCTCAATGCGGCGCAGAATATGTCGCCGATGCCTATACAGGCCACGTCTTACACGCCCACAATGCCCATGACCCGGTCCTTCCTGCCTCGGTGTCTAAACTTCCTTTAGCGCTTGCAGTTCATCAGGCGGTTAAATCCGAGCAAACAAGATGGGACACAGAAATCGACATCCCGCGCCCAGCGCCCGTCGTAAACAAGGAAGTACGAAAAGGAAAAGAACTTCCAAAACCAAAAATCAATGCCACAATTTGTGATGATACTGTAATTGGGGCGCACGGGACAATGCGCATGTCGTTGCGCGATGCGCTTGCGAATACCCTTGTCGCATCAAACCTGTATACCAGTGTGGGTCTCGCCCGCCATTTAGAGGGAATCACTGGAAGACCCTATCCAGAATTGGTCTTGCCTCTCTTATCCGCGATCGGCAGTGACCATAGCTCTATCAAGGAACCAAGTGGAATTTCGAATGCGGCCCAATGCTTAAACGAACGGCAACGCCCCGCAGATTACGCCGCGACTTTAAAAGATACCATTGCAAAGGGCGCTCGTCTTGATGCCTTAAAACATAATGTTTCAACCGTTCACGATATGGCCCGGTGGGCGTGGGCAGCCTTGAAGATTCCAGAACTCGTCACGATTCTTCGCACCCCAAGCATCCGTTTTATGCAGGGCGATTTTTCAAATACCAATCCCTTGATGCGTGGGCACGACCCTGCCTCAGCGGACCCTGGAAAAACGGGATTTACCGTGACGGCGGGCGGGGTATTTGGTGGTGCGTTGGGATTTGACCAGTCACGCCCCCTGATGATCAGTGTGGCGGCGTGTGACAATCCGCGTCACCGGGATACCCGATTAAAGATGCTTGAACGAGAATTTTCGCCTGTCACACGTCAGGCACCGTCCCCGCGTCATCTGGACAACCCGCCACAAATATCTCATAGTCATCTTGCGCCCGGCGCTACTCAGCCGGCGCTTGTGGCAGAGTAATGACGACACCCCCTTTTTTTGCATCACCTGGATCAACCATTGCCATTTTTGATATTGGCACGAACGCCACACGCTTTGGCGTTTATACCTTGACCGGCGATGGATGGACGCGCCGCCATAAGGACCATGCGTTTTGTGAACTGGGTCGCCTCTCCTCTGACGGATACTTAAGATCTGATGGGATTCAAGCGACAACAGCGGCCTTACGTCGCTTTTGCCAGATCGCACGCAATCCAGAATATAACGTCCGTGGTGTTGCTGCGGTTGCAACGGACGCCTTGCGCCGCGCACAGGATGGGCCTGATTTTATCCAAAAAATAAAAACGGATTTAGGATTATCGATCGAACTGATTGATGGGCAAACCGAGGCGCGATTGGGGGCGTTGGGCGTCACCTCGATGGTTTCAAACGCGCACGGCCTTGTCGTTGATTTGGGGGGCGGCAGTTTGCAACTTACTCGCGTCGAAAACGGTATTGTTCATGACGGGATCAGTTTACCCCTGGGGGTTCAACGTTTAACAACAGAAGGCAATAACTGCGGAATATTTATTGAATCTGCTTTACGCGATGCGGTGAGCACCGACCGATCTCCTACTCCTTATCTCTATGTTATTGGTGGGTCTTTACGTTCATTGGGGCGTTTATATCAACTTAGATCCGGCGCACCACATAGCGCTCTTGTCGATGACATCGTCATGGCCCCCGCCATGGTGAAACGCATGACAGAGTGGATGAACAACAGCCCAGAGACCGCAATTAAAGAGATTGCCGACCCCAACAACCATAATATCCACTTTGACCGTGCAAAATTTTTACCCGTTGCTGGATTGGTCTTATCCGCCCTCATCGACACATTCGACCCCCAAGAAATCCATGTCTCATCGGCGGGAATCCGGGATGGCCTGTTGCAAGAAATTAAAAATGGGGAACGACCGCTCTCCCCTGTCCCAGCCCCCTCCGGACCATCGGGCCATATGCCCCCCCCTGCCACTCCCCCTCAACCGACAACATGATCCGTCTAGCACACGATATTCCGATCCCCTCGAGTGCCCAAGGCGGCGTTGTTGCCATTGGCAATTTCGACGGCGTTCATATTGGCCACCAGGCCATGCTGGAAACCGCACGACGACGCGCCCGCGATTTATCCGTCCCTTTTGTTGTGTTAACGTTTGATCCCCATCCCCGCCGATATTTTAGACCCGATGCACCGGGATTTCTATTAACCCCCGGAGAGATCAAATACGACCGCCTGGCGACATCCAAGGTTGATACCGTTCTTTCTCTCCCCTTTGATGAAACCCTCGCCCACCAAACACCCGAACAATTTATCCATGATATTTTGATCAACAAACTGAAGGCGCAGCATGTTTTTACAGGCCGGGATTTTCATTTCGGGCACAACCGTGCCGGCACACCCAATACAATCCAATCTTGCGGCATTGATACAACGCAAATTGACCTCATGACGGATCATACGGGCAACCCCTATTCCTCGACACGAATCCGTGCGGCCTTGCAAGAAGGGCATCTGGATGACGCGAACCGCCTTTTGGGCTGGCCCTGGGAAATGCGCGGGACCGTCATTCATGGGGATCAACGCGGACGGACTTTGGGATTCCCAACAGCGAATATTCTTCCGATGAGCGACGCCTTGATCCCCGCGCATGGGATCTATGCGGGGACTTGTGCGACACGCTCCGGCACCACCTGGTACAAGGCAGCTATATCCCTAGGGCATCGACCCATGTTTGCGGTGGAGGGCGCCTTGCTTGAAGTCCATCTTCTTGATTTTCAAGGAGATTTATATGGCCAAGAACTCCGCGTGCGATTTGCCCGTAAATTACGCGATGAAATGCGCTTTGACAGCCTGGACGCCCTGATCACCCAGATGGCGATGGATTGCGACCAAACCCGGGCCATTCTTCAAAACAGGTCCTTGACGCAATAATTTCCTTTTCATTTTCCTTTCCTCACGCTAAAAAAGATCATTCAACCCATTGATGATAGGCCACGATTTATGACCGAGACCGCTCCTTCCCGCGATGATTTTTATCGCAGTACCGTTTTCCTGCCCAAGACAGAATTTCCAATGCGGGGGAATTTGCCGGAACGGGAACCACCGATTGCCAAAAAATGGCGTGACATGGATCTGTACCAGCGCTTGCGCGAGACATCAAAAGGCCGCGAGAAATTCATCCTGCATATCGGCCCTCCCTATGCCAACGGTGCGATGCATGTGGGCCACGCCATCAACAACACCCTGAAAGATGTCATCAACAAATCATGGCAAATGATGGGATACGACGCCCCCATGGTCATGGGATGGGATTGCCACGGCCTTCCCATTGAATGGAAAATCGAAGAAAAATACCGTGCCGAGGGTAAAAATAAAGACGCGATCGATACCGTTACCTTCCGTGCCGAATGCCGCGACTTTGCCCAGCATTGGGTGAATGTTCAATCCGATGATTTACAACGCATTGGCGTTGTTGGGGATTTTAAAAACCCCTATCTGACGATGACCAAACATGCCGAGGCACGGATTGCCGGCGAAATTCACAAATTCCTTTTAAATGGTGGGCTTTATCGGGGGGTCAAACCTGTTCTTTGGTCGGCTGTCGAAAAAACAGCCCTCGCCGAGGCCGAAGTTGAATATAAAGAACACAAATCGATCACCGTCTGGGTTAGATTCCCAGTGACCCAAGGAAAAGGCCCGGTCAAGTCCGGTGACGTTGTCGTCATCTGGACGACCACCCCCTGGACATTGCCCAGTAACCGGGGCGTCGCCTTTGGCCCCGATATGACCTATGCGGTCTATACTGTTACCGAGGTCGGTGAGGAATCGCGCGCACGCGTTGGCGACCGTCTGATCCTGGCTACTGCCCGCGCGGCCGATGTCCAGGAAAAGGCAAAAATCACGGCGTGGGATGTTGGGGCCTCTTTCCCCGGCACCGAACTTGCGGGGATTATCACTGCCCACCCCTTGCGCGGCCACGGCTATGAATTCGACGTTCCAGCGCTGGCGGCTCCCTTTGTCACCGACGATGCCGGAACGGGTTTCGTGCATATTGCCCCGAGCCACGGTGAAGACGATTATCATCTGGGCGTAAAAAATAAACTGGAAATCACGGATAATGTCGATGACGCCGGAGTCTTGCGCGACCACGTGCCTTTGTTTGGCGGCAAGGCAATTTTCACCGACAAGGGCGAAATGGGCGATGCGAATTTTGCCGTGATCAAGGCGATGGATGAAATCGGCGCGCTTTTGGCCAAGGGCACACAACGCCACGATTATCCGCACAGCTGGCGTTCAAAGACCCCTCTGATCTTCCGGACAACGCCGCAGTGGTTTATTTCGCTTGAAAAAAATGATCTGCGTAAAAAGGCCTTGGCTGGAATTAAATCGACGCGCTGGCATCCGCCCCAGGGTGAAACACGGATCGCGTCGATGATTGAAACACGCCCGGATTGGTGCATTTCGCGGCAACGCGCCTGGGGTGTTCCCATCGCCATTTTTGTGAATAAAAAGACGGGTGCGCCGCTTGCCGACCAAAAGGTTTTGTCGCGAATCACCGATCTTTTTGAACAGCACGGGTCGGATGCCTGGTACACACATGACGCGGCAGAATTTCTGGGGCCAGATTATGACCCTGCCGAGTATCAAAAGGTCATGGATATTGTCGATGTCTGGTTTGAATCGGGATCGACCCATGGCTTTGTTCTTGAAGATCGCCCCGAACTTCGCTGGCCTGCCGATTTATATCTGGAAGGGTCGGATCAGCATCGTGGGTGGTTTAATTCGTCCCTTCTGGTCGCCTGTGGCACACGCGGCACGGCCCCCTATAAAAACGTCCTGACCCATGGATTCCTTTTGGATGAAAAGGGGTACAAAATGTCAAAATCAACCGGAAACGGCATTGAACCCGCCGAAATCATGAAGGAATTCGGGGCCGATATCCTCCGGCTTTGGGCCATGTCGTCGAATTACGCCGAAGATGTGCGGTTGGGGAAAACAATCTTGAACACGACATCCGACATGTACCGCCGGATCCGGAATACATTTCGCTTTCTTTTGGGGGCGCTTGATGGCTTTGACGCCCGTGAACGGGTGCCTGCCGATGAACTTTCCCGCGCGCCGGAACTCGAACGTTACGTCCTGCACCTGATTGCGGCCATGGACCAAGACCTCCGAAACGCCATAAAAGACTATGACTATAATAAACTTGTTCAGCGTTTGCACCATTTCTGCGCCGTTGATTTATCGGCGTTCTATTTCGACATTCGGAAGGACCGCTTGTATTGCGACCGCCCCGACTTGTTTGAACGCCGCGCGGCACGCACCGTCATGGCGATTTTGCTAGAATACCTCGCCACTTGGTTTGCGCCGATCTTGTCGTTCACGGCGGAAGAGGTTTGGGCGCACCGTCCCGCCTGTATAGAACCCGGTATCGAGAGCGTGCATTTAAGAACCTTCCCCACACCGGAATCCGGTTGGCTCAATCCTGCCCTTTCCCAAAAATGGGACGCCGTGCGTGACATCCGCCGCGTCGTGACCGGCGCACTTGAACCGCGCCGCGCCGATAAAACCATCGGATCCTCACTTGAGGCGCATCCGAAAATCTATCTGGACGCGACGCATAGAGATCAAGCGAGCGGAGTTGACTGGGCCGAAACATGCATCACGTCACAAGCCGATGTCTTGACAGGCCCCGCGCCGACGTCTGCGTTTATCCTGCCCGATGTACCGGGCGTTGCGGTCGAATTTCAACCGGCCCAGGGCAAAAAATGCGCCCGGTGTTGGAAGGTTCTTCCTGATGTGGGCCATGACCCGGACTATCCCGACCTGTCGTCCCGCGATGCAGATGCCGTTCGGGCGTTCCTGAAACAACAAAAGGCAGCGTGACGTTATATATATGATGCGCACCGTACCGAACCGTCAATCTTTCATCTCGCGCGTCATCGCGATCGATTTAATTTTTCTGTTATTTCTGGTTGACCAGATCAGCAAATGTCTGGTCCTGGGGATCGTCCAAACCCATTTGGCCCTCGCGCGCGATGCGACCGCTACACCTCCGGCTCCACCAATTTTTGATTTCTTGGAATGGATCACGGCGACACACCTGCCCCGCCTAGATTTCGTCGCGATCCCGGTCACGCCGTTCTTGAATATTGTCATGGTGTGGAACCAGGGGATCAGTTTTGGCCTGATGAGTGAAAACGCTGGGCACGGTAATATCCTTCTAATGGGCCTGTTAGGAACGATTATTCTGGGGTTTGGTATTTGGATGATGCGTACGCCACGCTTGGCCACGCGGCTTATTTTGGCGGCCATTATCGGCGGGGCACTTGGGAATCTCTGGGACCGGGTGAGATTTGGCGCGGTGGCCGATTTTCTCGATTTCCACCTGTTTGGATGGCATTACCCCGCCTTTAATGTCGCAGACAGCTTGATCGTCATGGGCATGATCGCCCTCATCGTGTATGAATTGATATGGATTCACCCCGCCTCTCATAAGGAATAACGCTCATGATCCGGTCTTTGCTTCTTTCTACGTGCCTCTTGTCATTAACAGCCTGTATCACCACCAAGGAAGAATTGGGCCTGACACGGCGTACCCCTGATGAATTTGCCGTTGCCCCCCACGCGCCGCTCCAAATGCCTCCCGACTTTATCTTACATCCCCCGACACCGGGTGCCCCGCGCCCCCAAGAAACCGCCCCTGCCGAGCAGGCTGCAAATGCCCTTTGGGGGACACCCAGCGACTCGACACGCGGAAAGTCATCGGTCGAGAATATTATATTACAGAAAACAGGTGCTACCGACGCAGACTCCCGCATCCGTCAGCAAATCGAGGCCGAATCCGATGAACTCACACGCGATAAACGCCCCGCCCTGTATCGGATACTGGGTCTAGGTGGCGGCTCATCAAAAGAAAAAGATGTCATTGACCCAGAAGCCGAAGCCACGCGCATCAAGCCGCAAAAGCAAGTACAGCAGTAACTTAAAGCACTCCCAACAAAAAACCCTGCGGGAAGGCCCACAGGGTTTTTTAATCATCGCAAGAAGCAGATTACTTCTTGGCGGCTGTTTTGCGGACCACTTTTTTGGCGGCCGGCTTTTTCGCCGTTGTTTTCTTCACAGCAGGCTTTTTGGCGGCTGTTGTTTTCTTGACAGCTTTCTTAACTGCTGGCTTCTTCGCCGCCGGTTTTTTAACGGCCGGCTTTTTCTTTGCTACAGGCATGAGAGTCTCCTTTGAGAGGTTAGTAGTAGGTAGGTTGTCAAAATGTGTATCACGTTAATGATACAAAAAATATTATAACCAAATTTCTAAGAATTTCTAAACATTTTTTCGTTGACTTGTCCCCTCACTCCCCGCTTGAGTTATTTTTGCAACAAACGTTACCTGGTGATTTCATGTTTTCTCCCATTTTGAATCTCTCTCAACACGGCGCATACCAGATTATATTTATCGTTTTATCCCTTATTTTATTGATGTTTTCGGCACATGCGACGCCCTCGACACACACGCCAAAACCCTCTCTTTTCGGCGCGACGACGATAACCTTGCCGAACGGGCTTCAAGTCATTGTCGTTGAAAATCATCGTGCAAAAATTGTGACGCACATGCTCTGGATCCGGGCGGGAGCGGCCGATGAACCCGAATCAGCCGGAGGAATCGCCCATTTTCTAGAGCATCTGATGTTCAAAGGAACCCCCAAAACACCCCCCGGCGACTATTCACGCCGCATCCGTGCAGTTGGGGGAGAGGAAAACGCGTTCACATCCCAGGATTATACGGCTTATTTCTTTACCGTGCCGCGCGATCAACTGGCCGACATCATGGCGCTTGAACGTGACCGTTTTTTACATCTGGCCCCTCCAAAAGATCATGTCCGCTCCGAACGCGACGTGGTGATCGAAGAGCGGCGCGAGCGCACAGAAAACGATGTTTTAGGCCCATTTTATGAAGAAATGAACGGTATTCTTTTCGCAGGAACGCCGTATGCGGATCCCGTGATCGGATGGAAAAAAGATATCGCGCGCCTGAATTGGGATCAGGCCCGCACGTTCAAAAACACCTGGTATGTCCCCAATAATATGATCTTGGTTTTTTCGGGTGACATCACACCTGCGGAAGCGACAAAACTTGCAAAGAAATATTATGGTGACTTAACGCCACGTCCCGTCCCGCCCCGCTTGCGCCCCACTCCACCCCCTGCGACCGCTCAGGCCACGTTGCGTTTTGACAGTGACAAGATCGAACAATCCCAGGTTTCTCTTGCCTGGCGCGTTCCCTCCTATCGCCAGAATAAAAAGGCGGCACTTGCTTTTGATGTGATGACCGAAGCGTTGAGCGGCGGCAGCGCCACGCCCCTTTACCAAAATCTGGTGGTCCGCGACCGCATCGCGACAGGCGTTCACCTGTCCTATACGGCGGATGCATGGGAAGAAACATCGCTCCAATTATCCGCAACGCCGGCAGATGGAATCCCGCCAGAAAAATTAACACTTTCTTTACACACAGCGCTCAGTGACGCCTTGAAATCCCTTACCGATGACGATATCGCACGGGCTATTTTGCGGCTGCAACGTCAGGCAATTTTCGCCCGCGACCCGGTCAGTGGCCCGGCCATGGCGATTGGAGCGGCACTTACAACCGGATCGACATTGGGCGATGTCGAAACCTGGCCAGAACAAATCGGGGCGATTACACGCCAGGATATTCAACATGCGGCCACAACATATCTTTTATGTACCGTCGCAACAGAAACCTGCGGTACCCCCTTAACCGCTATCGTTCAGGCCGTGCCCTCATCCCAAAACGCACCGACTTCCTCCCAACTACAGCTTCCGATTTCTCGCGCGCAGACTGGAGCAACACGATGATTCGCCTTTTTTTATCCCTTCTTTTCCTTGGTCTTTTTCTGATCGCCCCAAACGCAGATGCGAGCACCCAAGAACACCCCTTTCTGCCGATAAAGGTGATCACGACCCCCAAAAGCATCACCTATTGGTTTATTCAAGATACATCCCAACCCATTCTCAATATTTCCTTTGGCTTTAAAGGTGCGGGGGCGGTGAATGAGACAGAAAAAACCCAGGGGCTCACTCGGCTCCTATCCAACACGATGGATGAAGGGGCCGGACCTTATGATTCCAAGGCCTTTCAACAAGCCCTCGATGACGACGCCATTACATTATCATTTGGCGCAACACGCGATCACTTCCTGGGGCAACTCCGCACACTCACCGAAACGCGGAATCATGCAGCGGAACTTTTACGTCTTGCCCTCACTGCCCCGCGTTTTGATGAGGAAGCGGTCAAACGGATGATTGACTCCAACATCGCCAGAATCCGAAGCCAACAACCCGATCCAGACTGGCAAGCCGCACGTTTAATGAATCACTATATTTATGCGGACCACCCCTATCATTTGAATTCGGGAGGGACGTTATCGACCCTGCCCCGCTTGACCCCTGCGCTTTTACAGGGGTTCAAAGACAATTACTTGACGCGGGATCGGTTACGCATTGGCCTTGTCGGCGACATCACAGAAAGTCAGGCAAGCGCCATGATCGATCAAATTTTCGGGGACCTGCCCGTGAAAATTCAAGACCGCGTGGATATTCCCCTTGCCCCCACGACGTCCCAAGAGAAACCGATTGTCTATAAAAATGATATCCCACAGACAATCGTGATGATGTCTTTCCCGGCGCCTACGCGCCGTGACCCGGATTTTGCGGCCTTTACGGTCTTAAATAATATTCTGGGAGGATCTGGCTTTGGCTCTCGCCTCATGGAACAAATCCGCGAAAAAGCGGGCCTCACCTATGGGATTTATTCATCCTATGACCCCATGGATTATGCATCACGCTTGAGCATTACCGCATCGACCAAAAACGAGACGGCCGCGACACTTCTTCAAAAAACAGAAACGGAAATTGCCGCACTGCGCGGACACCCTGTGACCAAATCTGAACTCGATACCGCCAAAAGTTATCTTCTGGGATCCATGGCGATGGCCCTTGATTCAACATCCAGTATCGCGACTTTGTTACGCGCCGAGCAACTGGATGATCAAAAACCCGACGCGATTGACCGCCTGCGCCTTGATATTGAACGCGTTACCCCAGGGGACTTAAAACGTTTGGCAAGAAAATGGCTCCCGCCAGAAAAAGCCACGACAATCCTTGTCGGATCACCCCTCGATATCAAAGATCGGGTGAATGTCGACGCGATCCCCAATGTGAAATAGGATGAATGATCATGCCGAGCCCCACCACAACGCCCGCCTGGGAAAAACTAAAATCCCTTTATACGGCACAGCAAACAATTCCCCTCTCCGCCCGTTTCGAGGATGATCCCAAACGTTTTGACCGCTATCACATTCTTTCTGACGGCCTTCTTTTTGATTACTCCAAGAACCATATCGACCCGGCCGTTTTATCGGCACTGATCGACCTGGCTCGAACTCAGAACGTCCCCGCATGGCGCGACCGCATGTTCCAAGGGGAAATCATCAACCTCAGCGAACAGCGTTCTGTTTTACATACCGCTCTTCGCCGCCCACGGACCGATTCTGTCCTGGTCCAGGGTCAAGACGTCATACCCGATATTCATCACACACTTGACCGTATGGCGGATTTTGCGGATGCCGTGCGGAACGGGACATGGCGCGGGCATGACGGCGCCGTGATCACGGATGTCGTCAATATTGGGATCGGGGGATCAGATTTGGGTCCAGCCATGGCAACATCCGCCCTGATATCGGATAAAAAACCTAACTTCAGTGTTCATTTTGTCTCGAATATCGATGGATTCCATCTTTACAGTACACTTCAAGGCCTTGATCCAAAAAGAACTTTATTTCTTATCGCTTCCAAAACGTTTACGACCCAGGAAACGATGGCAAACGCCTATGCGGCGCGCGATTGGTTAATGTCGGCACACAACGGTGATCCCGCCGTGGTTGCGGCGCATTTTATCGCGCTCTCCACAAACAGCGCTGCCGTCACAGATTTCGGGATCGATCCTAAAAATATGTTCCCCTTCTGGGATTGGGTCGGAGGGCGTTACAGCCTTTGGTCGGCGATTGGCCTTTCCCTGATGATCCAAATCGGCCCCGAGAAATTCCGCGAATTTTTAAATGGCGGCCATGCCATGGACCGGCACTTCCAAACTGCACCCCTTGAACAAAATATCCCTGTCCTCATGGCCTTGATCGGCGTCTGGATGACGAATTTTTATGGGGCAACATCCCACGTTGTTCTTCCTTATGACCAACGAATGGACCGTCTTCCGGCCTATCTCCAACAACTCGATATGGAATCAAACGGCAAGTCTATCGATCGCGACGGCGCCCCTATCACGTACGCCACAGCCCCGGTCCTTTTTGGATCGGCTGGAACAAATGGACAACACTCTTTTTATCAATTACTTCATCAGGGTATACCTGTTATTTCGTCTGATTTCATCGCATTTAAACACGCGGACCACCCGCTTCCCGGACACCATCAAAAACTGCTGGCAAATGCGCTGGCACAACCCCAAGCGCTGATGATGGGACAGAATCTGGCCGAGGCAAAAGGCGACCCAAATCGAATTTTTACAGGAAACCGCCCCAGTAATTTCTTCCTTTTCGACCGCCTGACTCCCTTTACCTTAGGGCAACTCATCGCCGCCTATGAACATAAAATCTTCATTCAGGGAATCATTTGGAACATCAATAGCTTTGATCAACCCGGTGTTGAACTTGGGAAACGCCTGGCGAACAGCCTATTAGAGCAGTGGGATTCTCCAAACGTCACCGCCCTCGATTCCTCCACGCGCGCCCTTATGGCCCGAATCAAATCATCTTGAATGTGGCCCTCGGAACCTGCTCAGGATCTAATTGGCAAAGCGGGCACATCCGGCTACACTGATTTGCGTTTTTCTTTTTACCCCACATAAAAATGCCCTCTGAATCTTACGAACGCATGACGCAAGACGCGCTGGATATGATCATTGCCAAGCATGCAATGTTTATGTCCGGAAAACCAGGCGGTGCCCGCGCCGTCCTGAAATTTAAAGATTTAAGCCATTTAAACTTCAAATCTGGAAATTTTACTGGGGCTGATTTTACAGCATCTGTATTTCATAACAGCAATATGAGTGGAGGCAATTTCAGCAACGCGACATTTTATGGTTGTGATCTTCAACAGGCGAACCTTGAAAACGCGAATTTTCGCCGCGCTGACTTTCGTGGGGCCTATATCGCGGGGGCGAACCTGCATCACGCCGATTTATCCTCGGCGGACTTACGCGAAGGCCGGGTCTTGGAAAAAGGAAAAGGTGGCATGATCGTCGAACGTGACGCCCCGGACGGTAAATCCAACCCCAAAACGGATTTTACCGGTGCCCGCCTGACAGAAACAAATTTATCGGGTGTCCGCGCGGCCTATGCAGATTTTTCTGATTCTGACCTCACAGGCGTTCTCATCCGTGGCGCGGATTTGCGTTCTGCAAATTTTACGGCGGCAAATTTAAGCAAAACAGACCTTTCTGGATCGGACTTACGCAATGCCAGCCTGAAAAACGCCGTCATGACTGGGATCATTCTTGAACAGGCCGAAATCGCAGGTATCGACGATACTGGCGCAATTAAATCAGATACACCGATGGGGACAGTATTTGATACCGATAAACAAGACCTTGGTACATTGATCGAAGCGCATGCAGCGTGGATCCGATCCGCCGGGAAAGAGGGCCAACAACTCGATCTCTCGGGTTACGATTTACGGCATATTCCAAAAATCAAACAATATCCGATGACCGCGCTGATCGCCCTTAAGGTCAGCTTTTTGGGGCAAGACATGACAGGAATGCATCTTCAATCGGCCATTTTTGATGGTTCCGATTTTCGTGATTGCAAAATGAGTCAGTCCGATTTGCGCGCCTCATCTTTTGTTGGTGCCAACATGACCCGCGCCTCTTTATCGGGTGTCAACGCCGGCCCCCTTCACTTTGGCAAACCGGGTGAACCCGGACACCGCATCAAACCAACAAACTTCCGAAAATGCGAATTCCGGTATGCTGATTTGACGAGTGCGAATCTAACGGATGCCGATCTGACCGACACAGATCTATCCTATGCCAACCTGGCCAAGGCCGATTTACGCCGTGCGGATTTAACGGGAGCAAATCTGGAACATGCCAAATTCGACGGGGCCTTGCTTGATCAGGCAAAAATGCCTCAGAAATAACAGGTCTCCGATCAAGAACTTTGTTTTAACCACCGTTCCGCAATCTGCACCGCGTTGAGCGCGGCCCCTTTCCGAATATTATCCCCTGTACACCAAAAGGATATCGCATCGGGCGCACTGGTATCATCGCGTGTCCGGCTGATGAAAGTACTGTCTTCGCCTTGAATATCCGCAGGCGTGACATACCCCAAATCGGTTTCAAGATCGATGAGGGTAATCCCCGGCGATTTCATCCACAACGCCCGCGCAGCAAGTGCATCCATATCGGAGTCACATTCCACGTTCACCATGTGGCCATGACCAATGAAAACAGGCACAAAAACCATATGTGCGACAACACCCACGGACGGTACCAAAAGTTGTTTCAGTTCAACGGCCATGCCCCATTCATCGACCGTTGCGCGGTCATCCATAAATTCGCCCACTTGTGGAATCACGTTAAAAGCAATGCGTTTCGGAAGCGCATTCGTCTCTGGCGTGTTGTTCATAAAGATTTGGCGTGTTTGGTTAAACAACTCATCCATCGCGTCTTTTCCAAGTTCTGACACCGCCTGATAGGTCGAGATCACCACGCGCTTAATCCCCGCTTGGGTATGAAGGGGCACAAGGGCCGTTGCGACCTGAAGCGCCGCAGAACAAGGTGTCGCCACAATCTGATTGGACCGCCCCATCTGCACAAGTTTTTCGGCATTGATATCAACCGCAATCAAGGGCACATCCGCCTGCCCACGGAAATGACCACTCATCTCGATCACCTTACCCGTGGCGGCGGCGCGGCGCGCATAGGTCTCGGAAAGCGCGGACGGCCCGGCGAAGAACGACAAGTCAATGGTTTTAAAATCAATCTCCTCAATCGGATACAATTTTATGTCATCATCTCCAAAACTTACCTGGCCACCACTGGCTTTGCCCGCCGCAACGGCATAAATCTGACCCACGGGAAATGCACGCTCAGCGAGCAGTGTAAGAATTTCACGCCCCACCAATCCATCCGCACCGATTACCGCAATATTATAAGCCATTTTTTAATCCTTTCGGATTAGGGTTGTACGTGAAATTCTCTTGTAAATAAAGCGTTTATCTCTATATCGGATGTTATGTTTATATGTCGACACCTCTCTCCCCTGCACCATCCGATGCACTCGCCGAACAAAAGGCAAATTTTTTGGCCGTCATCAGTCATGAGCTGCGCACGCCCATGCAGTCCATTTACGGCTTGCTGGAACTGATTGAACAGGAAAATGCCAATCCAGACATGCGCGACATGATCCAGGCTGCGCAAGGATCGGCGGCGCTGATGCTGGACCTTCTCGACGATATTTTGGACTTCGCCCGGCTTGACGCGAATAAATTGGAACTTGAACAGCTTGAGGTTCCCCTCCGGACTCTGGTCCAAGGGGTGATGGAAGCGATGCGCGCGCGGATTCAACGTAAACCAATTGTCTTTAACGCTGTAATCGATCCTGCGATCCCAACGATCGTCTTGGGCGACCCCAAACGCCTTCGCCAGATTTTATTTAACCTGATCGGCAATGCAGAAAAATTTACAGCCCAAGGGAAAATAGAGCTGCGTCTCAAATTCATCGCAGGGGAAACCTCGACACAAAACCGCCTCCGGATCGAGGTCGAGGACACCGGCATCGGCATTGAACCCGATATCCAGAAAAAGCTTTTTCAACCCTTTACCCAAGGCGATAATTCGGTCGCACGCCATTACGGCGGCACGGGATTAGGCCTATCGATTTGCTTCCGCTTGGTGAAACTCATGGGGGGAGAGATCGGCGTCACCTCGACGCCTGGCGCGGGGTCTGTGTTCTGGCTTGACATTCCTTGCCTTCACGCCGCACACGACACAACCGAACCCTCGGTGGATCTTTCTGCGCTCCATGTGCTTGCCGTTGAAAGTCACCCGAACGCCGCACAGGAAATCGAACGTGCGCTCCGCAATATGGGGGCCGATACGGTTGTCATCTCAACGATCGAGGATGCGCGACGACAGCTTGATGATCATCGATTTGACGTCCTGATCACGGATTACATTCTTCCAGATGGGAACGGTATTGACTTTATGCGTGACATCGCACGCGCCTTCCCGCGCATGGGGTTGGTCATGTACACGTTTTATACGCATGACGATTTAATCCAAAATCTGAAAGCTATTGGGGCGATTTATCTGGGCAAACCCGCGAGTCGCAAGGGCCTGGGTCAAACCATTCTGGATGTGGCGCGACGCCACTGGATTGATAAAGAAAATACCCCGCAACGCGTCCTCCTTGTCGAAGATACCGCCTCTGTCCGCGATATCCTCAAACGCCAAATTGAACGCATGGGCGTTGTTATTGATGTCGCGGTGGATGGCATGGCCGCGCTCGATCTCATCAAAACCACGCGCTATGGGTTGATTATCACCGATCTGCATATGCCAGGAATCGACGGGTATACCCTGGCCGATCAAATCCGGAAACAAGAACATACTTCCCATACCCCCATTATTTTATTAACGGCGGATATTCAACTGATCGACCGTGCTGCCTATTTACGCCGCGGTTTTGATGATTGTTTGAATAAACCCGTGAGTTTTCAACATCTCCGTCACACGCTGCAACGCTGGGGGATTGAAACATCTCTGCCGGAAATGCCCGTCGATTCACCACCGTCCGATGATCTTCCACAAAAAAACACGCCGCTCATCGATCTTTCTGAGATGATGCACCGGGTTGAAAGCACGCGGGTTGAGACAATTCAGATTTTAAAAAGTTTTCCCTCCATGTCTCAGGTCCTGATGTCGCGGATCGACGGTACAGATCCGCACGATGTGATGGAGGCCGCGCACAGTTTAAAAGGGGCAGCGCGTTTTGCGTGCTGTACCGCCCTTGCTGATATGTGTGATCAAATCCAAAATGATGGTAAAAATGGCTTGATTGATCCTCAAAAAACCAAAGCTGCACGTGATATTTTTACCGCCGTTTGCAATGAAATTGAGGCGCTTTAATCCGGGTTCGGCGCAATCGTTACGGCAAGCCCGTTTAAATCATCGCGCATCACGATTTGACACGACAGCCTCGAGTTTTCTTTTGGATCCACCGCGTGATCATCGATCATGTCGCGTTCGTCATCCCTGCACGGCATCAACCGCACGACCCAAGACGGATCAATATATACATGGCATGTTGCACAGGATAATGCACCGCCACACTCGGCTTTTAATCCTGGTAATCCCGCATCGCGAATAATTTCCATGACAGACCACCCCGCAAGGGCCGGCACCTGATGCACCGCGCCGTCTTGTGTCGTCACGACAATAAATAAATCGTCATCCGCCATTTCAGGCCCCTGTTTTCCCATTAAAAAGAAGCGGGGCGAGCGCAAGCGTCATCGCGGTGGATGTGGCAAGCACAATCACCATCTGAACGACAATACTGATGAACGCGGTCACAAGATAAACCAAGAACGAGAGAATATCCTCACCACTCCCGATATCAAGTAAAGGCCGAAGCAAAATCAACGATGCAAACATCGGTGGAATCAGTGTCGCAAACCACAGCGCCAGTAATTGAAAGTTCAGAATCGGCCGGCGCGTGGCTTGTAAATAGATTCGGATTGGCATATTCACCACCAACCCAATATAAATCCAGATCAACCGAAAATTCAGCATCACCACCAGCAACCCGAGGAAAAACGCCAGGCTGACGCCCGGGGGCAGCGCTTGCGCAATATCTTGCACGCCACTTTCTTTTGCACGGATCATCAGCGTCATCAAAACGCCTGCAACTACGTTCACCCCAACACTGACCAGTAAATAATAAATCAGACACGATAAGAGCCCGCGCGCCCGGGCAAAAAGTGCCGGCGGAATAGGACCTGAAAAATTTTCAGGCAGTCGGAGCGGCCATCGTTCGCGGGTCAGTAATGTGCGCAAAAACTGGGCCACCATCCAGGCCTCGGCGACCAGCGCCGGCATCATGGTCACCCCACGGCGCAACGGAGACAGGTCCGGGAAGACCAGGGACACAATAATAAAATTCATCAAAATGATAAAGACGGGCACGGCCGCGAGGCGCACCAAATAAGCGCGTTCGTCGTACAATGTACGATATGCGCGCGCCACGAGATCCAAAATATCAAACGGTCGGTCCATAGAGTAAAGATAACACGATTTCTTTTATAAAAACACCCGTGCGCCAACTTCTAGGAGACGCCGAGCTTCGCATGCAAATCACTGGACGCCGTTGTATACTGGAACCGAATTTTCTTGTCTGGATAGACGTATTTAAACGCGGCCTGCGCCGCGAGCGTCCCTTCATGAAACCCCGATAGAATCAGTTTTAATTTGCCCGGATAGGTACAAATATCACCCATCGCAAACACACCCGGCAGGTTTGTTTCGAATTTTTCTGTATCCACAACGACCAAGCCGTCTTGCATTCCGACCCCAAATTCCGCAATCGGCCCCGGTTTCATGGTGAGACCATAAAAAATAAGCATTGCATCGGCATGAACCGTCTTTGACGATGTACTATCCGCTGATTTAATCGTGACGGATGTCAATTGCCCCGCAGCGCCGTCAAGGGCACAGGGTTGGCCAATCACCAGATCCATTTTCCCCTGTTCCACATAAGCACGCATCTTGGCCACACTGGCCGGACTTGCACGAAAATCATCTCGTCGATGCGTGAGAGTCACATGCGCGGCAATCTCGGTTAAATCAAGCGCCCAATCCAGCGCCGAATCACCACCCCCCGCCACGACAATGCGTTTCCCGGTAAACCGCGCACGGTCGCGTACCGCGTAAAACAAAGATGTCCCCTCAAAGGATTCTACATTCGGCAAAGGAAGTTTTTTGGGGGTAAAACTGCCGCCGCCCGCGGCAATCATGACAACCGGCGCGGTCAGGTGTTCTCCCCGATCTGTTGTCACCGTGTAGAGCCCCTCCGCCCCACGGGTCAAAGAAAGCGCCATCCGGCCCAGGAAAAACTGGGGCGCGAAAGGTTTGATCTGCGCCATCAGATTCGTGGTCAAATCGGCACCACTGACCACCGGAAGGGCGGGAATATCATAAATCGGCTTTTCCGGATAAAGTTCCGCGCATTGGCCGCCCGGGCGGTCCAAAATATCAACCAAGGCCGCCCGCATATCGAGCAGCCCCAATTCAAATACAGTGAACAGGCCCACCGGCCCGGCCCCAATGATCAGCACGTCGACTGTGCGATTTTGTCCTGTTGTCGTCTCCATAACCTGCTATAAAAAAGAAATTCGACAAAAAGTCAAATCTAAATACGGCGTTTTTATGACCTCGACGACACATCCACGGCTTATCTCGGGCTGGCTTCTTTTCTGCGCCCTCATGATTTTTACCATGAGTATCATCGGCGCGACTACACGCTTGACTGAATCCGGCCTATCCATCACCGAATGGAAACCCGTCATGGGGGCGTGGCCCCCCGACAGCCCCACCGCCTGGCAACAGGAATTTGATCTCTATAAAAAAACCCCCGAATACCAAAAAAAGAACATGGGGATGACCTTAGGTGAATTTAAACATATTTATTTTTGGGAATGGCTGCACCGCCTGTGGGGACGGCTGATTGGCGTTGTATTTTTATTTCCCTTCATTATTTTTTGGTTTTCGGGAACACTGTCGGCACGACTAACCTGGAAATTATACGCCCTTTTGGCCCTGGGCGGCGCGCAGGGTTTTATCGGATGGTTCATGGTCCAAAGCGGGCTCATCGACCGCCCCAGCGTCAGCCACTATCGCCTAGCCCTGCACTTGGGCTGTGCACTGCTGCTCTATACCTCCCTCATCTGGATGGCGCTCTCGGTCAAAAAAGAAGACAATCTCGCATTAAACCCGATACGCGGAACGTCCCGGTGTTTACGAGCACACGGCGTCCTCAGCCTGTTCTGCATTGCGCTTACACTTGTCTGGGGCGCCTTTGTCGCCGGACTTGACGCCGGGCTCATTTATAACGAATTTCCAACCATGGGCGATGGACACCTTGTGCCTAAGGAAATGTGGTACATGACCCCATCCTGGATTAACCTCTTTGAGAACCACGCCGCTGTTCAATTTACCCATCGCTGGCTTGCCATTGGATCCATTATCGTTCTTTTGTCGCTTGTGACTCATGCGCTGCTGATCGATCTCTCAACCCGGCTTTTTGTTGTCCTTGCGGTGATGAGTTTGCTCCAGGCCGGTCTTGGGATTTTAACCTTAATTTCCAATGTGAATCTTTACGCCGGAATCATGCACCAAGGTGGCGCGTTGTTTTTATTAGGTTTACTCACCGCAGGCGTTCACGCCGCCTTTTCAGCCCCAATCGACAAGAGACGCTGATACAAATCGATATAGGCGCGAACCGTCCGTTCTTTTGTGAATTCGCCTGTAAACCGGGCATATCCGGCGGTACGTAGGTGCTCCATCAGCACCGGATCTCGGCGCAGGCGCGCGGCACAATCCACAAGTCCCGGGACATCATCAATATCGAACATCAACCCATCCACGCCGTCCCGTACATATTGACGCGGCCCGTCAGCGCGGCTCGCGATCAACGGAATCTTCTGCGCCCAGGCTTGGACAAAAACCGTACCAAAAGGCTCATAACGTGAGGGGAACACACAAACATCCCCCGCCCGTAAAAGCCCCGCGCGGTCCGTCACCCACCCCAAAAACCGTACGCGGTCGGTAACGCCCAGTTGCGTCGCGAGTTGTTGCAACAGGCCGGCATCCGGCCCCTCGCCCCCAATCCAAAGATAGGCGTCCGGGATGTGAACCAAGGCACGCAGCAACGTGTCAAACGCCTTGGCCCGGTGAAGCCGCCCCAATGTAACCAAAAGAAATGCATCCTCGGGCGTCGTCCAATCCGCCCGTTTCAAAACACGCTGCGGTTCATCGACATCCGCAAAGTTATTGATATGAATGACCCGGTCCGGGGAGATCCCTTGATCAATCAAATACCGCCGAATATCCGGCGTGATCGTCGTAAAATAATCCGCACCCTTAAAATATTTTAACTTGTAATATCCGCCCAGGCGGCAAATTTTTAAATACGGATGCGGATTTTTGGGGGAACACGGCGGCACATGCATTGCGGCGCGTGACATCCACGTTTGGACAATATCAGGTTTAAAATGATTGATCAAACGACGTAACCGCCACGGCGTATAAAGATCGATCTTGCTGCCAAAAGGCAAGGTTGTAACGGGGATGCCCGCATCAAGCAAACGCGGCACACGAATATTATTTTGGCGTGTCACAACATGCTGTGTGATCCCGGCCTCCGAAAGCGCAACGACCATATCGACAAAGGCCGTTTCTGCGCCTCCCGCTTCGGCCCCCGCCATGACTTGTAATACACGCATTGTTTTATTTATTTTTTGCCTCGGTCCCGTCCTCTTGGGTCAAGGGTTGATCCAGACCCAATGTTTCGGTGATCAGTTTATGCATGACGACCTCACTCTCGGCCATGTTTTTAATGAGGACTTTACAATCTTTTTCTGCGCTGATCGGCACTTCGGTATAGGGCGTTTCTTTATATTTCACCGCGTCATCAAATACTTTTAAATAGCCACGCAAGGTTGAGGGCCGGGTAAAACTCTGCATTAAAATCATTTTTTCAAGGCGATTTTGACCCTGACGCACAACCGGCAGGACAAAATTTTTCCACGCTTGAAGCCGCGTCGTCATCGGTTCTTTCAAATCTGGATTGTTTTGAATACAACTTTCCACTGCTCTGGAAAGTGACACGCGCACATCATCAACGGCGCGGATTGTCCCGTGGGCCGTGCGGATTTTTTCAAATTGCGTGACTTGATCTTTATTCAGATCTTTAAGCAACTCATCCGTTTTTTGGTCGAGCCGCACCAATGGACTTTTGGCATCTTGTTCGGGTGCTGCCATCGCCGCGTCAAAAGAGAGAACAAAAAAGAGAGTGATCAAAAATAAAATGCGCATGTGGTTGATGCTCCAAATAATAGGTGCCCACTATATCACCTGTCCTCCAAAAAGAAAAAGGCCAACGTTACCGTTGGCCTCAAGAAGTTCACAGGGTCACACACAAACTGAAATTCCGTTCAACTCGCCTCTATTTTACCGTTTATCCGGTCGGCGCGGGCCACATTCCCATCCGCCGATACTTTCAGTATCTCAGATAAAGATGAATACCACGTTGAGAATAGGCCAAATTTATTTCAAATTTGACCTATTTCTCGATCGCTTTAACTAAACTTGCTCCACCAGCCTTTTTTCTTGGGCGCTGACGGGTCCCCCCCGCCCATATCGGCCAAGGGTGCAGACGCCGCATGATCCGGCGCGGGCACACTTGCCCCTCCCTCGCTTGCAGATCGGCGTTTGGCAACAAAGAATGTAGGCTCCGCCTTGGGTGCAGGCGACGCAGGAACCGACGGGGCCCCTATCTCAACGGATGGGCGGTTATTTTGTTCACGACTTCCGCCGCGATCACCTCTCTCAAAAGAGTCCCCTTCCGCCATACGGGCGGGACGGTCATCACGAGAGCGATTATTTTTGTTCCCCGGACCACGGCGCGGACCATATTTTCCCCGACGTGGGCGATCGTCACGATTCCGGCCCGGTGCGTCCGAGCCCGATGAGGCTCCTCCTCCGGCATTATCGCGGTCGCGGTTATTTCCCCGGCGCGGCGCACGACGGGGGCCACGGTCGCGGCGGCGCTGTTCGTGATCACCATCCGGCTCAACATCGGGACGATTGAAATTTTCGTCGCTGACATCACCTTCATCAAGATGATCTTGCCCCGGAAATGCACTATCCCCTTGATCGACATCCGACATTTCCTCACCCGATGCGTCATCTTCAAGCGCATGCTCCATGGCGACCGGTTTTTTCCGTGCACGCGCAGGTTCTGCCCCGTCATCCCCATCCGCATCGTCGGCGTCAACCACTTCTGCCTTCATCGGTTCAACCAGATACCCTGAGGGGGCGAGCGACGGATCAACATGAATCAAAACGGTAAAGCCGTATCGCTCTTCAATTGCGGCCAGCATCTTGCGTTTTTCATTCAAGATATAAAGCGCGATATCGTTCGGAATATGGAGTGTCACGCGTTTTGCGCGGCCCCGTACCCCTTCGTCTTCAAGCGCACGCAACGCCAGAATGGCCGCCGAATCCACCGACCGGATAAATCCAAATCCGTGACAATGCGGGCATTTTTGAAACTGCGCTTCGGTCAAGGACGGGTTTAACCGTTGACGCGAGAGTTCCAGCAAGCCAAAGGTTGAAATCCGGCTCACCTGAATACGCGCGCGGTCGGACGCCAGCGCATCTTTTAATCGGCGCTCGACCTTGGCATTATTCCGCCGGTCTTCCATGTCAATAAAGTCGATGACCACCAAACCACCCAAATCACGCAGGCGCAATTGGCGCGCAACTTCATCGGCCGCTTCCAGATTGGTCTTGAGCGCTGTCTCTTCGATATGACGCTCTTTCGTCGCGCGACCTGAGTTCACGTCAATCGCGACCAGCGCCTCAGTCTGGTTGATCACCAGATATCCCCCGGATTTCAGTTGCACAATCGGCTCGCCGATTTCCGTGATCTGGCTTTCTACTTGATACCGATGGAAGAGCGGGATTTTTTTGTCTTCATAAAGCTTGATATTTTCTTCGTGTCCCGGCATCAAGACGCTCATGAAATCGCGCGCTTCTTCATATCCCTTTTCACCTGCGATCAACAATTCATCAATATCGCGGCTGTAAATATCCCGGATCGACCGTTTGATCAAATCACCTTCTTCGTAAATCAACGCTGGCGCATTGGAGGCGAGCGTCATCTCGCGAATATTATCCCAAAGGCGCAGCAAATAATCATGATCACGCTTGATCTCGGCTTCCGATCGTTCAACCCCAGCCGTCCGTAAAATCACCGACATGCCGGACGGAATCTCGAGGGATTTGAGCATCGATTTGAGACGCCGCCGATCCGCAAAATTCCCAATCTTGCGCGACACGCCGCCCCCGCGTGGGCTGTTCGGCATTAAAACGCAATACCGACCCGGCAAGGACAGATACGTCGTGACAGCCGCGCCTTTATTCCCGCGCTCTTCCTTGGACACCTGGATGAGCATAATCTGGCCACGTTTAATAACCTCTTGAATTTTATACCGACGACGAAACCGCGCGTGCAGTCCCGCGGGGCCATCTTCGTTCATTTCATCTTGCGACCGGTGACGCCGTGCGCCCATATAACGCCGCCCCCCATTCCCATGGCCATTTCCGCCCCGGCCACGGCCATTCCCACGCCGCCACCCACGTCCGCGCGCGCGACCATCTCCGCGACCTTCATCTTCCCGTCCGGCGGATTCATCATCCCCATCGGGTTTGGAATCATCGTTTGTGTCCTCGGGCAGGGTTAAATCAATTTCTTCATGCACATAGCCCGTTTCATCAAGCGCCAGTTCCTGCGCGTCATGTGCCTGGGGGGTATTTACCTCGAAATCACCCGCACGATCTGCATCGGCATCTTCTTCACCATTTTCATCTTCAGAGTCGTCACCCTGATCGTCCTCATCGCCTTCGGCGGAATCTGATAACGAATCAGCCGCGACATCGCCCTGGTCATCGCCCTCAATCGCCTCGGCAGGGGCGACAAACCCGTCATCCTCGCCGTTTCCATCCATTCCGGCGTCGCCACGGGCAAGACGCGCTTCTTCCTCGGCCTCTTCCTCGGCCTCGCGGCGGGCCACTTCTTCTTCCATGCGGCGCTGTTCGGCCAGTAATTCTTCGCGATCAGCAACCGGAATGCGATAGTAATCCGGATGAATTTCCGAGAAGGGCAAAAACCCATGACGGTTCCCGCCAAAGTTTACAAAGGCCGCCTGTAAACTGGGTTCTACCCGCGTTACTTTGGCCAAGAAAATATTGCCCTTTAATTGACGACGAAACTGACTTTCGTAATCAAATTCCGTCAGGCGTTGTCCATCCATCACAATCACGCGTGTCTCTTCGTGGTGTGTGGCATCAATCAGCATACGTTTTGTCATCTTAAAAAATTCTCCAAATAGGGCGGGGCCACAAAAGGGCCTGCACAAAAATCCCGCGCCCGCGTTTGGTCCTGGTTCATCGATGAGAGGTGGTGCGACGACATCCCTACACCCATGAACCGATACGCGCGCGGAGTACAGACCTGATCGTCAGGACCCCAAGGTTCATCGTGGTCATCACTTGTTTGACAAAATGAGATAACGAGAGCGTGAGATCCAGATTGTCCCCTAGAAAAGCCAAGGTCCAAATCTGGATGATCGTTCTTCCGATCTTGGGAAAATTTCGCCCCATTGATCGTCCGGGTAAAAAGGTCGATACACGCCTTTTCTCAATCTCCCCGGGCGGCCAAAGGCCCCAAACCGGACCGCTTTCGTCCATTCCGTCAACGGTCTATCGGCAGCTAGCGAAACCCTTTTCAAACAACGCTATGCTAAAACCACCAAAAACAAACCGTGTCGCACGTGATGTCCTATCCTACAGGAGAGGCGCATCAAAAAGCAAAGAAAGAATATTTGACGTATTTTATATAGATTTGCTAATATTCCTAACGCAACAAAAATCATCACTTTTTTAAAAATAATACTTGACATTTCGGGATTGTTTGCTTATATTGTCTCTTAATGGAGTGCACCACCAGAGGGGGAAGACCCGTTTTCGACGCTGTCGGTTAAATCCACCGTCCGAAAAAAGATCGAAACCCCCACCACGCGGACAGCGCGCTGCTCCGGTGTGATTTTGAACAAAAATCACACCGGGGTTCAGATGCCGATAAAATAAGAGAGCAACAAAGAAAAAATGAGAAAAAGAAGGTAAAATAAAGAAGAAAGATAAACACAAAGCGGTCACCCCAACATAAGTTAGGGTTCAGAAAGGCAAGAACTCTTCGCCCGCGTTAAAATGGACATTCAAGCGTTAATAAATAAAACACCACAGGACTTCGGGAATAAACCTGAGTTTCTTGGTTAAACCAACTCCTCTGCGGGTTTATAGGGCTGCCCGAGCGCGGCAGCGACAGCCTTGTGGGTCACGTGCCCCTGCGCAACGTTTAATCCATTCCTGAAATTAGAATCGTTTTTGAGCGCGGCGCGCCACCCTAAATTCGCAAGTTTTAGCGCATAGGGCAGGACAGCTTGGTTCAGGGCCAGCGCAGAGGTCAACGGCACGGCCCCCGGCATGTTGGCAACGCAATAATGCAGAACACCGTCCACGATAAAAACAGGATCCGCATGCGTGGTGATCCGCGATGTTTCAAAACACCCCCCCTGATCGATCGCGATATCGACCATGACCGCGCCTTGTTTCATGGTCTTCAGATGCGCGCGAGTCACAAGGCGCGGGGCCGCCGCCCCCGGCAACAAGACCGCCCCAATGACAACATCCATCTGGGGCAATAACGTATCCACCGTGTCGGCATCGGAATACAAAACCGTGACGGTTCCCTTGAATAAATCATCCAATTGGCGCAAACGGTCCGAGTTTCGTTCCAAAATCGTGACGTCCGCGCCCATCCCGGCGGCCACGCGTCCGGCGTTTGTTCCGGCGACCCCACCGCCCAACACGAGGACGCGCGCGGGCGGCACGCCTGGCACACCGCCCATCAATCGTCCCAAACCTCCCTGATGTTTCATCAGATAATGCGCAGCGATTTGTGCCGAAAGTTTACCCGCAACTTCGGACATCGGGGTTAAAAGAGGAAGAGACCGCCCATCGCCCCCCGTCACCGTTTCATAGGCAATCGCAATAGAGCCGCTTTTGACCAAATCCGCGGCCTGATCGGGATCGGGGGCCAAATGAAGATACGTGAAAAGAATTTGATCTTTTTTCAGTTGCGCACGTTCAACGGCCTGGGGCTCTTTGACCTTGATCACCATGTCGGCGGTGCTAAAAACCGCTGCCGCATCGGGAGCGATGGTCGCGCCAACCTGGCGGTAATGATCGTCGGTAAAGCCAATTCCGGCGCCCGCACCCGTTTGAACCGTAACGGTGTGCCCCGCCGCGATTAATTCCTTGACTGACGCCGGAACCAAGCCCACGCGGTGTTCTTGCGGTTTGATTTCTTTTGGACATCCGATTTTCATGTGCGCTGCCTTTTGTTTTTTAAAACTTCACCCGCAAGATTAGGCAACAGGGCCACATTTTTGTCAAACTGCACCGCAGCGTATCCAATATCCAAACAAAACGATCCGTACCGAATATCCCACAAATAAAAAACGGCCCTGTTTTCAGGGCCGTTTTTATGATCTCTCATTTATTCCCGCTCTTTACGCTTGCGGTCCAGTTTGCGCCAACGACGCACGGATTCGGCGGCTTCACGCGCTTTTTTCACGGACGGCTTTTCGTAGTTACGCCGCATCTTGATTTCGCGAAACAAGCCTTCGCGCTGCATCTTTTTCTTGAGGACGCGAAGCGCCTGTTCGACGTTATTGTCACGGACATTTACGCTAACGATGATAATCACCTGCTTTCTGGTTCGGGTGGTTCAATCGGTGCCGGGGAAAAAACCCTAAAGACACCGCACCCTAAAAATTCTTTAAAACTCTTGGGCCCCGTTTATGGGGCATTTGATCCCCTTTTGCAAGGGGATCCGCGCCAAATTTACCCGGCCTCACGTTCGCTATCATCCCGGCGAGGTTTGGCCGCAATCTCGATGAGTGCCCCGGTTTCTTGATCCACGCGCTTACGCGACAATTTGATCTTGCCGCGATCATCCACGCCCATCATCAAGACCTTCAGGACATCGCCTTCTTGAACCACATCGGTGACTTTACCCACGCGGTAATCAGCCAGTTCCGAGATATGGACCAGACCGTCGCGCGCCCCCATGAAATTCACAAACGCACCAAAATCCATGATCTTCACGACTTTACCCGTATAGATTTTTCCAACTTCGGGTTCTTCGGTGATCGCACGGATCATCTCGAGCGCTTTTTCAATGGACTCAAAGCTGGGCGAAGCGATCTTGATTAAACCGTCATCTTCAATGTCCACCTTGGCACCCGACACTTCGCAGATTTCGCGAATGACCTTACCACCCGTGCCAATCACTTCACGAATTTTCTCGGTCGGGATTTGCAACGTGGCAATCTGCGGCGCAAATTCACTGATCGAATCGCGCGCAGTGTTCAGAGCCTTGTTCATTTCACCCAAGATATGCATCCGGCCTTGCTTGGCTTGTTCCAGCGCAATCTGCATAATTTCCTTAGTGATTGATGTGATTTTAATATCCATCTGAAGGGCGGTCACACCGCGATCTGTTCCGGCGACCTTGAAATCCATATCACCTAAATGATCTTCATCGCCCAGAATATCTGTCAAAACCGCAAATTTCTGATCTTCTTTAATCAAGCCCATCGCAATCCCGGCAATGGGGCGCGCAAGCGGCACGCCCGCATCCATCATGGAAAGCGATGTACCGCACACGGTGGCCATCGATGAGGACCCGTTCGATTCGGTAATCTCAGAAACCGTGCGAATGGTGTACGGAAAATCTTCTTTCTTCGGCAATAAGGGATGAATCGCGCGCCAGGCGAGTTTGCCGTGGCCAACTTCACGACGACCAGGAGATCCCATACGCCCTGCTTCACCCACCGAATACGGGGGGAAATTATAGTGCAACATAAAGGTTTCGCGGTATTCACCATCCAAACTGTCGATGATTTGTTCATCTTGGCCGGTGCCCAACGTTGTCACGACCAAAGCCTGGGTTTCTCCACGGGTAAAAAGCGCCGATCCATGCGTGCGCGGCAAAATTCCCACTTCGGCCACGATCGGGCGAACGGTCTTGGTGTCGCGACCATCAATGCGCGATCCTTTTTCCAAGATCTGGGTGCGCACAATCTTGGCTTCCAAATCATGAAATTTCCCGGCGACCACATCGGCCGAAATCCCAGCCGCGTCATTGGTAAGCGCCGCAACCGCACGCGCCCGCACGGCATCAATTTGCGCACGGCGCGCGGCTTTGGCCCGTTCGCCATACGCCGCCGCGAGGTCGCCTGAATAATCTTTGGCCAGTTGATCCGCCATCGCTTTGATTTCGGGTTTGACCGGCGTCACATCCCACGGTTCCTTGGCGGCAGTTTCGGCGAGTTCAATAATCCCTTTAATCACCGGTTGGAACGCATCCCACCCGGCCATCACGGCCCCCAGCATCACCTCTTCCGAAAGTTCCTTGGCTTCGGATTCAACCATCAAAACGCCTTCGGCGGTACCCGCCACAACAAGTTCCAGATCCGATTCGGCAACTTGAGCATTCGTTGGGTTGATCACGTATTGCCCGTTCAGATAGGCAACCCGCGCGCCCGCCACCGGGCCCATAAAGGGAATGCCGGACAAGGTGAGCGCCGCCGATGCACCGATCATGGCGACGATATCCGCCGGATTTTCAAGGTCATACGAGACGGTCGTGCAAACCACTTGAACCTCATTAAAGAAGTTTTCGGGGAAAAGCGGACGGATCGGGCGGTCGATCAAGCGGCTGGTCAACACTTCATATTCCGTCGGGCGACCTTCACGCTTAAAGAACCCGCCCGGAATTTTCCCCGCCGCAAAGGATTTTTCTTGATAATGAACGGTCAGCGGAAAGAAGTCCTGACCCGGTTTCACCTCGCGCACACCGACCGCCGTACACAAAACACTTGTCCCGCCCATGGTGGCCAGAACCGCGCCATCCGCCTGACGCGCAATCTTTCCCGTTTCTAGAATGATTTCTTTATCAGCAAAGCGGATCGCTTTGCGCACATGATTAAACATACAATTTATCCTTTTAATTCAATATATTAGTTTTCTATATGATGCTTTTGGATAAAGAGCGATATCACGTACGGTAGACAGCAAAACACATGTTTTTTCAACCTGCGCCTGTGTTTAACAGTCAACCGCCGATGGAAATCAAAAAACCGCGTCATTCATCCGCACCAGCATCGGCGCGGTTATCGCATGAAATAGAAAGGAAGTCAAAGAGATGTTCTGAGTAAACCACGAGAACAAGCCCCAAAAAGAAACAGGCGCCAAAGGCGCCCGGTTCATAAGAGGTTATATATTATGTTTATTACCAGGTCCGGAATAACCCGCTATCAATGTGCACAAAATTAGACTTGGGATAGTACCCAACTCCGCCCGCATGAAGCCGCGTGGCGCAATCGCGAATATGACCCGAGCTTTTATCATCGAGACGCACATCAATCGCTTGGCCGGTCATGTGCAGCGAATTCCGCGCCACGCCATAACTCACCCGCGCGAGCATGGCATTCGTCCGGGGCGAACGATAACCCGACAGAATTTGATAGGGTTCGGTGGTGCCGAGCGTCCGCTGAACGACATAAAGAATATCAATTGCGCGCGGATCCACCGGAAAAGATTCATTGTTCCGATAGTCACGCAGTAAATGCGTAATTTGATCAAACGCCTCGGGGAGATATTTATTTCCAACGCGGTAGACGCCGTTAAAGCTTTCGCCCGTATGGGTGTTGCGAAAATAGACGCGGTGGGCACCCGTATTCGGTACCGCGAGCACAGGCTTGACCATGCCACACGACAGGAAGCCCGTTGCCGCAAGACCGGCCGCGACGTGCAACACATCGCGCCGCGAGGCTGGAGCGTCAAGAGTCGTGGTGCCTTGTGAAACCAAAGAAAGATCAGCCGCGGGGGTTTCCGGGCCATTCGGATCGAGGATCATTGTTGTCTTCCGTGTCAGGGGGGAAATAAATGCGTTCAGAACCATGAGAAATAAGCGACAAGGGGAAAAACGGGTTTGATTCGTTTGCTCGAGTTCTTGTCTTTGCTTCCTTTACGACAGTACTTTCACTTGAATGGGCGCGACATAGAGGCGCGCGTTACAA
>CAZSIB010000006.1:0-79974 GCA_964607245.1 uncultured Pseudobdellovibrionaceae bacterium | reverse complement strand
GGAAATACCACGCGCATCTCTCCCTCGACCAACTCATTACTTCGTTCGTTTAATTGTTCAAATGGCTATAAAAAGTAACGGGCCTTAAGGGAAAAACCCTCAAAGCCCGTTTTGGTCCCTCTTGGGGGAGAAGAAGTGACCAATTGAAACAACAAATCATCGTCAATCTGTCGGTATACAAAACCACGCCTTATTGATGCGTTGTTCAAGCGACACACCCAGATGCCGTCTGCCCGGTTTTTGGATACTTGGAGATTTTATAAGCTAGTCTTGGGATTTTCTCAAGTATTATAATTTATCTTTATGATATGTGATTTATGCATATCTTAGAGAGGGGTTGGCGGGAAAATTTATTACTTCCTTAAAAATAATACTTGACATTTCGGGATTATTTGCTTATACTCTGTTTCAATGGAGTCGACCACCAGAGGGGGAACCCCTTTTTTGAAGACCGGCGGCAAGGAGATTTTTTAAAGTCTCTCATAAGCTCTTCGTTAGAAAAAGGGACCAAGCCCCCACCCACCACCGGGCGCCCACAATTTCTAGGGCGGCGCGCGCTGTTCCCTTGTGTTTTTCACGAGAAAACACGGGGGAATAAAAGCAAAAGAGACTTCTGGATCCCCGCCTTCGCGGGGATGACAGGGGAAAAAGAGCTGTAACCCCATCGAAAGATGGGGTCCAGGAAAGAAAAGAACTCGATCCCGGGTCAAGCCCCGGATGACAAGGAAGGGATGATAAAGAAGGAGAGAGGAAAAAGAACAACAAAGAAAACCTCAGGAAGGGTAACGCACTTCGCCTACCCCGCGAGTTTCGCTTTGACGATTCCCGATGCTTTGGTCATATCGAACTGACCGGCCAGTTTTTCACGGGCGGCTGCCATCACGCGCCCCATATCTTTAACGCCCGCCGCGCCGATCTCGGTAATAATCGCGGCAATCATGCGCGCAGCATCGTCATCACTGAGTTGCTGGGGCAGAAAGCTGTTGATGACCGCAATTTCTGCGTCTTCCTGATCCGCAAGTTCGGGCCGCGCATTCTCGCGGTAAATTTTGGCACTTTCGGCACGTTGTTTCACCATGCCCTGCAGCATAGAGAGGAGTTCGGTGTCGGTCGCCGCGTCTTTGCCGCCGGCCCGCGCGTTAATATCGACTTCTTTCATCTTGGCGAGGATCAGGCGGATGGTGTCGAGACGTGTCTTATCCCCAGCTTTCATCGCGGTTTTCATGTCATCGGTCAAATGTGTGCGCAGGTTGGTCATGGCGTGTATCCTATATCTCGAACAAGAAAAGATGTGAGATCCTCTTTACCCCTTTGCGGCCCCTCTGGCAAGGCAGCGTTGACCAAAATCATCCAAACTTCGGGGCAGGTGAGGACCTCATTTTTGGGGGTTGGGGCAAAGATTTCTCGGATGATTTGTGTCACGATTTGCATTTTGCGCCACTCAACGGGGAAAAGTCGCAAAAGTAAATCGGCGGTTCCAAAATTTTGTGCCGCAAGACCCGTCCGCACCGTGTCGATTTGTGCCCGCGACACATAAACGGGCAGGGGTGTCGCGGCCATCACCGCAAAGGCACGCTCAAAAGTTGGAAGGTCCGGCCGAGGATCCTCCATAATTTGCGTTGCACAAAAATGGTTGTAAACCGCCTCATATCCGGGGATGTCAGACGAGGAAATGCGTATGTATGTACGGGGGGTTTTCATGCAACAGACATTACGGCAACTCGAGGGGGTGCGTCAATGATCTTGACCACAAGGCGTCCTTTTGTGTAGGATCCCTCTATGTTCCCGTCCCATTGTGGGCGGGTTTTTGTTTCTTCCCGGTTTGGTGACTACCATGGATAAAATCCCGATGACGGCGGCAGGCTTTGCCGCCCTTGAAGATGAACTTGCGCAACTCAAAAGTGTCGAGCGCCCGAATGTGATTCAGGCGATTGCCGAGGCACGCGCGCATGGCGACCTGTCGGAAAACGCGGAATATGCGGCGGCCAAGGAGAAGCAAAGCTTTATTGAAGGTCGGATTCAAGATCTTGAGGCGGCCTTGGGCCGGGCAGATGTCATTGATCCCGCGACGTTAACGGGGAAAACCGTGCGTTTTGGCGCGACGGTGACGGTGGCAGACGAAGAATCCGGGGATGAACATGTGTATCAGATTGTTGGGGAATACGAGGCCGATATCGATACTGGGAAAATTTCTGTTGGCGCTCCCTTGGCGCGTGCTCTGATTGGCAAAACCATTGGGGATACAGCGAACGTCAATACGCCCAAAGGGAATAAGAAATACGAGATTGTCGACGTGAAGTTCGCGTGACACCGTTTCTTTTACGCTGAATACAAAAAACATCCGATAAAACTTGATTTTTTATGTGGAATCACCTAGAAAGCACGTATTCCATTGATCTTTTTGTTGCTTGAGGGGAAGGGCGTCTTATGCTCAAAAATTTATTCAATTTTAAACACGCGAAATCACTCTCTGAATCCATCGTTTTTTACGGCGTGGCGATTGCCGCGTGGCTGGTCTTGAGTACTGCCGCGCAAATGTTCTTGGATTTGCGGTTCTAACGACGCCGCGGGCGTAAGACGAGGGATAGTGCGGTTCCGGCCGCAAGGCCCAGGGCGAATAGCCCATTATAGGCCGCCATGGTTAGGCCCAAAAACCGGAACTGAACATCATCACAGCGCACAAGCGGCGCGGCTTTGATCTGCGCAAGCATATCGGCCGCATTTAATCCATCAAGCGCCGTGCCTACGCATTTTTCGGTACCGCGCCACCAATGTTCTTCGACCCCGACCTGGAACAGCGCGATACTGGCATCCACTATAAAAAGCGCGGCGCACGTCCATAAAAGAATTTTTGAAATGTCCACGCCCTTGGCCGATGTCGTCAACAGCGCTGCCAAGAGGCCCAGAAAGATCACAAGACGGTACGGCCAGCGTTGATAAAGGCAAAGAATACAGGGCTGTAATCCAAATCCGTATTGCGCGGTATAGGCAAAACCGAGGGCAAAAATGCTGAAGCCTGCGACCCAAAGTCCAAGCGCGCGCAGGCGCCGCACAGGATCATGCGGCAGGACAGTATCCAAAATAAAGGAGATCAGATTGAGTATCATGATGTCACATCTTTCTTAACTAAAAAGCAGCGTATAAATCCCCTTCATCCCCGCAATTCCAATGGCCAGGGCCAGCGCAATCCACGCGAAACACCACAAGAGCCCCAGGACCGCGCCGATCAGCGTGGCGATGCCATCCCGACACAAAAGCCCGAGCGCGATAAGGGCAATGGAGAGGGAGGGCACAACATTCGTGAGCGGCAAAGGAATGACGATAATCGCCGTAATAAAAAGAGCGACGCCCCCGATGACTTGATAGCCAAGCGGCGAGGAGACAAAAGAAAGCCGCGGCGTCATGAATCGGTCAAGCCATAAAAGCCAGGGCCGGGCGCGCGCGGCAATCCCAATAAATCCCGCGCGGGGCAGGGTTGCGACCAGAATCCGTTCCGGCAGCCACAGCGTATGCCGCCCCATGACTTGCTGGATCGTCACGTAAAAGAGCGGAGCCGAGAGAAAGACATGGATTCCGGGAATAGGCAGGGGAATCGCGCAAAACAGGGCAAAAACGAACAAAAGTAAAAGAAGTCCATGGTCGCCCATATGGGTCACAAGCGACCGGACGGGAATACGTTCTTCAGGGTGGGCGGCAATAAAATCATCCAAAAGCGCAAGAATCGTGCGTGACGAATGGGGGGGCATGGAAAAACCTTTCGGAGAAAAATCTTGAGCATTTTGCACCTTTTCAGGGGCTTGTGCAATTGCGCCAAATTCGCTAAATAGAGGGCCTAAGACGCTGACCGAACGGCAGGCCCCTGTGGTGGAATCGGTAGACGCGGTAGACTCAAAATCTACTGTCCGCAAGGACGTGGGAGTTCAAGTCTCCCCGGGGGCACCATTTTTGTTTTTCATGGATCGATCGAATGTCCTTGGGCAGGCACCTGATTGCGCTTTGCCTGTCTTATCCCCATCGGGGTCCATTTTTTGATTTTACATAATCTAAAATATAATATTTGACTTATTGTTGAGTTCCTTGTCATTATGACACACGTTTTTTAGAACTTCAGTTGTTAAAGGAGCAGGTGGATGGCAAAAGGTAAGTTACGTGGCGAATGGGCGCGCGCGTATCGCGGGCATGTCCGGAATAAGGATTATTTGGCGGCGGCGACGACCATACAGTCGCGGATAGATTCTTGTTCCTCCTTATCTATTTGGAGGGAACCGCGTCACCCCCGCAAAATGGCACGCGCTATTGCTGCAGTTGCGGGCAGTATGTGTTACGATGGTGCTCTTATCGTGCGAGACTATCACTCAGCATCGTATGAAACCCAAGCGCATGCTTTACGGGCATCTTACGCACTGGCGCGTATCAGTTTAGTGCGGGCGTTTATTAAAGCGACATCGCCAGAGATATTAGGTGATTCAGTGATAAGACAACGCCTTGAAAAAGCGGCAGGCTACGTGATTGATCGAACTGGCGCGGACCGCAAAATTTTAGCGGACCAGATTAAGGCCGCGATTTCTTAACGACGCAGCATATATCGATTCTAATAAAGAACTGAACATGCCGCTTTTTCCCTCTCCCTTTTTTAAAAGGGAGAGAGTCAGGGAGAGTCCTTTTCATCCCCCCGCAGTACGGCGGGGTGGTGATGCTGCCTTAATCATTAACAGTGGTTTCAAATACGCGCCGGTATAACTTTCTTTGATCTTGGCGACGTCTTCGGGCGTGCCGGTTGCGATGATTTTTCCGCCCTTGTCCCCGCCTTCCGGTCCGATGTCGATCACGTAATCCGCGGTCTTGATGACCTCAAGGTTATGTTCGATGACAACAACCGTGTTCCCGCCATCCACCAAACGGTGCAACACCTCAAGCAGTTTTTCAACATCGGCAAAATGAAGCCCCGTGGTGGGTTCATCGAGGATATAAAGGGTTTGCCCGGTCGACCGGCGCGCGAGTTCTTTCGCCAGTTTCACGCGTTGGGCCTCGCCGCCCGACAGGGTCGTTGCGGGTTGCCCCACCTGGATATAACCCAGGCCCACGTCTTTTAATGTCTCCATTTTGTCGCGGATCGACGGCACGGCCTTGAAAAATTCGGCGGCTTCTTCAATCGTCATTGCCAAAACATCGGCAATCGATTTGTCACGATAACGGACATCCAATGTTTCGCGGTTATACCGCTTGCCGTTGCATTCCTCGCACGTCACATAGACATCGGGTAAAAAATGCATCTCGATTTTAATGACGCCGTCGCCTTCGCATTTTTCGCACCGCCCGCCTTTGACGTTAAAGGAAAATCGGCCCGGATCATATCCCCGTGCCTTTGATTCCGGCAGGCCCGCAAACCATTCCCGAATAGGCGTAAACGCGCCGGTATAGGTGGCGGGGTTCGATCGCGGGGTGCGGCCAATGGGGGATTGATCAATGTCGATCACTTTATCCAGATGTTCCAGCCCCTCAATTGTTTTAAACGGAGATGGCAGATCGCGCGTGTTCATCAGGCGTCGTGATGCCGCCTTGAACAGCGTATCGAGTGTCAGGGTGGATTTCCCCGACCCCGAGACACCCGTGATACAGGTAAAGGTACCTAAGGGGATTTCTGCGCTGACGTTCTTCAGGTTATTTCCGGTGGCGCCGGTAATCCGCAATATTTGTGCCTTTTTCCCGTCGCGTTTTGCCGTGCGGCGCGTGGTGGGGACGGGAATGCCGCGCGCGCCCGTTAAATATTGCGCCGTGACTGAATTTTTATTTTTAAAGACACTGTCGGGGGTGCCGGCAGCAATGACATGCCCGCCATGCACACCGGCGCCTGGGCCCATATCGATCAAATAATCCGCCATACGGATGGCGTCTTCGTCGTGTTCCACGACCAAGACGGTGTTCCCGAGATCACGTAAATGTTTCAGCGTTTCAAGAAGGCGGTTATTATCCCGCTGGTGCAGACCAATCGAAGGTTCATCGAGCACATATAAAACACCCGTTAATCCCGATCCAATTTGGGAAGCCAAGCGAATGCGTTGACTTTCACCCCCCGAGAGCGTGCCCGATGCCCGCGCAAGAGATAAATAATCAAGCCCTACGTTCAATAAAAAGTTCAACCGGTCATTAATTTCTTTTAAAACGCGCGCAGCAATTTCGCCGTGTGATTTATTTAATTTTTTGGGCAGTTTTGAAAACCATTCTTGGGCATCCGCAATCGAAAGTTCACAAATCGTTCCGATATGGGCGCCGCCGACCTTGACGCACAAGGCTTCGGGTTTTAAACGGTGACCGTGGCATTCAACGCAATCGGTACTGATTTGGTATTGGGAGAGATCATCCCGTACACTCGCACTTTCGGTTTCAAGTAAACGTCGCTCCAGATTGCGAATCACGCCCTCAAACGGTTTTTTGGTTGTCATGCTGCGGCTTGAATCGTTGTAATTGATCGCAACCGGATCCTCGCCCGACCCATATAAAATGACGTCCCGCGCGGCTTTTGGCAGGTCTTTCCACGGTGTTGTCATGCGGACGCCCACATGCCGTGCAACGGCCTCAAGCGCCTGCATGTAATAGGGCGCAAAATTTTTAGACCAGGGTTCAATCGCGCCCATGACCAGGGATTTTGTTGGGTCGGGAATCACTAAATCTTCATCAAAATACATTTTAACGCCGAGGCCATCGCAGGCCGGGCAGGCGCCATGGGGGCTGTTAAACGAAAACAGACGGGGCTCGATTTCGGGAATGGTAAAACCCGAAACCGGGCACGCGAATTTTTCCGAGAAAATCGTCGATGTGCCGTCTTCGGCGTTTTCGACAATCATCAATCCATCGGCCAGTTTGAGCGCCGTTTCAACGGAATCCGCCAGGCGATTACCCAGATCATCGCGTAATACCAAACGGTCAACCACAATCGAAATATCGTGCTTCAGTTTTTTGTTGAGTTCCGGAATGGCATCCAGTTCAACAATTTTTCCGTCAATTTTGGCACGCCCAAACCCCTTGGCGCGGAGGTCCGCCAGTTCTTTTTTGTATTCGCCTTTGCGGCCGCGCACGATCGGCGCCATGATATAGAGTTTCGCACCGTTCCCCATCGCGCGGATGCGGTCAACCATTTGGGTTGCGGTTTGAGATTCAATCGGAAGTCCGGTCGCCGGGGAATACGGCACGCCGATCCGCGCCCATAAAAGGCGCATGTAATCGTAAATCTCGGTGACGGTGCCGACGGTCGAACGCGGGTTTTTGGACGTTGTTTTTTGTTCAATCGAAATCGCGGGCGAGAGGCCCTCAATCGCGTCCACATCCGGTTTTTGCATCATTTCCAAAAATTGCCGCGCATAGGCCGAGAGACTTTCGACATAGCGGCGCTGACCTTCCGCATAGATCGTATCAAAGGCAAGAGAGGATTTCCCCGACCCCGACAGGCCCGTGATGACAATCAACTTGTCCCGCGGCATGTCAACCGTGATGTTTTTTAAATTATGTTCGCGCGCGCCGCGCACCGTCAGCGTTTTTGTCATTTTTTTTATTCAACTAAGAAAAGTTAATCTAAATAGCCTTCGTCTTTTTGCCGCTTTTCTCTCACGATATCTTCACGTAAAGAGAGAAGGTAAAAGGCCAGTGCCACTAAAACACCGCACGTCGCCGCAAATTTTGCAAAAAATGGATTATAGACCCAAATATCCCACAACGCCAGAAGGGCGAGACCTTCAAGAACGGTCACAAGACCCAAAATCACCCACCCCAAGCGTTTGGATTCAAGTCCCGCGAAATCCATGCGAAAAATTGTTAAGAACGACAAGTATAAAAGCAAGGTGACACTGGACCCGACAATACGAAACGCTGTGGTATCGGTCATGGGGGATATGCCCCAAACGGTCATCAAAATGACCCCGGCAATCAGAACGGCATTCGCGAGCATCAGGAGATGAAGGCGGTTCATGTTTTGGACCTTTCGTGTTTTATAAATTCACATCCCTGTCATCCCCGAGGCGCGCCGCAGGCGCTGGCACATCGGGGATCCAGTCACGACAGCAGCTTTGCTGCTGACCTTGTTTTTTGACTAGATTCCCGCTTTCGCGGGAATGACAATCTTCTCTTCCCCGTTTGAGGGAAGAGAAGGGTTATACGCCCTTGTCACGTTCGAGAATCGTCAGGAACGCTTCACGTTTAAAGAGTAAAAGTTCGCGGCGCAGTTCGCGTTCCATCGTCACCACGCGCCATCCTTGCGCGCTGTGCTTATTTAAAAATTCGGTATAGCGTTCGGGGTTCACGCGCGATCCCCCAAGGAAAATCGAGCCCAGCAAGGGTTCGCGGTAAATAACGACTTTGTATTCTTTCATGGGATTGGCTTTCCTTTATGAGGGCTAAAAACTTAACTCAACTTTTTCTTCAGTAACTCATTCGCAAGGCCTGGGTTCACCTTGCCGCCGGAGAGTTTCATCACCTGGCCCACCAGGAATCCGAACACGCGGTCATTCCCGCCACGGTAATCGGCAACGACGCTGGCATTTGCCGCGATCACGTCATCCACGAATTTTTCAATCGCGCTTGTGTCGGTGACTTGTTTTAGTCCCTTTTCCTCGACAATCACAAGGGCGGGTTTTCCGGTTGCCATCATGTCCGCAAAAACATCTTTCGCGATTTTGCCGGAAATCGTGTTGTTCAAGATTAAATCGATCAACCCGCCCAGATTGTCGGCGGTGATGGGGCTTGATTCAATCGATTGGCCTTGTTTGTTCAACGCCCCTAAAAGTTCGGTGATGATCCAGTTTGCGGTGATTTTCGGGTCGCGGCCCGTCGCGGCTGTCTCGAAATACGCGGCGCGGGCCTTGTCATCAATCAACACCGACGCGTCATAGGCCGAAAGACCTAGTTGCGTCATAAAGCGTTTTTTCTTTTGATCGGGAAGTTCGGGCAAGCTCGCCTGAATTTCTGCGATCCATTTGGGGTCCAGTTTCAAAGGGAGCAAATCCGGATCTGGGAAATACCGGTAATCATGCGCCTCTTCTTTTGACCGCATCGACCGCGTTTCCATTTTATTCGGATCCCACAGGCGCGTTTCTTGTTTAATCGTGCCGCCGCCTTCGATGATGTCAATTTGCCGCGCGGCCTCGTAATCAATGGCGTTTTGCACGGCCTTGATCGAGTTCACGTTTTTAATTTCGCACCGTGTCCCCAGGGGCGCGCCGGGGCGCCGGACCGATAAATTGACATCCGCGCGCATCGACCCTTCTTCCATGTTGCCGTCACACGTGCCCAAATACCGCAAAATCATGCGTAGTTTGGCAAGGTACGCCGCGGCTTCCTCGGGACCGCGTAAATCGGGTTCCGAGACGATTTCCATCAAGGTGACGCCCGCGCGGTTTAAATCGACAAAACTTTTTTGCGGATGTTGATCGTGCAGTGACTTCCCGGCATCCTGCTCCAAATGCAGGCGGGTAATACCGATGGTGCGCGTGGTGCCGTCATCCATGTCGATATCGAGGGTCCCTTTGCCGACAATCGGATGTTGCATTTGCGAGATTTGATAGCCCTGGGGTAGATCGGGATAAAAATAGTTTTTACGTTCAAAAACGGACACCGTGTTAATCTGGGCCTGCAGCCCCAATCCGGTGCGGACGGCTTGTTCGACCGCGTATTTATTCAGGCTGGGGAGCATTCCCGGCATGCCCGCATCGATAAAGGCGACATGACTGTTTTGTTCGCCGCCGAAACTCGCGGACGCGCCTGAAAAAAGTTTGGAATGGGCGGTCACCTGGGCATGCACTTCCATCCCGATTACCATTTCCCATTCGCCTGTGGCGCCTTTTAACAATGCACTCATCCTCTACTCCTTTATGGGATCAAACCGTCAAAGCACGCCATGTAATTTTTTGTGCGGGCTTCGGAAAACCCCGGCGTTCCCACCAGAACGTCATAGGGTTCGACAAAAACTTTTCCTTGGGCGATGCGAAATTCGGCCTCGGCAATGCCGAGTTTCTGCATGAACCCATTCATCTGGGTTAAATAACATTGGCAGCGCGGGACGGCCGTACCCGAAAACGACCCATTCCCCCGCGTGCGGGTCAAGCATTCGGACCAGGTGTTGGTATTGATGGGTTCGGTCGCGCAGGGCAGATAGACATCGTTTAAAAAGCGGTGAAGGGATTTTTGCCCGGCGGGTGTCCCCGGTTGCGCAAGGGCGCGCATATCATCGGCCCCCATGCTGACGCGGATACCGGCACTCACGCAACTGCATAAATAATCGCGTTGAAAAGGATTAAGACTGGGGAGCGCCATCATATTCCCGACGCATTGTTTGTAATACTGATCCGCTTGGTCTTTGGTCGCCATACCGCCCGGTAAAGTTTTCTCTGCGTGTTCCGCCGGGGCCAGTTGCGGGGTCACTGTTTTGATCGGAGAGACAGCAGGCAAAAGATCGTCCGCCGCGCGCACCTCGACAGGCACGACGGTAAACAAAATCAGAAAAAGGCCAATGAACCCGATCATCGGTTATGCTGCCTTTTGAATGAGCGCAGGTGTGAATGAAAACTGGGCGGCCCGTTCAATCGCGCGCGCGGCTTGGAACACTGTGGCCTCTTCCCACGGGCGACCGATAATTTGCATCCCGAGCGGCAAACCGTGCGTATCCAACCCGACAGGGACGGACATGCCCGGTAACCCCGCAAGCGAGGCCGGGACGGTAAACACATCATTCAAATACATTTTCACGGGATCATCATCATTCTGGCCGATCGGAAATGCGCCGGAAGGCGCAGTGGGGGCCAAGATGACGTCGCATGTTTTATAGGCGTTCGCGAAATCGGTTGAGATACAGCGGCGTACGCGCTGGGCCTTGATGTAATAGGCGTCATAGTATCCAGATGACAGGGCATAGGTCCCGACCATGATGCGGCGTTTGACCTCGGCCCCAAAGCCCGCACCGCGTGATTTCGCATACGTGTCAATCAAATCATCGCCCGTAACGCGGAGGCCATACCGCACGCCGTCATACCGCGCAAGGTTCGATGACGCCTCGGCCGGCGCAATGATATAATAGGTCGCAAGGGCATACCGCGTATGCGGCAAGGACACATCGACGATTTGGGCCCCCGCATCCCGCGCCCAATCCGCCGCGTCATGCCAGATTTTTTCAATTTCTTGGGGCATGCCGTCAACCCGGTACTCTTTTGGAATCCCAATCGTCAAGCCTTTCAGGTCTTGGTTCATTTTGGCCGAAAAATCAGGCACGGGGATATTCGCCGATGTGCTGTCATGGGGGTCGTATCCCGCAATCACCTGAAGTTGGCGGGCGCAGTCATCAACCGTTTTCCCAAAGACACCGGCCTGATCCAGCGACGAAGCAAACGCGATAATCCCATAGCGCGAACACCGCCCATAGGTGGGTTTAATCCCCGTAATGCCGCAATAACTTGCGGGTTGACGGATGGATCCGCCCGTATCGGTACCTGTCGCCCCAAGCGCCATGTGGGCCGCCACTGCCGCTGCTGATCCGCCGGATGACCCGCCCGCGACCAGATTTGTTATGGGGTCGCGATCTCGGTGCCAGGGCGAGACGGTTGGACCAAATGCGCTGTTCGTTGTGGATCCGCCCATCGCGAATTCGTCCTGGTTTGTCTTGCCCAAAAATACCGCGCCGGCATCGAGCAATTTTTGCGTGACGGTTGATTCATAGGGCGGCACAAAATGTTCAAGGATTTTACTCGCCGCTGTTGTGCGGACACCTTTTGTGCAAAACATATCTTTGATGGCAAGTGGAATCCCCTCAAGCGCGCGGGGTGTCCCGGCGGCATAACGTGCATCCGCGACTGCCGCCTCCTTGCGTGCGACGTCCGCGGTCACGGTCAGATACGCGTTTAACGCGCCATTTAATTTCTCAATCTGGGCCAGATGGGCATTTGTCAGGTCAAGGGCCGAGAATTTCTTGGCTTTGAGGCCATGGAGCGCATCGGTGATCGTGAGGTTGGTCAAGTTCGTCATATACGGTCTCTATTCGGTAAAAAATTTATCTTGTTTCTTTGCTTTTCTATGAAAGAAGGAATTACTCCACCACCTTTTGCACCACAAAGAATCCCTCAAGTGCCTCGGGCGCGTTCGCCAGAATATCGCTTTGGTATCCGCCATCATTCACGACGTCATCGCGCAGGAATAAATCGATGTCCACAACATTGGCCAAGGGCTCAACGGCGGCCGTATCGACTTCTTTCAGTTGTTCGACAAAATTGATGATATTGCTCATCTGGCTTTGATAGCGCGCTTCTTCCTCGGGCGAGAGTTGAAGCCGCGCCAGGCGTGCATTTTTCCGAACATCGTCAAGCGTTAAGGTCGTCATTCTCGGTCCCTTTTTGTTTTTTAAATTTCCTCTATCCTCGTACCACGACACCCTTTATAACTTCAAGTCTTATGGCGATTTTATCGACGGATCAGTTTGTGGCGATGCTTGCCCCGGGCGCGCGGGTCATGGCGCTCGATGTCGGGGCGAAGACCATTGGCCTTGCGACCTGTATTTGGGGGCAAGAGGCGGTTTTGCCGCTTAAAACGCTTGCGCGGACGAAATTTACCCGTGATGCCCAGGATCTTGTTTCCGTGATTGCAGATTATCAGGTCAAGGGATTGGTCGTTGGGTGGCCGCTGCTCCCGGATGGTCAGGTTGGGAAAAGATGCCAGTCTGTGCGGGATTTTACAGCGGAGCTGGACCGGTTTCTTGCTTTAAACATCCCCATCACCTTTTGGGATGAGCGGTTTTCCACAGCCCATGGGGATGATTTGGTGGATAATATCGGGAAAACAGCTGGAAAACGCCTGAACAACAAAAAACGCGACCAGGTGATCGATGCCCTGGCCGCGCAAAAGATTTTAGAAGATTTTATGAGTTACATAAATTAGGGTTTGGGGGCAGCCGGAGCTGGAACATCACAAACTTTCGCGACAAAACCTAAATTCGTTAAGGTAATGTTTTGAATAGTCTTTTCAAGAGATGATCTAAAGGTTTCGGGTTTACCCGCGTTCGCTTGAGCATCATCTGCGATTTGTTTCTTTGTTGCGTCAATCGATTTTGAAATTTCTGTTGCATTACAGGGGATACGAGCTCCAGAGATGGGGTTTTTGTGTTGATCTGCAAGGATCACTACAGCGGCATCTCCGTCTCGTGTGACTTGGCCAATGAAGGGGATGACAGCATTCCCGATGCGCAGTTCGTATTGGAGCGTATATTGTTGCCCATCAGGTGTGCGTGCAATGTCCTTTGGTGCGCCAATGCGTTGCGCTTGGACGCCCGTTACAGTGGCGGCGGTCGTGACGGCAATCAGTGCGTCTCGTAATTTCATGATACTTTTCTCTCTAATAATATTTTACATAACACATAATTATTGTTATGGGACATTTATAGGCGATATTTCAGGACAGAGTCAATAAATTCTGAAAATTAATTCGTCGAGCCATAGCTCATCAGGGTTTGGCCGTATTCCTTCAGCCAATCGCGCCCATAGGCCATATCGACCGACAACCGGTCGCACAGGCGCCAGAACGCCGCGGAATGGTCAAAATGGACCAAATGGGCGACTTCGTGCGCGACGACGTAATCAATGACTTCGCGCGGGGCAAAAACCAGGCGCCAGCAAAAGGATAAATTCCCATCCTCGGCACAGGAGCCCCAGCGGGATTTGGTATCGCGCACGCGCACATCGCCAATCCGGCGGCGGATTTGGGCGGCCTTTTCCCGGGCGAGCGTATCGATTTCATCCCGGATCCAGTCACGTAAATATCGTTCGATGCGCGCGCTTGGGTCGTCAAGCGGCGTTTCCACGCACATAATCCGGTTTTTCACCGTGATCGCTGTGCTGCGCCGTGTATCGTCCTGGATGATTTCCAAGTAATGGTCGCGGCCCGAGAGCGGCATAATGGCCCCGTCGATAAAGGGCACAGGCTTTGGCAGGCTGGAAAGTTTTTCGCGAATCCAGGCGCGATGTTGTCCTGCAAAATCAATGGCATAGTCGAGATTCACGCGGGGCGGAACAATCAAATGCATCGCGCGCGTTTCGGGATCGAGGCGCAAGGTCATGCGGCGCGCGCGTTTGCTCACCCGCAGCTTGAGGCGTGCGGAAATGGTTTTCAGGCGGTCCTGATGCTGTGCAATTGTCGCGCGCGACATGGCATCACCTGTTTCGCCCCGTCTGGGCATTACTTTTTTGGAACAGGGATAAATATAGTCAATCGCCGGGGGTGTTGTCGAGCTTTTTGAGGGTCTGTGGATAAAATCGACCAAAAATTGCCGAACGTTTGACAGTACTTCCCTATATTTCTTATTGTACATCAAGTGATTAGGCCGCGTCATGGGGTTTCGTTACTGCATTGCATTATGTTAAGTTATGGGCTTGTTTATTATACGTAATTCATAAATTTATATCATCATCGCGTTATTTTAATTTCATAATACATTTATGAGCGGGTGACACAGGATTTGAGCCGCGACCTCGGTGGGAGTTTGTTTTGCAGTATCGAGATGCAGATGCGCAGATAACCATGGATCGTACTGACGTTGAATAACGTCATCCCATGTGGGAAGTTTGTGCCCCGGAATGTCTGCTTTACGACTTTCAACTCGGCGTTGATGTTCTTTTGGGTCGGAACAAAAGACTTCAATCTCTAAAATATCAGCACCTGTTTGTGTGGCAATGATTTGCCATGATTGTCGTGTTTCGGGTATGGGATTAACTGAATCGGAGATAACAGTATTCTCCCCATTTAAATTCTCTTTTGCAAGCCCATAGGCAATCATATAACCCTCAGAGCCTATTTTTAAACAACCTTGATTTAACAGAATTTGTTCGATCGTATCAATTCTGAGATATGTTGCGCGGAGTTTGTTGGACAGTATTTTTGCGATTGACGTCTTCCCACTTCCAGGAAGACCACCAAACACAATGAGTAAGGGATTCGATCGGGGCACTTATTCACCCTTTTTCGCCCCTGGTTTTTTCTCGCCGGGGACGCCGTATTTTTTCCGTACAGCGTCGATGCCGTGGAGTTTTTTATCAAATCGCGCCGGCACGCGGTCGGGGATTAGTTTCAAATCGCGCGCCGGAATGGGGTCGAGCCCCGGTTCGGCCGTGCGGATCATATGGCGGATGCGCGGCATGATTTGTTCACGCCAGCGCCGCCCGTTGAAAATCCCGTAATGCCCGACATTTTCCTGGAAATGATGGAATTGCATCCGGGCCGGAAGGGCAGTGCATAAGTCATGCGCGGCGGTCGTTTGCCCATGCGCAGAAATATCGTCCAGTTCCCCTTCAATCGTGAGGAGGACGGTTTTGCGGATTTTCGCCGGTAGGACATCGTGTAGTTTTTCAGTCTTGGGATCACGCCACTTCATGAGCCCTTTGGGTAAAAGTTGACGTTGAAACACCGTATCGACGGTTTGTAAATAAAATTCGGCCGGTAAATCCATGACCGAGAGATATTCATCATAGAATTTGCGGTGCGAATCCGCGCTGTCGTCATCGCCCTGGACCAGGTGTTTAAAGAAATCCATATGCGCGCCGACATGTCGCTCCATATTCATCGACATAAAGCCCGAGAGCTGGAGAAATCCGGGATAGACTTTGCGATACGCGCCTGGATAATAAAACGGCACTTCACTGATCAAACCGTTTTCAAACCAACTCATCGGTTTTTCTTCGGCAAGTTGCGTGACCTCGGTCGGGGTCACGCGCGTATCAATCGCCCATCAGGGTCATCGAGCGCGGGGTTTTCGGGTGATTTTCGGCGTTCATCAAGGCGACAACCGCCATCACGGGGACGGCGGGTTGGCAGACGGCAATTAAATGCACATCAGGCCCCAGATAGATAATAAATTCGCGTAAGTACGCGATGTAATCATCCAGATTAAACCGCCCATCTTTTAACGGGATTTGGCGCGCGTCTTCCCAATCGGTGATGTAGACATCGTGATGGGGCAAAAGCGCCTGAACCGTACCACGCAGGAGGGTTGCCCAGTGTCCCGACATGGGGGCCACCACCAACACCTTGGGGTCGTGGCGGTGTGTCGCGCGTTTAAAATGGAGCAGATGGCAAAAGGGTTTGGTGATCAAATCTTCTTCGGTCACATCGACTGTTTTGCCGTCAATCTCGGTCGTATGCAGATCAAAATTTGGGCGGCCAAAGCGCCGCGTCACGCGTTCAAAAAGCTCGGCGCCAGCCGCAACCGTCCGGCCCCCGTGGGAATAGGAAAGCGGGTTAAACGGATTTTGATAGAGATGCCGGATGCATTCGGCCCCCACCCGCGCGGGGGTTAAAAACGCATGCTGAAGATCGTACAGGTGGTAAAGCATCGATCGATAATCCTTATCTTTGGTGCACAGGGTTGTTCGGACGTCCCCGTTTTTGTGCTGTTCTGCACAGATGGCTTTATGATCACGCTCCTATTTTAGCAGAAAATCGGTTAAAGTAAAACCTTGCCCATATATGCGGTTTTATCCGTTCAAACAGGGATCCGATCCGTCAGGTCAGGTGGATTTCACCATCCACACCGGCCCGTCGGGTGTATCCTTGATCGTGACGCCGCGGGCGGCGAGCGCCTCGCGTAAAGCGTCCGATTTGGCCCAGTCTTTGGCGGCCCGTGCCGCCTGGCGCGCGTCAATCAGGGCGCGGAGGTCATCCGATATTTTTTGATCCGCCATGTCTTGGATCTGAAGCCCCAGGACAGAGTCAAAATCCAGAAGGAGCGCATATTTTTCGGCCACGTGCAGATGTTGATCCTTGATCATCGTCCAAAGATGCGCGAGGGCAATCGGCGTATTTAAATCGTCGTCGCACGCGCTCCAAAAATCGGATTGGTATTTTTTAGCCACCTCCGAGAGGGGGATGTTTTCGTCTTTGTCGGATCCCCAATCGATGATGCGGTTGCGGAGGCGTTCATAGGCATTGCGCGCCGCGTCCAAGGAATCCCAACTGAATAATAATTCTCCCCGGTAATGCGCGGATAAAATCAAATACCGATAGTGCAGGGGATGAAATCCTTCATCCTCAAGCGTTTGCATGGTGAGCGTCCCACCCTTGGATTTCGACATCTTGCCTTTATCCACGGTCAAGAAATTGCCGTGCATCCAGATATTGACCCATTGGTGCCCGTGATAGCATTCGCTTTGGGCGATTTCATTCGTATGGTGCACCGGGATGTGGTCAATTCCGCCGCAGTGAATATCAATTCTGGATCCTAAATGTTCGGTCGCCATGACCGAGCATTCAATGTGCCAGCCGGGAAATCCCACGCCCCAGGGGCTGTCCCATTTCATGATTTGGTTCGGGAATTTACTGGATGTAAACCACAAGACGAAATCTTGTGGGTTCTTCTTGCCGCTATCTTTTTCAACGTTGTCGCGCGCGGCTTCTTGTTGCCCCTTTAAATCCAGGCGCGCGAAGTCGGCATAGGTCGAAAATTTGGACGTATCAAAATAGATATTCTGGTTGGTGCGATAGCAAAACCCCTTTGCCTCAAGGTCGGCGATGAACTTTTGCATTTGGGGAATGCAGTCCGTCGCGCGGACCACCACATCCGGGCGTTCGATGTTCAGCTTTTGCGTATCATCAAAGAAAATATCTTCATAGGCGCGGGCGATATCCCAGGGGCTTTTGGATTCGGCTTTGGCGGCCAGACTCATTTTATCGTCGCCGTCATCGCCGTCCGATTGTAAATGTCCGACATCCGTAATGTTCATGACATGCTTGATCTGATAACCAGCATGTTTGATCGTGCGGCGCAAAATGTCTTCAAAGACATAGGTCCGCAAATTGCCGATATGTGCCCGGGCGTAAACGGTGGGGCCGCAGCAATACATTTTGACGACCCCCGGTGTGACCGGGGCCAGACGTTCTTTCGTGCGGGTCAGGGTGTTATACAGCGTGATCGACATTGGGCAAGAATCCTGTTTCTTCCTATCAAGGGCTGCGTCGGCGGCTCTTATGGCCATAGCAGGCGGCAGGCCATCCGGTCAACGGAAATATGGGGGGAATCGCCCTATGTCTGGGCTTGGGCTGAAAAATTCGGCTGAATATGGGGGGATTGTTGAACCGTCCATAACAGGCGTTCTTTGGTATAGGGCTTGCGCAAATAACGGTCGGCGCCATCTTTGGACGCCGCAATCACGGTACTTTGTGAACTGTCGACCGACAAAATAATGCAATAGGCATGGGGATCCATGGTCTTAATCATCTGCAAGGTATCGGTACCGCTCATCCCCGGCAGGTGGACATCAATGAGGACGACATCTGGGGCATAATCCATGTAATAATCAATGGCTTCCTCACCGGTACGCACATGAAACACTTCGTAATCTTTGCTGAGAAGTTGCGTCGCGTAACTGGCTGTAAAGCGGTCGTCTTCGACCAGCATGACCAAGGGGAGATGACGATTTTTACGTTGAATGCCAATATTGTTACGTCGATTTGCATCGGTTGCAAGCGAGGAAATTGCGCGCACCTGGCGGGCGGTGCGCATTTTTTCGTCAGCAAAGGTTTTGAGCGCGCGCATATTTCCGCTTGCGGGAAGTTTTTCAAGCTCAACGTCGCTTGGAAGAGCCAGTCGTGTTTCTTGGGTGATGATGCCCATCCGTTCGCGTGACTCGGATGTTTTGATATTGGCAAAAAGGAGAATGTCATTATCCGTGAAGATATAGGATTCTGCCTCGGCTTTTAAGGTGCGGGCCCGTTCGTTGAGCTCTTTAAATGCAAAAAGCGCATCTTCACGCGCTTTTTTCAAATAGGTGGCCGCTTGGTCCATATCTTGCAGAATCTCTCGTTGTTTCATTTGGGCGGAAAATCCCAGCTTTAATGTTTCCCAAGTGCCGGGATCGTTTTCGATTTTGGCACAAAAGGCCATAAAATCGTGTTCGGAATGGTTCGTTTGGTTGTCAGATCCCACAATTCTGCTCCTCAACTTTACAGTATCGTACAAAAATGATCGCACAGGCCGAGTAAAATATATGTAAATTTATAGGGGTCCGAGCTTAATTTTCGCGGCGGCGATCGGGTATAGGACTTTTGTCATTAAAATCCCCCAACCACCGGTGCCCTGGCAAATGGAGCCGGTAGTGCAGGGCGAAGGCGCGGAGCGAAAACCCTGCCAGAATGGCAATGGGGACAATCACGGAATCGGGTTGGTGAAGGATAAGGGTGCCGATTAAATAAAGGGCGCTGCTTAAGGCCGCGGCCGTCACATAAATCTCGCGACGCATAATCAGGGTCGTCTCCCCGGCCAAAAGATCGCGCAAGATCCCACCAAAGGTCGCGGTTAAAATTCCCATGCCCAAGGCGACGATGGGGGTGGTGCCGCTGGAGAGGGAAATTTGGGTTCCGATCACCGCAAAAAGGGCGATCCCGGCGGCGTCACACCATAAAACCCAACGTAAGTGCCGATGAATCCAGTGTGCCATGACATACATAAAACAGGCGGTCGCCAAACAAAGATAAAGATAAATGGGTTGATCCCGCCAAAAGACGGGACGCTCCAGGATTAAATCCCGCAAGGTTCCACCACCCACGGCTGTGATAATGGCAAGCCAAATGAACCCGACCAGATCAAGCCCTCGCCGTGCAGCCAGCAAGCAGCCGGTGATCGCAAAGACAACAATGCCACACAGGTCAAAAAAGAAAAGCATCGGGTATAAATCCTTAAGATTTAAGACAAAATCAAATCGTATTTTAAATGTATCTTTACGACTGATCGATTACAATTTTAAGGTTGGTCACAGAAAGTGATATCTAAAGAATATAATATCTTGGATGTGGGTTATGAATATGAATGTGGGCCTGGGGGCTGAACCGACGGTGCGTCGCCATGCAAAAGCAATACGCGCATCCGGGTCGCTCTTCTCTCCGGCATCGTCCGCGAAGGTCTGGAAAAGCCGCCTGTCCTGGCGCATCTTGTTGGCTGTTTTCTTGACCATTTTAACGGTTCAGGTGACGATTTTATCCCTGACGATCAAGAACGAACAACAGTTTCACTTGAATAATCTGGAAGAGACCGCGCGTCAAACCATCGCCCCGGCGTTACAGACCGATTCGTCGCTTTTGCGTCCGGTTCCGATGACGCCCCAGGTCGCCAACCGCATTATTGGTGCGTCCGTCATTGACGGGATGACCGTGTTTGACCAAGCGAGTTATGAACTCCTCTCGACATTTGGTGATGCGCCGACATTACGTTTGTCCATTGGAGCCAATCCGAAACAGTCGTTTTATAGTGCGGATGGTCGTTATTACGACGTCATTTTAACTCCGGGCCAAATAAACCGGGGAAATGGCGATCATTATCAACCCTATTACGTTGGGGTCCGGCTTGATTCACGTAGTGTCGGTATGGCGGTTAAAAACTATCTCTATCATTCCTTATTGGTCATGTTCCTGTTGTCTGCGTTTGTCACAAGCGTACTGATGGTGGCCTTGTCGCGCTGGCTTCTGGAACCGATTTTTTTCATGCGTGAAAACTTGACGAATGCGAGCCGGAATCCAGAAGATCCGGATTTACCCGTCTCTCCTTATAACGCAAACGACGAGATTGGCGGCGCGATTCAACTTGCCCAGAATTTGATCCGACAAAACGCAAATAATATTCGGCAAGTTAAATCTGCGGCCCAAGATCAAATCCACCGGTTAGCGTACTTTGATAATTTGACGGGTCTGCCGAACCGGACGCAATTTGTTCAAAAACTTGCGGAACTAACCCAAAGCGATATCGGGGAAGGTGACGTGCCGGGTCGGTTTGCGGTGATTACACTGGATGTCGATCACTTTAAAGATATCAACGACACGATGGGGCATAGCATCGGGGATACGATTTTACGTGCGATGGGGAAACGCCTGCGTACGGCATTGCCAGACAGTGCGATTGTCGCGCGGACCGGAGAGGATGAGTTCGCGGTCACCATGCCGCTTGCGCATCAATACACCTCCAAAGATATCGCCGAAAAAGTGCAAAAGGTCATCCGCGGCGAGCCGTTTAAAGTCTTTAACCAAAGCTTCCAGATTCGCTCCTCGATCGGGGTTGCAACGTATCCTGATAACGGAGTAGATCCGGATCAGGTGCTTAAAAATGCCGATATTGCGTTGAACCGCGCCAAGGAAGATGGCCGCGATACGATCCGCGAATACTTAGAAGATTTTGACCGCATTGTGCAGCAACGATTCCAGCTGATGAACGATCTGCGCGAAGCCATTGAAAACAACGATCTGGATTTGTTTTATCAACCCCAGATGGATTTGCGCACACAACAAGTGATTGGTGCCGAGGCCTTGATCCGATGGTGGAAAAAAGACAACAGCAAAGAAGGAGGAAGCTTTATTTCTCCGGCTGTGTTTGTGCCCGTTGCCGAACAATCGGGCCTGATTGTCCCGATGGGCGAATGGGTGATGCGCCGCGCGTGCGAGACCGCGCGGGGTTGGCTTGACCGTGGGTATAATTTACGTGTGGCCGTGAACGTGTCGGGCGCCCAGTTTCAACAAAGCGATTTGGTCAGTTATACACGTCAGGTTTTGCTTGAGACCGGATTGCCGCCGCATCATCTGGAACTGGAAGTCACGGAAAGCGCCTTTATGCATGATGTGCAGCAAACGATCACGATTTTGGATGAACTGCACCGCATGGGCGTTGAACTCGCGATTGATGACTTTGGAACGGGGTATTCGTCACTGTCTTACTTGCGCCAATTCCCGATCGACCGTCTAAAGATTGACCAGTCGTTTATTCGTAACGCGCTTGAAAACCCAGACGACGCCTCGATTGCGCGCACAATTGTTGCGCTTGGGCATTCCTTAAGCTTAAAAGTCATCGCCGAAGGCGTCGAAACAAACGAACAAGAAGCCTTCTTGCGCGCACAAAATTGCGATGAGGTTCAGGGGTATCGCTATTCTCGCCCGGTGCCGAACGATGCATTTTTGAATTTTGTGGAAGGTTATAACGGCGAACTCAGCAGCTTTGGGACATAAAGCTTATTCGGTCCCTTATGGGGTGCCTGCGGCGGGCGCGGTTAAGTCGGGTAAATCTGGAAGTTTACGTTGCTGCGCCATCATCAAGGTCACCGTGCGCGCCCGGTCGCCATCCATCGCAGCCAGAATGGGCGCGCTTTTCCGTTCGGACATCCGGGTCAAAACATCCATCAAGATATTGAGGTCCAGCGTGTTAAAAATACGCGCGGCGTCAGTGGGTTTCATCCCTTCATAAATACGCACCAGACTTTTGAGGCGTTCAATTTCCGCCTCCGATTGGTCACCCAGAAGTCCTTGAAGCTGCGTCCGCAGGGCCGAGAGTTCCTGGTATTTTTGTTCAAGTTCGGCTGCCGCTGCCTTGATCACCGCGTCGCGTGTCATCAAATCTTTCTCGCGGAGATCCAGTTGTTCGCGTCGCGCGGCCAAATCTTTCAAAAGTTTATTTTGGACGGCGGCGAGATCTGGGTCCATTTCGGCCGGATCGGGCCAGGCTGCGCCTTTTCGATTTGCAGGATCTGCCTTTTTATCGTCTTTGTGATCCGGATCGGATTTTTTGTCATCTTTGGATGAGCCTGTATCCCCGGATGCCGCCGCGTCTTTTTTATCCGGCTCTTTTTTATCGGGAGCGTCGCCGTGATCCGCCGCCGCTTGATCGTCCTCAATTGGCGTGGTGTCCAGTTGAATGCCGGGCTTTTTAGGGGCATCAGCCGCGGGTTTCTGATCTTCCGCGTTTGCGGCGCCTGAGAGATCACGAAACCCCGACACGACTTCGCCCACGCGCAAGGTAAACACAAGCGTTGCGACAAGCAGTAAAACAGGTAGTAACCGAACGGATGTCATAGAGGGTCCTATATTTCTTTACGATACACCCGAACGGGATGGTTTTTGATGCGTGGCAAGCGCGCGCCGCAAATCTTTTTCTGCTTGGGATTGCATATCTTGATCGTCACTGGCGTCGCGCCAATTGGGCGTCGCGGTATCCGGCACGACGGTGCCATCAAATTCTGGATCCCGAATGGCAAAGCCGGGAAAGGCGGACGGTGTTTCTGCCCGTTTTTGGGGTGGCACTTCACGCGGTTCAAAATGGGTGGGTGTGCCCCCTGTGACGCTGCGTTCAAGGCGCGTGGCGAGTGAGTTTGCGGACTCTGTCATGATTTGCAGTTCATCACAAAGTTCGGTCGCAGAGCGCATCACCTTGTGCAAATCCTGCCCCGATGTATCAGCCGCCGCGCGCAAACCTTGAATCGATTGCTGGGCACGGTCAACCGCACCGTTCAAATCACGGATCAATCGTTCCATCTCGCCCCGTGAATTCCGGAACCGCGCGATCTGTTCGGAAAGTTTCCATGCGAAATAAATCGTTCCCGCAAGCAAGAACGTCATGATCAGATCAAGCGCCAAAGAAAACGTCATCGTGAACCTTCCTCTTATAATTATCTATTCTTTGCATCTGTCGGGGTAATATAGTTATCAATCTTGACCGCGATATGACCTTGTTTTTGACCCATGGGCCCGGTGAACATGGGGAAATGCCCACAGCGCATTTCAATCATATCTTCGGGGCGGGTGTTAAATTCAATCCGTGTTCCAATGGTCCAGTTCAGGAGATCTCCCAAGGAAACCGATTTTTCGGCCAGCACCGCCTGAAGCTGTACTTCGGTTTGATACAGTTCATTGGTCAAGTGTGTTTCCCAAATGGAATCGCGACCAAATTTTTCTCCCATGAACATCTGAAGCAAAAGTTCACGAATAGGTTCAAGGGTCGCATAGGGCAGCAAAATTTCCATCCGTCCGCCCCGGTCGCCCATATCAATGCGTAGGCGCGCCAGAACGCAGGCATTATTCGCTTGGGATACGGTCGCAAAACGCGGGTTGGTTTCGATCCGTTCCAAATTAAAACTGACGGGCGAGAGGGGATCAAAGGCCGATGACATGTCGTTTAGCACAACGGTCAACATGCGTTCAACGAGCTTGGTTTCAATGGTGGTATAGGGGCGCCCTTCGACCCGGACCGACGGCGTTCCTTTACGTCCTCCCAGTAGGACATCGACGATCGAATAAATGAGCGTACTGTCGACAACGATCAGGCCGTTATTATCGAGCTCTTCAGCCTTGAACACCGAAATCATGGCGGGCAACGGGACCGAGTTCATATAGTCACCAAAGCGCACGGTTGAAATTTGATCCAAGGTCACTTCAACGTTATCAGTGGTCAAATTACGCAAGGATGTCGACATCAACCGGACCAGTCGGTCAAAGACGATATCGAGCATGGGCAGACGTTCGTAGTTCACCAGTGCGGCGTTGACGAGTGCCATGACACCGGATGTCTCGCCCCCGGACCCTTTGTCATCAAATCCTAAAAGGGAGTCGATTTCGTCTTGGTTCAAGATGCGGGTGTTTGCTGGATCATCCATGCCCATCGCGGCTGCCATGGGGTCCGCCGCCGCTCCGTCTGCGGGGGCGTCGCCAGCCATATTTTCCCACTCCGCCATCATGGCGCGTTCTTCTTCGCTCATGCCGGCTGTTTCGTCGGGGGTGGTTGTGTCCGCCATTCTTTGATCAACCTGGAAATAAAAGGATCTACACGAAATTATAAGGCAAAAATCGTGCCGGGAGCCAGAGCGTTTTTCCTAAAGACACTCTTTTTGAGTTACGGTAATAATAAATTAAGCTTATAGACATATAATTAAATCATCGACTTATTTATCCATATCACCAGCTTGCGTCCGGGGGGGCCATGCGCGACACTGTCTTTTCAGACCTTTTTAATCATGTTGTTCAGGAACTTATGGAACTGCCGCATCGGCGCAAGGTCGCGCGTGTTCAAACGCGTCGCCAGGCGAGGCGCCTGCACCGTGCCCGGCGGCAACGCCTGCCGCGCGGGGAATCGATTTCGTTGCGCCTGGCGAGCGTGAGTGAGGTTCATAATACCCCGAATCTCAAGGTCTTGATTGGGCTCCAGCGGATTAACGCGCAGCGCCGCGAAACACGGGAACCCTTCCGGACCCAACGCGCCTCAATTTGTTAGGCCTTGAATCCTATCTATTCAGCACCCAGACCATGCTCGACAGATAACTGGCAAAGCAAAGCCATGCGGCATAGGGGGTCATCCATAGGGCGGCAACACGGTCAAATCGCGAGAGCTTGAGGATCAAGACGGCGACAACCACAAGCAGCGCGATTAACCACACAAACGCCAAAAATTCCTGATGGAATGTAAAAAACACAAAACTCCATCCCCAATTCAGAATCGTTTGAAGCGCAAAAAGCGTGATGATCGGTTTCGCGCCGGGGTTCCCGCGCTGCCTCCAAATCCGTCCTGCTGCAATGCCGATCATCACGTACAAGGCTGGCCAGACAATGCCAAAGACAAAAGACGGCGGGGTTAGGGTCGATTTTTGTAAGCTGTCATACCAGATATCCTTATCGGGCGCAGTCAGTGCCCCAATCATCCCCCCAACGCCAAGATAGAGGGCGATGAATACGACCAGCGTATAAAAATCTTTTCGTTGCATGACATTTTCTCCTTTTCAAAAATGCTTGCGGTGTGGGCGTAAATCACGGCAAGATACGGTCAATACCCTTTCTATCACAGTTTCATTGTTTTTCCTTACCTGGAGTTTTTTGCTGATGTCATCGCCGTTACTGAAAGATAAAATGTTCGTGAATGGATTGTGGGTCGCGGCTGAAGGAGAGAAAAGTTTCCCTGTGGCCAATCCCGCCACAGGCGTGTTGATTGGTTCTGTTCCGGATGCAAGCCCGGCGGATACGGATGCGGCCATCGGTGCCGCCTATGCGGCATTACCTGTTTGGCGGGCGATGCTGGCCAAGGACCGTGCCAAAATCATCCGCAAATGGGGAGAACTGATTGAAAAAAATGCAGAAGACCTGGCACGGCTTTTGACCGCTGAACAAGGCAAACCCCTGGCCGAAGCCCGAAGTGAAATCAAAAGCGCGGTCGGTGTGGTTGAATGGTTTGCCGAAGAAGGTCGCCGGGTTTTGGGCGAATACGGTACATCGCACAAGGCCGATGCGCGGATGATTGTTGCGCGCGAACCCGTGGGGGTGGTGGCCGCCATCACCCCGTGGAATTTTCCTGTCTCGATGATTACGCGTAAAGTGTCTCCGGCGCTGGCCGCCGGATGCACCGTTGTGATCAAACCGGCCGAGGATACGCCGCTTTGTGCCCTGGCACTTGCCCATCTGGCGATTGAGGCGGGGTTTCCGTCCGGTGTTTTAAACGTCGTCACCTGTTCCCTGGATCAGGTCGCGGCTGTCGGGCAAAAGCTCTGTGCCGATACCCGCGTGCGTAAAATTTCGTTCACCGGATCGACCGAGGTCGGCCGCATTTTGGTCCGTCAAGGCGCCGACACGCTCAAACGCGTTTCGATGGAACTTGGGGGTAATGCGCCGTTCATTGTGTTTGACAGCGCCGATATTCCGGCCGCCATTGACGGCATCATGACATCCAAATTTCGTAACGCCGGTCAAACTTGTGTTTGCGCGAACCGGATTTATGTGCACGAAAAAATATTCGATACGGTGGCCGCGGGCCTTGAATCAAAAATCAAAAGCATCAAACTGGGGCCCGGCGATCAAGACGGCGTGACCATGGGGCCGCTCATTAACCGCGCGGCGGTGGCCAAAGTTCAGTCGCATGTCGATGATGTAAAAATGCATGGCGGCCAGGTGGTTGTCGGGGGATCAGCGGTCGCGGGCACGACATCTTTTTATCACCCGACCTTGGTCGTGAATACGAATGATCAGATGATCGTAGCGGGCGAAGAAACCTTTGGCCCCTTGGCCGCGCTGTTTCCATTTAAAGACGAAGCCGAAGTGGTGGCGCGCGCGAACAACACGATTTATGGCCTTGCCGCCTATTTCTTTAGCCGCGATTTCGCGCAAATCTTCCGTGTGTCCGAAGGCCTTGAATACGGCATGATCGGTGTGAATGAACCGCTTCTTTCCTCGGAAATTGTGCCGGTGGGCGGGATTAAACAATCGGGGTATGGGCGCGAGGGCGGGCACTGGGCGCTTGATGATTTCCTGAACATCAAATACACGCTCATCGGCGGGGTGAAGTAAAATATGGTTGAGATCGAAGCAAAGTTTTTGAATATCAATATCGCCGAAATACAAAAAAAGCTTCGGTCTTTCGGATATACATGTTCTCACCCACGACGTTTGATGACGCGTGCGACACTTCATGCCCCCGCCGAACGTCGTAATATTCACGAATGGTGGCGCGTTCGAAACGAAGGTGACGGCCGCATCACGATGACGTGGAAAAAGACGGTCAGCAATACAGTTGACGGCACACAAGAACTAGAAATCGAGGTCAGTGATTTTGAAACCGCCATCAAGATATTGGCCCAAACTGGATTGATGGTTGTTGCACGACAAGAAACAGCCCGCGAAACATGGCAACGCGGCAATGTCGAAGTTGTGATTGACGAATGGCCTGGATTGAACCCCTTTGTTGAAATTGAAAGCGCTGATACACCGACGACTGAGCGCGCTGCCCAAGAATTGGGGTTCAATATGCAAGACGCCGTTTTCGGTGGCGTCGGTAATGTGTATCAAATAGAATTGGGATACGTTCCAGAGGTTGTGAATAACTGGCCTGTGATTACGTTTGATAACCCACCGACACCCCTCCGATCAGTCAATCAATAACGTGTGCCCTTACGCCGCTTTGGGTGGACGTGTTTCGCCAATCGGGGCATCGACCCGCACAGGCAGGTCAGAGGCGATCGTTTCATCGTCCAGCATCTCGATAAACCCACTGGGCTGAACTTGGAAATTTGCGATGAACAGCGCGTTCGAATAGAACACAACGGCATCGCACATAAAATTGCCACTTGCGTCTTTACCTTCGTAACTCGCATCGCGAAGCGTACCTTCGATGACGGTACGGGTTTGCATGTCCATGTTTTTCGGCATGTATGGATCGTCAATTTTTTCCGCAATCAAGAACGGACCTTCTTCTCCGCGTACGAAAAAGCAAAAGAATTTGAGGTAATCGAGCACGTTTGATTCCGTGACCTTGATGGGCGCCTTGCTGTTGATTTCGTGAATGGGCCAAGATTGACCGTTCAGGCGATAGGGGTTTCCCTGATCCACCAGATAATAAAGGACCAAATTCCGCGGGCTCCAGGTTGGGTCGGTCAAGCGCACCAGCACGATTGAATCGTAAAAGGACAAGGGGCGCCATGCCACCTGGGTCGTTGTTTCGGACGCCTGATATTTCCCGTCAATCGGGTTCACATGGGCAATAAATCCGGCAAGTTCGGGGCCGGTCACGGGGTTCCAATTTTGGTCTGTATACATGGCGGTTTCAGGTGTCGTTTGAAAGGGTTAGATAAATAACTTGCCCCATCATGCCAGAGATTGGCGTTCGTGCAAGAAGATTCGTGCTTGGGCCGCTTTCTTCATTTTTACGTTGACTTGGGTTCCGTCTTCTCGTATAAACCGCCCAGCAACAACTTATTTAATTGTCGTAATCAAGGTTTTATCATGTCGACCAAACGTACGTATCAGCCCTCGAAAACCATTCGCAAGCGCCGTCACGGCTTTCGTTCACGCTTGGAAACCGCTGCTGGACGTGAAGTGCTGGCCCGCCGCCGCGCCAAGGGCCGCAAGCGCCTGACGATGGTTTGATCGTCAGGCTTTTTCCCCCAATTCCCGGTCGATGAGCCGGAAAATATCGTCAAACATCGCATGGGTTAACCGCCCAGTGTTCACATTATAGCGCGATGAGTGGTACGTATTCACAATCTTAAGGCCGTTTTCCAGGTGGTGCACCGCCCCGTGTCCGAATTTATAGGCAGAGGGTTTGAGGGACAGCGCGCGGAGCGTTGAATCATGGGAAATGGTCCCGAGGGTTAAAATCACCTGCAACTGGGGCAGTGCCGCGATTTCATCCCGCAAAAAGTCACGGCAGATTTTAATTTCTGCCGGGGTTGGTTTATTTTCGGGGGGCACACAGCGCACGGCGTTTGTAATGCGCGCACGCACAAGTTCAACGCCGTCGTCAATTCGAGCGGCATAGGTCCCGCGCGCATGACCAAAACGCAAAAGTGCGCTGTAGAGTAAATCCCCCGCAAAATCCCCCGTGAACGGCCGCCCTGAGAAATTCGCTCCGCGTAAGCCGGGCGCGAGGCCCACAACCAGCAACCGCGCGGTCGCAAGATCGCCAAATCCCGGGACAGGCGCGTTATATTTGTCGGGGAATTTTTGTTGATTAATAGCACGAAAGGAGCACAGACGCGGGCATCGCGCGCAATCCTTGCCGGGGTTGGTAAAGGAGGCGGAGGTCGCATGAGAACGAACGGGCAGGGACATCGTGGCACACAAGGTAAAATAAAACGGGACGATTAAGGTCGTCCCGTTGTCGCAGAAATTCATCGCGGGGGCAAGATTGAGATTAGGCTTGGGGCGGGGCGATGAGGGCCGTTATGCGCTTTGCCAATTCTGTGTCACTTGCCTTTTGTTTTGCGACCCATTCGGCTGCTTTTCTTGCTTTATCGGCATCAATCTGTTCCTGTGTCATACGGGATCCATCGGCGTTTTTCGGTGTCTTCGCGGCGGCCGAAAACACTTTTTGACGGGGGACAAGTCCGCCATGCAGAGTATCATCTTCATCCCCACGTTCGTAAAGTTCATCAAGATTGGTGCCACGAAGGGCGGCTGCGAAATATTTATTTGTATGACCGCGATTAAATTTTGCGTTTTTTGCCATTTTACACACCTTTAAAAAATGGGTCGGGTTTCATTTTTCATCCAAGGCGGTGGGATTTTTCCTTGCTGTCCTTGAATGCCTGGATATGACATTGCCAGAACGTGGTGCGCTCTGCAATTGTTATTATGGTTAATATAATAAAATTGCAATAAAATTATAAAAACATGACATTTTGTTACATAAATGGCCGTTATGAATAAGCAAAACAACGCGAATAAATACAAGAACAAGAACCAAATAATTCCCTTGTATTTCTGAAATATAGTCGATATAGTCCGCGCAACGTTAAGATTAAGCTCTTCCAGTATATCTTGGTTTTATTCATTAAAACCGCTTTTTGTCGTGTGTTGGTTAAAGAGTTTTGGGCGTTCTTCTTTGGAAGCGCCGCTTTAACCCACGGACTTAAATCAATGGTGATTTGTCCGTTCGACCACATGATCAAAAAGGATTTTATTTCCATGACAACGACTTTTGAGACGTTCGGCTTGTCCGACACGCTGCTCCGTGCCCTTGCGGGTATGAATTTTACAACACCCACGCCGATTCAGGCCCAGGCGATTCCCCCTGCGCTTGCCGGACAAGATGTTTTGGGCACCGCATCAACCGGAACCGGCAAAACCGCCGCGTTTGCTTTGCCGCTTGTCCAGCATTTAATTAACGCGCCCCGCAGTCTCGCGCTTGTGATGACGCCGACCCGCGAACTGGCAGTTCAGGTGATGTCGGTGATGATGCCGTTGCTTGCACATCATCAGGATATTGGGGCCGCGTGTCTTATCGGCGGCGAGGCGATTGGCCGACAACTCAATCAGCTTCAACGTAAACCGCGCGTGATTGTCGGGACGCCGGGTCGTATTAACGACCATCTCATGCGCCGGTCGTTGCGTTTGGCGGCGGCGGACTTTCTGGTGCTCGATGAGACAGACCGGATGCTCGATATGGGGTTTGGCATTCAGATTGAGAAAATTATCGATCAAATGAAAGAACCGCGGCAAACATTGATGTTTTCGGCGACATTGCCGTCCCAAATCTTAAAAATGGCTGCGCGTTATTTGGTTAAACCTGTGCGTATTTCGGTGGGGGAAACAAACCGTCCGGCGGTGAATATTAAACAAGCCCAAATCCATTTAACGGACGGCGAAAAGCAACAGGCTTTGAACGCGCAACTCGATGAACGTCAAGGATCAGTCATCGTTTTTGTGAAAACGAAATATGGCGCCGACCGGATGGCCACAAAACTGGACCGGGCCGGATATGCGGCGGATGCGATCCACGGCGATTTGCAACAACGTCGGCGCGACCGCGTGATCCAGGCGTTTCGGGATAAGCAGTTTCGGGTGCTGGTCGCGACAGACGTCGCGGCGCGCGGTCTCGATATTCCCCATATCGAACACGTCATCAACTATGACTTGCCGCAATGCCCCGAGGATTATATTCACCGCATTGGCCGGACCGCGCGTGCCGGAGCCAGTGGTGAAGCTGTGAATTTCATTACACCCGCCGACCGCGCCAAATGGCAAGCAATTGTGCGTTTGATCGACCCCGAGGCGGCATCCGCGTCCCGTGAAGGGCGTACCGGGGCGCGGCCTCAAGGTGCCAAAAAGCCTCCACGTCGCTATCGTGGCGATCCGGGGGATGCCCAGGCTCGTCGTCAGACACCACGCAAATCCCGCGGGCGTGGGTGATCGAAAGCCTCTATAAAAGAAGATATTTATCTTGACGGAATAAAAGTATTTGTATACGGTTCTGACAAATAAAAAATCTTATAAGAGGATGTAAATCGATGGGGTGGCGTGATCTGCCAGGGATTGGAAATTTTCTTGATTGGTATCGCCCTTTGGATAACCGAGGCCTGATCCCGATTCCACCCTCCATGCGGATGGATGAGGCTTCGCAAGCCCCGAGGAGATCAGCGCCCGTCATCGCTTCGCCACCGCCTGAACGGGCCGCAGAAATTCGTCTGACACGTGCCGAACGGCAGAAAATTTATCACTTATTCCAGGGCTTTGCGCCCGGAATGGCTTCTCCTGCCCAGACGTCCCGCACCCAAGAATGGCTTGTCGGGGCTTTTCGTGCCTATCAAGATGCACTTCGAACTTTTCCAAAAGAAACCAGTTGGTTCTTCGCACATCATGTCCTACCGTCTCTTGCACCGGAAAAACGTGTTCAGGCGTATCATTTTTGGCGCGATGATCCCATCGTTCAAAAATGGGGGGCGGTCCATACACACGACCATCGCCGGATGACCTTGCGCATGATGGCGGCGCTTGACCCAGCCCATACGGGCCCTGCCACGCGCGTTCTGACGGATTATGATATCAAACATCCCCAGGGGAACCGGATTACCGCAACCATTGCCCCAACAGGCCAAAAGGGCACGCTCGAAATGGGGATTGTGTCGTTGTCGCGCACGCCAAAAGGGGCTGTTTTTGTGGGAAATGCGCAAGAATTAAGTGCTCATTGGCGAAATGCCGGATCCGCGCGGGACCCGCAATCGATCGCCCTTGCGGATGCATTTTGGATAAGTGTAAGTCGATATCCACTCGATCCTGCTGCACGCCAGATGGTTTTGAGCGCCGCGCGGGCAATTGATATCCGACCGGCAGCCTTACAGCCGCGCCCCTGGGGTGTCGCTGCCTAATTATCCATATATTTAAGCTATCAGGTCCCGTATGCGATTGACAAGGGCGCGGGCCACGCCTAACGTTGAGAGGTTACTTGAATACAGATCCCCTAATCTTTTTATACAAATCATATAGAAATCATGTCGTCTCTAAAAACTCCTGACAATCCCTGTGGTTGTGCATGTTCGGACGGTGCCTGTGCTGATCCGACGCGCCGCGATTTCCTGTTCTTAAGTGCGGGCGCCATGGGTGCCGTGGGCGCGGGCGTCGCGGCCTGGCCACTTATCGATTCCATGAACCCGGCCGCAGATACGCTCGCACTCTCGAAGATCGAAGTAAACGTGGCGGGCCTTGAACCGGGGCAATCCAAAACCGAAGTCTGGCAAGGAAAGCCGGTCTTTATCCGTCGGCGCACAGCCGATGAAATTCAAGCCGCCCGCGCGACCGATGTTGCGACCTTGCGTGACCCCGAAACCGATGACGTGCGTGTCAAATCGGGGAAGGAAGAATGGTTGGTTTTGGTTGGGGTGTGTACGCATCTCGGGTGTGTGCCGTCGGGTCAGAAGGTTACGGATTCGCACGGGGAATTTGGCGGGTGGTTTTGCCCCTGTCACGGATCACATTACGATACCTCGGGGCGCATCCGGAAAGGGCCTGCGCCGAAAAACTTGGCCGTCCCGCCCTATGAATTTATCTCTGACACCATCATTCGAATTGGATAGGCTATGGCGCATATTGTTCTGATCTCTGGATCCCATCGTAAAGGGTCTCAAACGGGTCGCGTGGCCGATTATCTGGCTGCGCGTTTGGGTGTTTTGGCTGGCGCCACAACGGATGTGATTAAACTGGAAGGAAACCCGTTACCCCTTTGGGATGAACGCGCGTGGGAACCCGAAAGTGATTTAACCCGCATTTTTGCCCCCTATGCGGCACAGCTCCGGACCGCCGATGGCTTGGTTGTGTTAACGCCGGAATGGGCGGGCATGACCTCGGCCGCAATTAAAAATTTCATGCTGTATACCCATGAATCAATGGTGGGGCATAAGCCTGCGCTTTTGGTGTCGGTCTCGACCGGATCGGGCGGATCCTATCCTATCAACGAAATGCGGACCTCTAGTTACAAGAATAACAAGATCGCGTATCTGCCCGAACATCTCATCATTCGGAATGTGGCCGAGGTGTTTAAAGGCGATCAACCAGCCAGTAAAGATGATGAATATATTCGTGGCCGCGCGGATTTCGCGCTCAATATTTTGCTGCGGTATGCCCGCGCGCTTGCGCCGGTCCGCCAAGAAGGCGATTTGTTTGATACGCGATACCCCTATGGGATGTAAGATTAAAGGCTGTTAACGGAGAAAAAACGCATCATGTCTGCTGGTCCACGTACCCCTTTTGCCAATCCGGTGGTTGAATTTATCGATTCCCGGTTGCCGATTTTTACGTTGATGCAACGTGAATACGGTGTGTTCCCAACACCCAAGAATTTCAATTATTTCTGGAACTTTGGCGCGATTGCCATGTTCATGCTGGTGACGATGATCGCAACGGGGTTGTTCCTCGCTATGAATTACAACCCCAGTACGACAGGCGCGTTTGACAGCGTCGAACGGATTATGCGTGATGTGAACTATGGTTGGCTTCTGCGCTATATCCATGCGAATGGCGCATCGTTCTTTTTTATTGCCGTGTACATTCATATTTTTCGGGGCATGTATTACGGATCGTATAAACAACCGCGCGAAATTTTGTGGATTTTGGGCGTGGTCATTTTCCTCCTGATGATGGCAACCGCCTTTATGGGCTATGTGCTGCCCTGGGGCCAGATGAGTTTCTGGGGCGCGACTGTCATCACGAACTTATTCTCGGCTGTGCCGCTGGTGGGGGATGATATCGTGACGCTCCTTTGGGGGGGATTCTCGGTCGATAACCCGACGCTCAACCGTTTCTTTGCCCTTCATTTCTTGCTGCCCTTTGTGATTTTTGGCGTGGTGTTCCTCCATATCTGGGCGCTGCATGTCACGGGGTCGAATAACCCCACGGGATTGGACGTCAAGGGGCCCCAAGATGTCGTGACCTTCCATCCGTATTATACGATCAAGGATACGTTTGGCTTGATGGTGTTCTTGATTATTTATGCGGCCTTTATCTTTTACATGCCAAACGCGATGGGGCATCCTGATAACTATACCCCCGCGAACCCGATGGTGACGCCGCCGCATATTGTACCGGAATGGTATTTCTTGCCGTTTTACGCGATGCTGCGCGCCATTACCTTTGATATTGGCATTCCGTTCACGGGCATTGTCTTGATCCCTGCAAAACTGGGCGGCGTGATTGTCATGTTTGGATCCATTGCCCTTTTGTTCGTGCTGCCCTGGCTCGATCGTCATCCCGTGCGCTCGGCCCGGTATCGCCCACTTTATCGGGTGGCCTTGATTGTACTCGTTTTGGCGGTGGTTGCCCTAGCCCAAGCTGGAGGACGCCCGCCCGAAGGCATTTGGGTGATCATCGGCCAGGTCTGCACCTTGTATTACTTCGCGTTTTTCTTGGTGATTTTGCCGGTGCTCTCAAAAATTGAAAAAGCGCTGCCGTTGCCGAACAGTATTCATGAATCTGTTTTGAAGGCGCATGGATAAGGAGACATCATCATGACAAAAACAAAAAAAATTCTCCTCATGTCACTTTGCGCGATCCTCACAACGGGTGCACCTCTCGTCCACGCGGCTGAATCTCATGGGTCCGCAACGCCCGATATGGCGTGGTCATTTGATGGCCCCTTGGGCACGTATGATCGCGCGGCGCTGCAGCGTGGGTATAAAATCTACCGTGAGGTCTGTTCGGCCTGCCATGCGATGAAACGTGTCGCGTTCCGGAATTTAACCGCCCTTGGGTATAATGAAGATGAGGTCAAGGCGATTGCCGCGTCCTATACCGTGATGGACGGCCCCAATGAAGAGGGGGAAATGGTTGAACGTCCCGGTAAATCCTCGGATCATTTTAAATCCCCCTTCCCGAATGATAACGCCGCGAAATTTGCGAATAACGGCGCGCTGCCTCCGGATCTTTCCCTCATCACCAAGGCGCGTCATGGCGGGGCAGATTACGTGTACGGTATTTTAACGGGGTATGGTCATGCGCCGGCCGATAAAATGCTGCTTTCCGGACAATACTGGAATCATACGATGCCGGGGAATGTGATTGCCATGGCGCCGCCGCTTTCGGACGGGCAAATCACGTATGAGGACGGTACACCCCAAACGCTTGACCAATATGCCCGTGATGTCGCGCATTTCCTCACCTGGGCGGCCGAACCTGAAATGGAGGCGCGCAAGCGCATGGGGGTCAAGGTGATCCTTTTCCTTTCGATCTTTGCGCTACTCATGTATGCCGTGAAACGTAAAATCTGGGCGTCGTTGCATTAGGGGACGCATGGGATGAATGACACGCCACCCCCTGCGGAGATACCGAATACAACAGACCAAATGGTCCAGTTGAAGATGGCGTATTACCAGGCCAAGATATGCTATGGCTTGTCGCTGGTCTTTGTTCTTTGCGGGTTTTTCGTGTTCGCCGGCGTGTATGCGCGGCGTATTGCGCCTGATCCACTCGCGGCCTTGCGTGATGTATCAACCATTGGCATGGTTGTGGCGATGTTTTTACCGGCTCTTTTCCTGTCTTTTCTGGCGCGTCGGTACGAGAAAAAATATATGGCGATGCGCGCCCATCTAAGCGCCGGACCCTAGATCACGCGGCTGATATGCGGAGGCAGCGTTGAAAGATTACCGCGACGAGATTTTAAGTTTTTGGTTTGATGAAACGCCACCTGCGCTTTGGTTTCAGGTGAATGAATCCTTTGATGCAGATTTGCGCGAACGGTTTATGCCGGCCTATGATTTTGCGCGGCTGGGCGGGTGTGATCATTGGCAAAATGACCCGGATGGGTGCCTGGCCCTTTGTGTTCTTTATGATCAATTTCCCCGTAATATGTTCCGCGGGACCGCGCGCGCCTATGAAAGCGACCGTCAGGCGATTGTGGTCGCCAAACTTGCCATTTCAAAAGGGTTTGATCAGGTGATGCCAGGGGCCAAGCGGCGTTTCATTTATCTTCCCTTTGAACACAGTGAACATCTTCAGGACCAAAAAAAATCGGTTGCGCTGTTTGAAAAAATGAAGGGCGATGATCCGCTCTCTTATGATTATGCGCTTAAACATCTTCGCGTCATTGAAAAATTCGGGCGGTTTCCACACCGAAACGCGGTTTTGAAACGCGCGTCTACGCCCGAAGAAATTGATTTCCTGAAAGCCAATCCGAAAGGGTATTAGGGGGTGTCTTCGAGTCTTAATGGGGATCACAATAGGCTCGAAAAGTGCGTAAGAAGCATACTGGAATGATCATTCCAAAAGCAGCGATTTGGCACGAAGGCCATCCAAAATATCTTTTGTTGTGTCGACTTGAATGGCGTCCCACCCACATTGACGCGCAGAATAAATACACTCCGGCGTATCATCAAAAAAAAGAACGGTATCTCGTTCAGGTTCGATGTTTAGTTTTGTGTTAATGTGCGTGAAAAACAGCGGATCTTTTTTTTGTAACCCCCATCGCGCCGGAATAAAAAATATCTTGAAACATGGATTTAAAATTCAGGATATTCCACAAATACGCCGCGCGCTGATGTTCCTGATTTGTGGCAAGATATAAAGCGCAGTTCTTTTTTTGATGAAGGCGCGTGACGATTTCCCACGTATCCGGATTGATCTTTGAATCTTTCTCAAACCAATAGGTCATCACATCGGAAGCATTTTCATGATGCCCCTTATTGTGAAGAAAATCTCTCAAAGATCGTGTTAAATCTTTTCTCCCGACCAAAACATCAGCCCAGTTTTCACGGAAATATATTTCCATGGTCTGAAGAGGAATACCCAAATCTTTTTCGAGGTTAATATTCCAAAGTTTACGGTGGGCCGCATTATAATGATATCCATCGATGAGTACGCCATCGACATCGAAAAAAATGAACTTGCGTGGGGATAGAACAGAAGACGGTTTATTGCTCATCTCACCCGCGATCCCCCAAACGTTTAATCTCCCAACGCAAATCAATACCGCTTTGCGCGCGCACTTTTTCCCGTATGGCCTCGCCCAGACTTTCAAGGTCGGTCGCGGTGGCCGTCCCGGTGTTGATCATGAAATTGCAATGTTTATCGGACATGCGCGCGCCGCCGATCTCGAGGCCCCGGCATCCCGCCGCGTCAATCAATTGCCAACACCGGGTGTTGTCGGGAAGTCCCGCGGCCGCGAGCGCCGCGGGCGTGGGATTGGCAAAGGTGGATCCGCCTGTTTTCTCGCGAATAGGCTGCGCGGTCTCGCGCCGTTCTTTCAGGGCCGCCATGCGCGCGGCGATCGCGTCGGGCGCGTCTTTGTGTCCGCGTAAAACGCAGGCAATAAAGATCCAGTCTTCCGGGGCGTCCGTGTGGCGATAGGTCATCGTCATGGTGTCGGGCGTCACGGTGTGACTATTCCCTTGGCGGTCGAGCACAGTGGCCGAGACCAACACATCGCGTAAGCATGTCTGGCCATAGACATCGCCGCTTGTGGCCCCAATCGCGCCCGCGTTCATGCGAATGGCCCCGCCCAGTGTCCCCGGAATGCCCGCCAGAAACTCAAACCCGGCAATGCCGTGCTCGGCTGCAAACGCGGCCAGATGCGTATCGAGAAGCCCGCACCCGACCGCGAGATGAACATTCTCTTCTGAATGATTCTCGGCAATCTCGACTCCCATAAATTCACGGCCCAGGCGAATGGCTACGCCGCGTAATCCACCATCGCGAATAATGGTGTTCGAGAGCGCGCCAAAGATATGCACGGGAATATCAGATGGACAGTGACGCAGGAAATGAGAAAGATCATCGCGGTCGGCAGGCTTGAAGAGCACATCGACCCCGCCGCCGCATTGAAACCACCCTGTGACCCCCAGCGCCGCTCCTTCAGTATAGCGTCCCCGCACAACGGGCAGGCGCGCAAGGGTTTCATGGGCGGCGGACACCGCATCAGCGGGAAGAGGAGCTATAGTCATTTTTATTGTTCTAAAAGGGTGATCTTGGGGGAACTTTAGCGCAGGCCTGCCCGCAAGGGAATAGGGCCGGGACATAAGTTTGACAGGGGAAGATAACAGATTTATAACCGATATATAAAAGGTAAAATACCGATAAACAAACAGGAGTGACTCATGCAGCAGATGATCATTGAAAGGCTTACCGGCCTAGATTACGACGATATACTTCGTGATTTCGGGGCTGCTGCGCGTCGTATTTCTGGGTGTGGACATGACGCGGCATGGCGGCTTGTTGTTCATGGTCGTGCACCGGATGATTTGGATCGAGACCAACGTGGCCAATTAATGGCAGATGCTGCCTTTATTCATACGGCCACACAGGCGATATCGATGACAGGATGGGCCCAAAGTTTGGGTGGGGCTTTATCCAAATCCGGTCCCGGGGGTTTTCAGGGCGCACTGCAACGCGCTTGGGATCTTGTAACAGGGGACCAGCCGGAATTCAAAGTATTGGATAATCTCGAATCGATTAATAGCCTGAAAACACGATATGAATCTGTAACCGATTCAAAACTCAAAAAAGCACGCCAGGTGTTAGATGGTCGTGCGTCGGCAAAACCCGTATCCCCGTAATTTTCTAGGCCTATCTTCCTAATACCACAAAAATCATCACTTTTTTAAAAATAATACTTGACATTTCGGGATTGTTTGCTTATACTCTGTTTCAATGGAGTCGACGACTAGAGGGGGAAGCTTTTTTTTCAAGGCGTGTTGGGTAAATCCAACCGTCTGAATAAAGGGGCCAATCCTCCACCCAAAACCGGGCAGCCCACACTTGTTAGGGCGGCGCGCGCTGTTCCCTTGTGCTTTTGCACAAAAACCACGGGGGAATAAAAGCCAAACGGACTTCTCTGTCATTCCCGCAACAGCGGGAATCCAGACAAGGAAAGAAAAGAAAGAACTGGATCCCCGCTGTTGCGGGGATGACAAGGAAAGGAAGAAAGGGAGAAAAGAAAGAAGCAGATCGAACAGTCCTAAACCCCAACCTGAATCAGGGGAACGTCGTAACCGTGCAGGTTTTCGGGGTCTTGTGCCTCGACGACCAGGATATTATGCGCGGATTGTTTCACAACTCCCGCCACATGATCCGACAGCTCATAGTCCATGAGTTCGGTATCCTCGGCCGCATCGGTGTCATAGACCAGCATCAATAATTTGACATCGCGGTAAAATTCGACGCGCTTGATCGGCGCGCGAAAGGCTTGGTTGCTCATCAGCATGACGGCCCCATCGCGTAATAGCCCCAGTTCGTACCGTGTGTCCGTCATGGTTGAAGGTATCCTTTAGGCCATTCCACTTGGGCCTTGGTGAATAAGACTGCCGACACTGCTGTCGTGTCGTCGCGTTGGGCTTGCAGCATCCACGGCCATATCGGCGGCATGGCCCAGGCTGTTGCAAATCCCATCAATCAATCCGCCGCCCATTTGTGGACCTTTCATGACCTGAAGCGGTTTCGCGCCGGCCAGACGTGCGTTTAAAGGTGTCATGGTTTTCTCCTTACCCTGTTATTCATAACATTAAATTCTTAACAAACCCCCAAAATCGGGCGCTTTGTCGATTTATTTTTCCCTGTCCCCCTATTGTACCCGAGAATGATGCTGTTTGTCGAATTTGGCGCAGGGCTAAAATTTGCCCCATTTTGAGCCGAATTTTGTAATAATATGTTCAATATCAATAACTTAAATATAGATATATTTTTAGTCCTTTTTCTGTTGCAATTGAAAATTTTGGGTGCTAAAGTGCGCTCACGTTAAGGTTTGCTGTTTTTAACATGAAAGGAGAACGACCATGCTTGGTGTTGGCGATCAAATGCCTGAATTTACAGTGACAGGGGTCAAACCCAAATTTATGAACCCGGAAGAAAACGGTCAAAGTGCGTTTGAAACCGTGACGCGCGACAGCTTTAAGGGAAAATGGAAAGTATTCTATTTCTATCCGAAAGATTTCACCTTTGTGTGCCCGACGGAAATCGTCGAGTTTGCCAAACTGAATGATGATTTCGCGGACCGCGACTGTGTCGTTTTGGGAGGTTCGACCGATAACGAATTCTGCAAGCTCGCGTGGCGCCGGGATCACAAAGATTTGAACAATCTCAATCAATGGTCCTTTGCCGATACGAATGGGTCCCTGGTGGACGGTTTGGGCGTGCGTGAAAAATCGGGTGTGGCGTACCGCGCGACATTCATTGTTGATCCGCATAACGTCATCCAACATGTCAGTGTGAACAACCTGAACGTTGGGCGGAACCCCAAGGAAACCTTGCGGATTCTCGATGGTCTCCAAACCGATGAACTCTGCGCCTGTAACCGCCAAGTGGGCGATTCGACGATTACGAAAGAACTCAAGAAAAAAGCAGCCTAAGTAAAAGGAGCCGAGGCCATGTCAATTGAACACCTAAAATCATTGCTGCCTGAGTATGCCAAGGACATTAAACTGAACCTGGGCACGCTTGTTGCGGATGAAAGCTTAAGCGAACAGCAGCTTTGGGGATGTTTTCTGGCCTCGGCGCTCGCTGCTCGTCAAGCGGATGTCATTCGTGCGGTTGCGGCGGATGCGGCAACACATCTCTCCGACGCTGCGCAAAACGCGGCCAAGGCATCGGCCGCGATCATGGGGATGAACAATATTTACTACCGCTTTGTTCATCTGGCGGGCAACCACGCCTACCGGACTTTGCCCGCGAAACTGCGGATGAATGTGATTGCTAATCCCGGCGTCGAGAAGACCGATTTTGAACTCTGGTCACTTGCCGTCTCGGCGGTCAATGGCTGTGGCATGTGCATCGATAGCCATGAACAACATCTCTTGTCGGCCGGATTGTCGCAAGACGCCATCCAAACCGCCGTGCGGATTGCGGCCGTGGTACATGCCGCGGCTTCTGTGATCGACGGTGAACAGGCGCTCGCGGCCTCTCCTCTCCGGTCGGTCGCATGACATCGTCTGGGGCCTCTCCTTTACCGCTTCTCTATACGAATCCTGTGCCGCTCGATGCCGCGCGGGATCGTGATCTCGGTTTGCGCGCACGCGCGGATCTGGGTTTCACACGGTCGCTTCATGCGGTGCCGGTGAATGCGCTTGAAATGGTTGACGCGGCCGCACATTACCCGCTCGTGTTTTCGCCTGATGCCAGCGCCACGCCCGTGGCCGTGTTGGGCCTCGTTGAAAAAGAAAACCTGTTCCTTGACGGGCAGGGGGCCTGGCAACAGAACGCCTATATCCCGGCCTATATAAGGCGCTATCCGTTTTTACTTGCCACTCTCAACGATACCGATCAAATGGCGCTCTGTGTCGATCAAGCGCCGGGGGTGTGTGACACCGCGTCCGGCACGGAACCATTTTTTGATGAATCGGGGGCGCCCACGCCGCTTACCCGCGGCGCCCTCGAATTTTGCCAATCCTTTCATGCCGCCACACTGGCCACGCGGGAATTCAGTGCGGCGCTTGAGGCGTCGGGGATTTTAGTCGCGCGGAGCGCGGAAATTCCCCTGGCCGATGGGACCAGTCGTCGATTTTCCGGATTTCGTGTCATCGATCCCGAAAAATGGGCGGCCCTGCCGGATGAGGTGGTGTTGACCTGGCGCCGCCAGGGGTGGCTTGCCCCCGTTCACGCTGGATTATTCTCGGCCGCCCGGTGGGATGACCTCGCGCGGCTTTATGTGGCCCGGCACCCGCGCCGCGCGGCGTAAAAGGCGTCGCTGGTATTCTTGAAATCTGTGGATATTTCAATAACAAAATCTTGCGGGGCCAAGGGGCTTGTGCTAAAACAAACCCACTTCAAGAATTCGTCTCACGTTCTTCAATCGCTTTTCGGGGAGGCTTTGTATCGCCATGTCCAAAGTTGGGCCACAACGTGCCGCAGAAATGACCGGACGGTCAAAATCCACCATTCAACGGGCGATGAACACCGGGAAACTCTCCTTTGAAATTGATGCGGCCGGGCGCCGCGTGATCGATCTGTCCGAACTCGATCGCGTCTTTGGACTGGCCCCGGCGGAAGACGACAAACCCGATATGAGCCAGGCGGTCAAGGCGGAACTTCAACGCGCGGCCGAGATGTTGGAAAGCGAACGCCTGAAGATGCGTATTCGTATCCTTGAGGATCAACTGCATACGGCCCAAGACCAATTCGAAGACATGAAATCGCAACGTGATTCGTGGCAAAAACAGGCGCAACAGGTGCTCCTCACCAGCCAATACAGCCAGAAACAAGCCGAAGAATTAAAAGCCGAAATCAAGGAACGCGATGCGAAAGACGCCGCCCGCCGTGTGGCCCTTGAAGAACGCATGAAGAAATTGAAAGAGCAGTCGCAGAATCAAAACCAAACAACGGGATCTGATTCTGCGACGCGTCCTCAGGCCGATGCGGGCCCCAGTTTATGGGAACGTCTGAAGGCTGGGATCAAAAAGGTTGCCTAACAAGTTTGATGTGAGAGTCTCCTTGCTTGGGTGTTAACGGGTCGGCTGGCGGTGACAACATTCACCCCAGCCGATCTTTGTTTATGGGGCTTAAGGTCAAACATGTCAAAACCATGGACAATTTTGCCGACAGACATCGACGCATCGTCGTATGATGCGATATTGGATGTGCGCGCGCCCGCTGAATATACCGAGGATCATATTCCGGGGGCCATCAATGCGCCCGTCCTCTCGGACGCTGAACGCGCGCAGATCGGCACGATGTATAAACAAATTTCTCCGTTTGAAGCGCGGAAGACAGGCGCGATTTTGACGGCCCGCAATATCGCGCGCGCCGTTGAGACGATGTTTTTGAACTATCCTAAAAATTGGCGACCCCTCGTCTATTGCTGGCGGGGCGGGCAACGGTCGGGCGCGATGCAGATTGTGCTGCGCGAAATTGGATGGGACGCCCTCCGGATTGAGGGGGGATATAAAGCCTGGCGCACAGAGGTTTTAAAACAATTGAGTATCCTGCCCGTGCGCTTTCGGTATGTGGTGCTCGCGGGCCCCACCGGATCGGGCAAGACAAAAATTTTGCACCATTTACGGGATCAAGGGGCGCAGGTGATTGACCTTGAGCAGCTTGCGCGGCACAAGGGGTCGGTGTTGGGGGCGGAACTGGGGGCCCGTACGCAATCGAAAAAGGCGTTTGATACGGGCTTGTTCTGGAGTTTGCGGCGTTTTTCGCCGGATCAACCCATTTTTATCGAGGATGAAGGGCGGCGCATCGGCGATATTCATCTGACCCCCGACATCACCCGGATGATTGAGCAGAGCCCCGTCATTGAAATCATGCCGGACCGTACCGCGCGGGTTGATTTTTTGATGCGGGACTATGCGTATTTTTTTCTGGCACCAATGGATGTGCGGTCGCGTCTTTCTGGTCTTGCGCCGCTTCATCCGCGGGCGCGGATGGATGATTGGATGCAGATGGTGGATCAGGCCGCCTGGCCCGCACTTATTCACGATCTTTTGATGCATCACTATGATCCGCTTTATGCCCGGGCGCTTAAGTTACGGGCAGCAGGGCGGCGGGTGATGGCGCGGTATACACCTGAAAATTTGGATGATATGACCTTGGCGGGGTTGGCGGGACAGATTCTGAAAGATGTCCGGGCGCACACGTTAGCGGCGTAATTGGCCATCGGTTTAATTTTTACTGGATGTCGCGTAGCCAATGCGCTTGTTCATGCGTTTTTCTTCATCCCGAATGCTGAGCTCCAGAAGTTGCGAGAGCAGCATTTCGCGCCGGTCGAGCGATTCTTTTAAATCGCGACGTTGCATCAGTTGCGTGGCCAGCATCGCGGCGCGTGTCCGGTCCACGTTTGCGGGTTTATCGACTAAATTCGTATAGAAATTTGGGTTTTGATAGAGTTTTTTGGTCAAAACTTCCATCTGTGCCTCGTAACTGGGGGCCACAACTTCGCTCGCATCGCTGCCGTTGCGGGCAAGGCCAAACCCTTCCGAACGTAAATAGCGTTTGGCCTCATCCTTGGTCATCCCCAGTTCCTCAAGCGCATTTAAAAGAAATGGCGCGGCGGCATCGGTGCCTTCTGCGCGGCGGGCGATTTGGGCTGCAAGACTGCTGCGCACCACACTACGACTGGCGACGACGGCACGAATATCCATGAATGTTTTCGCGGCAACAGGTGAGGCGGCAGCACTCATTTGCGGGGCGGGAATGGCGGGGATCGTATTAAATGCCGAGAGATTAGAGAGAAAGGCCAACACGTCCTGTTCATCGGGGGTTAGTTTGTCATCGCTTAAATTTAATTTGAGCGTAAGGCGTGTATCAAAAAGCCGGGCGAAATCAAGGTCGCGGTTGCTGCGCTGGGCCAGGGGGCCGCCACTTGCATCGCATGTCCCCGCCGCAAGATCACAGTTGCACGCGGCGGGCGTCCGGTCGTTATCGCCCGGATTGCAATAGAGAGTCGACAGGTTATGCAGCCGTGCGAGATCATCGAGATCGCCATAGGGACGCGAACGATGATTATTGTGTGTCTCACGGTTCATCATAATTGTTTGAAGTGCGACATTCGCGGTGAGTGTGCGGTCGTTGCTGCCCCCCAGGCCACGGGAAAGAGTCCCAAAGCGGCAGAGGTTTTCACCGGGCGTATAATCGCGTAAAGCCTCGGCTTCAAGCTGTTTCATAGTCAGTTGGGCATCGTTCATCGATTGGCCGTCGATAAATCCGCCGATCATGCCGGTGACATGCACGCGCGCCGCAATCAATTGCGCCGTCATGGCCCGAAGACCTTTAATCCATGTGCTGTCGATCAGTTGGTGGTTGTCTCCTCCCATGCCGCCACCGCCGCCCATACCCCCTGCGACGGCAGAGGAAATATGGATCAAGGTCAAAACGACCATCAGACGTAGGGTTGAGGCCACGCGGATCAATTATTTGGCCCCCGTGCTGTTTTTATCTTCTTTGATAAAGGCGATTTCTTGCCGGATTTCGAGTTCCAGAAGAAGAGAGAGCAGCATTTCCTGGCGTTCCAGACTTTCGTACATATCGCGGTCTTGGGCCAGATTAAACGCCGTCATAGCCGCAATTTGCCGTTTCACGTTTGCTGGTTTATCAATCAAATTGGTATAGAAATTCGGGTTTTGATAGATTTTTTTGGTGAGGATCTCCATCTGGGCGTTGTAACTGGGTTCGCCGTTATTGCCGTCCAAGTAACGTTTGGCTTCGTCTTTGGTCATGCCCAGTTCTTCAAGAACGTTGCGGAGGAACATTGCCGCGCCTTCCGTTCCGCGCGCGCGGGAAGCCGCCTGAGCATTAAAGCTATGTGTTGCGACACTGCGGAGTGCTGCCACCTGGCGTAAATCCAGATAGGTCGGTTTGTTGGCATCCCCCGGCGTGGCCTCGAACAAGGCGGGCGGGGCCTTTTCAAAAATATCATGGGCGTAAAGGTTGCTGGCAAGGGCCGCAATGTCTTCTTCATCGGGGGTGATTTTATCATCGGTGAAATTGATGTCCAAAGTTTGCGGCGCATCCAGCGTGCGCGCAATATCAATGTCTTTGTTCATGCGTTCGGATTTGCTTAACGGCGCGTCATCTTTGGGATAGCACAGTTGCTTCATGAACCCGTTATTATCCCCGGGGTTGCAGTAAATCCGCGCGAATTGATTAAATCGGGCATCAAAATCCATCCCCGCGCCGCCATCTGTTGATCCACCGCGCGTGTTCATGAGGCGATTCTCGGCCATTTCATCAAGCGCATAAAGCGCCGCGTCACTGCGCACCGCCGATCCGGCCACGGACCGCACCGCAGTCCCAAAACGGCAGAGGTTCTCGCCGGGGGTGTAATCGCGTAAGGCCTGGGCCTCCAGCCGTTTCATCACCAGTTGATAGTCATTCGTGGATTGGCCGTCGATAAATCCGCCGATCATGCCGGTGGTATGCACGCGCGCGCCAATCATTTGCGCGGTCATGGCCTTGAGGGCGGGTTCAATATGGTCTTTCCACAATTCATTGACCATTTTATCTTCATAAAAATCGTTTGTTAAAAAATCTTTTTGCGCTTGGGTAAAGTCCTGGGACATCCACCACGGATCCATGTCAACAAAATTTAAACATGACCAAGGTTCCACGCCATAGGTACAAAATGCCCGCGCGGGTTTAATTTGTGTCGATAATGCCAAAAGAACAAATAGGAAAAAAGTGATGAAATTTTTGATCATGATTACTTTGTCAATCCCACCAGCTTCATGCGGCGTTCGACATCCCGTTGTTCGCGCCGGATTTTGAGTTCTAACAAAAGGGAGAGCAGCATTTCTTGACGGGCAAAAGATTGTGCAACATCTCGGTCCTGCATTAACGAAAACGCATTCATCGCGGCAATCGACCGGTCGACGTTGGCCGGCTTGTCGATGAGATTCGTATAGAAATTGGGGTTTTGATAGATTTTTTTGGTGAGTATTTCCATCTGGGCGTTATAACTGGGTTCGCCATTACTGCCGTCCAGATAACGTTTGGCTTCGTCTTTAGTCATGCCCAGCTCTTCAAGAACGTTGCGCAAGAAAACCGCCGCGCCTTCGGTCCCCCGCGCGCGCTTTCCGGCCATTGCATTAAAGCTGTTTTGCGCGACATTTCGAAAGGCTACCATTTGGCGCAGATTTAAATATTGTACTTTATTATCGGCGTTTCCGGCTTTGCCCGAGAGCATAATGTCATTATACCGCGGTAACACATCATGACCGTATAAATTGCTGGCAAGGGCAATCAAGTCTTCTTCATCCGCCGTTGATTGCGCGTTTGTAAAATCCACATCCAGGGTATTAGGCCCCGCCAGTGTGCGAATAAAGCTGATATCTTTATTCATCCGTTCACCCTTGGTTTTGGGCGATGTGCCGCCACAAATACCGTCAAGCGCCCCTTGGTTATCCGCGGGGTCGCAATAAATGCGGGTAAATTGGTCAAGGCGCGTGGCGCGGTCAGAATCACCCCCCGCATCGGCCGGCCCGCCCCGTGTCCCCAGTTGTCGCGCCTGGCCAATTTCGGCGAGAGCCATTTGGGCACTGACCGCGCGGACTTCAGACGCCGAGAGCGAGCGCACGCTGGTCCCAAATCGGCAGAGGTTTTCGCCGGGCGTATAGGATTTTAAGGCGTCTGCCTGAAGTTCCTGCATTGTCAGTTGCGCACGGTTCAAGGAAAGCCCGTCATAAAACCCGCCAATCATCCCGGCCGTATGGGTATCCGCCCCGATGAGTTGCGCGGTCATGGCCTGGAGGGCCGGACGAAATTTGGACTTCCACCAATCGTCCAGGATTTTGTCCTTATAGATATCATTGAGAATGAATTGTTTCATAAGCTGACTAAAGTCAGGATTGGATTGCCACCAAGTATCAGCAGCACCTGTTTGAACCTGGCATGTACCGGTATAAGCGGCGCAGGTGAAGGCCCAGGCGGTACGGGTGGAAAAAGGGTTCAGACTATAAACAGCCAGAAGAAGCAGCAAAAAAAAGAAACCCAATGACCGCATCATAAACGTCACACTCGCGAAAAATAAAACAAAGGATGGCCTTTCCGCGCAAAGGCGGGTCACCTTTCCTCTTGAGGTTCAAGTATATCATAAAGGGGCGTGGTCCCGAAACATATTTCACGGCCTCGGAGCCCCCATAAAACGGGAGTAGTTTTGGGCCGAAATATTTGATAGAGTTAGACGAATCTGGCGCGGCCCGAATCGGGGTGGCGCTGGGTCCCCCTCTTTATTTTCCTGCAGATCTTGCGGGAAATTGTCCAAAATTCATGCGATACACCCATCGATTTAAGATTTTTTGATATGGCCCGACCAACGTCTTCCTCCTCTGCTGATCGTCCGCGCGGTGCGTCGCGTGCGGCGTCCTCTGCGGATACCGATGCGAAAGCAGCATCAAATGCGGAGCGTATGGCGCTGAAGGGTCTGGGCGCTGTCGTGATTCGGAATGAATTCTACCGCGATGGGTATCGTGTCCTACAAAGCATTGCGATCATGCAGGCGATGATGATCTGCGCGCTGATCCTGATTATGCTGTATGTCGTCCATATCCATCAGCCTGAAAATCGCTATTTTGCAACGACCGAAGATGGGCGTTTGGTTCCTGTTGTGGCCTTAAGCGAACCCAATTTAAGTACTCCGGCGCTCACCTCCTGGGCTGCCCAGGCAGCGACCGAAGTCATGACCTTTGGTTTTCATGATTATCGCCGCCGGTTACAAGAATCATCCCGGAATTTTACCCGGACGGGGTGGGATAGTTTTACCAAGGCCATGGACCGTGCGCGAATCATCCAATTGGTGGAGGCGCAACAACAGGTTGTGACATCGGCCCCAGAAAGCGCGCCGATTGTGGTGTCCGAGGGGGTTGTGGCCGGGCGGTATCAATGGATGGTGCAAATGCCGCTCGTTGTGAATTATCAATCTGCCGGGGGCGAACGTACCGATCATTTACTGATCCAAATGGTGATTGTGCGCGTGCCGCGCCTTGAAAGTCCGAATGGGGTCGGGATTGAACAATGGGTCTCTTCCTCAAGGGGAGGATAAGTCTGTGGATATTTTTGTTGCGGGATTAGAGACGCCCGACTATCCTGTTCTTACGGGGGTCGTCTGATTCAAGGAATGGTCGAATGACGAACATATATAAAACGCTTTGTTTTACAGTGCTTTTAACGATGTGCGGAGGCCTTTATGCCCTTGCGCAAGAAGCCCCGGGTTTGCCCGAATCAATCCCCACGCCACCTGCTGCCGAAGCGCCATCGCTTCTTGAAAGCTTGAGTGAGGCGATCCCGGGTCTTGCTAAAAAGACGGAATCTGCCGAACCTGCTGATTCGGGTATGGACGGGGAAATTTCCCCGATTTCTGCGGATGCGTTGGAACTCGCCGCGCCAGTGGTCTCGCCCGAAGAGGCCGCCGCGACCATGCGCCGGAAGGCCTTTGATTCGATGATGCGCGCGACGTTGCCGATGGATCCGCCAGAACTGCGCGAGGCGTTTGAACGTATTGATATCAATCAAAAGGCGATTGAAGAGCCTTTGGCCTACCCGAAGCCCGAAATTTCTTTTACGACGATTTCTTTGGATCCAGGGACGACGCCGCTCACCTTTAAACTCGCGACGGGCCATGTCACAACCGTCAGTTTCTTGGATGTGACGGGCCAACCCTGGCCGATCAAGGACGTCACGTGGGCCGGGAATTTTGATGTGAAATCGGCAGCGGATGGGTCATCGGATTCGAAATTTCCGGTCTATCCGAACTTGATGCAGATTATTCCGATGTCAGAATATGCCTATGGTAATATGGTCGTTCGGTTGGTGGGCCTTGCCACACCAGTAACCTTTACCTTACGCACCAACCGTGAAGTGGTACAGTATCGGTTAGATCTGCGCGTGCCGGAAAGCGGGCCCTTGGCTTTGCCGCCAATCATCAATACTGCAAGCAATAATTTAACAGCAGGTAGCACGGCCCTCACCCGTATTATGGAGGGGGTGCCCCCATCAACGGCCCAGCGTATGGCAGTTGACGGGGTGGACAGCCGGACCTCGGCCTATGAAGTTGACGGGACGCTCTATCTACGGACGCCCCTTACCCTTTTATCACCGGGATGGAGTAATTCGGTGCGATCTGCAGACGGGATGAATGTCTATTCATTAAACATGTCGCCGGTATTGCTGCTCTCGGATCGTGGGCAAATGGTCCGTGCGGCATTGGCGCAAAAAAAGGAAACGAGTGATGAGTGACGTGAATAACGAATTTGAAGGCGATCCCAACGAAGAATTCGACACCGATCTTGGTTTTGATGATTCGTCGGATCAGGCGACAAAAAATAACAATAAGGCTTTGTTCAAAGTGATTATTGTTGCTGTCGGTCTTGTCGCGGTGGTCATCGGGATCATCATGTTCACCGGTGGAAAAGAAACCGAGGATCAAAAATCTCAAATTGCGGCAGCGCCTATTGATTCAAATTCGCTTCCCGCGCAAAAAGAACCGACGCCGGAATACCGTGAAGCGCTTGAAAATTATAATCAACAGATTGTTGAGCAAGCCAAAGAAACGGGGGAAAGTGTTGTTCCGATCCCGATCGACCCTTCGCGCCAACAGCTTCAAACAAAACTTGAAGAACAACAGGAAGATCCGGCGGAACGTTTCCGTCGTATTCAAGAAGAATATCGTCGTCAGCAAGAACTTCAGATCAAGCAGGCGCAATCTCCCCAGGCTCAGGCTGCGGTACAAGCCGAAGCCCAAGCCATCGAGCAACTGGCTCAAACGATGAGTAGCTATCTCAATTCAGCGATGTCATCTCGTCAGCCGCGCGGCACGTCATCCATTTCGGTATCCTATAACCCGCCTTCTGAACCTGAAACAGGAAATGGCGGAAATGAGGGTCAGCGCATTGGCCCTGATGGGGAGCCGCTTCCTCCGGCTACCATGGCTGACGCCAAAGTTTTGGTTCCGGCTGCAACGGTCGAATATGGTCAGTTGTTAATTGAGGCGAATACAGATGCGCCGGGGCCTGTTTTGGCCTTGATGGCGAGTGGAAAATTTTCTGGCGCACGTTTACTCGGGTCTTTCCAGGAAACCGACGAATATCTGACGATTAATTTCAACCAACTCGTCACGAAAAAAGGAAAAACAATCCCGATCCAGGCGATTGTCCTTGATCCGGCGACGACTCTTCCGGGCGTGATCACTGAAATTGATCATAAATATTTTCAACGCTATATCTTGCCTGCGGCGGCTGATTTCATTTCCGGTGTTGGACAGGCCCTTGCGGAAACGCAACAAACACAGACGCAAAGCGATAGCAGTACAACAACGTCGAGTGACGAACCGGATTTTTCTGAGGCGGTTTCTCAAGGGATCGGTGATAGTTTCGATGGAATTTCCGATGCGGTCAAGGATAGTAATCAAGGGGTGAAACCCATGCTGCGGGTTGCGGCCGGAACGCCCATTGGCATTTTGTTCACACAGCCTGTGTTGGACCCTGATTCGGTGCGGGATATCCAGGCGCAGATGGGAGAAGAGCAAGATACAAGCAATCCTTATGCGTCAATGATGTCGGGGGCGCCGGGGATGTTCCCCTCCATGATGGTGCCGTATGGCATGATGCCGTATGGGGCCGCGCCTGTTGGCCCGGCACCGTCTGCGAGCGGCAAGTAATACGCGATTTGTGGGATAAAAAATGAACGCACGGAATGACGACGACCAATACGACGAAACGCTTGTCGATGACGATCTGGATACGGTCGGCGCGGATGACGAGACCTATGATGATTCACAAGATGAAACATGGGATGACGATGCGGATACGGCCAGCGATTCTGGCGATGATGCGCGACCGCCCAAAAAGAAGGGGGGATCGTCGAATCTGATCATTATTGGTCTTGGGGTTTTGGCTTTTTTAGGATTTGTGTATTTTAAATTTTCGGCGCCGCCGTCTGCCCAATCTGCTGGCGCGGAACAAATCGCCGCGGAAACGCCTGCGGATCCGGCTCCGGTTGAAACGGTAAATACGCCGGCCCCCTCTGATGGAGCCTTATCTGCTGCGTCACTGGAAACAACAGGTGCCGGGACACCAACCGAATCGGCATCCGATGTGGTGCGGTCGGATGCGGGTCCAGATCAAACTCCACCTACGAATGTCGCAGATATTGGTGCCCCGCCTGTTTCAGAAGAGGTCGCGGTTACGCCCACGGCACCGGACGATTCGGCCGCGATGCCTCAATTACAGGCATCCCCAGAAACAACGACACAAGCCGTCATGGGAGAGGCCACGCCTGTTCAGCAGGATCCGGGTGAAACAAATGTCGCGGAAATTCCGATGGTGATACCATCAACATCATCAACGCCTTCTGATCAAACAGCAGAAACGCCGGATACTGGACTTCCGATGTCTTCTCAATCAACCGCGACAATCGGCGCTGGATCAGATGACCGTGTAAAAAAACTTGAAGCGGATCTTGCTGAGTTACAGTCTAAGGTTACAACGATGACCCCATCGGGACAAATGGGGGATATTGCCGCGCAATTAAAAGAGATATCGAATCGACTGGCCGCCCTTGAGAAAAGAAAACAGCCTGTGACGCAAGATTCTTCGCCATCTCTCCCATCGGCGGCGCAAGCGCAACCAAAAGACGACGATGCGCCATCCTTTGTGTCAACTCCTGTCGTGCGTAAGGAAGCGCCGTTGCCCTACCGTCTCCGTGCCGTGGCGCAAGGTCGCGCCTATGTCACCCAAGGAGGCCGTTCGGGATTGATGAGTGTGCAGGTTGGGGATGAGTTGGACGGTCTCGGCCGTGTCCAAAAAATCATCCAACAAAACGGGGCCTGGGTGGTTGTTGGCTCCAAAGGCCGTATCCGTCAGTAGATCCCAGGATAAGATCGTATATATTGAATAATCGACCGAAGGGGGCTTTTCCTTTGGCCTTAAATCGGGCATATCCTTAGGCTTAAGTCCTTTCCCCTTTTTACCTTGATCTTGGGCGGTATGCGGTATTTTTGGTCGATTTTCCTGTTGATGATGTCGCTGGGCTTTATCGTCCTGATTGCCGGAATCACGGGTGTTTTCTGGTATCTGGCCTATGTCGGCCGGGATTTACCGGATTATTCCGCGCTCAAAGACTATGAACCCCCTGTTGTGACCCGCGTCCACACCGGGGATGGACGTTTGATGGCCGAATTTTCAACCGAACGCCGGGTTTTTGTGCCGATTGAGGAAATTCCGTCTTTGGTGATTAAAGCTTTTTTGGCCGCCGAAGATAAAAATTTTTACCAGCATAACGGGGTGGATTACCGCGCGATCAGTCGTGCGGTATTTTCGAACTTAAAGGCTTTGGGTTCCGGGCGGCGGCCAAAAGGGGCCTCGACCATCACCCAACAAGTCGCCAAAAACTTTTTACTCAGTAATGAACTGTCCTATCACCGCAAAATTAAGGAAGCGATTTTGGCCTTTCGTTTGGAACAGGCGCTCTCCAAAGACCGGTTGCTTGAACTTTATCTGAACCAGATTTATTTAGGATCGGGGAATTACGGCGTTGCGGCGGCCGCGCTTTCTTATTTTAATAAATCGCTTGATGAACTGACCATCCCGGAAGCCGCGTATCTGGCCGCCCTGCCCAAGGCGCCCAATAATTACCATCCCGTGCGAAATGCGAAAGCTGCCCTTGAACGTCGCGACTGGGTGATTGACCGCATGGTCGAGGATAACGCGATTTTGCCGGATCAGGCGGTGCTGGCCAAGGCGTCGCCCTTGCGCATGGTCACGCGCGAAGATGATTTGGTGCGCGCGCCATATTTTGCGGAAGAGATTCGCCGTGAACTTGAAACCCGTTATGGACCGGATGCGCTCTATCGCGGCGGCTTGTCGGTACGATCGACCATTGACCCGAATCTACAGGCGAAAGCCGCGCGGGCCCTTCACCAGGGACTCATGAATTACGATATGAAACAAGGATGGCGGGGACCCTATCGCCGGATGAAAAATCTTCCACCCGACTGGGCCGAGGCCTTGGGCAAGACAAAAATTCCGCCGGGGATGCTTGAAAATTGGCGTTTGGCTCTTGTCCGTGATGTTGGGTATGACCGCGTGCGCTTGGGGTTTGCGGACGGCACCAAAGGCCTGATGATGTTTGACACGATGACCTGGGCGCGCGCGCCGGGGACAGCGGCACAGCCCACACATCCCAATCAAATCGTCGCTGTCGGGGATGTGATTTTTGTCGAACCCGATGATGAAAGCGACGGAAAATATCGCTTGCGCCAGATTCCACAAATCGAAGGCGCACTCGTGGCCATTGATCCGCATACGGGTCGCGTTTTGGCGATGCAAGGCGGATGGGATTTCGATGAAAGCGAATTTAATCGCGTGACTCAGGCCTGGCGTCAACCCGGATCGGCCTTTAAACCCTTTATTTACTTGGCCGCGCTTGATAACGGGTTCACGCCGTCGTCGCTTGTCCTTGACGCCCCCATTACCTATACCGACGCACTGGGGCGCATTTGGCAGCCCAAGAATTATAGCGGCGAATATTACGGTCCCTCGACCTTGCGTGTGGGGATTGAAAAATCACGTAACCTCATGACCGTGCGCCTCGCGGACCGCTTGGGCATGGATAAAATTGTGGACTACGCGCATAAATTTGGCATTAACGACGATATGAAACCCCATTTGGCAAACGCGCTGGGGTCGACAGAAACGACACTCATCCGATTAACCACCGCCTATGCGATGCTGGTCAATGGTGGGAAAAAGATCGATGCGCATTTTATTGACCGGATCCAGGATCGGCGCGGGCACACCGTCTTTCGGGCCGATGCGCGGCCCTGTCCGGATTGCGGGATGCGTATTCGGTGGGATGCACAACCCGCTCCGGAACTGCCTGATCCCCGCGAACAAATTGAAGACCCGCGCACCGCCTATCAAATGGTCTCGATTTTAGAGGGGGTCGTTCAACGCGGTACGGCCATGAAACTCGCCGATATCGGGCGGCCGGTTGCCGGAAAAACCGGCACCACAAACGACTCGCGCGATGTTTGGTTTGTGGGATTTACCCCGGATCTTGTCGCCGGCGTTTTTGTGGGGTTTGATCAACCGAAATCTTTGGGCGACCGCGAAACGGGCGGATCGATGACGGTGCCCATTTTCCGGGACTTTATTATGGCCGCGACCGAGGACAAGCCGCCTGTCCCGTTCCGTGTGCCGCCAGGTTTGCGCCAGGTGATGGTCGATGCGCGCACCGGAAAACCTGCAAATTTTGGCGATCCCCACGCGATTTGGGAATCGTATCTTGAGGGGACAGATCCGGGTGCTGTACCAACGCAAACCGCGATTTTGGATGGCGGCACAGAATCCCAAACCCAAAACCAAATTGGGAACACGGAATATGTGGATCCGGCGCCGTATGTTCCGCGCCAAAAAGAACCCGACTCGATCTGGTCAACACCGCCCACGGATGCCTCGCCCACGGAACAAGATATGGGTACCGGCAGCGGGACAGGGGGAATCTACTGAGCATGACAGAAATTTTTGGTGCCACAGATATTGATGCGTTGATGCGGGATAAAACCGCGCGGGTTCATTTTGTCGGTATCGGTGGCACGGGGATGAGTGCGTATGCCGATTTTCGCGCACTGTCGGGTGCCGCCACATCGGGATCGGACCGCGGGTTTGATGCGGGACGAAATTTAGAACAACGTGATGCGTTTATCGCCCGCGGCATCTCGATTTTTCCGCAAGATGGATCGGGCGTAATGGGCGCACGTGCGGTTGTCGTTTCGGCCGCGATTGAAAAAACCGTCCCTGATTATGCTGCAGCGGTGGCGCGCAGCATTCCGGTCATCACCCGGGCCGATTGGCTTGCCGCGCATTACCGCGCGTATCCAGCCATTGCGATTACCGGGACCAGTGGGAAATCGACCGTGACGGCGATGGTTTTTGACATCTTACAGACGTTGGGCGCCGATCCATCGCTCATCTCTGGGGCGGAACTTAAATCCTTGCGTCGGGCCGGGGCACCCGGAAATGCGGCGTTTGGCACGGGCCCTCTGGTCATTGAAGCCGATGAAAGCGACAAGGGGATTGCCGGGTATACGCCCGAGATCGGCGTGATTTTAAATCTTCAACGCGATCATGACGAACCCGAAAATATGCTGCCGGCGCTTGTTTCCTTTCAAAAAAATTGCCGCCGCGCTTGTGTGATTTCGGATGATCCGGCGCTGGCACCGTTACGGGGGACGGCCCGTGTCTTTGGCGAGACCGCACCCGATCCGGCCTATCGTATCTCAAAAATCAACCTCGGCCCGACTGAATCGGATTTCTCTTTTGGCGATGTGCCCGTGCATCTGAATCTGCCGGGACGGCATAATGTCGATAACGCCGCCGCCGCTCTGGCGGTGGTGCAGACAATGGGGCTTTCGGTTCCACACGCCGCAGCGGCGCTTACGACCTATCAAGGGGTCGCCCGGCGGTTTGATATTATTGCCGATCAAGGGGGAATTTGCGTGGTCGATGACTATGCGCATAACCCCATTAAAATTGGGGCTGTCATTGGGGCCGCGCATTTGCGGGGGCAACGTTTGCTGATTTGCTATCAACCGCATGGGTTTGGGCCCACACGGTTTATGCGGCATGATCTGGTCGAGATGTTCGCGCGCGTCCTTGGCCCCAGCGATCAACTATACATCGCCCCCATTTATTATGCCGGGGGGACGGCCGCACACGATATCGCGTCCAGTGATTTGGTGAATGATCTAAAGGCCAAGGGAACACGCGCGATTGCGCTTGCTGACCGATCCGATTTTATCGGAGCAGTTCGTGAGAAAGCGCAAGTCGGCGATGTGATTTTGATTGTGGGCGGGCGCGATCCCTTGCTCCCAAACTTTGCCCGCGATGTGGCCGCGGCGGTTATATCCGAATAGGATTACTTCGCCGGTGCCGGGGCCGAGGCAGCGCGGGCTGGGGCCGATGCCGCACCAGAGGCGGGGACAGGCGCAGGGGCAGCCATTCTAAACGTACCTTTTTCTTGATCAATCGCGGTGATTTGAAAGGTGAAGGTGGTGTTTTTTGCCGCCTGATCTTCAAGGCCCAATGTCGCGCGCGTCATATTGGCCGCTTCTAACGCCTTCGGGTCGATCTGTTGCAAATAGGTATTTAAATACGCCGTTTGAGCGCGCACGTTGGCCGTATCCCCGATTTTTCGAAAATAGGCAAGGCTTTCCGCCAGCGCCGACACAACCTTGATCCGTTCAGCGGTATTCAAGGCCTGGAATGATTTTTCATCATAAACAGGCTTTTCAACAATCTGAACGGTTGTGCAGGCCTGAAGCGCGACGAGCGCCATAGACGCCGCGGCAAGGCGATAGGTACGTGACAAGTTCATCGACATGGATCACATTCCTTTTTTGTTTTCAAAGACGGATCACCGAAAAAACGGGGATCCAAGTCAGTTTAAAGGGTTATTGGGCCAGCTTATTTTCCGGGTTTTGGCGCATTCAAAGTATCAAGCGCTGCTTTGGCTGCGGCATTTTTTTGTTCCGGTGTGCAAGTGTTTTTGCTTTCAACACGCAAGGCGCATCCGGTAAAGGGTTTTTTGGCAACAGACTTTCTCGGAGCTGCCTTTGGTGCCGATGGCATAGGGGCGGCGGCCGGGGCAGATGCCGCGGTCGCAGCAGGCGTAACAACCGGAGCCGGAATGGCAGGGGTTAGAGCAACAGGCTTGCCCTCACAAACACCCACGACATTCATCGTCTGGCCCTTGGCGGCGCAGGTGTTGAAATTCGCTTTGGTCGTGTCAAGGGCTGTTGCAAAACCCTTATCACAAACTTCGCCCAGGGCGTTCATGGCGTTTGCCATAATCAATTTATCCGGGTGATGCAATGCTTGGCTTGCGACCTGACAAACGACCGCTTTTTCTTCAATATTCAGTTCTCGGTTTAAACATTTTTGGTCTGTTTTTGTTTCGCCATCTGTGTTTGCAAAAACCCCAAGAAGATTCCAGCCACTCGATTTGTCATCTTTACACCGATGCAATCCGGCAACGCTGCGCGCATAGGCTTGCGCACCGCCAAGGCCAAGACCAATGGTAAAACGCGGGATTTTGGTGCCTTGGACGTTAACACTGCCGCCGTATCCATTACCAACGCCACCTTCGGCATTACCGCCATATCCGTTGCCGACACCACCCGCGCCACCCTGACCGACACCACCCGCGCCACCTTGGCCGCCTGTACCTCCCTGACCGCCTGTACCACCTTGGCCGCCTGTACCGCCATTACCACCGTTATTGACCGTCCCAGGGATACCGGGGTTGTTCGGATCACAGGTGGAACAATGGGGAATTGTATCACCACCCGGTCCCGTGGTTCCGGTTGCCCCGGCACCACTCACGGCGGCCAAACCTGCCGCGCCCGCCACCGTTACTTGCGCCAAAATTCTGTTCAAACGATCCATTTTCATCACCCTTTGCTGGTTGGTTAAACGTTAAAAAATCCTAAATTTCTGGAACTGCCGTCTGTTATGCCAGAAAATCAGCATTCTGTCAATAAAAATTTACAGAACATTAACTATATTTTTTATTTGCATAAACTTTAATTTTTTGATAATAATTGGCGCATCCAAAAATTTCGATAACCAGAGAGGGATGTGAAGATGCCAAAGGGAAATAATCTGCCACTTGGGGGTGTTTATAGCAACGACGCTACAAAAGCGCTTCAAGAGGGACGGGAAGTAGTGGGTACCAAAGGGGCAAAACGGCTTGAGCCGGAGAACAAAATCCTTGTGGCTAAAAGAATTGATGCGGATACACCCGAAGCCAAACGTGCGCAGGATCGTCGGGGACGCCCCGTTCCGGATGAAATCAAGGACGCTTTAAAAATTGGACTGGCAAGTACGATTATTGGTGCGCGTGTAGAGGGTGGTGTACCCGCCGGTCGTGCCGAAACTCGCCCTTCGCGTATTCCAAATGATAGTCTCACAACGCGCTTTGACTATTGGTATAAGGGAAAGACACTTGACGAAATTTTGGGTGACGATTGCCCCGCGCATTTACGGGAAAACGCGGCTGCGGCGGTCGACCCATTGACAACGCCTGCTGTTCCGGGTGAATTACAGGTACCCACTGTATCGGAAGAACCAGAACAAATTGCAGGGGTAGAGGATGATATGACCGTAACACCCCAACAACCAACACCCCAGCCGGCCCCTGCACCCGAAGAAATGACCGTGACAATCGGCCGTGTCGGTACGGGCCATGACGGCGATGGTGCAAATTCCGGGCCCGTTCCTTTGGACGCCGCGCCTGATGGCCTGATTCAAACGGCGATCGAACAGGCCGAACAAGCCGGGTTGAAGACTTTTCCGGAAGGGATAGATATTGCGGCCGCTGTGCCTGCCTCTCCCCCGCCTGCGCCTGTTTTGCCCGCTGATTCTCTTTCGGAAGAGGACGAATTTCAGATTGCGTTAAATCCAGACTACAGGCCTCCCGCGCCGGATGAAGTGCGGAATTCAGAGCGCTTGTCTCCGGATATTCTTACGCATGTTGAACAAAATCTTGGCTATATTAAAACGCCGGGACAGGACATGTCCCCCGATGATGCTGACCGGCTGGCTCAGTTTTTAAATTTATTTGTGACGGATACCCCGGTGACACCACCCGCGCCACCTGCACCTTCCCCCGTTCCTGAGGTTCCGGCCGCGGCGGTTGATCTGGAGATTGATTTCCCGGATACGGTTGAGCCAGATGTAGACTCTGGATCATTGTTATGGTCGGGCGATGGCCCGGTGCCTGCGGACGCTCCATCTGCCGAAGCACCCAATAACGATATTTTAAACGTTGTGCCGGGGGGTGATGAACCTTCTGGGACAGGAGCCAATGATCTGATCACCGATGGATTGACAGGTGATTTGCCAGCGGGTAATGCGCCAGATGATGAAAAAGAACGCTTGGCGCGCGAACAAGCAGCGGCGGAGGAAGCCGCACGTCAAAAATTACGTCCAGAGGATCAGGAATGGGTCGATACATGGAAAAATGGCCCGGAGAGGGCACCCCAAGGACTTCACGAGGGGTTATATAGCGCACTTGATGACGATCATCTGTTTGAACGCAAGCCGTTTTTTGCGGGCGTGCGCGAGACGGTGGGTCGTGGTGTCACTGCGCTTCAAACCGCGTGGCAGAAGGTGGCGAACAAGGTTTTCCCGGCACCCGCGCCAGAGGATGAAACGCCACGCTTGCCCGAGCGGATGGTTGCATTTTTTGATGCGCAGCGCTCTGCAATTAACGCGATCGCGGATTCTGATAAGGATAAGAAAAAGCAATTAAGACGAGTCGATGAATCTCAACAGTATGTTGAAAGTTTTTATCTTCCATCTATCGAATCCGCACGGTCTGAGCTTGCCAATCCTGCTCACCGTCCTTTATCGTGGTATGAGGAGAACCCGGATGGAGCCTATGAGGCCCATGATTGCCCACGGGTTTACCCATTAAGGCCGCTGCCGATTACCGAGATTCCGGCGCCGCAGCCTGTCAATCCAACCCCGCAGCCCATCGAACCCACGGGGTCGGGCGTTGGCGTTGCGCTGGTGGCATCTGCCCTCATGACCAAAACGGCGCAGTATTTGAAAGGATTTCCGGGCGCCTTTATGGCTGGATTGCGTCAGCAAAAGCAAATGGCCAAGGAATGTTTCAGCCAAGATGACGATGTGCGGACGGCCGCGCGCACCCAGGCCAAAGAATATTTCATCGATGCCGGGATTGGCTTTGCGGCCACCACAGCCGTACGCGCGGGTTTGGCGATGGCCGCGGGAAGTGCCGCTGTGCCGGCCCTGGGCCTTTTGGCCGCAACGGCGCTCACGACCGGGGTGGTGCGCATGGGGCTTGAATGGCGTAAAGATCATCGCGCGGGCCAAAACTATGGTGTGATGGAAGCATTTAAGAAACACGCGGCACGCGGCCTTTCGAGCACGTTATCGGCGGCCTTTGGCGGTGCTTTGGGTCTTGGGGCGTCTTCTGCCTTTAACGCCGTGGCGGAACATTTACGGGCACCGGCGCCGGCGCCTGTCCCGGTTTCGCCAGTGGCATCGCCCGCAGCATCGGTTCCTGCGGCAGCACCTGCGCCTGTTGCGCCTTCTGCTCCGGCGGTTTCGGCGTCGGCTGTTCCTGTGACACCTGAACCGGTGGCATCGGCACCGGCGCCTGCACAAAATGTATCGGCTCCTGTTTCGAAGCCTGCGGTTCCCGCAGCGTCTTCTAACCCTGCGGCGGCAACACCCGCTGCGCCAACGGCACAAGTCCCTGCGGCGGTTCAGGCACCGTCTGCGCCACAAGCGCCTGCGACACCCGCAGCGACGCCAGCAGTGGATGCTCCGGCGGCAGCTGAGAAAGCAAATGCGGCGCGTCTCGCCCGGATTGAAGAAGCGAACGCGATTACAAAGCGCTTGAACGAGCAAATGGTCATTCGTGAAACGGTGACGCCGATTGAACCGGTCGTTGAGAAACCCTTGCCAGCGGAATTGGTGAAAAAGCCGGACCCATCCCCAAGCCGCCTGGTCCAGTTGTTTGATAAGCTGAAAGGTTGTATGGCAACGGGCAAGATCATCAACGGTGCGCCGGAACTTGAATGTCGCATTCCAGAGGGTAAAGATCTTTCCGTTGGTGATCTATTGACAGGCCGGTTGGTCGTCGCGCCCGGTTAAGTTAATCGCCTAAAACCGCGTCCAGAACACTTCGCTTTGGGCGTGGGTGGTATCGACCCAGGTGAGATCCAGGTCCGGAAACACGGCCTCGATCGCGGCGCGCGTTTGTCCGACTTCACAAAGTAATCCACCTGACGGCGTTAAATAGCGCGGCGCGGCATTTAAAATACGCGTAACCAGGGAGATCCCGTCATCGCCGCCGGCATGCGCCATGACCGGTTCCGCCGCATATTCGGGCGGAAAATTTTTAACGCGCTCTGTACTGACATAGGGTGGGTTACTCAAGATTAAGTCATATTTATTTTCACCAAGGGGCGTGAAAAGATCCCCTTCATAAAGCTGGATCCGGTTATTCAGGCCGTAATCATCTACATTTTTTTCGGCAATGCGCAGTGCTGCGGGTGACAGGTCAACCGCGTCGATCTGGGCGTCCGGGAACACTTGCGCGGCTAAAATCGCAAGGCATCCTGACCCCGTGCATAAATCGAGAATGCGCGTGATTTGCGACACATCTTCACCAAAGGGCAGCAGATCAACAAGCCCGCCTGAAAACAAAATCTCGCCCAAGTACGAGCGTGGGACGATCACATCCTCGGTCACAGTAAAGGGATATCCCTGGATATACGCGCGCCCCAGGATATAGGGCGCCGGTTTGCGCGTCGTGATGCGGGCCAGAATATGGGCCGCAACACGTCGGCGTTCATCGGGCATTAAGCGCGCCGCTAAAAAAGGATCCGGGGCATCAAGCGGCAGGTCCAGTGTATCCAGAACCATAAAAAACGCTTCATCCACTGCATTTGCGGTGCCGTGCCCATAGGTCAGGTTGGCCTTTTCAAAAGCACTCGCGGCAAAGCGGATATAATCGCGCACTGTTTCAAGATGTTGGGCAATGTGATCGGGATCGAACGCGGGCGTTGTCATGATGCACGCTCCAGAATGCTTTGAAGGACAGGAGAAAAGTAACCCAAATCCCCGCAGGCCACGATACCATGATTATCGAGGGTCGGGCAGGTGCGGTCATAGGTGACGGGGGTACCATCAAACCGAATGACGTGCCCGCCCGCCGCGCGAATAAGGGCATCGCCCGCCGCCGAATCCCAATAACTGACATGGCGTGTCGTGACGACAAGATCGGCGCGGCCCGCCGCGACGTCGGCAAATTTAATCGACGAGCTGCGCTTGATATGTTTGTTGATTTTAATCTGATCCATGAGCGCCAGGGTATAGGGGCTTAACGTGCCTGTTTGGCTGGTGAGCACCGTCAGGCCATTTTGGGGAATCGCGCGGACCGTGACCGCGTCATCGGGGCCGTCGTCACGAAACCGTATGGCTATTTTTTGATCGGGGGCGTTGATCCCTGTAAAGCCTTCTTCAAGCGCTGGGGCATAGATGACGCCCAAAATGGGAGTGTCATGATGGATGAGTGCGATATTGACGGTGAAATCCCGCTCACCCCGCGCAAAGGCGCGCGTGCCGTCCAGTGGATCAACAAGCCAGTAATGATCGGTTGCGCGTAAATGGTCATGATCGATCTGGTCGATTTGTTCTTCGCTGATCACGGGGATGCCGGGAAAATGCGCACCTAAGAAATCCGAAATCACACGGTCGGCGGCAAGATCGGCGGCCGTCACCGGGCTTTGGTCCTCTTTGAACGTGAGCGCCCCGTGAAATCCCGACGGGTCGTAATGATCCATGATCACAGATCCCGCCGCCATTGCCGCGCGTCGGATCATGCCCGACATCGCCTCCAGATGGTCAAGAAGTCGGCGTGTCGATTCCGGATACATGGTCATCGAGGATTAGGTCCCGACTTGGCGCAGCTTTGGCGCAGCGGCCGGCAACACATCCGGACGGCCGAGCGAATAATACCGGAAGGGCAGGGACGCCATATCGCGTGGTTTATAGATATTGCGAAAGTCGAACAGCACCGGATCATTCATGGACGCCGCGATTTCGGCAAGATCGAGCGCACGAAATTCGTTCCATTCTGTGAGGATGACCAACGCGTCGGCATCGGCGGCAACGGCCCCAGGTGTTGTCGCCCATGTCACACCGGGCAGCAAGGGCCGTGCAACATCCATCGCGACCGGATCAAACGCCGTAATCGTCGCGCCCGCTTCTTGCAAAATCGGCAAGATGGTGAGCGCGGACGCATCCCGCATATCGTCGGTCTGTGGTTTAAAAGAAACGCCAAGGACACCGATTTTTTTGCCCTTTAATGTGCCGCCCATCGTTTGAATGATGCGGGTCGCCAGGAATTTTTTGGTCGTGTCATTTGCGGCAATCACCGTTTCGACAATCGATTGCGGCGCATTAAATTGCCGTCCTGTTTCGGCAAGCGCTTTGGTATCTTTGGGGAAACACGACCCGCCATAGCCGGGGCCTGTGTGCAAAAATTTTGACCCAATGCGGCCATCGAGTCCCATCCCGCGCGACACATCCTGGACATTTGCGCCGGTCTTTTCACAAAGCCGCGCGATTTCGTTGATAAAGGTAATTTTTGTCGCAAGAAAAGCGTTCGACGCATACTTGATAATTTCAGCCGATTCCGGTGATGTCACAATCATCGGTGTTTCGTTGATATAGAGGGGACGGTAAATGCCGCGCATCACCTCGGCGGCGCGGTCATTATCGGTGCCGACCACCACGCGGTCGGGGCGCATAAAGTCTTCAATGGCCGCGCCTTCGCGTAAAAATTCGGGGTTTGAGACAACGTCAAAATCGGCGTCAGGACGGACCTGGCGGATGATCTTTGCGACGTCGCGTGCCGTGCCAACCGGAACGGTTGATTTATTGACCACAACAATATATCCCTCCATCGCCGCCGCAATTTCCCGCGCGGCTTGGAAAACATAGGAGAGGTCTGCGCCCGCATCACCATTTCGGGGCGGTGTCCCAACGGCAATGAAAACTGCGTCTTTTCCCACAACCGCGTCTTTTATGTTTTGAGAAAAGCTTAACCGGCCGGTCTGAATTTGCCGCGCGACCAGATCATCAAGACCCGGTTCGTAAATGGGGATCTGACCCTGAAGAAGCTGCGCGATTTTATCCGGGTTATTGTCAATGCAGGTCACATGATGCCCAAATTCGGCAAGGCATGTCCCCGAAACGAGGCCGACATATCCCGCGCCAATCATTCCAATTTTCATGGTTTATCCTTTTCTCTTTCACACAATCAAACCGCCCTGACCCTAGGACGTTTTGGGTGAAAAAGGAAGGATTTTATCAAAGAAAAAGAGAGCCCAGACGATTTAGGATGGATTTTCATCGAGCGCTTTGGCCGCAACGCCTGTTTCTTTGGCGATCATGTAATACACGCTTTCAAGCAGTAATTCGCCGCCAATCCCATGATGCATGACTGTGTGCGCACAGGCGCTATCCATGATAATGATCGATTTATCCGGCTGGTTCCGTTTGCGCATCATTTCTTGGGTTAAATTCACAATCCGTTCAATCACGCTGTCGGGAATGGTAATTTTATGATGTTTTTCGTACCCGGCGCGCAAGTTTTTAAGAATACTGATCGTTTGCGGCACATCCGGGATTTCAAGAAAGACTTTTTGAAAACGGCGATCCATGGCGGGATCGACCGCAACGAACAAGCGAAATTCGTCTTTGGTCGTGGCCCCGATCACATATAAATCCCCAACGGTCAGATAGGGTTTCATGACTTCGGAAAGACCCCGATAGGCCGAGCCTTCGACGGTCGGCATAATCGTATGAATCTCATCAATAAACATAATAACACGCGGATATTCCGGCGCGTGATAGCGTTCGGCAATCCCGCGGCACAGGGGCAAAAACCGCCCTTGAAATTCGGCGGGGCCCGTTGTCCCCCCGGCCATGGCCGCAAGGTCGAGTTCCAGTACCCGGGCGTTTTTCAAAAGATCCGGGACATTGCCCTTATTAATCGCCTGGGATAAGGCCACGACCATCGCGGTTTTCCCAACCCCGGCGGGGGCCAGCAGCATGACGTTTTTACGCCCTTTTTGCAGCAAAATAAGGATGGATTGCTCGACCTCTTCGTCCCGTCCGGTGATCGGATCATACCGCCCCATACGGTCAAGTGCGGTGAAATCGCGGCAATATTTATTGATGAGGACTTCGAGATCGGCGTCTGAAATCTTGAAATTATATTTTTTGGCGAGATCGTCGGTCATCAGGGCAGCTCTGCCGGAAGAGGGTCCGGTACCGCGTGAAACAAGGTGGGATCAATTCCCACAGCATAAAGCGCCGCGGTTAAATCTCCGTAAAGGATCTGGTTTAGGATATGTTCCCGTAATATTGGTTTCGGGTGATAGGCGATGCCGTATCCCACGGCTTGTAAGAGGGGCAGATCATTGGCCCCGTCCCCGATGGCCATCACCTGATCCATCGTGATCCCCAGTTTTTGCGCGTAATCCTGGGCAAGCTTCCGTTTCGCGTGGGAATCGATAAGGGGCAAAGTTAAATCCGCGGTGATGAGGCCATCTTTTCGGGTGAGGGTATTCCCCACATAATGATCAAAACCGAGGAGATGGGCGCAGTGCTCTGTAAAATATGTAAACCCACCAGACACGAGGACGCAGGTCACCCCCTGGGCCCGGAGTGTTTTGATCAGTGTTCCGGCCCCCGGCGATGGGCGCGCCCCCCGCCAGATTTTTTCGAGCACAGAATCGGGCGTTCCGGCAATCAGGTTGAGACGCGCGGCAAGTGCAGCCCGAAAATCAAGTTCACCCCGCATCGCGCGGGCGGTGATCGCGGCCACTTCATCCCCAATTCCAATTTCGGCCGCAATCGCGTCCAAGGTTTCATCTTGTAAAATCGTTGAATCCATATCAGCAATCAGGAGTTTGGGGCGCGCGCGCGCGGCGTCCCGGATCAAAACATCAATCCGGCCCGGGACCAAAATGGCGTGAAGTGCCGTGATTTGGGTGAAAGACGGCGGGGTCTCAACCGTGACCGTAAAATCTCGCATTTGAGGGGTGGGTGTGGCCGGGGAGATGGGCGCAATCCCGAGAGAGTTCAAAGAATCAACCAAAGATTGTATATGAGCACCGGAAAAAAATCCGTGTGCAGGAATAAAAACGAGTGAACAGGACATAAGATTTTTCTTGTAAGCTCGAAAAAGGGTCGTTAATGTCGATCTTATCATTTTTTATGGAACAGGAGATAGAGGGAGAACATCATGACCTTGCACGATATTTTTGAGCGGATCCGCGATGTGATCCGTCCGCCAACCGAAGAGGATTTGTTGGCGCGGTATGCTGTGCTTGTTGGACGCGCGCAAAGATGGGCTGCGCAGGATTGTCGTTATTTGACGGCTGCAGAAATGCAAAAAGAGCTTCCTGGGAATGTGAAGCTTGATCTCGATCAGATGGATCCGGATGTCCCCGTACGGATTGAGTTGCAGCCGATTGCAGGTGGATTTGGTGCGGGGTTTTTTGAGAGTTTATTGGAGGATGATGAGAAAATGCCTCCACATCATTATCTGGTCCGGAAAATCATGATGCCGGTATCCGATGTTGGGGTCTCATTAACTTATCCAGATGGTGTTCTGTTGACTCCGGATTGTGACGGGAATGTCGTTTTGTTTCGAATAACGCGTGATTATCGTGATTTTGATCCGGACCGTATCGAGCGTTTGGCGCGCCAAGTTGATGAGGCAGTCGAGTATGGAGACGCCGCGCGGCGGGAAGGCATGGGGTTGAACCAATGAATATATTTGAAACAATCCCTCGCTTTCTTAGGATGCTTTCAGAGGCATTTGACCGCGTTGCAGGGCTCCACGAAAGTGGCGAAAATAGACCCGCGGGGGCCCTCGCGGTCTTTGATCGAGAAGACAAGGGCCAAACGGTGCACTCAAGCAATGACGATCATCATTCGCCCCAACCGCCATTTTAAGTCTTGTCCCTCTTGCGTCCTCTGATAAGCGCGTTAGAATCCTTTGATTAAATAAACGATCAAAGGATTCTGCCGCTGTGACCACATCTCCGCCCCCCCACAAACCACAACGTCCTTATTTTTCATCGGGCCCCTGCGCCAAACGGCCGGGGTGGAGCTTAAATGCCCTCAACCACGCGCTGCTCTCTCGTTCGCATCGGTCAAATGACGGGAAAAAGCGGCTGAAAGAAATTATCGATCTGCACCGTGTCACGCTGGGGATTCCCGACGATTACCAGATTGGCATTGTGCCGGCGTCCGACACCGGCGCGGTCGAGATGAGTTTGTGGTCCATGTTGGGCCCGTGCGGCGTCGATGTTTTGGCCTTTGATACGTTTTCAAATGAATGGGCGCGGGATATCACAGAGCATTTGAAAATTGCCGATACGCGGGTTTTTGCGGCGCCGTTTGGGGGCCTTCCGGACCCGGCGCAAATTTCGGGCGATCGTGATCTTGTCTTTGTGTGGAACGGCACAACATCCGGCGTGGTGATTCCGAATGGCAATTTTATTGCCGGCAACCGCACCGGAATTACAATCTGTGATGCGACGTCTGCTGTGTTTGCCTATGATTTACCGTGGCAAAAACTGGATGTGACGACCTGGTCTTGGCAAAAGGTAATCGGTGGCGAGGCCGCACACGGCATGATCGTGCTCTCGCCCCGTGCGGTCGAGCGTCTGAAAACCTATACGCCCGCGTGGCCCTTGCCGAAAATCTTTCGCCTCGTGCAAAAAGGCGAATTGATCCACGGCATTTTTGCGGGTGAAACGATTAACACACCCTCGATGATGGCGGTTGAAGATGCCCGCGATGCGTTGATATGGGTGCAATCTGTCGGCGGGTGGCAAGGTACGCGCGATCGGTGTCTAAAAAATGCGGCGGCGTTACGCGATTGGGTCAAGCGCACGGATTATGTGGATGAACTGGCCGTTGATCCTGAGGCCCGGTCGATCACGTCTGTGTGTTTAAAATTTGTGGATCCATGGTTTCTGGGGTTATCCGCGGACGCCCAGGCAAAATTTGTCAAGGACATGACGGGATGTCTTGAATCACAGGGGGTGGCCTATGACATCGCGGCCTATCGCGATGCGCCGCCGGGACTACGCATCTGGTGCGGCGCAACGGTTGAGGAAAGCGATCTCCGCGCCCTCACTCCGTGGATCGACTGGGCGTATCAAGAGGTGAAAAGAGGATGAGGTCTAAGATGCTGTTTATGATCTTTGGAGATTCTTTTGAGCAACAGTAAAGAACAAGTCAGGTTGCCTGCAAAATGGCTCGATGAAATGAAGAGACTCTGGTTTGAAAAGGAGCCGGATCGTATTAAGGCTTTGATGGCGAATGAATTTTGTTATTACGAAGATCCATTGACCGAGACGCCTATAAGAAAAATAGAAGATTTAGTTCTCGTTTGGCAAGAAATTCGATTTCAAACAATTGAGTGGATTAATATAGATATTATCTACCAAACAGATACGGTTGCTGTTGCACGTTGGGCATTTAAACAAAAGGGACATCCAGAATCAGTGGGGTGTTATTTTCTAGAAGTTGATCGTTTTGGTAAGTGTGTTTCTTTTAGACAGTGGTGGAATACAAGATAGGATAGAGAATGCCCAAGGTTTTAATCGCCGATAAAATGGACGCTGTTGCGGCCGAGATTTTTAAATCGCGCGGGGTGGATGTGGAGACGCGCACCGATCTATCACCGGATCAACTAGCCCAGATCATTGGCGGTTATGACGGCATTGCCGTCCGGTCGACGACCAAAATCACAGCCCCAATTTTGGCGACCCCCGGCGTGTTAAAGGTGATTGGCCGCGCAGGCATTGGGGTGGATACGGTCGATGTCGCGGCCGCGACGCGCGCCGGGGTTGTCGTGATGAATACGCCCTTTGGGAATTCGGTGACGACCGCTGAACATACCGTCGCGATGATGATGGCGCTTGCGCGGTCGATCCCAGAGGCCAATGCCTCGACCCACGCGGGGAAATGGGAAAAATCGGCCTTTATGGGCGTTGAACTTGCGGGAAAAACGCTGGGGGTTGTGGGTTGCGGGAATATTGGCGGGATTGTGGCCCGCCGCGCCCTCGCCCTTGAGATGAAGGTGATGGCCTTTGATCCGTTTTTAAATGATGTCCGCGCCGCTGAACTCGGGGTCACGTGCGCAGAACTCGATGATGTTTTAAGAACGGCGGATTTTATTACCCTTCATACACCCATGACCGACAAGACGCGCGGCTTGATCGATGCCCGGGCCATCGCCAAAATGAAAAAGGGCGTATACCTCATCAACTGCGCGCGCGGCGGCTTGATCGTTGAAAAAGATTTACTCGAGGCCTTAAATGCCGGGCATGTCGCGGGCGCGGCGCTTGATGTATTTGAAACGGAACCCGCCACGGAAAATATCTTGTTTGGGCACAAGAATGTCATTTGTACCCCGCATTTAGGGGCGAGCACGCGCGAAGCCCAGGTGAATGTGGCGCAGCAAATTGCGCAGCAGATGAGTGATTATTTATTGACAGGTGCCATCCAAAACGCTGTCAATATGCCAGCCGTAAGTGCCGATGAGGCACCGCGCCTGAAACCGTTTTTATTGCTTGGGGACATCCTCGGCAGTTTCGCCGGGCAAATCGTGACAGGGGCGCTTTCTTCTGTATTGATCGATTATCAGGGCGATGTTGCCTGGATGAATACAAAACCCATTACGCTTGCCGTTCTTGCGGCGTTGTTGCGGCCTGTTTCGGATAGCGTGAATTTGGTGAATGCGGCGGATCTTCTTGCGGCGCGCGGGATCCATTTACGTGAATCGACCACAAAACTCTGCCCTGTTTTTGATTCCGCCATTTGCGTTGAATTTAGCGTCGATACGCCCGCTGGCCCCGTGCAACACCGGATCACGGGAACTTTGTTTGCGAACCAATCTCCCCGCATCGTTGATATTGATGGGGTGAATATCGAGGCGGCGGTCACGCCCCATATGATCTTGGTGCGCAATACGGACAAGCCGGGATTTATTGGTGCGCTCGGGACGCTGTTGGGCCGGCACGCAATCAATATTGCCGATTTCCGTCTGGGGCGTCTTGGACCCGGTCTGGATGCGGTGGCGTTGGTGTCCATAGATACGGCGTTATCCGCAGGTATGCTGGCCGATATTGGGACTCTCCCGCAGATCCAATCGGTCCAGAAACTGGCGTTTTGAACCCTTGCGTTTTCAAGGCAAAACCGATAAGGTGAGCCGCAAATTTTCCAATAAACGGAGCTGTGGCCGAGCGGTTGAAGGCGCACGCCTGGAAAGTGTGTATAGGTCTAAAGCCTATCGAGGGTTCGAATCCCTCCGGCTCCGCCATTCCTTAAGACAAACCAGCTCTGGACAGCTGCTCTCTTGCGGTAGAACCCCACGTTATTTGGCGTTGCGGCGCAATGTTTTGTTATCAAACCCAACCTTGCCCAACCCAACTGACCAATTCACGCCACCATCATTCTGGCCGTTTTGGCCAAACCTCTGAGAACCTGAACCCTACTTGAGGCCCACAAGTAGGGTTTGGGAAGTGCTTGAAACGAATCACCTTTTCGATTTGATGGCCGTTAAGGGTTCGCATTTCTCGCGTGCATCCAAATACGGGGTGCGAACAGCATAACTTGCGATGTTTGGCGGAAATCGGCGGTGATATCTGACTTACCTCAAGTTGGGTTTGGATTTTATAATTGGGGCATGAACAAACCATCCCCATCGCCTGTGCCCGAAATCGCCAAACTGCTCGCCCTGGCCATTCTGCGTGGGCGTCAGAAACAACTGGACTTGTCCGCAAACGGAAGCATGTATCGCCCTTCAGAAGGGGAACGAGCATGACCGACCGAATGATGGTGTTAGCACAACTGAAAGAACTCGAACGGCTCGATTACGACCAATTGCGCACCCGCTGGGTCGCTTTGATGGCCAGTCCGCCGCCCAAGATCCACCGCATCTACCTCAAGCATCGCTTGGCCTACCGCATCCAGGAACTGGCCTATGGCAGCGATGCTTGGGTCAATCGTCGACTCGATGAACTCACCTCAAAACATCGCCACGAACACGCGCGTAAGAACAAACGGGCGATCCACCCGATTACAGGCATACGGCTGGTTCGGGATTATAAAGGGACTGAACATCATGTCCGGGTTTTACCCAACGGCTTTGAATACCAAGGTAAGACCTATTCCAGCCTAACTCGCATTGCTTGTGACATCACCGGGACCTGGGTGTCAGGTCCGGCGTTCTTTGGGCTCACGGCCAAGAAACGGGAGGTTGCCAAATGAGCATCCCTCGTAAACTCCGCTGCGCCGTTTACACCAGAAAATCACACGAAGAAGGGCTTGATCAAGCGTTCAACAGCTTGGACGCCCAACGGGACGCCGGGGAATCTTATGTCGCCGCACAGAAAGCCGAAGGTTGGGTGTTGGTGCCCGATCATTACGATGATGGCGGCTTCACCGGAGCCAATCTGGAACGGCCCGCTTTGAAGCGATTAATGACCGACATTGAGATGGGTCTCATTGACGTGGTGGTCGTATATAAGATTGACCGTTTGACCCGTTCACTCGCCGACTTTTCGCGCCTGATCGAAGTGTTTGATAAACGTAATGTCTCTTTCGTGTCCGTCACGCAGCAGTTCAGCACCACCAGTTCGATGGGACGGTTAACATTAAACATCCTCCTATCTTTCGCCCAGTTTGAACGTGAAGTGACGGGCGAACGCATCCGTGACAAGTTCGCCGCCAGTAAGAAAAAAGGCATCTGGATGGGCGGCTATCCCCCGCTTGGGTACGATATAAAAAATCGAAAACTCGTGATCAATCAAGAGGAAGCCGCACTCATCATTGATATCTTCAATCGTTTCCTCATTGTCAAATCCACCACCAAACTTGCCGATGGTTTGCGGCGTAAAGGCATCCGCACCAAGGCAATCATAACGCAGGATCGAAAAGTCCGGCTCGGTGTGCCCATCTCCAAGGGGTATCTTTATCGCGTCCTGACCAACCCGGTTTATATCGGCCAGGTACGACACAAGGAAGCCCTTTATGCAGGTGAACACGAGAGAATCGTGGATCAGACCGTGTGGGAGCAAGTTCAGGCAACGTTTGGCGTTTCTCCGCGCACACGGGGCAACACGGCGCGTTGTCAAACGCCTGCGCTCTTACGGGGCTTATCTTGCTGCGGCGGCTGTTCGTCGGCCCTGACGCCCACCAGTACGCGCAAAAAGGGCAAATTGTACAGTTATTACGCAGGCAGTAAGTTTTTAAAGCGTGAATGCGATCACTGCCCCATCGCCCGTATCCCGGCCTCCGAGCTGGAACAAGTCGTCCTCTCCCAAATCGCACCCGCTTTATACGCACCAGAACTGATCGCACAGACCGCGCGGGAATCTCAAAAATACGATCCAACAATCACGGAAGATATGGTTCGCCAAGAACTGTCCAACCTTGAGATATTGTGGCCAGAATTGTTCCCAGCCGAGCAGCGACGTATCCTAGAACTACTGATTGAGCGGGTTACGGTTCACGCCGAGCGCGTCGAGATTGCATTTAAATCCAATAATGTGACGCAGCTATTACGCGATATGCCAGCGAAACAAATCAAGGAGGTGGCATGAGTATGGTCGTCCAAGTTCCCGTGAAGTTTAAGCGCCATGGCGTCCGGCGACTGATCATTGCACCTGAAATAACCGATGATCAGACTCTTTCGGCCAGCAACGTGCCAGATCCGGTCTTGGTCTCTGCACTCGTTCGCGCCCATCGTTGGCAACGGATGATCGAAGATGGTCTCATTGGAAACATTGAACGTCTGGCAGAAAAGGAAGGGATCAGTTCAACTTTTATCAGTCGTACGCTGCGCCTCAATACCCTCGCACCTGATATCAAATGCGCGATCCTGACAGGCAGTCAGCCCAAAACTCTGCGTCTCTCAACCCTGATGTCAGGCGTACCGGATGAATGGGAGGAGCAGAAAAATGTATTAAGTTAGATGTTCATTTATTTGAAAATAAGTACTATAAAAATACAGGATATTATAAATCATGCAGCATCAAGAAAATCTACATCAGGAAATCGTCCAGAAAATTACTGGTGTCACCTCTTTACCTTGTCAAAGGCTAATGCCCAGCAGGAGAGAAGGGCACATGGAATATTGGTTGGTAAATCTTGACAACGATAATTCTGCTTTTCTTAAGATTGCCACTGGATCCAGGGCAAAGAAAATGATTGCAGACGAAGTTTTCTTCTACGACACAGTAGGTCCTAAAAAGTTTCTGCCGAGATATTATGGTGGGATTGTCACTGAGGAGTATTCAGCATTATTGATCGAAGACCTATCCAATTTTTATTGGGCCCCTCCATGGGATCACTCGAGAGTTATCCAGGCTACAGAAGCATTGGAAGAGGTTCGTTTAATTAGGAATAGTCAAATATCCAGAGGACTATCAGAGTTTAAGAATATTTTTATGGGTTGGGAGAAGATTAAGAAGAATCCAGAATTCATACTTGCATCAGGAATTCGCGATATTAATTGGTTAGATAAAAAACTTGATACTTTAATCGAGTATTCAGCGAGTGCGTTTCATGATTCAAAAGACCTGATACATTTTGATGTTAGAAGTGACAATTTATGTTTCTCTAAAAACCAAGCCATACTTATAGACTGGGCGTGGTACTGTAGAGGGCCGTTCGATTTGCAAATGGCTACCTGGGCATTGACATTGTCAACCGAAGAAGGCGGGCCAATGCCGCAAGATTTTCTTCCAAATATGAGTCCTCAGTATGTAGCTCTAATAGCCGGATATTTTGCTCAGTTTGTTGGGGTTCCTTGCCCAGACGGTAGCCATGTAAGGGATCTTCAATTTAAGCAACTAGTTGCTGCATTAGAATGGTTTGATAAGATTTGTTAAAACAAGAGAGTTTCCTTATGAAGATAAATTTTATATCCCGATCATCTCTTGATGAAATAAAAATTAAGGAATTGGAGTCGCGAGGAGATTTTGGTCACTATGATAATAATGTGGAAGGTAGAAATGAGGATGATGTTATAAAAAGAATAGATGGTGCAGACATTATTTTAGTAAACCATGTTACTCCAATTACAAAAAACGTATTACAAAACAGTCCAAACTTAAAATTAATAATTTCATCTACAATTGGCACTGATCATATAGACCTTCAAGCGTGTAAAGAAATAGGTGTAAGAGTCAGATGGTTTCCTGGGTATTGCGCTCAAACCTTAGCAGAACATAACTTTACTTTAATCTTGATGGGTCTCAATAAAATACCGCAGGCAATTGATAACGTAAAAAAAGGCAAGTGGGATTATATGAATTTTTGTGGCAGAGAACTTAAGGGTTGCCAATTACTTGTCTTGGGTTTGGGGAAGACGGGTCTTAAGGTTAAGACATTGGCAGAAGCAGTTGGCATGTCTGTTACGGGAGTAAACTCAAAAACTGCACCCCAAGAGGTCAGCTCTATGATAAAGCAGGCGGATGTAATTAGTCTGAATTTATCTTTAAGTGATAACACTCAAAAGTTTCTTAATCGGGATAGAATATTCTCAATGAGACCGGATGTTGTTTTGGTAAACACAGCGAGGGGAGCGCTAATTGACGAAGAAGCTCTCTGGCAGTTTATGTCTGCTCATCCCAATGCTACTGCCTTTTTGGATGTTCTGATACAGGAGCCTCCCCAGGCTCAAAAAATAGAAGAAGGCCCAGGAAATATCTTTATAACTCCTCACATAGGTTGGCACTCTGTTGAATCAAAAAGCTACATATGGGATGAGGTTTTTAATACAGTGATGCTGGCTCTTGATGGAGAATTCCCTAACCCAAATCAAGAGCAAGGTTGGTTGTAGAAGATTTACAACCTCTTTGCGATTATTGCTTTTGTGGCGACTATCTCGTCGGTTATCAGGCATGGTAGATCATTGGCAGATTTAACGAATCCAATCACCTCGCCTCTTATTTTACTCTCTAGAAAACGAACTGACGTTTCATCTGCCTTAAGAGGGGCGATAGTGATGCCGCGATGGCTCTTAATATCTCCAATTTCTTTTATATTATTAATGTGTACTATAGATTTCTTCACATGTTCCCTGGATAAGCTTGAAATGTTCTGATTTATTTGAGCCATTAAGTCCTTAATCATTCTGTAGAATTCTAGGTCAAGTTCTTTCATCATGACCGTAGCTTCTTGATTAGTATCTCGACGTATAAGAATTATCTTGTATTTATCGTTTATAGTTCTCTTATTCTGTATGAGAGCAGTTAGAAGTATCCCCTGGCGCGAGGATTTTCTTAGAGCCTGAGTTATTTCTTTCTGAGAAGAGCATGTCAATACTCTTGGAATTAGGGACAAATTTTCCTTTATTTTGCAAGCAAGCACATCTTTTTCTTTATCATCCCAGTTTAATATAATTTCGATAGGGTGTGGCGCTATGGTAGCAGGAATAATGAGACGCCCTGCAGCACCTGAGGCTAAAAGAATTGCAGCAAGCATAGCTCTTTGAGAACAATAGCCGGTTGTATGATAAGTATAATTCTCTGCACCGTTCTGCCTTACTTTAATGTTATAAGATTCAGAAAATATTTGATCCTGCTGGTAGACAGCACTCAGTTGGACTGTTTTTCCAATGGGGAGGTATAAATCTGCTGCAAATGCCCCATTATGAACTTTATAATTATTTGTCCACAATGGACGCGTTGACCAAATTACTGGTATATCTAGAGTATCGTATAAGGTTTTCAGCATTTGAGTGTTGCTAATAATATCTTCAGCCATCTTCTCTTGATTTACATGACAACAGTGGAACTCAAAAACATCTCTTGCCTCTAACCCTTTAAACAAACCACCCGCTACATTTGAGGGTAGTGGCCTAAAGTAACTTGTTCGTTGATACATTCGTATGGGGAGCTGCTGTTTTTTAACAAGGCTAGACCAATGCCAGTATATTGATGATTCACCAGTAGGATTCAGTGCAAAATTGTTCCTAGTGTAGTCGGTTGTATGTTCTATAGATTGAGACTGAACATATAAAATCTTCTCCTTTACCCGATGAAAATGGTCTGTAGGTGAATAGATCTCCGTAGGTACTACAAGCGGATACGAGTATTCTTCAAGTTGAGCGCTTTGATATACTGTCCGTACGTGATCACGAAATTTGTTTAAAATTAGGTTGCCATAGGGGAGCCAAATCTGTGCTCCAGGAGCAGATATTGATTTTATATCAACTATATCAGCTTTATTTAGCGCTGCGCTAAAATTACCAAGGTCCATATCTTTGGTTTCAAGCTCTGCTTCTTTAAATGTAGCTGGCCTCCAGTGGAGTGAATCTTTATCCCATCCATTAGATTGACTAATAGAAAAATCAAATTGTTTCTCAGAAAAAAATTTATAATTGGGCGACATTTCCGGATTTATCTAAAGAAAATGTTCGCAGGAATCCCATCAACGATAGTTCTGTTTAGCATAGGATGCTCTTCATCAGAAGGGCCGACCTCTGAATCTGGATGGTAAATGACTATTTTTAAAGATTCTTTGTTCGTATGAAAGCTATGCAACATGTCGGGCGGCAGGCAAAAGAAAGAGTTTTCTTGCAAAACTAATGTTTTATCTTCCAGTTTAATAATACCATTACCCTCTAATATGTATCCAACTCGTAAGGTCGGGTGTGTGTGAGCAGTCTGGTTAATACCAGCCGGGATATACAGATAATTAAAGCACGGATCTCCTTTTTTAGGTGGAGCGATCAGAACGGTGCTTGAGCAACCATCGATATATCTTAACCTTCCCATGTTTTCTGTGGGACCTCCAAAAGTATTTAATCCCCGATATCCCAATCGTGAAGAGATCAACGCTGACCCAGGACCATTAATAATGGCAGCATTGCTAACGCACCCATAACAATTCTGTTTAAGGATGTGACTATTATTATCTCCATACACAACTTCAACAGAGCCTGCCGTACAGAATATAAAGTGAGTTCCCTCATCGGAAATTGATAAGGATTTATTCTGACTCTTCCAGCGCACAGTACTTGGGTACTCTCCAGTCGAAAAATCAAATTCGTAGTCCCTATTTGGAACTTCAATAAAGAACTCATCTTTTTCAACCTGGGACGTTTTCATGATTTACTACTTTCTTTTAGTTTTTTAAATAACTTAAGGCTGTGGCTATTTCGCTCTGAATACCAAATTTTAGAATCTTAATATCATTGCCAATCGCAATGAACGTGTACCCCATATCAATATATGCTTTCGTCATATTTGGGCCGTACGAGAAAATACCTGATGTTTTATTCTTTCTTTTTGTTGCATCGGCTACTCTCCTGATTGCATTTTCCACCTCAGCCGCATCCACATGACCGGGATATCCCATATCCATCGCAAGATCACCACATCCGACAAAAATGCCATCAAGCCCTTCGATAGAAAGGATGTCTTCAATATTCTCTACAGCTTTTCTAGACTCAATTTGAACAAAAACAGTTACATCTTGATTTGCAGTGTGGAAATACCCTGGTAGGTTTGAAAAATAATTGGATGCCCGAACAGGGTTTACACCTCTACTCCCCTGTGGGGGGTACTTGGCAGCTTGTACTACACTCCTGCATATATCTGCATCATGAACCTTTGGTACAATGATAAAATTGATCCCCAGATCTAGCGTTTGTTCAATGTGGATTTGCTCACAAGATCTTAATCTTGCGATCGTCGTAACAAATGTCTGCAATAGAGACTGAAGAAAATGCAAAACTTCCATACGATCTGCAGGCGATGCCTCTAGATCTATCGCTAACCAATCTAGATCTGTGCTAGCAAGGGCTTCGGAAACAATGCAATTTGCCGTAAGATGAAATATACCTAGCCTTAGGCTGGCACTGTCTTTCACAAATTTTTGCATTATATTCCTCGCCAACTACCTGTTTGAAAATTGAAGATACTTTTCAACCAATTCTGATTTATTGCACTGGATCGTTTCTCCAGTTTTTCTGTCTTTTATCTCTACCATTGATTTTTCGTGCAATTTTGAACTGATAATAATTCTGTATGGGATGCCAATAATATCGCTTTCTGCAAACTTTTGCCCCGGCGAACAATTTCGATCATCGATCAAAGTCTCTTTCCCAATCGCAACAAGAGAAGCTGCAACTTCTTTTGCTGTATCATACACAGCATCTTCTTTTCCTATGATAATAATATGTGCGTCAAAAGGAGCTATAGATTGAGGCCAAATAATACCACTTTGGTCATTACATAGTTCGACACAGGTTCCAACAATACGAGATGTACCGATACCATAGCATCCCATATAAACCTGACCTTTATTGCCATCTTGCGAAGTAGCATTAACGCCAAACGCATCTGTGAAACGTGTTCCTAACTTGAATATATTTCCAACTTCAATCGCTTTTACGGCTTCTGTAGATTCTTTGCTTATTCCAAGATCAGAAGAAACTTCATCTATAATTTCTTTGTTAACAGCGATTTTCTTGTCTCTATCAAGATAAATTGTATCTTCTCCATAAGGCGTAATCGCTTGGAACTCATGGGAATATTTAGAAAATGCACCCCCTGAAGCAAATGTCAGGAAAGTCCTGTCACCAATTCCGCAACGTTTAAATACATTGTGATAAGCTTGAATTACTCGTTCATAGTAAGAGTCCAAATCTGTTTGGTCTGTATGGAATGAATACATATCTTTCATTCTAAATTCTCGTCCTCTCAGCAATCCTGATTTTGGACGAGCTTCTTTTCTATACTTTGTTTGGATCTGATAGACGGATATTGGCAAATCTTTATATGATTGAATAAATGTCCCCATCAAAGGGGTAACAATTTCTTCATGGGTAGGGCCGAGACCAAAAGTTTTATCTCCACCATCAGACACTTTATAAATAATATCAGCCATTTTATCCCAGCGGCCTGTTGTCTCCCAGACTTGTTGCGGATGTAAAGCTGGCATCAGTATTTCTGAACTGCCCGTTGCGTCCATTTCTTCTCTAACGATTGCCTCTACTTTTTGAAGCACCCTGACTCCCAATGGTAAATAACTATACACCCCGGCCATGAGGCGATTGATAAAACCACCCCGAATAAGCCATTGGGAATTGATGCTAACTTCTTCCTTCGGCGCATCTTTGAGGCATCTTGATGGAAGCTGCGTTTGAAATATTATTTTTGACATTTTGATCTAATCTGCCTCATGGAGCGCGCTTGTGGGAATTGGGTTGCTAAAATTTAAGAAAGTAGCTCATTTATAAGATAAACTCCCTTTTTTATCAACAGGATGTGGCTTGAGACCAGTCAGTGAGGCTATATTGATCATTTTTCTACCTCCGATAACTGGTTTTCGGATTTATTGCCCATCTCTGGGTGTAGACCATGCTCACAATCGATGGTTTCCATCAAAAACATGATCGCGCGGCGATAACGATCGC
>CAZSIB010000005.1:0-118594 GCA_964607245.1 uncultured Pseudobdellovibrionaceae bacterium | reverse complement strand
GGCTTTTAAGGCAACGCCGGCGCCGTTGGCTTCGGCCCGACCGACATCGGACAAATCAACGTCTATAAATCCCGTAAACCGATTTTCGGCATTCCATACCGATTGCCCGTGACGAAGCAAAACAAGCCGCGACATTTTTTAATTCCTTATTCTTACAAAAAGTACCGCACAACGGTCTCAAGCCACGCACGATCGGACGTTGGCAAAAGCGGTCCCACGGTGTCGAGAATCCGCGTGTGATAGGCAGCAAGCCATTCTTTCTCGTCGCGACTTAACCGAGACAGTTTCGTCAGTGCTGGATCAAACGGAACCAGCGAGACGGTATCAAGCGCGTAATAGATCGTGCCGTCTGTGACCGATGGGGGAAGATCAGCGTCGACCACGAGCACAAGATTCTCAAGCCGTATTCCATACGCCCCCGCCTTGTAGTACGCAGGTTCATTCGAGACATACATCCCGCGTTCCAGCGCCTCTGGCGGGCCTTTCATCGATAAATTCGCGGCGTCTTCATGCACACCCAAATAACATCCCACGCCATGCCCTAAACGATGTCCAAAATCAAGCCCGCGCGCCCAGAGTGGCGCACGCGCCACCGCATCCAAAAAACCCCCGGCCGTACCCCGTGGAAAGACGGCCCGTGCAACGGCAATATGGGCCTTCAGCACCGCCGTATAATCTTCTTGCATCGTATCCGTCGGCGTCCCCACCGCCAAGGTGCGGGTAATATCCGTTGTCCCGCCCACATATTGCCCGCCACTATCGAGAAGCAGCAACCCATCGCCCGTAATCCGCTTGGATGTCTTGGCGGTCGCGCGGTAATGGGGCAAAGCCCCATGCGCCCCAAACCCGGCAATTGTATCAAAACTGAGGCCCCGAAAAGCCGGTTCCAATTTCCGAAAAGAGAGTAATTTATCGGCAACGCCAATTTCATCCAGCATGCCGCGCGGCGCCTCGGCATCAAACCACGCCAAAAACCGAATAAGCGCAACCGCGTCTTTAATTTGCATCTCGCGGATGCTTGTTTGTTCGGCGCTTGTCTTACAGGCCCGCGGTATCACAACAGGACTGCGCCCCGGTTGCAGCACAATATTCCGGTCTTCCAGCATTTGCGCCAAGCGATAGGAGGTCGCGCGCTCGTCAATCAACACGGGGTCCCGCACCGCGCGCGCTTTAATCCGCATCACGGTTTCTTCAATCGCCTCAGGGGGTGTCATTTGCACGGCGTTGCCTAAATTCTTCTTGATCTCAAGAGGGACGCGCAAGGGGTCAATCACCCATTCCACTTGACCATCCGCATAGATCACCCCACGGGAGAGGGCAATCGGGATATGCGGGCAATCCCGCGCACGGACATTCAGCAACCAGGCCATATCGGCGGGATCGGACAAAAACGCCGCCGCCACATTCATTTGTTTCAACGTGTCCGCAATCATTTGAATCTTGTCGCGCGCGGCCATCCCGGCATAGACATCCAGAAACGGTTCAACCCCGCTATGCGGCGGATCGGCCCGGTCATGCCAAATCATATCGATCAAATTGTCTTGAATGGGTTCCAGCGTAATCGACAAGGGCGCCAGTTTTTCCTGAAGCTTACGAATCTCGCCAATTGCAAAAAGTGCGGGATCAAAGCCAATTTTGGCGTTTTCCGTCCCCACTTGCTTCAACCACCCATCCACCCCCTGGGCCACGCTGTCCCCGGTTTGAAACACGGTCCGTTCGACTTGTTCCTTAAGCTGGGCGGTATAACGCGAATCAGACATGACGACCGCACGGTCTTTTAACACCAGCGCAAATCCCGCCGACCCCGTAAATCCCGAAAGCCAGGCCAGGCGTTCGTCGCTCTCGGACATATATTCGCCTAAATAGGCGCTGGCCCGCGGGATCAAATAACCATCGACCCCGAACACTTCCATCTGGGCCCGCAAATCCGCGACCCGCGCGCGCGTCATTTCCATTGTCATGTTCATAACATCCCACGTCATTTCAGAAAGCAGGTGACACCCGGCTCGGTTTTCCCTAGAGTCAGGAACGATCCATGTTTTGACCTTTGGTGACATCGCTTTCATTTTTTTATCATGCCACAAACCGCCCCGCCCTTAAATACATTCAACACGTCTATCCCCAGAACAGGTGCGCCCCAGGCCGGGCCGACCCTGATCGTCTTTGGGAATGAAAAGGGTGGATCCGGAAAATCCACCGCCGCGCTTCAAACCGCGATTGCCCTTTTATATCGCGGATACCGCGTGGGCACGATTGACCTCGACGCCCGCCAGGGCACGATGACCCGTTATTTGCGCAATCGCTACCTGTTTTGCGCCCGGCATACGGTAAAATTACCGACCCCGCTGCACCTACCCATTGACCGGTCAAGCGCCGAAACGGTGGCCACACAACGCGCCGAAGACATGAGTTTCCTCTCCATGGCCATGGAAGAACTCGGGGGGTGCACCGATTTTATCGTGATTGACACGCCGGGGGCGGATACACACCTGAACCGCCTGGCGCATGGCCTCGCCGATGTCCTGATCACGCCACTCAATGATTCGCTGATTGACCTGGATGTGCTCGTCAGTCTCGATCCCCTCACGGGCAGCATTAAGGGCCCGTCGTTTTATACAAAACACGTACATGAACTCTTATCGGCCAAGGCGCGCGACATGGGTCGGGACACCGACTGGATCGTGATGCGCAACCGCTTGAGCACGCTTGACAGCATCAGTAAGCGGAAAATATTTGATATTCTGACAACATTATCCCGCCAGCATGGCTTTCGCTTGGCGAACGGCTTTGGCGAGCGCCTGATCTACCGCGATATGTTTTTGCAGGGTCTCACGATTCTGGATCTGCCGCGGGTGCGGCCCCAGGAAATGCTCACCGCGTCGCAACAAGCCGCCATGGCCGAGACCGCGGCGCTGATTGACGCAATCGACCCCGAAATGCACAAACGCGCCCAGATGGGGTAGAATGGGCTAGGTTTTCTTTTTTGGCGATAGCATCGCAATGGGGTATCGAGATCAGGCGGCTGGATGGTGTAATCGCTTGCTTGGACAGATGATGTGCCCACCAAATGGGGGGCCAGATTTTTATTGTGAACCCTATAATCTTTCGGTCGCTGGACATACAATCCTTGATGTTCAAACACGTATGACCTCAGAAATTAAAAGTCGTCAAGATTCAGAAACGAACCAGGAGCGTCTGGAAATTATTTTTGCATTAGGCGTCAACGACTCGATCACGATGGTTCAAGAAAAACGTCCTCGCGTCGATGATGATCTCTTTCAAAGACAGGCCCGGACGCTTTTCGAAAGCGCCGCAAAACTGACCGACCGTATCTCTTGCATCGGGCTTTTGCCCGTGAATGAACCTGTGGTCACCCCCATGCCTTGGTCGCCACAAGAGGCGTACACAAACGCCCGGATCAAAGATTTTGAAAGGGTTTTATTGGAATTATGTAAAATACAAAACATCCGATTCCTTCCCTTATTTGACGCCGCATCATCTTGTCAAAATTGGGGATCGTTGCTTTATGATGGAGTGCACCCCAATACACAGGGCCACGCCTGGATCGCGGATCAAACCGCACCCTTTCTCATCGGACCCGATTTTATAGAGTATCATTCAACCGATTGATAAAGACATCTTTATCATGTGGGTCTTTTTCTCTCGGCCCTTGCCCGAGTTTACGGCTCTCTGCTAGCATGCCCATGCTTGACCTTATATTTATATGTCCCTATGCCGACCTTGCTTGAAAAATTAACCTCGCCCCAGGCCGCCCGTCGGATTCAAGATACCGCCTATGCCCTCCTCATTCTGGGGGTGTCGGTCGCGTTTATGCTTTTTCTGTTGGGCAGTACCAGTCTTCAATCCAGCCTCACAATCATCGGCGTTCTTTTGTGCCTCTGCCTCGTTGGGGGCGGTCTCAAATTCTTAAGCGCCGCGCGCATTGATCAGGACCTGACCTTCCGCCAGGCAACACTGGATCAAGATATCTCCCTGTTACAACATCGCCTGGGTGATCACGATCTGACGCTCATCAAAATGGCGGGGCAGATTGAAACGCTGGAAACCGGGCTCCGTACACTTCACGCGACCCAGGAAAAATCGGATCGGCGCTATCAAGAATTTATGTCGGGGATGAAGGATCGCATGTTGCAACTGGTCACACTTCTGACCCGCCGCGCGAAAGAAACGCCGTCAAAAAACACGCTTCCCGCTCCTCGGACAAAACCCACCACAAAAAAGAAATTTTTCTCGCCTCCGCCCGCCGTCAACGTGAACGCGGGACCCGTGGGCCCGCGGGCCAAATCCCAAGATCCCGCACATCCCGCGGATGACGACGATGTGTATGTCAGCCCCACGCTGCTCCGCGACGCGGTGGATCAGGCCGCGCGCGCGGGCCGCATCGATATCTATATGCAACCGATTGTGTCCTTACCTCAACAAAAACTTTCCGGCTTCGATCTTTATGGTCGGGTGCGGTTGCAACCCGGCGTTTATATTCCGGCGCGCCAATATCGAGGCCTCGCGACACACGCGGGGCACCAAAACAACCTGGATATGCTGGTCCTGAAAGAGGCGCAAATTCTCGCGCGTGTAACGACTCTTCCCCTTTTTGTGAATATGACGCACACGGGACTCACTCACCCCACCGCCCTTGCACAATTGGTTGCGGCGCTCAAAGAAACCCCGCGTTTGCGCGACCAATTGGTCATCCAACTCTCGGGGCGGGATCTCGGCCATATCGACAAGAATACCGAGAATGTGATGACTCAACTGGGCGTTCTGGGCGTCCGCTTCGGAGTGAATGACGTTCAAAGTACCGATATTGATTTAAATCAAATGGCGCGGTTGAAATTTTCGTACCTGAAACTCGCCCACAATAAACTGGTCACAACCCACCATTCGGAGCAGGGGGCAGCTCTTATTCAACGTTTTGTGACACGCGTTCAGGCCCGTGGCATTTCCCTGATCGCCAGCCAAATTGAAACGCGCGATCATCTTCGGCCTCTTCTCGATTATCCCATCGCCTTTGCCGAAGGCTATGCTTTTGGCCGCCCGGATCGCCCTGTCGCCTATCAGAAACGCCTCGCGGGGTAATCCCCAGCGCGACCTAAAATAGGTCTATATCCCTATTTTACCCTCAATACAAAATAATACTTGACAAAGTGGTATAGATACCTTATACTTACTTTTATGAACGCCCGAAAAGGGTCTTGCGCAACCTTGCGCCGGATCCCTGCCCGGGCTTTCTTTTTGCCTGTTTTTTGGACCTTGGCCGATCCTTGACCCAAAAGGAATAGTCCATCCGGATTAAAGGGGTATCGATAACGCGGGAATCTCCTGTGCCGACGCCCCCTAAGAAAAGATCCGCCCCAAACGGACCGATAACCATGTTCCGAGCAACACGCAAAAATCGTTTTCACCCCTATTTAACCAAAAGAAAGGGCAACAGAAATCATGTCTGTTTCCATTAACCAATCTTTCGTGAAACAATTCGAAGAAGAAGTGCACACGGCGTATCAACGCCTGGGCTCGAAACTCTTGGGCTGCGTCCGCACGTTACGCGACGTACGTGGCTCGACCGCCGTCTTCCAAAAGGTGGGCAAAGGCGCGGCCTCAACTAAATCCACCCACGGTATGGTGCCCGTGATGAATATTGCGCACACTACGGTTGAATGCCCGCTTGCCGATTATTACGCCGGCGACTGGGTGGATCATCTTGATGAACTCAAAATCGAACATGATGAACGCGCCGTCATCGCGGCGGCCGGGGCCTATGCCTTGGGCCGTAAAACCGATGATTTGATTGTCACGGCGCTCGCCGGCGCCGCGACAAACGTCATTGTCGACAGCAATATTGGCCTCACCAAAGACAAAATCCTTGAGGCATTTGAACTTTTGGGCACAGCCGATGTCCCCGATGACGGCCAACGCTATTGTGTCGTCGGATGGAAGCAATGGTCCGAACTTTTGAAGATCAACGAGTTTGCGAATGCCGATTATAACGGCGGGAACAGCCTGCCCTGGACGGGCGGTGCCCAGGCGCGTAAATGGATGGGGACGACGTTTATCCAAATGTCGGGCTTGCCCATTGACGCAAACGATATTCGTTCGTGCTTCTGGTTCCACAAAACAGCCGTGGGTCATGCACGGACAGCGGAAATAAAAACCGATATCACCTGGCACGGCGACCGCGCGTCTTACTTTGTCAACAATATGATGAGTCAAGGCGCGGCCCTCATCGACGGGACCGGGATCGTTGTCATCAAGTGTGACGAAACACCGGATTAAACCTATTTTTTGACGAACCTCGCGTCCTCCTGGTCTTTTGTGCACCCCGCCAGGAGGGCGCTTTTTTATTCATCTTATCTTACAAAAAGGAGATCAACATGGCTTATTCGCCCATTAACCTCAGTGTGCTGGCCTATGCCAATAATTTTACCTTGTGGCATTACACAACGCCGGATGCGTCCGTGACAACAGCGGGGTATTTCAACGCCGCCGCCGATATGGTGCGCATCGGTGATTTAATCATCGCCAATTTCGCCACATCCGGGTCCGCGCAGACAAAATTCTATGTGGTCACGGGGAACACCGGATCAGTCGTCACGATCGCGCTTTACGCGTAACGATCTGAATAACCACCTCTCATGCCGTCCCGACCACAAACCGGGACGGCATTTTTATTTTTCAACTTTTTGATGATCAAGGATTTTACCCATGCCGATGACACAAATCGATCTGGTCAACGCAGCGCTCATTAAACTTGGCGCGTACAAGATCATATCTTTAAGCGACGGATCCACCGAGGCCGATATCGCGAACACACTGTATACGCCCGTCCGTGACGGCATGCTGGCCCTTTATCCCTGGGGATTTTCAACCGCGCAAATCGTGCTCTCGACTCCGACCACGCCACCCACCGCCGATTATACTTACGCCTTTTCGTTGCCCTCTGATCATGTGCGCACTTTGTCCGTGGGTGATGGCACAGCAAGCCAAGGCGCCACATACCGCGTCCAAGGCACCACGATTGAAACCGACGCGCCGCAAATCACGCTCTCGTATATTCGCCGCGGGTCGGAATCAACGCAACCACCGCATTTTAATCTTGCGTTTATTGCCCGTCTGGCCGCTGAATTTTGCTTGCCGCTCACGGAAAACACATCGCGGGCGGAAACGCTTTATCGCCTGGCAGACCGCGAGTTACTAAACGCCCGCGGCCTGGACGCCCAACAAGACACGCCCACGCGCCTTGTTCGTTTCAACTTAATTGATACACGCGGGTGATTTCATGGCACGTTTGGCATCAACAAAAACGAATTTTACCGCCGGTGAAATCGCGCCCGATTTGTTGGGGCGCGATGATCTTCGCGCCTATGATAACGGCGCGCTTGAACTCCGGAATCTGTTCATCCATCCAACAGGCGGAGTGAAACGTCGCGCGGGCACCGCCTATATTGGCACCTTGCCCGGCTATACCCGCCTCATTGCGTATGAATACAGCACCACGCAAACCTATCTTCTGGCTTTTTCGCACCTGCGCATGGATGTCTATTTAGATGGCGTGTGGATGGGCAACCAGGCCGCGCCCTGGACCTCCGCGCAACTTGATCAACTGGCAAGTGCGCAAAGCGCCGATGCGTTGCTGGTCGTGCATCCCGACGTCCCGCCCAAAAAAATCACGCGCAGCGCCATTGGCGGATGGAGCATTGTAGACTGGGCCTATACCACCGAAAACGGCGGCAGCCTGTCGTATCAACCGTTTTACCGCTTTGCGGACGCTGCCGTGACGCTTCTTGCCAGTGGCACAACCGGCACCGTGACGATTACGGCCTCAAGCGGCATCTTTACGCCCGATCACGTGGGCGTGCGCCTCCGCATTCGCGACACGGAATGTACCATTACAGGGTATACAAGCCCCACATCTGTCACCGCGCTTGTCGCAAATACCTTGGCCGGAAGCCCGGCGACCACCGATTGGTCCGAGGCCGCGTTTTCGCCCCTACGCGGTTATCCCGTATCGGTCGCCTTTCATCAAGACCGTTTGGTGATTGGCGGCGCGCGGAGCCTCCCGAACCGTCTGTGGCTCTCGAAAACACATGCCCATTTCAATTTTGATTTGGGCACGGGACTGGATGACCAGGCAATTGAATTTGGCATCGTGTCCGACCAAATCAACGCGATCCGCGCGGTTGTCTCGGGCCGTCATCTTCAGGTGTTTACATCGGGCGCGGAATGGATGGTCACGGGCGATCCCTTGACGCCTGCAAATCTGCAACTCAAACGGCAAACGCGGATCGGATCGGTCACCACGCGCATGATCCCGCCGATGGATGTTGACGGCGCGACCTTATTTGTAGCCCGCAACCGAAACGAGATCCGCGAATACCTATATACCGATCTCGAACAGGCCTATCAATCGTCCGACCTTGCGCTTTTATGCCGACATGTCGTGGGCGGCATCATCGATCAGGCCTATGATAAAACGCGGCGTTTGTTGTTCATCGTGCGCGAGGACGGCAAATTCGCAAGCCTCACCATGTACCGCGCGGAACAGGTCGCTGCCTGGACGCTGCACGATACCGACGGCACAGTCAAAAGTGTGATCACGGTCGCCGAGCGTGTCTTTTTACAAATCTTCAGGAACGGCACGCACGTCTTGGAAGAAATCAAAGACAATATGGGCACGGACGCCGGAATTACGGCGACCAGTGCGCTTCCTCAATCCACATGGTCGGGGCTTACTCATCTCAACGGCAAGGTCGTGAAAATCCTCGCAGACGGCGTGCCGCAAACCGATAAAACGGTCGTGTCGGGAGCAGTGACGCTCGATACCCCTGCGACATCCGTTCAAATTGGATTGCCATTTACCCACCAGATCACGCCGCTTCCGATGAACCGCGTAGGATTGCCGCCCCTTGCGCATAAATTGCGCCTGGTCCGCGCCGCATTACGGATCAAGGAATCTTTCCGCATCGATCTGGATCTGGGGCGGGGGGTGCGCACGCTCACTCTCCCCGGTGTGAGTGCCACACAAAGTTTTACGGGCGATTTGATCCTTGCGGGATATGGCTGGCACGCGCGCCTCGATACGTCTTTGTGGCGGATCGAAAGCAACGACCCGCGCCCCTTTAATCTTCTTTCCATCACAACAGAAACTCAGGTGAACTAACATGGCAGATATCCAGGCTTTGGGCGGGCTTCTTCCCGTCATCAATAAATCGATCTCGATTGTCAACACGATTGACCGCGCAGAACGACTCTTAAACCGTAAATCCGATCACAAAGACCGCGATTTGGCCTTAAGGCAACTTCAGGAACGCCAGGCAGCCGAAGAAAAAATCGCCGGAACGCGTCTCGCGCGTGATCAGATGATCTTGGATGCCGAAAGCGCATCGACCGAACGCCGCCGCTTAAACGCCCTCAAACGTGAAACCGCGCGGCAAAACGCGGCTTTTGGCGGCGCGGGGGTCGAGGGCGACACCGGATCGGGCGAGGCTGTTTTACTGGGTCTTTTCAACGAATCAGAAGATGAAAAACGCGATCAGGACAGCATTACGGCGCTCCGTCGTCAAATGCTCGCCGATAATTTTAACGCGCTGAAATCCCGCAATCTTCTTGAATTCTCTCACGCGACGGAGCGTTGATCATGTCTGATCTATCTTTAGACGGTCTTCCAGAACCCGATCTGCCGACCCAGATTCATCAAGAACTGTCAATTTTTTTGCCGCATGTGCTGAAGCATGCAACCGATTCATATCTCGATTTTGTCACAAAAAACGAGGGTTTATCGCGCGTCAAAACCCATGGCGGCGATGACGCAGAAACATGCGGCGATGAAAAATCAACCCCGAAAACAATAACCAAGCAATTCGCGGAATATCACGCGGCGTGCAAGGCGGCGGCGGGGCATATCGAATTATTGGTCCGGCTTGCAGGCCGTATCGATGCGTCGAAAGAAAAAGGCACGGCCGCCCCCGCGCCCGATGTTCTCGATTCCTATTCAAGCGCACAACACGACGTTGCCGATTATCACGACCACGATGACGGCGACCCAGAAGGAGAAACATGATGACCTATCCCAAATTAAAAACCGCGGATTTTCCGCTTTTTGTCGCGTTCTGGAACCGGTTTAACGGCATGGAAACGCCGCGCGTGCATTTACGCATCGCGTCGTGGCTTTCCGACTGGCCAGCGGATGATCCTCATCCGGGGCGCCTTTTAATGGCGTTTCGTGGGTGCGGCAAATCCACAATCACGGGCCTTTTCATCGTATGGTCGCTCATCCAAAATCCAAATTTGCGCGTGCTTGTCGTCTCGGCGGATGAGGCGTTGGCGACACGCATGGTGCGTCACGTACGCCGCATCATCGAACGACACCCGTTTGCCCAACATTTGATTCCCGACCGCACGGATGAATGGGCGAGCGACCGGTTAACGGTTGTACGCAAGGCGCTCTGGCGCGATCCGTCGGTCGTCGCGTGCGGCCTCTCTGGAAATCTTACGGGCATGCGCGCGGATCTGATTATTTGCGATGATGTCGAGGTGCCGAATACATCGGACACCGCGCAAAAACGGGAGGAACTGCGCACACGCCTTTGTGAACTTTCGTATATCCAGGCGGCGCGCGCGCGGATTCTGTATGTCGGCACGCCGCATACCTTTGATACGATCTATGCGACACGCGCGCGGCGCGACGTGCCCGGACATCGCCCGTTCTTGAAACATTATAAATGCTTGAAGATTCCCGCACGGCGCAAAAACGGCACACCCACCTGGCCCGAAAAATATTCGGACGCGGTGTTGGACATTTTGGCCGAACAAACGGGACAGAATCATTTCCAAAGCCAGATGATGCTGGAGCCTGTGTCCATCAAAACACATTATTTTGATCCCCAAGATCTTCAGATCTACGACGACGATCCGATTTTTACCAAAGAACTCGCGATGCTCCACGTGTGCAGTACTCCCCTTGTCTCGGCAAGCGCGTGGTGGGATCCCGCCTTGGCTCGGGGGCGCGGGGATAAAAGCGCGGTCGCGCTTGTGTACACCGGTCAAGATGGCCATGTGTTTTTGCATCGCCTCGCCTATCTGCATGTCGATCCGCACGCCGAACAAGACGACGCCACGCAACAATGCAAGGCGGTCGCCGATCTGATGTATAAATGGGGAATCCCAGTTTTGGGCCTAGAAACCAATGGCCTCGGGCGTTTTTTACCGGCGATTTTGCGACGTGAAATTGTCCACGCCCGCGCGGACACAGCCGTGATCGAAGTCAACCAAACCCAAAATAAAAATATGCGGATTATTGCCGCGCTGGAAACACCGCTTGCCGCACACATGCTGCACGTCCATCGATCCGTGACAGAAACGCCGTTTATGGATGAGCTCCGTGATTTTCGCGTGGACGCCGCGCATAACCGCGATGACGGGCTTGATGCACTTGCGGGCGCGCTGTCTCTTGAACCCATGCGACTGCCGCGGAGCACACGACAGAGGCTTCCCGGCACGCCGTGGCGCACGCGCGTGGGGTCAATGATCCCGCGCGGGCATACCGATATTTAAAGCATGAAAGGAAAAACCATGAACGACACATTTTTAGACCAGGCGCGGTGGTGGATTGGCGTTGTTGAAATTCCGGCCCTCGTTGCGCTTTTTACTCTTGTCTGGGCGAATGCACGCGACCTTGCGAATTTTCGTCTGGATGTCGCGAAAAACTATGCCTCCTCGCTTCAGGTGCGCGAACTTGAACAACGCTTGACCGCGCATCTTTTACGAATCGAAGCAAAACTCGATACAACGGCGCTTAAAACCGAAAGCCTCTCCACAAGGACACCCAACACAAAATGACCGAAAAAAACCTGAACATCATGATCCATGCCAACAAAACCCAGGAAATCGATACGCTGTCCCGCACCATGTGGGGCGAGGCGCGTGGCGAAGGTAGCCGCGGGTTACAAGCCGTGGGGCATGTGGTTTTAAACCGCGTGGCGCGGGCCAAGAACGATTCCGCACATGGCTGGTGGGGCACGACCATCATCGCCGTATGCCGCAAGCCCTATCAATTCAGTTGTTGGAACGGCCATGATCCTTCGCGTGAAAAATTACTAAACGTGACGTTCAAAAATCCGGAATTTCGCCTCGCGCGTGCAATCGCCATCCGTCTTCTCGATGATCCGAATGTGTACGACATCACGCGCGGCGCCACGCATTACCATCGCTTTGATATTCATCCCTATTGGGCCAAAGGGCACGCCGCAACCATCCGTATCGGCGCGCATATTTTTTATGATTTAGGTTAAGGGAAAAAACACATGGCAATCCAAATCCTGGCCCAAATGGCCGTTCCTGTTTTACTGGAAGGCTTAAAAACAGCACTCGCGCGCATCGATCACCCGGCGGCCAAGGGCGCGGGCGCCGCGCTTGATGATTTACAACGTGCGGTGAAAAACGGGGCTGTGACGCCCGAACAACTAAGCGCGGCCCAGTCCCATCTTGAAAAAATGGCAGCGATCGAGGGAGAATCGCGCGCGAAAACGATTACCCAAGTGAACGAAAGTCTCCGTGCTGAAGTCGCCTCGAATGACGCCTATGTGCGGCGGATGCGCCCCACCTTTGGCTATATGATGGCGGCAACGTGGGGGGCGCAAATGATGGCAATTGCGTATGTCATCGTGCGTGATCCGGCCCGCGCGGGGCTCGTCCTCAACGCCATGGAATCCTTGGGCACGATCTGGGCCGTGGCCCTCTCGGTCATGGGCATTTACGTGTATCAACGGAGTGCCGAGAAAAAATCCGCCTATGACTGGGCCACGGCACAAGAGAGCCGCGCGCAAGCGCTCGAACCTTCCGAAAATACAGCCCCAGTGTCGGGTGACGCACCGTCGCGGTCCACAACACCCTCCGCAAACAAAACCCCGGCGCCGTCCTATAATGACTGACACCGGGGGGAGAAAAATCTTTAAAAAATCAAACGCGACCCATGTCCATCGCATTCGCCATTTTTTTGGAGATCGCTTGGGCATCGTTATAGCAGGCAGGATTCATCGCGCCATGCGAACCGACGGGAATCAGGCGTACATCCGTTGGGCGTAACTGAACAACCGGCCCTGCGCCAACACCCGATATCATTTCATAGATATCGCATTTTGTTCCGTTCGCGATCAAAGCGTAAACGCCATGGGCGGCCGTGCCGCCAATGAACGCGCCGTCCAGTGTTTCGACCATGGGTTGCGGACCTTTGATCACCGTCAATGTCGCAGACTTCCCAAGAACAGGCGTGGGGGATGCGCTGTCGAGTTGACCGCTGTCCCGCATCATCATGATGACTTTTTGAATATCGGCATCGGGAACCACCGTACCCGTGTCGGCCGCGGTTTTCTTAATCGCCAGCGCAAAGGGCGATGCGGTATCACCATCCATGAATTGCTTGAGTTGCAAATTGCTGCAGACCATATTGTTTTGACCGCAATAGCCATTCGTGAGGGGTTTGGCCACAGAAGCAAAAGATTGGGTCGGTCCAGAAAGACGCGAGATGCCTGTTCCAAGAACTGCCGCACCCGTAAGACCCGCCACAACAGAGACCGTAATTGCAGTATTATCTTTAAATCTTTTTGTCAGGGCAATCATCTCAATAAATCCTCATATCTTTTTGGAATTGGTTTCGGTATAACCAAAAAATCATGCGCTCAGACGAACAAAAAATCAACCCCCCAGAAATGCCCGCAACCGACGATCCGCGGCCCACGCTTTATGTCTGCTTTACCTGCGGCAAGGAAAAGGGCGCGGATGCCACAGATGCCGCAAACTGGCCGGGGACAAGGCTTTTTGATGCGCTGGCAACACATATTCAAGCGCATGAAAACGGCACTTTTCCGGTACGACTTCAGCGCGTCAAATGCCTGGGGGGGTGCGCGCACCCGTGCGCCGTTGCCTTTGCGGGCGCCGGAAAAATTACCTATATGTACGGGGATTTACCGACCGCGCCGGATCAGATGGACGACACGGTCGAGCAAATTTCAACCTACGCGCGGGGGTATGCGGCGGCGCCGCGCGGCTATCTGCCGCCCACCGATAAACCACCGCTCTTCCGGCCTGTGTTGGTGCGTATTCCCGAACTTGGGTTTATGAGCGAGACGGGGTTTGTGACCCCGCCGAAGTTGCCCGCGCCCCAGCCGACGCAAGCTCCGGATGACGCGCCGCCCTTTGCATCGCCCTTGCGGAAAACAAGTGACGACGCCTAAGGCTCCGTTCATACAGTAAATTCCCGGCGCCACTGGCAATCACAATCGCCGCGCCGATCCAGGTGGTCATGCCCGGCCATTCATGAAAAAGCACCGCGCTGTAAAACACGCCCCAGAGCATTTGGGTATACACATAGGGCGCGATAATGGCCATAAGCGGCGTAATGGTAAACGCGCGTGAAAACGCAATTTGCCCTAAAAAGATACAAAGCGAATAAAAAATTAGAAGTGGTAAAACATCCAGGCGCGGCCATTCTGGGTTCATCATCAAAAGCGGAATCCCGACCCCCAGCATCCCGAAGCCCGGGAACAGCGGAAGTAAAGGCCACGGATCTTCAGTCCCCAATTTACGGACCACAAGCACATGCCCCGCCACAATAAACAGCATCAAGAACACAAGCGCATAGGCCGGATTCATATTGGTAAAATGCGGCCCTGCTAAAATCGTCACGCCCACCGACCCCACAACCATCGCAATCATGCGGTGCCAGCCGATTTCTTCCCGCAAAATGAAATGGGCAAACAGCGCGACCACATAGGGCGACATAAACAAAATGCCGTAAAAATCGGGGAGCGGGACGTGTTGTAAACTGGTCAGCGCCAGAAAGACCAGCGCGCCCACGATACACGCGCGCAGCAGATATAATTTTAACCGCGGGGTGGTATAAACCGTGTGTAATTTCTTTTGAACGGCAAGCGCCAAAAGCGACAGGGTACAGATAATCGCCCCGTTCACGCTCATGATGACACCAATGCCCTGCATGGTCCCCAGAATTTTCACGAGCGCGTCGCCCGTGCTGTAAAACGCATAGGCAATCAGCGCAAACAAGATCGCTTGCTGGGCATGTTTATGGGCAAGAGAGGTATGGGGCACGAGGACGGATTTTGTTTTTGTTTGGTGAACGGCGAGAGTCTATTTATACTGGAGAGGGTAAACCCAAAACCATACTTCGTCAAATGATGGGTTTTTACCGAGAATAAGGTTAATAAAATAAAAACTGGCGCCATACACATTAGCTGCAGCCGACAACGACCCGCACAAAAGGTGATCGAATTATCATGACCACGCCCCCCTCGCCACTTTCGCCCTTTAATGCACAGGGCAACGTTTTGCTTCAGAAGCTTTACGAGTTTCTGCGGCTTGAAACCGCCGGGGGGTTTGTCTTGGTTTTGGCCGCGATTCTGGCCCTCATCCTTGCGAATTCGCCGCTCTCAAATCTGTACCATTTCATTTTAAACGATGTGGCTTTTACAATTGGGTTTGAGCCGCACGACGCGGGGTCTGGCCGGAATCTAGCACTTTCCAAATCGATTTTGCACTGGATCAATGACGGGATGATGGTGATCTTTTTCTTCCTCGTCGGTCTTGAGATCAAGCGCGAATTTAAAGAAGGCCAACTGGCAAGCCGCGACCGCGCACTCCTCCCCCTTTTGGGCGCTTTGGGCGGCATGATCGTACCCGCGGTCATATTTTTATTTATCACGCGCGCGCATCCCGAACTGCAACACGGATGGGCGATTCCGTCCGCCACCGATATCGCGTTTACCTTGGGTGTCATTGCGCTTTTGGGGACGCGTGTCCCGCTCCCCCTCAAAATTTTGGTGATGGCGATTGCCGTGATTGATGATCTGGGCGCGATTATCATCATTGCCTTGTTTTACGCGCAAAACCTGTTTTTACCGGCTCTTGCCGCGGCCGCCGCCGCGCTGATGCTTCTTCTTTGGATGAACCGATATGGGGTCGTGCGCCCCGCCGCCTATGTCCTGGTCGGGACGATTTTATGGCTCGCCATCTTGAAAAGCGGCGCGCATGCAACACTCGCCGGCGTGATCACCGCACTCTCAATCCCCATGCACGATACACGAGACCCCACGGATCGCCCGGTCGACCGTTTGGTTCACGCGCTGCACCCGTGGGTCGCGTTTTTGATTTTACCGGTCTTTGCCTTTGCGAATGCGGGGGTGCCACTGGCAGGGATTTCGCCCGCGCGCCTGGCCGACCCTGTGGTCCTCGGGATTACGCTTGGCCTCTTTATTGGAAAACAGGTGGGGATTTTTGGAATGATTCTCCTCGCCGTTTATTTCCGAATCTCACCCAAGCCCGTGGGCGCGACCTGGGTTCAAATTTACGGTGTCGCGATTTTATGCGGTATTGGTTTCACCATGTCGCTTTTTATTGGAACGCTCGCCTATACCAACCCGGCGATGCAGGTGGATGTGCGTTTAGGGGTTATTTTAGGATCACTCCTCTCCGCCCTCACCGGGTATATTTTGCTGCGCCGTGGATTGCCTTAATTCTCCTTATCGTGTTTTAAAATAAGAGCCGAACACGCCGCTTCTTCCCTCTCCCCCCTAAAGGGCAGAGAGGGAATTTCTTTCGTCTGTCAAATTCTTACCTTAAACCACTATATTAAACCTTCTTTAAGGCCGATTTGGGATAAAGAGAGGTGATTTTATCGCTTTTCCCCTCTTCCCTCCCCGTATAAGGATTTCGGTTATGACTTCTCCTGTTTCTATCACGGTCGCGCGCGGCGACGGCATCGGCCCTGAAATTATGGCGGCGACATTAAAGGTCCTTGACGCCGCGGGTGCCCGCCTGGCCATCGAGGAAATCGAGATCGGCGAAAGCGTTTATAAACGGGGGGTCTCAAGTGGTATTGAAGATTCGGCGTGGGAGTCGCTCCGGCGCACACGCGTGTTCCTGAAAGCGCCCATCACCACGCCGCAAGGCGGCGGGTTCAAATCCCTGAACGTGACCGCGCGTAAAACCTTGGGGCTCTATGCCAACGTGCGCCAATGCGTGTCGTACGCGCCCTACATCGAAACCAAGCATCCCAAAATGGATTTGGTGATCGTGCGGGAGAACGAGGAAGATCTCTATTCTGGGATCGAATATGCCCGCACCGCTGATGTGATGGTGGGATTAAAAGTCATCACTCGTGCGGGATGCGAGAAAATCGTCCGCTATGCTTTTGATTACGCGCGCCAGAATGGCCGCAAAAAAGTGACCTGTATGTCCAAAGATAACATCATGAAGATGTGCGACGGGCTGTTTCACCGGGTATTTGATGAGATCGGCGCGGAATATCCCGATATCGCTAAAGAACATTATATCATCGACATTGGTGCGGCGCGCATCGCGGCACGGCCCCAGGATTTTGATGTGATCGTCACCGAAAACCTGTACGGCGATATTATTTCGGATATCGCCGCCGAGATCACCGGATCGGTGGGTCTTGGGGGATCCTCCAATATCGGACCCGATGTCGCCATGTTCGAAGCCGTGCACGGATCGGCCCCGGATATCGCCGGGAAAGGCATTGCGAACCCCTCGGGGCTCATTCTCGCCTCTATCATGATGCTGACCCATATTGGGCAAAATGATGTGGCCGAAAAAATCCACAATGCGTGGCTGAAGACCATTGAAGAAGGTATTCACACGGGCGATATCTACCGCGATCAAACCCCCCGTCACCGCGAGGGCGATGGCGGCAGCAAGCGCAAAGTGGGGACAGATGAGTTTACGGCATCCGTCATTGAGCGCCTGGGCCAAAAACCCACCCGCCTGACCCCCGTGCATTACGGCGCGGGCGAAGTGAAATCGATGGCCAAGACGTCGGCATCTTCCGGTGCCCCCAAGGCGACCCCCGTCAAAAAACGCGTGGGCGTTGATGTGTATGTACAATCGACCGATCTGCCCGCTGTGCTGGCCGCGCGCGTGACGCCGCATCTGCCAGCCGGATATACGATCAAAATGATCACCAACCGCGGGATGAAATGCTGGCCGGGCACATTGCCCGAGGCGTCGTTCTCGCCCCTTTGGGGCCTGCGCATTCTCGCCGAACCGGATGTCGCCACAACCACCGACGCCCTGGGTGCGTTTTATACCGCACTGGGACGCACGGGCATGGATGTGTGCGCGTTTGAATCTCTTTATTCCTATGACGGAAAACCTGGATACACCGCCGCCCAAGGGGAATAGCGGATTTTAAGTTAAGCGCCGCGCGCAAGACGCTCTTGCACCGCTTGCAAATCTTCCCACGCCTCGCGCTTCTTGATCGGCGTGCGCAGCAAAAAGGATGGATGATACATGGGCATCGCTTGAACCACCGGGGCATCCGATATCACAGGCAACACACGCGGGGTGTAATCGTGCCACTGTCCACGCAGACGGGTGATCCCTTGGGTTGTGCCCAGTAACGCCTTGGCCGCGACTCCTCCCGACAAGACCAGGATCCGGGGCCGCACAAGGGCAATATGCCGTTCAATAAAGGGGAGCGAAATCTCGATTTCGGCGTCCGTTGGGGTTCGGTTCCCGGGGGGCCGCCAATTCAGAATATTGCTGATATAGACGGATTTTGTGGGGTCTTCTGCCGTGCGCGAGAGACCAATCGCGAGCAGCATCTTATCCAAAAGCTGTCCCGATACCCCGACAAAGGGAAGGCCCTGGGCATCTTCATCGGCGCCGGGGGCCTCGCCCACCACCATGACAGCAGCGTTCGGGTTGCCATCGGCAAAAACCAAATTTGTGGCATGGCGCTTGATTTGAATCCCGTCAAATTCAGCAATCGCCGCGCGAAGATCGCCCAGTGTCTGGGCCGCCAAGGCCCGGTCCACCGCCGCCTTTTGCGCATCAGATGTTGCCACCATCTGCGGGGCGGTATTTTGTTGTATCGAGGCGCGCTCTTGTAGCGGGGCCAAGACCGGAACATCGAAGGCCGCCGGCGCAGCAGGCATCACCGCCCCGGTATAAAGCGTATCCGCCAAAGGCATATCAATGCCGTGATCCAGTTGCCACAACAGCGCGGCGGCGGGGTTTTGAAGGGAAAGATCCGGTCTATGAGTCATAGAAAGCATATTAGGTGATTCGGGTGTCTTTCGCGATGATTATATGTTGACATAATTATTATGTTATGGTAGCATCTCGTTCATGATTTGTTAATATAGGCCTTTTTAAAGAGGAAAATATGCGTATCCCGTTAAAAACAGAGCTTAAATTGGCTGTCGCCTTTACCCTTTCAGGCGCTTGCGCGAGCGGGATTTTTCTTGTCACCCAGGCCCCAGAGGCCAGAGGTCAGATCGTGCAAAAAATCGATCAAAAATGCGCAGATCTTCGTGCGTGGAAGCTGGATCCCAAAGATATAAAAACCACCGGAGATATTAACGCCGCTGGCTTTGCCCGCGCTGCCGTCGCGACTGGGAAGGTCTATTGCGCTGTTTTTGATATGACCCGAAGGGAATGGCAGCACACCAACTCTCCTCTACCACCCCAATAACGATGATATGATCGCTTCAATTTAAAACGATCCGCGGCGCTTTACCCTTCACGCTTCAAAGAAAAAGGTAAAGAGGGGCGCAGAGTAGCATCTTCATTCTTGATTGCGGCGAATAAAAACTCTAGGCCCTAAAACACGGTGGGGGCACGCTCCGGTGTGGTTATCGCCACACGTTCGGGTTCGGGGGCGGACGCAGGTGCCACAGGAGCAACACGCGCCACGCGAGCATCGTAGTTTTTATCGGCCACCGCACTTGCGAATACTTCTTGAAGCGCCGGAGTCGCCGCAGACCCAACCTGACCCGTTGCACCTTTATAAATATCCGCAGAAAACCGACCCCGAATGGGGGTATAAGCGCCGGCGTCACTGAGCGGTGTATCGGTTGCCGGGCGGGTTTCAATTCTTCCAGGTTCGCGCACCGGAAAGGTTTGCGCGGGTTCAGATGCGGCGGGCGGGGCCGCAGCCGGTTCGGATGCTACAGGTGCCGCTGGGGTAACAGGTGCCGCCACAGGTGCTTTTGCCTTTTGAATCGCACGATCGGCTTCGCGCAGGGCTTCTAGGCGCACAGCATCGGCATCAATCTGGGCGGGTGTTTTACTGCGGTCTTCCACGGGCGCGCGGTTTTTCGGGGCCTCCCCAGCAGATTTCTCTTTCTTTCCGGGTTTTTTGCAATCGACAAGCGGGGTATGGCGCAAGACGTTAATAATGGGTGAAGCAGGGGTTGTCTCGGTCCCACAAGTCAAAACAGGATGATCATCCACATATTCCCCCAAGGGGCCGCCGGTTTTATTGGAGCTGCCCGCGCGTTTTTTCGCCTGTTCTTCCGCACGTTTCTGCCCTTCTTTGCCCAGATTTTTCAGCCAATCTTGAAAACCCATCTTGTGCGCTCCTTTTAGATCATGCGGTTCGTTTATTTTTTATAATTATGATCAAAAAGAGTAAATTTTATGTTAAAAAACCGGGGTTTTTGGCCCCGGTTTTTGTAAAGGATTAAATAAGAACAAGACGTTACGCTTGAGCGAGTTTTTTCTCGGGCGCGGGTTCCAGCACTGGGGCCGCATCGGTTGCGACCGCCTGGTGCTGGGCCGCAATCGCAAGTTGGTCCCGATCCGCCGCGAGTTTCTTGAGTTTCGCGACATAGGCCCCCGTCCCCGCCGGGATCAAGCGCCCGACGATCACGTTTTCCTTGAGACCATTGAGCGTATCGACCTTGCCTTGGGTCGCGGCTTCGGTCAGGACACGTGTTGTTTCCTGGAAGGACGCCGCCGAGATAAACGACTTGGTCTGCAAGCTGGCCTTGGTGATCCCCTGAAGCACAGGTTTCGCCACCGCGGGACGTTTGCCGTCCGCCGCCAGTTTCGCATTCTCGATCGAAAATTCGTCGCGGTCGACATGTTCGCCCACAAGCCAGGTCGAATCGCCGACCTCCAACACTTCCATTTTCTGAAGCATTTGGCGCACGATCACTTCGATGTGCTTGTCGTTGATCTTCACCCCTTGAAGGCGATAGACGTCCTGAATTTCATTGATCAGGTATCCGGCCAAGGCCTCGACCCCCATCACGTCCAGAATGTCATGCGGGACCATCGCGCCATCAAGCAGATTATCGCCCCGACGCACAAAGTCACCTTCGGCCACGGCCAAATGACGCCCTTTCGGGATCAAATATTCGCGCGGTTCTTCCGATTTATCGGTGGGGTTCAGGACGATGCGGCGCTTGGATTTATAATCCTTGCCAAATTCCACATACCCATCGACCTCGGCCATCACGGCCGCATCTTTTGGACGACGCGCTTCGAACAGTTCCGCCACGCGTGGCAGACCGCCCGTAATATCGCGGGTCTTCGATGATTCACGCGGGATACGCGCAACGATGTCCCCGGCCTTGACCTTTTGTCCGTTTTCAACCGACAAGATCGCATCCACCGGCAGGTAATAATTGGCGGGCATCCCCGACGGCAGGCTGATCACCTTGTTATCGGCACCCATCAAGGCCACACGCGGTTTCAAGCTGCCGCCCTTGGGTTGGGAGCGCCAGTCAATGACAACCTTCGACGAAATCCCCGTGGCTTCATCCATTTTCTCGGAAATCGAGATGCCTTCGACCAAGTCGGCATATTGGGCGACCCCGTCTTTTTCCGTGATAATCGGCAAGGTGTACGGATCCCATTCGGCCATCTTGTCGCCGGGCTTCACCTTGTCCCCCGTATCGACGATCAGGCGCGCCCCGTACGGAATACGGTGCACCGCTTTGTCCGCGCCTTTGGCATCTTTCAAGACAAGTTCCGTATTACGACCCATCACGATCACGAGCCCAGCCGAATTCTTCACGATATTCTTGTGCCGAATTTCAACCGTGGCATTCATGGTCGATTCTACATGCGAACGTTCGGCACCACGCTGCGCCGCACCGCCGATGTGGAAGGTCCGCATGGTGAGCTGAGTTCCGGGCTCTCCAATGGACTGCGCGGCCATCACCCCCACGGCTTCGCCGCGGTTCACGATGGATCCACGCGCGAGATCACGGCCATAGCACTTGGCACACAAGCCATTTTCGGTTTGACAGGTCAAGCTGGACCGCACGAGAACCGAGTCAACGCCCGCCGTTTCGATCATTTCCGCCTTGACTTCGTCGATCATCTCGCCGGCTTTCACAAGCGGTTTACCCGAGAGTGGATCATTCACATCCGCCGCCGCAAAGCGACCCAGAATACGATCCGAGAGCGACACAATGAGGTCGGCCCCCGACATCACCGCACGCATGGTGATGCCTTTATCCGTGCCGCAATCTTCCTCGACGATGATTGCGTCTTGGGCCACATCGACCAAGCGACGTGTCAGGTAACCCGAGTTCGCGGTTTTAAGCGCCGTATCGGCAAGCCCCTTCCGCGCCCCGTGAGTCGAGTTAAAGTATTCGAGCACCGACAGACCTTCTTTAAAGTTCGCGATAATCGGCGTTTCGATGATTTCGCCCGACGGTTTGGCCATGAGGCCGCGCATCCCCGCCAACTGGCGAATCTGGGCAGCCGACCCCCGCGCCCCGGAATGCGCCATCATATAAACGGCGTTCGGGTTTGTCGCATTCATCTGGGCAATGCCCTTCATCATCGCGTCCGCGACTTCGTCCGTGCAATGCGACCAGATATCGACGACCTTGTTGTATTTTTCACCCTTGGTGATCAAGCCGTCCATATATTGCTGTTCGTATTCACCGACCTTGGCCTTGGCGGAGGCCACCATTTTGGCCTTGGCGTCCGGAATAATCAGATCGTCTTTACCAAACGAAATCCCAGCAAAGCACGCATAACGGAACCCGAGTTTCATCATGCGGTCACAGAAAATGACCGTTTCCTTGTGGTCGCAATGGCGATAGACGATATCAATCAAATTCCCGATATCTTTCTTGGTCAAGACTTGGTTCACCACTTTGAACCCGATCTTGGGGTGACGCGGCAGAAGTTCAGAGAGCAGCATCCGGCCCGGCGTTGTTTCAACAATCGTGGTCATCGGTTTGCCGTTTTCATCGACACCCTTGTACCGGCACTTGATCTTGGCGTGCAGGCCCAGAACTTTTTCGTTCATCGCGTGATGAATTTCGGACACATCGCGGAAGACCATACCTTCGCCCGGTTGCGCATCGCGCATGAGGGACAAGTAATAGATCCCCAAGACGATATCCTGGGACGGCACGATAATCGGCTTGCCGTTCGCGGGCGAGAGGATGTTGTTGGTCGACATCATCAACACGCGGGCCTCAAGTTGAGCTTCAACCGACAAGGGCACGTGAACCGCCATTTGGTCGCCGTCAAAGTCGGCGTTAAACGCGGTACAAACCAGCGGGTGCAGTTGAATGGCCTTGCCTTCAATCAGGATGGGTTCAAACGCCTGAATCCCCAAACGGTGCAAGGTCGGGGCGCGGTTTAACAAAACCGGGTGTTCGCGAATGACCTCTTCCAGAATGTCCCAGACTTCGGGCCGTTCTTTTTCCACCATACGTTTTGCGGCCTTGATTGTGGTCGCAAGACCGTAAAGTTCGAGTTTGTGGTAAATAAAGGGTTTGAACAGTTCAAGCGCCATTTTCTTGGGCAACCCGCACTGATGAAGTTTCAGTTCAGGCCCGACGACGATGACCGAACGGCCCGAATAATCGACACGTTTCCCAAGCAAGTTTTGACGGAAACGCCCTTGCTTGCCTTTCAGCATATCGGAGAGCGATTTGAGCGGACGCTTATTCGCGCCGGTAATCACGCGGCCACGACGTCCGTTATCGAACAACGCATCGACCGATTCCTGCAGCATCCGCTTTTCGTTCCGGATGATAATGTCAGGAGCGCGCAGTTCAATCAAACGCTTCAAACGGTTGTTCCGGTTGATCACACGACGATACAGATCATTCAGATCCGAGGTCGCGAAACGACCGCCATCGAGCGGCACAAGCGGACGGAGTTCCGGCGGCAACACCGGCACCACATCCAAAATCATCCATTCCGGACGTGTGCCCGAGGCGATGAACGAATCGATGAGTTTCAGGCGTTTCACCAGTTTTTTACGCTTGGCTTCGGATGACGTGTCGCGCAGTTCTTCTTCTGTTTTGACCTTTTCGTCTTCCAAATTGATTTTGACCAAGATGTCTTTCAGGGCCTCGGCGCCAATGCCGGCCTTGAAATTATCGTCGCCAAATTCTTCTTGGGCGTTATAAAATTCTTCTTCCGTCAAAAGTTGGAACATCTTCAGGGACGTCATGCCCGGTTCGGTCACAACATAGTTTTCAAAGTACAAGACGCGTTCCAAATCCTTGAGCGTCATATCGATCATCAGACCGATACGCGATGGGAGCGATTTCAAGAACCAGATATGGGCGACGGGCGCGGCCAGTTCAATATGGCCCATGCGTTCGCGGCGCACTTTGGTCAGTGTGACTTCAACGCCGCATTTTTCGCAGATAATGCCTTTGTACTTCATGCGCTTGTACTTGCCGCACACGCATTCGTAATCCTTGATCGGACCAAAAATACGGGCACAGAACAACCCGTCACGTTCTGGTTTGAACGTGCGGTAATTGATCGTTTCCGGCTTTTTCACTTCGCCAAAGGACCAGGACAGAATTTGCTCGGGGCTCGCAATCGAAATGCGGATCGAGTCAAAGCTTTGCGGACCGGTGGGCTGGCCAAACAGGTTCATCAGTTCGTTCATGATTTAAGTCTCCTAATTTTTGCCAGTTACCGTTAGTTACCCGTTTGCTTCATATCGACATGCAGGCCCAAGGCTTTCAGTTCCTTGGTGAGCACGTTGAACGATTCCGGGATGCCGATTTCAAAATTGTCTTCGCCGCGCACGATGGCCTCGTACACCTTGGACCGGCCCGCCACGTCATCGGATTTAATGGTGAGCAGTTCTTGAAGGGTATAGGCCGCGCCGTACGCTTGAAGCGCCCAGACTTCCATTTCCCCGAAACGCTGACCCCCGAATTGTGCTTTACCGCCCAAGGGTTGTTGCGTGACCAAGGAATAGGGCCCGATCGAGCGCGCGTGGATTTTATCGTCGACCAAGTGGTGAAGTTTCAGCATATAGATATAACCGACCGTCACGGGGCGTTCGAAATAATCGCCCGTCCGACCGTCAATCAACCGCACTTGACCCGAGGTATTGACGCCCGCTTTTTGCAACATCGCGTTAATGTCGCTTTCATGCGCACCGTCAAACACCGGTGTCGCCATCGGCACGCCGCCGCGCAAGTTTTTAGCCATTTCGACCATTTGGGTATCGTCAAGTTTCGACACCTTGGCCGAGAATTCGCGCTCGCCATAGACGTCTTTCAATTTAGTCTTGAGCGACTTGACTTCGGTATCGGTGGGTTCGTTGTCGTTTTTAAAGCTGTCAATCAACTGGCCGATTTGACGCCCCAGATTGGCAGACGCCCACCCCAAATGCGTTTCCAAGATTTGACCCACGTTCATCCGTGACGGCACCCCAAGCGGGTTCAGCACGATATCCACGGGCGTTCCGTCCTCGAGGTAGGGCATGTCTTCGGAGGGGAGGATGCGCGAAACAACCCCCTTGTTCCCGTGACGTCCGGCCATTTTATCACCAGGCTGAACCTTGCGTTTCACGGCCACAAACACCTTGACCATTTTCATGACGCCCGGGGGCAATTCGTCCCCACGCTGCAGTTTTTCAACCTTGGATTCAAAACGTTCCTTCAGGTTATCGACCGCGTCATCAAAGGTTTTTCCCATGGCTTCGATTTCGGTCATGATTTCTTCATTCGTGACCGCGATTTGACGCCACAATCCGCGTTTTTCGATACCGTCAAGCGCCGCGACCGTAATCACGTCACCTTTTTTCAGATGCGTTTCCTTGGGTGCCGCCGCCACAGTTTTACGGAGCAACAGATCATGTAAACGCGAATAATACCCATCTTCCAGAATGCGGCGTTCATCGTCGCGGTCCTTGGCCAGACGTTCAATTTCCTCACGTTCAATCAAGATCGAGCGCGGATCTTTATCGATCCCACGACGGTTGAACAAGCGCACGTCGACGATCGTTCCTTGAACACCCGGCGGTAAACGCAGCGATGTATCTTTTACATCGGCGGCTTTCTCACCAAAAATCGCACGGAGCAGTTTTTCTTCGGGTGTCATCGGCGATTCGCCCTTGGGCGTCACTTTACCCACCAGAATATCGCCCGCGACCACTTCGGCCCCGATATGCACAATCCCGGCCTCATCCAGGTGTTTCAACGCCTCTTCCCCAACGTTCGGAATGTCGCGGGTAATTTCTTCGGACCCCAGCTTGGTGTCACGCGCCATCACTTCGAATTCTTCGATATGGATCGAGGTAAAGACGTCATCCCGCACGATACGTTCATTGAGCAAAATGGAATCTTCAAAGTTGTATCCATTCCACGGCATAAACGCGACGAGCACGTTGCGACCGAGCGCCAGTTCCCCAAGTTGGGTTGACGGGCCATCGGCAATAATATCGCCGGCCTTAATCACATCATTCACGCGCACGAGCGGGCGTTGATTGATACAGGTCGATTGGTTGGAGCGTTGGAATTTTTGCAATTTATAAATATCGACCGTGGGCTCGTTCGCGGACAGGCCATCGGTTGCGCGCACAACGATACGGTGCGCTTCCACCTGAACCACAACGCCACCCCGACGGGCCGTCACGGCCGCACCGGAATCACGGGCGACGGTGGCCTCCATCCCGGTTCCGACAAGCGGCGCATCCGAACGGAGCAAGGGCACCGCCTGACGCTGCATGTTCGAACCCATGAGGGCGCGGTTTGCGTCATCATTTTCCAAGAAGGGAATAAGCGCGGCCGCAACCGAAATCACCTGTTTCGGCGACACGTCAATAAATTCAATCGCATCTTTGGGCGACATCAAGTTTTCACCCGCTTTACGGCAGGACACGAGATCAGTCACAAATCCGCCCTTGGCATCAAGTTCGGCGTTTGCCTGAGCAATTGTATACCGCGCCTCTTCCATCGCCGACATGTACACGACGTCATCCGTGACTTTGCCGTTCGCAACTTTGCGGTAGGGGCTTTCAATGAAGCCATATTGGTTCACGCGCGCAAAAGTGGAGAGCGAGTTAATGAGACCAATGTTCGGACCTTCAGGGGTTTCAATCGGGCAGATACGGCCATAATGGGTGGGATGCACGTCACGCACTTCAAAGCCCGCGCGTTCACGTGTGAGACCCCCGGGCCCGAGGGCCGACAAACGACGCTTGTGCGTGATTTCCGAGAGCGGGTTCGTTTGGTCCATAAACTGGGACAACTGGGACGATGCAAAAAATTCACGCACCGCCGCGCCGACCGGTTTCGAATTAATCAAATCATGCGGCATATAGGTGTCGATATCGACCGAGGACATGCGTTCGCGAATGGGGCGTTCCATCCGGGTGAGGCCCAAACGCACCTGATTTTCCATGAGTTCACCAACCGAGCGCACACGGCGGTTGCCCAAGTTGTCAATATCATCCACTTCGCCGCGACCATCTTTCAGATTGTGCATGTATTTCACAATCGCCAAGATGTCATCCTTGCGCAGAATACGCATTTGATCATCGCATTGCAGATCCAAACGGCCATTCAATTTGACACGACCAACCGCGGACAAATCATAGCGTTCCGCATCAAAGAACAAACCTTGGAACAGGGCATCCGCCGATTCAACGGTGGGCGGTTCGCCCGGGCGCATGACACGGTAAATATCAATCAAGGCCTCTTCGCGCGTATCGCACTTATCAGCAAGGAGTGTATTGCGGATATAGGGACCCACGTTGACATGATCAATCGCCAACACATCAACCCGGTCCAGATCCATGTCATGGATTTTTTCAATATCTTTTTCGGAAAGTTCATGCCCGGCTTCGAACAGAACAATTCCTTTTTTCTCATCGATAATGTCACTGGCCAGATAGGCGGTCACCAGTTCTGGATCCTGGACCAAGATTTCCTTGACGCCATCTTCAGCGAGTTTCTTTGCCGTCCGCGCGGTGATTTTTTCACCCGCTTCAGCAAGTACTTTACCATTCGCGGCATTCACGAGATCATAGTTGAGTTTAACGCCGCGCATCCGTTCAGCATTGAACGGGGTTTTCCACCCGCCCTTTTTACCGTCGACACGGGTGTACACAACGGTTTCATAGAACGTCTTCAGGATTTCTTCGTTTGACATCCCTTGAACCATCAACGGATCAATCGGTTGGTCCTTGGCTTCTTGCGCGCGGCGATAGGTTTCGGTCGCGGCGGAATCAAGGGCACGCAGCATCGTCGTCACCGGCAATTTCCGGCGACGGTCAATCCGGACGTTCAAAATATCTTTGGCATCAAATTCGAAATCCAGCCACGAGCCGCGATACGGAATCACGCGTGCCGTAAACAAATATTTACCCGATGCGTGGGTCTTTCCACCGTCATGATCAAAGAAGACCCCAGGGGAACGGTGCATTTGACTGACGATCACGCGTTCGGTGCCGTTCACGACAAAGGTCCCATGCCGGGTCATGAGCGGCATATCGACCATATACACATCTTGTTCTTTAATATCGCGGATCGACCGGAGGCCTGTCGTTTCATCGACGTCAAACACCGACAAGCGCAAGGTCACGCGCAAGGGCGCGGCATAGGTCATGCCGCGTTGTTGGCATTCATCGACATCGAATTTCGGCTGTTCCAGTTCATATTGAACAAAGTCGATTTCCGCGCGACCCGAAAAATCCTTGACCGGAAAAACGGTCGAGAGCACTTCTTGCAAGCCCTGCATCTTGCGTTCCGCCGGCACCACGCCCATCTGCAAGAACGCCTCATAGGAATTGCGCTGAACCTCAATCAGGTTCGGCATCTGGGCGATTTCTTCAATCTTGCCAAAGGACATGCGGACACGCTTGCGGCCCGTGAAACTGTCGACCGTGTTCGCGGCCACAACCGGGTAATCCAGTTTCTGGCGCAGCGCCTTGACCGGTCCAACCGCCACGCCTTTCTTCGCTTTTTGTGTTTTTGAGGAGGAAGAGGCAGTAGCGGTTTTTTTCGCGGTCATGGTACAGGTTCCTTGAAGCCGTAAAAGCCCATCACGGGCATGAAACAAATTTTTATAAAGGTGCGCGGGTGGTCAAGCCTGTCGTTCGGTCCCGTTTCAAGGGGGGCGCGATTCCCCAAAAAACCATGCAAGAACAAAAGCTTGTGGATGGGGGTACGCCCCACCCAAAGGTAAAGTCGCGCAGTTTTAGCGGGAATAGGGGGAAATGTAAAGGGGAAAATTAACTAGGTATTAATTCTGCCATTTTTCAGTTGTATAATTCCGTATTTATTATCTTGCCTCGATTTTATTCTTCCTATAATAATACATTACATAACTTTTGGAGATTTTACATTATGTCCATATCGCCAACCATTCCTGAACACGTCTTACCGGCATCAGGAACGGAAGCCCCCGCAACCCTTGAAAAACTGAGAGCCCATTTTGGGGCTCCGAAGGTATCAGAAATCGATTTTATGAATGGTCATGCATCTTAATGACCCAAGCCAACTGCAGACTTTCGAAGTCGTTGGTCCTCACAAAATAGGCAACCACGGCAAACCTACGACCGCTGGCGCATACATCTGCGCAGAATATTTATACCCCGATGCGGGGCCCGCCCCTCACCTATGTGCCGTTTTCAAAGCTATTGGTAATAGTTCCGCAGAATGGGCTATCCTTTTTAATTCAAAAGGCACAATCATTGGTTTAGAATCCTCCCACGTTGAATCTGCTTACGAATGGAGATCGCCTGAGCAACAACAGGCAGCTCGTGATTTAATCGCCGCAATGTAGAACATGAGCGCTGAATAAATCAAAAAAACCACCCTTTTCAGGGTGGTTTTTATTTGTTCGAGATTGTGGCGGAAGGTCCCGGATAACGCCTCCGGCGTTTCCGGGATGACCATGAAATTTATTTCACGGTCACTGTCGCGCCGGCGGCTTTCAGTTGTTCTTCAAACTTCTTGGCGTCATCTTTGTTGACACCTTCTTTAACGGCCTTGGGCGCGCCGTCGACCAGCGCCTTGGCTTCGGCCAGGCCCAAACCAGTGATTGCACGCACTTCTTTAATGACGTTGATCTTGTTCGCCCCAGCGTTTTCCAAGATAATGTCAAAGCTGTCTTTTTCTTCCGCCGGAGCCGCACCCGCAGCAGCCGCAACAGCGACCGGCGCAGCGGCCGATACGCCCCATTTTTCTTCCAGCAACTTGGCGAGTTCCGCGGCTTCCAGCACCGACAGTTTCGACAAGTCCTCAACGATTTTATTCAGATCTGCAGCCATGATTTTCTCCTATAAAAAGCTGTTGTCTTAAAAAAACTCTGTTTATTGTTGCCCCGGCACACACCGGGGCCACCAAATTCTTACGCCGCCTCTTTCTTGGAGTAGGCATCGGCCAAACGCGCAAGCTGTGCGGCAGGCGCTTGTAACAGACCCACCAATTTCCCACGCAGTTGATCGAGTGTCGGCAACGCCGCATAATACGCGATATCTTTTTTCTCAAGCCGCTTGTCCTCGGCCGCGCCGCCAACAATGACCAATTTATCATTGCTGGTGCTGGCGAATTTATGCGCAACGCGCGCGGCAGACAGCGGGTCCTTGGACAGGATCAAGCCCGTCGGCCCCTTGAACATATCCAGAATCCCTTCGAATTTTGTGCCTTTGAGCGCAATTTTCGAGAGCGAGTTTTTGGAGACTTTATACGTCGCCCCTTCGGCACTGGCCGCGCGGCGCAGTTCCATGACTTGCTTGACCGTCATCCCTTTGTTTTCGGTGACAATAATTGCATCCGTATCCTTGAGCAGGGCCTGGACGATGTCCAGTTCTTCTGCTTTCTTCGCTTTATTCATCGGCATGTTGATTGCCCTTTCGTCAAAATTCCAAAATAAAAAGGCGATGTTGCCATCGCCCCGTCCAAATACCAAAATAAAAGATTGGAAGAAAAGGGACACCAAATTTGTGGGATCGCCCCACGTGCGGTGCCTTTATTTTCCCCATCTAACGCAGGATTTACGGGGTTTCCCCTGACCAGCGGTCTTGGACGAGTGGGTGGTTTTTAACCGATGCCTTACCCCGCGTCAAGACATTTTTAAGGAAAATAATATGTATATAAAAAGGCACGGGGATAAAGCCCAAAAAAAGTCATGTCAATCGGTCACAAATTCAAGAGAGAGCGTATCCGCGGCCATGTCGAGCGCGTCTTTTTGTGTGGTCACAAAGGCCACAGCAGATTTCACATCCGCAAAAGTTTTATCGGCGCGAAAATCCCAACGGGCGACCGGGTCGGGATCCCCCGATTCGGTCAATGTCACGCGAATAACGGGGATATTACGCTGGGCGTTTGTTTGGTTCACAACTTGGCCCGTGATCTTCATACTTCCGCTTTCCCGCACAAAAGTCACGCGGTCAAAAATAAAAGGCGGCGGCGCGGGCGGTAACGGCCCCCCGACAAGTTCATAGACGACCTTTAATCTCGGGATGATCATCGTCATCACCCCCTGCCCCGTCGACACCCCCCAGAAGAATAAAATTGCCGCCGCTGTCGCTGCGACATACCCCAAACCCGCAGGGCCATATTGCGCAAAAAATCTCATCACACCTGATTGCGGCTTTGTCCAGGACGGGGAGGGTCCGAGCGCGGCCCCTACCGATGGGATCGGCATATCGGGCAACGCCGTATTTTTTAAGATATCCGCAAAATTAAGATCCTCATCCGATGCATCTGGGGCCAACGCGTCCATCAATTTGTGATCGGATGTATCTGGGACATCCGCAAAGAAGGGTTCAATATAATGCCATTGATGCCCACAAGATGAGCACCGCAAATCCCGGCCAGAAGGCGGAATCGCCCCAGGCGGAACCCGAAACTGAGCCATACAATGCGGGCAATCGATAATTAACATGAAAACCAAAAAAAGAATCTTCTCTCTGACGCGCCTCTCCTTTATAAATTCCCCTGCGCGCGGTATCAAGATGCCGGGCCAATCGGTACACAAAATCGAGAGGGATGTGTCGACCTTGATCCGTTTTGACAATGTTGGGCTACGTTATGGCATTGGGCCGGAAGTCATTAGTGACATTTCCTTTACCCTTGATTCGGGATCATTCCATTTTTTGGTCGGGCCCTCAGGTGCGGGGAAAACCTCGCTCATGCGGCTTTTATATCTGGGACGACGCCCTACGCGCGGCCTGATTTCGATGTTTAATCAAAATATTAGTACATTAAAGCGCGAAAACCTTGTCCCCTTGCGTCAACGCATTGGCGTCGTGTTCCAGGATTTCCGGCTTTTGGGGCATATGTCGGCCTTTGATAACGTGGCCTTGCCCTTGCGCATCGTGGGACGACCCGAAACCGAAATCCGAAATAATGTCGAAGAAATTCTCGATTGGATCGGGCTTGGGGATCATATGCACGCGTTACCGAGTACACTCTCGGGCGGGCAGCAACAGCGCATTGCGATTGCGCGCGCGGTCATCAACCGCCCGCGCTTGCTTTTGGCGGATGAACCCACCGGAAATTTGGATGACGAGATTGGGTATAAACTCCTTAACCTTTTTGAACAACTGAACCGCATGGGCACAACGATTTTGATCGCCACCCATAATCAACTTTTGATCGACCATTTCCCGCATGATTGCATGGTCCTGGATAAGGGCCATTTGCGCATTGAAAAACCAGGCACTAAACACCGCGGGGGCGAGAAAAAATCATGAAAGTTTCTTTGCCTCGTCAAAATCTGGCGCGCCTGGGCCTGGCTCCCGAAAAACGCGAATATGATTTACCGTTTCACGATGACCGCGCGGGGCGTTTCCTTATTCTCCTCATTGGCCTCATGACCTATCTTGCCATTCTCTCAGGTGCAGGCGGCATGGTCTTGACCAGTATGGCGGCGCGGTGGAGTACGGGCCTTGCCAACCATATGACGATTGAAGTGCCTGTCCTTGATCAAAATGGCACGCATTTGACGAATGCGCAGCACCAGGAAAAAATAACAGCCCTCCATACCTGGCTTGTCGCAAACCCTGCTGTGCGCACGGTCAAAGTTGAGGACCCCGCGGCCGTTGCAAAATTGGTTGAACCCTGGCTGGGGTCGGATCAAAAAATATTGGGCCAAATGCCCCTTCCCGCTTTGCTCAGTGTGACCCTTATCGGGGATACGGGCAAGGTCATTGGGCCTCTTCAAATCGGGATCCAAAACATTGTTCCAACAGCAAAAATAGAAACACACCAAAGCTGGCTCAACGATGTTTTGCGTTTAACAAGTACGTTAAGCTTTGCGGCCTACCTGATTGGATTGATTACAACTGTGACCACTGTCTCGGCGGTCAGTGGCGCGGTCCGCGCCCGGATGGCGGCGTTTCATGAACAGCTTGAAATCCTTCACCTGATCGGCGCATCGGATGAATACATTACCCGCCAGTTTCAAAAACATGCACTCCAACTTTCTTTTATGGGTGCCGGGATCGGATTTCTTTTGGCGATGATGACCTTGGTTTTGATCGATAATTTGGCGGGAACCGTTGATCTGGCCTTGGTCCCGGCACTTATCCTTTCTGGAAAAGCGTTTATTATCCTTCTTGCGATCCCGATCCTCACGTGCTTAATTACCGTATTCACAACACGATTGACTGTTTTGCAAACGCTGCAAGACATGCCATAAAGGTAGCATGATTTTCACCTCCTTTCGGATTTGGCGCTATCTGTTTCTGACACCGCTTTTAAGCCTTGTCGGCTTGGGTGTTCTGTGGGGATTGGGTCTCATCAGTTTTATGATCAGCATCGCCGTGATGTCCCCCACCCCGCTTTCGGTCAAGGCGGATGGAATTGTCGTCCTGACCGGCGGGGCCGACCGTGTCGCAACAGGGATTGAACTTCTTCAAAAACGTGCAGGGAAAGAGCTGTTGATCAGTGGCGTTTATCCCGGAACACGCCTTGCCGATCTGGCCGCGCAATCGGGGATTGACCCGCGAAAGATCCCCTGTTGTGTTACCTTGGGGTTTCAAGCGACAAATACATCCAGTAATGCCCGCGAGACCGCTCTTTGGGTAAAGGACCGTCATATTACCCGGCTGCGCCTAGTCACCGCGAATTACCACATGCCGCGCGCCTGGCTTGAAATGCGGAATATCATCCCCGATGTTCAGATTATTCCCCATCCGGTCAAGTCACGACGTTTTGCCCTGTGGTCGCCAGATGGTGTACGTTTGGTCCTCAAGGAATATCACAAAACAATTCTGGTGGCCGCGCGGCGATGGGTTCAAGATGGGCGTCGGGCGTTGTCTTCTTATACAGGCACATTCCCATGATGATCGTAAGCACGCTCCTCTTTAATATTGTTTATTACGTCGGGACGTTCGCGATTGGCATTTTGATCTTGCCGTCTTTGCTGCTGCCCGAACCGCTTTATATCCCTTTTATCCGCCAATATTTTCGGTGGGTCGCGTGGTGCGAGCGCAATCTTTTAGGTCTAGATTACGTTGTTGAAGGAGCGGGATATCTTCCGCAAGATCAGCCTTATATGGTTGCAGCCAAGCATCAATCAGCCTTTGAAACATTGAAACTCCCTTTGTTGTTTGAGCAGCCCGTGGTGATTTTAAAGCGCGAGTTGCTGCGGATCCCCTTTTGGGGATGGTATGCGGCCAAGGCTGGCAATATCGGCATCAACCGCAGCAAGCCGCGTGAAGCCCTGATACAAATGGTGCAAGGCGTTCAAAACGCTGCCGAAAAGGGGCATACGGTTGTGATTTTTCCTCAAGGCACGCGCGTGGCAGTCGGGGAAAGTCCATCGCAAAAACCGTATAAACGCGGGGTGAGTGAAATTTACCAAAGCTTGAATATCCCGGTCGTCCCGCTTGCCCTCAATTCAGGATTGTTTTGGCCGCGCAATGCATTTTTTAAACGCGGCGGCGTGGTCACACTTAAATTTCTACCCCCCATTCCCCCCGGCCTGGCTCATGATGATTTTATGGCGCGTCTGGAACACAGTCTTGAAACCGAAAGCGCCTTGCTGGTTGAACGCGCGCGGGAACATCTGGGGGTGAAACGCCCCGCGCGGTTTTGGGATTTCGCCTTGGGCTTTGGGGCGATCCTCATTCTTGGCTATACCGCGGCGTGGTTCTTTTTTGCGCATCATCTGGAGCGTGAAATTGCACAAAGTTGGGAAACGATGAACACATCGGATTTAACCCTGTCTGCACCGCCACCGCGCATCATTGGGTATCCCGGACGATTCCACATGATCTGGCGCGGACAGATCACCGCCAAAGACAAAACCAAGATCGCTCTCGGCCAATTTCACATGCGTTTCTGGCCGATCCCCGGGCAACACCTGACGATTAACGTCCAAGATCTCACCATCGACGGCCCGATGAACAATCAAATTTTTGGAATACCGCATTTCAGTGCCGACCCCAACAACAAAAACCTGACCCAGGAAATGACTATTGATCATATCCAAATGGTTTTCGAAATTCCCGCGTCCCTGCCAACCACCTGGACAAAATCTGCTGTTCAAAAACTTCATGCGTTAGGAACCACCTATCGCTTGCACGCCCTGGATATCCGGAATGCATCGGTCGGCGATTTTGTGTTAAGCCATCTCACAGGGTCGGGTGCCCTGTCCTATGACGAAAACCTACAACCCCAAGGCACGCTGGATCTTAATTTTTCAAACGCAGAAAACATTCGCGACGTTTTAGCAAACGCGATTCCCCACCCCATGGGTAAATCTTTTATCACCGGCGTATTTGATTCATTGATGGTGATTGATCCCAAAGATCAGTCCCGACACTTGCCCATCACGCTGCGGTTAAAAGACGGTCGCATTTTTGCAGGGCCGCTTAAGCTTGCGTATATGGGGATGATTTATTGGCCGGTTGATGATGATTCGCGTGGAGCGCCGCTTGCGCCCGCCAGAACATCCACCTCACCTGTCACCCGTTGACGTTCACGCACGGGCAAGGCCAAGCCCGCATAGACTTTTTTACTGGCCTCCACCACATGCAAGCCGGCCAGCGCGGGCACCACATATCCCGCATAGCGTTCCAGAAACGGCGCAAGACGCAAGAGCAGGCGCGACCGTATGGGCAGGGCATACAGAATCGGGGTGTGACGTTCCGGGATAAATAACGCCTCACGCAAGTGGCGATGTACCTGAGAAAGGGAAAACGGCGTGCCTTGCCCAAAGGGTGCCCAATCAACCCGTGACCAAAACCCAATGCGGTTTGGGACAACGATCAAGAGCCGCCCCTGACTTTTGAGGATCCGCCAAATTTCATCCAAATGCGGGGCGACGGCGTTTGTGAATTCAAGCGAATGAATCAAAACGACACCATCCACCGAATTTGTTTCAATCGGGATCGCGGTTCGCGCGGCAATCGCGACTTGATTTTTTGCGGGATCGGGCCAGGGAAACGCCCCTTGATCCGGGGACATGAAATACGCCACACGCTCCGCCCCTTGAAACGCCATCGTATACGGCGCGCCATAGCCGAAAACAACAATCCGTCGGCCTGTCATACTGGGCCACAACCGCGCAAGGGCGGTATAGACCGCATGAGCTACAACCGCCCCAATGGGGGTTGCATAAAATTCCTTAAAATCATAGGCGCCAATCTTCATAAGACAAGCTTAGCCCTGATGTGTTCTTTGTGCAAGAAAAGGGAAAGATTTGAACGGCCCGAATCGAATCAGATCTTTTCGACCTGGGCAAATTCCAATTCAACGGGGGTTGCACGACCAAAGATCGACACCGATACCTTGACCTTGCCTTTTTCTTCGTCGACTTCTTCGACCGTTCCGTTAAAGGACGCAAAGGGACCTTCGGCCACTTTGACTTCTTCGCCAATTTCAAACGTCACTTTCGGACGCGGATTATCGACGCCGTCCTGCATTTGTTTGATCAGACGTTCGGCCTCGGCCTCGGTAATCGGGACAGGACGATGCGCCGCACCCAAAAATCCGGTCACTTTCGGCGTTTCCTTGATCATATGCCAGATATCATCCGACATATCGATTTTCGCCAAGACATAGCCCGGAAAGAATTTGCGTTCCGCATTCACCTTTTGCCCACGTTTGATTTCGACGATTTCTTCGGTCGGGACCATCACTTGTTCAATACGGTCCGACAGGCCCTTTTGCGCGGCCTTCTCTTGAATTGTTTCGGCAACTTTGTTTTCAAAGCCGGAATAGACATGCAAGACATACCAACGCTTACTCATGATTTAAGCCCCTAAATTCAAAACAAGACGAACAACAAAAGACAAAACTTGATCGGTCAGAAACAAAAACACGGCGCAAACCGACACCATCAGAAAGACGGCAATCGCGCTCATCGTTGTTTCCTTGCGGGTTGGCCAATGGATCTTGGCAAGTTCCGCGCGGACCTGACGAAAAAATTCAAATGGTTTAGTCATCATCTGTTACCTTTACTTTTCCCCACAGGTTCGTAACCGCGGATCTTTTAAAGACCCAAAGGAAAAACGAACATCATAAATTGACGGGAGATAATTGAAATCTTCTACCGGGTTTGATGCCCGGGCGCAAGAGATAAATTTATATATTATGTATATTAAGGGGCCGTATTCAGCGTGACGCGCTGGGCTTGGATATCAAATTGAAACGAAAACCGGGGATTTTCAAGTAAATCCCGCCCCAAGACATCAAACCGCCACCCGGACGCCAGAGCCGACGCGTCAAATCCCTCGCGCACCAGTGTATCGAGATCATCAGACGAGGCCAGCATGCGGGTCGCGACGCCAATTTCGCGCGCGCGCATTTTCACGACAAGCTTCAAGATATCGAGGAGCAATTCTTGTTCGTCATTGATCGGCTTGCGCTTGGCAACCCGGGGACATGCGGCCTCTGGCACATCTAACCCCCGACGCACAGCCTGAAGCAACCCAGCCCCCAACCGCCCACGCACCATCCCCTTATCAATCCCGCGAATAGTCGCAAGCGCATCAAGATCAGACGGGTGATGCAGCGCAATTTCCGCCATCGGGTCATCTTTTAAAATGCGCCCACGGGGCAAGTTCCGCGCGCGCGCCTCTTCCTCGCGCCACATGGCAAGCGATTGAAGTACGGCCAGATCGCGCGGGCGGTCCGATTTAATCTTCACACGCCGCCACAAGGTCGCAGGATCAAGACGATAGGTCTCAATCCGCGTCATATTCTCAAGATCTTGCGCGACCCATCCGGCCCGACCTTTTGCCTGAAGCTCGGTCGATAACCGCGTATAAATCGGTTCGAGATAACGCACATCATCCAGTGCATAGGTGAGCTGTCGCGCGGTCAACGGTCGTCGCGACCAATCGGTAAATTGAGAGCCCTTATCGAGGGGCTGTTTTAAAATGACACGCGCGAGGGTCTCAAACCCCACCTGATCCCCATACCCCAGGACACTTGCTGCAATCTGCGTATCGAATAAAGGCATTGGCACCTGGCCGCACGCATCGACAATGATCTCAAGATCTTGGCGACCCGCATGAAATACCTTGATCATGGTGGGGTCAAGAAGCGCCTGCCAAAAGGGCGCGAGATCAATATCGGGAGCAAGCGCATCAATCGCGACCGGATCATGGTTCGGGATTTTTGCCTGAACAACACAAAGTTGCGAATAATAGGTCTTTTCGCGCAAGAATTCAGTGTCCAGAAAAACCACTTTGGACCCGCGCATCCGCGCAATCAGATCATCCAGCGCTTCTTGAGTCTGAATGAATATATCCGTTTTTTCTTTGGTCATGACGCCTCGATTAAACCGCCCGCGCATGGCGTGTTTCATTATGCTTGTAATACGGATCAAAACACGAGGCGACAATCCGTGTAAAGGGTTTTCCAAGCGCCGTGACCTCCAGGCGATCTTGGCTCCTCTCAACCAACCCATCGCGTAGTAGATCCATCATCAACTCTTCTGCATAAGAAAGCCCGTCGAAATCCGCACAGGCCACCGCGAATTGGCACATGATTTGTTCAATCACATGGCTTCTTTGGGCATCTTCTGCACTTAAGACCCGGCCCCGTTGAATGGGGAAGCGCGCTTCAGATACGGCGATTTGATAGTCCCGGGGCGTTGCGATATTTTGAATAAAGGTTTCCCCGACGCGACCAATCGACGACACGCCAAACCCGATCAACGTATCCGATCCATCCGCGACATACCCTTGAAAATTCCGTCGCAAATTTTGCGCGTCCCGCGCACGGGCGAGCGGGTCATCAGGCCGTGCAAAATGATCAATCCCTACCGGAACATATCCGGCTGAGGTAAATGCATCGGCCATAATCGTATTCATCCGGTGGCGTTCATGGAGCCCTGGTAGGGGGTATTTTTCAAGGAGTTTCTGGTGTTTTTTCATCCAAGGCACATGCGCATAGGCAAAAACAGCCATGCGGTCCGGATCCAGGTCCAAGGTCCGTTCCGCATTTAAATGGACATGACGTTCAGTCTGACACGGCAACCCAATCATCATATCCAGATTGATTTTTGAAATCCCCGCGGCGCGCAAGGCCTGCACGTCGTCTTGTACCTTTTCGTAGGGTTGGATTCGGTTGACCGCGCGCTGAACCGCGTCGTTAAAATCCTGTGCGCCTAAACTCACGCGCCCCACACCGATCTGGGCTAACCCCTGAATCTGAGCTGTATTTAACAACCGCGGATCGAGCTCAATATCAATTTCTGTTTGATCATGAAAATGAAAGTACGTTTTGAGATCATCGATCAACGCCGATAAATCTTCCATCTCTAAAATGTTCGGCGTTCCGCCGCCGAAATGTACGCTGGAGACCACGGGACGAGACGTCAGACATTGCCCCACATGATGAATTTCCTGACGCAAGGAGGTCAGATAGCTTTGGACCGGGCGGGCATCATTGACCGCACGCGTGTGGCATCCACAGTAATAACAAAGTTCGCGACAAAACGGGATATGAAGATAGAGCGCAAGCGGTGCCTTGTCTGTAATCCCCGCAAGTAAACGCGCATATGTCTCTTGCGTGATCACCTGATCAAAATGCACGGCCGTTGGAAAACTGGTATACCGCGGCACGGGGCGGTCATATTTTTCAAGAAGCTGATCAACAGAAAGTGTGCGCACAACAGGTCCACAAAGCAGGGCCATCCGCCTGCTTTATTCTCTCAGGCGGATTGAAAGGAAAAAATGGCTGGGGTGGCTGGATTCGAACCAACGCATGGCGGTACCAAAAACCGCTGCCTTACCGCTTGGCGACACCCCAAAACCGCACCGAACATATAGTACGGAAAATAAATTCGGCTTCAGGCTTGGAAAATAGACAAAGTTCCGGCGTTTGACAAGAGGAAAAAGGCAATAAGGATGAGGAGGTCAAGACTCTGTAACCTCAGTGCAAGCTGGGGCCCAAAAACATAAAAAAACTGGATGCCAGCTTCCTCTGGCATTACTAAAGTCTATTTTATTAGGAGCAAAGGGCATTGCCTGGGTCATCACCTTGACCTTTCGGGACCAATACGCCAAAACTAGCTGATGATGGCTTTAAAAGACCCCGCGAGCGCCAAGACAATACGCGATGATGCGGCTGTCACGGCCTTAATTTTTGCCTTTTGTGCTTCTTTTCTTTGGCCAGGCCTTGGGGGAGAGACACCTTTCGTTATCGCCACGCTCGGGCTTTCTTTTATCGCCTTTCTTGTGGTTTCGCCGGGGACCGCCGCCCGTGTCTTTACCCCGCGCCAGGGTATCCTGTTCTTAACGATTTTAACCATGATGCTCTTTGCTCTGTGGCTCTCTTTTCGCGCGGTCACATCAGATATTCCGGCGCGCGGTCTTGCCACACTTGCGTCCTATCTGTTACCGGTCACAACAGCGTTCGCCGTCATGGGGATATCCACGCGCGCGGATGAGAGGGAAACCAACACCCTGATCCAGGGCATTCAAAGCATCATCGCCTTCCTTGCGGGATGGAGTGTTTTTTGTGCCCTGTTCCCGCCCCTTCACCCGTGGCTTGGGTCACTCGGCCGTGCCGAATGGCCATTTGCCGATGCCAACCACCTAGCCATGGTGATGAACGCCGGAATATTTTTAACGCTGGGGGCGTGCATGCCGCACACGGGCGAAAAACCACGCCCGTTATCTTTCGTGATCCTGGTCCTCTGCATCTTGGGTCTTTTCGCAACGGGTAGCCGCGGGGGAATCCTGGGGTTTCTCGTCGGTATGATTTTTTTCTGGGCCCTGCGCCCCTCTACCCTCCGCATTCAAAAAACAGAGGTATCACCCCGTTTTCTCTTTACGGGGATCCTCAGCGGTCTTCTGATCACCGCAATTCCTTTCCTTTTCCCAAGCCACTGGATGGCGATGACCGGATTTTCGGATCTTTGGCACGACCCCACCGCGGCCCTTGGGTCTCGACCTGAACTGTGGCGCTCAACCCTGTCGCTCATCGCCGAACGCCCTTGGTTCGGATATGGTACGGGAAGTTTTGCAAGCGTCTTCCCCAGCGTCATCACCCCCGCCCATCTGACATCCGCCTATGCCGCACATAATGATGTCTTACAAATAACCCTTGAGACGGGAATGATCGGCGGGGTTCTTTATCTGGGGCTTGTGCTTCTGGTTTTGTCGCGGGCCTTTCTTTTGTCGCGCACGGAAAACACGCTGCCTTTTCTTGCTGGGGCCGCGGCGATGCTGGCCGCGCTTTTCCTTCAAGCGCAGATTGAGTTTATGTGGGGCGTCTTGCCGGTTTTAATTTTAAGCGGAATCGGAATCGGCCTGATTTTACGGTCCGTGTTGCCCAAAACAAACGATGCAAAAACCCGGACAGGAAAGGTTTTTCACCGCATCACAGCCGCGATCCTTTTTATTGCCTTACTTGTATCCATCACCGGGATTTACGCCGAATATGCCTTGAAACGTGCCGAGCGTTACCTGGCCCAGGGAAATCTGGAACGTTTTGCCGATGACCTCCACACCGCCCGCGCCTTCTCTTTTGATCTTCACGCGGTGCCCTATGCGCGGGCGGCCGACTATCGCTTGACGTTACTGCTCGCGGGACCGCTCTCAAACGGGCCGAGCCCTGACGCGATTCAAGATCAAATCACAGCGGCCTTAACGCGTGATCCGTATCTTCCCATGGCCTATGAACTTCAGGGACGCTTGGACGAGGTGGTGGGGAAAACCCCCCTTCCCGCTTGGGAGCGCGGGCTTGAGGTTGAACCGCGCAGTGCCAGCCTGCGCCTTGCGCTCCTCCGCTATCACGAAAAGCGCGGGCACGCCCAGGACATTCAACGGCTTGCCGACGACACGCGCGTCTGGCAGGGCTTGCGCGGGCCTGTTTCAACCCTGATGAATGCGCTCGCCCCCTATCAGAACCACGAAAAAACACCATAAAATATATGATTTTCTGGGGCTGGCGTTCGATCAACAATTTGATAGAGTGATCGAAGCGACATCCGATACGAATCAAAGAGGCCGCCGCCATGGCAAAGAATAAAGCTCCCGACGAAAACGAAACCCTACGCTATGACCGTATGGTTGAAACCGCCTTACGCAATGTGGTGAAACAAGCGGTTCAGGAAGTCATCGATTTTGGTGAACCCCCGGGCGACCATCACTTTTATATTACCTTCCTGACCGATCATCCGGGGGTCAAGATTCCAGATTACCTCAAAGAACGTTATCCTGGAGAAATGACGATCGTTTTACAATTCCAGTATTACGATTTGGCCGTCGATGATGAAAAATTATCTGTCACGCTTTCTTTCAACAATGCGCTTGAACGTTTGGTGATCCCGCTCAAATCCATCAGCATCTTTGCCGACCCTTCCGTCAATTTTGCCCTGCAATTCCAGCCCATGGGCCTTCATGACGACGATGACGAAGGGGAAGGACCGGACGATGACGGTGGCGGCGACGGCCCGCGCGGAAAACGTAAAGACGGTGATGACAGCGGAAAAATGGGCGAAGTTGTCTCACTTGACCAGTTCCGCAAAAAATAACCTTAATGGGCGGCCATCGTCCGAGAAACTTTTGTTGGAACGCGCGTTAGTTGACGTAAAACAGTATCGTAGGACAGCGGCGGAATCACAATGCCGTTGACGCCGGTTTTCTTGTACTTATTCACGAAAGCATCCGTCGCCGCCTGTCCGATCATCACAACATGAGAATGCGGATCGTACTGCGCGCGTAATTTAGAAACGAGAGATTCTCCCTCTGCGGAATCAAAACTCGCATCAATAAAAGTCGCATTCGGGGCATAATCCCGGTACAGGCGAAAAAAATCCTCGATATTCTGGGCCATGGTCACATGCCCAAATCCCTGAAGAGTCCGAAGGGCTTGCGCCGTAATATCCTTGTTATCTGTCAAAACCAAGAACGCATTGCTGGGCCGCGCCAGTCTTTTTAAACTGATATGGGTCGCGTGATCGGTTTGAGGTGTTGTCATTCCAATCATCTTGGCCAAGATATCCACTCCACGGTTCAGGGGAACGCCCATCAAAACCTTCACGTTGTCATCCGGGAACGCCTTGGCAATCGAACTTTCGAGAATTGATAAGGCCTTGCGGTCGGTGCGGGTAATCACAAAAACGCGTTTTTGTTGGCTTTGAGTCAAGATCAGCGCTTCTTGCCCTTGAAACTGGAAATTCAGAACTTGAATGACTTCGTCAAAATCCGCATGGCCTGTCGAGTCCGCCACTTGAATAATGAGGGCCGTCCATTTATGAAGCTCATTCCGTTTCAGTGCAATCGCATGAATAAAAGCACAAAAACCATCCGTGTAAACGGTGGCAGACATAGGAGGGAAAACCTGTTGAAAAACAAGCCAGCCCCGTCAGGATGCAAGAAAACAGTTAAAAACAACTTAAGGTAGTGTCTTTTTATGCCTCGCTTTCAGTGTGTTAGGCATAAATCACTCTAAATTTCGGGACTTCCGACAAATCTTGGTGACGCGGAATGAACGACCAATGCAGGCAGGTGTCATTAAAGTACGCAATTTCTCCCGGTTTTAATTGTCGTAATTTTGCATTCCCCTGCCGTACCATTCGATCAATTTGTGTGCGGTCAAACTGATCCCCGGCATTATTCGCGGGGCGAATATCCACCGGCCCTTCAGGACAGAAAATGACCATCCCCGCCTGATCGCCAATCAAATGCCGATGCGCGATATTTCTTCCCGTAACCCGATCAATATGCGCACCTGCCGAAAGGTAATAATCTAAACAAAATCGTCCCCTCACCTTGGTTCCACTCGTCGATATTTCGGCCATTCGGGTGATATCGTTTTCAACCAACGCAGCAAAAGCATCTTTTAAGGTTGCATCCGGCTCAGATCGATCTTCAACTGGGGCCCTATGATTAAATTCATATAATCCAAGTCTGCCGGATGGTGCGGCGGCCACCCAGTGCCGACTTAAAAAACGCTGATGTGCAGGGGAAAGCCCCGCAAGGATAGACGGATCTATGGTTTCCCGCACAATCACGCACCCCGCCTGCCCAGAGGACAGCCGTGCACGAATTTCTGGGGCATCAAAATGATCCATCTCGACAACAGGGTTAATGCGGGCCATATGGACCATACCGACCTCCTTAGATTTGTTTTATAGAAAAACTAAACCCCTTTTGTCAAACCCCTCAACAGTGCGTATAGTACCCGCTAGATCGACTTCATTTCTTTAAGAGGGGTACATAAGCGTGGCGGCAGATTTGATTATTTACGGGATTATTGCCGGGGTTCTGGTTTTTTGGCTGAAAAGCATTCTGGGGACACGCCACGGGGATGAGCGCACGCGCGAGAACCCCTTTGCGGCACCCGACAATAAACCCGGAAATCGCGAAGAGAGTAATGTTATTCAACTCTCGCCGATGCCGGGCACGCCGTCCATCCGAATCACTAAAACGACTTTGACCGGACGCGTGCGTATCGAAACGCCAGACACCGAGGCGGGACTGCGCAAAATTGCCGAGGCTGACCCGCGTTTTAATCTCGACCATTTCATGGAAGGCGCGGAGGATGCGTTTGAACTGATCGTCACCTCTTTTGCCAAAGGCGACCGCGCGACCCTCAGATCCCTGTTAACGCCTCCTGTCTATAATGATTTTGAACGGGCCATCATCGACCGCGAAACACGCGCCGAAACGGTCGACACAAGGATCGAGTCGATTCCCGCGATGGATATTATTTCGGCCACGATAAAAGAAGGCACCGCTTTTATCAGTGTTCGGTTCACGGCCCAGGAAACCTGCCTGATCCGCAACGCAGCAGGCGTCGTGATTGCCGGCGATCCAGAAAAGACAACCACCATGATCGATATCTGGATGTTTGGCCGGGAAATAACAGCCACAAGCCCGATTTGGTATGTCTATGAAACGCGCGACGAACAGGCCGAACCACACAAAACCCCCTTGCCCGAATCGCGATGAAAACACAAACCCTTCTTCTCGTGATCATGATGTCTTGGCTCTCCGCCTGTACAACGCTTGAGGATGCGACAACGGCCCCGCCGCTCTTCCATCCGGCTTCTTTCGAGGACTTGCCGGGATGGTCGCAAGATAATTTGTCGGATGTTCATAGGGCCCTTTCGAAATCCTGTACGCGGCAACAAAAAATCGCCCTCTCTGGGGCCGTCAAACCCGTTGGCACGTGGGAAGATTGGCGTGTGTTTTGTGAAGAACTTTTGGCACACGACCCAACGACCGACATTCGGCCTTTCCTTGAAAGATCCTTACGCCCCTGGCGCGTGACGACACGGGTACGCGATGACGGTTTATTTACCGGATATTACGAGGCGTCTTTGCGCGGATCACGCACACGCCACGGGGCCTATCAAACTCCCATTCGGGCGCGCCCCCTTGATCATGTTGTTGTGAATCTGGGTGATTTTAAACCGGATTTGAAAGGTGAACGGATCACGGGGCAACTCACAGGACTTCCGGGGACACGCAGCCTCCGCCCCTATCCCGCGCGCGAAGGGATTATACGTGGAGAGATCCCGCATACAGAGGATCATGTTCTCGCCTGGGTAGATGATCCAGTCGATGCCTTTTTCCTGGAAATCCAGGGATCCGGACGCATTGCAATGGATGACGGCACGACTCTGCATGTGGGGTATGATGAACGCAACGGCCACGCCTACACCGCGATTGGAAAAGTTCTGGTCGAACGCGGCGCAATGACAAAAGAACAAGCCTCGATGCAGTCTATCCGCGCCTGGATCACCGCCCACCCGGATCAGGCACAAGACCTGATGAATCAAAATAAATCGTATATCTTCTTTCGCGATATTGGCCCGGATGGCCCCATCGGCGCCGAAAATATTGCGCTTACACCCTTACGCTCCCTCGCCATCGATAAATCCATGTGGTCTTATGGATTGCCGTTTTATGTGGACGCCGATGCGCCCGAGGGAACAGGTCCGCGGTTGCAGCGCCTGATGATTGGACAAGACACAGGCGGCGCGATTAAAGGCGCCATCCGCGGCGATGTCTTTTGGGGATATGGCGCGGAGGCGGCACATACCGCTGGCGTCATGAAATCGCGCGGGAATCTGTGGGTTTTATTGCCAGCGCATCTTGCGCCTGAATGAGCCGCCCGGCCACAAGGTTTAAAAAAACGATCAGCAACACAAGCGTCATCCACCATCCCTGCCACATACCCCATCCCACTAAGGCGACCGAGAGGGTCGCTGCATAGCTTGTAAAATAAAGACGTCGTACCGCGCGCGCCGGATGGGCTAGGATATGGCGGAGTGTTGTGATCAGTGCCCAGGATAAAAACAAGGCCCCGACCGCCCCAAACTCTACCCAAACCTGAAGCGCCAGATTATGCGGATGGGAAAATCGCGTTCCAGGTTGATAGATTTGTTGCGTATCGAAATGCGTAATCGCCTGGGTCGCATCAAACCCATAGCCCCAAATGGGCCGCTCTAAAATTTTCTGAGTAATCGCAAACCACACTTCCATGCGTTCAGGCGCAGAGGCTTCTTTTAACAAATCATTTTGAGCCATCATCTGGGCATAAGGCCAAAGCGCCATCACCAGAAAAGGCGCGCCCATAACTCCAAAAAATAATAACCCTTTTAAAATAAGCCGGATTTTTTTTGATCCAAGCGGCAGAAAATAAGCCATCAGCATGACACAAAAGGCCAAGAGCGCCGATTGCCCTGTTGTGGCGACCACCATGATCAAAATCAGCGCGAGCCCCCAAAAAAACGACACCACCGCCGCGCGATGGCGCATTGTAACAAGCGGCAGCAACACGGCTGGCGCGATTAAGGTCAAAACACCTACCGCCTTGTTCGTCACATAGGCCGGAGCGCCTTCAACACCGCGGACCCATGCAAAAAATTGAAATTTTGTGCCCACCAAAAAAAGGACCGCAAGCATGCCGAAACTGAGGCCCGCAACTAAAATTCCCCAATCTTTTTCTTGTGGGACGGAGATGCGGGGAGCGCCGGCGATCAATACAAGCCCCGCAAAAAAAATAAGGGTAAGCCGCGGCAGGGCATGGGCCGCATGCCCCGGATCCACCGACCAGAGCATGCTGATGACGATCAAGGCCAGCAATCCGCCGATTATTTGAACCGACAGATCATACCGCGAGAATGAAAGAACCGGGCGGCCCTGGGCTGTACGCACGCGGTCCCACAGGATCAACAGGAACAAGATAACCGCTCCGCCCTGAACGATTGGTTTTGCAGCAAAGGGAACAAGGGCCAACAAGGCCGCAAAAACAAAAACCCATACACGCGTCAAGGACAACATAAAAACAGCCATTTCGCACGAAAAATGTTAAATTAACCTCTCAAAACTTTTGACAATTCATGGTATCGTATCCGCCTAAAAAAGAAATGGAATAAAATATGACGATACAACTCTCGACCCTTCCAAACGGCCTACGTATCCTGACTGACCGGGTGGATACGATCGACAGCGTGGCGCTTGGCGCCTATTTCGGGGTGGGGACGCGGAATGAGGACATGACCGAAAATGGCCTTGCGCACCTCGTCGAACACATGATGTACAAGGGGACCCCAACACGCAGCGCACGGGAAATTGCAGAAGAAATCGAAGGCATTGGCGGCCACATGAATGCCTATACCAGCCGGGAGGTGACCGGATATTATTTTCATGTCCTCAAAGACGATGTCCGCAAAACCTTGGACGTCCTTGCCGATATGCTTTTACGGTCAACCTTTGATCCGGGTGAACTTGAACGCGAACGCCAGGTGATCTTGCAAGAAATCGGTATGAATGCCGACACACCGGATGATTTGATCTACGATTTTTTTCAGGAACGCGCCTATCCCAACCAAACCCTGGGGGCACCCATCTTGGGCCGCGCCGATATCGTCGCGAACATGCCACGCGATGCCATTGTACGCTATGTCCGCAGTCATTACACCGCATCGAACATGGTTCTTTCTGCGGCCGGCAATGTTGATCACGCAAACTTTGTGGCCCAGGCAACAGAATTATTTGGGGCACTTCCGGAATCAACGGTTCAACATTACGCCCCCGCCGCGTACCAGGGCGGCGAACACCGTACGGAAAAAGAACTGGAACAAGCGCATATTTTACTGGGGTTCCATGGTATTTCCCGCACCGATCCGCGCTATTACCAGGCCGTGGCCCTGGCACATATCTTGGGCGGCGGGATGTCGTCACGCCTCTTCCAAGAGGTGCGCGAAAAACGTGGGCTTGCCTATAATATCTATGCCTTTCACAGCGCGTATCGCGATGATGGCACCTTTGGGATTTATGCCGGGACAGACCCGGCACGGGTGGGTGAACTGATGTCGACGCTTGTCGATAACCTGAATGCCTTTCCGGGGTCGGTTCTACCCCATGAAATCGACCGGACAAAATCACAATTAAAATCCAGTTTGCTGATGGGCCGTGAAAGCATGACAACGCGTGCCGACCAAAACGCCAAACACCTGATTTTCCACGGGCGCGTTCTGAACACCGAAGATATGCGCACCCGGATCGACCAAATCTCGGTGGGTGCCGTCACAGATCTCGCCCGTACCATCTTTGCGTCGCCCCCCATTCTGACGGGCCTCGGCCCGTTATCGGAATTTGTTCCTTATTCTGTGCTGCGAGAAAAGATTACGGTAAAAAGCGCTTAAATGATCGTTGCGCGGGCTTCACCGCCTGTTTTCCAAATTTCTCTTTCTCTTTGAAAGCAAGCCCGCTATAAGAAAACCGAGCTTTTTTCAAGAACTTAAGATGAAAGATGATCCTTCATGACCTATCGCACCCACACGTGCGGCGCGCTCCGCACCGACCATATCGGCCAAACCGTGACCCTTGCGGGATGGATTGCGCGGCGGCGGGACCATGGCGGGGTCATGTTCATTGATTTGCGCGATGCCTATGGCGTCACGCAATGTGTCGTCGACCCCAGCGTTCCCGGGTTACAAGACGTCCCCAACTGGCGCAATGAATCAGTCGTTTTCTTTGACGGTGTTGTCGTCGAACGCCCGGGTGATACCAAAAACGCGAAACTCGCAACCGGAGGGATTGAGGTTAAAGTGACACGGGCACAGCTTGAATCCCCCGCCGATGTGATCCCGTTCCAAGTTGCCGACGATGATGGCGCAGGCGAGGAGATGCGCCTCAAATATCGCTTCCTCGATTTGCGACGCGAGAAGATGCAGCGCAATATCCGCCTGCGCAATAACGTGATTGCCTCGATGCGGCGGCGCATGTGGGACCAGGGATTCCAAGAATTTCAAACGCCTATCCTGACCGCCAGTTCCCCGGAAGGCGCGCGCGATTTTCTAGTGCCGGCAAGGCTTCACCCCGGCAAGGCCTATGCCCTGCCCCAGGCCCCGCAACAGTTCAAACAACTCCTCATGGTCTCGGGGTTTGACCGTTATTTTCAAATTGCGCCATGTTTTCGTGATGAAGACGGGCGTGCCGATCGTTTGGCCGAATTTTACCAACTGGATGTCGAGATGAGCTTTGTCAACGAAGACGATGTCTTCGCGACAATGGAGCCGGTGATTGGCGGCATCTTTACCGAATTTGCGGGGCATCTGGGGGTTCCGCGGACGGTCACACCCTGGCCGTGGGTACGAATTCCCTATGCCGAGGCGATGATGACCTATGGGTCGGATAAGCCCGATTTGCGCAACCCTTTGACAATCGTCGATGTCACCTCGATTTTCGCGCGCGCCGATGTTGACTTTAAAGCCTTTAAGGCCGTCATTGAAAAAGGCGGCGTTGTCCGCGCCATTCGCGCGCCTTCTGTTGCCGACAAACCCCGCAGCTTCTTTGATAAATTAAACGACTGGGCCAAGGGCGAAGGCGCACCGGGCTTGGGGTACGTTGTGTTTGAAAATGGTGATGGCAAAGGCCCAATTGCCAAATTCTTGCCCGCAGACGCCCAAAAAGAACTACGGGCACAGATGAACGCACAAGACACCGATGCTGTTTTCTTTGTCTGTGACAAGGAAGGCCCAGCCGCAAAACTGGCCGGTAAGGCGCGCAACAAAATCGCGGCTGATCTGGATCTGACCCAAAAGAATGTTTTTAAATTCTGCTGGATTACCGACTTCCCCATGTACGAAATGAACGAACAAACGGGGCAAATCGATTTCACGCACAACCCGTTCTCGATGCCAAAAGGCGGCCTTACAGCACTCAACAGCCAAGATCCCTTGACGATTGTCGCCAATCAATATGACTGTGTGTGTAACGGATTTGAACTGTGCTCGGGCTCCATCCGGAACCACCGTGCCGACATCATGGAACGGGCCTTTGCGATTGCCGGTTATGGCCGCGATGTGCTCGAGAAAAAATTTGGCGGGATGCTGAGTGCCTTTAAATTCGGCGCCCCCCCCCACGGCGGCTGTGCCTTTGGCGTCGACCGGATCATCATGCTGATTGCGGATGAACCAAATTTGCGTGAAGTCTACGCCTTTGTCATGAACGGCGCGTTCGAAGACCCGATGATGGGCGCACCCACTGAAATGACAGTCCCGCAACTCCGCGATCTGCACATCAAGATCGACATGCCAAAGCCAAAAACCGCTATTGCCTCCTAACGCGAAACACCCAACTCTTTCACCAAATAGAGACACAACCGATCATCCACCGTGCGCAGCTCACCCAGGCGCACGGTTTGGTCGTCTTGACTGGCCCCGGCCCCATCGGGGATATATCCGCGGCGCGCATATAAACGTTGGGCCGCGCCATAAGACGCAGCAATCCCCACACCAATGCCAATATCGGTATGTCCCCGCGCGCGCGCGAGTTCTTCGGCCGCATAAAGCAACGCCGATCCCACACCCTGATGACGCGCGCCCGCCGCCACATTCAAATCTTGAATTTCGGGAATATTCAGACGTTTAAAGAGCGGATACGACGACGCAAAATTAACAACACAGATCCCCACGGCTTTCTGATCCACCCGCGCCATCATCACCGCGCGCGCAGCAGGCGATTCGTCAACACACCGCCGAAAATAGGCTGGATCTTTCGAGAAATCGAGGATCGATAATAACGCATCCATCTCCATCAAATCGGCCCCGGGGGCCACAAGATCCACGCGCATCATTTTTTACTCTTTTCTTTGTCTGGAAATGCACAAAGCGACTGCACCAAACATGTCTCACATTTGGGCGCACGCGCCCGACACACATACCGCCCATGAAGGATCAACCAATGATGTGCATGATCCATAAATTCGGACGGCACGCGTTTCAACAACTGTTCTTCAACCTGTTCGGGCGTGTCCCCTGCCGCAAGGCCGGTACGGTTTGCCACCCGAAACACATGCGTATCAACCGCCATTGTGGGTACTCCAAAGGCCACATTCAACACCACATTTGCGGTCTTGCGCCCCACGCCCGGCAAGGTCATTAAATCGTCACGCGTATGCGGCACCTGTCCCTCAAAGCGATCCATTAACATCTCGCTTAACCGATGCACATTATTCGCCTTGGCATTAAAAAGGCCGATGGTCCGGATGTAATCTTTAATCCCGTTCACACCCAACTGCGCCATCTTTTCCGGCGTATCCGCAACCTTGAATAATTCTCGTGTGGCCAGATTCACGCCCTTATCCGTCGTCTGGGCCGAGAGCACGACCGCGACCAAAAGGGTAAAGGGATTCGTATATTCCAAATCACTTTTCGGATGTGGATTTTCTGCGCGCAGAATGGAAAAAAATTTCTCGATACGTGCTTTGGTCATCGCCATAAAACGCACGCTCCGGTCAAGATGTCTTTTGTGCACCCGATGACATCGATGTCAAAAGTTCTGCTGTTTGTGCAATATTTTCAACATCCATCATGCCCACAACATGGTACCCACTGTCGACATGCATCACCTCGCCCGTCATACCGGCGCCTAAATCCGAAAGGAGGAACAGCCCCGCCGACCCCACTTGATCGGTCGTCACGTTTCGCCGTAATGGGGAATTCAGTTCATTCCATTTCAGAATATGCCGGAAATCCCCAATGCCACTTGCTGCCAATGTTTTAATGGGCCCCGCCGAAATGGCATTCACGCGGATATCGCGGCGGCCCAAATCCACCGCCAAATACCGTACCGACGCCTCAAGCGCGGCCTTCGCGACACCCATCACATTATAATGCGGCATCACGCGTTCCGCCCCGTAATAGGTGAGGGTCAATAAAGACGCCCCAGGGTTTAAAATAGGGGCTGCTTTTTGGGCAACAGAGGTGAAAGAATAAACCGAAATATCCATGGTCCGTAAAAAATTCGCCCGCGTGGTGTTCAGATACAGCCCATCAAGTTCATTCTTGTCCGAAAAGGCAATCGCATGAACGATAAAATCAATCCCGCCCCAGGCCTGTTTCAAGCGCGCCATCACCGTGTCAACCGAGGCGTCATCCGTCACATCGCAGGGCTCCACAATGCCCGCGCCAATACTCTCGGCCAAGGGACGCACCCGCTTTTCAAGCGCCTCGCCCTGGTACGTAAACGCGAGTTCAGCACCTTGCGCATGGACGGCCTGGGCGATGCCCCACGCAATCGAACGCTCGTTCGCGACACCCATGATCAGGCCGCGCTTATTTTTCATGAACCCAGTCATTTTTTGCCCTTTCTGCCGTTGTTGGCCTTATTTCTAAAACAAATCAGCGGGTTTGTCATCCCCCGCACGTATTACAGAAATTATAAAGCATTAACTGCTGCGCAGTATAATAAACGACAGGATTGTCGTCTCTTTTTTTATACTGATCGGTGCTATGTCAGATTTATTGTCCATCGCTGCACTTCAGGCCAAAGCCGACGCACTTGCCGCCGAAATCAACGCGGTCGATCCCTATTTGTCCGTTGTTTATAGTATTCATAACACTGGCCAGCTCCGGACCAGCCTGCAAATGATCGAGGATACACTGCTTGATCATCCGGCGGGGCACACCGCCATGACGATCTTTCAACGAAATTTTCCCCCGATTGAGCCCTCTGCATTTCACGGGATTGCCGCCTGCACGATGACAAACTGGCTCGGGTTTTCAAACACCATCGTGTCTCTCGCCATTATTTCGATCAATATCGATCAGTACGATAATTATTTCGACGCTTTGGCCGATCTGTATCGCCAAACCTGGCATGCGATTGAAGTCTCGGATCTCTGCCAAGATCCGGCCCTTTTGGAACGCCTTGCCGGGCGCCTACTGGTTCCAAAACGCAGCGCAGTTGCCGATGCACGCGCCAATCTCAGAAGCGATATCTTCGCCTGCCTCATGCTTCGTACCGAGGGCTATCAAGACGCGATTGATCAACTTTCGCATAAACGTGCTTTTCAAGCGATCTCGCGCGAAAGTCATGACCGACCCGAACGCTTTCCGTTTACCCTCTCGGTTGGGGCCACGGCTTATGCCGCAGAGCAAATCCTCGATCACTTGGACGCCGACCGTGCGCGTATTGAAAAATGCCGTGATATCACAGAAGAACTCGCCCATGTCACAACCGACGACCAAATCCGGCAATGGTGGCGCTTTTGTGAAGCCGCCCAAGATATGGCCTGGCGCGGGTACCGCCCCGAGATTATTCTGGCTGCTGGCCTCAACCACAGTGATGATCCCTATGTCCGTTCGATTGTGCATCAGATCGAGGCGCTTTCGCGGATCCCCGCGGCCGATCAAAAACAGCTCGACCGGACATTTAATCCTTTCATGGATATCCACCGCAACGAACAACTCCATCACCGCATGATCGACGAGACATTTGGAACCGTGATCGCGCAACTGGCCGATAACGACCGCAGCGATATCTTACTTGAAACGGCCGCCCGCCAAAACCAGGATTTGCTTCAGGGTCGTTTTCTCGGGTGGTGTGCGTCTGCCCTTCAAGGCGCGGCCCAGGCCTATGACCAGGCCGGATTGAGTGGCCGGACGCCAATTCAGGCCGCGCAGATGCAGTTTCAAATGATGCGCGCGGATCCCGCCATCGACGGGCTTTATCAACTCACGCGTGAGGTCATCAGCCGACGTAAAATTGGTGAGATTATTCTTCTCGATCAACTCCCAGAGATTGCCAAAGAACTTCCAGATCTCGACGCGCTCACCCGTTCGGTTGAACAAAGTCGCACCTATTTGAAACGCCAGGAAATGGACGCGGCCATCCACGCAAATGATCTGGACATGTTCCTGATGCCAACCACGCCCACATTAAAAAACGCCTTCGCTCAAAACATGGCGCCGTCACAAGAGGCTGGCCCCGCGACGCCCGCCCCGGCTCCCACGGCACCCCATATTGGCATGGGCCTGGGGCTCGGCGGAACAGGAACGTCGCACCTCTCGGCACGAATTCAAGCAACAGAAACACCGCTCAGTTTTGCGGATCTCACGAAAAACATGTCTCAAAAGCCAGACCCCAGCAAGGACCCGGCACGCCTCACCACCAACTTTGATGATGCGGATGAACATCGCGATCCAGGTGCGTCATAAAGGCATAAGAAAAAAATTGCATTTCGTTCTCACGCTGTTTTATGCTGTGCGTGTCTTAGCACCTTTCCCACCTTAACTTAGAGGAGATTTTTGATGACCCGTCTTTCCTATCTCTCAATTGCCATCGCGACACTGCTTGCTGGATCCGCCCTGACCGCACATGCCGAAGACCACGAAAAAGGCAAAGACGGATGGAAACGTCTTTCCCCAGCCGAACGTTTTCAAAAGAACGACACGAATAAAGACGGCTTTTTGACACCCGCTGAAATGCTTGCCGAACATGAAGCCCGCATCAAAGAAATTTTTACGCGTCTGGATACCGACAAGGACGGTAAGCTCTCTCAAGATGAAATGAAAAAAGGCCGCGAGGATCGTCGTGAAAAGCGTGAAGACCGCCGCGACGAGCGCCGTGAGAAAATGAAAGAACATCACATGGATGGGCACGACGCCCCAGAGTCTCATTGATCCCAAAACAATCGACGCCCTGACCAGAATCCATCGACCCCCGGATATATTCCGGGGGTTTTAAATGAGGTCTGGTTAAATAAAGGTTTTTATCCCTAATACCACAAAAATCATTACTTTTTTTAAAATAATACTTGACATTTCGGGATTGTTCGCTTATATTCTCTCTTAATGGAGTCGACCACCAGAGGGGGAAGCTCTTTTTTCAAGGCGTGTTGGTTAAATCGACCGTCCGAAGAAAGGAGCCAATCCCCCACCCACCACCGGGCAGCCCACAATTTACGAGGGCGGCGCGCGCTGTTCCCTTGTGTTTTTTAAACACAAAAACCACGGGGGAATATAAAGCCAAACGGACTTCTCTGTCATTCCCGCAACAGCGGGAATCCAGAAAAGGAAAAAAGAGGAAGAAAGAACTGGATCCCCGCCTTCGCGGGGATGACAAGGAAAGGAAGAAAGAGAAAGAGAAAACAAAAGGATAGAAAAAATATCGCGTCTAAATCAGGAGGAGATACCCCGATCGACCAGCGTTCTAAACCTTATCCACCGCACTTTAACTTGCGCATTTCTTGATCGGCGCGGTTGCGTACGGCGGCCGCGCTGTTGGGGAAGTCTTTGGCAATTTGACCCAAGGCGACGCAGGCGTCCGCCCCATTCCCTTTGGCCGCAAGGGATAACCCGAGTTTCAGCAGATTATCCGCGGCCTTGGCCCCTTTTGGATATTTTTGATAGCCTTCGGCAAAAATCCGTGCGGCTTGGTCATACTTGTTTTGGGCAAAATACGCCTCCCCGAGCCAATATTTGGCGTTCGGGGCCAACGTATGATCCGGATTGACCTTTAAAAAATCACGAAACGCCTTTTCTGCCAGGCTATAATCCCGTTGCTTTAACAGACTGATCGCATTTTCATACGCGCGGGCGGGATCGGTTTCGGGGGGAATACTGGTCGTTGCGTTTTGTGGCAGATTGCCAAAATTTTCAACACTGGGGGCCGTACCGGACGCGGCGCCATTCGGCCCATCGGTCAAAATATTTGGCGCGGGTTCGGAGACATCAGCAGGTGTTGCCGCGTTTTCTCCCCCCCCACTCGACACCGAAAGGTTAGATGAGGACGAGGTGGACGGTAGGGGCGCGAGGACTGTCGTCCCCGCCCCTTGTTCCATACGCGTGACCCGCGTTTGAATATCCATCAAGGTCCGGTTGATTTGGTTCAGGGTGTTTCCCTGTTCTTCAACCCGACCGGTCAGTTCACGCAGATCAGATTCCAGTTGGGACAGGCGCCCATCGGTCTGTTCTTGGAAAGCCTGGGATCCTGCACCGATATTCATCGCGCCGGCAGGTGGCTTTTCACCCTTAAATACCGACCGGCTTAAGGTTTCGATGTCACGTTCCATCCGTGATAAGCGCGCGTCCGCATCTCCCACTTGGGCAAAAGCCATCGGCACGGGCAGCGTGGCGATCAAGGCCAGCACCGCAACAGATGCGCGAAAAGAGGAGAACAGGCGCGCGCGCACGGATTAGTTCACCTTGGTCACAGCACGACGGTTCTGGGCCCAAGATTGGTCATCTGCCCCAAACACCGCCGGACGTTCTTTACCGTACGAAATCGTCTGGATCCGCGCGGTATCAATGCCTTGCGACACCAAATAGCCCCGCACCGTATTCGCACGACGATCCCCAAGGGCCAAGTTATATTCACGGGTGCCGCGTTCATCCGCATGACCTTCGATGGTCACAGTAACATTGGGATAACGCTTGAGCCATTCGGCCTGAAGGTCCAGTGTTTGACGGCCTTCCGGAGTTAAATCCACACGGTCATAGCCAAAGAAAATGCGGTCACCGACATTGACGGTCAGATCTTCTTGAGATCCCGGAATAACAGTGCCAGACGCAACACCATCCACCGGGGCCATTGTTGTCCCGGCGGTGCCATCGGTGCCATAAGCCCCCGATTCCTGCATCGAATCCTTGGTTTTGTTTGTACAGGCCGCAAGCGCCAAAAGCGCCACAGGCAACAACACAAAACGGGCGGTAGAATTCATCATGGCAGGCTCCTTTTCAAAGAGAAAACAACAAGTTAAAGATCAAACGCGACAAAAGAAAACGAAAGCGGCGGGAACCGCCAACAGAAAAGGCCGAGAATCAACAGCCCCAAACACTGCTTTGATTATTAAAGCGTTTGATCCAATCTGGCAAGCCATCCCCGGCATTTTTCCCCGCGCGTTCTTGCCGCAGATAGACCCAGTTATAAAAAACAATGGGACGAGCGAATCTGGGGTTATCCACAATTTCGTTGACGAATCTACCCCTCAAAGTTTGCGCGACTCACCCCTTTTCTGGGCATAATGAAAGTATAGAGGGCGAGTTTGAACAGGGCTTGCGGGTTGTTAAGGCAAAACAAAAACTCTAAAGGCCGGGAAACCCCCGGCCTTTTTGTTTGACCATTCAGAGCTGTCTGACAAGAACATACGGCTATCTTTTCTCTTTAACATAGATAAAAGATAGCATTTCCTTTAAGAACCAACGAACAGGGTAGGATTTGCACGCCAAAACGTCCGTTCGCCCTCTTTTTGAAAAAACTGTCCATACCAAGCGCGCATAGGCGGAACAACATCAACAAATGTTGTTCCCATCTTTTTCACCTTTGTCATCTTAGCTAATTGAAAAACGCCAGAAATACCTGTACGGAGGGCGATACGACAGCGGTCTCTGTCAGTACGATAGAAGATCCCCTTCAAGGGTTCATATCCATGCGGCCCCTGAATCAGGACATGATAAACGTTAATGGTTTCCGGTTGTGTGTTACGCCCAAGAAATACCTGTACTGGAGCCAATGCCAAATCACCCTCTAAATTAAACTCGAGCGCAAGCGCTCCTTTATAGGCAGGCATCCCCTTATTCGCCATCGCTCCAACGCGGCCTTGCAGCGGGCCTAATTTAATTTCTTGAACGGCCTCTTTAAGAGCAGGTGATACTTTTCCCGATGCTTTTATCGCTTTGATTTTGTCATCAATCGTTAAATAGGCCCCTGTTGTTACCATGATCTTTTCTCCTTGCCACGTGAATAGATTTCAGTTTATATAATTCAAACCCAAACCCCCTGTCAAATCATATGTCCGACCCCACCGACCCGCCCGTAAATAAGGGAAAAATTCCTGGAAAATCCAGCGGCAAGCGCCGGAACCGCACCACGCGGGACGTGGCCGTTCGGGTCAAAACCGCACGCGCACGCACGGCGTCATCCACCAAATGGCTCCAACGACAACTGAACGACCCCTTTGTGCGCGAGGCCGAACGCCTAGGCTATCGCTCGCGCGCGGCGTTTAAATTATTGGGGATCCACGAAAAACTGCATATCCTGAAACCCGGCCAAATCATCGTGGATCTGGGGGCCGCGCCCGGCGGTTGGGCCCAAGTCGCCATCGCCCACAAGGCCAAAAAAGTTGTCGCAATTGATTTATTGCCCATTGATCCCATTCCCGGCGTTGATTTTATCCAGATGGATTTTATGGCGGACGATGCGCCCGAAAAACTCAAATCCTTGACGGGCGGGCCCGTGGATATTGTCCTTTCCGACATGGCACCCAACACCACGGGGCACCAAGAAACAGATCACTTGCGCATTATGGGTCTGGTCGAGGCCGCGTATGATTTTGCCTGTCATGTTTTAAAACCTGGTGGCGTCTTTGTCAGTAAAGTGTTCCAAGGTGGCGCCCAGGGCGAACTTTTGGCGCAAATGAAGCGGGATTTTAAAACCGTGCGGCACATGAAACCACCCGCGAGCCGAAAAGAGTCAAGCGAACAATTTTTAGTGGCAACCGGATTCCGCCGCAATGGAAACGATACGGTTTAAGGCGCCGCCGCGAGCCGGTCAAACCGCGTCCGGCTCCAAAAATGAAGGACCGTGCCAAGAATAATGTTCCCGACCGCAAGGCCCATGAACAACCCCGGCAATCCGGCGATCAAATGCCCCAAATACCCACACACGATCCCCCCGATAAAGAACCGGCCCGTTGTCATCACGGCAGAAAATTGGGGCTTTGCCAGGGCATTCCACGCCGTGCCCCACCCGATGGCGATGTTACCGACCGCCGCGCTGATCCCCGTCAACATAAAATAAAGCGCAACGGTTTGGATTGTCTCTGGGTCATCGGTAAAGGCGCGGGCAAGCATTGATCCAAAAAGCATAAGCCCCAGGCCCACGGCGATCGACCAGAAAACACAAAAACGAATACCGATATCAATCGTCTGTTCGATGCGGTCAAAGCGCCGCGCGCCGTAATTTTGTCCGATAATCGGCGACATCCCAATCGAGACCGCCATCAGGACAACAGCCGCCAAGGCCTCAACCCGCCCAATGACGCCGTAGGCAGCCACCGCATGCGCGCCGTACCCTGAAAGAATGGCGGTGAGGACCCCCGCCGTCAGCGGTTGGATCAAATTCATCACGCCCACCGGCAGGGCGATTGAAAATAAACGTGTCGCGTGCGCGCCAAAATCTTGGAACGTCACACAATGCCGATCCAGCATCCGGTGCCGGACAATCAGAACATAGAGCGCAAACACCGCGACAAGCGCATTACTGATGACATTCGCGCTTGCGGCGCCCGCAACCCCCCAGGCGGGAAAAGGTCCCGCGCCATAGACCAGCGCATAGGCCAGGGGAAAATTGATGAGAGCGGCCAAGACCATAATGATCGACGGGATAAACGTGTCACCCGCCGCACGCAAGCCCGCATTCGCCACAAGCGGGACAGTCACAAACACATACCCCCAGAGCGAAACGCGCATAAACGCCATAATCGCCGGCATATGTTCGGGCCCCGCGCCCAGATAATCAAAAATATAGGGCAGTAATATTTCACCCAAGACCGCCAAAAACACCCCGACCCCGCAGGCGATAACGAGGGCATGGGCCAGAAAATGTTTTAATGTCTCGGTTGATTTTTCGCCAATCAAGCGTGCACAAATTGCAGATGTCGCAATCGATAACCCCATGACCAGGTTAAAAAGCGTCATACTGACCGGAAAGGTAAACGAAATGGATTCAAGCGCCAGATGCCCCAGCCCCGCGATGTAATAAACATCCGCGAGTTGCATCGCGACAATCGCCAAAATCCCCCAAATCATGGGAAGAGCCAAGCGAAATAAATGCGCGGGAATGGATCCCGAGGTCAGATCCTGAGCACGTGGGTTCGTCATGACGAGAAGCTTAACGCATGACGATAGATATCGACTTGCGACACATCACCGCGGCGATTCTCATTCAGTTCATCCACGTTGTCTGAACGCACCCACATAAATTGATCAACTTTTTCTTTTTCAAGAACGGGATGATCCAAAGACATCTGGCACAGTTTATAATTACTCATCCTCACGCGCCTCTAACTCTTTCTCAAGGGCGCGGGTGGTGGCAAGGGGCGATCCCGTATGCCGCGCAAGAAGCGCATAAAATGTCGGAATAATAAATAGAGTCAAGACCGTCGACACGGCAACGCCGCTGACGATCACCACGCCAATCGGGAAACGGCTTTCTGCCCCCGCCCCGCCAATGACCATGGCCAGCGCCAAGGGAATCGCCCCGACGATCGTCGCAATTGACGTCATCAAAATCGGGCGCACACGCGTCTGCGCGGCCTGAAGAATCGCCTCCATAAACTCGACACCTTCATCGCGCAATTGGTTTGCGAATTCGACAATCAAAATCCCGTTTTTGGTGGCAAGACCGACGAGCATAATCAACCCGACTTGCGTATACACATTCAAGGTCGCGCCCGTAACATAGAGCCCCCAGAGCGCACCAATCAACGCAAACGGCACGGTCATCATAATGACAAACGGATGGACAAAACTTTCAAACTGGGCCGCCAAAAACAAATAGGTCGCGAGAAGCGCAAGCAAAAAGACAAACAACATGGCCGCGCCCGCTTGTTTATAATCGCGCGATTGGCCTTTATAATCGATCTGCGCTTCGGACGGCAGACTGGTCCGCGCGGCGTCTTCCAGATAATCAAGCGCGGCACCCAAACTATATCCCGGGACGAGAGACGCCGTGATCGTAATCGCCCGCATCCGGTTAAACCGCCCACGCGACCCGGCATCGGCCGTTTCTTCAATGCTGAGTAAATTCGAAAGCGGGATCAATTTGCCCGTTCGTTCGGACCGCACGTAAACATTATTCATGTCAGTGGGCGACAAACGGTCTTGATATCGGCCTTGCAACACCACATCGTATTCTTCACCGCGATCCAGATAGGTCGTGACCTCGCGGCTGCCGAACATGGTTTGAAGCGTGCTGCCAATTTGCGCCGTCGAGACCCCAAGTTCGGCCGCGCGGGTGGTATTCAGGCGCAAGCGGATCTGCGGCTTGCCTTCTTTATAATCCCAATCGAGATCGACCAGACGACGATTTTCACGGGCTTTGACCAGTAACGCATCCCGCCATTTCACCAGATCATCGTAATTATCCCCGGCAATCACAAATTGCACAGGCGTGCTTTGCGGATTTTGCCCGAGTGAGGGCGGGAGGACGGGAAATGCCCAAACCCCTGGGATTTCAAAGAATTTCATGAACAGATCATTTTGAATTTGACCCGCATAACGCCGCTCGCCCCAATCTTTCAAAAGCGCAATCGCAATCCCTGTGTTCACCGATCCTGTCGCAGAAAACGCGCCCGGCACAATGCTCACCACCCGGTGCGCCTCACCGGTGCCATCTTTGGGTCCGCCATTCTCCGGAGAGAGGAGCGCCCCCAGCTTTTCCTCGACTTTACGCATATTGGCCTTGGTGTATTCAAGCGACGATCCTTCGGGCGCGATCATGATCGTAAAGATGACACCGCGATCTTCGACAGGCGCATATTCTTGGGGAACAGCGCGGTAAAAATAATACCCCAGCCCCCCGAGCAACAAGACGCCCAAAATCACCAAAAATGGATGGTTAATAAAACTTGCCAACTGCCGCCGATAGCCCGACTCAAACGCGTCAATCCGGCGGTTAATCCACCGCGTAACAATATTTTTTTGCGTATGGCCCCCCCGTCCTGCCAAAAATTTAGAGGCCATCATGGGGGATGCGGATAACGCCACAAGCGATGAGAAAAGCACGGCGCCCACGATTGCCCAGGCAAATTCCGTGAAAAGACGCCCGACATCCCCTTCCATAAAGGAAATTGGAATAAAGACCGCGACCAAAACCAACGTTGTCGCAATGACCGCAAAGGCGACTTGGTTCGTTCCGCGCTGCGCCGCCGCCAAAGAAGGCTCGCCTCCCTCGACCCGGCGATAAATGTTTTCCAAGACGACAATTGAATCGTCAACGACCAAGCCAATTGCGAGAACAAGCGCCAAAAGGGTGAGTAAATTGACCGAGAACCCAAGCGCGAAAAGGACAATAAACGCCCCAATAATCGAGACTGGAATTGTGACTGCCGGGATCAGGGTTGCGCGCCAATCCCCGAGGAAAAAATAGATCACGAGCGTGACCAAAATAACCGTCATCGCAAGCGTCATGTAAACTTCGTGAATCGACGCCTCGATGAATTTTGAGGCGTCATAGGCAAGCGCCAGCTCAATATCCGGGAATTGCCCCTTGATATCCTTTTGAATCTGATGCATTTCGGCAACGACTTTATGCGCGACATCCAGCGTATTGGCCTTGGCTTGCTTCCCAATCCCCAAGCCCACGGCAGATTGATTATTTGAGCGTAAATCGGTCCGTTCGCTTTTGGGGCCAATTTCAACGCGCGCGACATCGCCCAAACGCACCAAATACCCGTCATCGCCACGCCGAATAATCATCTTGCGAAAATCATCAACTGTCTTGTACGCGCGGTCGACCCGGACAATAAATTCAGAGTTCAGCGATTCAATCCGCCCGGCGGGCAGTTCGATATTTTCACGGAGTAACGCGTTTTCAATGTCACTCACCACGAGTTCGCGGGCGGCAAGTTCATTTCGGTCAATCCAAATTCGCATCGCATAGCGGCGTTCACCACCAATAATAACCGCCGACACCCCATCAATAGTCGAGAGGCGGTCACGCATATACCGATCGGCAATATCGGTGAGTTCAAGCGCACTGCGCGATGGGCTTTGAACCGAAATCCAGACGATCTGATCCGTATCCGCATCGGCCTTGGAAATATTCGGTTGTTCGGCGTCATCCGGCAAATCTTTGGTCACGCGCGAAATCCGGTCACGCACGTCACTCGCCGCATCATCAATGTTTCGTGAAAGTTCAAATTCAATTTGAATCGAGGACACACCATCTTCGGATTTGGATTCAATCGTATCAATCCCGGCAATCCCACTTAAGCTTTCTTCCAAGACCTGAGTCACGCGACTTTCGACAACTTCAGCGTTCGCGCCCAAATACACCGTCGAAATCGAAATAATCGGCGGATCGATATCGGGATATTCACGCAAAGGGAGCTTGGTAAAGGCAATGATCCCGGCGACCACGATCAACAAATTGATGACCGTTGCAAAGACAGGGCGCCGAATGGAGATGTCAGAGAGGATCATGGTGTCGCCCCAGATTGAGGGTCAGGCGTTGTTTCTGTCCCGCTTTCTGGCGCAGGCGCGAAAAGTTCCGGAGGCGACGATACGTCCCCTTCTTGATGACTTGGCGAGGCGGCCTCGTCCGGTGCGGGAGTAACGGAGTCCGGTGCGGCCGGTGATGGTTGAGACGACCCCTCATGAACCGCAGGCGCTGGTGAAGACGGATCCGGAGCGATATCGGGGGTCTCTCCAGACGAGGTCGATGAATCAGGGGCAAGCGCCTTTAACTCATCTTGCTTTCCCTCGACCGCTTGATCGGTTGCGCTTTGAACCGTTTTTTCGATTGTATCGTCGCCCACAATCTTCACTTTGCCGCCGGGCATGATTTTAATCACGCCGTCCACAACAATTTTTTCACCTTCCTTAAGACCAGTCAGCACCTCGACATAGCCGGGGCGACGGGCGCCCACGGTGACAGGCCGCGATTCAACGGATGTCAGACCGTCTTTATTTGTTTCGCCCAGAACATAAACGGATTTTTGGTCCCCCTTGGATAATAACGCTTCTTCAGAAATCGCAAGCGCCGTACGTATTTCCTTGACGACATCGACCCGCATCAACATGCCGGGGCGAATTTTCCCGTCCCCATTTGGAATTTCGGCCTTCACGCGGAACGCGCGCGTCACCGGATCCACCCGCGGATCAATCGCGCGAATAAAACCCTTGAAGATCTGTCCCGGCCAGGCTTCGGCCCGAGCTTCAATCGGCAAATCAGGGTCAATCGCGGACACATAGGTTTCCGGCACAGAAAATTCAAGTTTGATCGGATCTGTATCATCCAGCGTTGTGATGACCATTCCAGGATTCACGATATCCCCGACAGAAATCGACCGCAGGCCCAAGACTCCATCAAATGGGGCAACAATTTGACGATCCGCAATTTGAACTTTTGCAATATCCAGTCGCGCACGATCGGCGTCCAGACGCGCGGTCGACACCGCCTGGGTCCGGACAAGTTCAACCGCCCGATTAAAGGATTTTTGCGCTTCAATCAAATTCGCGCGTTCTTCGCTGTCATCCAGGCGTGCAATCACGGTTCCCGCGGTCACGTATTGTCCTTCCGTGAACAAGATTTCTTTGACGGTTTCAGAGACGTTACTGGAGAGTGAGGTTGATTCATTCGCCTGGGCCGTTCCCACACTTTCGATCCGGTCATCAAAATTGCGTAACGTCACGGTTTGCGCCACAATTCCGGGGGTGGGCATCGGAAAACTCGCCATAAAGTCATTGATCGTCTTCCAAAAGAACCCCATAAACGCAGTCCCGCCAATCACCAAGATGACGATCAGCAAGGTCAGCATCCGCCACGCGCGGGCAATGATAAAGGCCAACATCAAAAAGAGAATAACGCCGGGGACGCCATACATCACCACAGGGGACATCATCCAGGACGGGAAAATTTCGGGCATGGGGCAAGCTCCTTGGAATCAAGGCGAAAAGAGGATCTCAATCCGTCTAGGGTACGGGGAATAGACAAAATAGACAAGGGTACGCAGCTAAAAATCTTCTTTCCTCTCCTCTTGCGGGAAAGCATAAAGCACCCTATCACTAAACCTTATGAATTTACCCATATCCTCCCCTGGCGGACCAGTGCCGCAATCATCCGCCGCCTATTTAAGTGCGCTCAACCCGCCGCAACGCGCCGCTGTCGAACAACTCGACGGGCCATTATTGGTTCTGGCGGGCGCAGGCACCGGGAAAACCAGGGTTTTGGTGACGCGCCTTGTCCATTTGCTGAAATCCGGGCAATGCTGGCCCTCTCAAATTCTGGCCGTGACCTTTACGAATAAAGCTGCGCAAGAAATGAAAGAGCGCGCGGCCGCCCTGATGGGGGCTCCGGTCGAGGGATGGTGGCTTGGGACCTTTCACGCACTCTCGGCCCGGATGCTGCGGGTCCATGCCGAAAAAGTGGGTCTCACCCCCAGTTTCACGATTCTGGATGACGACGATCAAGCACGCCTGATCAAACAACTGGCCGAGGCCGAAAATATCGATACGAAAAAATACCCACCGCGCCTGATCCTGGATGTCATCAGTCGGTGGAAAGATAAGGCCCGGACGCCCGGCGATATTGGCCCGCAGGACGCGGGCGACCTGGCCCACGGGAAAATCCCCTTGATTTACCGTCAGTATCAAGACCGGTTAAAAACCCTGAACGTCTGTGATTTTGGCGATTTATTGCTGCATATGATCACGATCCTGAAAGACCCGCGGCATGCAGATGTCCTTGCCGATTACCACCGGAAATTTCGTTATCTGATGGTCGATGAGTACCAAGACACCAATACGGCCCAATATCTCTGGCTGCGGCTTTTGGCCAAAGGGTCGGGGAATATCTGCTGCGTCGGCGATGATGACCAATCGATTTATGGGTGGCGCGGCGCAGAAGTGTCGAATATTTTGCGCTTTGAACACGATTTTCCGGGCGCCAAGATCATTCGTCTGGAACAAAATTATCGTTCGACCGGACATATTCTGGCTGCGGCCTCCGCCGTCATTGCGCATAATCAACACCGTTTGGGGAAAACCCTGTGGTCAGAGGGCGACGTTGGTCAAAAAGTCCGTATTCTGGGTGTTTGGGACGGCGAGGTCGAAGCCCGCACCATCAGCGATATGATCGAAGCTCAGCGGCAACAAGGAAAAAAACTGAGCTCTATTGCGATTTTGGTGCGCGCGGGATTTCAAATGCGCGAATTTGAAGATCGGTTCCTCTATATCGGCCTGCCCTACCGGGTTTTTGGGGGCCCACGTTTTTACGAACGGGCCGAGATTCGCGATGCGCTCGCCTATTTCCGCGTAGTGGTGCAACCGCATGACGATCTCGCGTTTGAACGTATTATGAATACACCAAAGCGGGGATTGGGGGAAAGCACACTCCACACTCTCCGCGCGCACGCCCGACAAAAAGGACAGAGCCTTTATGCCGCAACGGAAATCTTAACCCAAGACCCAACCACTCCCTTGAAACCCAAAACACGTCAGACGCTCACCACCCTGATCCGTGATTTTGGACGGTGGCGGTCATTATTGTCGAGTGATGATCACCAAGAACTGGCGGGAATTATTTTGGATGAATCGGGCTATACCGCCATGTGGCAGGGGGATAAATCCCCGGATGCCCCCGCGCGCCTCGATAACCTCAAGGAACTGGTGGGCACGATTGGGGATTATGGATCGCTCCCAGCTTTCCTTGATCATGTTGCTTTGGTGATGGAGAACGCCAAACATGCAAACGACGACGCGGTGTCCCTGATGACTCTTCACGCCGCCAAGGGGTTGGAGTTTGACACGGTGTTCCTCCCTGGCTGGGAAGAAGGGATTTTCCCCTCGGCCCGCGCGGTCGACGAAAACGGTCTTCAGGGACTTGAAGAAGAGCGCCGCCTGGCCTATGTCGGCCTCACCCGCGCCCGGCAGAACGCGATCGTCACGGCCGCCGCGTCCCGGCGGCAATATGGATCCTGGGTTCAAAACCTGCCTTCACGGTTTATCGGCGAACTCCCTCAAGAACACGTCATGATTGAAGGCGAACGCGGCACGGCACTTTCTCAAATTACAAAAGCGCGCGACGCCGAAGAGGAAGAACCGTTTCGCCTCGGTGCCCGTGTGAGACATCCAGATTTTGGCCCGGGCCGCGTTGTCCATGTCGTGGGGAATAAACTGGACATTGCCTTTGATGACGGCCAGATGCGTTGTATTTTGGCCGGATTTGTCGAACCGGAGTGTTCACTTTAACCAAAGAATGCGTATAGTGATTCTCTGACGAATTTGGTATAACGTGACCGTGCCATGAAACATAAGCCAAAACAAAAAGGTGCCCTTGTCGCCGCCCTGGATCTGGGCAGCACCAAGATCGCCTGCTTTATTGGTCGGGTCATGGGCGACAGCGGCCAGGTGGAGATCATCGGAATCGGCCACCAGGCGTCCCGCGGGATTAAGACCGGAACGATTGTCGACGCGGACGCCGCCGAAGGGGCCATCCGCCAAGCCGTGCATGCCGCCGAAAACATGGCGGCCGACGTGATCCATGGATTTCCCTTGCGTGATGTTGTCGTGAACTTGCCCGGAAACCACGCGCATTCGCATATGGTTCAGGTCGATATTCAAATCTCGGGGCATGAAGTCACCGGCAACGATATCAACCGCGCGCTGTCAAAAGCCCAGGAATTCGCCCTTAAACCCGATACGGAACTGATCCATACAATCCCCACACGTTACGCGATTGATGGGCACGAAGGGATTCGCGACCCGCGCGGCATGTACGGCACGCATTTGCGCGTGGGTGCCCATTTGGTCACCGGATCCTTAAGTGCCCTTCGGAATTTATCGGGATGCATTGAACGTTCTTATCTCGACGTCCAGTCCATTGGACTGTCGGCCTATGCCGCCGGACTTGCGTCGATTGTCGATGATGAAATGGATTTGGGGTGCACGGTCATTGATATGGGCGGCGGCGTCACGTCCTTTGCCGTGTTTCAAGGCGGCGCATTACAATATGCCGATGCGGTCCCCATTGGCGGCCAACATGTGACAAATGATATCGCCCGGGGCCTCACCACATCTTTTGCGGCGGCCGAACGCATTAAAACCCTTTACGGTAGCGCGATGGCAAGTGCAAGCGACGACCATGAATTGCTCGATGTTCCTCCCTTGGGCGAAGAAGAAGACCAACACAGCCCGAACCATGTGCCACGCTCCCTTTTAGTCGGCGTGATTCAGCCGCGCCTCGAAGAAACCATGGAGATGATCCGCACCAAAATGAATGACAGCGGCTTGGGACCCTTGATCGGCCGGCGCGTGGTTTTAACTGGTGGGGCCTGCCAGATGCCGGGCTTACGCGAACTGACCCAGTTGATTTTAAACAAACAAGTGCGGTTGGGCCGCCCCATTCGCGTCTCGGGCCTGGCCGAAGCGGTCTCGGGCCCCGCCTTTGCCACGACGGCCGGACTTTTAACCTATGCCACCACCCGCGAACATGAAATGCCGCGCCTGATCCTGGCCGAAGCCAATGCGATGCCCATGGTTGACCGGATCAAATTGTGGCTTAAAGAAAATTGGTGATCGACAAAAAACCCGAATCATGTCCATTCTTTGGTTCCAGAAAAAGGAGATCATCAAATGACACTTAACTGGAAAAATCGTGAATGCGACGACCGTGTTTTACCCCGTCTTTCCGGGATTTTTCGTGCCACAAAACCCAACTCCCCAAAAAACATTGACCGTCGCAAAAGGCTGGATATCCAGCCTTTTTTTTATGCCTTCACAGCCTGTATGCCTGATTTTGATCAAATCCTTGGGGCAATCAATCCCTATATGAACCCCGACGCCTATACGGCAGCCCTTGAGCCCATTCGTGCCCTTAACCGGAGAATTCATGACGCTGGATATACGCGAAACGGTGTCCCCCTATGGGTCCCAGAACATCGCTTACCCGATGACGATCTGTTGCGTGTTGCAGACGCCGCCGAAGCGTGCTTGCCTTTACTCAACACACACTATGAACATTTGCGCGTCCAAATGGGAAGAATAGGTGATGCTGCCGTTCAACCCTTGACGGATTTTACCGCCCGCTATACGGCATTTTCAAAGGCAATCGAGGGATTGCGGGATATCGTGGATCTCCGCGCCTATACCGCCAGAAAATATGCCGCCGCCGCGGTCCAGACCGCCTGCGCCCTCGCCTAAGATGGATATTGAGTACAAAACTCGGATCACGTAGGATTGTTCTATGATCTCATCATCGTCTTTTGATCTGTCCCGTTTTTATCCGCCCATTCCGCCCGCACCTTTTGTGTTGCTGTGCCTGATGGCCATGACGGTTATTTTTGGATTTTTATCGACAACGCTTTTTGCCGTGTCTCTGGTACTCACCTGCTGGGCCATCCGCGCCTATATGGATCCGCCCCGCGCGGTGCCCGATATCGCCGGAAGCGTCATTGCGCCGATGGATAGCGCATTTACAGCCCTCACCCGCGAACTTGGTCTCCCCCTTTCCTTTGATCAAGCCAAGGATCAGGCTGAACATTTCATGCGCCTTGATTTTACCCCGACCTTATGCGGCGGCCGTGTTTTCCGTGCGCCCGCCACAGGTACCATCCAGGAAATCTTGCGCTTTACACCGGACACACAAGATCAGAAATCGACCACCTTCCCCAATATGTGGTCGCAAATGGACGGGGTCGCGATTTTATTTGCAGGACACGACGGAACCGAAACCGCCCTTGTCCTCGATGCCCCCCTGATCCCCCGTCAAATCCATCTGGCGGTCAAACAAGGGGATATCGTGAATGCGGGTGATCGGTTGGGTGTGATCCTTGTGACCGCCCGCGCGAATCTTTATTTAAAAGAAGGCAGTGCCCTGTTGAAACCCACCGGGCACCACGTGCGGGCCGGCGAAACAATTCTGATGCACCCCAGCGTGCACGCTGCGCCCACACACCGAATCGTTTAACCCTTTAATTCAATGGCAAGATATCGACCGGGCTGCGATGTGTCGCAAGCGGCGCGCCTGTAACCCGCGCATCCGGATTGTTCTTGGGCGCCGGAACACTGAAAAACGGGTCGCGACCAATCAATTTATAGGTATCGCTGCCCAACGGCAGGCGATAGTCAGTTGCCGCCAAAACGCGCCCGTCAGTTACCCGTGTCAGGCGTAAATTCACCAAGATGTCATAGGTGCTGATCGTATAGCTTCCGGTGATTACGGCCTCGGCCCCCGAATCCCGCGCCCGGTCCAAATGTGCGCGTTCGCTCATCGACATCGATTCCGCAACGCCCAGAGATTGATCGCGGACATCATACCCGAGTTGCGTCAAACGCCCGCCGATTTGATCGGCGCTGACCTTGCCAAAGGGCGGGATTTTCTCGCCGGGCGCGAGGTTCACGGGTTGAAGCGCCCCAATCATGATGGGCGTGTTCAATGTGACATGCGATTTCGATTCAGACGCCAAGACATCGGCAGCGCCATAATTATATTCGGTCAGGTTGATCGGCGGGTTAAAAAGATCTTGGAAATGCGCCAGTTGCCGTCCCGCCTGGGCACACCCAGAGAGAACCGGAACCAGCGCAACGAACACCAGAAAAACAGAATTTTTCGCCCGTATCATTGGGGATCCTGTTCGTTCAAATGACCCCACAAGCGCTGATCTGCGCCCTCGACCGGGCCTTGTGTCGGGATATGGGAGAGACCCGGCAAGCGCGGTAAAAGCGGGAGATCTTGATATGGCGTTGCAATTTTTCCGGCCTGTTCTGCAAGTTTATTCACCCCGCGCCAGACCTGAAGCGTGACGTCAGCACTGGTGGGTGTTGTTTTTTCGGCCGACTGAGCCGCCTGAATCACCACCACCTGATCGGTTTCCCCCTCAAGTGCCGTTAAATAACTCATATCAATCAACAGATCGCGTAAATAATTGGCCGCCGAGGCGTTCATGGGGGTGAGCGCCGGCACGGCCCGCACAGCCACGGGTGTGTTCATATCAAGCGCCGGGGCAATGGGCATCAAAACCTGGGCCAGACCATCGCGCCAGGCGGCGGCATTGCCGTCGATCTCGGCCTTGATCGCCATCTCTTCTGTGATGGTTTTCTTGTACCCATGCGGACTGGAAATCGGGGTCGTGTCGTGATGCGCATATCCTGTCGGATAGGTATAGGTATCGGGCGAGTAGGCCCCCGAACATGCGGACAGGGACAAAAGCGCGAGGAGCGCAACAATTTTGGAGGACGTCTGATGGGGCATGGGGGTATCCGGTCAAGGAAGGTCTGAATAAAGACGGACCCCTGAAAAGGATCCGAGAGCCCCAGTTTACCAGTAAATGAGAGCGGCGGCTACTATTTAAATGCCAAGGAGTTGAGCTGCCTTTTGGTCTGCTGTCATTTCTTTACTCGTTCTTCTGTCTTTTATAGCTGCTGCCCCTGCATCTAAATCCCCTTCTTGGGCGGGTGCCGCCGCGACAGGTTTTGGCGCATTGCATTCACTTCTAATTTGGCGCATTGCATTCACTTCTAAAAAGGCGCTTGATCACGCCACACTCACCCGGTTTGGTATTAACTTTCGGCGTTTTCGCTGTCTCTTGAACTGGTTCTGTCATGTGCTCCCCCTTGTTTTATGGCCGATGTTGAAACCAGTATAGCGATAAATACGTAATAAATCGTAAATTGCACCCTTGATATACGGTATTATAGTACCGTATATTATTTCTCTTGTATTGATCGTGTGTTTCTCGTATAAACCCCGAACCAAACTATAAAACGACGAGGAAACACATGAAAACCTATTCCGCCAAACCGGCTGAAATAAATAAGAAATGGGTGCTGGTCGACGCGCAAGACTTGGTCTTGGGTCGTCTGGCCTCTGTTCTTGCGATGCGCCTGCGCGGCAAGCACCGCGCGACCTTTACCCCGCATATTGACACGGGCGACAATATTATTGTCGTGAATGCCGAAAAAGTTGCCCTGAAAGGCAACAACAAGGCGGAACAAGCCACATTTTACTGGCACACGGGCTATCCCGGTGGGCTCAAGGAACGCACTGCGCGTCAAACACTGGAAGGCAAACACCCCCAACGTTTGATTGAAAAGGCTGTCGAACGCATGCTGCCCGGTGGGCCGATGGGTCGTCAACTGATGCGGAACTTGCGCGTTTATGCCGGTACCGAACATCCCCACACCGCGCAAAATCCAGAAAAACTGGATATTGCCGCGTTGAACCGTAAAAACAAAAGAGGTTAATTCACATGACCGAACAAAAAATGAATGCTCTGTCAGATTTGGCTCAAGCCAAAGCAACGACTGTTTCCGCGGAACCGGCCAAAATCGTCCGTGAACCGAAACGCGATGCACAAGGTCGCGCCTATGCCACCGGTCGCCGGAAAGAGTCTGTCGCCCGCGTGTGGGTGAAACCCGGCAAAGGCAAAATCGTGGTGAACGGCAAGGATCAAGCGCAATATTTCGGTCGTCAGACCCATTTGCTGGTCTTGAACCAACCCTTCTTGGTTGCCAATCGTTTGGGCCAATTTGATGTGGTCGCAACCGTTGTCGGCGGCGGATTGTCCGGTCAAGCGGGCGCCGTGCGTCATGGCATTTCCCGCGCACTTCAAAACTATGAACCGGATCTGCGCGGCGCCCTCAAGGCTGCTGGCATGTTGACCCGGGATGCGCGTGCCGTTGAACGGAAAAAAGTTGGTCTGCACAAGGCCCGTCGTTCCAAGCAGTGGGCGAAGCGTTAATTCGTTATGGCGACGACACCCTCCACCCCTTTGGCTCGCGCACATTTGGCCGAGATGTTCCAACCGGTCACGACCGATCCTGTTGGCACCATGGGGGATGGAGACGACGCCGCGCGAATGGACGAACATCTGGGCGATGGGTGCGGGATTGGGGATGCTTATCCCCCTCTTCCCGCGCAAAAACTCACCCCTTAATACTCAAAAGCCCCTTGACCAAGGGGCTTTTTTTATTGAGTGATTATGATATATTTCGACACGTTCACCACAGACAACAGGAGAGATCAAAAATGAAACAAGAAATTCCAACTAATATTCAGACTGCTCTAGATCTGGCCATCCATTTTAATGGGCAGACCGTCCCGGAGGGATTTAAATGGATCAGCAACTATAACGGAGACCACTTGGACTTACATCATCCGTTGGACGCGGGCACTCTTAAAAGAAACTTCGCAGAATCAGACTCTGACTTTTTGTTTGGACCGCCCAAAGGATGCGACACACTCACTGAAGACGATCTTGATTTCTCGCAAAGGTTTCTTCAGGTATCTGGTTCAGCTACTTTGTTGGAGCCAACGGAGTTTGATCCTAGCTCGGCATTAGTTCAGAATGGGTTCCTAGGAGTCTATAAAGGACCGAAACAATCCTTAGATGCATAAGATAAAAGCCCCTTCCTCCAAGGGGCTTTTGTTTTAGGGCGCGTCTGTTAACATGGGGGTCATCATGCCTCTTTTTCTCCCCTACCGCACGAAAACCCCTGTCATCGCCCCGGATGCTTTTGTCGCCCAAAATGCCGCCATCATTGGCGATGTCGTGGTTGGGGCGGAGTCGTCCATCTGGTACGGGTGCACGGTGCGCGGAGATGTCAACAATATCATCATTGGGACCCGGACGAATATTCAGGACGGCAGCGTTATTCATGTGTCCTCCTATACGCAAGGGACCTATGTCGGGGATGACGTGACCGTGGGGCACAGTGCGCTTCTTCACGCCTGCACGATTGGCAACCGCGTTCTGGTCGGGATGCAGGCTTGCGTGATGGATGATGCCCAGGTGGGCGATGACACGATCATCGCGGCGGGGGCGCTTGTCACCCCTGGAAAAATCGTCCCGTCGGGGCAGCTTTGGGCCGGGCGGCCCGCACGGTATATACGGGATTTGACAGACCAAGACCGCGAGATGATCGCCGTCTCGGCCCAGAAATATGCCGAGCTTGCCGCCGAATACAGGCTAACTGTAAAGTAATATTATTTCTTTTTTACCTGGGCTGCAGAAATTTTTTGCAATCTCACTCTGGTTTGGCGCACCATTATATTCAGGTCAACCGAATCAGGGGAGGATTCGCATGCCAAGTTTTTCAAAAGTATCAGGCCGTTACACACCACCCGCCGAACCCTTGACGCCGGTTTATGGCCAGGCGGCGCGCCAATCTAGTCATAATTCTGATCCAGTTGAACCTGGGGGCCAGGTTGAGCCGGGGCTTCAGCAATACATGCGGTCGTTGGGTCACCAAGCTGCACAATCCGGTATGCGCCGCGCGCTTCAGTAAATATCATTAAAAACTTGAGCTCGCAGATTCACGCGCAACGCGCAAAATCATCTCGGTATTGTCGTTTGCGTCGCTCCGGCACCGTGTGGTCGCGCCGCATGTCGTGCATCGATGGGTCAGGATAAAGCCATCCGGTCCCTGATGTACCGCAACGGGCGCCATCAACCCCCCGCAGTTCTGTGCGCGGTCACCCGGATAAATATCGACATGCCGTGAATACAGGCAGGCGGGGCAATGATTTGTATACCCATTCCCAGTGACATGCTGGCCACAATGGCCACAGGTAAAATCTTCGATCCGGCGCTGAAATTTTTGTGACATAATACGAATTTAACAAAGCCCCGTCCTCTTGTCGAGCAAGAAGAAATCATTGTAAAATAAGCCCGTATGTCATGGGTTGATTCGCCCATTTACGGCTTTCCCAAAGGAACGAAGGGATTAATGTTCATGCGTCTGCTCCGTTATTTTTTTCTGGTCACCTGTTTTATCTGCACGGCGTGCGCCGCTCAGGCCCAATCGAGCGAGCCCAAATTGATTGCCACGCATGGCGATTGGTCGGCCTATTCCTTTACCGAAGGAGACAAGAACGTGTGCTATATCCTCTCGACCCCGAAAAAGGCCGTGGGCGCATATAAAAAGCGCGGTGAAATTTTTGCGCTGGTGACACACCGTCCGGGCGAAAAATCGCGGAATGTTTTCTCGGTCATGGCCGGGTATACGTACAAATCGGACGCGCCCGTTCAGTTGATGATTGATAATCAAAAATTTGTCTTGTTTGCGCATAACGATTCCGCCTGGGCCCCCGACACGGCGACGGATAACCGTATTGCAGAGGCCTTGCGTAAAGGAAAAACGATGACGATCAAGGGCGCGTCCTCCAAGGGAACCGAAACCACCGATACTTATGGACTCAAGGGAACGGGCGCCGCATTTGATGCGATCAACAAGGCGTGTCCAGAATCATAAAGGTATTTATGCGCGACCGACCACGACAAAAGATGACGATCCTGGGACAAGCGGCCAATCGGTTGCGTTTTATTTTGACGCATGGCCGCCTTCCGTTGCGCGACCGTTATTGGCGGCGCGCCCAAGGGGGGTTGCGGTTTCGTTTTTATTTTATGGCGACGATTCTGATCTCTGCCATCGCCAGTTTTTCAACTCTGGAACACGTGCCAGGACTCTCCCGGTCACGCGTGATGATTCCAGGGCTTGATAGCCAACTAGCCTCGATCCAAACACCGAACGCGGAACAAATCGTTTCTGTTTTGAACGGGTTTCGTGATCAGGCGGGTCAAATTCGACGCAGTGCCGAAACCCGCGCGGCCATGGCTCTTGTCGCCCAGGCCGAAATTCGCCGGAATATCACCTCTGAACAACGCCTGACGATTGCAGCCGGCGATACCTTGTCGACGCTTTTGGTTCAAGCGGGCGTCAGTCCAGATGAAACAGCGGCCGCGATTAAGGCGATGCGCAAGCATGTCCGCCCCGGCGATATCCGCCCCGGCCAAGTGATCGAGATTACGCGTGGAACCGGATTTGCGGCCATCGATACGTTCGAGCATCTCCGTTTAAACATCGATCCGGTTCGGTCCCTTGACGTGAAACGGAACTGGGGCGGATTCATGACGGCGAGCATGATCGAAAAACCCTTAAAGAACGATATGGCCGCTGGCGAGGCTGTCATTAAGGGGTCGCTTTATGCGGCGGCGGCGGCGGCCGGGATCCCCAATGCCGTGACGGCCGAGGCGACCAAAGCCTTTTCCCACCAGATCGATTTTCAACGGGATATTCATCCCGGCGACCGGTTACAAATCATGTATGACCGTATGGTGACCGATGATGGCTATGTCGCACGGACCGGCGGATTGATCTTTGCGCGGCTTTATGCCGATAACCGCGAACTCACCATTTATCGCTTTCAAACACGCGACGGCAGGATTGATTATTTTGATGAAAAAGGAAATTCGATCCGCAAGGCGTTGTTGCGAACCCCGATGGATGGTGCGCGCGTAACATCTGGTTTTGGGATGCGGCGCCATCCGCTTTTGGGGTACTCCAAAATGCATAAGGGCATTGATTTCGGGGCGGGTACAGGCACGCCGATTTACGCGTCGGGTGACGCCATTGTCGAAAAAGCAGGCCGCTTTGGCGCGTATGGCAATTATGTACGCCTGAAACATAACAACACACTTCAAACGGCCTATGCGCATTTATCGCGCTATGGTCCTGGCATTCGTCCTGGCACACGCGTTCGTCAAGGCCAGGTGATTGGATATGTGGGGTCAACGGGCCGATCAACAGGCCCGCATCTCCACTATGAGATTTTGGTGAACGGAAATCAAGTCAACCCGCAATCAGTGAACCTGCCTGTTCAAACAGCGCTTGATTCACGCGATCTGCGCAAGTTCAAAGACCATGTGGCGCGCCTGGACCGTCAATTCAAAGAACGCACACAAGGGATCCGTTATGCGTCTTCGGATGGCACGGGTTCCCCGACGGCCCTTGTCCAATAAATCTTTCGGATGATCAGGCCCACACCGAACAGCGCGGCCACAACACTCATCCCAAACCAAAAAATCGCATAGTGCCGGTGATCATTGGGAAGGACAGGCCGCGTCCCGATGGGAAGCGGATAAACGGTCTCTCCCTTATTCTCATACTCGACAACACCGATGAGAGAGGGTTGGCCCAAGTTTTTCCAAAGAAATGTATAGCCATTCCCCTTTATGTCCGTCATGCGCCCGTACGAAGGTGACGGTTTGACGATTTGAAGGGTCAGTGTTGTGGCCTCGGATCGATTGTCAATCAATCCCACTTTGTCTTTTGGAACAAATCCCCGGTTGACCCAAAGCCCTTCACCCTCTGATGTTATAGCTGATTCATAGACATACGCACCCACCACATCATGATGAACGCGCGGTTCAATCAACCAGCGTGTTGTGGGATTAAAACGGAGCGTTAGACGCGCGCGTGCGAAGCCAGTGATGTCCGCAATATCTTGCGCTTTTGAAAAATCGCTCTCGGGCGGCGTTTGATATGCATGATCAATTTGCGCCAAAAGATGCCGTTTCCATTCCAGCCGTTCGAGTTGCCATCGCCCCAGAAAAATTCCGGTGATGATGATAGAGAGCCACAAGGTCAAAAAGAAAAAATTTTTCATGATCGCCATGTTTCGGGGCGGGTACGATATTGAATAAAGAGGACCAGCGATTTGACCGGCTTTAAACTGCCGATTGTAATGGCGAGTGCCGCAATACTCCAGATCACACCGTGCGCCCAAAGCGGCGGGGAAAAGGTAAATTCGACCCAAACCGCAAGTGGCGCCAATAAAAACCCCAAGATAAAGATCAGAAAAACCGCCGGGCCATCGCCACTGTCGTTTTCGGCAAGATGCAGTCCACACGCGGCACAGCAATCGTTTAAGCGGAGATCATAGGTCGCGGCAAAAATCCGCCCCTGCCCACAACGGGGACAACGGCACCGCATACCTTGAGAGAACAAGGAAAAGAAATTTGACCGGGCCCGATGCGGGGCCCTTGGATCCTCAATGAGCGGCAATCACGCCACCCGAATTCCCCCACCAGTAAATACCAATGAAAAGGAACAGCCAGACGACATCAACGAAATGCCAGTACCATGCCGCTGCTTCAAATCCGAAATGCCGTTCGGGGGTAAACTGGCCCTTTACGGCGCGTAAGTAGCAAACAAGTAAAAACAAGGTGCCAACCAGAACGTGGAACCCGTGAAATCCGGTCGCCATGAAAAACGTCGACGTATAGATATTATCGGTGAATTTAAACGGCGCATGGACGTATTCATACGCTTGGAAAAATAAAAACCCAATTCCCAAAAGGACGGTCAAGCCGAGGGCCTTGATGAAGTGGCCACGGTTCCCCTCAAGGATCGCATGATGCGCCCAGGTGACGGTACATCCCGAGAGTAACAAGATCATGGTCATCAAAAACGGCAAATCAAAAGGATCAATAATGTGCATCGCATGGCCTTGGAAGGTCGGGGGCCAAACCCCGCCCGTCGTTTCAAGGGCCAGCACTTCGCGCACATCATGAATAAAAATACTTGAATCAAAAAACGCCCAGAAAAACGCGACAAAAAACATGACTTCAGACGCGATGAATAATCCCATCCCCAGGCGGAGACCCCGCGCAGCGTCTTCCGTGTGGGCCCGTTCAACAACGGCTTCGTAAATCACATCTTTCCACCAAAAGAACATGACGCTCAGAACTGCCAAGAGGCCCAAAAGTGGCCCTTTCAGTCCAACAGAGATGCCCGCAATACTTTCCTTGTGCATAAACAACACCATGCCGACGGCCAAAAGTCCTGCCGAAAAGGCACCGACCAAAGGCCAAATACTGGGCCGCACGATATGATACGGATGAGGTTTGCCGGTAGACCCATAGGTGATGGTGTGATCAGACATGATAAGATAGACAAAGGGGGTAAGAGAGGCCGGTGCGACACCAAAGACAAGGCGCGCGTCAAGGTTTCAGTCTAATCGGTTTTACGTGCTTGCGCAACGGCCCCTCTTGCGTATGATAGCCGCGAAAAGAGAGGGAGATATGGTGGTGCGGGCGCATTTATTTTGCCGCGTTGTCGATAACTTTGGAGATGCTGGGATTGCCTGGGGGCTCGCCTGCGGGCTCATCCGGGACGCACAAATGGGTGTCACGTTATTTATCGATGATTTGGAGACTTTGGCGGCCCTGGCCCCAGATTATGGGGAGACGCCCGGGGTGCAAGTTGAACAGGATAGGTGTGCGGCCGATTGGGCCGGCCCCCCGGCAGACATTGTGATTGAAATCCTTTCTGGCACGGCACCGGAATCTTATCAGGAACGCGCGGCGGACCGACCCACCCCACCCGTCTGGATGATCTATGAATATTTATCCGCAGAGCCTTGGGTGGAAACATGTCATTTAAAACCCTCGCCCCACCCGCGCTTGAACCTGCCACGTTTTTATTTTTATCCCGGCTTTACGAATAAAACCGGCGGATTGCTCTATGATCCAAAGGATGTAGAAACTTGTGATCCATTGATGCGGACCGCGCGGCCAAATTTAACGATCGGTCTTTTTTGTTACGAGAATCCGTTGATTCCGGCTCTTCTAGACGCATTTCAGGCCACACCACGCGCGATGGATCTGCATGTTCCCGCCGGAATTGTGACGCCCCAAGTAAGCGCCTACCTTGCAACCCAGACGGCCCAAGGCAATATGCAGGTCTATCTTGACCCCTTTGTCCCCAAGGAAAAATTTCCACGTTATATTGCGGGGAATGACATTAACTTTGTGCGCGGGGAAGATTCCCTGACCACGGCCGTGATCCTGGAGACACCCGTTATTTGGCATATTTACCCTCAGGACGACGGCGCCCATTTGGTCAAACTGGCGGCGTTTTGCGCGCTGTTCACGGCGGATATGGGGGCTGACGCCGCCCGCGCCTTTACCGAGATGAATTTCGCGTGGAATGGGGTGGGCGATGTGGCCCAGGCCTGGCTTCTTTATCTTGCGTTTTTGCCCGAGATCAAGGCCCAGGCCCGGGATTTTGGGCAGAATTGTCGCGAGAATGGCCCGGCCCCAAAAAACCTGGTGGATTTTTGTCGCAAAGTCAGATAAAAGCGGCGCATCACTTTGTTACAAAAAAGGAAATGTTAAAATGAAAGTCGCTCAAGAACTCCGCAACGGCAATGTCATTATGATCAACACCAAGCCTTGGGTTGTCGTGAAGGCTGAATTCAGCAAATCGGGCCGGAACGCGGCCGTCATGAAAATGAAACTGCGGAATCTCCTTGAGGGCACGATGACGGAAAGCGTGTACAAGGCCGATGAAAAATTCGAAGACATCGTGCTTGAGAAAAAAGCCGTGACCTATTCCTATTTTGGTGATCCCAATTACGTGTTCATGGATGAAGAATATAACCAACACGAAGTGGACGCAGATACCTTGGGCGACAGCGCGGCCTATCTGGAAGAAGGCATGGCCTGCGAAATGACGCTTTATAATGGTCGCGGGATTTCTGTAGATTTGCCCACAACCGTGATCCGCGAAATTGAATACACCGAACCCGCCGTGCGTGGCGATACATCGGGCAAGGTCACGAAAACTGCCAAGATGGTGGGCGGGCTTGAAATCAAAGTCCCCGCATTTTGTGAAATTGGCGAAAAGATTGAAATCGATACGCGCACCGGCGAGTATAAAAACCGCGCGAAGTAAATTGGGTTTTATCGATTCGTGATAAGAGATGCCCCGGATTCTTGAGGCATCTCGTTCTTTTCTTTTTATGCGGCCTTTGTCTTATGCGGGGTCTTTTTTATGATTCTCAAACGCCGTCATCCAGAGTCTTTTTTCGCGAAGACGCGCAATGTATTATGGCCGCGTATGGGCTGGCACCGGACACTTCACTATTTCAAATACCGTCTCCTACGATTGCAAGACAGTCCCAGTAAGGTCGCGCGTGGTGTTGCGGCAGGTGTTGCGATTTCTTTTGTCCCCTTGCCCGGCACGCATTTAGCCCAAGTCATTCTTTTATCGTGGGCCATAAAAGGGAATATTTTAGCGGCGATTATCGCGTCTTGGGTTGGGAATCCATGGACGTTTCCGCCGATGTGGTATTTGGCCTATGTTGTCGGGATGACATTGTTTCGCCTTTTTGGATGGGAAACCGTCGACATGCCTGCGCATCTGACATGGCATGATATCTGGTTTGCGTTAACCCATGATCCGTATCATTTGATTTTGCCGTGGGTTGTTGGGGGATATATTGTGTGCTTGATCGCATGGCCCATCACCTATTATGCGTCGCGGCCCTTGATTGCACGAGCCAAGGCCGCGCGCCTGGCGCGGTTTCGTCGCAAGCACCCCTTTCATCCGGGGCACCATCCATGATCCTGGGGGTGGGTACCGATTTGGTCGGGGTTGCGCGTATTGCGGATGTTTTGGCACGCCACGGCGACCGGTTTATCACACGCGTTTTTGCCCCGGTTGAACGGGTCTATGCGGCGGATGACGCGGCCGCCCCCGCCCATTACGCGAAACGCTGGGCTGCCAAAGAAGCTGTCGCCAAAGCAATGGGCCTGGGCATTGATCGCAACGTGTTTTTAAAAGATATCATTGTGGACAAAGGAGAAAACGGCGCGCCGATCTTACGCCTTGAGGCCGGCGCGGCCGCGCGCGCGCGCGCCCTGAATAACCGAGAATGGCCCCGATTTTTTCTGTCTTTAAGCGATGATTCCGGATTCGCCCTGGCCTTTGTGGTGATAGAAAGTTCACCCGCTTAAAACGGGATATCATCCTCGAAGTCATCAAGACCACCAGATGGTGCCGGGGCGGGGGTCCGACGTGGGCGCATCTCGGGGGCCGATAAACGAACAGATTGGAAAACTTGCGTCACAAGCTCGACAGGCTTCCCATCGAAAAGCGCGGAAATGTTATTTCCGAGAAGCTTAAGTTCGTCAGGCGTAATTTGTATACCCGAACTTCCAGGCTCACCCACATGAAGAGTAATGCGTCCATAGGGGCCCACAAAATTTGACATCGATGTTGAGCGGATAAAAAGAGGACGGATAATTTCTTCCGACATAAAGGCACGGACCAGAACACTGTCATACATATCACTTTCGCGGCTGATGCACGACCGAAGTAGTGCAGCAATCGCAGCAGTCGGGCCGACAACATACTTTTGAAGATTTTCTGTATCTTCAATTGTTCCAGTTGATTTTTCATCAATTTCAAACGTGACCGCTTTTAATGTCAGATTATCGGGGGCGCGGTCGGCTCTGGGTGCCGTGGGTGTTTCTGGTACAGGGTTTTGGGCCGCTGGTGTTGGGTCATTAAACCCAACGAACAGCTCGAAATCAGCGCGGTGGCTAAAATCAACACGAGCGTTATATCGTGCCTCATGCGTAATAATATCCGCCCATCGATCGACCGGTATCTCATAGGCAACCGCCGATGCGGTTTGATCCGGATTTGCGTATTTCCGGTCTCCAATTCCGAAGAGTGCGCTCAACCCCATAATATTCGGTTGGTGTGTCACCAGAACCGCAACGGCACTGTCATCTGAAAGCCCCTTGATCATATCAAGATATGACCTAAATTCACGAAGGCGGTCGAGATCAAGGCGTTCATTGACGTCTGTACCATGCGCAACATCTAAAAATGGATGAGTCTCGATCGCAGTAACGCTATTGGTATGTTCCGCGATAATTGCGGCCGTTTCTTGTGCCCGTGCTTGAGGTGATGAGAGAATGATCGTATCGGGATCAAGGTAACCCTGATCCTGTAACTTTTCAGCCAGTGCCCTCGATTCTTCGCGTCCAGCGCCAGTTAATTTTTGCCCTGAATAGTCCCCGTGTCGGACCAAGACCAAAGTTTTCGTTCCATGCGTCATGTTCGTTCTCCCCTATTTGACTTTTTCTGGATTTCGGCAAATTATTCCCGCGGACAATGTTCTGTCAAGTCAATATTTCGTTAATTTTCTCCCTCTGGTGCAGGATCTTAAAATCCGGCATAACTAACCCCCATGAACAACTGCTGATGACCCCTTTTAATTGATGTGCCCGATGCCCTTGAAAAAAGATCCTGAAAGCTGGTCCGAACTCGCCAAAACCGCCATGATCGCCTTTTTGTTGGCGGTCTTGATCCGCAGTTTTCTCTATGAGCCCTTTAATATCCCGTCGGGATCGATGCTGCCCACGCTGCAGATCGGGGATTATTTATTCGTCTCAAAGCGTGATTATGGCTATAGTCGATATTCCTTCCCCTTTGGAATCATGCCGATCCAAGAGCGGATTTGGGCGGGCAAGACCCCCGCGCGTGGCGATGTAATTGTCTTTAAACTCCCCAGTGATCCCCGCATTGACTATATCAAGCGGATTATCGGCCTGCCCGGCGATACGGTGCAGACGATCAATGGGCGGCTTTATTTAAACGGTACGCTTGTCCCCCGTACGGCGGATGGGTATGACCGGGTTGAAAACGGCTATGGCCAAGAAATCACCGTCATGCGGTATATCGAAACGCTCCCGGGTGGGGTTGCGCACAATATCTATGAAGTGGGGGATGCCGAAGATTTGGACAATGCCGGCCCCTTTACCGTTCCCGCGGGGCATTATTTCGCCATGGGCGATAACCGCGATAATTCACGCGATTCACGCGTCACGGATCTTGTCGGGTTTATTCCACTTCGTAATATTGTCGGACGGGCCGATGTGATTTTCTTTTCAACAAATGGCTATGCCCGTTTATATGAACCGTGGAAATGGCCCTGGTCCATTCGATATGACCGTCTCTTTGATCCGATTGGGCCCCAAAAATCATGAGCCGGGATTTTACCCTTCTCGATGTTGCGGGGATCACCTTTCGTGATCCGGCACTTTTGGAACTCTCCCTCACCCATGCCAGTCGACAGGGTGAGAAAAACAACCAGCGATTGGAATTTCTGGGCGACCGCGTGCTGAGCCTTGTACTGGCCGAGGCGATTTATATGGCCTATCCAGAGGAAAGCGAAGGCGCCTTGGCCTTGCGCCACGGATCGCTCGTTCAGGCGTCCACTCTTGCCGCGATTGCACGCGCGCATGGCGTGTCGGGCGCGATCCGGGCCGCGCTTGTGGGGATTAAAACACCCAACGATATCGTGGATAACATCATTGCGGATACGCTTGAGGCGATTATCGGCGCGCTTTATCTCGATCAAGGTTATCCGTCCTGTCAAAAATTGATTACGACGCTTTGGGCGGATGTTTTGCGTCAGATGGTGGTGCCGCCGCAAGACCCCAAAAATGCGCTTCAGGAATGGGCGCAGGCGCGCGGCAAGCCCTTGCCCATGTATCGCCTGTGCACAAAAAAAGGCCCGGACCATGCCCTGATTTTTGATATCCAGGTGAGCGTGGATAAAAATCTGAAGGCACGGGGCAAGGGCCCCTCGCGCCGCGCAGCGGAAAAAGACGCGGCCCGCGCCCTTCTTGAGCTATTGAGTACCCAAAAATGACCAAAGCCCCTGTTGCGACCCGTTGCGGATCCTGTGCGATTATTGGTGCCACAAATGCCGGAAAATCGACGCTCATGAATTATCTGGTGGGCGCCAAGGTGAGCATCGTCTCGCGCAAGGTTCAGACGACGCGCTGCCGGATTAACGGCATTTATACGGATGAAACCGCACAGATTATTTTTGTGGACACACCGGGCTTGTTTGATCCGCGCCGCGCGCTTGACCGCGCGATGATCGATGAAGTCTGGAATACGCTTTATGATGTCGATATGGTGCTGGTGTTGGTCGATGCCGCCGCCGCACCCGTTCCCCCCGACTTTCAATATCTTGATGAGATTATCAAGCGCCGCCGAGTGGATCAGCCGATTTTCCTTGCGCTCAATAAATGCGACGCGGTCCATCCGAAGGATAAACTCATGGCACTTGCCAAATCCTATCAAGATCATATCGCTTTTTCTCAAATCTTTATGATTTCAGGACAAAAGGGCGACGGGTTGCGTGATCTTTTAGACGGGTTGATCCATCATTTGCCGACCGCGCCGTTTTTATATCCGGAAGATACCGTCACCGATATTCCGTCCATGTTGATGGCGGCCGAGATTACGCGCGAACAGATTTTCGATCGGCTACACCAAGAGCTTCCGTATCAAACGATGGTCGAAACCACGGCGCTTACCCATGACGAGAGTGGCAGCGTGACCATTCATCAAAATATTATTGTCGGTCGGGATGGGCACAAAGGCATCGTGATTGGAAAGGGTGGAACCACCTTAAAACAAATCGGGGCCAGTGCCCGCCATCACATGACGGATATTTTTGAACGGCGCGTGCATTTGTTTTTGCACGTGATTGTTGACCCGAAATGGGATCAAAAGGTTGAGCGCTTGCGCCTCAGTGGATTATTGCGCTCCTAATTTTAAAGAACACACACAAGAATTGTCGCCCCAGCGAAGGCTGGGGCCTCGTAACGTATCGAGATTCCAGCCTACGCTGGAATGACACTGTAAGTTCTCTTCTCTATTTCCTTGTGGATAAGGCCACGCCTGAATCACGTGATCCCTTGGCGTGATGATTCCTCCTCTGATAAGGTACATTCAGTTCCAACAAACAAGCGAAGACCGACGGACGCGTGTGCTTTTGAATTTTGATTGAATTGATCGATCCTATTCAAACGCCCCCGCGACACGCAAAGAGGAGTACCCCATCTTGAGCTGGACCGATGAACGTGTAGCATTGCTAAAAAAATTATGGGGTGAAGGCCGCACCGCCGCCGAGATCGCGCGGGTCTTGGGATCGGGGTTCAGCCGAAACGCCGTCATCGGCAAGGCCCACCGTCTAAAACTCTCCTCACGCGTTTCACCTATCTCGACGACCATGACCCCCAAGGTCAAGCCGGCGAATACGCAAAAGATAGCCGGAAGCGCCGCGCGTCCGGAAAAACTGCGCGCGGTTCGAACGCCGCCGCCCGCGCCCGTCAAAATTGACGTGAAGGGGATCAAACTGATTGATCTCAAAGAACGGATGTGCCGTTGGCCGCTCGGGGACCCGAAAGATCCGGGCTTTAATTTCTGTGGGTGCCAGACCGTCCCGGGGATTCCGTACTGTGCCGACCATGCCCGCATGGCCTATCAGATGAATAAACGCAGCCGTTTACTTACCCCGGATGAGAACGCGGCGGATGACATGGACGATGATTTGATCAAGTCGGTCATGCAGCGTTAAATTATCCATAATATATTGACATCGCCATCCTTTTGCGGTATTGTAACGAAACTGGTGAATTAACCATTCGTTAACAATACAACAAAAGAGGGTGTAAATGTCTGTTCCTACAACAATTTCTCAAAAAACCATCGCCACTGTTCTGGGCGCGGCTCTTCTTGCTGGGTGTGCTCAGATTGAAGGATTAAAAGGTAAAATCACGGGGTCTACCGGGGCGTCCGGGACAGCAGCAGTTGCAGCACCTGTTGCGAATGCTGCCTCAGGGGCAACCGCTTGGGTTGCGTCGGCCGCCGCTAGTGCAGCCAGCGCGGCGCGTGAGATGGCGAAGGGTGACAAAGAAAAACTTTCTCCTGCGGCAGAAATCTGCAAGAAAAATAACGTGACCATTAAAGTGCTGGAAAGCAGCGATTCTGCGGCCAAAATGGGTGATTATTCAACCGAAATCAACGGTCCGAAAGGCGAACGGGTTCAGGTGTCTTTCAAAACGCGTGCCGCATTACCGACAAGCCAAGGTAGCCCCACGGATCTGAGAAGCCGGCTTAACAATGCCAAGCAAAAAGTCGTTAATGCCATTGCTCCCAAAACTGTAACGCCGACAGGACTTGCCGCCTGTATGCAAGCGGTGACCGGCAAGGTGACGCCGAAAGTTTGTGCGCCGTCCTTGGTTGTCTTTAACGGCCTGGCATCGGGCGGGACAACCCTTCCCGCAGGATATACGCACGCGGCAGATATCAAAGGGAAAGACGGACGGCTTGTTTCGATCTATACCCCTTCTGGGGCGAAGAAAGCAGATGCCTGTACCAAGGCGATAAACACTGGAATTCAGAGCGTGGCGCCGTTGGCCCTTGCGAATTAAACCGATACTCAATTGGCCGCTTGCGTTACGCGACCCGGGCACCGGGTGCGGGCGCGGCGGCCACTTGATTCCGGCCATTATGTTTGGCGGTATAAAGCGCACTGTCTGCTCGTTCGATCAATTCATCCGCGCTTTCGCTCGCCACAAATTCGGCGACCCCTACCGACATGGTCACACGGCCCAGTTTTTCGCCTGTGCTGCGGTTCATAATTTCTTTCATGGCAATCGCCTTACGCAATGCATTTCCGACCGCCATCCCCGCCAGAATGTTTGATTCGGGGAGAATAATTGAAAATTCTTCGCCGCCATAACGCGCCGCAAAATCGCGTCCTTTAATGCCATCGACCAAAGTGCGCCCGACCAGGCGCAAGACCTGATCCCCGATCTGGTGGCCGTAATTGTCATTGAAACTTTTGAAATGATCGATGTCGATCATCAGTAACGTAAAGGCATGGCCCGTGCTGCGCGCGTCTGCAATTGCGCGTTTCATCTGCTGGTCAAAGGCCTTACGGTTTGACAACCCCGTTAACCCATCGGTCATGGCTTCACGCTTGACAATTTCAAGATCCCGTTGAAGTTCATGGATGACCCGGGCGGATTTATCAAGTTCCTCGTGCAGGCGACCGCTGGTTTCCAGCATGGCGGTTGTATCCTTGACAAGGGTCGCAAGGACCGACCGGATCATGTGCGGATCATCCGTACTTTGGACCTTTTGAACAACGGACCCGAGATTTTTACTATAGCTTTGGGTCCGCGTTTGAACATCTGTGACGGCTTGATTGACTTCTCGGATGGTTTCTTGGATTTGTTCGCCGGCGCGTTTGATCGCCGCGTCGGTTTTATCTTGAGATAGATATTTGGCATAGATGGATTGACAGGCATCCAAACTGATGTGCGGGGATTTCGCGCGCAGCGCATTGATATCGTGGACGACGTCCGGGTTCAGTTCGGCATGGTACACATACCAAAGTTCATAAATTTCAGGGGTGGGCGGTAAGGTGAGTTCCAGCAACGTGGCATTCACGCGTTCTGCAATGCCTTTGGCGTCGTCATAATCTGATTTATAGAATTGGGGCACCTTGAGAAATCCTTTGACAAGAGAGCAATCGCGAACAAGGAACCGGCCGCAATGATCGCCGCCGAACCACATACCCTTATATTGCACGTCAAAAGATTACTAATTTCATAAAGATGCTATGTTAAATCCATTTTGCGTTCGGGTCGAAACGGATCTCTGCGGCGGCCGCAAGCGCTGCTGGAATTTGTTCGATGTCCTCAACAACCTGATAAAGAGACAAGTTTTCAGGACGAATGAAGCCCGTCGCCTCCAGGTTTTTCATGAGATCCAGCAAATGATTCCAAAAACCCCCGATATTGACAATGACGATCGGTTTGTCATGAAGGCCAATTTGACGCCAGGTGATGTTTTCAAAGAATTCATCTAAGGTTCCAAAACCGCCCGGTAAGATCACGAAGGCATCAGCACGATCGACCATCTTCTTCTTGCGTTCATGCATGGTTTCAACGACATGGCATTCGGTGATGCCCAAATGTTGTTGCTCGCGTTCTTCCAAATGGCGTGGGATATATCCAACAACCTTTCCGTTGGCCGCAAGCGCCCCATCGGCCAATGTACCCATGGTGCCGGTACGGCTGCCGCCATAGACGAGTGTCCAGCCTTGCCGGGCAACAAGCGCCCCGGTTTCCCGTGCCAGATCATGAAATTTGGGGTCGATCCGCGCGGCGGCGCCACAAAAAACGCATACAGATGTTATTTTGGCCATGTCCATAAAAGGTCCTTATCTTTGGGGATTTCGGGCTCTCCACATGTTGACGCCCCGGCCCCTAAAGCGTAAGAGAATATCAGGCGCTGGGCCTATGACAAGAGGCGATGACGCGTTATTTCTATTTTATGGGGGCCCATTTGGCGTTCGATTTACCCGTTTTACACCGCCCGCATGGCAAACGCCCTGTGATCTTACAGATTATTCCGGAACTGGGGCCGGGTGGCGCTGAACAGGGCTGCGTCGATATGGCGGCAGCGATCATCGCGGCGGGTGGGCTGTCTCTGGTTGCAAGCCATGGCGGCAGCAAGGCCCGTCTGCATGAACTCGCCCGGGCCAAGGCTGTGCATGTTGACCTTCCGGTACACAGTAAAAATCCCTTTGTGATCTGGCGGAATATTGCACGTATCGAGAAACTTATACGTGATTATCAGGTGGATATTGTGCATGTGCGCTCGCGGGCGCCGGCGTGGTCAGCCCGCGCGGCCTGCGCCCGGACCGGCGCCTATTTTATGACGACATGCCATGCTCCGTATAACACACAAAATAAATTCAAACATCGATATAACAGCGCAATTGCCGCAGGTGCGCGCGTTATTGCGATTTCCGAATATGTGGCAAATTATTTGCGTACCACTTATGGCGTCTCGGATGACCGGATCCGGCTCGTCCATCGCGGTGTGGCGCTGGATCGTTTTTCGCCTGCCGCCGTCACACCCGACAGGTTGATCAAGATGAGTGAGGCGTGGCGGATTCCGGACGGCGCGACCGTGATTCTATTACCTGGGCGTCTCACACGGTGGAAAGGGCAACATGTGCTGATCGATGCGCTGTCTAAAATTGACAGGCCTGATTTGTTTACGGTGTTCATTGGATCGGATCAAGGCCGGCATGGCTATACCCAAGAACTTCATGATCACATCCGCCGTGCGAACCTTGAGGGGCGTGTCCGCATCGTCGATCATACCGACGACATGCCAGCCGCATATATGGCGGCGCATATTGTAGTCTCGGCCTCGACCGACCCCGAAGGGTTTGGACGCATTGCAACCGAAGGTCAGGCGATGGGACGCATTGTGATTGCGACGAATCATGGCGGCAGTTGTGAAACGATCATCGATGGTGTCACGGGCTATCTTGTGACTCCAGGCAATGCCGATGACCTGGCCCGGGGGATTAAGACTGCGCTTTCTCTCGATATCAATTCCCGTGCCCAAATGGGAAATCACGCGATGCATCATATCGCCCAGAATTTTTCCCGAGAAAACATGATTGCACAAACGATCAGCATCTATAACGAACTTTTGGGAATACGACGTTGATCAAACAAGGCATAAAAAACAGAGGGAAACAGCGCACGAATATTTTGGTGATCCGGCACGGGGCCTTTGGCGATTTGATCCAAGCGATCGGGCCGCTTGCCGCCATCAGGCGTCATCATCCCGACGCCAACATCACTTTTCTAACGACATCCCCATATCGAGTCATCATGGAATTTTGTCCTTATGTTGATCAGGTCTGGGTCGATCCGCGGCCAAAATTTTGGGATCTCCCCGGGCTTTTTGTGCTTCGCCGTCGTTTACGGCACGCCCGGTTTTCACGCGTTTATGATCTTCAAAACAGTGACCGCACCTGTCTTTATTTTTGGCTTTTCTCTCCCCATCGTCCCGAATGGGTGGGGACGGCCTTGGGGGCCAGTCACCGGAATACATCAAAAGAACGTACACGGGGCCGCGCCTTTGACGGGCATGTGCAAACACTGGCGCTAGCGGATATCCAGGGCATCACGGCCGACCCGCTCGACTGGCTTCGGGGCGACGCCCATATTTTTAAACCCACCCGCCCCTATGTCTTGATGGTGCCGGGATCCTCGCCACAACATCTGATCAAACGATTCCCGGCGGATTGTTACCGAGATATCGCCAAACGTCTGGGCCCGGCGGGGTACGATGTGGTGATTGTGGGCGCACCGGATGAACAAAATCTGGCCGAGAGTATCGCGCAAGGCCTGTCCCATGTGCACAATTTATGTGGTCAAACGGCGATGACAGATTTGCCGATGCTGGCACGTCGCGCGTGCGCGGCGGTTGGGAATGATACCGGTCCGATGCATGTGTTTGGCGTTACGGGATGTCCGGTCCTCACCCTTTTTGATACACGGGCGAGTACCCCCGCACGCCATCAACCTCTGGGACCTGCCAGCACAGCACTTGCCGTTGCCGATTTACAAACGCTTGATGCAGAAACGGCTTATGCGAGCCTGCTTAAAATTTTACGTCCCGCGCCGGCTTTGATGGAGCCAGCGAGAGGACCCGTTCCTGAAGAAAAATCGGCAACATCCCAATAAATCGCGCTGTGAACGCTGCACACTTTGGGAAAGTAATGAGTGCCCGCCGATTGAAAAGACCTTTTGCGATGATTTTCGCCGCGTGGTTGGCACCCATCATCCACGGCATCGGATAAGGGTTCACGGCCGTCATCGGTGTGTCGATAAACCCAGGACAAATGACTGATACTGACACGCCCGTCTGACGGAGGGCTGTTCTTAAGGCCAAGCCATGAATGCGAACGGCGGCTTTACTGGCCGCATAGGCCGGCGCTCCAGGCCACGGGGCAAACCCCGCAAGTGAGGACATGATCGCGATCTGCCCATGATGTCGTGCAACCATTCGGGGCAGCAGGGGTAAAATCGTGTTCATGACTCCCGTTACATTCACGGCATAAATCTCATCGATTTGTGTGGCCTGTTCCAACCCGTCGCGGGGCCCGCCCGAGATTCCAGCGTTTGCAATCACCAAATCAATCGGTTTCGCACGGTCGCGGTCCATGAGCCATGCGGACAGGGCATCCTGGTCGCGGATATCCAAACAAATATAATCCACCTGTGCGCCTTTGGCGCGCGCCTGATCTGCGATCCTCTCCAGTCGTTCACCATTGCGGCCTGCCAACAACAGATCAATACCGGGCCCCGCATAATGGAGCGCGAGCGCAGCGCCAAGCCCGCTTGAGGCCCCCGTGATGACAATTCGTTTTAGGACAGAACGCGGCATGGTTACGCCTCCTCCACCCTTTGCGCGAGAGAAAGATATTGTTCGACCGAGACGTCCTGTGCGCGCGTTGTCTCGGGAATGCCTTCTTGCGCAAGGAATGGAAGATAAGATTTCAAATTTGTCCGCAGCATTTTACGGCGATGCAGGAACGCGTCATGAAGAATCGTATCCATCGTTGTCCAGGAAACAGGAACAATCTTGGGGCGGGGGGTCAAGCGCACCACACAAGAATAAACTTTTGGTGCGGGAACAAAGGCCCCAGGGGGTAACGTCAAAATCGTTTCACTTTCGCAAAGCCACTGGGTTAAAACACTCAAGCGGCCGTAATCCGCACTATGCGTTTTTGCCGTTAACCGATCGGCAACTTCACGTTGGAACATCAAAATCATTTGATCGAGGGATCCCGGAGCACGCGCCAAATATTCAAGCCACTGACCCAGTAAAACCGTTGAAATGTTATAAGGCAGGTTGGCGATGATCACATGGTGGGGATCGGAGCTAAGCAACGCGTCCCAATCAATGTGTAACGCGTCATCCTGGCGGATTGTTAATCGCCCCCGCGCAGCGTCTTGAAGACCCGACAGCGCAGCAACCGCGCGGGGATCGAATTCGATTGCCAAAACAGAATCGGCATTCGTTGAAAGTAAACTGCGGGTTAGCCCCCCCGGCCCCGGCCCAATTTCAATGATACGCTTGCCCGATAAATCCCCGGCCGCCATCGCAATGCGGTCTGTAATCGCGGGGTCCATGATGAAATTTTGCCCCAGTGATTTACGCGCGCGTAAATCATGGGCGTCAATTACGCTTTTGAGCGACGGCAAGTTCTGCCGCCAGGCGACGTCAAGGGGCATGGGTTGTTATCCCGTCAATACGTCATTCCCTTGGGCGGACGTTTTTTCTTGACCGTTTGTGCGGGTGCATCAGGCGGCAAGGCATCCACCGAGAGTAAATCATCGACCGTGACGGCGCGGGACCCGCTGCCCATGACAGTCTGGGTTTTAGACTTGGATGTCGCAGGCGGTGGCGGGGGGGCAATCACATCCCCTTGCGCGTTAAAAGGGGATTGAAGCGCAACCGGCTTGGCCGTTGTGGGCGGCAGAAGTGGCGGTGGCGTTAACCGCGCGGGTTCTGAAGGGGTGGCCGCCATCATCCGCCCATCAGCGCTATAGACCGTCACGCGGGGATCTTGGGCCCCGCCCATATTTTTCGGCGGCTGTAGTTGAATAGGTGCCCCCGTCGTATTCATGGGCGCTTCGCCCACAGGGGCGGTCATGTTAGGAACTCTCCCGCCAATCGTGACCGGCGCTCCGGCCCCATCCAAAGCATAAATTGTCACAGCGCCTTTGCTCATGTTTTCGGCAATTGCCGGTAACATCCCGTCATCTGTTGTTGGATCCAAAAGGACAACGCTGCCCGTGGGCAAGCTGGATTTAGGTTCGACCGTCACGCCAGCATTTTTATGCCCGGCACAGCCAGAAAGACATAATGATACTAGGCAAAAAGCCAACCATCTTTTAGGGAATAAAACTTGTCTCATGGGGCATGGTTCCTGTAAGGAGGAATGGCACGTGTTTTGAATGGTGCTACGAAGACGCCGGAATGGCAAGCCCTGAATTGATATAAAAATGACAAAACCGACCGCTTTTTCCCCTCTTCCCGGGTCAAAAGAGACCGCCCGCAACTTTGATCCTGTGCATTTTTCCCGGCGGATGATGGACCTGATGGATCAGGCCCGCCCCTTATTATTTGATGTCATGCATCAGGTGGGGCGGGCCAAAATGACACCCATGCACGATACGCCGCTTGATCCCTTGTCGCTTCACCGGGCCCAAGCGGAATTATGGCTCCATTATTTGCGCCATCCCACGCGACTTTTGGAACGGCAACTGAAATACGCCCAGGATATGGCCGAGCTATGGCAGACGAGTGCGCAAAAATTCTTAGGCGAATCGATGCCCCAAGATTCTGCGCGTGGCTCTGACGATCGTCGTTTCCGCGATCCGGCCTGGCACAAAAACGCGCTTTTTGACTATATGCGCCAATGCCATTTGATCACGCGCGATTCCGTCCAGTCATCACTGGATGACGCAACCGATCTTTCGCAGCAAGATCGTCAGAAATTGGAATTTTATACGCGGCAATTTCTGGATGCGATGGCACCGACGAATTTCGCACTCACGAATCCCGAAGTATTACGCGAAACGCTGGCCACGGGCGGCGAGAATATTTTAAAAGGCCTTCAAAATCTGATTGATGATTTGAAGCGTGGCCAAGGCGAACTGAAGATTAGCACAACAAAATACGCAAATTTTAAACTCGGGGAAAATTTGGCCACCAGCAAGGGCCACGTGGTGTTTCGAAACCGGATGATGGAACTGATCCAGTATACCCCCAAAACGCGGCAGGTTCATGCGGTGCCGTTACTGATCGTGCCGCCCTGGATCAATAAATATTATATTATGGACCTCACACCTGAAAAATCTTTGGTGCAATTTGCGCTGGATCAAGGGATGTCGGTTTTTATGATCTCATGGGTCAACCCAGATGAATCCTACCGAAATGTCTTGTTTGACGATTACTTGCGGGACGGAATCCTCGCGGCCTTGGGCGTCATTGAAAAAATCACGGGCACAAAAATAACAAACCTGATGGGGTATTGTATCGGCGGGACGCTCACCACCATTGCGCTTGCGTGGCTTGCTGCCAAAAAACAAGCCCACCGTGTGGGGTCTGCCACACTTCTCACGACACTTCTTGATTTTGCGCGCGCCGGGGATATGAAAGTCTTCATTGACGAACGGCAACTCGATGATCTTGAGGCGCAAATGAAAACGCGCGGGTATCTTGAAGCTGCGGCGCTTCAACGGACTTTTAGTATCTTGCGTGCAAATGACATGATTTGGTCGTTTGTTGTGAATAATTATATGCTGGGGCGTGAACCCTTCCCCTTTGATATTTTGTATTGGAACGAAGATTCAACCAATCTGCCGGCGGCGTTCCACAGTTACTATCTGCGCCACATGTACTTGCGTAATGACCTGATCCGAAAGAATGTCTTGACAATTGATGCGGTACGGATTGATTTATCCCGGATTAAGACACCGATTTGGTTTTTATCCACGCGTGAAGATCATATTGCGCCTTGGGAGGCTACGTTTGATGGCGCGCGGTTGATTGCCGAAACAAATCCGCATGTCACCTTTACCTTGGCGGGATCGGGCCATGTCGCCGGTGTCTTTAATCCCGCAGGATCCACAAAATACGGATACTGGAGCGCGCGGGGATTGGATACGGAGAGTGCGGACTGGATGTCAAAAGCAACGCATCATGCAGGTTCATGGTGGCCTGCTTGGGCCCGGTGGATTACATCACGGTCAGGACCCAAACAACCCGCCACGAAAACACCAGGACATACGCGGTACCCATCCCTTGGAGATGCGCCCGGCACCTATGTGATCAACGGAAAATGGGAAGAATAATGACTTATGATTCCAGCCAGGTATCAATCTGATTACGTGCCCGCGCGTAGGCATCGGGTAATTGATTGATCAAATCGGAGAGGCCCGGAAAAATACCATCTTTCGCCTGTTGTTCTATTTTTTTTGCAAGGTCTGCGAGTGTTGCCATTCCAAAATTCGCAACCATGCCTTTAAGTTCATGGGCGCGGGCGCGCGTAAATCCCAGATCAACAGGAGATTGGTCTGTAATCGCCCGAATGATTTCATCTGTCTTTTCGTAGAGGCCTTGAAGTAAAGCTTTCAGTTGTTCATCCCCTAAAGATTCGCGTAAAGTGCCCATGAGCTCTAGTTCAGGTGCGGGCGCGAAAGATGAGGATGCTGTGGTAACATCCGACAACTGCGCTGCGTTCGCTTCCGTCGTTTTCGTGCTTGTTGCCTTGATATCGCGCTTGCCTGCAATTTTTTCTAAAAGCCCCTCGAGCAAATCCGGATCAATCGGCTTCGCGACATGCCCATCCATGCCGGATTGAAAGCATCTTTCGATATCTTCCTTATCGACATTTCCAGTGAGGGCATAAATGGGCGTACGACGTCCGGACATCGCTTCTAAACGGCGGACATTTCGCGCCAGATCCAGGCCTGACATTTCCTGCATTTGAATGTCGCATAAAATGAGATCAAACCGTTCGCCCATCTGTAGATAGGGCATCGCCTCTTCCGCCGAGAAACACATGAGGACATCATGCCCCCCTTGTTCGAGTAAGGTACGCGTTACTTTTTGTGTGATCGTATTATCTTCGATCACCAAAACGCGCAGTTTCGGGATGACAGTACGCGCTGCCTCGCGGCCCGGTTCGACACGGCGCAATCCCATTTTATTGAGCGATTCGTCGGCAATCGCTGGATCGCCTTCGGGCATATCGAGCGTAAAGAAAAATGTTGTCCCCTCACCTTCGCGGCTTTTGATATTGATTTGTCCGCCCATGGCTTCGATTAATTTTTGGCTGATGGCAAGGCCCAGGCCGCTGCCGCCAAATTTTCTTGCAATGGTTTGATCGGCCTGAATAAAGGGGTTAAAAATATTTTTCTGCGCCTCAAGAGAAATGCCAATGCCCGTGTCAACAATCGCAAAATAAACTTGATAAGTGGGCTTTGGACTCGATTTATCTTCTTGGGTTGCCGTGACTTTTAATGTGACGGACCCTTTTCGGGTAAATTTGATGGCGTTCCCCACGAGGTTCAATAAAACTTGGCGTAGGCGCGTAATGTCACCCACAACATATTGCGGTACAGACGGCGCGAGATCGACTTTGAGTTCAATCTCTTTTGTCACGGCATGGCCATTCATAAGCGTGGCCACGCTGTTGACGAGACGCGAGAGATCAAAGTCCAAAGCCTCAATCTGCATCTTCCCGCTTTCGATCTTTTCAAAATCAAGAATATCATTCAGCAATCCCATCATCGCATTGCCAGATTCTTTAATCGTCATCACAAATTCATGTTGCGCGCGGTTCAAGGTACTATCGAGGAGTAATTTGACCATCCCCATGATCCCCGTCATGGGGGTTCGAATTTCATGGCTGATGACGGCCAGAAAGGCAGATTTTGCGCGGCTCGCCTCGTCTGCCTGCTCTTTTGCTTTGCGCATTTCATCGGTGCGGAGTTGTTCCCGCGCCCGCGCATCAGCCAATTGCCGACGTTCATGATCAATGACTTTGAGTAAGTTATTATAATCGAATGTTTCCTTAGCCTGGCGCAGACGGGCAAGTTGTTCTTCATCGTTTTGCGACCGCTTGCGCCGTTTGGCAAGGTCGATGGCTTCAACAAAAATATTCGCGTTGTGAAGCGTTGCGAGAAGGATCGGTCCGCTTAAAAGTGTTGAGAAGGACATGATCACCCCAGATATCATGCCGAATTGGTAGAGAGCGATCGACGTCCCATGAAAAACGCTCAGGCCCACGATATAAAACCCGTTTTGATCGTCTTCCTGAATAAGCGTAAACCCCAAATAAAGCCCCATCAGCATCGCGGGTAGAACCATAAAGACGCCCAAAATTGGCATATCGCTATAAAGACCTAGAGGCAGGGTCCCAAGACAGGCCACATGAACCGCCATCAAGGCCCCATGAACAATCGCCCATGAAAATTTCGGATGGGTTAATCGGGCGAGGCCACAAATCCCGAGGATCAAAAATAAATGAGATAAAATGGTGATGCTGGCGGCCCCCATACTCCCCAAGGGGAAAACATGAATCCCCGCGATCATGACCAAATAGGCCGCGAACAACCCGATCATCGGGCGTGAGGCAATCATGGCCAGCGCCACGATGATCCCGCACATAAACAGGGCACCGCCGAAAATGAACATGCTGAAGAGAGGCGTGGTCACAGTGAATAGACTTTCAAGGCGCGACGAAGACATGAGCCTAAGGACAAGAAATCCTACCATTCGCGGCAGATTTTGGATAGAGTGCCCATCAGAATAGACAAGGATTGATAGACACGATGCGAGTGACAGGTGGTTTTTTACGCGGGCGCGTGATCGAATCCCCCCAAGGAGGGGCAATCCGGCCCACTGCCGATAAAACGCGCCTCGCCATATTTAATATGCTTGAATCGCGCGGAGCCTTACGTGATCAGGTTGTACTTGATGCGTTTTGTGGGACCGGCGCTTTGGGGATCGAGGCGATATCCCGCGGCGCGGCAGGGGCCATCTTTATGGACAATGCCCGTGCCTCATTGGATCTTGCGCGCCGGAATGCGCACATGCTGGGGGTCGAGGCAGGGTCGCATTTCCTTGAAGCAGATGCAACGCACCCGGTCGTGCGTCCAGGGCATATTCCGCCCGCGCACCTTATATTTCTCGATCCGCCCTATAATAAGGAACTTATACCTATTTCATGCGCGGCGCTTGACCAAGCGGGATGGATTCACCCCGCAGGCGCGTTTTGGGTCATGGAAACAGAAAAAGAATGGAATCCTATTTTTCCACCCCATATCACAATAATAGGACAAAAGACCTATGGCCAGAGCGCCGTCTATCTAGGGCAGACAGCTCAGTCGATTTAAATGTGGCGATCGCAATAAAAACTCTGCTAAACTAGGACTATGGGAAGTTTTTACGCATGAGTACGGATTTTTCTGCCCCGAATGCGCACGCGCTTCAGCGTCAGCAGCACTATTTGAACTCCGTGTTCGCCGCCGCGCGGGGCACGGCCGCCTTGAAACTCGATGGTCAGGCCCCTGTTTTCGATCGTGATCTAAAGGCGGCTCAAGATGCTCGCACGGGCCTCGGTGCCATTGTTGCCGCATCCAAAAAACAAGAACAGCATCCGCAGCCCGCGACCCATAAGGCGGCGGCACCTCATGTAGGGCGCGGATTATCACCCGTTGCACGCGTTGGGTTGGGCGCGGTCGCAGATGTCGCCGCGCATGGTATGATTGCGGCAACACTGGGACCTGCCGCCGCCGGAATTTACGCTGTTGGATCTTTTGCACGTTGGGCCCAAGGAACGATGCGTGCGGCGGGGGCCACCCCACCGGCACATCAAGCAGCAACAGGTGGCTATCACCGTGCAGCCCAAATGAAACAGGCGCGCGTTATGGGCGCACAGCGTCCATCCCACAATTCTTTTGCAGATGAAGCTGACCATGCGCGTGGTGTGGCGCCAAAGCAGAGCATCACCCCGCCGCAATTAAAGACAGCGGAACATCTCCTCGTCCGCGTGAACCAGCAAACATCAAACCTCAATCGTCTTCTGGAGACACGCGCCATGGACGCCGTCGCGCCGCATGTGGTCAGCGACCGGACATGGGCGCATTTATCCTTTGCCGAACAATCCGATATGGTGCGTCATAATGGCCGGGTGTCGCTTGAGGACACAGGAACGGTCAGTCACAGCGCTGTTCGTCGTTTTACAACACGAACCCATGCCCCATCCCATGCGCAACAAATGGCGCTGACATTTCATTAAAAATTAGGCGACCGAGTTGAGCCAATCGGTGAATTGCGATTTGGTCATACCGCCGACTTTTGTCGCGACAACTTTTCCGCCTTTAAAGGCGATCAAGGTCGGAATCCCGCGGATATTGAATTTTCCGGGGGTATAAGGGCTTTCATCGACGTTCATTTTCATGATTTTGACCTTGCCCGCCATTTCGCTTGCCATGTCATCCAGAACCGGGGCGAACGCTTTGCATGGGCCGCACCATTCGGCCCAAAAATCGACCACAACGGGCACGTTCGATTGAAGAACTTCAGACTCAAAATTCGCATCTGTGACATGTGGCGCGCCCATCGTTTTATCCTTTCCAAGTGAGTGATATCTTTGACAAATATGGGGTTGATTCCCGAAAGTTTCAAGCCCCTGCGGCGTGGATCATATCTGTCACTTCGGTAAGTTTTTCGCTTTCGGTCCAAATGAGAACGGTGCGCACCTGATGATGCGGGTAAATACGCGTTAACACATCATGATAGGCCGCCATTTGGCGCAGGTAAGGGGTTGGGATCGTGTTTGGAGTGGGGCCCGTTTTATAATCAACAATCCATACCGTGTCATCGGTGATACACAGGCGGTCGATCCGTCCGGCCATTAGGCGTCCGTCCTTTAAAAGCCCCGCAACAGAAACTTCTGCACGCGACCCAGACCCAAAAATAGGGGCAAAATCAGGATGATTCAAAATGGCCAAGACGTCGTGGGCAATTTTTTGCCGTGTCTCGACGGGAAATTCTGTTTGGGTCGCAAGATAGGCCTGGATCGTTGGTCCCCGCGTTTCATTGGGAAGATCCGGGACCACCTGAAGTAATTTATGGACAATCAGTCCATAGTTAAATTTAATCGGGTCCGCCAAAAGCGCCAATGGCGACGCTGCGATCTTTGCGCCTGTAACGGCCTCGGCACGATAGGGCCGCGCCGGCGCAGGCTCAAGATCGAGAGGCTGATCCGAAAATGATCTTGCGGGCGGTAAGGAAACATCTTCCGTTTCGCCTAATTTTTCAAGTTGCTGGTTCCTGTCTGGACCTGACGTTTGCGGTACAGTAAACGAAAGAAAATCGCCATCACCTGTTTTGTTACAATCAAATCCAGGCATCAAAGAAAGGCGATCAAATCCCTTTTGAACCGTCATATACCAACTCTCTGGGTCAGTATGCGTCTCACTTTTTTGTGCGCCCGCGATAATCAACCGGTCTTGCGCCCGCGTTAACGCCACATATAAAAGGCGGTTATATTCGGCGCGCGCCGATTCTTCAGCCCGTGCCGCAACATCGGCGAGTCCCTCTGGATGATCGGTTTGCCGGGGTGACCAAATAGGAAGTTTCATTCCGGTGTCATCAGGCCAAAAGATTTTGGGTGTATTTTTTGCGCTGCGCGTCGATTGAAATGTATCGGGTAAAATGACGATCGGTGCCTCAAGCCCCTTGGCCCCATGCACGGTCATCAACCGGACCATATTGTAATCTGAATTCCCAGATCGTTTGATTTCCGGATTTTCATGCGTGATATGATGCAGAATGGCGAGAAGCCCCATGCCCCTTTTCTGAAGATCTTGGATCATCGCCAAAAGATCATCAATGATATCGGCGTTTTCATCACCCACGCGCGTTTTAAGGGCGCGACATCCGGATCCGTCTGGGTCACCTGGGCACGGCGTGTTTAAAATAAAATGGAAAAATGAGGACGGCGTGACGTTCACGGATTTTTCTTGTACATCTTGAAGATACCGCGCGGCAAGGCTCGATTTTGGATCCTGCTGTACCGCCTGCCACAATGTCCCTTGCCGTAAAGGGGCCAAGCGAATTAAATCGTCATCTGTCATGCCCATCAGGGGTGATTTTAAAACGCACGCCAAATTTAAATCATCGCCTGGCATCAAAACAAATCGTGCAAGCGCCAAAAGATCACAAACAATGAGTTCATCGATCAAATTAAACCGATCGAGACCGCCGACAGGAATGCGTTCTGCACGAAGTGCGGCCACCAGACACGGTAACATCGGCACACGTTTACGGACCAAGATTAAAATATCCTTGGGTTCGATCGGACGCCCATGCGATTCCAAGATTTCTTTATCGTCAAGCCACCCGCGAATACGTTTTGCAATCCGCTTGGCTAAGCGGTCATAGATATCATCCGGGGGAATAATCGTTAATCCAATGGGCCACGCGGGTGTGGATGGGAGCGCGTCATCTGGTACGGGTATTTTTTCTTCTTTGATCACAGGCCAAAGTTCAACTTTTCCGCCCTGTCCGACACGATGAAGAACATGCGTGATTTGACCTTGTTCGCGCAAATTCTGGCGTAAAACATCATCATCAAACACCTCATCAACAACTTCAAGAACAGCGCGGCCTGACCGAAAGGAGGTATTGAGCGGAATGCGTTTGAACAGATGGTCTTCCTTGAACTTGCGTAAATGATCGAGAGATTGCTCGAAAGATTCAGGATTAGCCCCTTGAAAGCTGTAAATCGATTGCTTTTGATCCCCGACAATAAAAATCGATCGGTTGGGTTTCGCGCCGGCCCCTTGATCTGAAAAAAACGATGCGGTCAGGGCACGAATAATGCGCCATTGTTCAGGGTTTGTATCTTGTGCCTCATCGACGAGCACATGATCAATTCCCCCGTCCAGTTTATACATGACCCAGGATAAAATGTCGCTTGCACCCGGCGTTTCTTTTTCTGCATGCAGCAAGCGCAGCGTGTAAAAAATAATATCGTCGTAATCGAGAACTGCGCGGGCCCGTTTTAAATCATCATAGGCCGCAATAAATCGTTCAATCACACATAAAAAATCAAGATTGATCTGGGCCAGTGCCAAACGCGCGCGAAGGCGCGATAATTCCATGATCTGTTCTTGTAAAGATTCATATAAATCGGCGATGTCCGGTTGCTTTTTTCGTACACCTTGATGACGACCCGATTTGCGTGGTTGTTGATTTTTATCCCAAAATGCAGGTCCAATCTGATCCAGATTCGGCATGCTTAATTCGATAGATGTCTGAAGAACAAACCCCAGTTGCTTTTCGGCCGTCGTCGCAAGGTCTTGCGTTAAGGCATTGGTTAAACGCCTTAAATCATCATTGTGGTCCACAAAAAATTTAGCGATGCGGTCTTTCAGGGCACTTACATTAAAATCCAGCGGTAGTCCTAATATCCCGAAAATCTCATATCGTCGTGCCTCTCCTCGCAGGGCAGAAAGCGATGAAATAATTTGCCGCTTCTCTGTGAAGGCATGGGTCAGTAACTGAGAAAGCGTCCCCTCATTAATCTCGGAAAGAACAGCGCGAAGGGCTGATAACAAACCCGTATCTTTTTGGGAATCGTCAATCACTCGGCGCCGTGCGGCATTTAAAAGTTCGCCCACCTCCGCCCCTTCGATTAAATTAAACCCAGGCGATATGCCTGCCTCGAGCGGGAATCGCGCCAGAACAGATTGGCAAAATGCATGAATGGTCATGATCCGGACGGAATCCGGACCATCGACAAGCCGTGTAAATAATGTCCGTGCGGATTTCATCTGTACGGATCGCGGCGTTTCGCCAAATAAATCAAAAAGATCTTGGCTCAATTCTTTTTCGTTCAGTACGACCCATTTGGAGACGCGCGCGCGTAACCGCTCGGTCATTTCGGTGGCGGCCGCGCGGGTATAGGTCAAGCATAAAATTCGGTCAGGGCGCGTGCCCGGCGTATCATCTGTACGCGGTAACAAAAGGCGTAACACGCGGTCAATCAGAACGCGCGTCTTTCCTGTTCCGGCGGAGGCCGACACCCAAACAGAATGCGCTGGATTTGCAGCGTCCCGTTGGCGCAGACGCGCCGCGTCGTCAGATGTGTTTTCAAGAGAAGGCGTTAAAATTTGAGATCGGCTTTTCATGCGACGCCCCCTTCAGGGCGATCCATTCCCCACCATTCGGCCCTGCGTGCCAGATGGGTATAGTCATCAAAATCAGGGGCCAAGGATGGGTCTGGAACAGGAAGGTAGGGTGTGTGATCATTATGATAGGCCGAAAGAATACGTGGCACATCGCGCGCAGCAATCTGGCACAAGGCCTCGACATCCGTTTTATCCCAGGGATGAAGATCGAATTTTCGTGCCGAAATCGGCCATAAAAGCGCATAAGCGAGGGGCATACCTTTACTGTCTTCCGCCATGTTTTGATTTTTCCCGTCTCGCGCAAGCCAGATTTCAATGGGGATTTGCGCGGCGGCACCATTTAGAGCGTCTTTCTTTGAGGGGATGCTTGCGCTTGTTTTATAATCAACGAGAGCGTAAGCGCCGTCGCGGTGTTGATCCAGGCGGTCAAATCGCGCGGTGATCGTATAAGGTTCACCCTGTATATCGAGGTTCAGATGCCATTTTTGTTCAAGGAAGCGCGAGGAAAAGCCCTGGGACCGCCAATCTTTTTCTTGATCCAGAAAATTGAGGAGCACGCGTTCCAAACGCGGCCAGAGCGTCGCGCGCACGACGGGATCGTGAATTTCAACACGTAAAACATCAGATAAAATTTCAAGGATCTGGGGCGCGAATAGACCGGGAAGATCGCCCTGAAACGAAGAGATAAATTTTTCAGTGACCCGGTGCAAGATAATCCCCCGGATGCGCCCATCGACATCCATATCATACCCGTCCAAAGGAAAAAGGCGTAAAATATGCCGCGCATAAAAGGCGTAGGGATTTTTGATGAGGAGATCAATATTTGTTGCACTGATCTTGCGCGGGCGCAAATGACACGGGGGCGTCGGCATCGGCCGCATGACCTTAATATTTTTTGTTTTTTGTGCGGCATCACGTGCGCCCACCCAAGCAACCAAATCATCCGCCGCTAGGCTCTGCGGATTATAACCCAAGGCATGAATGACCGTTTCCAAACGTTGCCACCACCGCGACGAGACCGTGATTTCTCCGTTCAGTTGTTCAGAACGGGTCATGATGACCTGATTGCGCCGAACGAGTTGTAAAAAATCATGAGCCATACGTCCGGTTTGAATATCATCCAGGGGCAATCCAAAATCTTGTCGCATGCGACGTGAAAGCCACGGGTCAATACGGGGACCTTGCGGCCAAATACCTTCGTTCATGCCCGCCAGAATGACATGCGTACAGGAGATCAGGCGTGATTCAAAAATACCCAAAAGCGCAAGTCGTGGATGCCCCACGCCGCGCGCGTTCACACGGATGCCCGACATCATATCCGCAAGAAAATCTACATAATCACGATCAACAATTTTCGGGAGCATGTCGGCAGAAGCGAGGAGGTCTTGGAAAAACCTGGCAAGCGTGATCCCGTCATCTTCCGTCCACAGAGCAGATACATCATGATCATCATGGGCTGAAAGTTGTTCGGCAAGGGTGATATGTGCTCTTATGCGATCCAACACGGAAAGATTATCTTGACAAAACGTACGTTCAAAATTTGAACAGATCGAGAAAATATGTGCGAGTTGATCTTGATCATCGGTTGAAAGTGCATCGCGCACGGGATATTTCGCGTCTTGTCCGCGCCGGATGAGTTCAGCCATCAACCCATCCACATGGGCAGGGGGACGAACCCCACGCGATAATCGATCGATCCGGTCCATCGCCTCTCTTGATAAAAGAGAGGGATTAAAAAACGGATCGCGAAGAAGAGATAAAAGATCGACAGGGTGATATCCGCCCATCACTGTTTTTAAACAGAGAAACATAAATCGTGCGGGGGCGGTATCGGATAAGACATCCCCCGCACTGTCATTCACATCGATTTTAAAACGCGCACAGGCGGAGATAATATCCTGTGCGAGCGCGCGGTCTGGAGTCACAATCGCCAAGCGTGCGTTTTGATCGGAGAGTATATGACGCGCTGCGGCTGCAATAATCCGCGCTTCTTGCGGACGATTTTTACAAGAGATCAGGCGTAATCCAGAAAGGACATCCCCAAATTCCGTGCGGTTCGGCGCATGTTTTAATTCCGTCCAGCGGTCTGACGCGATATTTGTACAAAGGACATGGTTCCAAAATTCCCCGCGCGCAACGTCTCTTTTATCGGCTGTATCCAAGGGGTATTCGGGCCATACCCGTACATCATGCGGAGAGATGGATAACCGGGATAAAGTCTGGTGCGTTTGATAATGCGGATGCTGTAAATCTTCTTTTGCATCGTCAGAGATCGATGGATCAAATCCTGATAAAATGACATGTCCGTTTGGACAATTCGCAATCACACGCATCAAATCGGCAACAGCGGGTAAGGATCCTGTCACACCCGCAATCCAAATTGGACTCGCTGGCGGGTGCGCGGCCCAATGTGCCGCAAGGGTACGCAGCAAAAGGGAACGCCGCGTCGTCGCATTTTGAAGCTTGCGATCTTCTAAATAAGTGGGCCAAACGGTCCGAAGGATCGAGAGAAACTCGACCGTTAATTGCCAATGTGCGGCGTATTCACTGGGGACCAAATGATCCATGGCATCGAGCGATAAATCTTCATCGGCCACGCGGTCCATCAATTCCCCAAGGGCACGCGCCATACCGCTTGCCCGCGCATAATTTAAAGTGGGATCACGTTTTTGCAGCATTTGTGTCAAGACCGCTTGGCGTTCAATGTTCGAAATCGCCGGATGGATATCGGGAAGGATTCGCGTTGCGCCGTGGACCCAAAGTTCAAGTTCGGCGTCATCAATATCAGCCACCGCACGTAACCGCGGCAGGATCATGGGGGCGCCGTTGGTCAGATCTAAGAAAATATCGGCCATCATCCGCACAGCGCGGCGCGTGGGGAGTAAAATATGCAGATCCGCAAGGTGTTCAGGCGTCTCGCCGTAAAGGCGTAATGCGCTTTTGGCAAGGGTCTCTAAAAAAGAGTACCCCGTTGGGATATAAAAAACGTTCATGCGGCATTGTCCCGTTTTTCTTGTTCCAACACGCGACTTACAATCCGAACGTCCTCGGGCGTACTTAAGTGATGCCACGTGCCAGTATGAACGATTCCAAATAAGCGTCCTTCTTTTTGGGCTTGATCCATCAGAGTCAGGAACGAAAAACGTGTGGGTGCAAGGTCGCGCAAAACCCGGGCATGCAGAATCCGCGCCCCCATGAACATGTATTTCCCTTGTTGATGAAGCGCGCGTGTCAATCTCCCTGTCGCCGGATCAAGATCATAATCACCTACGAGGGGCGTGACTGTTTTTGCATCAACAGGATAAAGCAATAACAAAATATCCATCTGATCCGGATCAAACCGCGCGGCAAGGTGTGTAATATAAGGCAGCGCACCCGGCGTATCCAAAATCAACGCATCACCATTGAGTGCAAAGAAAGTATCCCGCGCCATCGCGGGCAAGGCGCGAACCAAGCCACCCCCCGTTTCAAGAAGTTCGTTTTCATGCGAGATCTCTATATCAAAATATCTGCGCTGTGATGCCGCAAAGGCATTGATTTGATCCGGATGGTAATGCGTGTTCATGACCACGCGGGAGATCCCGCTTTGTTGAAGCGTATCAAATGCATAGGTAAGGATCGGACGCGATGCCACCGGGACCAAAGGCTTCGGCACCGTATCGGTTAAGGGACGCATCCGCGCGCCCAGTCCAGCCGCAAAAATAAACGCGGTATCAGGACTTTTTAAAACATCTCCAAAATCAATCTGGGCCCGACGACTATTTGCCCCTGTAACGACGAGTTCGATACGAATAACCTGTCGTAAATTTTTTTCAATATCCCCCAAACGTTCGGGCCATTCAATCAGTGTCGCCCGCGCGGCCGCCCCCGCATCAAGGTCAAGCTCGAGGAGCTCGTCTGCGTCGTCAATCCGGTACAGATCGTAATGATATACGGGACCTGACATTGTTTCATGGATCTGCACCAACTGGAATGTCGGGCTCGCGACAACATAAGATGGGTCTTGCATGAGCGCCCGGATAAAGGCGCGCGCGAACACCGTTTTTCCGGCCGCCAAATCCCCTTTCAAGAGAATCGTAGCATGGGGCGGGCACAGGGCCACGCAATCACGGGCCAGGATTTCGGTTGCGTGTTCGGTTGGCAAATCGATCTGCAGCATTGTTTTTTCCTTTATATTTCGATATTTATATACCAAAGTAACCCGTGAACCAAATAAAACTCATGTTGTCATCCCCTGATTTAAGAACTGCGCTTACAACCGACGTCGTTATTATCGGCGCGGGCCCGGTGGGCCTATTTGGCGTTTTTGCCTGCGGCATGTTGGGACTATCGACGCATGTTTTTGACGCACTGCCTGAAATTGGGGGGCAGTGCACGGCCCTTTATCCCGAAAAGCCAATTTATGACATTCCTGGATTCCCCATGATTCCGGCGGGGGAGTTGATTTCAGGATTAGAAGCCCAGGCGGCACCGTTTCACCCGACCTATCATTTGGGATCACCTCTCCAGACGTTGTTTCATGATCCGGATCGCGGGTTGTTTACACTTGAAAATGGGAGTGGAACACGCGTGAACGCGCGCGCGGTCATCATTGCCGCTGGCGCAGGGGCCTTTGGCCCCAACCGGCCACCCATCAACGATTTGGACCTGTTCGAAGGGAAATCCGTGTTCTATGCCGTGCGTGATTCCGCCCGCTTTCAGGACAAAACCCTGGTGATTGCGGGCGGCGGGGATAGCGCCGTCGATTGGGCCAATATGCTCGCGCCCCGTGCGCACCATATCTATTTGGTGCATCGTCGCGATCAATTCCGGGCGGCACCGGCAAGTTTAAATACGCTTGAATCACACATCTCTGCTGGCCGTGTTGAAAAAATCACACCCTATCAACTCACATCGCTTGCGGGGAACCCCGAAACGGGAATTATCACCCATGTGGGCGTAACAGATATGGATGACCGACCCCGCGATCTTCCGGCCAACGCGCTTTTATGTTTTTATGGCTTGTCCAGCAATCTTGGTATTTTGGCGGGCCTCGGGCTTTCGATGCAAGGGGCGCATTTGGTGATTGATCCGACAACGGGCGCGACGGATCAACCGGGGCTGTACGCCGCCGGGGATATTGCGACCTATCCTCATAAGCAAAAATTGATCATGACGGGATTTGCCGAAATCTCGCAAACAGCCCAGGCTATTTATGGGGCGCTTTACCCCGATCGCCCCTTGCATCACGTTCATTCGACAACAAAGGGGATCCCGCAAAAAGGCTGACGGGTAAGAACCCATTTATTCTTGCCCCAAATAGGTGTAAAATGAACCTATGGCCGGCTTGTTTTCCCTGATTTTTTTCTTTGTCTTCGTGTCAAATTCTTCTGCTCAGGCGCAGCTTTTGTCGCCCACTCCCCTGTGCGCTGAGCTTGTGAACACGACGGACGGCCAGGTAATGGGGCATGTTGAAACAGCCGAATATCGGGATACAAACGATAAGGTGAGTTGGCACCGGTCAAATTTCCGAATTGATTCCGCGAACGCACAGCAAATCTGCACGACCGGGCCGTTTTTTGAAGGGTATCGCCTGCGCGTCGTCATCAAAAGCCTGATGCCGCTTTATTCCTGCCTGACCCCCATGAACCGGACCATCCGGATTGAAGAAAAGCCGACAGATGACGGCATTAACGCGCTGGTGATGGATTGCCCGTCTGAACGGGACGCAGTAAGGGCAAATACAGGTGCACCGTCGTCCCCGCCGCAGGCGCACTCTCAATCGTCACCCGGCCTCCATGTAACGCCGCAATATCGCGCACCAAAGTTAACCCCAATCCCGCTCCGCCTGGGGCCTTCTTCCCATCTCGATCATCGGGCCCTCGACCTTTTTCAAAAGGTTCGAGCACCCGCGCTTGATCCTCGGGCGTGATCCCCATGCCCTGATCCCGCACCCAAAATTCGACATGATCAGACCCGCGTGCGGCACCGATTTCAATCGCTTTGCCAACCGGGCTGTAGGCCATGGCATTTCGGATGAGATTCACAATAATTTGTTTGAGGCGCCGCGGATCGGCCTGCAAACTCCCTGGGTCCCCGACCAAATTAACCGTGACATCCATGCCTTCTTTTTGTGCCCAGGGCGCGGTAAGCCCCTGAAGGGAAAGAAGCAACGCGCGGGCATCCACCGTATCGTAATCGAGTTTTAAATACCCAGCCTCGAGTGTTGAGAGATCCAAGATATCGTCAATCAAGGCCAAAAGTCGTTCACTTGCCTCCCGCGTGCCTTGCGTATATTCCATCTGTTTGTCATTCAGATCGCCAAAATACTGGTTCGCCAAAATTTCAGTAAAGCCCATGATCGCATTGAGCGGCGTACGCAGTTGATAGGACACATTCGCCAAGAAATCGAGTTTTAGTCGTTCGGCCGCCTCAAGCGCCGCATTCTTTTCACGAAGTGCGTTTTCAACGCGCAAACTGTCCGTCACGTCCGCATGCGACATGAGCATCCCGCCGTCCGGCAAGACAACCGCGTGATAGACGATTTGTCGACCATCACCCAAGCCAAGCCGTCCTTGCATTTCTTCACCGTTTAAGGCTTGGGCCAGAAGGGTATCCCGCGCCTCGGCCCACGATGTCGGGTCAAAAGCCTGCTCCATCCGGCCCACGATCCGCGTGATATGTGGTTCGCCCGTCATATCTTCTGGGTTTAAATCCCAAAGCCGGACAAAGGCCGGATTCCACAGTTTTAACCGACCGTCTCCGCCAAACACCGCGATTCCTTCGGAGAGATTATCCAAGGTTTCGCGCTGGACCGCGACAAGGGTATTATAGGACGTTTCCAGTTCCAATCGGCTGGTGACGTCTTCGAACGTAAAGATCAACCCGCCCGCCGGATTGGGGACCGCCAGCATCCGCAGAGCGGTGCCATCCGGCAAATGCATCATGTCTTCGGTTGGATCAATCAGGTTCGTAAACATATCGAGCCAGGATTGTTTATACCGCCGGAAATCCGCCTGTTCCGGCAGGCGGCGCATTTCGCGCAATTTTTCCATGATTTCGCCAAGTTTAGGCCGCGCGTTTAAAAAACTCTCCTCAAACCCCCATAAATGGGAAAAGGCGGTATTAAAGAATTCAATCCGGTGATCAGCGGAGAAAGCCGCAACCGCCGTTGACAGTTGTTCCAAAAGTTCTTTAGTCGCCCCTTGGGTGCGTTTATTTTCAGCCGCAAGTTCCTCTTCGGCGCTTACGTCCTGGGCGATGCCAATTTTTGTGCCATTCTCTCCGGGTGTGACAAGAATATGATACAAGCGCCGCTTGCCCCCGGCGGTGATATGAACGCGCGCGGGGCCAGTCAAGGGGATCATTTTTTGTGCAGCGAGTGTGCCCGGAATATCCAGACCAAAAAGCGCACTATAGGCCGTATTGCAGGCAGTCAACCGTCCGCCCGCATCCACTTGCCAGATGGGGAGGGGCAACAGATCAAATGGTATATTGGATAAATCCACACTCATCTTGTCAGTGTCGCAAAACAAAGCCTTGGTGTAAACCGGGGTTTTGTTAAACGGATTCTTTTAGACCCCAAAAAGAGGTATATCTATTCAAAAGCTGCATAGAGGGAATAACAAGCAATGGCTTGTCGAAGTTTTTCAAGAGTTGTTTATATTTCAATTTATTTTTTGGGTATTTTGTCCAGGTGAATTTTACCAATTCCCAGCTGAATTCATGTCTGGCCCCTGCCAAACCACCGATGCGACCAGGCTTCGCAAAGAAGCTGCGCCAAATATAACGCCAGGTGCACCCGATTAACGGTGGATCAAGCCAAATGACTGCACTCGCGCGGTTAAATCGCTCTGGCATGCAGATGCTATAGTTACCTTCAATCACCCATGATTCTTGGATAATTTCCTTGCCATGAAGATCTATAAACTCTTGATCCGGACGCCGTTGCCAATGACTCTCTGGATAATGGGCAAGCTGGTCTAAATGAACGGGGGTGGCACCTATTTTTTGGGCGATGAGATCGGCAAGTGTGGACTTCCCAGCGTTGCTTGGGCCGATGATACATATTCTGGGGCCTAAAGATTCAAGAGGAGTCATGACGTTAATTCCCTTTGAAAAGAAGTACCCCTCCGCCCAAACCCTCCCCCCATAAAACGGGGAGAGGGGATAAATTCTCAAAGCCTATTCTTAATACCGATACGTATCTTTTTTGAACGGGCCCGCGGTATCCACCCCGATATAATCGGCCTGGTCTTTGGAGAGTTTTGTCAATTTCGCCCCCAGTTTGTCGAGGTGCAGCATGGCAACTTTTTCATCGAGATGTTTCGGGAGAACATAAACACCGACGGGATATTTGCCGGGATTGGTCCAAAGTTCGATTTGCGCCAAAACCTGGTTGCTGAACGAGGCCGACATGACGAATGATGGGTGCCCGGTGGCGCAACCCAAATTCACAAGCCTCCCTTCGGCAAGGAGGATCAATCGCTTGCCGTCTGGAAATTCGACTTCATCCACCTGGGGTTTCACGTTGTGCCATTTGAAATTGCGCAGACCCTCGACCTGAATCTCGGTATCGAAATGCCCAATATTACAGACGATCGCGCGGTCTTTCATCGCGCGCATGTGATCCACTGTAATGACATCCTTGTTCCCTGTGGCGGTCACAAAAATATCCGCTTGCGGTGCGGCGTCATCCATCGTGACCACTTGGTACCCCAGCATCGCGGCCTGAAGCGCACAGATCGGATCGATTTCCGTGACCATGACGCGCGCGCCTTGAGAACGCAAACTTTCTGCGGATCCTTTCCCCACATCGCCAAACCCCGCGACAACGGCGATCTTGCCAGCGATCATAACATCTGTTGCGCGTTTGATCCCATCGACCAAGGATTCGCGGCATCCATACAAATTGTCGAATTTCGATTTCGTCACACTGTCATTCACGTTGAACGACGGCACTTTAAGCGCACCTTTGCGGTGCATATCGATCAAGCGCAAGACACCGGTTGTTGTCTCTTCTGAGATCCCTCGCACGTCTTTCAACATATCGGGATATTTTTGGTGCATCAGAAGGGTCAAGTCACCGCCATCATCCAAAATCATATTCGGGGTCCAATTATTGGGTCCAAAAATGGTTTGTTCAATGCAGCGCCAAAATTCGTCTTCGTTCATGCCTTTCCAGGCGAAAACGGGAATGCCAGCAGCGGCAATCGCGGCGGCGGCCTGGTCTTGGGTTGAAAAAATATTGCAGGACGACCAGCGCACGGTCGCCCCCAGTGCGGTTAACGTCTCGATCAGCACGGCTGTTTGGATGGTCATGTGCAGACAGCCCGCAATACGCGCGCCTTTCAGGGGTTGTTTCGGGCCGTATTCGGCGCGGATTGCCATCAGGCCGGGCATTTCTGTTTCGGCAATCGCGATTTCCTTGCGGCCCCAGGCGGCCAGAGACATATCTTTCACGTGGTAATCCGCATTCTGAGCGGTGGCTGTCGCAGCGAGTGTCATGATCTTTTCCTTTTTGATTTACGTAATTTTTATCCAATAATACCGCCCGAAACCTCGCCGATTTGGCGCGGAAAAGCAAGGGGAACATCTGCCCCTGCATACAAGAGGATTTTTAACCGCTTCCTAATCATTCCTATGGCAGTCTGAAAGAACGATTATAGGTTTTATTCACATGACACCCACGCGAAAGCCAGCCCAGATGTTGACCGATCAGCAACTCGCCCGGCTCTTTACCCGGCTTCAGGTCCCCGTGACGATCCAGTCTGTTCTGGACGATCAGCGCTTGCTGGATGATGAAAACCGTCTGGCAATTTGCGATATGATCTCTGCACAAACGCCAGATCAGGCGTTGTTGTCTATCGCACTGTCCTCCATGCTGCTCGATGCGAGATTACGTGAACAAGGGCATCGCTGCGCTGAAATCTTGGCCATGTCGGCGGAAATGATTGTTCAAGATTACGCCCCGCTCTATGTGGCCCACTTGGAAAAGCACAAAAACGGGTCCTTGTTTGACCGCTCGGATTTGGAATTTCTCTCAACGATCCCCGAAGACCTCGAATCCTTAAGTGATCTTTTGTCGGTTGTGGCCGATGTTGTTCCAGCCGATGCTCACATGTACCGCGTGATCGCAATGATCCTTGCGGCGCAGGCCAGTGCTCAGGCGCTTGTGGCCGAGACCCTTGTCGAAACAATGGACGACATGTTTTTGGACTCTGACTTTGACTCGTTGGATCACTCGGTTTCGGCACCCATGTCCGTGTCCTCCGTCACCGCTCCTGATAATGTGATCCCGTTTAAACGGCGCGATCCCACCTAATTTTGGATAGAAAAATGACCACGCCTGCCCCAACGCCGAATTCTCCCTCTGATCCCGTACTTGAAATGGCCGAGCGTCTCGCACGGATGGAGAAATTTATCGCCCGCCGCTTTGATGAAGTATCGGCAGAAATTCATGCGACCTGCCAAATGCTGGATATGGCAGAAAGCGATATTGCTGATCGCTTTGGAGAAATTCTAAAGGTTTTAAGTGCGATCAGTTTCCGTGGCGATGGATCGTCCCCGCATAATGTCGGGGTTGAACTGGACGCTGTTGTAAAGACAACCGAAGATGCCGCCAATCGTATTTTGGACGACAGTGAGCAAATCGCAAAATTGATGCATGAAGATGCCATCGACTGGAATGACAAAACCGCGCGCCAAGGTTTATTTCAGAACGTACAAAAGAAAACAGACGATATTTTAACGGCGTGCGCGTTCCAAGATTTAACAGGTCAACGTATCGGAAAAACACTTGAAAATATTCGCAAGGCCGAAGCCGAACTCTCCGAAATGTTAAAGCGCATGGGGGTTGATGTTGACTTGATGAAAGTGGACGCCCAGGCCGCCGCTCTGCCGGATTTGGATCCGCATAAACTTTCCAACCAAGACGATATCGACGCATTGTTTAAATAAAACATCCTACCCCGTTGATCTGTTGTTTTCTTTCCGGGAAAACGAGTTGCCCTATTATTAAAATACCGATACAATAGCCGCATGTCGGTTTTGGATATCCTTCTCACCTATTACCCCGCCTTTCTTCAGGGCCTCGCCGTCACGCTTCAACTTTGCGCGGTGATCTGGGGATGCGGCATTGTCTTTGGGACTGCGCTGGGGTTTGCCGGATGGCGGCACCGCGCCTTGATCGGTTTTCCCTCGCGCAGCGTGTCGTTTTTATTGGGCAGTATCCCGCTGTTGGTGTTTCTGTTCTGGCTTCATTACCCGGCCCAGGCGGTATTTGATGTGGTCATCAACCCGTTTTACACCGCGGCCTTTACCCTCTCGATCGTCAATATTTTTGGCGTCGCCGATATCGTACGCGGCGCGCTTGTCGATTTCCCCCAGCAATATTTAACCGCCGCGCGCGTGACGGGCCTCTCTGAACGGCAAACTTTCTTTAAAATTCAAATTCCGTTGATTTTGCGCGAAATCCTGCCTGGGCTCATTTTCCTTCAAGTGGCCATGCTCCACACCTCCCTCTTTGCCAGTTTAATTTCGGTCGAAGAAATCTTTCGCGTGGCCCAACGCATCAACGCGCAAATTTACAGACCCATTGAGATTTATACCGCGCTGGGTTTCTTTTTCCTGGCCGTGTGCATCCCGATTAACGGCTTTGCCTATTGGCTTAAATCACGCTTTACGCGCAATCTATCGGAACGATAAAGGGGAACAATGATGAGATTTTTATTACTTCTTGCGGCCGCCTACATCGCGTTTGTGAACCCAACCCTCGCCAAGGATAAAGAATCCACCTTTGACCGCATCTTGCGCACGGGCACGATCCGGTGCGGGTACTATGTCTTCCCGCCGATGACGTATAAGGATCCGAATACCGGGAAAATGTCGGGTATCTCGGTGGATACCATGAACTATATCGCTGATCGTGCTTCATTAAAAGTAGAGTGGACAGAAGAGGTTACATTTGGGAATTGGGTGCCTGTTCTCCAATCAAATCGGGTGGATGTAATTTGCACCCCAATGTGGCCTGAATTGCCCATGGCGCGCGTATCTTCTTTTACAACCCCGATGTTTTTTTCCGGCCTTTATCCTGTTGTTCGGATAGACGATACACGATTTGATAACATCACTGATCGGGAAAGATTCAATCAACCCGACGTGACCGTTGTCTCTCAAGAGGGTAATATTACATCGATATTGGCCCATGCCACATTCCCAAATGCAAAGCATTTAGTTCTTTCGCCAGAGTCAGACACAATGGCCTTAGTCATGTCCGTTGTGAATAAAAAAGCCGATATGCAACAAGCTGATCTCAACGCTGTAAAGCAATGGAATGACAATAATGAAGATAAGATAAAAATTATAACAAGCGTTCCCCCAATAAAAGTGCAACAATTCCCAATGGCCTTACACCGCGGAGATGACGCACTCCTTAATTTTCTAAATCTCGCGATCGAGGAAATGCATTATAATGGAGAAATGGACCGTATCCTCCGCAAATGGGAACCTGAGCCCGGGAAAACTTATTTGCGGGTTGCGAAACCCTATACGGCCATGCCCTGACATGCTCTCCGCCCGGTCTCTCCATAAATCATTCGGTGCGCACCATATCTTGCGCGAGATCACGCTTGATATCGCGCCGGGGTCAATCACCTGTGTGATTGGGCCGTCGGGCACCGGAAAAACGACGCTTTTACGTGCACTTGCCCTTCTTGATCCACCCGACAGCGGCACGGTCACGATTGATGATCAAGTGTACGAATTTGGCCCCCTCACCCCGCGCGTAAGCACGCGCCCCCCTCTCCCACAAGGGGAGAGGGGCCAAAGTCCCTGGCCGTCGGTCACGGCGGTGTTTCAATCGCTGTTTCTCTGGCCGCATTTAAGTTTACGCGAAAACATCATGCTGCCCGCGCGGAACGTGAACCCCAACGCCGATACGGATATCGCGGGCCTCATTAAATTTTTCGAAATGGACGATTTTATCGATCATTTCCCGAACGAGGCATCCGTCGGACAACGGCAACGCGTGGCGCTCGCCCGCGCGCTTATTTTAAACCCGCGCTATGTGCTGCTTGATGAGATTACCTCGGCCCTCGATATCGAACAAACCGCGCGCATCTTAACCAAACTCACGCATTTGAAAGAGCGCGGGATCGGCGTGTTCTTGATCACCCATCACATCGGGTTTGCCACACGAGCGGCAGACCAGGTGATTTTTATGGACGAAGGACGGATCATTGAAATGGGCAAGGCCGCCATTCTGCAGACCCCCCAAACCGATCGCCTCGCAAAATTTTTAGACGTCGCGCGCAGCGTGGGATAGCCCACGCTTATTCCCCGTCATCTTTCTTTTCTTTCTTTTTCTCCCGCTGATCCAGGGCGCTCAGTAGATCATCAACACCCCGGGCCAACCGCGACGAAGCAACAAGCCCTTTTTTCGCCTGCACCGCAAGGCGCCGCGCCTCGGCATACCGCCCTTGCAAAAATGCTTCTTCAGCAAGCATCGCTTGCGCCGCTGCCGCCTCCCCTAAACGCCCATAGGCCGTTGCCAAAAACCGATAGAGCCGTGGATTCCGCCCCTCATCCGATCGGACCTGTTCCAAAAGATCACGCGCACGACGGACGATGCCCGCATCCGTTCCCGGCTTTTGCAGGAGCGCCTGGGCCAAAGCCAACCGCAACAGAGGTTCCTTGGGTGCCAAATCCACCGCGCGGGAATAAGCGGTGATCGCCGGATCAACCCGACCAAAATCGAGGAGCATCTGGCCTTTCAGTTCATGAAAATAAGGATTTTTGGGTTCACGGGCCAGCAACGCATCGACGCCAGAAAGAGCGCGGTCAATATGATGGGTCCGGTAATCCGCAATCGTCCGCGCGTAACCTGCATCGATTCCCGTTGCCGTCTTGGGGTACACCCAATCGACCTGCTCGGGCGTGATAAACCCAATCAATTTCGCGCGCATCCGCGCATGCATATCACGCCAAGAGGCGGGGGCCTCAGCATTTTTTCTGACCTGACGTACCGCAATCGACGATGTCAGGGCATCAATCCGGTCACGCGAAATCGGGTGTGTCCGCACATATTGGTTTTGCTCTGACGCGGGCAAAAGTTCTTGGTCCTCTAACTTGTCCAAAAATGTGACAAGACCCGATGGGTCAATTCCGGCTCCCGATAAAAACCGTAACCCCGCTTGGTCGGCGGATGATTCCTGAATGCGGCTAAAGGATAAAAAATTTTGCTGCGCTACGGTGCCTGCCCCGCCCATCACCGCCATCCCGGCCTGTCCCGATCCGGTGGCAACCGCAACGCCCACCCCCAGCAAGGTCCCCAGCATGGTTTCATAGGATGCACGCTCCATCTGCACCCGCCCGCGCGCCAAATGCCCCCCAGCAATGTGCCCAAGCTCATGTGCGATAACGCCCAACACTTCACTTGGATTTTCTGTCTTGGTTAAAAGCCCGGTATAAAGAAAAATATTCTGCCCCCCCGCGACAAAGGCATTCATATCCGAGTTTTGAACCAAAATAATCTTGACACTGACGGGATCAAGCCCGGCCGCACGGATCACAGGCGACGACCATTCTTCGAGCATCCGCTCAATTTCGGCGTCACGAATCAACACCGGGCGATCTTGATCGCCTGCCAGAACGTGGCCCACTGGAAAAATGAGCAGAGAACAAAGCACACAAAACAAAATAAACAAACGAGTCATACGATCAAGATTACGGGCATTGATTTATAAAACCAATGCTTATTCTGCCGCAGAAAATGAGGGCCCACCCCATAAAACTAAATTTAGTCTAATTATGATAAATATAAAGTTTATGCCTCAATGTCATGTGGTTTAATACCCTCCCCCAGCCTGTTGATATCTTGGGAAAAATGCTGTTTTTACGGTTGACTCTTTGCAGCATCCCGCGCATAGGATGCCATCATACAAATCGATCTGTTATTCATTAAAATGCTGAAGGATTTATCGCATGTCCGAACGTACGATTACCCGCGCCGATCTGGCCGAGGCCGTTTACGAACAACTGGGCCTCTCACGGAATGAGTCCGCGGATCTCGTCCGCACACTGTTCGTCGAAATGGGGAACCGCTTGATTTCCGGCGAAGACGTGAAGATCAG
>CAZSIB010000004.1:107028-120115 GCA_964607245.1 uncultured Pseudobdellovibrionaceae bacterium | reverse complement strand
CGGATCTTTGGGATCAATCGCGGCTGCGTGTATGTTTGGTTCCGGATGGAAAAAGCTTGTCGAACAAATTTTACCACCCGCCGACGCAAGTCTTCACTGTGTGCCATCCCCATATCCTACAGTGTTCGCTTATTTATTCAAGTGACTATAAATTCCTCACCCAGACCCGAATCCAGTTCATCAAGACCCATCAGCAGGGTTTGAGAGATCAATGTCGTCCATGGTTCCGTTATGGCGCAAAAGGTGGCAAAATGCAACCTTTTGCTATACTAGGAATTTAAGGCTCATTCTTCCATTCTTGGAGGGTTGCAGGGGGTAGCCCGATATATGCGGCGAATTGCCGGTCATTCATTCCGAGTTCTTGTTGGAATCTTGCAATTTCTTCCCCGGTTGGCTTTTTGGTTTCAAGAACATACATGATCTTTCCTTCTTGCATGTTTGCATGAACGGTTTCAGGCGTTTGTCCGCTTAATTTACAATAGGCCTCGACCCCCCCCGTTATGTGAACGAGGCGCGCAAAATCTTCGCCGCTCATCAGCTCTTCGTAAGATTTGCTGAGATTACCTTTATCGCCAGTTATATGTGACATTGCTACTCTCCTTGTTGATAGTCGTTTACATACTATTTTTGACAGCACCTGTCAAATCATACGCATCAGCGCCGGTAATACTCACCTGAACAATGTCACCCGGCTTGGCCGTGGGGAGGAGGCCCGCAACATGCACGTTGCCGTCGATTTCGGGGGCATCGCCCTCTGACCGACCGAGAGCGGTTGATGTCCCCCCCTTTATCCCCCCCTTGAAGGGGGGGAGAGTTGATGATGATATCTCATCCAAAATCACAGGGATTGTTTTTCCAATTTTCGCCGAGAGACGCGCGGCGGAAATCTCTTGCTGAAGCGCCATAAAGCTGTGCCAGCGTTCTTCCTTTACCTCTTCCGCAACTTGACCCGGCAGATCGTTCGAGACCGCGCCCGACACATCTTCGTATTTAAAGCACCCCACGCGGTCGAGCTGGGCCTCTTGCATCCAATCCAGAAGATATTTGAAATCGTCGTCGGTCTCGCCCGGGAACCCGACGATAAAGGTGGACCGCAGGGTCAGATCCGGACAAATGTCCCGCCATTTTTTAATCCGGTCGAGTGTTTTATCTTGCATGGCCGGACGCTTCATGGCTTTCAGCACATTGGGGCTTGCATGTTGGAAGGGGATATCGAGATAGGGCAAAATCTTGCGGTCCTGCATCAGGGGAATCACCTCGTCCACATGGGGATAGGGATAGACGTAGTGCAGGCGCACCCAAACCCCGAGTGTCCCCAAGGCGTCTGCCAGATCATAAAATTTCGTGCGGTATTCTTTGTTCTGCCAGGTCGAGGGCGCGTATTTCGTATCGATCCCGTAGGCTGAGGTGTCTTGAGAGATCACTAGAATTTCTTTGACCCCGGCTTTCACCAATCGTTCGGCCTCAAGCATGACATTTCCAAGCGGGCGCGAGACCAGATCGCCCCGCAATTTGGGAATAATGCAAAACGTGCAGCGATTATTACACCCTTCTGAAATTTTGAGGTACGCATAGTGGCGCGGGGTCAGTTTAATCCCTTCGGGCGGGACAAGATCAATAAACGGATCATGGAGGGGCGGCACGGCGTGATGCACCGCCGCGACAACGCTTTCATATTGCTGTGGCCCGGTGATGGCCAGAACGTTTGGATATTTCTCGCGGATTTTTTCAGGCTCTGCCCCCATGCACCCCGTCACGATGACTTTACCGTTTTCGGCCATCGCCTCGCCAATCGCGTTTAAACTTTCATCGCGCGCGGAATCGAGAAACCCGCACGTATTCACAATCACGACATCGGCGCCTGTGTAATCTTGGGAAAATGTATACCCTTCTGCGCGTAAAGACGTGAGGATCCGTTCGCTATCCACCAGTGCCTTGGGGCACCCGAGGGAGACAAAGCCAATTTTGGGCGCAGCGGGAGTAACGGGGATTTTGCGTTTGGATTTGGGGGTCATGTGAACTGCCCGAGATGAAGTTGGGATAAGGGGAGGTGACGGAAAGATTGTTCTAATCTGTTTGCTTGAGATCGCAGGCCTTGAACGTAGGGATAATATTCACCATCAGCCTTTTGTACAACTGCCGCCAGCGCGTTTCTAAGCTCTATTCGTGCTGGGTTTAAGACAGCCGAAGACGACGCATATTTTAAGGCACTTCTTTTGTATTCTTCCCACCGCGCATCTGATTCCCGAACCAGTATCTTATACTCTTCCTCTGTCATGCCAGTGCCAGGCTGCCCCGATTGTTTTGTGACACTCGCTTCATTTGCAACACACCGGTCATTCCCCTCAATCCGTGCCTGGATATCACGACCCGCACGATCTTGTTTGAAATACCGTTGCGCTTTGGATAAAGCATAGCCCGCTATCAATACAAACCCGATCCCCCACGCCCCTTCCCATGCGCCGTTGGTAAGATATCCCGAGACGTATTTTTCTTTTAATGCCGTGTGTTCTTGGGGGACACAAAGCGCGATCGCCTGTGTCCGATCCGCTGCCGATCGGTTAAACTCAACTGATGTTTTGGGCGTATCATGAAAATGGGTAATCATGCTTGTTGCGGCGGCGATATCTTTTTCTTTTACCTGTGCCGTACAATTTTGTATCGCCTGATCTTTTAAATCTTTCAGTTTTTCTAAATCTTGATCAACTGTTTGTACCTTTTGTTTCTTATCCCACGCCCACGACATCAAGATCCCAGCAAAAAGAATGTCAAACGCCATAAAATGAAGCGCGGAAAAACCCTTGCTTCTTGTGGGATCATCCGTATTTAACCCGATATATCTTTTTGCAAGAAATTCTGTTTGCGCGTGATCGCTCACAAAAACTGCATAAGCTGCAGGATCGCGTGACGCAACATCATGCGCCGTTAATGGCGTGTGATCACGACCCAGTAATGTTCCACCCGTTCTTGGATCAACTAGTAATCCCTGACGCCACAAGGCCTGTGCCATCATCATGTCCGGGGTTTCAGCCATTCTTTTTCCTCCGTGCAAATTTCTTCTCATCGATTTCTTTAATGTCTGCATTTTCTAGCGAATCACGCGGTTTACGTCAATATAAATGAAGGTCATCTTGCGCGATAGAACAGTGCAAGGCTGCCCAAAACCAGCCTTCTCTTGAGTTTTTACCCGAAAAAACGGCAAAAACCCATAAAATCCACAGAAAATCGGTGTTTTTTAAAAAAAACTATCGACAACCCCCCTAAAATATACTGTAGCATAGCGTCCATGCGGTTCTTGATTCCGAACGCGGTGCTTTGAAAACACCCGAACGATTCATCCCGCGCTGTTTCACATTTAACTGTAGAGAGTCAAAAAACATGGCGACTGCAACCACACCGACCGTGACGCTGAAGCAAATTGCAAGCGAACTGGCCGAAAAATATGAAATGCCCAAGAAGCAAACGAATGCCATCATGGACGACCTGGTCGCCCAGTTGGTGAAGAACCTGAAAAAAGGGAACCGTGTGCGTATGGCGGGCTTGGGTATTCTGCAAGTCAAGAAACGCGCTGCACGCATGGGCCGCAACCCAGCCACCGGCGAAGCCATCAAGATCCCGGCCAAGAAGAAAATTGCCTTCCGCGCCGCGAAAGAACTGAAAGAAGCAGTCGGCAAGTAATTTTTGCCCCATCTTTTATCAATTTCATCTCAATCCCACGGGGCCTTCGCTGTCGTGGGATTGTTTTTTTTGGGAAAAGATGAATATCGGATCCGCCCCTGTTTCGACCCCGCCGTGATCCACGCTTGACAGCGCCCCTGTTTTCTGGTTTTTTCGTGCCCATTAAGGCCCTATTCCCTGATAGCTCAGCGGTAGAGCAATCGACTGTTAATCGATTGGTCGCTGGTTCGAATCCAGCTCAGGGAGCCATTTACATCATATCCCCATATATTTATCACGCGATCCAGCATTGCCGATCGTTTCTTTTATTGCTTCAACCCCATGCACAGAGGCCAAGCAATGACATTTGTTTGCGGTTTTGATTTTGGGACATCGAATACAACGCTGTCGGTTGTACACCCAACGGACGGGATACGGCTCATCCCCCTTGAGGGTACACACACCACGATCCCAAGCGCCATCTTTTTTGGACACGACGGTACCCCACCCTGTTTTGGGCGCGCCGCGCTTGCGGCCTATACTGCCCGAGAAGAGGGTCGATTTATGCGGAGCTTCAAGCGTACTCTGGGGACATCACTCATGTCCGAGGGAACAATGATCGGGGCACAGCGCGTCCACTTTGATGATATTATTGGTCATTTTGTAAGATACATTAAACACTCGGCTGAAAACGAGACTGGCGCATCTCTAGATCATGTCGTCGTCGGGCGTCCTGTTCATTTTGTAGATGGGTCTGACGAAACAGACGCGCGCGCCCAATCTCAACTGGAACATATTTTCAGGAAATCTGGTTTTAAGGATATTCGCTTTCAATTTGAGCCCATCGCAGCCGCGTTTTCCCATGAAGTGCGGTTAGACGCGCGTGAGCATAAAGCGATGGTGATGGATATCGGCGGTGGAACATCTGATTTTAGCGTCATTAAACTTTCCCAACGTTACATTCAAAAAACAGACCGATCAGATGACATCCTTGGAAACGCTGGCGTTCGGATCGGCGGGAATGATTTTGACCGAAAATTGAGTTTAAAAGAGTTTATGCCCCTTTTGGGATTTGGATCAAAAATGGCCACAAAAAACCTGGACTTCCCTACATCCCCATTTTTTGATCTTTCAGAATGGAGTAAAATTCAGTTCATGTATACGCCGAAATACAAGCGGCAACTTCTCGAATTTGCGCGCGATGCTTTGGCGGCCAAGAAAATTGATCGATTGGTCCGCATGGTTGAACATGAGCAAGGGCATCTGTTATTAGGGCACGTCGAGGCGACAAAAATCAATCTCAGCAGCAGTGATCAGACCCAAGTCGACTTAAGCTTTATTGAAACTGACTTGGCCCTCACTGTCACGCGAGAGTCATTTGAATCTGCAATTTATGATGAATGCGATAAAATCCGGACGTACACACAAGATTGTCTCCATCAAGCGGATATCAAGGGCTCTCAAATTGATCTCGTTATTTTAACAGGCGGCGGTACAGGTATCCCCCTGATCCAAGCCTTGGCCAAAGAGATTTTCCCCAATGCGCGGATATCGAATGAAAATATGCTCTCTAGTGTTGGAGAGGGGCTGGGCTATGACGCCCGACGGTTATTCGTTTTCTGATATAAAACCCTCTTCCCGTACATCTCTTTTTTGATTAGAATTTCCGTATGGGCGATTTCTGCCTGCCTCTCCTTTTTTACGATCGCCCGCCGGAAAGAGCCATGACGTCATGACCACTACGGATTATCCTTGGCTACGCCTCTATCCACGTGACATTGCGTGGGATTCTGACCTGTCGATAACCCCCATCTATGACATGCTGGCGCGCACGCGGGATATCCACCGCATGCGCCCTGCCTTTGACTTTCTGGGCGCCCACATGACATGGGGAGAGGTCGGAAAAATGGTCGACCGGATGGCGGCCGGCCTTCAGAAATCCGGGATTGCGCCGGGCGACCGCGTGGGTCTGTTTCTGCCCAATTGCCCGCTTTTCCTGATTGCGTATTACGCGATTGCGCGCATTGGCGGCGTCATCGTGAATTTCAATCCCCTTTATGCGGAACGCGAGCTCGTCCATCAAATCCAAGATAGCGGGATTAAGTTGATGATCACGCTGGATCTGAAAATTCTGATCGACAAAATTGAACGTGCGCGCATTGGGACAGGATTAACCCAAGTCTTGGTCGGGTCTTTTGCAGATATGCTGCCCTTTCCCAAAAATATTCTTTTCCGCATTTTCAAGGGCCGGGATATCGCCCGAATCCGCGCGCGCGATTCCTTTCTTTGGCTTGATGATATGATGGAGAATAACGGCGTTGTCTCCCCGGTCAAAATCGATCCGGTTCATGACATCGCGTTACTTCAATACACAGGCGGGACAACCGGCACGCCCAAAGGCGCAATGCTGACCCACGCCAATATCACCGCGAACACGCACCAATGCGGCCTGTGGTTTAGTGATTGCCGTGACGGGCATGAAAAAATGCTGGCCGCTATTCCTTTTTTTCACGTCTTTGCCATGACGGCCGTCATGAACCTGTCGGTTTTAAAGGGCCTCGAAATCATCGCGTTGCCACGCTTTGACCTTGAGGCCGCGATGCGCGTGATCGTCAAGAAAAAGCCCACGCTCTTTCCCGCCGTTCCAGCTATTTTCAACGCGATTAACAATCATCCGCACCTCAAGCAATATAATCTACGGTCCTTACGGTATTGCATCTCCGGGGGGGCTGCCCTGCCGATTGAGGTCAAAAAACGTTTTGAAGAAACAACCGGATGTATTTTGACCGAAGGGTATGGATTAACAGAAACATCTCCTGTCACGCATGTGAATCCCCTTCACGGCGTAAATAAAGCCGGATCAATCGGGCTTCCCTTGCCCCGCACGATTGTTGAGATTACCGACCTAAAAGATCCCGCGCGCTGTCTACCCCAAGGGGAAAAGGGAGAAATTTGTATTCGTGGGCCCCAGGTTATGAAGGGGTATTGGAACAAACCGGACGAGACTGCAAGTATTTTGAACGATGGGCGCTTGCACACCGGCGACATTGGTTATATCGACGCGGACGGGTATACCTTTATCGTCGACCGCCTGAAGGACATGATTATTACGAATGGATATAATGTCTATCCACGTAATGTCGAAGAAGCGATTTACATGCATCCTGATGTGGCTGAATGTATTGTCGCGGGTCTGCCCGATCTCGACCGCGGCGAACGCGTTAAAGCCTGGATTTATTTAAAGAATAACCGGGAGATCACCGCCGAGACATTAAAATCGTTCCTGCGCGATAAACTCTCACCCATGGAAATGCCGCGCGAGATCGAGTTCCGAACCACACCGCTTCCAAAAACCTTGATCGGAAAATTATCGCGCAAAGATGTCGTGGCACAGGAAAAGTTATCTGGATAAGGTCGACCGAATATGAGCCTCTATCGCCCTGAACTGCCTATGCCAATTTTAACAAATCGATGTCTTCTGCGCCCTGTTCAACCTGATGATGCTCCTTTGATCTATGAGGCCGTCGTCGAAAGTTGGGCCGAATTATCTAAATGGTTAGTCTGGACGCTCAAACCGTTAGAACACTTGAAGGTGAGTGATTACGAAGATTTTTGTCTTAGAAAACAAAATTTGTATTCTCGGCAAGAAGATATAACTCTACTTAGTTTTGATCGGGCAACGCAAAAACTACTTGGAGGCTGTGGACTGCACCAGCCGAATTGGGAAGATAGTTCTTTCAGTTTAGGCTTTTGGATAAGAACGTCAGAAACAGGTAAGGGCTATGCAACGGAGATCGTAAAAGCCCTTACCACATACGCATTTAAAAACCTCAAAGCAAAACATTTGACCTCATTCCATGCAGATGGAAATGAGGGTAGTAAAACAGTTTTACTACGTACAGGGTTTATTCCAAATGGAATCCGAGAAAATGCACATAAACTACTCGATAAAACAGTCGACGAGCATGCGTATATCTTCCCGGATGTCACCTTATTCGATCCCCCGGGGATATAAATACGCATGACGGGGATTGACCCATGACCACACCAAATCCCCGCCTGTATTCACAAGGCGCGCGCGGGCAATCCGCGTCGGGATCAGGATTTGTGACACATTGTCGATCTCTGTGGGTTCTCTTGGCGGGCGGAGGCCCGGTAACAAATCGAGATAAAGCGCCGTCCCGTCATCAATTAAATATCCTGCGCGACGTAAGGCCAAATCATCCGCCACAGGTAAAATCGACAAAAGAGGCAGATCCTCGGTATACAGGGTTAAAAAACGTGTCCCATCCCAGAACGGAAAATAAGGCAGATGTTCCGATCTGTACCCCAGAACCAGCGCCGGCGGCGTGGTGGACACCGACACGCGCACCGGGGCACGCACAACAAGCGGCATAGTGGTTGGAGAAACTTTGGCAAAAGCCGCGGTTAACGCATCGATGCGCGGTGTACGCATCCGCATTTTTTCAAACGAACTTAATCCCTGAAAGGTTGGGTCGATGCTAAGCAACCGCTCAAAATCCGGTTTCTCATCCGCAAGCGTTGCATAAACCAGCGCGACGTCAACGGCATTCGCCAGAACGGGCGAGGGCTTGGCCTGCGCGATGCTCGCGCTCGGAAAGAGCGCGAGAAAAGTTACCAAGAGCATAAAGATGAACGTCGGCGGGGAGTCTAGCAAGTTTCGAGATTCCCGCTTGCGCGGGAATGACACTCTGTATTTTTTAAGTTCGTTGACCCGCACTTTTTCCTTGATCCCTTGTCGATTCCCATCAATCATCATCGCATGAGTATGCCAGAAAATCAGGACGACGACGATGCGGCTTTTCATGCTCTGATGACGGCCGTTGCGCCGATCAAAGGGGCGGGCGCACATGTCTCACAACGATCAACTACCCCACTTGAGATTCGGTTGCGCCATGATCCCGATCATTTTCTGGCGCATCACCATCAGGCGCGGCGCGGCACGCCCGAAACAGAGAAAAGCCACCGCCAGATCGACGGGCGTACGCGGAAGCGTCTAAAACAGGGAAAAATTCATATTTCCGCGCGTCTCGATCTTCATGGCTATCGTTACGACCAGGCGAGAACGGCGTTACGTCATTTTATTGCGTCGGAAGCTCAAAACGGGGCACGTTGCGTTCTGGTTGTGACGGGAAAAGGCGATATCGACAGGCCGGGTGACGCGCCCTCGACCCGGGGAGTTATTCGCCGGTCCTTGCCGGACTGGCTTCTTGAGCCGCCGCTTGACCATCTGGTCCTTGACACCGCCCCAGCGAAAGATAAAGACGGAGGCGCGGGGGCTGTGTATTTATACCTACGTTCCCTCGCTTAAATCTTTACATATTTTATTGACAACCCCCCTAAAAATCATTAAATTACCAACCAGTCTTTGATCCTTGGTAAGAGGTGCACGATGACAGGGTTGAAAAACGGTTTAGCGCGGGCAGCAATGGTGCCGTTTTGTCTGACCCCACCCGATGGATCGGTAGGAAATATCCGTATCGATCGTCCCCTTTATCTGAACCACCCCTCGCCGGAACGTCTGGCCGAAATCATCCAGGACCAATCGCATCTTCCTGATGATAACCCCCATAAGAAAACCTTGGTGTTTGTTTTTGGAGACCGCGCCGAAAAACGCGCGCAAAAAATGTCTGACCCCTCAATGCTCACGCGCGGGATCTTGGTCGAAGATTATGATGCGATGACAAAATTACTCACGGGCCTCGCTGCCCAAGGAATCTCAACCCAAGGTCTTTTTTATGAAGATGGCCCGCGCGCAAAGCGGGCCCCATGCCCCGTCTTGCAAGGCGCGATGACCCGCATCAAGCCGCCGCAGCAATTTCCCTTGTTTTAGTGGTATTTTTCTATGGATAAAGCGTTACGTTACAATCCTGGCACGTCCGCAAGGAGGCGATTTACCGAGCTCGTTCACGCGAAAAAACTTGATGAGTCTCAAGTACAAAAGGATATGAAATCTGGTCTCGCTTATGGCTGCGTGTGCCGTGGAATCGGGGAAGATGCCGTGCCGCCCGAAATGGTTTGGATCAAAGGTCATCGCCATGGCGGCACCAAGTGGATCAAAGCGCACTTTGCTGCCGCCGCCGGAACGGTGGATCAACATGCGCCAGAATGCAATATCCACATGGGACGAGAAGACCGCTCAAAACCCAAACAACTCAGCTTAAATGCAAAACTTCAAAAATCATGGCCTGTGATCGCCTATATCAATGCGCGGGCAGGCATGCCCTATCGTTTTTTACACCACAAAGATTTGGATGCGCGGCATGAGGGGTTGGGCCTGACCCGGTCCGCTCCGTCGGTTGAAACATTAACCGCCCAAACGAATAACCGCTACGCCGCCGTTTCCATTACACATGCAAAAGCTCTGATCAAATTGATGGAAAAAGTGATGACCATACAGGGTGATCTGTCCGGCATCGCCCTCAGTCAGGGGGGCGGGGCACGATCTTTAGTTGCCTCTTATTTTAACGCTTGCGATGCCGAAAGTCGGCATTTTTTATATACACGTCTGGCCCGTTCCTGGCGGGCACTGGGGGCCGAGCAAGACCATCGCCTTGCGTATCATAACGGACAAGCCCTTCCAGCGACGGCAGAAAAACTGGCCTTTCCGCCTCTCTTCATGCGGTTTATCCCAAGCCAGCGGCAAAACGGGGTCATTGCAGACCGAGCAGAGGGTGCCCACATCCCCCGTGGGGATGACCGCCTTATTCTCCATGGAACCGGGGGAACCGATCATGCGTCCTCTCACCCCATCGCCTATCATGTCGTCTGCCCGAACATCACGGTCCGCAATGAAATTGAAACGGCCCTTGCGACTGGTACGCCCGTTTACATGATTGCGAATCCGGTCTTTACGCGCCCAACGGGTCAAAACGAAATGCCCAAAGAACTGGAGGTGCATATGCATGTTGCCCCCGATATGGTGTATTTTGGCGATCTTCCAGCGACCCTGGACCATGCCCTTAAACAACCTTATCACCGTGGCGACTGGATGAAGCATTTACGTGCGGCGGACCAAGAACGACCTAAAAATATGAGACGAACTGCTCCCTCTGGCATTTCCGCCGCAATGGGTTAAGATGAGGGTCTCCTGTAACCTATTTCATTGCCGAATAACGCCACATGACCCTTCCTGATTTTCTGATGGTTTCGTTTCTGGGACAGCCCACGTGGATTTGGGCCGGATTCATGGCAATTATTGCCGCGATTCTGGCTTTTGATCTAGGGCTCTTGAACCGCCGCGACCATGTGCTCGGGGTGCGCGAATCCTTGCGTCTGACCGGCATTTATATGGCGATTGCTGTTGTTTTTGGCTTCTTCGTCTATCACCAGATGGGCCTTGACGCGGCCATCAATTATTATACCGCCTATGTGATTGAACAATCACTCTCCCTTGATAATATTTTTGTAATCTCGGTCATCATGGGGTATTTTGCTGTGCCGCGTGAATATCAACACCGTGTCCTGTTCTGGGGGATTATCGGAGTCATCCTGCTGCGCGGCCTTGTGATTGGGTTCGGAACGGCCATTGTCCACGAATTTGACGAGGTTCTGATCCTCTTTGCGCTACTCCTGATCTATACCGGGATCAAAATGTTCCGCGGTAATGACGACACGCCGAACCTGGATAATAACCGGGTCATTGCCATTATTCGCCGCCACATCAATTTTACCAGCAACTATCACGGTCGGAAATTTTTTATCCGTCTGCCGGATCCGCGGTCGGGCAAACATATTCTTTTTGCGACGCCGCTTTTTCTAGCACTCATCACCGTTGAAATGGCGGATATTGTTTTTGCGTTTGACTCGCTGCCGGCTGTCCTTGCGATTACCACGGACCCCTTTATCGTCTTTACCAGCAATTTATTCGCGATCATCGGCCTGCGCGCGCTTTATTTCGCGCTTGCCGCGATGCTCGACCGGTTCCAGTATTTGCACTATGCCTTGGCTGTTGTCTTAACTTTTGTCGGGGTCAAGGTTCTCTATCATCACCTTCCGGATTCAATGCATATTTTTGGCGAGATCAGCCCCCTTCTTTCCTTAGGGATCACCGTCTCTACCTTAACAACTGGGGTTATCTATTCCATGTACCAAACGCGCAAAACAACATCAGAGTAACCATCAATGGCACCTGTGCAAAAAGGCGGCGGTGGCGATGAGGATGTCGATTCCTATCGGCAACAATCCGAAGCTAGGGAATCTGCCCGCCTGACCCAGGCATCAAAAGCCAAAATCGCCTTTGAAAAATCAAAACCCAGCGCGCGCGCCGAATCCGACCAAGCCGCTGCCCAAGAAAAAGCCCCGCCCAAAGATCGTCCCCTTGAAGACCCAACAACGGGGGACGTGGCACGCGCGAACCTCGTTGATTCGACCCGATCCGATAAAACAGTTGATGACGACGGCGATGCGGAAGGCGGCGATGAGGGGAAAAAGGGGGGATCGTCGGGGGGCGGCCCCAATCTCGACCCTTCTCCCGATTCGGATTACGTCTCTTTTGCAGAAAGTTCTGCCGAAACAAAGGTCGATAAGGCTGAGATGCGCGCGCAAAAACAAAACGAACGCGCAGAAGCAAAAGCCAAGGCCGCAGCAGAAGATGCAGACAGCCCCAAAACAGAAAAAGCAGGGATGGCGACAGGTCCCGCCGCAACATCTTCGGCCCCGAGTTCATCGGGCACAAAAGGGGCGGCCCCCGCCGCAGGTCGTGGTGGCGGCCCCGGCGGAAAATCAGGGGGACCCAGCGCAAGCCCGGGGTAAACACCATGGATATCATGACAAAAGGAAGGCAAGATGCCCACGATTCATGATCCTCCCCGCGGGACAACCCCGTCCTCTCCAGTTGCAGGTCATCATCCGGGCCGCGCGACTGAAAACGTGGATGCCCGTTTGGGCATCCGTCACGACGATGAGAAGCAAGAACAGAAAAAACGTGAACACACCCCCCATGATCTTCACGTTCCAGAAGATGTGTATGACCAGACAACGCTTTCTGTGTCCGCCTTAATTGATTTTTTGAACAAGTTTTTACAAGGCCTCTCGTCGTCTGTATCGGCTTCAGTAAAGCAGGCGCCACCTCAAGCCTCAAAAGATAGCGGACCCTCTATTAGCGATACGATGCCCGCCTCCGCCACATCATCCCCAAAGGCCGCCGCCGCAGCCCAGGCCTACGGACGCACTGCCCATATCCATGCCGATTCGCGGGTGGATGTCGTTCCAGAAACAACATTACTCAATGCAGTAGAGATTCGCGAGATTCATGCGCTTCTTGTGAAACTTCACGATCTTGAGAAAAATAATATCCAAGGATTAACCCTGGACCGGGCAGAAAGTTTTGTTCAAAGCCTAATAAATGCGGCAGACCACGCATTACGCAGTCTGCCGCCAAAAGTTTAATCTCGCGCGATCAAATTAA
>CAZSIB010000004.1:46613-107018 GCA_964607245.1 uncultured Pseudobdellovibrionaceae bacterium | reverse complement strand
GCCGAGCTCGAGGCCGCATCGGAGGTGAAGTGATGATCGCCGTCCCGAGCATCAGAGCCGTTCCCGACACGTCATCGCCGAGCGCCGCGTCCACATCGTGATCGATATGCGTCACAAGACCAGTGAAATCAATGCCCGGGCCATATTTCCAGGTCACACCCCCCGTATAACGCTGGGTATCAATGTCATTCGCACCAAATTCATTGTTTTGGTTCAGATAGCTTGCGGCATAGACCATATCGCCATGGGTATAATCTGCACCGACGATCCATTGACGTTGATCACTTGCCGATCCACCCAGCTCGCCGCGATCATCATGTGTATAGACCGCGCCCAGCCCCCAAGCCCCAATGTTCAAATCGAGACCCAGATTCCAAAGAGTCCGGTCATCCGATGGATCCGACGCCCCGGCACCCACACCATCTTCGTTATCGGCATGGCTGTACCCAGCCCCGATGGTATAAGATCCCCAAGAGACATCATTACCAAAACGTCCGGCGATATCCCAGATATTTTCTAAATTGTCTTCGTCACCTTGGGCTGAAACGCCGTTCAGGCCACGCGATGTCTTGGCTTCTGGGGTATAGGATACGCCCATTTGAAAACCATTCCAAAGCGGTGAAATATACGTCACTTTGTCATGCGGCGTCGACATATCATGATCATAATCGAACTCAATCGAAGCGAGTTGGGTTACTCCCGTCACATCGGCATTAAAGGGCGTGTAATATTGATCCATCCCGTCGTAATTTCCATCCACCGCCGGTGCTGTGACTTGCAGTAAATACCCCGCGCCATCGGTTGCCCCGAAATTCACGCGACCCCAATCGTCCGAGAAATAAACAAAACTGTCGGTGACATCAAAACCATCCCCAAGATCGGTCGCCGTCCCCACATCGGCCCCCACAACCAAGCCATTATCGAGGGTCATCGATCCGTTAAAATGGATTTCCATGTCGCGCACGATGTCTACAGAACGTGCTTCATGGCTTGCATCTGTATCCTGATCCGCCGCGACCATATACCCTTGAAATACCCGGCGATCCCCAAGTCCAGGCCGTCGGCAGCTTGAGCGACAACTGGGGTTGTGATGGCTGTTGCCACAAGCAGAGAGGCTATTATCTTTTTCATCGAAATCTCCTTTAATTCGTTTTCTTAATGCGCTGTTGCTCTCAATAACGAAGCTGATTTTAGGTGCGACACAATTGCCGTCAATAAGAAAACCAAAATCATCAACAAGTCTTGCACAGATAAATAACCCTCTTTATGATGACTCTTATCCTCATCTGCTATTGAAAGGAATCGACTGTGATCCTCTCCCGTTTTATCGTTTTACTTGCCTTAACGATCACCCCTGTTTTAGCAGGCTGTGGTGCCATGAAAGGGGGAGAGGCCAAATACCCGACAGGTGCCGACCGGTCCGCAACGGGAAATGATATTTATAGCAAACCAGAAAGTATTTTTGGTGGCGAGGGCCTTAAACTTTTTGGTGGACGTGAAAAGAATAGTGCCGGGGCAAATGGTATCGCGGTCAATGCCTATTTGTGGCGTGCGGCCCTTGATACCGTATCGTTCATGCCACTTGCCAGCGCGGATCCCTTTGGCGGGGTGATTCTGACCGATTGGTATACGAACCCCGAAACACCAAATGACCGGGTGAAATTAAATATTTTGATTTTAAACGGTGATTTGACCGCGAATGGTGTGACCGTCAAAGTTTTTCGCCAGGTGCGGGGGCGTGGTGGATGGGTTGACGCCACAACCGCGCCAGAAACCGCGCGGCAACTTGAAGATGCGATCCTGACACGTGCCCGTCAAATGCGGGTCGCGGAGAACGATCGTTAATCCATTCGTTTGCGGAGATCCGCCGCGATCACATCCGCTGTTTGATCGATCTTATAGATCGTGATCATCTGATTTTTTGCATCCGTCAGGTACAAAAAAGCCGAATGATCCATCGTATAGCCATGCGGGGTGTCGACACGCGCGGCATAAACCCGGAATTTTTGGACCACCCGATCCACCTGATCCGATGTGCCGGTCAAACCCGTGATTCGGGGGTCAAATTTAGCCGTATAGGTCTTTAAAATCTGGGGCGTATCACGTGCCGGGTCAACGGTGATAAAAAGCGGTGTCACCCGATTCGCTCGGGAACCAAGCATGGTTAAAATATCACTCATCTTTAAAAGTTCAGATGGGCAAATCGACGGGCACGCCGTAAACCCAAAAAAGATAAGCTTATAGGGTGTTTTATAATCCTGATCCGTCACGGATCGCCCATTTTGATCGACCAGATCAAACGCCCCACCGATGGGGGCGGATGCGACCATTTTATGTGGATAGCCGGACGGCTTGGGCAAGAAAAAGTCAGGGCCCAAGAGAACCCAGACCAGCACCACCAGAACAATGAAGGGCCATGAAACCCACCGGAACAATATCCGCATTATGCTGCCTGATTTCCTTCATCCGCAGATGAGACGCCGCCAATTTTTGCATGGTAATTCCCTGCAAAAACTTGATCCGAGAACGCATCTTCCCAGGATCCTTGAGTCGACGCTTTGGAATATTCAGTCGCACGATTTTCAAAGAAATTCGTATGTTCAGCGCCGTTCAGCATAATATCCATCCACGGCAATGGGTTCTTGGAAATCCCAAAGATCGGATCCAGTTTCAATTGCTGCAACCGCCGATCAGAGATATACCGAATATAATTTTTTACCTCTTGCGGTTCGAGCCCCTCAACTCCGCCCATTTCAAAAGCAAGGTCGATAAAGGCGTCTTCAATCGTACATATCTTCTGGCAGGCCTCGATAATTTCCGTTTTCAACCGTTCTGTCCAAATATCGGGATTCTCGGCGATAAACGCGTTGAATAATTTAATCATCGAGAGGCAATGCAGGGTTTCGTCCCGCACCGACCACGTAATAATCTGTCCCATACCTTTCATTTTATTAAAGCGCGGAAAATTCATAAGAATGGCGAACGACGCAAACAACTGAACCCCTTCGGTAAAGGCCCCAAACATCGCCATCGTTTTTGCAATATCATGCCGCGATTTCATGCTGGCGGTTTGCAAATAGTCGTATTTATCCTTCATGGCCTTGTACTTCATAAAGGCCTGATATTCGGTTTCGGGCATCCCCAGTGTATCAAGCAAATGCGCATAGGCGGCGATATGGACTGTTTCCATATTCGCAAAAGCCCCAAGCATCATCTGAACTTCAACCGGACCAAAAACACGCGAATAATGCTTCATGTAGCAATTATTCACCTCGACATCGGCTTGCGTAAAAAAGCGGAAGATCTGTGTCATCAAATTGCGTTCCGCATCGGTAAGCTTTTTCTTCCAATCGCGGACATCTTCGGCCATTGGAACCTCTTCGGGCAGCCAATGCACACGTTGCTGGGTCAACCACGCTTCATAACACCACGGATACAAAAACGGTTTGTACACATGCCGCTCTTTTAAAAGCGGTGAATTTGATTTCGTCACGTCATCACTGAGTTGTTCCATATTGGTCATTTTACTTTCCTTTCTACTAAATTAAATCTTGTCTGATTTTGTGTTTATCTTCTGGTGATCCTGTGATTGATCTTTTATTTTATGAAGCGCCTTCAAGAATTGATAGGGACGGCGAATGGCCGGCAAATGTACATCCCCCACGAATCGACAATCCAAATAAATCGATCCATACCCCAAAAACGCACCACACCAACCATGATGAATCCGGGCCGATTCAATTTCTTTCAAATCAATTTCTTGCACTTCAACCGCAATCAACCCCGATTTTCGAATGATACGTTCATTGGTCATCGCGACTTCTGTCGCCAGATATTCGATGTAAAACGCCATGAACAGTGCGACCGCCGTGAATCCAAACGCCCCCGAAATCCAAACGGAGCGGGCCCCCAAATCGTATCCCATCACATCAAGCGTTTGGGTCAATGCCTGTTCCGACCCATACTGGGCCACAAAATATTGAAGCGCAAAGCCCAAGGCAGCGACAATCCCCGCCCAAAACAAGCCCATCACAATATAAATCCAATGTAACCGCGCGATTCCAATCAGGCGCTCATGGGAAGAGACAATATGTTTGGCGACAAAGGACATGGGATAGTACTATCCACAAAGTGATTTAATTTCAAATCTCATTTTTGATCAAATAACAAAAAGCCATGTTGAGTATTCACGAGAGCACAAATAAAAACACCCATAGAGCAAATTCCAAAAAGAATTGAAAGAATGTTTAATACATACCCGGTTCTTTCATCTCTACCGTAATACCATTGACTAAGATAGGAGAATCCAAACGTAAGGGTAGAAAAGAAGGCACCTACAGCGAATTGTGTTATGTAAAATGCGAAACTTGACACCTTGCTTGGATCAACCTCTGCTAAGTGACCAACGAAAGCCAGCATAGCCACCGCTGCGCCACCATTAAGGATAAAACTGGACTTTATCGATTGTTGGCCGTACATAATCGTTGATCTAAACATTTCAAGATTAGATTCATGATTATATTTTTGCTGATCAACTAATATTTGGAAATCAGCTCTAAGCTTCTCCATCTCTACCGGATCGGGCCCCCCAGGACCATCAGCGCTTAGTATATCATCGAGATATTTTAGTAAATTGTCGCAATATATAGCGGCCGTTCCATTATTCTTAACAGCGTCAACCTCTGCCCTTATCTTTTGGACAAGCACCTTGGGAGATGTTACATTAACAGTCACAATCACGTTCCCCGCTCATCCCAATCCCTACTGGCACGCTAGGCATTCTTCGTATTTCTTCTCCTCGGTCAGCTCCGGTTGAACCGGTTCGGTGTTCGCCGGTTTTTGCCCTTCAATCGACCGTTTCCAGCTAGCATCGCTTTCCGCGCGCTGAATCGATTTCGAACGGCAATAATAAAGGGATTTGACGCCCTTTTTCCACGCGTCCCAATGGATCATATGCAGATCACGCTTGTGCACATTGGCGGGTAAGAACACATTCAGTGACTGCGCCTGGCACACATAGGGCGTGCGGTCCGCGGCATGTTCAATCAACCAACGCTGATCAATTTCGAAGGCAGTTTTAAACACATCTTTTTCTTCTGGTGATAAACAATCCAAATGCTGAACCGATCCTTCATTTGTGAAGATCGAGGACCAGACATCATCGGTGTTCATTTCCTTATCAGCGAGGACCCGTTCAAGATACGGGTTCTTGACCGCAAAGGATCCCGACAAGGTTTTGTGGGTATAGGCGTTTGCGGCATTGGGTTCGATCCCGGGGCTGGCCCCACCACAGATAATCGAGATTGACGCGGTGGGAGCAATCGCCATTTTATTCGAAAACCGCTCCATAATGCCGTAATCGGCAGCATCCGGGCACGCGCCGCGTTCTTCTGCCAAGGTCACAGAGGCCGTATCCACTTGGGTCTTGATGTGCCGGAACATCCGGTTATTCCACACCTTGGCCATCACCCCTTCAATCGGGATCATCTTGGATTGGAGGAAAGAATGGAACCCCATGACACCAAGGCCTACCGAGCGCTCACGCATGGCCGCATATTTCGCCCGCTTCATCGAATCGGGCGCTGTCCGAATAAAGTCAGAGAGCACATTATCCAAGAATCGCATCACATCTTCGATAAAGGTCGGGTGATCCTGCCATTCCTCAAAGGTTTCGAGGTTGAGAGATGACAAGCAACACACCGCCGTCCGGTCATTCCCCAAATGATCTTTCCCGGTTGGCAACGTAATTTCCGAACAAAGATTTGATGTTTTGACCGTCAAGCCCGCCATTTTATGATGATCGGGGATCGTATCATTCACATGATCAATAAAGACGATATAAGGTTCGCCGGTTTCGATACGCGCGGTCAAAATACGAATCCATAAATCCCGCGCGCGGACCTTAGCGATCACCGCGCCATCTTTGGGCGACTTCAATCCCCAATCATCGTCATTTTCAACCGCAATCATAAAAGCGTTGCTGATCAAAATACCGTTATGGAGGTTCAGTGCCTTACGGTTTGGGTCACCGCCTGTGGGGCGGCGCACTTCGATAAACTCTTCAATTTCCGGATGCCAGATGGGCAGATACACAGCCGCCGATCCCCGACGTAACGACCCTTGCGAAATCGCAAGCGTCATGGAATCCATCACACGAATAAACGGGACGATCCCTGATGTCTTGCCGTTTTTACCGACTTTTTCCCCAATAGAACGCAAATTCCCCCAATAGGACCCAATCCCGCCCCCTTTCGAGGCAAGCCAAACGTTTTCATTCCAAAGCCCGACAATACTTTCAAGCGAATCGTCTGCCTCATTCAAAAAGCATGAAATGGGCAATCCGCGCGTCGTGCCGCCATTCGATAAAATCGGGGTCGAGGGCATGAACCACAACTTGGAGATATAGTCATAGATGCGCTGGGCGTGATCCGTATCATCGCCATAATGAATAGCAACACGGGCAAAAAGATCCTGGGGGCCCTGGTCTTCCGGCATTAAATACCGATCTTTCAGGGTTTCAATCCCAAATCGCGTCAAGTACCGATCCCGCGACCGGTCGATTTGAACACGTTTACCAGCTTCTGTTTGCACGACGTCAAACATGACGAACTCCTGATTTCATTTGGTTTGGGCCTAATCCCGGTAAGAACCACAAGATATAGGCAAAAGATCCGTTTTTATCCCCGCTCAACCCCTATCCCTAGTGGTCCGTGGGTTCTTTTAGGATACGAGCATTTTTTTGAGGACGTATAGGCGATTGTTTTCCTCTTATCCGCAGGCCACATTTGTCGACCCCATATAACGCCCTGTTTTAGATGAAAAAATAATGGTTATCCGAATAACCATCCCCAGGCGTTAAATATTTTCTGTCATTTAAAACGCAAGACCGTTTCGCGCGTTACACAAAATTTGGCGTTTTTTACTCCGACAGCAACCCCCCTTATTTTCCTTCTTTTTTTGATTAGTTCTTTGATTCAACAGCGGGTTTTCGTGACGATGTGTCGCACCCCGAATCGGGCCGAATCACCCCGAATCAGGGGCTGGATTTTTTCGCCCGCCGGGCGCAGACTGAGCCCCAGCAGAACTTAAAGGATTATAGGAAAGAAAAAATGACTCCACTCTTACGCACCCGAAAAACAAAAATCGTTGCAACATTAGGACCCGCCTCCGACACTCCGGAGATGATCGAAAAATTATTTCAAACAGGCGTTGATGTTTTTCGCCTGAATTTCAGCCACGGTGTCCCCGCCGACCATGCCCGCCGTTTATCCACCATTCGTGACCTCGAAAAGAAATACGCGCGGCCGATTGCCGTGATTGCCGATTTGCAAGGGCCGAAACTGCGCGTTGGAAAATTTAAGGACGGCGCAATTGACCTCACCCCGGGGCAAAAATTGCGTCTTGACCTTGACTCCACCCCGGGCGACACCACGCGCGTGAACCTGCCCCATCCGGAGATTATCAATGCCGTCGATGTGGGGGATTATGTTCTCTGCGATGATGGTAAGGTCCGTCTGCGGATCGATGAAAAGGGGCCGGATTACCTGGTGACGTCCGTTGTCTCCGGAAAACGTCTTTCCAACAACAAGGGGCTGAATGTCCCGGGCGTTGTCTTGCCTATTCCGGCCCTTACCCCCAAAGATATTGTCGATATGGACGCGGCCCTGGGGATGGGGGTTGACTGGATTGCGCTTTCTTTTGTTCAACAACCCAGTGATGTGATTGATGCGCGCACCCGCGTTCAGGGCCGCGCCGCACTTTGTATCAAAATTGAAAAGCCCTCGGCCCTTACTTGCCTGCCCGAACTCATCGATCTTGCGGATGGTGTGATGCTGGCGCGCGGGGATCTGGGCGTTGAAATCCCAGCGGAAGATGTTCCCTCCACCCAAAAACGCGTGGTGCGTCTGGTCCGCGCGGCGGGCAAGCCCTTGATCGTCGCGACCCAAATGCTTGAATCCATGATTGATAGTGCAGCCCCCACGCGGGCCGAGGCCTCCGATGTCGCAACAGCTGTGTATGATGGTACTGACGCCGTGATGTTGTCCGCCGAAACCGCAAGTGGTACCTATCCGATCGAAGCGGTGAGCATCATGGACCGCATCTGTGCGCGCGTCGAACGCGACGATTATTACCACGACCTGGTCGACGCCGATTATCCCGGAAGCTTGAATGCCGATACCGCACACGATGCCATTACCCGCGCGGCGTACCAGGTGGCGCGCGATGTAAGCGCAATCGCCGTTGTCTGTTATACCCAATCGGGAACCACCGCATTGCGCATGGCACGGCACCGGCCCTGGGTTCCGATTCTTTCCTTGACCCCCATCCAAAGCGTCGCCCGCCGATTGATGTTATCTTACGCCATGCACCCGGTGATTGTCCCCGAAGTTGCAACTTTCGGCGAAGCCGTCGAAACAGCAATTACAAATGCAAAAACCCAAGGGCTTGGGAAAAAAGGCGACCGTTTGGTCATGACCGCGGGCGTCCCCTTTGGCAAGGCCGGCACGACGAATATTCTGAGGGTTGCGGAGATAGGAATATAAACAAAAATATAAATGTTGACATATTTTTATTTTAGTCTACAACTTTCCTAAATTACTCAAAACTCAGGGACTAAAATGAGTACGTTGAAAAATAAGGACCTTCTTTTGCAGGATCATCCGGATGGGGCTATTATTTTTGACATTCACCATGTTCCTGGAAAGGAATACGGCCTGTCCGAATCTACCTTCCCCGTCATTCAAATATATCGTGACGCCCCGGGTGCTCTATTAAATCCAGACAGCCGATACCCCGACACACTTTTGAAATGGCAATTTTCGGAGCTTGGAAAAGACCCAGTCCCTGACGCCGTAAAAGACGCGGAAAATCGTTTTAACCTTGCCTTCAGCGCAATTGCCGCAAGGAAACGAACCATTGGCACAATGACAATATTAGTCTTTGTTTTTGATGATGGCTCTATCAGAATTCCAATCGTACAGCGTTCTAGTACCTCAAGAACGAAAGGAACTATCGGCTTAAGTCAGCTCTCTCGTTTTGGCGGGGGCGCAAGTGGTGGAAACAGTGGTCGCGGCATTAACGGCCCCGAAAATCTTGCAAACCAAGCCGCGCGAGAACTTTTTGAAGAGTGCCATTTGTATGCGAAATCTCAAGGCCATTTATTAACCCCGATTGATATTATACCAGAAGGACATGAACAAAATGGTCCCAAACATGCTTTCATGCAAGCCGCCTTTGATACACGCCGAATTCTTTCTCAATGGATTAATTCTCGATTAGAAGAGCAAGGGTATACTATTCAAACCCCTAAAACGGTGACAGCGAAACCTCTGGTCGTCCCAGAATTGACAGCTCCAGTGGTTCAGTTAATTGGCCGGGACCTACTGATTCATAAAAATACACGTTTCTTTGATGTTCAATCCGTTTATAAGAATATGGATGTAAATCTTGATTTTATCTATGCGGTAAGGCTAGAGGGTGTGAAGCCAGAAGACTTGATCCTCAAAGACGGTGAAGGCGACCACAGAACGGGCGATCTGTTAGATAGACTTATTTTCCTATCTGATCCACAATCTCTAAAACAAGCTGCGAATGGAGAACGTATCTCCCTCTATCCAGGCCAAGATCAAACAAATCCAGCGAATTTCTTTCCAGCCTTCCGGCCAATACTTCAACCCGCAGATAAAATCGCAAAAGCTGCACTAGAAAGGATACTGTAAATGCCTCACGTAACTTATCGCTTTCAAGAAAGCAAAAATGGTGTGCCAGATGGCGGTGAAGACCGTCTTGTCATCACAGATGACTTCATCGCCGTCATTGACGGGGCCACATCAAAATCTGGTGAGAAATTTGATGGTAAAACAGGCGGCATCTTGGCTGCAGAAGCGGTTGCTCAGGCAATTCAAAAACTTCCTCGGGCAAGCGATGCCTTCCAGGCTGTTGCATGCTTAAGTGCCGCAGTTCAAGAAAATGTTATTGACCGCTATGTCCCACAGACCAATGCGCCGACATATACGGGCGATCGTCCAAATGCAAGTGTCGTTATTTATTCAGCTAACCGGCAGGAAATTTGGCGCATTGGGGATAGTCATTTTAAAATTGGACAGGGTCCGCGGACTCGCACAAATTTTGGTAAAAAGAAAATTGACCAGGAAACTTCTAAGCTCCGCGCCGCCTATATTCAGGCCATGCTTAAACGGCATACAACAACCATCGAAGCACTTCGACAAGATGATCTTGGCAGAAGAATCATTATGCCTCTCCTCGAGAATCAACCTCTCCTCATGAATAATGCCAATACACTACTTGGTTACGGCGTTATTGATGGACGCGATGTTCCTGAAAAATTCATTGAAGTTTATCCGATTGATCCGGAGGGCACGCCCCATCCCAAAAAAATCATCCTTGCAAGCGACGGTGTTTTATTCCCTCTTGGCAACCACAAACGACAGCTTGATAAACAACTTGCCTATTATAAACAAGACTCTCTGATGATTGGACGATACAAATCAACCAAAGGTGTGGCTGTCGGCCAAAAATGGCACGACGATATCACGATTGTTGAATTTTCTGTCGGTGGCGTCTCAACCCCAAGCGCCGTCCTATCACCGCGCAGCTGAAGCCACTTCGACCCGCGCGCCGCCGGTATGCAACCACCACGATTTTGCATTGATCGAGAAAATCGGTTTGTACCGCGTAATCTCGTCGGCGTGATGTGTCACTTGCGATTGGTTGTCCAAGACCAACGGTCCTTCATTCGAATAGACGATGAGGATCGCATGTGGTTGGTTACGCACCAAATCATGCACAATCGCAATGCGCAACTGATCTTCGGGCACGCCCAAGGCCTTGAGCGACATATATTTTGCAATCGCAAAGTCTTCGCAATCGCCACCGCGCGACAAAAATTCAAACGGTGTCGCCCAATAATCCGACCGACCCCAGTTTTCACGGTCATCCACGTAATCAATCTGATTGATAATATGATCAATCCCGCGCGCGAGGTCTGCAACGGTGTCAGGCGCGGTCATGGTGATCTGATTTTTCCAGGCGACTAGGGTCGCCCGCGTGCTGTTCATTTCAAGCTGGGCGTTATAACGTTCAAACATGGACGTCCATTTGACAAACGCGGATAAATCATCGGAGCGTCGTTCATCGGATCCAAAAAGCGGCGCGTGAATTGTCCGAAAGGCGAAATCAAAGCGCGGCATCAGCGTTGATGATGGCACCCGCGCTGCTGAGTTATAGGCATAGGTTTCGGTCATGCTGTATTGTTGAACCCGGTCATCATCCGCACGTGCCGTGCGTGGGGTCGTAACCCCCACCGACATCAACATGGCCACACCCCACGCCAGGGTCCGCACACTCCATTGCGTTCCCAAAAGCGCATAAAGTTCATGCGGACGTAAAATCCGCTCGTCCACCAAGATCCGACCCAAACGTTGCCCCCGTGCGCGGGACAGCACCAGGGCATGTTCCAGTTGAACAGGGGAGAGGCGCCCCTTGAGGACCAGCAAATCGCCGATCCGGTTTGTTGTAAAATATGCTTTCAAAAGCTGGAGCACACCCCGCGGCGGACGCGCATCGGTCCGGGTCGTCGACAATGTGTCAGGCAGAGAAGACATGAAAAAACGCCCTATTTCCTTGCTTTTTTACGGGACCACCCGTAATCTTCCCCCTATTACACCAGATAAAGATTGACGAAATCTAAATTTTGGTCATAAAAGAAAGTTAATAGGCTTTAAAACCCATTTATTCGCTTGTGAGGCCCCTGTGACAGAGACTTACCTTCCCTCAACGCCGACCCTGCTCGATTTGATTTCACGGTTTCATGCGGCCCGCGTTTTGGTCGTCGGCGATATTATTCTCGATCGTTTTATCTATGGCGATGTGCACCGTCTTTCCTCCGAAGCACCGATCCCGATTTTGAACGTCACGCGCGAAAACGCAATGCCGGGAGGGGCGGGCAATACGCTTGCCAATCTTGCGGCCTTATCGGTTCAAGTGAGCCTTGCCAGTGTCATTGCAGATGACGAAGGCGGAGCGTATCTACGCCGTTATTTGGATGAAATGGCAATAAAAACCGACGGTCTTGTTATCGCGAAGGACCGTCCGACCCCGGTCAAAATCCGTTATATGGTCGGCACACAGCAAATGTTTTGCGTGCACCATGAAACGCTCGCGCCAATTCCACCCGAAATCGAAATGGCCCTCAAAGCCCAAATCACCGATAATCTGGCCCAGGTGGATAGTGTCATCCTTTCTGACTATGGACGCGGGGTCATGACCCCCGGCATTATTCGGCATACGATTGACACGGCAAAAGAACGGGGTGTCCGCGTTTTGGTTGACCCTCGTCATCCTGATTTTTCAATCTATCGGGGTGCCGATATCATCACCCCGAACCGCAAGGAACTGGCCCGGGCAACCCATGGCCTGCCCACCGCAACAGATGCAGATATTGAAACCGCGGGGGCCCAAATTTTCACCAGCACAAATATTGGTGCCATTGTGGCCACCCGGTCTCAAGACGGAATGAGTGTGATGAGGCCGGGACAAACGCCCCTTCATCTACAGGCATGTGCGCGGGATGTTTTTGATGTTTCGGGTGCCGGCGATACGGTGATTGCCACACTGGCCGCTGCCCTGTCGATTGGGGCTGATCTGTCGGATGCTGCCTATCTTGCGAATCTTGCGGGCGGCATCGTGGTTGGAAAAGCAGGCACCGCAAAAATCTATCCGCGCGAGCTCGCCAACGCCGTTCAGGAAGGAACGCCGTCAGGTGATATGCAGGCGCGTATTCTGACCTGGGCCGAGGCAAAGGACGCGATCCAACGGTGGAAAGCCCTGGGCCAAAGCGTTGGGTTCACGAATGGGTGTTTTGACATTATGCACCAGGGACACGTAACCTATTTACACGCCGCACGTGCACGCTGCGATCATTTGATCGTGGGGCTCAACAGCGATGCGTCCGTTGCGCGTCTGAAAGGCCCAGGGCGACCCTTTAACGATGGGGCCAGTCGCGCCCATGTGATGGCGGCGCTTTCAAGCGTGGACGGTGTGGTTTTGTTCGGCAATGATCTTGACGAAAAGGATACGGCCTGCCAGGTGATTGCCGCGCTCGAACCCGATATTTATTTCAAGGCGGGGGATTATACGCCCGATACTCTGCCCGAAACCCCGACGGTCCGCGCCGTGGGGGGCCGCGTCGAGATCATGCCCTTTGTCGAAGGGTATAGCACAACCGCGACCCTGAACCGCATGCAGCGGAAAGATGTTCCCATCGCGGGTTAATTAGAGCCTAAACCCCGCAAGAGGGCGCGCTGGTTGAGATAACGGCGTTTTCCGTTCCGGCAGTCCCGCACCCGTTGTTTAATCCCGGAGATGTCGGGGCCGCGGGTGCGACAGCAGGTTTTGGGCGATCAACTTCATCACGAAACAAACGTGAGGCATTCCCACGTTCTCCATTCGTCCAGTTACCACCACGAGCTCCAGATGGACCCGGTTTGTCCGTCGCCGGTGGAGCCTTTTCACCCGCCAATAATGCCTTAAGCTGATGCGGATTCATATTTCGTGGATTCTTCACATCACTGCCCATGTCGCGGCGCCCTTTCCTGTCCAAATCAATAGATCTTTAGAACAAATTATGACGCAGAAATATTAATATTACGTAAATCTATGCATAATGGGCCAGGCTGCCCGCGCTGCGTTCTGGGTCTACCATCCGGACAAGGGCATAGGCACGGGGGGCTTCGGACGGTACTGTCGGCAAGGTTTCTGAGGCACGGACATACCGCGCGGCCGCAACATGGGGCAGGGTTTCGGCGCGCGTTTCAACCGCGGCCTCAAGGGGCGGGTCATTCCAGGCAATCGTGACAGGTTCCCGTTCGACAAACCGATCGGCCGATTTTGTTGGTTTTTTCCCTGTCCCTTGAATGCTTTGAGCCAAATTACCTCCAATATCAGCCCCCGTTTTTTCTTCGATTACGGCATTCACCGATGAACTGGCCAATCCCACGCCGCCCCCAAAAACAGCCCCGCCAATCATCCGGGCACCCGGCTTGATCTGATCGCCCGTGATATCGCGGTACAGGCTTGAAATGAGGGGGAGATGTTGCAGCGGGTTCAGAATATCGAGCACATCGGCGGCCCCGACAACATGGGGATCGGCGGCTTCTGCTGCAAATGTCTCGGCAAAATCGTGCATATTTGCGTAATATATTTGGGTTCCGCCCATGCGTTCCGGGTCGCCGCCTGAAACCCGTTCATATCGACGGAGCGGCGGTGCAACAGATGATGGCATATCGGCAGGTATTGTCATGACCATTCCTTTCTTGGAAAAGCATCTCTTGCTTTCCCCTTGCAAGCCGGGTGCCAAAGATTCATATATAGACGGATGGACATTATTCCCTCATTCAAAATCATGGTATCTGATGTGGTGCTTGGGCGCGTTCTTTCGGATTTTGCCGCCCACTGCCCCGATACGGGGGCCTGGCAATTTGTCGGTGCCGGTGAAACCCACAATCTTCGGATCGATTCGCTTGACTCGCCCGTTCGCCTGGGGGCCTTGCTGGACTGGGTAATGGCGCGCGCCAAAGATCGGGCGGATCAACTCCCCGACCAAATTTCACTGAGGTCAGGAGTTTGGTCCCCGAATGAAAGTTCTTATACGCCCGCATCGACGCAATCTCCCGTTGCCTTGCGCGGTCGCGAAAATGATTTGTTACGGTATTTGTATCGAGCTCCTGAGCAAAAATTATCCCGGAATGATATCCTGGATAAAGTGTGGGGGTATGCACCGGGGCTTGAAACCCATACGCTTGAAACGCATATTTATCGCCTGCGCCAAAAGATTGAAGGCGATCCCAGTGTTCCCCGAATTCTTGTGACCATCCCCAACGGCTATCAATTGATCACAACGCCGTGAATACGACAAAGTACCAAAAAGGTCTCTTTTCCCCCTTGCAAATTGTCGCAGGCGCGCGTATAAATAAGATACACACCCTCTAAAGACTGCCGTTTGTCCGGAGCACCCAAAAGGTCTCCGGACCTTTTTTATGTGGTTTGTGTGATATGTCCAAAGCTGTGCTCTCAGGATTTTTCACGAAAAATTTTAACGAATCCGCGCTATTCTGATGGGTGAAAATTTCTTTTATCCTCTCATCTGGTACGGGGCATCATATCAACATGACATTCAAAAAAATTGCTGTTCTGGGATCGGGCGTCATGGGATCGGGAATTGCCGCACAAATCGCGAATGCTGGTATTCCTGTCGTCCTTTTGGATATCGTCCCGAAAGACGCCGCCGACCGCAGTATGCTTGCCAAAAATGCAATCACCCGTATGCTAAAAACAGACCCTGCGCCGTTTATGCATCCCACATGCGCGAACCTCATTACCCCTGGAAATCTTGAAGATGACTTGAACCTCCTTTCGGACTGCGACTGGATCATCGAAGTTGTCTTGGAAGATTTGGCGGTCAAGCACGCAACTTATCAAAAAATCAATGCAATCCGTAAAAAAGGATCGGTTGTGTCGTCGAATACCTCGACAATCCCCCTCCAGTTATTGGTTCAGGGGCAAGGTGATGATTTCGCGCGCGACTTCTTGATTACACATTTTTTCAATCCGCCCCGTTATATGCGCCTTCTTGAACTTGTGACGGGTCCCCAAACCCGCCCCGATGCAACCGCGGCCATTCATCATTTCTGTGATGTGAATTTGGGTAAAGGGGTCGTCACCTGTCACGACACGCCCGGATTCATTGCAAACCGGATCGGAACGTTTTGGTTACAGGCCGGGGTGAACGAAGCCATCCGTCAGAACGTGTCGATTGAAATCGCTGACGCCGTCATGGGTAAACCCGTGGGCATCCCGAAAACAGGTGTGTTTGGGTTGATTGATCTGGTCGGGATTGATTTAATGCCGAAACTCTCGGCCTCGCTTCTGTCGACCCTGCCGGCAGAGGACGCCTATCGTACACTCTACCAGGATCACGCCTTTGTGGGCGCCATGATTGCGGCCGGATATACGGGGCGCAAGGGCAAGGGAGGGTTTTATCGCCTAAACACATCGGGCAGCGGCAAAGTGAAAGAAGTTTTCCACTTACGTGCCGATGGGTTTAACCCGGATACCGATTATGCGCCCGAGGCCAAGGCAAAAATTGCGTCGATCGAAGCCGGGAAAAAAGGCCTGCGCGCCGTCCTTGAAACCGACGATGCGGGCGGACGCTATGCGCGCGCCGTCCTTCTTCAAACACTCGCCTATGCGGCATCTCTGGTTCCTGAAATCGCAGACACAGTTGCTGATATCGACCGAGCGATGCAGCTTGGGTATAACTGGAAATTCGGCCCGTTTGAGATGATCGATCAACTGGGGGCGGCCTGGTTTAAGGACGCCTTGCGCGCACAAGGCATCTCGGTTCCGACGATCCTCGACAAAATCGGTGATGGATCCTTCTACCGCATGGGGACATCGGGGCTTGAATATTTTGGTGTGGATGGCAGCTATCACCCGGTTCACCGACCCGACGGTGTACTCCTTTTGGCAGATCTGCGCCGCACGACCAAACCCCTCCATAAAGGCGCTTCGGCCAGTTTGTGGGATATTGGCGACGGCGTCATCGCGCTTGAATTTACGGGCAAGATGAACGCGATTGATGACACGGTGTTCGAGGCTATTCATACTGCGATTAAACTTATCGGTGACGGGAAGACCGGCCCCTACAAGGCGCTGGTTGTTTATAATGAAGGGGATAATTTTTCGGCAGGCGCCAATTTGGGCCTTGCTTTGTTTGCGATGAACATTGCGCTCTGGCCCCAAATTGATGAAATGGTCGCGGGTGGACAACGGGCGTACAAGGCACTTAAATTCGCGCCGTTCCCGGTGGTGGGCGCGCCCTCGGGCTTGGCCCTTGGGGGTGGGTGCGAAATTCTACTCCACTGTGATCATGTTCAGGCCCATGCCGAAACCTATGTCGGACTTGTCGAGGTAGGCGTCGGGTTTGTTCCCGGCTGGGGCGGATGCAAGGAACTGATCCTCCGTTTCTTAAAAGACGAACGCGCCGCTTATGACGCGGCCACAAACGGCAAGCCTCTGTGGTTTTCCCCTAAAAACACCCCCATGGGGGCCGTGCGCCGGGCGTTTGAAATCATCGGGACCGCCAAAGTCGCAAAATCCGCCCGCGATGCCCAGGAAATTGGTTATTTCCGGGGAACGGACGGCGTGACCATGAACCGCGACCGGCTGCTGTACGATGCCAAGGTCAGGGCACTGGCGCTTGCTCAAAATTATACCCCGCCCGTCGCGGTTGAGGATTTGCGCCTGCCGGGCCCGACAGGCGCCCTTGCGCTCGATCTTGCCGTTGCGGATTTGAAAAAATCGGGCAAGGCTAGCCCCTATGACGTGATGGTATCGGCGGCGCTTGCCCGTGTCCTTTCAGGCGGGGCCAAGGGCGACTGGACCCATCCGATGAAAGAGGACGATCTGCTTAAGCTTGAACGCGATGAATTTGCGAAACTGGCACGTGACCCGCGCACGATTGCGCGCGTCGAACATATGCTTGAAACGGGCAAACCGCTCCGAAACTAATGATTATGTATACATAAAGGTCTCAGAAGCGCTCGAGACGAAAAATCCTTGCGTTTTTACCCGAAGATCGTTAAGAAAATCGGCCAGACTTCATTTCTTGACCGATAAAGGATACCCCAAAGCCATGGCCCGCGTCACCGTCGAAGATTGCATCGAAAAAGTTGAAAACCGCTTTGAACTTGTTATGGTGGCCGCGCAACGCGCCCGCAAAATTGGGTCGGGCGCGCCGCTCACCTTGGACCGTGATAATGACAAAAATCCGGTCATTGCCCTGCGTGAAATTGCCGCCGATACGGTTCTTGTCGATGATTTGAAAGAAGACCTGATCAAGAATAACCAGCGCGTGATCCAAGTCGATGACGACACCGCGGATCTTTCCAAAATCATGGAAGGCGAAAAAGAATGGGAGGCCCTGGCCGCCCAGGCTGCGCGTGAAAACATGGCCTCTGAATTCGGTCCCATCGAAGATAATGACGATGACGACGATGATGAGGGCGGCCTTGACGAACTTGCCGGTTTTTCCGCGGATGATGAAAAGCCGGAATAACGATTTCTTATCTCTTTTTTGGTTATAAACAAGCACAAGTAATCTCCTCTATTTGTGCTATGATCCCCTTATGACCACATCTCCTGTCACCCTTTATCAACATGTCGCGGTCGAATGTTCCGCAGAAGACGCCGCGCGCGTTCAAAAGGCTGTTGAATTTGCGCGGATCAAACATGAAGGTCAGCTCCGCGCATCAGGCGAGCCTTATTACACCCATCCGGTAGAGGTGGCCGAAATCCTGGTCGGCATGCATATGGACCCGGCCACCATTCAAACCGCGATTTTGCACGATACGCTTGAGGATACACACACGACCCTTGACGAACTGACCCGTGAATTTGGGCCCGAGGTCGCAACACTGGTCACTGGTGTCACGAAACTGACTAAAATCGAATCCCAAACGGTCGAGGGGAAGCAAGCGGAAAATTTCCGAAAACTTGTCCTCGCCATGTCCGAAGATATTCGTGTTCTGGTGGTCAAACTGGCCGACCGGCTCCACAACATGCGGACGCTTCATCACATTGAAAAGCCAGAAAAACGGAAACGCATCGCGCGCGAAACGCTCGAGATTTATGCGCCGCTTGCCGAACGCATCGGGATTCACCAAATCAAGGATGAACTGGAAGATCTGGCCTTTTCGCACCTGAACCCCGAGGCGCGCGAAAGCATTACCAACCGTCTGACTTTTTTGCGCCAGGAAGGCACAGACCTTGCAACACTCATCATCGAGGCATTGCAAAAGCTGATGCGGGACGCGGGCATCCCCGCCCAAATTTCCGGCCGGGAAAAATCGCGTTATTCCATTTGGAAAAAGATGCAGCGCAAAAACATCTCATTCGAACAACTTTCCGATATCATGGCGTTTCGCATTGTTGTTGATACCGTCGAACATTGCTATCACGCGCTCGGCCTCATCCATTCCGCCTATCCGGTTGTGCCCGGGCGGTTCAAGGATTACATTTCAACACCCAAACAAAACGGGTATCGGTCGATCCATTCGACCGTGATCGGCCCCGAAAATCACCGGATCGAAGTTCAGATCCGTACGCAAGACATGCACAAAGAGGCAGATTTGGGCGTTGCCGCACACTGGGCCTATAAACACGGGAGTCCCGTTGAGGCGTTGAAAGACAATAAAAAATACCGCTGGCTGCGGGAACTTCTCGACATTATCGATCAAGAACGCCGGCCCGAAGATTTCCTCGAATACACTAAAATGGAACTCTTCCAGGACATGGTGTACGCCTTTACCCCCAAAGGGGACTTGATCGAAATGCCGGCCGGATCTACCCCCATCGATTTTGCCTATGCCATCCATTCCAACGTTGGCGATCATTGTGTAGGCGCAAAAATCAACGGCCGCATCGCGCCCCTCAACAGCAAAATCCAAAACGGGGACCAGGTTGAGATTGTCACCGCCAAAACACAAAAACCCTCGCCCATGTGGGAACGTTTTGCCGTCACCGGCAAGGCTCGGTCGCATATTCGGCGGTATATTCGCCAGCAACAACGCGATGAATATGCGGCGCTGGGGAAATCGATGCTTCAGAAAATATTCAAAACCGAAGGCTATGAATTTACCGACAAATCGGTTTCGGGTGTGATGGCTCAATTTAAAATGGATCACATCGATGATCTTTTTGCCGGGATTGGATCAGGGAATATTGTGGCGCGCGACGTTTTTACCGCGATCTTCCCGGCGCATAAACCAACCGCAAACGCTAAAAAAGACGTCGCCACAAAAGAAGATGGCATCCCCATCAATAAACCTAGCCCAAAAGGAACGGCGATCCCGATCAAGGGGCTCATCCCTGGGATGGCCGTTCATTTTGCACGGTGTTGCCACCCCTTGCCGGGCGACCGCATCGTGGGCATTGTAACCACCGGCAAGGGTGTCACCATTCACACGATTGAATGTGAGACGTTGGAACAATTTGCCGATACGCCGGAACGTTGGCTCGATGTCTCGTGGGGGGATACGGATACCCCGCTTGATTCACGCATTGGCCGTCTGAGCGTTGTCATTATGAACGAAGCCGGTGCACTTGGGACCTTATCCAATGTCATTGCCAAAAGCGGCGGGAATATTGCGAATTTAAAAATCACAAACCGCACAACAGATTTTTGGGATATGCTCATCGATGTGAATGTGACAGATACGCGGCATCTGAATAATATCGTTGCGGCGCTTCGTGCAACCCCTCAGGTCGCAAGCGTAGAACGCAACCGGGGGCGTTAGACCTTTACAGGCCAGCCATACTCCAGATACGTCTCGCCGCGTTCTACCCCGTCAATCGCATGGCCGATGTAAGGGATCGTATTTTTTGGTAAATCGGCAGGCCGAAAAAAGCTGAACCCCGCACATTTCGTGGGTTCGGCATTCGTGATCTCCCCGGTCCAAATGTAAAGATCAAAGAAAAAATCAATCGCCTCGTCATAGGGGCCACTCGCTGCGCGGTGCATCACCAAACGCGGGATCAGATCCGCGGGATCAATGCGAATCCCCGCTTCTTCATAGGCTTCGCGGACAAGTGCGAGACGCGCGTTCTCACCACCATCCAAATGCCCACCCACGACGCCGTATTGCCCATCACCAAATCCGGTATTCTGACGCAAGGCCAGCAACACCTGATCGTCGCGACGTAACAGCAAATAAACGGCCGCCCGCAATTTAAAGCGTTGGGTATAAGGATGCGGCACCGCAGTCATCTGATTATCCGCATGTCACGGCGGTAATCATACCGTGATCATCGACATGAAGATTGATCCGCCCTTGCAGATACTCCATCGTCACCATCATGCCCTTGCGCACGATACGCACGGGGTGCCCCTTGAGTGCCGCTCCGCCGATCTGATCCGCCTGTTGCCCAATGAACCCCGCGTAATCACAAGCGATGCTTTTTTCGGGGGTTTGCGGCACATGAGGGGCGGAGGCCGTATCATGCCCGTCCACCCCCTCGACGATCTGAACCGTCGCCTCTCCGGTCACGGGGCGGGGCAAGGTCACCAAAACCGCAATGACAATCACGGCAATGACTATAAGAGCAAAAATCACGCTGGTGAGAAAGGCAAGACGGGTGGAAGATTCTCTGCTGGACATCACTTTATCCTTCATTCATAAGTGAAAAAACCTCATAAGCCTTTGATACAACAAAGTCAATATGAGCGCCCGGGGTAACGGATGTATCGCCATGCGTCACAAGCACTGTCGTCATCCCAAGTTCCTTGGCAATGATTAAATTCGCGGCTGTATCCTCAACCATCACCAACTGGGCCGGAGGTAAATTCAACGCGGCCGCGGCCATACGAAAGGGGGTTTCACTGTGGCTTTTGAGTTCCCCTGATGTATCGTCATAGGCAATGACACGCTCCTCAGGGAAGAGATGATCGAGACCAATATGGCGTAACACGGGGCCTGCCCATTTTTTATGGGCACTTGTTAAAATGGCCATTGCCATGTCTTGATGGTGATTAAAATATTCCTTTGTCTGCGCGCATTGCGGCACCAAGGTCACATCTACAAAAGTGAGGAGCCGTTCACAAAATGCTGTTTCTTCAATGCCGTGTTCAATCGAATACGCCCGGACGGCATGGCCATACCGGCGAAATCCATCCCATGTTTTTTGATCGGCCTCTTCTCGGGTCAGCCCCAAACCATAGTGATGGGCGGTTTGGTAAAATCCCTGTAACCAGGCATTTTGCATGGCGGGCGTGTTCTCGTAGATCGTCCCGTCCAAATCCCAGATGATCCCTCTTTTTTCTTGTCGCGCGACGGTCATGATGTCTCCCTTTTATTTACCCTATCCCGGTATGTTCCGGCGATCTTGTCAGAAATGAGAGGGAAAAGCAAAAAAACACTACGAATCCTTTGCGTCACTTCTCAATGACGGTGCGATGCGTGATCTTCTTGCCGCGCTTGGGTAAAAATCTGGGTGGCCGACCACAAAAACAATCCCGAAAAAATCGTGGCGACAATCAAATCAGGCCAGGCTGTTCCGGTGCCAAACACCCCCAGCGCCGCCGCCATCACGGCCATGTTCCCGAGCATGTCACTGCGGGAACAGAGCCATACCGAACGAATATTCGCATCGCCCTGGCGCCAGCGATACAGAAGCAGAACAGAGAGCATATTGGCGCAGAGCGCGAGCGCCCCCACCCCACCCATAATCCCCGCATCCGGCACGGCCAGGACGAAAACCTGAATAAAGGTCGCAACCAAAACATATCCCCCCATCGCGACCAGGGACCAGGCCTTGATCCGCGCGACAAAACGGCGGGTTGTATCCGCCATTCCAAGGACAAGGAAAGAAAGCCCATAGGTCAGCGTATCCGCAAAGAAATCCAGCGCATCCGCAAGTAACGCCTGGGACAGGGCCCAATGCCCCGCCCCGACTTCCAGAAAAAACATGACCGCGTTGATGAGCATCACGATCACCAGAACGCGCCGAAAGGTCGGATCCTCACCTGTAAACAGGGATGGATTTGGATCATGCGCGTGGTGGTGAGATCCCGACATGACTATTCCTTTTGCAAAATGGCGTCAAAGGGGTTGGGCGCTTGATTGGCTTGGTATACATAACTTAAAACCTCCGCCACCGCTAAAAAAGCCTCCGACGGAATGGGGCTATCGAGTTCAACCGTGGCGAGCATCTGGGCGAGCGGGCCATCCTCTCGCACCTTGACGTTATGTTCAAAGGCCAGTTGCACAATTTGCTCGGCAATTTTGCCACGTCCGGCGGCACTAATCCGCGGCAAATCATCGGCCGCACGCGAATCCGACAGCGCGACGGCGACCGGATTTTTATCTATCTTATTGATATTTAATGTATTTTCTGGCTGCTTATCATGAAAATCAACCATTGGCACACTCTTCGCATAGAAATAGGGTAGGTTTTATTCGTTTTTGGGTACACATTTTCATGGATAATCTTCCCCTTTTGGACGTTATCGGCGCCAAAATCAAATATCTCTCCAAATCACAAGAGATTGTGGCACAAAATATTGCGAATGCCGATACCCCTGGGTACCGTCCGCGCACATTGGCCCCTGTTGATTTTGCAAGCCTTTTGAACAAGGCCGGAACGCCGGGGCAAGTGTCACTTCAAAAAACAAATGCACGGCATCTGGGCCCGGACGGCACGATTGGTGCGAGCAGCAAATCCCAAGATCAACGCACAACCTACGAAGTCGCTCCCGCCGGAAACGCGGTTATTTTGGAAGAACAATTGGTCGACGCTGCAAAAATTCGCATGGATTACGACCTCGCGGTCAATTTATACACCAAAAATATGGGCCTGCTGCGGACTGCCATTGGGGCCGGGCGGTAACGGCAAGTTTTAAAGAAAGGATATCCTCATGTCAGATTTATTCGGTGCAATGGCGATTTCTTCTTCTGGGATGCGTGCCCAAAGTGAACGCACCCGCGTGATTGCCGAAAACATCGCGAACGCCGATAACACGCCGACACGCCCCGGTGAACTCCCCTATGCGCGGAAAATCGTGACATTTAAAAATGTAATGGATAAAGAAATCGGCGGCGAGCGGGTCAAAATCGATAAAATCGCGCGGGACATCAAAACACCTTATACGACGAAATATATGCCGGGTCATCCGGCAGCAAATGCTAGCGGCTATGTGAATGTCCCCAATGTGAACACACTTGTTGAAATGACCGATGCGCGCGAAGCCCAGCGCAGTTACGAAGCCAATCTGGGGATGTTTACCCAAGGCCGCGACATGTCACAACGTTTGATCGATATCTTAAGATAGGGTAGAGTACCGTTATGGTCGATAAAATCGCAAATCCGGCGCTCGTCGCAAACGCCTATTCCAATACCCAGAAATCGGGTACAGCCGGACTGGATCTGCCCGCGGGTACGCCCAGTTTTGGCGATATGCTGCGCGCTGGGGTCCAGAATACCATCGATACAATTAAAATTGGTGAGGCAACCTCGGCCGCCGCGATTTCCGGCAAGGCCGATTTAAACGATGTGGTTCAGGCGATTACCAAGGCGGAACTGACCCTTCAAACCGTTGTTGCCATTCGCGACCGTTTGATCACGGCGTACCAAGACATCCTCCGCATGCCGATTTAGGGTCCATCTAGACAGTCCGGATGGATGCTTTTACACTGACCCTGATTGTATTGGATGCAATGGGTTTATGGTAATGATTAACACGCAGCGCATTGTGACTGTTTTTGGCGGATCAGGGTTTTTAGGCCGTGCGGTGGTGGCCCAACTGGCCCGCGCCGGATATGTGGTACGCGTCGCGACCCGCGAACCAAAAGCCTGCTATGCCCTGAAAACCCTGGGCACACCGGGGCAAGTCACACCGCTTTTTTATCACCCCGGACGACCCGATACGATTGGCGCGGCCATCAATGGCGCAGATGCCGTTGTTAATTGTACGGGCATTTTGTACGAACGCCGCCGGTCTACCTTCCACGCGGTCCACATTGAACTGACCCGACAAATTGCGACAGCCTGCAAACGATATCATGTCGCGCGCGTCGTGCATCTTTCCGCCTTGGGGATCGACAACTCCAGATCTACCTATGGCCGCACCAAACGCCAGGGCGAAACCATTCTGCGCGAGATTTGCCCGCATGCCACCATTTTAAGATCGGGCGTGATGTTTGGGATGAACGATCAGTTCTTTATTCGTTTTGCGCGTTTGTCGACGGCTCTGCCCTTTCTGCCCTTGATTGGCGGCGGACACACGCGGCTTCAACCCGTCTATGTCGAGGATGTGGCGCGCGCTGTTCTGGCTGTAATCCAGGGGGATGATACGCGAACAGGGCGTCTTTTTGAACTCGGGGGGCCGGATGTTCTCGATTTTCGTGGGGTTTACGAACGGCTCGCCCGTTATACAGGAATCCACCGCTGGCTCGTGTCAATTCCGTGGTGGGGCGCGCGGATCAAGGCGTTTTTTCTGGAACGTCTCCCCGGCCGTCTTTTGACCCGGGATCAGGTGCGGTCGCTTGAAACCGATTCGGTGGTGACACCCGGCGCTGATGGGTTTTCCACCCTGGGGATCACGCCCGTTGCCCTTGATTCATTCCTACCCCAGGCACTTGCGCGGTTTCGATATGGCCGCGCCGAAAACAAGGAGATGCCATGCGCGCTCTAGTCCTTCTTCTCTCTTTGATCCTTGCAACGTCACCCAGTCTTGCGGCGCCACAAAAGCGCAGTGAATCGATCGCAGCCGTTGTCAACGCCCAGGCAGTCACGCAATCGGATGTGGATGACCGCATGAAAATGATCATGTCGTCGGCGGGCCTTCCGGCAACGCCCGATGTTTTAATGCGCGTACGGCCCCAGGTATTAAGCGCTCTTGTCGAAGAAGCGATTAAAAATCAAGAAGTCGCGCGCCTTGGGATAAAAATCGAGGAAACCGATATCGACCGTGCGATTGCGGATATCGCGGCACAAAATAAAATGTCGCGCGCCGAATTTGAAACCATGTTCCGCAAGCGCGGGCTGTCCTTGCGGTCTTTACGCGCTCAAATCCGCAGCAATATCGGATGGATGAAAGTCGTCACAAAGAAAATTCGCCCCGATGTGGATGTGACCGAAACGGATATTGATGCCGAACTCGATATATTAAAATCGCGCGTGGGCCAAACAGAATTTCGGTTGGGCGAAATTGTCTTGCCCATTGACCGTCCGCAGGATGAGAAAAACAGCCGCGAACTTGCTCAAAAAATTATTGCCCAGGTCACAAAAAAACCAGACAGCTTTGCCCCGCTTGCCGCCCAGTTTTCGCGGGTTTCCAGTGCGGCCCAGGGCGGGCATATCGGCTGGATTGTGGGGGACCAACTGCAAAGCGATATTGCCGGTGCGTTACGGGGGGCCAAAGCCGGAACGTTGATCGGTCCCTATAAAACCGCGATTGGCCTTCAAATTTTGTGGGTACATGACGTGCGCGTCCGTACCGCCGAGACCCTGCCCACCCGTGATCAAATTGCCGAAAAAATCGGGACAGAACGGCTCGACCGCCTGCAACGCCGGTATTATCTGGATCTTCGGTCTGCCGCCTTCATTGAAAATCGGCTGTAAGACAGTCTTTTGAAAAGGCTTATTTTCTTAACACTACAGCCTTCATCACTTTTTTGAAAATAATACTTGACATTTCGGGATTGTTTGCTTATACTCTGTTTCAATGGAGTCGACGACTAGAGGGGGAAGCTTTTTTTTCAAGGCGTGTTGGGTAAATCCAACCGTCTGAATAAAGGGGCCAATCCTCCACCCAAAACCGGGCAGCCCACACTTGTTAGGGCGGCGCGCGCTGTTCCCTTGTGTTTTTTGAACACAAAAAACACAAGGGAATAAAAGCCAAAGAAGCTTCTCTGTCATTCCCGCAACAGCGGGAATCCAGGGAGAAAAAAGAAAAAAGAACTGGATCCCCGCCTTCGCGGGGATGACAAGGAAGAAAAGAGGAAAAAGTAAGAAAAACAAAAGCAGGATAAGAAACAAACCCCTCTTCCACCGGAAGAGGGAGGGACCCATCGCGGCAACGCCCCATGGGAGGGTGAGGGGAAATCTCCCCAAAAAAAATTCATGCGCGCCACGCGGTGAAAACTCCCCTTTTTGATCAATCTCGGGTAAGATTGAAAAAACAGGTTCTCTCTTATTAAAATTATGCAAAAAGAATATACCCCTTTTACCCCTCCTCGTTACACGGACGAAGCCCTGGGTGTTGCTGAACTCGGCAAGAAACTGGCTTGGGATGCGGGACGGGCCGCGCGCATTGCGGGCCGCGCGCAAGAATTCTTATCAGCAAGCCAAGCCCTTCCAACCCCGCGGGGCAATATCGATGCGTTTCTCGCGCAGTACCCCATGGACACGCCAGAAGGCATGGCGCTTATCTCCCTCGCTGAAGCGTTGCTGCGCATTCCCGACGACAAAACTGCCGATGCGATGATCCGCGATAAAATCAATGCCGGCGGGTGGCGCCGCGGGGCAACCGCGACATCGGATCCCCTGGTCCGCGCGGCACGACTAGGGTTATCGGCGACCAAATTAACCTTGGGCAGTTTCTTAAGCCAAGCAAGCGCCCCCGTCATTCGCCGCGCGGCCCGCGCCGGCGTGCGGATGCTGAGCAAGCAATTTATTCTCGCCCCCGATATTGAACTGGCGCTTGAGGCCGCAGCCGCCCATATCGAAAAGGGCTATGCCCTGTCCTTTGATATGTTGGGTGAAGGCGCGCGTACAGAAGCCGATGCCACCCGCCATATGGAGGCCTATGTCCACGGGATGAATATCGCCGCCCGCGCGCGCCTGTCCGGGCAACTTAAAAATAAACGCAGCGGCCTGTCGGTCAAACTCTCGGCCCTTCATCCCCGCTACCATCCGCTTCAGGCCGGCACGTGCCGTTCGGTCTTAGCCGGGCGCTTGCTGCAACTGGCCCAAATTGCGCGGACGCATCAACTCACCCTCACGGTAGATGCCGAAGAAACAGAACGTTTGTCCCTTTCTCTCGCGATCTTCCATGATGTCGCGCGGGACCCATCGCTTGCAGGCTGGGATGGCCTTGGCCTTGCCGTTCAGGCTTATCAAAAATATGCGCCGGACCTCATCGATCATGTGATCGACATGGCAAAGGAGACAGGCCGGCAAGTACGCGTCCGCCTGGTCAAAGGGGCCTATTGGGATACAGAAATCAAACGCGCCCAAGTTTTGGGTTTGCCCGATTATCCGGTCTGGACGCGCAAATGTAATACCGATCTCTCTTATCTGGTCTGTGCACAGAAATTATTTGCGGGCGGCGATGCCGTGTATCCGATGTTTGCGACGCATAACGCGCATACGATGGCGGCCATTCTAGATTTTGCGGCGGGTGCCCGCCGCCATACGTTTGAATTTCAACGACTGCACGGCATGGGCGCGGCCCTTCATGACACGGTCCTTGCACAGACCGAGACAAACGGCACGATTTACGCCCCGATCGGATCGGATGACGCGCTTCTCCCCTATCTTGTCCGGCGTCTCATGGAAAATGGTGCAAATACATCCTTTGTTCATCAGGCGGCAGCAGCGGATGCGCTAGCGACCACCGATCCTGTCGCCCGCGCAACCCAAGGCCCCACACGCCGTCATCCGCGCCTTCCCCCACCGCCACTTCTTTTTCCGGACCGCGCGAACAGCCCCGGTGTTGATATTGGCCAGGTGAATGAACGCGCGGGCCTTTTGGCAACGCCGCACAAGGGGAATGTGGCAATCACCCTACCCCCATCGCCGACAGCAGCCGATATCGAACATATGGTCACGCGCGCGACCCGCGCCCACATCGCCTGGTCTAATAAATCGGCAAATATCCGCGCTGGCATTCTAGAACGCTTTGCCGATCTGTTGATTCTTCATCGCGGTACGCTCATGGCGCTTTTGGCCCAAGAAGGGTTCAAGACATTGGCGGATGCCCAGGCCGAAATTCGTGAAGCGATTGATTTCGCGCGATACTATGCGGCGCTTGGCCGCGCGTCATTTCATGAAAACGGGACCACATTGCCGGGCCCTACCGGCGAAACAAATGTCATGACCCTTCATGGCCGCGGCGTCTTTGTGTGTATCAGCCCATGGAATTTTCCGCTTGCCATCTTCACAGGTCAAGTCACCGCCGCCCTCATCGCCGGGAACAGTGTGATTGCCAAACCCGCCGAACAAACCCCAAAAATCGCCGCATTTGCGGTCGAGCTTCTGTATCAAGCGGGGGTTCCGGCGGATGTCCTGCAACTGGCGATTGGAGACGGCAGCGTGGGGGCCATGCTCACTTCGTATCCCGATATTGCTGGCGTTGCCTTTACCGGATCGACCGAGGTCGCCCAACATATCAACCGCACCCTGGCCGCCAAGAACGGCCCGATTGTCCCCTTGATTGCCGAAACAGGTGGCCAAAATGCGATGATCGTCGATTCAAGCGCGCTGCCGGAACAGGTCTGCGACGATGTGATCGCCTCGGCCTTTGGGTCGGCGGGACAGCGCTGTTCGGCGTTACGTGTCCTTTATCTTGAGCGTACGATCGCGCCACGTGTTTTAAATTTACTGTCGGGTGCACTTGATGTTTTACGCATCGGCGACCCGTCTGATCCGGGAACAGATATCGGGCCCGTAATCGATACGGATGCCATGAAGCGGCTTATTGCACATGAAAAATTCTTGACCGGCATTGGCGCAAAAATGATCGCCCGCGCGCGCTTCGATCCCCATCTTCAAGGAAATTATTTTGCCCCCGGCATCTATGAAATCGGTTCGATCCGGCAACTTCCGGGCGAAGTCTTTGGCCCGATCCTACATGTTGTTCTCTTTGATTCGGGTGATCTGCCGCGCATGCTGCGTGATATCAACATGACCGGATATGGCCTGACCTTTGGGATTCATTCGCGGATCGATCACCGCATCCACGATTTAGCCCAAGGCGCGCATGTGGGGAATATCTATATCAACCGCACGCAAATCGGCGCGGTCGTGGGATCACAACCCTTTGGCGGCCAAGGTTTGTCAGGGACAGGGTTCAAGGCGGGCGGGCCGCATTATCTTCTGCGCTTTGCCCATGAAAAAATCACGACATGGAACACAGCGGCAAGTGGCGGGAACGTGACCTTGGTGGCGGGGCGTGATGAGTGATCTTCCCCTCTCTTCCCCCGGCACAAATATTCCTGAACTTTCGGTCTCGGATCTGTCAGGGGCTTTAAAACGCACACTTGAAGATGCGTTTGGTCGTGTACGTGTGCGCGGCGAACTCTCAAAGGTCGCGTACCCCGCATCAGGCCACATGTACAGCGCACTGAAAGATGCGAACGCCGTCATCGACGCGGTCTGCTGGAAATCACAACTTCCGCGATTAAAAATCCGGCCCGAAGAAGGGATGGAGGTGATTTGCACCGGACGCATCACCACCTATCCCGCGCGTTCATCTTATCAACTGGTGATCGAACAAATTGAACTCGCGGGCATCGGTGCACTTTTAAAAATGATCGAGGATCGGCGCCTGCGCCTCACGGCTGAAGGGTTATTTGATGCAAGCCGAAAACGCGCCCTGCCCCTTTTGCCGCAAACCATCGGCATCATCACCTCGCCCACGGGGGCTGTCATTCGCGATATCTTGCACCGCCTGCGGGACCGTTTCCCGGTGCATGTTCTCTTGTGGCCCGTGACCGTTCAGGGTGAACGCGCCAGCGTCGAGATCGCGGCCGCAATACAAGGTTTTTCCGCTCTGCCTCAAAACGGAGATATCCCCCGTCCCGATGTGATTATTGTGGCGCGCGGCGGCGGATCGATTGAAGATTTAATGCCCTTTAACGACGAAGCCCTGGTCCGCGCGGTCGCGGTATCCACCATTCCCGTGATTTCCGCCGTCGGGCATGAAACGGATACGACGCTGATTGATTATGCGGCCGATCTGCGCGCGCCCACCCCCACCGCTGCCGCCGAATTCGCTGTGCCCGTGCGGGATGATCTGATCTATACCGTTCAAAATTTGGGCGGGCAATTGACCCATGCTTTGTCACGTCGAATCCGCGAAGAACGGATGCGCCTGTCTGAAATCACCGCGCGCTTAGGCACACCCGAACGTTTACTCGAGACACCGCGCCAGCGTGTTGACCACCTCTCGGACCAGATGGCGCGCATCATCGACATGCGCCTGACTCAAGCCCGCGCGAAGGTGAATGAACGCGCGGCAGGCTTGATCCACCCGGCGCGGTTCATTACCGAACAGGGCCGGATCCTCGCCCTTCACACCCACGCCTTGACCCACGCCGCAAAAAACATTTTGCCCGGACGGATCGATCGTTTTCAAGGAACCGCACGGGTGCTCGAGACACTCTCCTTCCACCAGGTGCTCGCGCGCGGGTTTGCCCTTGTGAAAGACGATTCCGGTCACATTGTGTCGGCCGGGAAACCCCTGACATCCGGTCAAAACGTCACGATTTTGTTTGGTGACAGAACGACCCGCAGGGCCACGATTCAAAACGAAGACGCGCCAACCGACTTGCGCCAATAATCATTTTCCCCTAATCTGCCCGGTATGAAAGCGACCTTGCCCGAATTTTTGACCCATCTGGGGATTGATGGCCCATTTGGCCCCTATGACAGCCGGATGTGGTCGGCAGATGATGCCGAAAAAGGGGTGACGTGCAGCGCACTGGTCAGCATGAACGCCGAAGGCGACCAGATCGACGCGGCAATTGATCTTGTGCATATTATCTTAAAGCCCGACACGCCCGAGACCGAATCCATCCTGTTTTTCCATGCCAAGCAAGACATGAACAAAAAATGGACCCCCGATATCCTGCGCGTCAAACGCGAGGCGTATCACAACAAAATTTACGATTGGGAAAAAAAGGCGGGCGATTTTTTCGTGGCGGTCACAACCGCGTTAAACCGCGGCGAGATTCCGGATATTGACGCGCTCATCGAACGCATTTTCAAGGCCGCCGAGAACGTCGGATCCGGCACGGCGGGCGGCGGCACGCGCAAACCCGTCATTCGACCCGAACAATTATTCGACCCGACCAAACGGTTTTAGGGATTAAACATAGGCTTTTCAATAAACAACGAACCGCGTTGTCATCCCGTAAAGGGCAACGCACTGATCTGGGATCAAGGTCTGCAGCAGTGCAAAAGCTTGCCCTCTGGATCCCACCCCCGGGTGAGAGCAGGAGCCGGAATGACAGTGCTCATTTAATTTTTTAGGCCAGGACAAAAAGGACACAGGATTTTACATAATATATTATGTAAAATCTAAAAATGGGGATGCGCATATAAAAACGTCATTCTAATTATTGACATATTGTTAAATATTCGATAATATGCCTTCAGTTCATTTTAAAAACAGGAGAAAATCATGTCCACACAAGCTCATTCAATCTCGCTCGTTAGTAGAAAAAAGTTTGCCACCGGCTTATCCGCCCTCATGCTGAGCTTTGCCGCTGCCCCCGTTCTTGTACGACAAGCTCTTGAATTAAAAGAAGAAAAACAGAACCTCACGAATACGGTGATGGCTTTAGAGGGAGATATCTCCCGCTATCGCAACGATATTTGCCGCCGTGCCGGACCGGATGAAGTGAAAGAAAAAGGCGGAAGCTATTTAGGGCGCGAATGGCGATTTACAGCAAACGCGATCGATCCAAAATTACCCGACTATGCGCGCTATGGAATGGCCCATGTGGGATGCCATGCCTCATCTCTGGATACGGATAAACTTGGGTTTCAATACATGGTCAAGCGTCCGTCAGAATCGGCATTGATCCCGGCCGGAAATTAGGCCCAGCCAGATTCCAAGAACCTGTTCAGAATCTCGCTCGGACACACGATTTTTCATGAGTTTCAAGAACCGGAGCGGAGCGTACGTATACGTACGTGAGCACCGGAAGCGCAGAAAAACTTGAAAAATCGAACGTCCGAGTAGAGATCATGGACGGGTTCTAACACCCATACTGGCGGCGGAGTTCGGTCAAGCGCGACAGGCTGTCTTCGATATATTTCGGGTAATCACGACGTTCAACAAATTCACCGCCGCCCGAATTCCGGGTCATCGAAAGATCAAGCGCCTTGGCCAGTGCATCGGCCACCTTGACGTCTTCTTGTTCAAGCGCCAGGTTCAAGGCATACAGCACACGGTCAGAGAGGCGCTGTTTGTTAATCAGTTGTTTATCGTCCATCATCATGGGGTGAGCTCCTCGGGGCTTATTGATCGATGATAATCTGTTCTTTCCTAATACACTATTAAGAGGGGGTTATTCCATGGCCTTAATAATATCTTCTGTCATTTTTTTAGCATCGCCCAAAAGCATCATGGTGCCGGGTGCATAGAAAAGTGGGTTATCAATACCCGCGTAACCACTGCCCAAAGACCGTTTGACGAATAAGGTCGTCGCCGCCCGGTCGACATCTAGGACGGGCATACCGTAAATGGGGCTTGCCGGATCATTCCGGGCCGCCGGGTTCGTAATGTCATTCGCCCCGATCACATAGGCCACATCGGTTTGTGCAAAATCGCGGTTAATATCATCCAGTTCAAACACATCGTCATAGGGCACATTGGCCTCGGCCAAAAGAACGTTCATATGCCCGGGCATCCGCCCCGCGACCGGGTGAATGGCAAACCGCACGCTGACCCCGTGATGTTTCAGCGTATCAGCAAGTTCACGCACAACATGTTGCGCCTGGGACACGGCCATACCGTACCCCGGTACGATCACCACGCTTTTCGCGTTTTTCATGATATAGGCTGCGTCATCCGCCGATCCAATTTTAACGTTTTTATCGGCAGAACTTTCAGCCACCGCACTGGCCGCGCCATCCGCGCCAAATCCGCCAAGCAGGACGGAGAGGAACGAGCGGTTCATCGCCTTGCACATGATATAGGATAAAATCGCCCCCGAGGCGCCCACCAGCGCGCCGGTGATAATAAGTAAGGGATTTTGCAAGGTGAACCCAATGCCAGCCGCCGCCCATCCAGAATAAGAATTAAGCATCGAGACGATGACCGGCATATCCGCGCCACCAATAGGCAAGACCAACAGAAAGCCCAGGGCAAAAGACAGCAGAATCATCAAGGTGAGGATCAGACTGCTTTCTGTCGCGCAGAAAATGATCGTCAGAAATACAAGGGCAAGGCCGATCCCCGCATTCAACATATGCTGCATAGAAAAGCGCAAGGGTTTTCCGGCAATCACCCCTTGTAATTTACCCCAGGCGACAATCGACCCTGTAAACGTGATCGCCCCAATTGCGGCGCCAATCGCCATTTCGACAAGTGAATTCATGTAAATGCCATCAGGCCCCAAAATGCCGAAGGCCTGGGGGCGCGAAAACGCCGCCGCCGCGACGCACACCGCGGCCAGACCCACGAGCGAATGGAACGCCGCGACCAATTGCGGCAGCGCCGTCATTTGAATCTTCACCGCAATCGCGGCCCCAATCGCCCCGCCGATGGCCAGGCCCAAAACAATCATCCCGATCGAGAGATGCCCCGCAAGAATGGTGGTAAAAATCGCAAGCGCCATCCCGATCATCCCGTGACGCAAGCCCGCTCGCGCGGTTTCGGGATGCGAGAGCCCGCGCAAACATAAAATGAACAGCACAGCGGCGATCAGATAAGCAAGGGAAGAGAATGTCGACATGATTTATGCCTTTTTCCTGAACATATGGAGCATCCGGCGCGTCACCACAAACCCCCCAAAGATATTGATGCCAGCAAGGACCACCGCGATAAACCCGAGTAACTTGGCAAATGAAAATTCCGGTAGACCCGCTGCCATCAAGGCCCCGACGATAATCACCGATGAAATCGCGTTCGTCATCGCCATCAAAGGCGAATGAAGCGCCGGCGTCACGCGCCAGACCACGTGATATCCCACAAAACAGGCGAGCACAAAAATTGTCAGGCCCATCATCAAGAACTCACCGTGACCGCCGCCACCGCCCATCTCCATTTGCCCCGCGACAAGCGCCAACCCCGCCGCCTGCTGCGCCAAATCCTGGGCCGCATTCGCAAGCGTCGTCGCCTGGTCAATCAGTTCGGTTGAGTCTGTCATGTCTTATTCTCCTGTTCCGTATTTCCGGACCACATCCTTTTTAAAGATAAAAGATGCCGCACTATCGCGCTACAGCATAGCGGCCAAAGAAGCAGCATGGAAGTGATTTGAAAAAGTGTCACATCGACAAGAAAAGGCCCAGTCCCCGGTGCGTAACAATCCCCGGCGTCCGGACATCCCAGATCATGCCAAATCGCATCGAAAATCCTGGATGACCAAACCGGAAGAGAGGCAACCGCCCCCCACCAGAGAATCATGACGACAGAGCCAGATGCGCGACGTCCCCGCCGTCCCAAAAGAAAGAGAACAACACCCAGGAGAAGGGATATGATTATGTAAAGTTCAAAAAAGGAAAAGGCAAAGATTGTGTCCGTTTTTGTTTCGGCTGGAATCAATGTCTCAGCAGACGATATCGGGACATCCGAAAGAGCATCACGTTGCAGAGGTGTCGCGCTTGTCATTCAACGCTGCCCCTCACTTAAACCCATCATGCACGACCGCCCCGCCATGGGTCAGGGTAATGGCCTTGATAATCTCGTCTTCAAAATTCAAGTGAACCGCGCCGCTGTCTTTCGCGACCAATAACTGGGAGAGCGCAAATAAATTTCGCGCATAAAGGGCCGAGGCATCGGTCGCAATGCGTGAGGCCAGATTTTTATATCCCACGATGGTGACACCGCCTTGCATCACGACCTCACCCGGGACAACTCCTTCGACGTTGCCGCCGGCGGTCACCGCCATATCGACAATCACCGATCCCGGCTTCATCGACCGCACCATGGCGTCCGTCACCAAACGCGGCGCCGGACGACCGGGGATGAGCGCCGTTGTAATCACAATATCTTGCTTTTGAATCGTCTCGGCGACAAGCGCTGCTTGTTTTGCCTGGTACGCTTGCGACATCTCGCGCGCATAGCCACCCGACGTTTCGGCGGCCTTGGTTTCGTCATCTTCGACCATCACGAATTTCGCCCCAAGCGAAGCGACTTGTTCCTTGGCCGCCAGGCGCACATCGGTCGCCGAGACAACAGCCCCCAGACGCCGCGCGGTTGCAATCGCCTGAAGCCCTGCAACACCCGCGCCCATCACAAACACCTTGGCCGCTGCAATCGTACCGGCCGCCGTCATCATCATGGGCAGCGCGCGGGTATAAAACGCGGCGGCTTCGATCACCGCACGGTATCCCGCAATGTTCGATTGAGAGGAGAGCACATCCATGCTTTGCGCCCGCGTAATCCGGGGCACAAGCTCCATCCCCATGAGCGTGATCCCGCGCGCCGCCGCAAGATCGAGTAAGTCCCGTCGCGTATGTGGATTCGCAAGACCAATGACAACCGACCCCGGCGCAAGGGAGGTGAGCACATCTTGTTCCGGGACCTGAACGCACATGAGTGTCATGCTTTGTGCAATCACATCGGCCCGCGAGGTGATAGCCGCACCCGCCGCATGATAGGCCTCATCCAGATAAGCCGCAGCAAGGCCCGCACCAGTTTCGATCCGCACGGTCGCGCCCATCGCCACCCATTTTTTCACAACATCCGGCGTCGCGGCCACGCGCGCCTCGGCGTCTGCTGTTTCCTTGATGATCCCAAAAGTCCGTGTCATGACGAAAATCCAACCGTTCGTAAAATATTGATGGGGTTGATTTTGCCTGAATTCAGGCCCTCAGGGAAGAGTCGATCATTAACTATTAACATAGTTATAAAATAACTATGTTTCCCCTACCCCCAGCATAGGGATCTTTATCGGTTCAGCACGCAAGTTTTTCCAAGGGTGCCATCCCGGCGAGGGCCGCGCGTTCTTGCGCAAGCAGGTCATTGACCCGCGAATCTTTCGATGGTTCCTGCCGCAGCACCAACGCCGCATAGGTCACGCCTTCTCGAAAAGCTGCAGCAAGGCATTCTTCACGCGATATATCGTATCGACCTACATAGGGTCGTTTATCCCTCAAAATATTTAAATACCCCTCCTTACCCGCGCCGACATCGCAACAATCTACGCGAAGGGACTTTTTATGGTCATATACCAAATCATAGATTTCGTGACGGTTTTCCCTTGCGGCATGGACCGTGACGGGCCCCGGACCCAAAATCATATTTGGGTGAACATATCTTTTCCCAAGTGTCATGACGCGAAAGACATCCGCAACGTGGGCCACAAGCGGCGTACCTTGGGTGTCCTTCCCCGTAAGACATTCTTCCATCACCGTGCTGGCATGGGCCACGGCATCACGACCTGCCTGAAACCAAGATTCATGAAAAGAAATAACCCGACCTGCGTAACCACATTCATTTTTTTCGGCACAAAGCGTGTCAAAATTGGTCTTCATCTGCGCCGAAAAACCATCCGGGGTCCACCCCAAAGACCGTCCCATCTCATGCGCATAAAAACCAACACCAAAAGATTGCTCGCGCTCCGATCCGCTATAACCGAAAGAATGTTGTCCAAAATCCAGTAAGGATTTCTCGATAAGATCCCCACGAGATCCCACGGTCGTGGGTGGATACCACGCCTGCCCGATAACTGGATGTGGGTAATCCAAAACTTTGATAAATTCAGCGCGTAAATAACCGCGTAATCCGCGGATAAAATTTTGATCCATGTTAAAAATCTTTCCCTGTTATTGAATAAACAGAACCTAGCAAAATTGGCGGGCAGATGCAAATTCACGGATTTCATCAAAAAATACTATGAAAAAACGATTTATTAACCTTTTTTGTGGTGTACTAGGGGCCAAAGAGGATCCATCGGCGCAAATATTGGGACAGGGGGCCCCGCGCACATGACCTGGTTAACCTTTGCCTTGATCGCGTGTCTCGCCAGTTGCGGCGTGATTGAAGTGACCCGGAAATCCAAGCTCGATGGGTATGAAGCACTGCTCTACCGATCGATTATCGTTGGATTCTTGTTGCTGCCCTTTGTCATGTATATGGCGTGGCCCACCGATCCCAAATTCTATCTGATGACCGGGGCGACGTCGTTTATCTATGCTTGGGGGAATATTGTCCTTGCGGACCTGGCCGCCCGCCGGAATGGCCGCGTGGCAACCATGTTCCAACCCTTGATGATTTTTGCGACCTTCCTTGTTTGGTTGGCCTTGAACCCCGCGCAAGTCACGACGCTCACGGAAGACCCCCAGGAAATGGGCCTGACGCTCGCCTGTTTTGCGTTTCTCATGCTGGCCTTGCATTTCATAAGGCGCAATGACTATGCGTGGAAATCGCTGTTGACCGTGGCGCCCATTGCCCTTGGCTATGCGCTCGTGAACGTCATGCAAAAATGGTTTATTGACGGGTCGGGGCAAGGCGGCATCGGGCTCATCCTTGCCATCATCATGATTGGGAATTTTGGGATGGTCGCGGTTTTACCGTTCCTTTCCCGTTACCGCGTCCATACGGATGAGCTCAAAATCACCCATTTGCCGGTTTTTCCGATTATTCCGCTGGTCGCCATTGCCCTGCTGCACATGACCAGTTGGGGATCGCTTCTTCATGCGATGCAGATTGCCGAGAACCCCGCCTATCCCGTCGCAATCATGGCGCTTACCCCTGTTGTGTTCCAAGTTTACTACTGGATTCGGGGGTGGCGGGACCAAGCGAGCCCCGTCGCCGGCGCGGTCATGGCACTCTCCGCCCTCGCCCTGGGCCTGACCCACGCATAAATTAAGATTAAAAACCTATTATTGCGCTATTTCTGCAACAATTTGACATGAAATCACACCGCGCCCGCGCGGCCTATCCCCATGTAGAATCAATATGTTATCATAAATTTGTGGACATCTCGTCCCCTTCTCCGCTATACACCTATCCCTGACGTTTAAAATCTTTTAACCAAGAAGGGTGCACGCACCCATCACCGAAACGAAAGAGATCGTTCCCTTTATCATGCCTGAACTGATTATCAATGGCCCGGTGGGCCGCCTGGAAGCCCGGTATCATCACGCGAAACAGCCCGGTGCGCCCCTGGCCCTTGTGCTCCATCCGCATCCCGAATATGGCGGGACGATGAACAATTCTGTGACGTATACCCTCTATCAAACCCTGGTCGCGCGGGGCTATACGCCCACGCGCTCTAATTTCCGCGCTCTCGGCACAAGCGAAGGCGAATTCGACAAGGGCGAGGGGGAGCTGTCGGACGCCGCAGCCTGCCTCGATTGGATGCAAGCCTTGAACACCGGCGCGCCCTATATCTGGGTCGCTGGGTTTTCCTTTGGCGCGTGGCTCTCGATGCAGCTTTTGATGCGCCGCCCCGAAATCCGCGGGTTTATTTCGATTTCACCGCCCGCGAACATGTATGATTTTTCGTTCCTTGCGCCGTGCCCGTCCTCGGGTCTCATCATGGCGGGGGGGAATGACACGATCGTGCCGCCCAGTGCCGCCGAAAAACTGGTGCAAAAATTGAACATGCAAAAAGGGATCAAAATTGATTACCGCGTGGTCGATGGGGCCAACCATTTTTATCACGACCATCTGGAGACGCTGGTCAATCATGTGCATGATCATATGAACAACCGCGACCAAGGTGGTAATTTCGTACCCGTTCATGTCGAAAACGCGGGCAAAGCCAAGAAAGCGGCGTAAGGAATGACATTGGATCCAAAAGAAAGAGCCACTCTTAATCAAATGGATGCACATCTTCATGAGTTAAGGATGGGAAGGGAACTCCGAGATCAGTTTAAAAAGTGTGTCAAAAACAAGCCGAAGGAAGGTCGAATAATCCGTATTCCGAAAAACGGTCCTTGGGGAGATTTGCTTACCATTTTAAACGAGAAGGCAGTTATAGCCCTGCGCCAAAAACAACGTACTGAAGAATTTGGTTATTTCTCGAAATGAAACTCACACCCCTTACGAAAATATTCCAGCTGCGTCACCCGAGTTTAATAAAACGGATTGCTAAAAAGCAACGGGATATGGTGCGTGGGCATGGTGCTGTTGTCCAAAGCCCCAAACCGGCACCGGTACAAAAATAACGGCTCATTTCTTTAGGGCATCGATCACGTCACCCACATGCCCCTCCACCTTGACCTTGCGCCACAGGGCCACAATGGTGCCGGCCTGATCAATCACAAAGGTCGATCGGTCGATCCCCATATATTTCTTCCCGTACATCGATTTCTCGGTCCAGACCCCATAAGCCTCGACCATCTTTCCGTCCGTATCCGCAAGAAGGGGAAAATTCAAATCATATTTCTTTTTGAATTTGACGTGCGATGCGGCGCTGTCTTTCGACACGCCCAGCACCGCGACGCCAAGCTTTCCGAAGGCTTTTAAGTTATCCCGGAAATCACACGATTCCGCCGTGCACCCCGGCGTATCATCCTTGGGGTAGAAATAAAGGACCAGGGGTTTCCCGGCATAATCTTTAAGCGTATGAATTTTTCCTGTTTCGTCGGACACCGAAAAATCAGGTGCTGCATCGCCTAAATTGATCATTTTCTTTGAAACCTCACGCTAAAAAATCCATCCATGCCGCCAAGATCGGGGAAATGGGTCGGAAGAACACGAATATCGCCGTTTTTATCAATCAGTTCTGCCCACCCGCCAATCTCGGCTGCCCGCACGGGAATACGGTCAAAATCCGGGTGGCGGCGTAAAAAGTCACCCGCCTGATCTTCGGCTTCACGGGCCTGCAACGAACATACCGCGTAAATCAAAAGCCCTCCTGGCCGCACCATGCGCGCGGCATTATTCAAGAGCCGAATCTGAAGCCCTGTCATGCGGAGCACATCCTCGTCGGTCCGGTGATGCAGGATATCCGGATTGCGGCGCAGCGTACCTGTCGCGGTACAGGGCGCATCCAAGAGAACAATATCGGCCGGGTCATCGGGAATCCAATCACTGGCATCCGCCGCCATCACATGCACCTGGTCCGCAAGGTGCAACCGATCCAAATTCTGACGCAAGGTCGCAAGCCGGGCAGACGACCTGTCAAGCGCCACGACATCGGCCCCCAAGGCCGCCATTTGGGCCGTTTTTCCACCGGGCGCGGCGCAGAGATCGATCGCTTTTTTGCCCGACAGGTCGCCCATCAACATCACAGGCAAGGCAGCGGCGGCATCTTGGACCCACCAGGTCCCGTCCGTATATCCCGCCCATTTCTCAAGCGTGCCGCGGGGGTCGCCTATCCGGATTGTCCCGTTTGGCAAAACGATTCCACCTACATCGGCCGCAATTTTCTCTTGGGTTTCTGGGTCACGCGCACGCAAGTCTAAGGGGGCTTCGGTCAAGCTGGCCTGGGCAATGGCTTGGGCCGCGCGTCGCCCAAATTGTTTTTCCCAATCCTTGCGCATCCAGGCCGGAATATTCAGACGCGGGATGTCTTGACGTGTGGTCACGTCTTTCCCTTCACGGACCACACGGCGCAACACCGCATTCACCAACCCCTTTTGACGATCAAGCCCAATGGATTTGGCGAGATCCACAGCGATATTCACGGCCGCATGATCGGGAATCTTCATAAAAATGATTTGGGCGACTGACAAGCGCAGTAGTGTTTGAAGTTCTTGTGGACTGGGGGTCTTGCCGTCCATGCATGTATTCAGAATATCATCGATCTGGCCCAAACGTCGGATTGCGGTTGTCACAATCATACGGGCCAGCGCACGGTCCAGTTGATTCAGGGCCGTAAAATCAACCTCATCCGAAAACGCGCGGTCGAGGGTCGCGCCATCAAAAATAATTTGATCAAACAGGGCACAGGCCACGCGCCGCACCGCCAAAACATCCCCCAAAAGGCTGCCCTGTTCCTTGACATCGGCAGGAGGCTTGCGGCGCGGACTTTGTTTTTTCGGGGGCATGGGTTACGCGGCCCGGTCCCAAGGATTCTTGGGGCCTTGCGAGAAAGTGTCAAATCCGGGGGCAGCAAAAGGGTCGGCCCTTTCCGCGTCGGTCAGAACCGCCATGTCCATCAAGCGCCGGATGCGTTCTTCCGTCCGCGGATGGGTTGTAAATAAATTTTGAAGCATGCCCCTGTGTAATGGATTGATAATAAACATGTGCGCGGTGGCGGGGTGCGTTTCCGCCGCGATATTGCGCGTGGCTTGGGTACCCCCCGCAATTTTTTCAAGTGCGCGGGCAAGCGCCGCCGGGTTCCCACAAATTTCGGCCCCGATGCGGTCGGCTTCATATTCACGCGTCCGGCTGATCGCCATTTGGACCAGCATCGCCGCAAGGGGAGCGAGTAGACTGAAAAGCATGATCACCAGCGGGCTTGCCCCGCGCGTGGTGTTCCCGTTCCCGCCGCGATGCCCAAAGAACCGGGCAAAATTCGCAAGCGCAGAAATCGCCCCGGCCATGGTCGCCGCAACCGTCATGGTGAGCGTATCGCGATTTTTCACATGGGCCAGTTCATGCGCCATGACCCCGCCCAGTTCATCCAAGGTCAGCCGGTTGATCAACCCTGATGTGGCGGCCACCGCCGCATTTTGTGGGTTACGGCCGGTCGCAAAGGCGTTCGGTTGATCTTGATCAATGATATAAAATTTGGGCATCGGAAGATGTGCGCGCGTTGCCAAATTTTGAACGACCCGGTAATAATCGGGCGCGGTTACGGCATCTATCTGCCGCGCCTTGTACAGGCGCAAAACGATCTTGTCGGCATTCCAGTATGAGAAAATATTCGTCGCGGCCGCAAAGGCGAGGGCCACCATCATCCCGTTCGTGCCGGCAATCATCGCTCCAATCACGCCAAAAAGCGCGGTCAATCCCGCCATCAAGACATAGGTTTTTGTTGTTGCGGTCATGTGCTTTTGCCTCCTTTCCCGTTGACGGGGTCTATCCCTGTGAACCTAGGGCGTTTTGGGTGAAAAGTCCAATGAATAGCGACAAAACAGGCGTGTCACAGGACCGAGGCAGATTATTTCCCCATTTTCTGAAGGGCAGTTGCGAGTTTTCCTGTTTCGCGGAAAAAATCGGCGCGGACGGCATCTAAAAGATCCGGCCATTCGCTTTCGCCGGGGATTTCCGGGCCTACGTCTTCTGGTTCCGCGCGGTCGTTGCGCGTTAAATCATCAGGACGCGGCGCCAAATCGGCAGCCGCCACGCCAAATCCCGGATGATAATCATAAGGCGTTTCACGGTCCCAGGCCCGCACAGAGGCAAGCGTATCAAGAAGCCTGGAAGATGACGCGGCCACCCACGGGCCAATCCGTGGATTTAACATCTCGGCCAGGCGTGCGACCTGGCGACGGGCGTTTTCTCCTTTTGGTCCAAAGCGTTTGGCATCAAACCGCGCGCGCAACTGCGCGCCGTAGTAATAAAGCGCCGCTTGTTTCATATCCCCCATCGATTCATAAAGACCCGCCATATACACCAAACCTTGGGGTGGAATGCGGCCCTCATGCCCTTCGAACGGCGCCAAGCCTCGTTTAATTTGCTCCGGCGTTCCGGCGACCGCATAAAGCCCCTGAAGTTCCGGCCAGGGTTTGAGTTTACCCCGCGGTGTCAAGGCGACAGGCGGGGTTGGTTCCTTTTTGTCGTCTTGTTTTGGAGGCGCTGGGCTTTCTTTTGAAGAGGATGTTTCCTCATCGTCCTTTTTAGTGTTGGTCTTTCCCGCGTCCGGTGTAATGACCAACCGTTTTAATCCGTTTTCGGGGGCGCCTTCCTCTCCCGCGGATTCTTGATCTGTCGTCGGGGACGGCGCGGCAGTGCCAGATGCGGCCCGCGCGGCAGGGCTGTTTTGATAAATAATCTTTTCATCTTCATCGGACGTAAAAATGAGTGTCCGGGGCGCATGGGTTTCTTCGGCCCACACCGCCATCCCGGGAAAGAAGACGACAACAAGAAAAAATAAAATAACCCGCAACATGCGGGCCATTTTAATGATTTCAAAGCGCTGCGCCAAGGGGGGTTCGCAAAAACCTTTACCGTTTTGCTTCGGCGACAGCCTTTGCTGTTTCGCTCAAGCCCTGGGCCCCTTGACGCGCGGCGCCCGCCAATTGACCAAAGATCATCTGTCCGCCCATCGTGCCATAGCCCACCAATTGGCTCGCTGCCCCCTCGCCCGAATCTTGGAACGGTGAGGCCCCCGATCCCATCCACCGCAAGAGCGACCCCGGGATCAGGTCGATCAATTTGAACGACGACATCCCCAGCATATAGACCAAGATGACATAGACGATTGTATAAAAGAACGTATCAATCGACCCGCGGAGGTTATCCATCGTAAACCCTTGCATCGCGTGCGCGTCATCAAGGTTAATGCCGCTCACGTTCGAGACAGCCAGGTTAAAGATATCGTTTAACACCTGAACCGAGGCCGCATAAATCGTGACGCTGGCAATCAACCCAAAGACAATCAAAATCGGTCGCAACATGATTTCAAGAATTAAATAATATCCGTTCATCGCGGCGTCACCAGGCAAGCCCGCGCCATCAATGCGGATATGCGCAAGAGCCCAAAGCGGCACGCCGACCATGGCCTCAAAAATCGCCTTGACCCACCCCGCGACCGCAAAGAAGAAATAAATAAACGGCAAAAACGGGATGATATAATAAAGGACAAATCCAGCCGAGGCCCCAATCGAGAGGATGGTAAAGGCAAAGCCCGAGACCACGCCCAAGGCCGACCGAATTCCGCTTAGTTCCCGCGGGATCCAGGGTTGCGCCGCCGTTCCGGCAACACCAATCCCCAGAAGCGTCACCGATCGTTCCACGAGCGATTTTCCAAGGGTTGAAAGTTGCGCCAGGGGATGCACATTCGAATTTTCCCGAAGCGAAAACAGGCCGCTTGTCCCGAACAGAAAGTTGATGATATCGAGAATAACGTTTCCACTTTTGGCTGACCGGCTCGATACCGTAAACCCATTTCCGTCTTGTTGCCACCATTCGGTAATTTGCCAATAGACATCGGCGGCTCGGCCCTCATCCGCCCCGCGTTCAAAGGGAATCGCAATTTTATCGCTTTGGACATAGGGGCTGAAAATTTCAGCAGGTGATGTGTTCACCTGGGTTTCTTGCTTGCGCGTAGCCACCCGCTCCATCGTTTCCGGATACATGCTGACGCGCGGCAAATTCCACGCGGCCGACGTAAAGCCGCCGTTCACTTCGGCAATGCGGTTGTACCAGATGCCCGCCCCCGCCCAACCACGGACCAGTAAATCGGCATTGATGCTATAGGGCTTACTCGCGTTGCTTGCCTCTTTTTCTTGCGCTTTTGTCAAAATTTCTTCTAGCAAGCCGTTCGTATAGACCACCATATCCAGCCACAAGGTGGCGTCCGGCGTTGGCATTGGGTCATCGAGCGTGAAATAATTCTCGTAATAAACCTTTCCGATTTTTTGATACACATTCCACGGATGATCCTTGGAGGCCGTTGTGCCACCATTTCCACCATTGCTGCCGCCGTTACTTCCACCGTTACTATTGCTCCCACCACCTGTTTCTATTTTAACTTCATATTTTTCTGAATCTTTAAATTTAAAAATAAGTTCCTGCATAAATTTCCAATAGCTGCGCATAATGATCGTTGCGCCTTCTTGGTAATAAGTCGATGTACTGCTGTTCGATCCGGAAGATCCCCCGTTACCCCCACTGTTTCCACCGCTGCTACTTGACCCGCTGTCCTTCATTCCAGGAAACATAACCGTAGGGATCACAAGCTCACCACAAAAGGGGCGGATATTCCCTTTTTGATCTTTGAATTCATCCTTGTTTTGAATCCCAAAGCGAATGACAACGTCACTATACAGCGACCATTTTACCGCCTCATCATAGGTCATGGTGTTGGTCAGCTTAAGCGCAGTATCCGAATTTCCGCTCTCGCCACGCGGCCGGACCAGCCACGCCTCAATCGGGTTTGGTTTTTCGTACTTGGTCGGGTTTACCGCCTTGGCGAGCGCTGTCCGCGGTTGCAAGTGATTATCTTCAATCACGCGGCAGGTCTGCATGAGTGTCATGAATTTGATGAGTTCCCCGGCATCCGCGATATTGGGGCGCGCAATCAAATTCTGCGTGTTCCCCAGCATCGTGCTGCTTTTACTCATTAAAACCTGATTAAACCCGATCCATCCGTTTGTCGCAAAGTTTGCGCCGTATTTCGCGGCATAAAAAACGACATACTGCCCGGCGTTAAAGCCGCTACTGATGGGGATGAGTAAGCCCGCCGCCATGACAAGACGAAGGGGCGCCCAGAGTGTATTAAACCGTTTCCCAAAGGGTGTCCCCGTCTGGGCCGTTTCCGCCACAACAACAATCGTGAAATAGATCAAAAGAAAGATCGCGACGACCAGTAATCCGACACTGTAAAATTGAAAAATACCGTGGAGCGCATGGTGGTACGGCCAAGGGAATGTCCCGGGGTCATTCACCGACACATCGGTCGAACTTGCGCCATACATACTGCCAGTCGGTTTGCACGAATCCGCCTGACCGTCCGCAATACAGGATCCGAACATGCCGGGAACGCCGAAGACACGGTCCAAAAACATGAATGACAAATCATAAAAATTTTGTTTTTGACCAGATCCCAGCGTGACACCTGGCAACTCGGCCGGCGTATCAAACATAGCCAGGGGGTTTGAAAAACTGGCTCCGCCCGAAAATGAAAACGCCATCGCACTCGGCATCAAAATTGCGAGCGCCAGGGTAAAGAACTGAACCGCCAACAGAGCAATCGCCCCCAAAATCACCGCAAAAACAATGAATTGATCAATATTGTTTTGGCCTAAGTGACGACGATTAAAACGAATATGTTTCCAGGCCTCCACCACCACGGATGTCACGCCAAAGCGACCCAAATTCGCCGGGTTCAAATAAGGATGGCCATCTGGCAATAAACGTACCGCCCGGTACACAAGGGCAATAAAAAGCGCAAAAGAGCCAAATCCCGTGCTGATCAGGTCGCGTACCCGCGGGACAATCCCCGGCAAGGTCGTATACCGCACCACGTCACCCATTGTGATCGAACGTATGGTCATGTGTCTGTTACCCTTTTAATGCCCGTTTCCCGCTATTGTACCATAAAATTATCCAAAATGTCGTGCCTTAGTCTTTTTTGAGTGTGCTTTGAATGCTTTGCCCGGCCGCCGCCCCGGCCCCTTCAATCGCTTGACGTACCCCCTTGACCGCATCACCGAGCATTCCGCCCTGCTGGACCAATGGCATACCAAAGGCACCGATATAGGTTGATTTAATGAGATCCGCCGCCGGATCGCCCGTTTCGTCAATAATATTCTTCGCACTTGATCCAATCCAGCGCAGAATATTCGCCGGAATCATATCGATCAACTTAAACGACGACACGGCAAAGATATACACAAGCACGGCATACATGACCGTATAAAAGAACTGATCAATGGTCCCACGCTTGATACTCATGTCCAAATCCATCGACCCGGTTGAGGGCGGATCATACCCCGCAAGATTCACCATGAGCAGATTAAAAATATCATTAAGGCTGTAAACCATCCCCGTAAAAATAACAAAGGAAGCGATCATCCCGATAACCGTTAAAATCGGGCGCAGGACGATCTCGAGCAAAAGAAAATATCCGCCTTCAGCCGCTTCGGTCGGAATCCCGTCCTCATCGATACGCAAATGCGCAAGCGCCCACAGTGGCACGCCCACCATGGCCTCAAAAATACTTTGCAGCCATTTAATGACTGAGAAAAAGAAATAAATAAAAGGCAAAAATGGGATCACATAGTAGAGCGTAATCCCAATACTGAGCCCAATCATCGCAACCGAAAACCACGCGTCCCCTAGGGTGTTAAGCCCTGCGCCCAGATTACTTTGCCAACCGCCCAGTTGTTGCAAGATCCCGCCTGCAAATTCAATCCCGCCGCCCACCAGAATATTAAAGAAAGCTGCGTCTAAAATCGATTTTCCCATCGCAATCATCTGAACCAAAGGATTAACATCCTGAGATTTGCGCATTTCAAACAAAGGACCCGTTCCAAACAAACGATTCATCAGATCAAAAATAGGATTAATATTCTTGGTCGAAATATCCGCGCGCGCGATACCATCTCCTTGGAAATACATATAGACCGCGTTCAAGCCATACGCGACGGAATAGTTACTTCCGGTGATCTCATTGCCGTCTGATCCTGTTGGCAAGAACCGCGTGCGAGCATCGCCTTGATTTGTAGCGGATTTCCGCTGTTTCATCACGGATTCCATGATTTCGGGCATGCGTACAATGGTCGGTAACGATTTCGACGCATCAAACAAGGTCCCATTAGTCCCCGCTAGACGGTTATACCAGATGCCCGCCCCCGCCCACCCACGGTTCAGGATTTTATTATCGACACGGGCATTCACAACCTCAATCTGTTTTTCACGACCGGTTGTAATCGTCGCCAAAATCGTTGCCTGATAGGTATCGCGAACCTTATTATAGTAATCTGATTTAGGCATCCAAGCCGACGCTTTACCTGACCCGCAGCTTTCGGCATCTTCACCCCATTCTTGAACATAAGGAACATCAATCGCACAAGGGTATCCCGCGTTCGGCAAATACATGGCCGCTATCCGGTCGCCGAAATCTTTCAGTGCGCTGTTTTCCCACATATTCGCAATCAAGCCGAAATACGCGTTCAGAATATATTGTGACCCCGGACTTTGCACATCGCCCACCCGCATCATCAGTTCGCCGCAAACGGGCATGATGGTGCCTTTATCCGAATCCTCGACCCCAAAACGCACACGGATATTGCTGTTTTTGGCTGTTTTCAACGCGGTTTCATAGGTTGTCGCTGCCTTGATTTCACTAAACCCGTCGGATGTCACAATATAGGGTTTGACCTCGCGCAACATGGCCTTGCCGTTCGCATCGGGGACGGTCATTTGTGCCCCGTCCGATAAAATATACATGGCGCGACAGGCGTGCGCGATAAACATAAACTGAAGAAGGGGGTCAATCACAGGTGCACTTGGTTGCGCAACCAGGGCTGCGCCGGGCCCTTTGGGTGGAGCGCTTGCTCCAGAATTACCCCCCGTATTTGTATTTGTTGGCGCGTCGGGCGCACCCGGGTTCAATAATCCAAACCCGCTTTTGGCTGGCGCGCCGATACCGCCGGTGCTCAGCGCATTGTTAAAAAGATGCCATCCATTCGTGCCAAAATTCGACCCTATTTTGGCAAGGTACAGGACCAGATATTGCGCGGTGTTATATCCCGCAACACCTGTTGCATCCATCGGTGTCGGCAAAGGTACTAACAACAAGACCGCCAGACACAACCGTATGGGGGCATAGACACTCGCAAACCGGTTCCCAAACGGGACCCCTGTTTGTGCACTTTCCAGGGCAACAGCAATCATATAATAAACAATGATTGCAATGCCGACCATACCAAGACCAACACTGAAAAATCCAAAAAATGCGTGAAGGGCCCGGTGGCGGGGTTCGGGGAATTCCGTAGGTTCATAGGGGGTAATATACGTACTGGTCGGATCACAAACAGTCGTCGTTGAAATGCACGAATTAAAAAGCCCCGGCAACCCAAACACACGGTCCAAAAGGACCATGGCGATATCATTGGTGGGGTCTGGTGTTCCAAAAATCCCGACGCCACTCGCATAGGCCACGCCCATCACCAAATAGATGAAAAGCAGAACAAACTGGACCACCAGCAGGACAAACCCGGCGAGCAGAATAAAGAACATCACTACCTGATCCAGATGTGCGCGGTCAAAACGGATATACCGCGCGGACTCAACCAAGACCTGACGCACACTATAGGTGCCATAGGTATGGGGTTGCAAAAACGCGTGATCACGTGGCAACAACCGCACCATCCCGTAAAGCGCAGCCATCATCGCCGCAACGAACGAGAAATTAAACCCGATAGTTTTGAGGCGCGGCAAAATCCGCGGCAATGTCGCATAAGCAAGCGCGCGAGATGGGGTAATCATCATTCAATCTCCCCCTTCTCTTTTAATTTTTGAAGCGTCTTGGCCTTCGCCCCGGCAATCGCACTGCGAACACCGCTATTGACCCCCGCACGGTCGGCATAAAACCCAGATCCCGACCCCTCTAGTTTGCTTTGCTGCATGGACCAGACTTTATCCGATATGCCGGGCTTGCCCCCAGATCCTTCGATCAGTTTCTCAAGAGCCGCAAACCTGCCTTCAGAGCGGGCGCGCGCGATCACATCGCTTGACAGCCCCGAACTTCCCGGTTTTTCAAGTTCTTTGAGTAAAAGCTCGGGATCGTTCATTTGAGCAACGATCTCAAGCTCCTTCGCATCCGCCTTGGCTTGCTTCAATTCTTCGAGAAGCTGATTCTGAAGGGCGGGATCGTTGCTTGCCGCCGCGGCTTCCTGCTCCAATTGTTTAACTTCTTTTTTCTTTTCTTTTGCGGCTGCGCCCGCTTTTAATCCAGTTTCAATCGACGATCCAAAATCTTTTTGGATTGCTTCATCGATTTGGGTTTTTCGGTCTTTCCCAAAGGTCCGTTGGACCATCTCGGCAATCTTGCCGTCCTGTTGTTTATTCATCTCGGATGTGACCGCTGATGTCACGTCATAGGTCAGATCATCGACCTTGTCGATCATCCGCCGCGCCGGGTCGGCAATCGCCACATAAGCGTTAGATGTAAATGTCTTGGCTGGGCTATCCTTGGCGTACGTAATCTGGGCAAAGCTCTTCGCCCCTTGGCCAAACCAACGCATAAAGCCATTCGGAATTTTATCGATGATTTGAAAACAACTATTGGCCAGCATATACACCAGCATAATATACATGATTGTAAAGAAAAATACGTCGATCAGTCCCCGAATATCACCCGTTGCCTGCCCATCCCCCACGACATCGGCCAAATTTTTACGCCCCATAATCATCAAGACGAATTCGAGCGTATCATTCAAGAAATAGACAACGCCCGTATACACACCAATGGCCGCGAGCAGGGCAAACACGGTCACAATCGGCCGCAAGAAAATTTCCATGAGGAGGAGATAGCCCGACCGTGCGGCCCCACTGGGGAACCCGTTCCCCTCAATCCGCACATGCGCCATGGCCCACAGAGGGGCTCCAATTAACCCTTCAAAAATTGCCTTGACCCACGAGAGCACCGCAAAAAAGAAATATACAAATGGCAACAAGGGGAGCACGTAAAACAACATAAAACCGCCAGAAAAAAGTACCGATGCAATCACCAGAAAGAACGACGACAGTTTGCGTAGTCCGGTACTGATATCTTCATTCCCCACGCTGATAAGACCCCCGGCTGCCGCAATTGCTGATCCGGTCATCAAGTTACGTGCGCTCCGTTCCAACATGACACGACCAAACGTGACAAGTTGCGCGAGTGGATGGGTATTTGCATTATCTTTAAAACTGAAGAGAAAATCGGTCCCGAGAACGGTATTGACGGCGGATAATAGAACGTTCGGCTGTTTATCGAGCACATTATTAATCGGGTATCCTTTTTGCCCACTCACCCCGGCCTGGCCCGATGGATCGGGGAAGAATGAAAAGCTTGCCGCGTCGCCCTTTAAATGCTTGTTAATATGATTAAGAGCAAGCGCCAACTCCTCATCTTGCGGGACAAAGGCACGCCCCGCATCCTTCGGTAAATTAAAGAATTTATGCACTGTCATCATATTGTTCTGTGACATCGCGGAAATGCCATGCGCCACTTCCATGACCTTGGGCAGACGCGCCGCATAGGGGATTTGTTGTACGGCCGAGACGTAATCACCATTGATTTGGGCAATTTTTTGATACCAAATCCCCGCCCCGGCCCAGCCACGATCAAGAACACCGGGGTCCACTTTAAAATTCTCTGGTTTTGCGATTTCCTTGTTCGCGGCGTCGATCAGAGTTTTAAAGATCGATTGGAACATTTCAACTTGATACTGAATATAGGTGCCGGGCGGATCATCATTACATTTTCCAAGCTCAGTCAGCGTCGCTCCCCCAGGGTCTTTTTGAATACCGTCCGCATCCGTCTCGACAGGACAGGTCCGCGCCGCACCAACCTTGGCATAGTTCCAGACCATCTGGCGCGCGTATCCATCCATGAGTTGCCGCGGATAGGTTGTCTTGTCCCACAACCCCATCACATAGCTATAGTAATATTGATGCGCAATGGCAGCACCGGGATTCCCGGTTTCTGGGGTATTCGGATTATCCACGCTTGTGACCGGAATGATCATCTCGCCACAGAGCGGGGTGATCCCGCCCATGGATTTATCCTTGGCGGCTTCATCATAACTGCCAAAGATAATGCGAATATTCCCGTTCTTAAAAAACGGAAGAACATCTTTATAGGCCAGGAAATTATCGCCCGCCCCGCTTCCCCCAGCATAGGTATTTTTGGGCGTTTTTCCCTGAACAGCCGGCTCTTTATACGCGGGCTTGGGTGTCTGGCCTTGGCGGTAAAAATAGCCCTGAACATTAAAATTATCAATCGACTTGCCCGATTTGACCTCGTAGTAATATTCGCACGCTGCCACCAGATGAAGGAACCGCACCAAATCCCCCATATCGGGCGCATTTAATTTTGCAGCGAGCGGTGACCCGCTTTCAATCGTGGGGCCCAGTTCCGGGTCATAGGTATATTTCGGTACCGCCCCCACGGGATTGTGGATGGTATCCCCCATTTTTTGTTTTAAAAATTGGTTGTAATACACCCATCCGTTCGTCGCAAAGGCCGACCCCATCTTGGCCGTGTAAAGGACGATATACTGGGCTGTGTTTAAACTGTGGGGCGCAAGCGGCACCAACATGCCAATCGCCGCCACCAAGCGCAGGGGCGTCCAGAAGGAATTCATCCGCGCGCCAAACGGCGTGCCCTTGATATTCACTTCAATAACAATCGTCACAACCAGATACAGCATGAACAAAAAGGAGAAACAAAAAATCGCCCAGGCATAGAACCCCAGCAAATTATGAATCCCAATATGAAAGGGCGAGGGGAAAGGGGGCGGCGTGCAACTTCCGGCGCTTGCGGCCAGATCCCCCCCCATACACATGTTCGGGACATTTGATCCAAAGAAAGACCCGCTGGCGGTTTCCCCCGTCACGCCCAATGTCCGGTCGAGCAGCATCAGGGCGATATCTTTATCGGGGTTTGGCGTATCGGTATATTTATAAATCTCGCCCATCAACCCGGACACGCTTTCGGCCATTTGAGCACTGGCCGGTGTCATGACGCCATAGGCGGCCGCCGTGAAAAGCAACAATAAAAACGTGACCCAAGCGGCCACCACCGCAAAATAGATCAAGATTCGGTCAATATGTTTCAGATCAAAGACCAAATGCGCGGCGCCCGCCCGCAACACATCAATCATACCAAAGGTTCCGAAATTCGCAGGGTCCACATAAGGATGCCCGCGCGGCAACAGGCGCACCATCTCAAATGTCATGGCAAACAACGCCGCCAGAAACGAAAACGGCGCGCGCAAGAAATCCCGCACCCGGGGAATAATTCCGGGAAGCAATATATATCGGGCCACTTCTTGGCGACGGATGGACACACGCACCTCTTACTTGTTACAACGCGGCGGCAAAACAGGATTAATGTCTTATCTTGGGCACATCTCTTGTACCCCTGCCTGGTTCATCTTAATCCCTAAAATTTTAATTTATTTTTACCGTTTATCGTATTTATTGTACCACGGTTTTGGACATATGGCGAATTGAAGAAATAAGCCTAATATAGGTAATATATCCTATTTTGACTGCGTATCCTTAAGTCGCCATAAAAGGAGGGCGGCCGCCGTCAAATGCGGCCGAAAATACCGCATGCCGTATTGTTCGGTCATCGCCGCCGAGGGCCGTTCGAGCAATTTCCGGTACAGGCGTAAGCCCTCCTGAACCCCAAGATCCCCAGACGGCCAGATATCGGGCCGCGCCAAAGTAAAAATCAAGATCATCTGAGCCGACCAACGGCCAAACCCCTTGATGGAGGTGAGGGCTGCAATCGCCTCATCATTCGAAGCCTTTTTGACCCGCGATAAATCCAGATCCCCAACCTGGACCGCCCGGGCTAGGCCTTGTAGATAGCCAATTTTTTGAAACGACAGGCCGAGCGCGCGCAAATCATCATCGGGCTGGTCCAGCCATGCACGCGGATCATTCACATCCAGCGCAGCCGTGACACGCGACCAAATCGTTGCCGCTGCCTTGGTCGATAATTGTTGCGAAGTGATCGTTTCCGCAAGCGCCGCCAACGTCAAATCGTGATCCACGGTGGCGGTCACATCATCCCGCGTCAGGGATGAAGCCGCAAAACGGGGGTCATGCGAGAGCCAATAATCAAGACCGGGGCAAATCGCCAGATGATCGCGCAAGAGTTTTTGAGGGCGCGTGTTCATCGGCTTTAATCGCTTCTGTTTTTCTCAAGATAAGAAAAATAAGTATCAATGCCGTCTTTGAGGCCTGCCATAAGTTTACGGCGATAATCGGGCGTTTTAAGACGCCGCGCCTCAACCGGATTCGACAAGAACCCCATTTCGACAAGGACGGAAGGAATATCGGGGGCCTTTAACACCGCAAACCCAGCGTAACGATGCGGCCGTTCCAAAAGATCAATCCCGCCCCGATCCATCGTACTCACCACCTTGCCCGCAAAAAAGCGCGATTGGTTCATGTTTTCGCGCATCGCAAGATCGATCAAGATATTCGCGACGTCTTCTTGTTCATGAGAAAGGTCAATCCCAGCCAGTAAATCGACCTTGTTTTCGGATGCCGCCAATTTTTCCGTTTGCGCATCCGATGCCTTGTCCGACAGGGTATAAATCGAAAGGCCGCTCGCCTGGGCGTTTTCGACCGCCATATCGGCATGAAGAGACACAAACAAATCGGCCTCGACCGCGCGGGCAATTTTCACGCGGCCGGGAAGAAGAATAAATTCGTCCTTGTTTCGCGTCATAACAACTTTGTATCGATTAGACTGAGAAAGTTGACGCGCGAGTTCCTTGGCGGCGGCAAAGGTGATATCTTTTTCCTTGGTCCCATCGCGCCCAATCGCGCCAGGATCCTTGCCGCCATGCCCCGCATCAATAACGACCGTATAGCGTTGAAGGCGGAGCGGCGAAGGCGGCGGATCATCGGACGTGACATTCTCTTGATGACCGTTTGATTGCGCCTGTTCACCCGGCGCCCCCTCCCCTTGAAGCCGGGTTAGTACACCCAAAAATCCCGAAGTATCCCCGCCGCGCGCGGATAAAGTACCAAAACTTTGGGCGGCGGCCGCTGCAAAATCCGCACGTGAGGCGGATTTATAGTCGATCACCAACCGGTCGGGTTTCCCGCCATCACGCGGCAACATAAACGCTTGGGCAATCTTCACCGGCCCCGCCAGCATAAAATCGAGCCGGACACGGGACCCTGCACGCATCACACGCATGTCGGTAACACCCAGGCGTGCAAGGCCTTTGCCCGCGCGGTCCCGAATTTTGGCATCGGGTAGTTCAACAACCAAGCGCGGTGGACCATCCACGACAGAGGCCCGAAAGTCCGCAACGGCATCCAGTTCCAGCACCATGCGCGTTTTATCGGCGGACGGCGCCCCGCGCACGGCCTGGACTTCAAGCGCAGCGGCAGGCAACGCCCCGGTGGTCATCAGGACCACTGCCAGGTATAGTCCGCCCATGCATAAAATAACGTGCCGAATCATGATGGATGTCTACCCTTGCGTCTCCTTGGGACCCAGATATGATTGATCTTTGCATGTTGTCGGGGGACACCGCATAAGTCAAGCCACGTGCCCCCCGTGATCCCAAAGATATCGAAAGGATACCGCGATGTCGCACCGGGCAGAGGCCATGACGATGAACGACTGCGCCCGCCTGCCGCGCGGGGGAATCCTTGTTTCCGGGGATGATGCCGCCGTCTTTTTACAAGGGCTCATCTCGAACGATATCCGCCTGTTGGAACACGGCGACGCTGCCGTTTTATATGCCGCGTTTTTAACTCCCCAGGGGCGGTTTTTGCATGATGCCTTGATTTACAGGGGCCCGGACGGATTTTTGATTGAGACACAAGCGAGCGCGCGGTGCGTGAATCTCGCCGCGCATCTTCAAAAATATCGCCTGCGGGCGAAGGTGGACTGGAAAGAAATCCCGATCACGGTCTGGGGCGGGCCGGGGGTCACGCCCCCGCCGCAAGGTTCTTGTGCCGACGAAAACGCCATACGCGTGATGGACCCGCGTCATCCCGACCTGGGATGGCGGGTCGTCGTTCCCGGAACAGATGACGCGCCGCCCCCCGCCGGATATCGCCCCGTCCCCTTTTCGGCCTATGACGAGCACCGCATTGCGCTTGGGGTTCCGGATGGGGACCGCGACGCCGAGATCGGCGTCTCGACGCTTGAAGAACTGAATATCCCGCGCCTGAACGGGGTGTCGTTTACCAAGGGATGTTATGTGGGCCAGGAACTGACGGCCCGGATGGAACATCGCGGCCTTGCCAAGCGGCATTTAAAGCCCATGCGTGTGGACGCCGTGCCCGACGGGGCCGAATTACGCTCACATTGCGGCGATATTGGGCTTGCGCTGATCCGAGATTAAGCCGCACGCACCGCCGCCAGGCGCGCCTGGGCAATCACCAGTTCTGCACGTAGAGCCGTCGCAGTTTGATCATCCAAGTCAGATGCCAAGCGGGCCGTGATCGCGTCGATATCCGCCTGCACCGCTTGGGGGTTCAAGGTCAAAAGATCGGTCACACTTTCGGCCAAAACGCTGCATTCGCCCGCGTTCACATTGGCAAACCCGCCCGCAATAAAAAACCGCGTGGGTGCGGCCGCGTCATCCGTCACGATATGCACAACACCAGGGTTGAGGGCCGAAATAAGCGGCATATGCCCCACCCGCACGCCAAATTCACCGGATGCACCGGGAAGCGTCACCTGCACCGCCGGGGCGTTCATCACTTCGGCCTCGGGCGAAACCAGACGGAATTGGAAGGTTTGGGTCATGTTGTTATCCTTTTTTTCCGGCGTAGGCTGGAATCTCAAAACGTCAGAAGGTCCCAGCCTTCGCCGGGACGACATCATCTTTTGCTTACGCCGCTTCAAGCGCCAGTTTCTTGCCTTTTTCGATCGCCTGTTCAATCGTGCCCACCATATAGAACGCGGCTTCGGGCAGATGATCCAGTTCGCCGTTCACGATCATCTTAAATCCTTTGATCGTATCGGGCAGTTGCACGAAAACCCCGGGGGAACCCGTGAACACTTCGGCCACGTGGAAGGGTTGCGAGAGGAACCGTTGAATCTTCCGCGCCCGCGCAACGGTGAGTTTATCTTCTTCGGAGAGTTCATCCATACCCAGGATCGCGATAATATCCTGAAGCGCTTTGTATTGTTGGAGCGTGCGCTGGACCGATGTCGCAACGCCGTAATGATCATCCCCCACCACGCGTGGATCCAGCGCGCGCGAGGTCGAATCAAGCGGATCGACCGCGGGATAAATCCCCAGCTCCGCAATTTGGCGTGACAAAACGGTCGTCGCGTCAAGGTGGCTGAACGTTGTGGCCGGGGCCGGGTCCGTCAAGTCATCGGCCGGCACATAGACGGCCTGGACCGATGTAATCGATCCTTTATTCGTCGAGGTAATCCGTTCCTGAAGCGCGCCCATGTCGGTGGCAAGCGTGGGTTGATACCCCACGGCGGATGGGATACGACCAAGCAGCGCCGAGACTTCCGCGCCGGCCTGGGTAAAGCGGAACACGTTATCCATGAAGAACAACACATCCTGGCCTTCGACGTCACGGAAATATTCGGCCATGGTGAGGCCCGTCAGGCCCACACGCGCGCGCGCGCCAGGGGGTTCGTTCATCTGGCCATAGACCAGCGTCACCTTTGATTCGTTCCAGTTGCCAGGTTTGACGACACCCGAATCGATCATTTCATGGTAGAGGTCGTTCCCTTCACGCGTGCGCTCCCCAACCCCGGCAAAGACCGACACGCCGGAATGTTCCATCGCAATGTTATTAATCAGTTCTTGAATGGTGACAGTCTTGCCCACGCCCGCACCGCCGAACAGACCGATTTTTCCGCCCTTCAAATACGGGCAAAGCAAATCCACCACCTTGATCCCTGTGACCAGAATTTCAGTATCGGCCGATTGATCGACAAATTCCGGCGCGGGGCGGTGAATGGGGAAATATTGCTTGGCCTCGCAGGGCCCGAGTTCATCAATCGTATGGCCAACCACATCGAAAATGCGGCCTTTGGTTTCGGGGCCGACCGGCACCTGGATCGCGTTTCCTGTGTCTTTCACAACTGCGCCGCGGGTGAGGCCATCGGTTGAATCCATGGCAATCGTGCGCACCGCGCCCTCACCCAAATGCTGAGCGACTTCCAAGACCAAAACGCGTGGTTTTTGCGTGGGGTCGATCGCCGGGACTTCCGTTGTGAGGGCGTTCAAAATCGCCGGCACATCGCCGTCGAATTGCACATCGACCACCGGGCCGAGGACTTGTAAAATTTTACCGTTGTTTGACATTTTTTCGTTTCCTTATCCGTTCAGTTCAAAATCATCAGATGGCTTAAACGCATCCCAGCCATCGTCTTTTAGCGCTGTGACCCGATCAACCACCCGGTTATTCAGATCCGCCAGAGGAATTTCCGCCGTACCAATTTCTTGGGCGACATCGGCGATGGCTTGACCGACAACAGGAGGAAGACGAAGAGTTGCAACATCCCCAAAATGCCGCGCGGCATCAGCAGCAAGATCTTGAAACTCCGGTGTTTCTGTAATGGCCTGAAGATGATCAAGCGCACGGGTTGTATCGGGGTGTTCAGCTCCTTGAGCAAAAATTGCCCTGGCTCTTTGGCTGTCTGTATGGAGTGGCATTTTTGTTTTTCCTTTTCTAAAAGTTTTACAACGCCTCGGCACCAGAAATAATTTCAATCAGTTCTTTCGTGATCGCCGCTTGGCGCGCACGGTTATAGGTGATCGACAGGCGTTTAATCATATCGCCCGCATTCCGCGTCGAATTATCCATGGCCGTCATGCGCGCGGCTTGTTCACCCGCCGCACTATCCAGCATCGCGCGGAACAATTGCACCGACACGTTGCGCGGTAAAAGTTCCGCCAAAATTTCCTCTTCCGAAGGTTCATAGTGATAGGGCGATCCTCTCTTATCCCCCCCCTTCAAGGGGGGGGACGGGGGGGGATTGAGATTGGCAGGTCCCCCACCCTGCCCTCCCCCTTGAAGGGGGAGGGGGTTTTTAGAAAACGGAATAATCTGCTGGGCCCTTGGTTTTTGGGTCAAAACCGATTTAAATTCATTAAACATGAGCAGCGCCACGTCAAAACTATCGCGCCCAAACATGGACAAAAGCATCGTTGAAATGCGTTGCGCATCGGTAAAGTTGAGGCGGGCCTTGCCGGGTGTCGCCGCGACCGTATCAATAATTTTATCGGCATGATCGCGTTTCAATGAATCGCGCCCCTTCCGGCCCACACACAGAATTTTCACCTGTTTCCCAAAGCTTTCCAAACGGCGAATCTCGGCGCGCACGGACCTCAGCAAATTCGCATTAAACCCACCGCACAGGCCGCGATCCGATGTCATGACGACCAGTAAATAACGATCTTCGCGGCCATTCCCAGAAAGCAGTGGCGACACCCGCGCGCCAGGGGCCAGACCCGCCGACACATTCGCGATCATCTCGTCAAAGGCGCGGGCGTAGGGTTGCGCGGCCTCAGCCTGTTCCTGGGCGCGTTTGAGTTTCGACGCCGCGACCATTTTCATGGCCGAGGTAATCTTCCGCGTGTTTTTCACGGAAGCAATGCGATCACGATATTGACGAAGAGAGGGCATATACGAAATCTCTTAAAATGATTGTTCCGCAGTCAAGGGATGAAGCTCGAAGTGTCCATGAGAATATTTTTTCCCTCTCACAAACATAAGATTTCCTTGTCTAGGAAGTCCCGCATGAGCCATAACCGATTTGCGTGTATCATTACTCCAGAGGTTAATCGCATTAAAGCCCAAAACACTGTCTTTTTTAAACAGTTTTTTCAGATCACCAATCGTCACTGCACCGGCACGTTGTCCAAAATCTGGTGTATCACCAACCTTGGCAGGGACAAGTGTTGCAACGACATGCCGACGGTCTACAGATTTCATTTTCGGTGGATTATCGGAACATCCTTCAAAACGGGCATCAACAATAAGGATTGGTTTTTGAGTCCGAACAACTTGTTCAAATGCCTCTTTCAAATCGGCTCTCGCTTTGAAATTACCAACACGTCGATAGTCAAATTTTTGTACAGTCATTTTTTATCTCCTTTTTTGTGTTAAAGTTAAACCTCACGCCGCTTTCTTCGCGTTTTGGCTCGCGTCGTTTTGGACAAATTTATCCAAGAAATCGGCGAGCTTTTTATCCATCTCATCCGTGATTTTTTGTTCGGCCTTGATCGATGCCAAAATGTCTTTGCCGGATGTGCGTAGCGCCGCCAAAAGCCGCGCTTCAAACGCCGAGACATCATTCACCGGCACGCTGTCCAGGAACCCGCGGGTCCCGGCGAAAATCACCGCCGTTTGTTCTTCGACCGGCATCGGGGAATATTGTGGTTGTTTCAAAAGTTGGGTCAAGCGTGCGCCACGCGCGAGTAATTTTTGCGTGGTCGCGTCAAGGTCAGATGAAAACTGCGCAAAGGCCTCCATCTCGCGGTACTGGGCAAGTTCCAGTTTGATTTTACCCGCGACTTGTTTCATCGCCTTAATCTGCGCCGCCGATCCCACACGTGAGACCGACAGACCCACGTTAATCGCGGGGCGGATGCCTTTATAGAACAGGCCAGTTTCAAGGAAAATCTGACCGTCCGTAA
>CAZSIB010000004.1:0-46603 GCA_964607245.1 uncultured Pseudobdellovibrionaceae bacterium | reverse complement strand
CACGTCACCCGCCTGGGTTTCGATGATGGGAAGCGCAGTCAATGACCCACCACCATGTGCGTCGGATAGTTTCGCCGCGCGTTCCAAGAGGCGCGAATGAATATAGAACACGTCGCCCGGGTACGCTTCACGACCCGGCGGACGACGAAGGAGCAGCGACATTTGGCGGTACGCCACCGCCTGTTTGGACAAATCATCATAGATACAAAGCGCATGCATCCCGTTATCGCGGAAATATTCTCCCATCGCGCACCCCGTATACGGGGCCAAAAACTGCATCGGCGCGGGGTCGGACGCGGTCGCGGCCACCACGATCGAATACTCCATCGCGCCGTTTTCTTCAAGTTCGCGGACCAAGCGCGCAACCGTCGACCGCTTTTGTCCAATCGCGACATAGATGCAATAGAGATGCTTTTTCACATCGGGGTCTTGGTTCACCGTTTTTTGGTTGATGATCGTATCAATCGCAACAGCAGTTTTTCCGGTTTGACGGTCGCCAATGATCAGTTCCCGTTGACCGCGGCCAATGGGGACCAGCGCGTCAATCGCCTTGATCCCTGTTTGCATGGGTTCAGTCACGGATTTACGCGGGATCACGCCCGGTGCCTTGACCTCGACCCGGCGGAATTCGCGGGCGCCAAGCGGCCCCTTGCCGTCAATCGGATTCCCGAGGGCGTCCACGACACGCCCCAAAAGCTGTTTGCCCACGGGGACTTCCACAATTTTACCTGTCCGGCGAACAATATCACCCTCTTTAATGCCGCGGTCATCGCCGAAAATAACAACCCCGACATGATCGGATTCAAGGTTCAAGGCCATGCCCTTGACGTTGCCGGGGAAATCTAAAAGCTCACCCGACTGGACATTATCAACGCCATACACCTGGGCCACCCCGTCCCCAACCGAAAGCACTTGGCCCACTTCGGCAACGTCCGCGCTCGCCGAAAACTCTGCAATTTGTTTTTTGATGATGTCCGAAATTTCAGCGGCTTTAATATCCATGGTGTTTGTCTATCCTCTTGATCGTCTTTAAAAATGTTACCCTTGAATGTTACCCTTGCGCGCGCAGGCTGTTCCGGAGCCGAACCAGTTTGCCCGCAACAGAATCATCAATTTGCATGGACCCGAGCCGGATCGTCATGCCGCCCAAAACATCGGGTGACACGCGGATATTCAAACCCACGCGGGCCCCCGACCAGGTTGAGAGAAGTTCAGCGAGTTTCTTTTGTTGTGCAGCGGTAAGAGGAGCTGCCACATCCACATCGGCCTCGGCGATTCCTTCCGCACGGTCAAGTGCCGAAAGGGCGGCAGCGATAAAGGCCGGAAGCACCGTGCCCCGCCGATTTTGAAGCACGACACGCACAAACCCCACCACGACATCGGAAAACGCCGCGCGCGACATCACCGCCGCAAGGGCGCGTTGCTGATCCTGAACCTTGACGCGCGGAGAGGATAAAAGCGCTTGCAAATCAGAACTCTCGGCCATCATCGCCGAGAGGCGTTGTAATTCATCACGAAGAACGGAGAAACCCGGACGAGTCCGCGCACTCTCCAAAAGAGCGGTCACATAACGGCGCGCAAGGCCTGCAAGATGGGGCGCAATCATTGCTAAATCACATTACGTCAATATATAATCAGGACACAGGATAAACCGCGCCTGATCTAGCATACTCCCCCCGCCGCCGCAAGGGTTTCGGGGAAGAATCTCTCTCTGAAGAAAGCTAATCTTGAAGGTAACAGACTGCTAGGTCACGGCTTGCGCCTAATGGTTGCTGAGGGTGCGCAAAGACACCGCAACGTTTTGATCCATGTTCAACCTGAAGATATGGATTGCTCTCAGACCGATAAGTCTCCAATTGACCAACCCATTTCCAAAACTTCTTCGGATCAGCCCTATATCCTGGGGAAAACGAGATCCGCGCACTCACAGGATGATCTATACCTTGACGCGCTTTGCGAAAATGTGCGCAAAAATCACTGGGATCAAATGAATGACCAAACATACGTGGTGTGAGTAATTCGATTCCCCGGCCCTTTTTAAGTACCGCAACTTGCAAGCCTGAATCAACAGAATGGATCGCCTGCCGAATCGCGGCCAATGTATTGAACATTTCTCTCGGTATAACCAAAACACGCGATTCGTCATTGCCTTCCATTATGAGCGCTCCCAAGTTTTGTTAAATTTTTTAGTTCTCTCGGCTGATGCGGAGGTAACAGCAGAGAGAGTTTTTTTAATAATATCATGTTATTTATAAGTCAAGACGCATTCAAACACATAATGTACGGTGCGAGAAAAGAACAATGCTCTAGGTATTTTACATATTTATATTATGTAAAATATTATATTGGCCAATGGAAGATGATTTGTAATGACGACCCCTGCCGACGTGGGTTAGGGGCTGAATGCCTGAGCGATCGTCCAGTCCCAATCCATCCAGCCATAAATGGGATAACCCAGCCCAAAAACCAGGGCGATGACTTTCAAAAGGATTAGATGGATGACATAAATCAATATCGTGTGCCGCCCCATGAATTGAATAATCTGAACGGCTTGAGGTGGCAAAACTTGGGTCAACTGCGGATACGTTGTGGGCGCTAGGGTAAAAAGCAGTGCATAAACAAGTGTCATCCCGACAAACTGGATCCAGAACTGAAACTCACTCATCATCGGGAACAAAAAGGCTTGTCCCAATCCCGCAAGCACAACAAGTATCCAGCGTGCAAGCAGGGCCATTCGCGCCGGAAGACGCATCGATCGGTTTCGCATCTGCCGCGTGACTGTCCCGGCAAGCGCCATCAAGAGCCCCAGCGTCCCATATTCTGTGATATGATTCGTGAGGGGAAGGAGTAGCAAGCACAGCGTCACGACACCCGCAAACTCCGACGACGTTGAGAACGCAAAACGGGCGACGGGGGTCAGGATCAACCGAATAAAAATCATCGACCAAAGAACGTTCAGGGGGAAAATAAACATTCCCGTGACGATATTGGCGAGTACTAAAAGAACCGCGCCCCCCAAAAGAGCCCATGAAATTTTGCGCGATTCCGAATATCCAATCCAAAAGAACCAAATCGGTACACACAAGCGCCCGACCACACGCCACCACAAGGCCGGGTCCCCGACCGCCGGTGCCTCGAGATGCTCCGTCATCAGGTAAAACCCGATATGATCGACGATCATGATCAAGACCGCCGCCGCCTTGAACACATCTTGGGTGGTCAGGTCGGTCGAGAGAGCCTTAACGTTTGTCATTCCCGCAACAGCGCGAATCCAGCTCAATAAACCCGCGAAATTCGCGTTTGCGCGCGCATGATAATTTTTTTTGATCTGATTGAGATATTGAAACATCGGTGGCATGCCCATCTATAAAAAACTCTGCGGATCAACATCCACACGCACATCAACGGATCCAGGAATTTTAACGCGCGCCAGCCACTCTATGATTGTCTTTTGTGGCATGATCCGCCGGTCTGTCTGGATCAAGAAACGAAAACGATAGCGCCCACGAATGCGGTAAAGCGGCGCCTCGGCCGGGCCCCAGATACGAAATTGCGTATCTTGAGGAGGCGCCGCACGCAAGATGTCCTGGGCTGTTTTTTTTGCAGCTGTTTCATCTTTTCCTGAAATCACCACCCCCACCAACCTTGAAAAGGGGGGCATATGCGCCCCCTGACGTTCTTGCGCCTCCACATTCAAGAACGCATCGCGCGCGCCCGCACAAAGCGCCTGCATAACCTTATTTTCAGGCATAAAACTTTGTAAAAAAACACGGCCCGGTTTATCGGCACGACCCGCGCGGCCCGCGACTTGCTGCAGCAATTGAAACACACGCTCGGCCGCCCGCAAATCCCCACCCGACAAGCCTAAATCGGCATCGATGACTCCCACCAATGTCAGGTTCGGAAAATGATGCCCCTTGGCAATCATTTGCGTGCCCACAATCACGTCAATCTGACCCGCACGGATTTGATCAAAGGCCTGGGCTGCCACCTTGGGATCATCCATCCGGTCACTGGATAAAATCAATGTCCGCGCGGGAGGGAATGCGGCGCGGACTTCTTCGTCAACCCGTTCAACACCAGGGCCGCAAGCGACCATCGCGCCTGCTTCTCCGCAAGCAGGGCACTGCGCCGGTATCTTTATTTGGTGCCCGCAGTGGTGGCAATGAAGCCGGCCTGTTTTTTTATGCGCGACCATCCACGCCGTACAACGCGGGCACATAAAACGATGGCCACAGGCGCGGCAGAGGGTCAGCGGCGCATACCCACGACGATTGAGAAATAAAAGAACTTGTTCTTTGCGCGCAAGCGTTTCGGATATCGCGGTTTTCAGGCGCGGCGCGATAAAGGACCCGGGATCCGGTTTATCGACCTTCAAATCAATCATCTGAACATCGGGCATCACCGCCATACCAAATCGCGCCGGTAGACAAACATGCTCGTAACGTTTTGACCAGATATTTACCATCGTTTCGAGCGAAGGCGTTGCCGAGGCCAAAATCACGGGAAAATTTCCTCCATGCGCCCGGGCAATCCCCATATCTCGGGCGTGATACATCACGCCGTCCTCTTGTTTATAGGCCGCGTCATGTTCTTCATCGATGATGATGAGCCCTAAATTGGCATAGGGCAGCATGAGGGCGGATCGCGCCCCCGCTACAACCCGCACCCCGCCCGTCATGATTCCCATGAATGTTTTGCGGCGCTGGGCCGGGGTCAACCCCGAATGCCAACAGGCTGGCATCTGCCCAAAACGCTTTTCAAATCTGTCGATGAACGATGTGGTGAGGGCGATTTCAGGCTGGAGGATCAGCACTTGTCGCCCCATCCGCAAACACGCGGCGACAGCCTCGAAATAAACTTCTGTCTTGCCCGCGCCAGTGACGCCATCCAAAACCAAACACTGATATTTCCCCGCCGTTGTAGCGGCCACGAGGCGCCGCGCCGCGTCTTGTTGCGCCGCCGTCAAAGTCACATGCGCATGATCAGGGTTGGGGGATGTTCCGGCAAGAGGCTTTCCGCGCGCGTTTGCTTTTGGAGACGGTTTTAAAAGATCCACCGGCAAGGCCAGTTTTAACACAGCCCCCCGATCCGAGAGCGTATATCCCGCCATGAAATCAATAAAATCAAGAAGCGACCGCGACAGGGTGAAGTCACTCATCGGCCCCAAAACAGGTTTGATTTTATCCGCGGGAAGGTCCGATAGACCCTTTCCCCACACAACGCCTAAGACCTCGCGCCGACCCAAGGGAACGCGCACAAGATCACCTTGTGACAAGGATATCCCATCGGGGACACGGTAATCATACGCGGTTCCAGACGCCATCAAGGTTTGGACCGCAACGATGTCGCCCGATAAAAAAGTTTTTGGCGGATCCGCGGTTGTCGTCCCTGATTCGTCGTGCAAAATCTTTATCCTCTGAGCGCGCCACCCGTTTTCGCAACAACGGCGTCGATAATTTTTGCGGATATTCCCTCAATCTGAGCATCTGTCAAGGTTTCAGTCGTAGGTTCAAGACGCACGGCAACAGCGACAGATTTTTGCCCCGCAGGCACGCCCGGCCCCGTATACACATCAAAAACCTGCGCGTCTGTGATGAGCGTCCGGTCGACCAAGCGGATCGCCCGCGTGATTGTTTCGGCGTCGATTTTTTCATCCACGACAAACGAAAAATCACGTGAAAGGGGCATCAAGGGAGAAAGCATAAGCGCCCCCTTTCCGGTCCCTTTTTTCTTGGGTGTCGGCACGGCGTCCAAAAACACTTCAAACCCCACAGCGGGCGCCGGAACGTCAAGTGTATCGAGCACCGCTGGATGCAATTCCCCAAAATATCCCAACACCACATTGCCTTGGCGCAACACGCCGGACCGTCCCGGATGATACCAGGCGGGCGCATCCCGCGTGATCATCACCTTGTCAGCGCCCACGCCGGCCACAAGGTCAAGTACAGCGAGCGCATCGCCTTTTGCATCATAGGCATCGACCGCCCGGTCGGCACCCCGCACGGCCCAATGACGTGCGTCTGATTTCCCGTGACGCACGCCGGCAGCAACCAAACGCTGCCCCTTCGGGGTTGCATCGATAAACGCTGGACCGACTTCGAACAAGGCCGCATTCCCAAACCCGCGCGCCGCATTCCGCGCGGCCGTATGCAGCAAATTCGGCAAAATACTGGGGCGCATGTGGTCCCAATCGGCATTAATGGGATTTTGAAGCTGTAGCGCGTGGGCCTGATCATCATTCGCCCCAAACCATTTTGCCTGGGGTCCCGACATGAACGAATAGGTCACACATTCATAAAGCCCACGTGCCGCAAGGGCCGCGCGGGCGCGGCGCTTCGATGTCCCGGCAGTGTCTTCGGCCGGGTGAAGAATAACCTCTACCGGAAGAACAGATACGGCCGGAATCTTGTCAAAGCCGTGAACACGCGCGATTTCTTCAACCAGATCTGCCGGACCTTCCACATCTGCACGCCAAGAGGGTGATGTCACCGCCCATGTGCCATTTTGTGTTGGCTCTAGCGCAAATCCCAATCTGTCGAGAATCTTTTGTTGCAGGTCCACTGGCACATCCATCCCTGCAAGCGCCTTTGTCCGCGCCGGATCAAAATGGATCGTCCTTCCGACTTTGGGCGCGGCACCCGCAACCACCACATGGCTTGGGACCCCACCGCACAATTCCAAAACAAGCCGCGTGGCGATCTCCATCCCGTCATGAGTAAATTCGGGATCAATCCCGCGTTCAAAACGATACCGCGCATCTGAATCAATCTGGAGCGCGCGCCCTGTCCGTGCGGTGCGCAGGGGGTCAAAATACGCGGCCTCAAGGTACACATTCACGGTGCCATCCTGGCACCCGGTGGACGCCCCGCCCATAATGCCGCCCAAGCCCAAAACGCCTGTCTCATCGCACACCGCCGTCATCGTGTCGGTCAGGAGATAGGTTTTATCATTCAGCGCCGCGAGTGTTTCTCCCGTACGGGCGAGACGCACCTGAATGTCCCCACGCACCCGGTCCGCGTCAAAAACATGCAAAGGACGGTTCAAATCAATCGTCATATAATTCGTGATATCGACTAGCGCCGAAATCGGCCGAAGCCCGATGGATGTCAGTTTTTTCTGAAGCCATAGGGGGCTTTCGCCGTTTTTGACCCCGCGGATATACCGCCCTAAAAATAAGGGGCAGGCATTTTTTGTGCCCTCCTCGAAATCCAGACGCACAGAAATGAGCGATTCAAATTGACCCCGCACGGCGGTTGTATTCAGCGGCTTTAAGGTGCCGTATCCGGCCGCCGCCAAATCCCGTGCAATGCCGCGCACCCCCGCGCAATCCGCCCGGTTGGGGGTTAATTTGACATCGATCACCGGATCGTCCAGACCAAACACCGTCACAAAAGGTGTCCCTACGGCGATATCACCGGTGACCTCGATAATGCCTTCGTGGTTCTCCGAGAGGCCCATTTCCTTTTCCGAGACCATCATGCCGTTGCTTTCCTGGCCGCGAATCATCCCTTTTTTTAAAGTGATCCCTGTCCCCGGAATAAACGACCCATCGGGCGCGAAAATCCCCTTCATCCCCGCGCGCGCATTGGGCGCACCGCACACAACCTGGAGAATCCCGTGATCCGCCGTTTCGACACGTAAGACCTTTAACCGATCCGCATCCGGATGCTTCATCGCTTCGCGGACATAGGCAACTTTAAACGGCGCAAAGCTTTGCGCGCGGTCGATGATCTCCTCGACCTCTATTCCCAAACCGGTAAGCGCATCGGCCAGGGCCGAGAGAGACAAGGATGTTTCTAAATGATCCTTGAGCCAGGAGAGGGTAAATTTCATGAGACGCCGCTTTCACCATAAGGGGGTTAAGAGCCCTTATCAAACGGGGTTTATCATGAAAAATCAAGGGGGTTAAGTCATTCGTGTGCCCGGTTCCACGGGGGATAGAACCGGTGCAACGTTCATAGAGGCGGGCGCAGGTGTTGCCAGTTGTGCCCGCGTTTGTTCTGCAACTTGGCGCGTGCGCGATGAAATCGTTGATTGGGCAAGGACACAATCCGTCATATGCCCCATAACGCTTCGGTCCGCCATCGCCGCATTCAGAAATATTTGATGCCCATGCGCGGCAGCGGCCGGCCCAGAATGCCCCGCGGCGGTGATCTGTCGCCCCGCATCCTGGCCCGCCGCCATCGCCTTTTCCATGCCAGATTGAACAGAGGAAGGGAGCTTCGCCAGTTTTACGATGTCTAAATCCCCCGTTTTCGGATCTGTCAGCCCCCGAAGTTGGGCGACAACAAGACTGTTAAAGTTTTGCCGGGCGAAATCATCCCCGGCAAGGCGAGGGCCCGCAGATACTGAAGCTTTAGATGAAGGATTATTATCCTCTGGCATGTGCCCTGTTTACCCTGATTTTTGACATATTTTATCAAAATTGGGTAAATATCGTATTAACGCCGGGGGGTGGCGCGGTTCGGCCGATCCAATGGATCAAACCCGAAATGGGAGATCCAGCGCGTGTCGCCCTCAAACATATGGCGCAGATCTGGGATGCCGTATTTCAGCATGGCCAAACGGTCAAGCCCCGCGCCAAAGGCAAATCCCTGGTATTCACTCGGATCAAGTCCGCAATTGCGGATCACGTTCGGATGCACCATGCCCGATCCCAGAATCTCAAGCCAAGATTTCCCCGCGCCAATTTTTAAGGTTCCACCTTCCCAAGAACATCCCACATCCATTTCGGCCGAGGGTTCGGTGAACGGGAAATAACTGGGGCGAAAACGCACAGGCAAATCATCCACTTCAAAAAAGGCACGGCAGAAATCAGCCAGGCAGCCTTTTAAATGGCCCATATGAACGCCTTTATCGATATAAAGCGCCTCCATCTGATGAAACATGGGCGTATGGGTCATGTCGTAATCGCACCGGTATACCCGGCCAAAACAAACAATTTTGTGCGGGGGTTTGTGCGTCAACATGTGACGGATTTGGATCGGTGAGGTATGCGTACGCAAAAGCTTTTTCGCGTAATCCCCTATTTGTTCCGAATCATCAGGCAAATGAAAGGTGTCATGCATATCACGCGCAGGATGACCCGGCGGAAAATTAAGCGCGGTAAAATTGTGAAAATCATCTTCGATATCGGGGCCATCGGCAACCGAAAACCCCATACTTCCAAATATCGCCGTGATTTCATCAATCACTTGGCTGATCGGGTGGATTTTTCCCTTTGGGGCTGGCCGCGCCGCCAAGCTCATATCGAGCGTTTCGGTTTGAAGCCGCGCAGCGAGCGCCGCCGCCTTGAGGGCCCGTTCTTGGGCATCGATCAACGCCGCCACGTCATCGCGCAAGACATTGAGCGCCGCGCCCATGGTTTTCCGCGCATCCGGGTCAAGCGTGGCCAGGGTTTTGAGTTGTTCTGTGATTTTACCCTTTTTCCCAAGGGCAGCCACGCGCACGCCATCAAGCGCGGGTAAATCATTCGCCGCACGGACCAGTTCAATAATTTCGTTTTTTAAGGCGCCAAGATCATGTGTCATGATGCGTATATAGCTGGTTTATAAAAGAAAAAAAAGCCAAAAGAGCAAAAATTAAGCCGCGTGAACATTGGGGTCGGGCCCCAAAATATCCTCGACCATGGGGTACCAATCTTCATAGGACAGCACCAGATGATCCGGCCCCAAGTCACGTTCAAAAAGAGCAAGAGCCGCATGATACCCATATCCCACGGGGACGACCCGCGCGGGAACACGTGGAGATGCGGAGAGCGCCGCCGCGACATCCTTGGCCCGATCACCCACATACCAGATCACGTCACCTGTCCCCAAATCCGGTTTGATCCGGGATAGGGCGGTCATAATTGGTTCAGGGTCTGGTTTCGATTTTTGCGTATCTTCCCGGAACACAGCGGTCGCCAAAAGGGGATCAAGGCCAAATTTCTGAAGTATCTCGTGCCCGTACCCCGCCCCAAGTCCATTACTGATGAGGCCCACCGGAATATGATGTATTTGGAAAAGCTCGAGTAAATCAATGATCCCCGGACAAGGTTCGACAATTTGTTCAACCGGCTTGCGGCGAAGTTTATGCAACACACGATGCACGATCAGACGCGGTTTACGCGTGGCGCGCCGCGTCCGTAACGGCCGCGCAATGTGAAGCCGCGCGCCCAAGGCCCCAAAAAACGTACGCACACGATAGGCCGCGTCATCGGCAATTTCAAGAAGATGCAACAGGCGCGGATTTAAATGCCGCACCATCGTGCCGTCCATATCAAAAATAACAATTGTCGGGCGTGGCAGGGGCATATTACGCCCGACGTTTCAGCACATAAAGCGCAAGTTCTTTTAAAACTTCAGCACGCGAATCAAACATGTGCAAATGGCGAATGGCCTGAGAGACCAGCATCTCGGCCTGCGCCCGGGCCGCGTCAATGCCCATGGTCGACACAAAGGTCGATTTACCTGCCGCTGCGTCTTTTGCGTGGTCTTTCCCTGTCTCGGCTTCTGTGCCCTCCACATCCAAAATATCGTCGGTCACTTGGAAGGCCAGGCCCAGATCATTCGCATAGTTCAACAGCGCGCGGCGTTGCGGTTCACTGGCGCGGCCCAAAATCGCCCCCGCCTCACCCGCAAAAGCGATGAGTTTACCCGTTTTCAAGCGCTGAAGACGCGAAATCGTCCCCAGATCAAATTCCTGCCCCTCACCAATGAGATCCAGCATCTGGCCCCCAACCATCCCCTGGGGACCCGCCGCGTGGGCCAATTTGGAAACCAGCTCAATCCGCACGCGCGGATCTTCATGCGTTTCGGGATCGGCCAAAATTTCAAACGCAAAGGTTAAGAGCGCATCGCCCGCCAGAATCGCGGTCGCTTCATCAAACTGCTTATGTGTCGAGGGTTTGCCACGGCGTAAATCCGCGTCATCCATCGCCGGTAGATCATCATGCACCAAGGAATAGGCATGAAGCATCTCAAGCGCCGCCGCCACACGACACGCCCGATACCGATCGACCCCGAAAAGTTGCGCCGAATGAAGGACCAAAAAGGCCCGCATCCGTTTGCCTCCGTTCAGCGTGGCATAGCGCATCGCCTCGTACAAACGGGACTCGGGCAAAGCGATCGACGGGATCAATTTATCGATGATCTTTGACGTGGCCGCAATCACGTCATCCATTTGTTCTTGAAGAGAGTGCGATGTCTCGCGTGGAGAGGGGGCCATATCTGGGGGTACCTTTTCTAATCTAGAATACTGTTTTACGTGAGCTGATCATCCGTCACAGGGGATAACGCTACAGCCCCACCCGCACGCGCGGTAATTTGATCAATCCGCATTTGCGCCTGGTCAAGCCGCGATTGACAATGGTTTTTAAGTGCGACGCCACGTTCATAGGCGGCAATGGCGTCCTCAAGGCCCGTCTTCCCCGATTCCATGTCACGGACGATGGCTTCAAGTGCCGCAAGTGCGGCTTCAAACGACAGGGCAGATATATCAGAAGAAGGTGCAGTCATTTACATGTACACAAATCAAACGTCGACATTATTGTTTTTATTTTTATATAGTTCCCATAACGCTGGGAGCCTCGCTTGGAAACGAGGGTGATCCTAACTCAAAAATCCATTTTTCTCAAGCATCCGAGGGATGCTTATGCACACGCCGGGAATTAGGGTCTTGACCCTAAGGCATAAAGTCCTTTTATTTATCAGCCACAATGGTGGCGTCGGTTGTGATCCACCCCCACCGGGTCCATATGCACCATAATTTCTGCGTGAGGATGATCGGCAAGAATGCGGTCCTCGGACGCGACGGCAATATCATGGGCTTCTTTTAAAGAAACCGCGCCGTCCATTTCAATATCATAAGTCACCATCAAGCGCATCCCGTGACGAATAACACGCAAATCATGCATCCGAGTAATTCGAGGATCCGTCAAAATAGCATGCGCGATTTTGTGCTTGATCTCCGCTTCAACTTCGCGATCAAGCAGCATATCAACCGCCTTCCGCCCGATCTGAAGCGCCAGAACGCCCATGACCCCCCCGACGACCAGTGCAAAAAGCGCATCCAGCCAAAGCCATCCGGTCAGCGGCACAAGTACAAGGATCAAGGCCGCGCCGCCATTCATCAACATATCGCCCGTGTAATGCCCGCGATCAGCCTCAATCGCCAGGGATTTGTGACGCTTGACCACACGTGTTTGAGCCCAGACCAAAACCCAGGACACCACAAGGGAGAACAGCAAAACCCCGACCCCAAGTTCTGGCGCCACGACGGGAACGGGCGCGATCAAGCGGTGCACCCCTTCATAAATCAGCAGCATGCCGCCAATCGCGAGCAAAACCCCCTGGATTAGGGCCGTAATCCCCTCAATCTTACCGTGACCAAAACGGTGATCTTCATCAGGAGGACGCACCGAATAGCGGAGGGACGCCCAGGTCATCAGCGACACCAGCACATCTGTTGAGGAATCAAGAAGAGACGATAAAACCGTTGATGACCCAGTTTGAAGATAAGCCCAAAATTTAAGGGCCGCGAGCAGCACCGCAACGGCAACCGCCGCCCGTCCAATCTGCATCACATGGGCTTTAGCTTGGTCAGAAATAGTCATAATTGTTTATGTGGTGGCAGGGGCAGAAGGATTTGAACCCTCGACCCTCGGTTTTGGAGGCTTACTCAAACAATAATCTACAGAACATCTCAACGGACAATAACAAATAAATCAAATAGTTACAATCTTTTGTGTTTTGCCATATGCTGTACTTTGCGTTGGGTTTTTGTTCAGAACTGTGCCACCAGTGTGCCACGGAAATTCTCTTTTATTTTTTATAATACGGAACAAAGGCAGCAGAAAACCAAACCCGTAGGCTTACTTTTTCGGTTTCAGAAAATTCACGAAAATGGTCCGTATCACCTCATATCAGATACCGGGCAGAAGAACCTCAATCTATCGATAAAATCCTGTATGTCTGGTTTCTTTTTGCAATGGTTACATTCATCTCATCGTCAATCGCGCGGCCGATGAGTAATTTCCCAATTGGCGATTCTGGTGTTACCACAACAAACTCGACGTCCCCCCACTGAATCTTTTCGCCCCCTAGCACAGGAGACACCACCATTTTCTTCTCGGCATCACGTTGTTCATCAAATACGGTGACAAGGCACCCAATTGATACCCTGGAAAATTCACCCCGCATAAGATGATCATTGTTCGTGATTTCATTAATTTTTATGGCAGCTGCCGTTATTTCTTGAAGGCGTTTTTGTTGCGCCCCCGCCAAATACTGCGCCTCTTCTTTAAAGGTATCATAGCGCGATTCCATCGCACCGACATGACTGTTCGCTTCACGTTGGGCATCATCTCGGCCTTCACGGGCCCGATCGGCCATGTCTTGTGCACGACGTGCAAGAATCATAAAAATTTCTTTCTTGGCGGTCATATTACGCTCTCCCAATCTTCTCAATCAGAAGATCTGGGTATCCGCATTTTTGAATACGCGTCTTCTCATTCAATCCCAAGGCCTGCTCAAATCGATTAATTTCTTCTTGAGCCCTTGCTTCATCTTCGCCAATAACCTCAATCTCGAGAAAATGACCAAGCTCTTTAACCGTATCCAAGGTGATGACAACGGTTCCATTCGAAAAACTTTTGCGCTGTTTATCGACCGTACAGATTGGCTTTAGGCCGATATACCCAAGGATTATCTTGGCGCCTTCGATATTATTAATCGAAATTTCTGTTTCTTCCGTTGCAAGATCAGTAATGACGACATGATAATCAAGCGAGGCCGTTTTACCGATCAAATCTTCACGAATGCGAAAATAATGTCGGCCATCATCGCGGCGCTCATTATTAATGTAGTAATGGTCAATCTGATGGCTATCTTTCTTAGCGATGAATCCCATCGCCATAATCTTATCCGTCCAATTGCCTGTTATTTTATGTTTGACTTCAAATTCCATTTTTTAATCTCCATTTATCTATTGAATAACATTGTTGCATTGTCCTTGCGGATCAGGCAAGGCATAGCAAGGCCGATATGCGACACACGCAAGCCATACGGGCCCTCAACACATTGATTTTGTTTACGGCAAGAACGACATTCATCGTTATCAAATGCAATCTTTCGATACTCTTCCTCTCGAAAATCATCGACCTCCCAAACCGCCCCATTCTTAAATCTGTGCATATAACGTGTGCCGAATTTATCCTCAAATCCCTGGGTTTGAGGTAATCCATAGATCGTCGTCAGATGCGTAATAATATTCTTCGTAATATGATCTGTCACGTTATTGGCTTTTGCTGCACTAACGACACTCACAGTGATGCCCGTTTCGGCACTTAGTTCAGACATAGGTGCCAATTGAGATGGAACATTATCACCTTCAATCGCAAAAAAATTAAATTTTGTCGCTTCAGAATCAAAATGGCGTGACAGTACGCGTATATTTCTCAAAGTCTCGTGAATATCTGCCTCAACATTGAATACGTTTTGATACTGCGCTGGATCAAGACTATGAAGACTGATATTGATACGCGCTAACTTGGCTTTTTTTAACGCAATTTGTGTCTCTTCATCAAGACCAAAACCATTCGTTGTCATGTGGGTCCGATAGCCGCGCGATGAAAATGCATGAACAATTTCGGGCAAATTTTCAGCTAAGGTCGGCTCACCCCCGGTAAACAGAACTTTAGAGAATTTTCCTTTAAACATTTCTGCCATATCTTCGTATCGAGACGTTGGCATGATGGTCTTGTGTTTTGCGGTTAAAAGGCCACGCTTACCAATTTTTTGCCCTTCATTGTGGCAAAAGGTACATGCCGCGTTACAATCGGCTGTTAAACTAACACGCAAATAGGGCAACTTCATCTCATTAACGCGACGAAATAGGGTCGCTAAATCATTTTACGGCCCCTGTATTGGTATAAATTTTCTTATTGGACTCGACATTTTTTTCTCCAAAAATTAGACATGTTTTTCCCTATCCCCCTGACCACCAGGGGGATGGATGTAGACAAAGCAGCGGGATGCCTGACATGTGATGTCAGGCGCGGTCCTTTACGGGATTGTTTGGTTTGATGCAGACAAAGAAGGGCGATGCCCGCCCGTATAAAACAGGCGCGGAAATGGTCCTTACACTTTGTCCGGGAATGAATAAGCCGTTACGGCGTGATCTGTGTCATGGTATCCCCCTCAAACGATCTTTCTTTTTTGCGTTGTCGCCCCACGTGAAACGGACCGATTTTCATTCGGTCTCGTTCGTTAAACTTTGTTTTGGCGTTTATTGCCTTTTAAACTTGCTGCATCTTTCCGATCCCGATCCACGCGGCATGAACCCGCGCTTGGTTCAGGTAATGGGCAAGATCATGCGCCTGTCGGGCCGCGCTTTGTCGCCGCCAGTTTTCAAGCGCGCTTGCGTTATCATTACTGGGCCGCGGGTCACGCAACGAGGCCGTACATATCTTTGCCATGTTCATCACTCCTCTTTAAAAATAAAAAACTGTTCCCGTAGGGGTTTAGACTGTAATCACGATTAGCTCGTTTAATGCGGGTTGCATCTCCATTATCCCCTTTCAGAATAATATCAATATTCGCGTGACCATTGTTATACAGCCCGGCCAATACTTCGGTAATACCACCCTCATCAGAAATAATGGCCAATCGCCCATTCTGCTCTTTTACCAACTCTGCAATCGCCTCGGAGGTAGCGTCTGTGGTGTAGATTTGTGGAAGAACAGGAACAGAATCTTTTTTAATCTGTAGCTCGGGCTCCAGTTTCGACAAAGCCTCCTTTGCGGCTTCCATATCTGATTGTTTAGATTTCTTACTCCCAATAATCGAAGATTGTCTCTTAATTTCTTGCTCCAAGATCTTAATTTCAACCAAGATTTTTTCTCTAATAGAACTGACACGGTTTCTTTCCAATTTTTCCCATTCATCAATCGGTCCCTTTAAATATTTAAGGGTTTTGGACTTGTTGCTCGCAGGTGGCATAGCTGTCATCGTGTAGATATTGATGGGTTCCTGCCAATCGGGTTTGGGTGAAACTACAAATTTTTTGGCAACCGCAGCAGAAACAATGCCCAGAGATGCCATCACGGGCATCGCTACAGGTACGAGTAAAACATTCGCAACATTCTGAACAAACCTACCCACAACAGGCGGCAATAAGGATGCAGGAATTTCAGCTGTCATAAACTGGTCAAACAGAACGATAGGGTCATATTGACCATTAAAGCTCCCAATGTCAGGTTTTAGCTGTTTTGTCGGTGATTTTTTAAAAGTATCCTCCATGATTAAAGCCCCCCTCTTTTTTTGGCTTCTGCTTGAGTAATGGATACGAATGTTCGATAAAATTCTTTCCATTCAAGAGGGGGTGAGCACCGCGCCTCATTCCATGCAGCAAGTAAATAAAGGCAGAACTTGGGTTCCAAATGATGTCCCAATAGTTTTCCAGCCAAGCGCGCTAAACAATCGTTTCTACGGCCCTCTTTGACACCTTGTAATATACTTAACAAATCGACTTTTTTCTGATTATTGTCAGTTTTCTGGGGTGATTGGATAAGGCCAATGACCCAATCTGGGGCAGAGGCAATTACGTCAGAAGAATCAACCGACCACTCATATACGCGCCCGTTTGGATGAACAGAAGGTGGTGCCACAACATACCCGCCATTTCCTCGGATATCCAAACCCTTGCCCAGTTTCCCAGCAGAAATTGAGAAATTTAAGAAATTTGTCCATTGAAAATAAAGATGGCGCCCACCAGACCCCGTAATAACTTCACGGGTGGAAGGTAGTAATCCATGTTTTTCTTCAAGGGTGTGAAGGCTTCGTTCTCCCTCCGACCCGTCAATATCCAAAACCCAGAAGCCAGAACCAGGTCCCGTGGCGATACCAATGTTTGCATTCGGCCACTGTTCCCACCAGGTACGGATTTGGTGCGGGTGTTTGCTCGCATCTTTAAATCCACGGGTTGTCAGCGGGATTTTTGTACGCCCTCGAATAGGAAAAATAGCCATCCCAGACTCAATATATTGAAGGGCAGCTTTGGAAATCAGATTCATTATTTTGTTCTCCGTTGTCTTGTAGGTTTTTCTAAATAAAGAACGCAGGTCAGCAGCGCCGCGGCCATAAGACCCCAGCTTTTCTTTCCTTGCTTTTGTTAAATTTTCGGAATAGATTATTTTACAATTTAATTTCTTCCGATTTTTAAGAAGGGCCGTTGCAGCGGCCCTTCTTATTTTTAACAGTATTCATTTTTTGTCTCTACTCTGATTTTCGAGCCATTCAATAAACTGGGATTCGTTCAGTAATATCTTACGACCCACACGGCGAATAGCCTTTCCAAGGCCGTTCGTGTTTTCATGAAAGATATGGTATCGAAGGGATGCTTCAGAGAATGCAGGGTGTTTGACAGCCACCTGTTTCACCGTAAGAAATTGGGTCATATAAGATCTCCTTAAAATCAAAATTATTCAGCACGCACGCCGCGTGTTGCTGATGATTCGATTTATAGGCCGGCCAAGTTGTACGAAAAAAGAAAAATAAATTCCGTACCAGCCTGTTTTGATACAGAATCTATTTTTTAGGGCCCGAGCTCAATTAACCCAACGGGAAATGATGGTCGAGAAACAAAGAGCGACGATAAAGCTCCGAGAAATTTTTGAGGCCACGAAACATGCATTCGACAAGATTAGTTATCTGATAATCAAAAGATCCGGGTCTCTCTCCAGAGAATACGCTGTCATATTCCATCAAGATGATACAAACACTAAATATGCTACATTATCCGTATTTATTTTTATAAAAATTCTTCAATGTTTCCAAAAAAACCTTGTTTTCTTTCTCGCGCTCCAAATCTTGATTCAATTTTTTAATCCTCTCATCATTCTTTTGTAACTCGTAATATCTTGATTTAATGGAGCTTGCTCCTTTTTTCTCTTTTACCAGCCCCATTTCTTTTGCCGCTTCAAAAATTGCTTGGTTTTTTGAGCATTTTAAGGTCAATGTTTTTATCCAAACCAACGTATGAAGGTCGCGAGCGCGGTCATACGTCCATTTTTTTTGAGCAGGCCCACGCTTCTTTAAAGTCTTAAAACCTTTCTCATATTTTCTAGCAAGCTCAACAGCCAACAGATGCCCACTAAGTACGTCAGGGGTATAACGGTACCGTTTATATAGGGTTTGAAGCTTCGGAGATTCGGTAAGGGATTCTTGAAGCATATCAAAAATAAAAAGTAGCCCTGCCCGATTATTTTTTGAGTCGTTGGGTTTTGTCTGTGTTTGTATAGATTCTTTCTGCTGCATTTCAATCACCATAGGACTTAAAAATTTGTTCATTCATCTTCGCTACAACCTTGCTCGTATGCGCTTCGCTCAAATGCGCATAGCGTTTCACCATCGATAATGTTTTATGACCCAACACTTCGGCAATTTCAGCGAGTGATGCGCCATTCATGGCCAAATATGATGCTGCGCTGTGACGCAAATCATGAAACCGAAAATCTTTGATACTTGCTATTTTTAGAGCCGACTCCCAGGCTGTACGAATATCAATAGATTGATAAATCGGACGACCTGATGCATCTTTTTTAAAGGACTTACTTGGGAATACGTATGGGCACCCCAGAATTTGAACCTTTTGATGCTGTTGTATTAAATCCATGGCATAACCACGTAAAGGGATAACACGGCGATCGCCATTTTTCGTTTCATGCAAAACAATTTGACTACGGTCAAAATGAATATCTCCCCATTTCAGTCTAAGAATCTCGTTTTTGCGAGCTCCCGTGCTCAAAGCAAGGACAACAATTGTAAACAAATAAGGATTCTCTGACTTTTTACAGGAGGCAAGGAGTGACACACGTTCATCGTCAGATAAAAAACGAACACGACCACGCGCTTCTTTGTACTTCATGATCTTAGAAACAGGATTTTGATTGATCCATTCCCACTCACGCATCGCTATCGTTAAAACATGGCCAATAGTCTGCGTATACCGATTTGCGGTCGCAGTACCAATCTCTCGACCATACCTATTCACACGACCGACAAGAGCATTTCGATGCTCTACGACAAGGGCAGAAGAAACATCTGCCAAACAATAGTCACCTAAAACCTCTCGCCAGTACGCCAGGTGTATTTTTTGATTTATAGACTTGCTCTTATACGAAAGTATTTCACATATATATCTGTCGATTGTTTCTCTTACTGTATGTTTTTTGGCTTCGGACGTCTTGAAATACCGCCCCTCACGAATAGCAACCTCGATCTGCTGGGCCCATCGTTTGGCATCCGTCAAACGTTCGAACGATGCCGTTTCAGTAGGATGCCCTTTTAAACGAACTTGGACACGATACGAAATCACGCCGCCTTTGGTGGTGCGTTTTTGAATTGTCGCCATTTTTATTTCCTATGCTCAAATGTTAAACGGATTCGGCATTAACCTGCAACATAAGATAGACAAACCGATGTCGAGACGAAGAATTCTCAATGTTTATAGACATTGTTTTGAATGACACTATTTCACGGCACATTTACGGCACAATCCAACCTTAAACTTTCAGGTCAATATTTGCGACATGCTGTGATTTTTTGTTAAAAAGTGTGCCGCCAGTGTGCCACGGGAAAATCAAGAAGGGCGAAATATCATCTAACCTATTGATTTATATGGCAGGGGCAGAAGGATTTGAACCCTCGACCCTCGGTTTTGGAGACCGATGCTCTACCGCTGAGCTATACCCCTAGATCCCGTGTTCCCCGGGGTTGTAACAAAAATACCCCGTAAACGCAAAGGATTTTTTCCAAAGCCGCATAAAACCTGCGTCCTTCCAGGGGTCCTTGCCGTGCCCATCAGATCGCGTTAGCCTAAAGATCACGATCGTCTTCTTAAAACCTCCCCTGATCTGGTGTGTCTATGTCTGCGTCCCGTTCTGTTTCCGCTCGTTCTGTCTTTACCGACGACCTTTTGGCTTTTTCAAAGCTGTTTTGGGCGCAAGTAGCCGCCGATGATCTACGCACCCTTTCAAAAGCTGACCAACAGCGCGTGACCCACCAACACGCACGACTCGGCGCCCGGACCGATGGTGCCGTTATGCTGGAATTTAGCGGTGATGATTGCGCACGCTGCGCCTGGGAAGATCGCCGAACCACCCTCACTCTGATTACAGACGATATGGCGTTTTTGATCGATTCGGTCGCCGCGGTGCTCGCTGAAAAGCGTTACCGGGTGGACATGTTGCTGCATCCGCGCATCCCCGTGCGTTTGAGCGCCCACAAAAGGATTGAATTCGATCCATCGAGTACGCTGCGCCAATCGCACCTGCATATCGTGCTTCAGGGACATTTAACGCCCGAGGCACAAAAATCTTTGCGCCGTGATATCGAGCAAGTTGTTCACGATGTTCGCTTTGCGACCAAGGATTGGCAGGCTATGCGCCTGCGGGCTCTGGATACCAAACAACACCTGGCCAAAGCGCCGCAGGCGCCCAAGGAGCTTGGCGAAGCCTATGCCGATTTCCTGGACTATATCTATGATAACAACTTTACGTTCCTTGGCTGTCGCAGCTATGCGTTCAAAAAGGACGGCAAAAAAATAACCGGTACGACAATCAAAGGGTCGGGGTTGGGGCTCCTTTCGGACGATATGGTCCCAGCCTATTTAAGCGATAACGGCGCGCCCTTGCCCGCCGCGCTTCAGGAACAGCGGACAAAAATGCCGCCTCTGTATATTAGTAAAGTCAATCGTATGTCGACCGTCCACCGCCGCGTGCCATTGGACGCTGTGACGATCCATCATTTTGATGACGCGGGCAATGTGATTGGCGAGACCTTGTTTATCGGTTTGTTTACGTCGGTCACTTATTCGCGCAGCCTGCGCAGCATCCCGTATTTGAAACACAAGGCCGACGCCGTGATTGCGGCGTCTGGGTTCGAGCCGGCAAGCCATGACGGCCGTGCACTCCGCCATATCCTTGAAAAATACCCGCGCGATGAACTTTTCCAGATCGATATTCCTGAACTGAAGAAAACCTGTCTGTCGATCTTGCGTCTTCAAGAACGCCAGCGCATCGCCCTTTATTGTCGGACAGATGTCTTTCGCCGATATGTCTCTTGCCTTGTGTATATCCCACGCGACCGGTATGACACCCGCCTCCGCCTGACATTCCAACATATTTTGGAGCGCGAACTTTCAGGAACCTGTACGAATTTCACAAGCTCGGTCGATGATTCTCCCCTTGTCCGGTTGCTCCTCACCATCAGTATCCGTCAACAGGACCACAAAGATTATGATGTCGCCAAAATCGAACGGCTCCTTCAAACCGCGGGTCGTGCGTGGGGCGAGGGGCTTTCCCATGCCCTTCACCATCATATCGACAATGACGCACAGGCCGATGATCTGGCCCAGAACTATGGCGATGCGTTTTCCGATGATTACCGCGAACGCTATAATTTTCAAACGGCGGTACGCGATATTGAAAAGATTGAAACCTGCCTGGGCACAGGGCAGATGCAAATTGACTTTCAACAAGGGGCCGAGTCACTAGGGTTAAAAATATATACGCAAGAGACCGCCCTTGTTCTGTCGGATATTTTGCCGATCCTTGAAAATATGGGCGTCCGCGTCTTGACCGAGCATCCGTTCACGGTACGCCCGGCAAACGGCACAAAAAGCGTAATCGTTCAAGATTTTTCGCTGACCTGTTCCACAACAATCCCCTTCGATGTGCTCAAGCCTTTGTTTGAGGAAGCTTTTACGGGCATTCGGCAGGGGATTTACGAGAACGACACATTGAACGCCCTTGTGACGCGCGCGGGATTGCCGGCGCGTGACGTGATGGTTGTGCGCGCTTATGTGCGTTATCTCCGGCAGGCGGGGCTTCCGTTCTCGCTTTTCTATCTCGAACAGACTGTCGTTGCCCATCCCTCTGTCGCGCGGGATTTGATTGCGTATTTCCATACCAAATTTACGCCTGGGATCAAAACAAGAAAACACGACGACATTCGCGCGCGCATTCTCCACGCGCTTGACGCTGTGACGTCCCTTGACCATGACCGGATCTTGCGCGCGATGCTGACAGCAGCCACCGCCAGTCTGCGCACGAATTTTTATCAGTCCCAAAAAGACGGGGCCCCCAAACCCTATCTCTCGATTAAACTCGAGAGCCGTACGATTGATTTTCTGCCAAATCCGAAACCCTACCGTGAAATTTTTGTGTATTCGACACGTATGGAAGGGATCCATCTGCGGAATGCGCGTATTGCACGCGGAGGAATCCGTTGGTCCGATCGACCTGAAGATTTTCGTTCCGAAATCCTGGGCCTGATGAAGGCGCAGACCGTCAAAAACGCGGTCATTGTTCCCTCGGGTGCCAAAGGGGGTTTTATTGTGAAACACCCCCCTGCCACAAGCGACCGCACGGCAATCCAGGCCGAAGGAATTGAATGCTATCGTTATTTAGTCCGTGGTCTGTTGGATATCACCGATAATTACGGCGCGACAGGCAAAGTTATCAAACCCGCTTCTATCGTCTGCCATGATGGGGATGATCCTTACCTGGTCGTTGCAGCGGATAAAGGCACGGCCACATTCTCAGATATCGCGAACGCCCTTTCGGTCGAGTACGGGTTTTGGATGAATGATGCGTTTGCGTCGGGCGGATCGGCCGGGTATGACCACAAGGCCATGGGCATTACCGCGCGCGGTGCCTGGGAATCCGTCATGCGGCACTTCCGTGAAACGGGCCATAACACTCAAACGACCCCCTTTGATGTCATCGGGGTGGGTGATATGGCAGGAGATGTCTTTGGAAACGGGATACTGCTCTCGCCCCATATCCGCTTGGTCGGTGTTTTTAACCATGTGCATATTGTGTGTGATCCGGATCCGGATCCCGCAAAAAGTTTTGCCGAACGTGAACGTTTATTCAAGAACGTACTGGGGTGGGATCAGTATAATACTAAACTCCTGTCAAAAGGGGGCCGGTTCTATTCCCGCAAGGATAAAGTTCTGGATTTGACACCCGAGATTCAAAAACGATTCGATATTAGCAAGAACAAGGTGACGCCTTCTGAACTGATTTCCGCTCTCCTCAAGGCGCGGACGGATCTTTTATATTTGGGCGGGATTGGCACGTTTGTGAAGGCATCGAGCGAAACTCATACGGATGCATCGGACCGCAGCAACGACGCCCACCGCATCAATGCGCTCGATTTGCGTGCCCGCGTTGTGGGTGAAGGTGCCAATCTGGGCTTTACCCAACGCGCCCGGATCGAATTTGCGGGCCGTGGCGGGCGATTAAACGCCGATTTCATTGATAATTCGGCGGGCGTCGATACGTCCGACCACGAGGTGAATATTAAAATCCTTCTTTCAAAAGTCATGGCAAAGTCGCCAACGCGCCTCACCCGCGCGACGCGGGACAAGTTGCTCAAATCCATGACGCATGAGGTCGCCGCCCTCGTTCTCTCCGATAATTACCAACAAACTCAGGCAATTTCATGCGTTGAAATGCGTGCCCCTGAGCTTTTATCGGCACATCAGAAATTTATGCAAGATTTGGAACGTGAGGGCGCGCTCGATCGTGCACTGGAATTCCTCCCCGATGATGAAACAATCGGGAAGCGCCACGCAGCCGGATTGGGTCTCACCCGTCCGGAAATCGGAATCTTGGTCTCCTACGCGAAAATGCGTCTGCGCGAAGAACTTCTGGGCTCTGACATTCCGGATCGGAACGATCTGCACGATGCACTCGTGGCCTATTTCCCGCGCGCGCTTCAGGAGAAATTTAGGCCCGATATTCTGGCGCACCCCTTGAAACGCGAAATTGTGGCGACTGTTGTCGCAAACCAACTGGTCAACCGCCTCGGACCCACATTTGTGAAAACAACCGCACAAAAATATAACGTCGAGGCGGCAGCTGTTGTTCGGGCTTTTGTTGCAGCCATGACGGTTCTTGACCTATCCAAACGGTACACCGCCATTGAGGCATTGGATAACCAGCTCCCGGCCGCCACGCAACTCCGGGCCATGCGCGAACTCTCGATTCTTCTCGAACGTCAAATTGAGGGATTCTTGGTCCGAGATGGTGCCCGCGCCCAAATCGACGCCTTGATCCGTACCTGGTCAAAACCCATTGCTCAATATGTCACGATGATGACAGACGCAAAATCCGTAAAATCCGTCTTGACCCCGGCGCAATTCACGTCTTGGCAAGAACGCGTTCAAACCTGGCGAGCCGACCCGATACCGGATGATCTTGCCCGATTTTTGGCAAGCCGGACCAAGCTTGCCCAGATGATGCCCGTTTTATCCTTGCTTGGGACAGGGAAAACTGGGTCTACACTTGATCTTGTCGCCCGCATTTATTTACCCCTTGGCGATATCTTTGGGTTCAGTTGGCTTCGGACCCAAATTGACGCCCTTCCCAAACCCACACGCTGGGCAATTGAAGCCGCGATCAGTATGGAAGAACGCCTGGACCAAATTCAATTGGGGCTCACCCGATCGATTCTTTCTTCACGGAAATCCGGAAAGGGAGACCCGCTTGAGGCCTGGCTTGCCGCCCGGACGACCGAAACCCAGGATATCTTTGCGTTTCTTCAAGATCTCAAACGATCTGGGCTTTCGGATTTGACCGTTCTGATTGTGTTATTGCAAAAAATTGAACGCTTGATTTAATTTACGACAAATAAAAACTGTGAAAATTTTTGTAGGTGTGGCGAAAAGGCACTATTCAAAGACGCCGACGTTGTATATATAGGTAAGGTATACGGTTTTGCGCGCCAGCGAGAAAACTGATCCTCATACTATCTCTTTAAGAAACCAAGAAAGGTATTCAACATGACTCGTTTGCTGACTTTGTGCCTGATGGCCTCGGCTGTTTCTTTGGCCGCCTGCTCGTCGATGGGCGATGGCAAGACCTACCCGGCTCCTTATGCCCATGAGCGCACAGCCGGTGCGGTTGAGCATCAAGCCGCTGAACCCGTTTTCGAAAAGAGAATGACGAAGTAATTCGTTCTTCTTCTTATTCAAAAAACCGCCCCGATTCATCTGGGCGGTTTTTTTCTGTTTCATTTCAGGTTATCGTCATCAGATGAAATCTTTTTTATACACGTTTGGCTGTTATGTCGGAGCGGTACTCGTCGGCGGGGTCACCACTCTTTTTGTTCTTCCGCCCCTTGCCCAAAATATTTTCTCTGCTCATGTTCCGGCCATGAGTCCAACGTTCAGCGAAATGTATTTTTTCCGCGCCGTTCTGATCTTTGAGGCGGCGAGTGTGACCGCAATTACAGGGTTCTTCGTTCGAGACATCCCGTCCCTACGCCGGACGTTATTCACCTTGCCCATTTGGGCACCACTGGCCTATGCAATTCTGTACCTTGCACTCAGCTATCGTTAGAATGTGTTCAGCATACTAATTGGTAAGCTGTTTAACCGGTACCGCGGCAAAGTTAAATCTGGCGGATTCACAAGGAGCGACGGGATCGCATTGTAAAAAACTTCCAGCTTTTCATTCCGGTCATCGGCCGCGCGCGGGCTCTTCTTATTCGCCGGGTAATAAACATCCGCCCAGCCATGCTTGGATTTTCCGTTAAATAAGGTCCGTTCCAAGATAATCCCCTGCCACGGTGTATTCACTAACGCTTGATCAAATTTAAACCCACATGTCAGGGTATTGAGTTGGTGTTGCCCAAAACCGTCAATGCTCGAAAAAGAAATATCATAGTTAATGCGTTGCGGCGCATCGGGGTTTTCACTCTCTGGGATCCGTTGTTCGAATTGAATGATTTTGATCGTTTCCGGGAACTGCAAATTCAGCTCAATATATCCCCGGCATACGCCATAGAGATTATTGCCCTTGGGTGCAGTCACGCTGCCAAAAAATGTAAAATACCCGACGATCAAAACAACCGGAACCGCAAGGGCTGCGGCAAGTTTCCAAGAGATTTTTTTCTTGGGCTTTTTCCCGGTAACCGCGCTGTCAAACGCGGTTTTCCCTTTTTCATTTTTCTTCACGGGACGATTTCCAGACATGGATCACCCCCCTTAGGACCCCGTACCTGCAGAAGAACCTGATTCTGTTTTCTCAGCCGCCGCGCGAACCAACTCATCGACAATATCTTCAATCACAGCGCCCGTTGCCGCGCCGCGTGCCTCTCCGGCTTCCGCCCGCATCAAGACGCGGCGTTTAATTTCATTCCGCGCCGACCCACCGGGGAAGGTGGCAGCGAGCATCCGCCGCGCCCGACCTGCCCCCAGTTTCTTATAAAGCCGCGTCCGGATCGCCACATCTTCGGCCGATGTCGAGAGTGCCCAAAGTTCGATGGGGCCGAGCGTATTGATCAAATGTTGTTCATATCGTCCTTCGGTCGTCCCCAGAACCAGCAAAGCAGGCGCCCCACTGGCCTTGGGGCCCGTCAAACGATAGCGAATGACGTTCCGTGCCGTCTGGGACAAACCAAAACGTTCTTGCACGTTATCAACAGCCTTGTCCGAAACAGCCGTCCCCAACACCCAAACGCCTGTGGCCAAATCGACCATATCTTTACTAAAGTCATCAAGGAGCTGTGATGCGAGCACAATCTGCACGCCGCGTTTACGCCCTTCACGCACGTCACGTACGATCTGGCCGCGGACGGCGGATGACGAACTGGTTCGGTGGAATTCATCCAAACTTAAGCGCTTGGGCGTTTCGGCAATATCCTGCAACCGCGCCTCATGATAGGGACGGTATTTTTCAGGGATCTGGCGGAGTGAATCGAGCCCCATCCACCAGCTGCGGACCAGCGCGTAACGCGCAAGCATGTACATAATCGCCGTTTGACGATCTGCACCGGCATCCCCTTGGGGCGCAACATCCATAAGGTCGAGGGCACAGACACGCGCATCTGTAATTTCAAACTGGGTGATTGAGGCCAAGATCGGATATTCCCGTACCGCCGACGTCACCATCCGTTCAAAGGCCGCGATGATGGTTTCGGTCGATATCCCCGTTGTCGTTTCTTCAAGTAATGTTTGAATTTGGGGACGTCGTGACGCGGTAATGGAATCTCCTAAAACCGGCACGGCATACCGCTGGGCCAAATTCGCCAAACGATAATCCCCAATATCATAAAATTTATCGACGATATCCCACCAGTAAGGTTCGGCCGGAAGGTGAATATTGTGCTTTTGCAAGCCCTCATCGATATCTCCATCCACGCGCGGCAGATAGGGGCGGGGTTCCGCATTCGCGGATTTATCATCCCGCCAGCGGTACATTTCGTCGACCACAAGACCCGCGAGCTGCTGCATCCCGTCATAGGGTTTTTCAGCCCCCGGCGGCGTACACAGCAAGGTGATGAGTTCGATCAAATAACTGCGTTCATCGGCGAGCGGATACCGGCACCCCAGTTGCGTGTCAAACGGGTTCACCGCAAATTGATGGGACATTTGCAATCGGTAATACGCGGCTTCATGCGAGCGTTCGGCGGGCAACGCGTCCTTGATCAGGGAAATTAATCCGGAGGATGACGGACCAATATCAATGATCGCGATAAAAGGGAGTTTGCTGAGACCCGGAGTCAGCACAGTACCCAGGTTCAAGGCGTTCATAAGCACAGACTTCCCGGCCCCTGGTTGCGCAAAAATTAAATCAAACCACGTTGTCGTCATATTCGTTCCGGTTTGATAGGGCCAGGTTTTCCCATCGGGCGTGCGGAACAATACCGCGCCTGTATTAAACGGGCTACAGGGTCGCTGCCAGGGCAGGAGCTTCATCACCTCATAAAGGGGCGCAATCGCGCAGGGCGCCGTCCCGCCACAATGAATCCCCATGGCGGATGACATGACACAGGCAAGGGGATCGCCCGACGCGTCGGAGACCTGGCAATAACCCCAGGATTCAACGGCCTGCATCAGCACAGATTTCCTGTCCTGAAGCAGTTTCATTTGATCGCGCCGCGCCCAGGTCGCCAGTGACACGCGGAGTTTAACGACAGCTTCAGAACGGGACAAATTCTGAACCCCTTCGAGCGCATATTTAATTTGCTTGTTCGATTTATTCGTGACGCCCATCATGGTCGCCGCAAAAGAGCGAAGCGCAATCGATGATGCCCCCCCGCCTTCAATCATAAAGGAAATGCGGTACGGAACCTTGGCCTCAAACAATCGATTAAGAAGCATCGGAAAGGGGCTGGGGTCCATCGGGCCCAAAACCATATCCACGCCGGACCACAAGAGATCGCCAATTTGGACCACCTGATCATCAATCACCTTGGCGTCTCCGACGGCGATTTGGGCCGAAAGCGGCATCCACAGAAGTTCCGACATATCCGTCCGCGACGTGGGCGCGTTGGACGGCATCGGATCACCGGGTAATAACGCTTTCCATCCCTCATTCGCGCGTGACGGATACATGTTATCCCGAATACAACGCAACGCCTCATGGTTTTCGAGTTGTTCAACCCGAATCCCCATTTCATCAAGCGCCGAGAGCGCCCCGGCAATGAAACTTTTGTGACGAGTCCGAAGCGGATCCAGCATAAGGACCGGGCTTTGTGCATAGGGCGCGCGCACCCAGCTTTTGTTTTTTTCCTGGGCTTCCTTCCGCGTCCGTTCACCTTCGGTCTTGGCCATGATCGAGGGGCGAGTCCACATCACGAAATAACATTCTTCGTAACTTAAGTAATGCGCCAGATGCCGCGCGCGTTCATCAAGCAAATCCTGGACATCCAGTTCGGTATTCTGCGCCGTTTGTCGAATGGGCTTTAATTTAAGTTCAAGTTCGGCGCCCACGCGGTCCGGGTCGCGTACAAAAAAGACCTGAAGCGCATGGCCTTGACGTTCAAAACGTGACCCCAGTTTTAACGTGCCTGCCTTGATGAGGGCGAAATATTCTTCCTCCCCGATCATTTGGCGGCATCCGCTCACGCGCAAGACACTCACAAGCGAGCTGTCTTTCGCGACCAGCGTGAATTCATCGTCCGATGTTTCAAGACGAATATAGCTTTCAATCGTCGCCTTCAGGGCCGATTGAAAAGGTTGCGCAAATTTCGAAAAAAGACCCATAGAAACAAAGATACAATCAGAAAGGATAAAAAGCCGGAACCGACATTCCTTTTACTATACCTGATTTGAGCAGCGGAGAAAGACCAGAAATGCGCGACATCGTATCACGCATAAGAAGAGACGTCCTACGACGCGGCGCGCTGCATATCCTTGAAGTATTCAAGCCACTGAGCGGGGAGTTTCCCGCCAAATGGGCCATCTTTGGAGCGCCAATAGGCCAGAATCTGGGGGAATTGATTAAATTCCAAATCCCCCTCACGCACCATGCGACGATCAAGGGGAAAAAGACGCACGCCCTTTAATTTTGTCTCGCGCTCGGCATAGGCCTTGGCACCCAAAAAATCACGAAAAACGTTGGCTAGAACATAAGGGTCATCGGTTTGGATGCGACGCTTCACGTCTTCGCGCCGCGTCATCACAATATCCAGAATGCGCCGCGCAGCGTCGGCCATGGGCCCCTGGGACACGCGCGCAATATAGACCGCCCGGGCAATATGGTTGAGCGTTGTTTGCTCCATTTCCGGCATCCAAATCAAAAATCCGGATTTCATTTGCACGACTTGTTCCAAATCAAAACACTGACCACAAAACTGACATACTGTTGCGAGGTTCTTGGCCGCGTTATTGGAGAGATCCGAATCAAGGTGCAGAACGTCTTGGTACCGGAGTGACCGGAACCCGCAACAGCGACAGGTATAGTCGTCGCGTTCAAATACGGCCTGACGCGTCTCGACGGGCACGGCGGGTGCCGCCCCGGAAAGGAAAGAATTGCCCGTGGCTCTACGGGCAATTCCTAGAATAGCTGGAAATTTCGACAAAATATCCTCGATGTCCGAGCGTATTATTGGCCCTTCGAGAAGGTCGCGGCTTTAAGAGACATCGGTTTCACGGCACCGGATTGATCACCCACGGTCGCCGTCATTGTGTCCATGACAAATGGCAAGGCAAAGAGCGCGCCCCCAACGATCAAACGAATCGCGCCCGATTTCAGGTCGGTCCGACCCGGATCCTCGACGTGATCCTTAATCTTCATGATTCCGGCGATCGCAAAAATAATCCCCATCAAATAGGCAAACATGGAGATCAAGCCCGGTAAACCACCAAATGAATTGGTAATCCGTTCAAAAATCGCCGAAAAGCTTTGATCGGTGTATTCGGTTGTCGCGACTTTGGTCAAGCTGCCGGTCGTTGTTTGGGCAGACGCCGGAAAAGACGAAAGCGCGCCCATCGTGACCATCGCCCCGAATGTCGCATATTTCTTGGTTAAACGTGTCATGTGTGTTTCTCCTTTTAGTGTTAAAAATAGTATTGACGAAAAATATTTTAAAATTCGTTAACAGAGTAGCCCTTCGCAAACCTTGATCCCGATATTCGATAGACCCAGCGTATGCTGGACCGCATTGACCACCGGCCCCAAATTCACCGCAAGCCCTCCACCAATCACATGTGTAAAGGCTGCCATGAGCGATGCGTTCCCGCCATTGCTGACTTCTTTCAGCATGAACAAGCCGCGCATCACACTGATGATACCAACAAGAAAGGAAAACATAAAGACCGCAGATATGACCGAATTAACAGATTTTGCAGCTCCCTCACTTAACCCCGGCGCATAAGCGAGGGACCCATATAATTTTAATGTCGGAACCCCCATCGTTGAAAAAACATCCGGAAAGATAGAGACGGTCAAGGCGCGAATAATCTGATCAAAAGATAATAACGCACCGCCGACGGCAAACATTCCTAATGTCCCAATCCCTACCGGGCTGCGGACCCCTTTATCCATGGTATCCAGCATGCGACGCAGCGCGAGTGCGATCAGAATAATCCCGGCCAGATACCCAAAAATAGACACGGCCATTTGAACAGGCGACCACAAATCCGTCACCAATTTAACCATCATACAGTCAAGGCCACCGCCCTTACTGCTGGCACCGCCCCCCTCGCTGCCGGAGAAAGCGTCTAACAAGCTTCCAACAGCGTTTAAAATATTCCCAATTCCGCCCGACGCACAGGCCAGTTGAACACTGGGGTCCAGGGCCGCGACACCATTCCCATCGCCACCAAACGTATTCGCGACAACCTCTAAAAATGAGGGAAAGGCGAAAAATGTACCGGCCACCAAAAGTTTCTTCAGGGGCGCAGATACAGGGGCGCGATCCGGACTGATCAAGTGTTCCTTCAGTTGTAACAACCCCCAGAAAACCAGGAATAACCCAGAAATATAAAGTATTATAGAGAGAAGAGGGGCGAGTCCCTGGAAACTGTGGGTGGCATAACAAATAACCTCCCCAACCGAGCCGCCAAACATATACGACCCAAGACCCGTCCCGATTGCACCCAGAATATCCCCATCACCAAGCGCCCCCAGCGCAGCATTGGCAACGCGGGCTGCTCGAATTGCATCGCAGACCTCTGTACCTGTTGCGCTTGATAAATGTCCCATTAAATCGGCCCCTAGGGCCAAAGAACGAACACCGATCCCGCCGTCTTGCGATCCAATTGTCGCGGTCACGGTATCAATGACCGTTGGCATCGCAAATAAGGCCCCCGCAATCAACGCGCGCCCAATCGGTTCACGCATCGATACGTTGCCCGGGGAATCAAACGCCTCTTTTAATTTCAGGATTGCACTCACCGCAAGGATCATCGCGGTTAAATAAGCAGCCGCAGAAATAAGGCCGGGGGCCCCCACAAATGAATCGCCAATGCGTTCGAAAAGCGATGAAAAGTCACCGCCTGTATATTCCGTGACATTGATCGCCGCACCACCCCCCGGGGCCGGGGTCGCAAAGGCAGGTGTCATCGACGACCATAAGGCCCCAAGACCTGCGGCAACTCCCACCACTCTATGGGTTATGTTTTTATACATGAAGACACACCACTTTATTGGGGATGACGCGTTCCCCTCCTTCTATTACATCATATTTGAGACAATTTTTGCAAATCTATTCGTACATTATATGTATATATACCTATCCGACCCCTTTGCGACCGTGGTCCTCATTTTCTCGAGGTGACAGGTAAGAATAAAATCTGCTAGGGTGAATAGGTTATCGTATTTTGTTTATATTCCTAACCCTTATGTCGATTGCCCTTCTGTTTTTTATTGTTTTATGCGCGGCGAGCGCCCATTTCGTGGGCGCCATGATCCCCATCTTGGCCCGCATGGCCGTTCGGTTGGGGATGGTTGACCGTCCGACCCTGGGTGGGCGCAAACAACATGACCGGCCAGTTCCCCCCATTGGCGGTCTTGTTATTTTTCCGGTTTATATGGTTCTTCTCCCAACGCTGGGGATCACGCCGTTTGACCACACCCCCCTTTTTATTGCGCTTTTGCTTTTGATCGGTGCGGGCGCACTGGATGATTATGCGGAGATTTCACCAAATACCAAATTTGCGGCCCAACTTGCCGCTGCCCTGATCATGACCCTATCAGGAACCGCCGCTTTGCCACATCTTGGGCATTTATTTGGCGTTGCGCATCTTGTTGATCTGGCTTGGTTGTCGATCCCCTTTACGGCCGTATGTTTTATTTTTTTGATCAATGCCATGAATATGATCGACGGTCTCGATGGCCTTGCGGGCGGGGGCAGCTTTATCATGCTTGGTTGGCTTGCTCTTGCCGCCGCGCTTGGAGGGGATGTCCAGGCGTGTACCGCCGCCTTATTGCTAACGAGTCTTCTTTTCGGATTTTTACTGCACAATATGCGCTATCCAGGACATACCCGCGCGACTGTCTTTCTGGGCGACGCAGGGAGTATGTCCCTGGGCCTCATCATCGCTTGGCTGGGGGTGCGTATTGCGACGCCGGTTGAGGGCGCGGGCATGCCCCCCATTGCCATGGCGTTTATTATCGCCCTTCCGATCTTCGACGCGTTTGCCCTGTTCATTACCCGCCGTATCCACGGACGCGGTGCGTTTGAAGCCGGGCGCGACCATCTGCACCACCGTCTTTTGGCCCGCGGATTCTCCCCTGCCCGCGTCACACATCTTATTTTGACGCTTGTTTTCCTCTCGGGTGCCGTGGGTGTCTTTGGACCCCGTCTGGGCCTGGGTGAAGGCATTATGACACTTTTATGGATTGTTACCCTCTTGGGTTATACCGCCTATCTGATCAAACGCGGAAAATCCCTTTATTCGAAGACAGCCGAAACATGAAAATCGCTTACATCATTACACGGATGGACGAATTTGGCGGGCCACAAATCCACGTGCGGGATTTTGCGCGACGCCTTAAGGCCCTGGGCCATACACCTGACGTCATTGCCGGATCTTCTGGACCGATTACAGACGCCTTGATGCGTGACCATATTTCCTGCACGATCATCCCGGACTTAACCCGTTCGATCGGCGTTTTGCGCGAGATCCGCGCGTTCCTGCGCGTACGCGCGCGCCTTAAAGAAATTCGTCCTAATCTTGTCTCGTGCCATTCATCCAAGGCAGGGGTGGTGGGACGCTTGGCTGCCGCAAGCCTGGGGATCCCTGTGATCTTTACTGTCCACGGCTGGGCCTTTACCGAGAATGTCAGTCCGCGTGCACGTTTCTTTTACCGCGCAATCGAAAAGATTATGGGGTATTTTTCTACCCGAATTATTACCGTAAGCGATTACGACCGCGACTTGGGGCTTGAGGCCCGGGTTGCGCCCGCGGATCGCATTGTGACCGTTCATAACGGTATGCTGGATTATCCAGTGACCCGGGTCGAGACACAAGCGGGCCCCGTGCGCTTGATCATGGTCGCACGCTTTGCCCCTCAAAAGGATCATGCCACACTCATTTCGGCCCTGGACCAGATCCGCGACCTTCCCTGGACGCTACGCCTTGCCGGAAATGGGGATTCGTCCGCGATCAAGGAGCAAATTATACAATTGGGCTTTCAGGATAAAATCGAGATTTTGGGACAGCGCGCGGATATCGGCGATTTGTTGAACACGTCCGATATTTTTGTCCTGACCACCCACTGGGAAGGGTTTCCGCGCAGTATCGTCGAGGCCATGCGCGCCGGATTGCCCACCGTCGCCACCGCTGTCGCAGGCGTACCCGAATCCGTCATTCCGAATGAAACCGGGCTTTTAGTGCCACATCAAGATGTAGGTGCCGTCGCGACGGCACTCCGTCATTTAATCGCCCATAAAGAACAGCGGGAACAGATGGGCCGCCATGCGCGCGCGCATTATGAGCGTGCCTTTACATTTGACCATATGTTCCAAGCAACTGTGCGGGTATATGAGCAAGCGACGGGACAGCCCCTTCTTTCGCCTGTGGATAAAACGGGGGATGACCGCGCAGCCGCTTGACCCGGCGCGCACAACCTCTTGAAATGAGGAAGTGATTCTTTTCTCACGTCACGAGCCCCTCGTTCTGCGCCCGGATCTTTCATGACATCCTTTTCCTCTACCTTGCTCCTGACCGCTAGTGTCGCGTTGCTGTCTGCCTGCGCGGCGCAAACACCCACGACCGCAACAGGGACAGCCACCCCGCCTGCCGCCATACAACCACCTCCTACCACAACAATGGCTGCGGCACCGGCGACAGCGCCCTCTCTTTCGATGCCTGCGACAACGACAACCCCCGGCATCACAGATGCCCAGGCCGCCATTTACACCCGCCTTTCTCGGCTCGAATCGGATGTTGGTGGGTTAAAAAATCAAATGTCGGAACTCACCTCGATCCTCGAGAAAATGCCGGCACTTGGGACGCGCATTGACGATTTGATGCAGGAACTCCGCCGTATTGACGCACGGATCGCCACCACGTCGCAAAATACAACCCCTGCGCCTACGGCCCAAAAACAACCCATCGCCGCAAAACCTGCAACCCCCGCACAAAAACCGATGACGCCCAATGCGGCAACCCCAACGCCCGTTGCGAAACCCGCAGTGCCCCAGGCGATGACATCCGAAACATTGCTGTCGGTCACATCGAACAAGCCTGTTGCCCCGGCAACGCTTCCCGCGGCCAGTGTCCGTGATGTTCGCATTGGCGATGACGCCGATAAAACACGGATCGTTTTTGATCTGTCTCGAAAAGTTGGGTTTGTAACCGATCTCGATAACGCCGAAAAAATCCTGATTGTCGATGTCGATGCCGGTGAATTTACCGCCCCTGCGGGCGCCAGTTTTGCAAAATCGCCGCTTGTCGCGTCCTATACCGCCCAGGCGCTCTCAGGCGCCAAATCCCGGGTGATCCTGCAACTGCGTGAAGCGGTCGATATCGCGCGCACACAAATGCTTCCGCCCAACGGGGAAAAGGGCGACCGGATTGTTCTGGACCTTGTGAAGACGCGCCCATAACCGCGTTTTTTACGACCGCCTAAAAATCAGCCAAAAGCTTATCGATATCTTCTTGCGAGATGCCATGTCCGGGTAGTTGCGGGCCGTTGAGAAGCAGGGCATCGCCCGTGCGGGTGTCGGTACTTGTGGATGTCGTATCAATGTCGCCCATGCGGTTATGCAGAATGTTCAAGATGGACGTCACTTTGGTATCGATATCCCGTAAAGACCGAACGATCTTGCTGATCCGTTGGCCGGTCAAATCCTGGAACGAACAGGCTTCGTAAACTTTGGTGACACTCGCTTGAACACTGTCGCGTTGATGGTCTGGCAAGCCTGGCAGGACGCGTTCGATTTCTTCGCACGCACTAAAAATCCCCATCGTCGCACCCTCGGTTGCTTTGATAATGGCATCCAGTTCGTCGGTGGCGGACGGGATATGCATCCCTTTAATATCACCGACATTTGCGGATTTAAGCTCCGCCCGCGCCTGGTCAATAATACTTTTTAAGCCCTGTAATTCATGAAAGATCTGTTCGCGCGAGATGTCTTCGACATGCTCGACCTTGGCGATCACTGAATTGATGAGTTTAACAACTTTTTCGCGTTCCATCTGGAATCCCCACAATGCCGATGATGATGCTGGTACAGGTTTAAAACTCACCCAAGACGCTGGTGAGCTTGGTTTTGAGTGTTTCCGCATTAAACGGTTTGACAATGTAATTACTGACGCCGGCTTGTTTGGCAATCACGACATTCTCTGTTTTGCTTTCGGCCGTCACCATAATAAAGGGGACCTTATTGTTATTTGCCCCGGCGCGTACTTGCTTTAACAAATCGAGCCCCGACATGGGTTCCATGTTCCAATCAGAAATAACAAGGCCGTAATTCTTTTTCCCAAACAGATCCAAGGCCATCGTCCCATCGGTGGCTTCATCAATATGGGTGAACCCCAATTGACGCAACAGATTCCCGACGATTTTGAGCATGGTTTTATAATCATCCACGATCAATACATTCATTGATTTATCGACAGCCACGGCAGGACTCCTTTTGGAAATCTGGAAAATACAGAAGGGCGAAAAGATGTTAACGTCCCTATTCTGCCTGCAAGAGGCTTAAAAAAGGACTAAAAATTCTAGGATACAGATAAACATCATCCTGTATGCAGGAGGTTATGCCCGTTATTCACGCCCTGTGGATAAGAGGAATCGTGTTTTCTTGCGGTAAATCTGATAGCGTCACCCGTATCATGCCCGAATCGACTTCCCAAACCGCAACAATTACCCCTTTACCGGGAGCTGCCGCCCTGCCCATTCGGCAGATTCCCCATAATGTTGAGGCGGAGCAGGCTTTGCTCGGGGCCCTTTTGGTTGATAACCGGGGGCTTGAAAAAATTGGCGATTTTCTGCGACCCGATCATTTTTATGTGCCCGCGCATCAGCGTATTTTTACCGGGATCACCCACTTATGCGACCGGGGGCTTTCTGCAGATCCGGTTACGCTGAAGACATATTTTGAAACAGACAGTGATTTAACGCATGTGGGCGGGGCCGATTATTTGCGGGATCTCGCGGCCAACGTCATCACAATTGTGAATACCGAGGATTACGCGCGGACGCTCTATGACCTTTATCTTCGGCGATCCTTGATTCACCTGGGCGAAGATGTGGTGAACAACGCCTATAGCCTGTCGTATGAAGATTCCGCAACCGATGCCATTGAGGCCGCGGAATCACAACTTTATAAACTTTCGGAATCAGGGGATGCGCGTGGGGGGTTTGTGACCTTACGCGCCTCGACCACCGCTGCGATCCAAATTGCTGAGAAAGCATTTCAAAATAAATCGCGCGTGACGGGGGTAACGACGGGCCTGCGCGATATGGACGAAAAATTGGGCGGGTTGCATGGATCGGATTTGTTAATCCTTGCGGGTCGCCCGTCGATGGGGAAAACGGCGCTTGCGACCGTCATCGCGTTTAATGCGGCCAAAGCCTATGCCGAAAGCGGCGGAAAAGAAGGCGCACAAGTCGGGTTCTTTAGTTTGGAAATGTCCGCAGATCAACTGGCGACCCGTATTTTGGCGGATCAGGCCGGAATCTCGGGCGATGCAATCCGCAAAGGGGCGATTAAACAAGACGAATTCCGCAAATTTGTTGAAGCTAGCCACATGATGGCGCAGATTCCACTTTTTATTGATGATACACCGGCCCTTTCGATTTCGGCCATCCGAACGCGCGCGCGTCGATTAAAATCGCAACATGGGCTCGGGCTTTTGGTGATTGATTATTTGCAACTTTTGCGGGGTACAGGATCCAAACAATCGGAAACGAACCGCGTCCTCGAAGTCTCGGAAATCACACGCGGCCTCAAAGCCATTGCCAAGGAATTTAATATTCCGGTGTTGGCACTCTCGCAGTTATCACGTGCGGTTGAAGCGCGCGAGGACAAACGCCCGCAACTTTCTGATTTACGGGAATCGGGATCGATTGAACAAGATGCCGACGTTGTGATGTTCATTTATCGTCATGAATATTATTTATCTCGCGAAGAGCCCCAGCAAAAGCCTGGGGAAGACGCCGGGAAATTCGGCGATCGGTACGCGTCCTGGCAAGATATGCTAGCTCGGAACGCCAATATTGCGGAATCGATCATCGCCAAGCAGCGTCACGGGCCCATTGGCACGATCAAGATGTTCTTTGACCCGAATTTGACACGGTTCCGGGATTTGGACCAAACACATTCACCATCTTATGGCGATTAGGATTCGGGCAAAGACCGCTTGAAATCATCCCCTTTTATGCCTATCCTGAAAGAAGGTTTGTTTTGATGGGGCCCCCGCGTGTTTTAAATCAATGTTTCGTATCTTTATATTTTTGGCCTTGATGGGCGGGATTTGGAGTGTGGCAGGAACCGTTTTTGCCGCCGATGAAACGGCGCTGGGGCGGCCCCATGTGCAAAAACCCTTGAGTTATCACGTCGATTACCGGATCGGACCGAAATATGTCACGTTACGGGTCGTTGCCGATCCCGCCTTGATGGCATGCGGAAAAATTACCGACTTGCCCCTAAAGGCCAGTTTTGACGCCGATGCCGTCGACATTACAATTGGCGATTATATGTTCTTGCAACCCATGGGGACAGGGCCCAAGAATTGCGGCAATGTCTACAAGGCCGCGTCTGCCGAAATCTCCATCGAACGGGCCTCTCTTGCCCGAAAAGGCGTCTCGCGTATTCGTTTTTGGTATCAATACATGCTCGATACCTATTTGATTTTGCCCGATGGGGATTCATTGCGCTTGCAACCGCCCGCACGGCCGAAAATGTTTTACTTGGGCCGCGATCTTGCCAAACGTTCACCTTGACCTTGGGATGTGATGATGTCCACTGATCCTTTTTCTTCTCAACCTTCGGGGTTTGATCAAAAAACAGGACCGGCCGCGTTTGGGGCGCCTGCTGCGCCCAGTCCCGCGGCAGGTGAGCCGGATGTCTCAACCCCAAGCGCACCTGATGTAACCGAACGCCTTCAGGCGCTTGAAACCGAAAACGCCCAACTCAAAGATCAAGCCCTGCGCGCGCTGGCCGAGGCTGAAAATACCCGGCGGCGCGCCGAACGCGACCGCGAGGATGCCAGTAAATTTGGTATCACCAATTTCGCACGCGGATTACTGAATGTGGCCGATAACTTGCGCCGCGCGCTCGATGCAATCCCGGCCGATTTACGGGATGGCGATCCGCGTCTTCAGGCACTGATTGCGGGGATTGAAGCAACGGAACGCGAACTTTTATCCGGTTTCGAACGCGTTGGGATCAAAAAAATTGCGGCGCTTGAGACGCTCTTTAATGCAAATTTGCACGAGGTGATGTTTGAAGCCCCGGGCACGGGGAAATCACCAGGTACCGTTGTGCAAGTGATTGAAGACGGTTATACCATTCATGAACGGTTGCTGCGCCCCGCCCGGGTGGGGGTCGCCAAGGGCGATGGGCCTACGCCGCGGACGATTGATCAACAAGTTTAAAGGTTTCTTGAACATGCCCTTTGGTCGCCGCAATCATCCCACAACACCTGATGGATTTACGGCGGATGACTGGGTGGCCCTCACATCCCTGCCGGTTCAGGTGGGTTTGTGGATGGCGCGCCTCGACCCCGGCGGCGCACCCGATGCAGAACCCCGCGAACGCGCCGCGATTCATGATTTTCTCACGATGGCGGCGGCCAAGTTTGAAAACGTTCCTTTGATCCATCACATCTGCCGCGCGGCATTATCCCCGCGGTATATGGAGCTTCCACTGTTACGCGACGTGGCACTCATGGAAAAAATTCGGCAGATTCAGGTGCAGATGCATGACGCGATGACCCGCATTGAAATGAACGCCTATAAACTTCTCCTTATCGAAATGGCGGAACACGTTGCGCGCGCGGCGCCCGACCGGGACCTGGGTGCGTATAATCTTGCCCGCGGCCCTGAAAAAGGATGGTACGGGCTTTACCCCTTCATCTTGGATAACACGGTGCGCCGGGGGCGTGGCCCACAGGTCAGTTTACTTGAAAAATCTGGAATCAACCGGTTAATCGATGCCTTGGATGCCGCCGAGATCGTTCAAAAATGGGAACTGGGGACGCGGGGTGACGGCCCCGGCGTCCGAATTTATGGGCGCGGCGGAAATTTCTGATCCCGCATCAGCCATAAAATAAAACGCACGCTCACGTATATCGGCACGACCAGTATTGCCCACGCCAAGATCATACGACCAATAAAATCAGGATGCGTAAAAACATGGCGTGTTGCGCCACCCTCTGTGAGGTAGGTTGCCGTTGGGGTGAACGTCGCGGCAATAAACCAAAGCCCAGCGACCATCGTTACCGCAAGCACGGCCGCCACACGCACGAACAAGGATTGAAATAACGACAAGAAGGTATTTTTTACAAGGTTACCAGACACGTTATTCCATGGCCACGCGTTCGGTGATCTTGAAGTCATCGGGATTGAGTTTGCCAACACCGACGAAAACGCATTGGTTCCGCCCGTTGTCTTTTGCAACGAACAGCGCATCATCGGCTTGACGCATAATCTCGTCAATACTTAATCGTTGATCCGGGGTCACGACAATCCCGCCAAGAGAGGTTGTGACAATTAGTTCTCCTTCGGGTGCCGCACATTTCACGGCCTTATTCCCAAGAGATCGCCGCAACCGTTCCGCAATGGTATAGGCAAGTTCAGGCGTCACATCCGGCAGAACGACGACAAATTCTTCGCCGCCCAAACGCGCGACTAAATCAAACCCGCGCACCGCGTCTTTTAACCGTGCCGCAAAGGTCCGCAAGACCTCATCCCCCACGCTGTGACCATAAGTGTCATTCACGTTTTTGAATTTATCGACGTCCAGCATCAGAACGGCCAACGTCTTGCGGCTTGCTTGGTTGTTCTCGACAAGCTTCTGCAAATGGGTATCAAAATAACGACGGTTATAAAGTCCGGTCAACGGATCCGTAAGCGCCATGGACAGCGATTCTTCATAGCTGGTCTTTAACCGGTCTTGGAATCGCTTGCGCCGGACTTGCGACCGGACGCGCGCCAACAGTTCATTGCGGTCGACCGGACGGATCAAATAATCATTTGCGCCCATCTCTAGGCCATGAACGATGCGCGGCATATCGCCGTCTTCCCCCAGCATCACAATGGGTAAGGTGCGGGTGCGTTCATTGGATTTAAAATGTGAGGCCAGGCGTAACCCATCTGCATGCGCTAGATTCAATGAAATAATCGCAAGATCAATGTCTTGTTGCTGGACGATATTCATGGCTTCGATGCCGTTCGCGCAGACAATAATATTGTGCTGATCCCGCAAAAGAGATTGGTTGATCTTTTCAACTTCAAAGCTGCGATCTTCAATCACAAGGATATTCGCTTGTTCGGCCACTTCATTCATCACCGTGATCGATTCATCGACAACACCCAATTGATTAGCGGTCGCATTCCGCGCGCGCCATTCATCGATTGTGCGCTTTAGCCGCACGAGTGACCGCACCCGCGCAAAAAGCGCTGTATCATTCACCGGTTTTGAGAGAAAATCATCGGCCCCGGATTCAAGCCCGCGAATACGGTCTTGTGCATCGGTCAAGGCCGTGACCATGACCACCGGAATATGCGCATAACGGGCATCTGTCTTGATCCGACGACAGACTTCGATGCCGTCCATCCCAGGCATCATAATATCTAAAAGAATAATGTCGGGGCTGTCTTCTTCGACGCGTTTTAAGGCTTCTTCTCCGCTTCCGGCAGTCAACACATCGTAATATTCACCGCTGAGTTTGGCTTCGAGTAATTTGACATTCGGCAGAATATCATCAACGACAAGAACACGGGCCGACATGATTTATTCCTTGGGTAATGTGACGGTCGAGGAAGAGAGGGGGGGATTAACAAGAGGTTCGGTGATCGGGGCCTCTTCTGTCCGGGGCAGATATTTACGCACCGTATCCATGAATTTAACAACAGAAATGGGCTTTGAAATATAATCTTCGCACCCGCCTTCACGGATTTTGCGTTCATCCCCTTTCATGGCAAAGGCGGTCACGGCAATGACAGGGATGGATTTAAGGTCATCATCGGCCTTGAGCGCCTTGGTGACATCTAGGCCAGAGATTTCGGGTAATTGAATATCCATGAGGATGAGATGAGGTCGTTCCGCCCGGGCAATATCCAAGACATGACGCCCGTCCCGGGTTTGCACCGTTTCGATGCCATGCGCCTCAAGAAGATCATGAAAAAGTTTCATGTTCAGTTCGTTATCTTCAACAATCAAAACTTTGGCCAACATATAAACGGGGGTATCCTTTGTGTACGGGGATAATTTTATCGAAAAAGCGACAATCCCTCAAGTGTAGAGGGGAATCCTTGTCAAAGGCTTAAGAACCTGTCCCTCATCCCTTACCGCAAGGGTCGATCAGCGGGGACTGGCACGCCTGTAGGCGGTTGCTGTACGGTTGATTTTTGTGGGGTCTCTTGATCATCACAGCCGTCAGGAACCAGCGGGTCGAGTGCCAAAAGCTGTTGATGAACCGAGAAGTCCCGGTAATCAATGGTCATATCGGAAATTACACCGTTTTCGTGGAGGATCATGGTCAGTTCATAATCGGCGGTTTCTGACACACTGGTGGTTGGGAAAAAAGCCAAATGAACCCGCCAGGCCGGACGGACCAGTGCCTCTTGCGCAATCATTGTCCCGCTTGGAAGAACGACATCTTTTGCCGGAGTGATAATGGCCGTCACATCGAGGGGGCCTTCTTCATCCGACCCATCAAAAATACGTGCGGATAAAAAACTTTTTCCTGCACGCGCGGCCGTGATTAAATCGCGTGTATGCATGGCCGGAAAGCGTGTACCAGCGGCAAGGTCAAAGGTTAAATCAGCGGGAAGGGCGTAAACCGCTTGGCCCATTCCCGCCTGCGGCATCACCGCCTTGCCCCGCAATTCCTGGTAGAGTTCGCCGTCGCGGCGGCGACGCGATGAAAAATCAAAGGTTTTTCCATCCATCGATTCGACGGTTGAAAAATCACTCGTCACCCGCATGGGTGTACTATCCGCATAATCATAGGTCAGGACAAAGCGATGATCCGTAATATAGGCATCGCACCCCTGATGCATTTGAAAGAACATTTTCCCATCAATATCGATGACCTGTGATCCGTTGCGGGCGGACACCATCGACACCCCATAAAGCGCCTTGTGGGGTAATAACGTCAGGGGAAGGGGGGCCGTCGCCTTCCCAGGCGAAACCGTTGGGGCAAAAGAGGGGCGATAATGCAATATAAAAAACCCGCCAATCCCCACCACAAGGCCAATTAAGACCGCCAGCGCGAGTGAAATGCGGCGATCACGGGCCTGGCGCTGCTGACGGGCGGGGCTGGTCATAAGGTCTGAATAAAATGGGGGTTAACGTGGCCGTATGATGATCAGATACGCACCGAAAAGCAAGAGCGGGAATGATAAAAATCCGGCTTTCCAAAGAACTCCCCGGATTTTTCCGGCTTGTTAAGAAATCACGTGATAAAATGGAAAAGGTGTGAGATTTTAAACGCCGGGGGCAATATGAGGAAAATAAACCTTTATCTTCACGCGTATCGTACGGATGAGACCGGTGCCACGGCGATTGAGTATGGTCTCATTGCGGCGCTTATTTCCTTGGGCGTTGCGGCCAGTATTTTTACCTTTGGCGACGCCCTAAACAATTTGTTCTTTGTTGAATTACTGGACTTGTTTGATTAAAGCCTCAGCCCCGGCCGCCGTCCCCTTCTGAAATTTTTCAAGCGCTGCACCAAGCGCCGGGCTCTCGGCCCGGTAGAACGTATAGGATAGGGTAAGTGAGCTGACATCCGCCATATTTGGGTCCTGCGCAAAAGCCGGATCGATATAAAATAAAACCGGCATATGAGCCTCGGCCCCCGCGGCAAGGGTTTGTTCGCCAAAGCAAAAACACTGTGTTTTGTGAAAATATTTCCCCGCTTTTTCTGGGAGAACGTTAAAGATGGCTGTACCCGTGACCGCCTGATCGCTCTTGTTCCGCGCGATAAAGGATGTGATCCCTTCTTGTCCAATATTCAAGCGCACCAACCGATCCGTAGGGCGGAAATCCCACGGCATCTGGGCATCAACATCCGCATTAAACCGCACCTCGACCCTCCGGTCCAGAATTTGGGTCGCGGCCATTGATGCGGTCTTGATTTGCGCCGGACCACCAATCCCCGTCACACTGCAAAACAAGCGGTAGAGCGGGACCGATGCAAAGGACAACGCCACCATCGACAGGACAAGAACCAAGACGGCCAAGCCCAACCGGCGGTTTTTTTGATCAAGCGTCGACACTTTTAACGACTGGGCGCGGTCGGTAAGGTCGGCACAAGAACACATCTCCCAACCTGGCATTTCGGGTGCGCGGATGATTGTCTACATTCACAAACACTGCCCTTATATCCGCTACAATAGGTTTCACGTTCTTGCTGATATCGTTCAACGAACACCGTGTTGATCGCATCACGCGTGCAGCATCCGTTGCATGTTGTTGATGCGAGCGTACAATCAGAATCTCGCACACATTCTTGATAGGCCGGGTTCACAGCATAGTCTGATTCAACCGGTGCCGATGCGGCCGGCATCATCCGCACGACGGACACAATAAAAATCAACACGACCCAGGCACAAAGCGCGCCTAAAATCGCCAAATTCGTGCGTTTTTTTCGGATATGAAGGGAAGAAAGCGGCATGTCATGACACCTTGTCGATCATCATCAGGGCAAAAAGCGTAAAAAGATACAAAATCGAAAACCCGAACATCGCGCGGGCGGGCTTTTGATCATCCGGCGCGGCGCGCAAAACCCGCGCGGCGGATAAAATAAACAAGGCCGTAAGGCCAAAGGCAGCCGCGCCATAGATCATACCTGTTGCGCCCAAAAATGTTGGGAGGACGGATATAGGAAGCAAGATCAGCGTATACAACAACATCTGGACTTGCGTCGCGCGCACCCCCACGACATTGGGCATCATGGGAACCTTGGCCCGCGCATAATCATCCCGCATGAACAACGCAAGCGCCCAGAAATGCGGCGGCGTCCAGAAAAAGATAAGGGCAAAAAGCGCGCCCGACAAAATACTAACATCCCCCGTCACGGCGGCGTATCCGATCACGGGCGGAAACGCGCCCGCCGCGCCACCGATCACAATGTTCTGGGGTGTTCGGCGTTTCAGACCCATTGTGTAAATCATAACATAAAAGAAAATCGAAAACGCGAGCCACCCGGCCGCGATCCAGTTCGTCGCCATTCCCATCATCATCACGGAAAAAAGTGCCAAGATGACGCCAAAGGCCAGCGCCTCATCGGCGTTCACCTGGCCTGCTGGAACAGGACGGTTTTTCGTGCGCGCCATCACGGCGTCGATATCGCGGTCATACCACATATTGATCGCACCCGCCGCGCCCGCCCCAATCGCAACGGATAAAAGCGCCGTAAAAAGGATCACTGGATGCACGTTTTGAACGCCCGGCGCAAGGACGATTCCTGCCAGCGCCGAGAACACCACAAGGCTCATCACCTTGGGTTTGAGCAGGGCAATATAATCTGAAACCCGAACGGAATGATCCGCACGGGCTTCAAAAGCAGAATCAATCGTAGCCACAAATTCCATCAATTCACCTTCGGTTGAATCTCAAATTGGTGGAAGGGCGGGGGCGACGATACGGTCCATTCAAGCGTCAATGTCTCGGGGCTCGCATCCCAGTAATTCGCGCCGACGCGCCGGCCAAAGAACATCGTGTAAAACACAATAAACACAAACAGGATCACCGACGCACCGGTTAAATAGGTCCCAATTGAGGATACAAAATGCCAGCCGTGATATCCCGTATGTCCAAAAAGTTCTGATCCTTGACCGGTCAAATATTTCCAGGTTTCACCCAGCATATACCTCGTGCGCTCTGCCCAAGACCAGTCCGCCGGCAGCAGATCACCGGGATAATCCGGATAACGCCGCGGCATCCCCTGGAGACCCAGGAAATGCTGGGGGAAGAAAATCAAGTTCACGCCGACAAAGGTAATCCAGAAATGGAGCTTGCCCAGAAATTCGGGATATTGCCGTCCCGACATCTTGCCGATCCAGTAATAATACCCGGCAAAGAGTGCAAAGACAGCCCCCAAAGACAGCACGTAATGGAAATGCGCCACTACGTAATAAGTGTCGTGAAGCGCAATATCCATCCCGCCATTCGCGAGCACCACGCCCGTGACACCGCCAACCGTAAACAAAAAGATAAATCCAATCGCCCACAGCATGGGGGTTTTAAAGGAAATCGATCCGCCCCACATGGTCGCAATCCACGAGAAAATCTTGATCCCCGTCGGGACCGCGATGATCAAGGTCGCAAGCGTAAAATACGCGCGGGTATCAACCGCAAGACCGGTTGTAAACATATGGTGCGCCCAGACGATAAAGCCCACAACGCCAATTGCGACCATCGCATAGGCCATACCCAAATACCCAAACACGGGTTTACGCGAAAAGGTCGCCACGATATGACTGATAATGCCAAAGGCCGGCAAGATCATGATGTAGACTTCGGGATGACCAAAGAACCAGAAGAGATGCTGGAACAAAATCGGGTCGCCACCGCCTTCGGGTTTAAAGAAGTGCGTCCCGAAATTCCGGTCGGTGAGGAGCATCGTAATCGCGCCGCCCAAGACCGGCACCGCGAGGACCAACAAAAACGCTGTGACCAGCATGGCCCACACGAAA
>CAZSIB010000003.1:12644-121983 GCA_964607245.1 uncultured Pseudobdellovibrionaceae bacterium | reverse complement strand
GAATGCGCATGGGCAATGTTTTCTCGCCCCACGGGCCTTTTCCGGGGGGGCGACCCGCGTTTCCAGCACCGATTATGAAGGTACCTCGCAAAACGTCGGTACGGATTACAGGGTTTTCTCTGGCACGCTGAACGTGATGATGGCCGTGCAGGAGTCGAATGCCGCCATCGGAAAAAACGACGATGGTCTTACAAAAAAGTTTGAAATTTGTACGCGAACTATCACTCAAAGCGTTCAAAACACGATTTTAGGAATGCCTTGCAAATCAAGGTATTGGCACGACAACGGCGCACTCACACCGTATTCAGAAAGAGTGAGAGAAACCGCTAAAACTGAGAGAAAAATGGGTATTCCGGCGCTCTAACAGTACGCTAGGGTTTCGGAAAACAATGCGGGAACTGGGGTTTTCAGCAAAGAAAAGCCCGCCAATCGGGGCGGGTTGTTAAGAAAATGGTGGTGGAGGAAGGATTTGAACCTTCGAACTCATAAAGAGGGCAGATTTACAGTCTGCTGCCATTGACCGCTCGGCCACTCCACCACGTCATCAAGGGCCCCAAGAAAAGGGATTTTGGGGCATTTGTCAACATGGAAAATCCGTGCTTTGATAGAGGGATGAAACATCGCCCCGCCCGTTCCCGCCCGTCCGCGCCCGCTTCCCGGGTTTCTGCCCCACCACGTTTGATCCTGGATCTTTACGGGATTCATGCCGTGCGTGAAGCAATTTTGAACCCTTTACGCGTTATTCGGGGGGTGTATGCGACCGAAGATCAGGCAGGGGAGGTTGATTCTTGGGTTCGGGTGGCGATCAAATCGGGGTTAAAACGTTCCGGCGTCATGATGCCCCCCAAAGCGGCGTTTGATGCGGCCTGCGGGCGCGACGCCGTGCATCAGGGAGTAGGGGTCGCGTGCGACCCCTTACCCGAAACGGATCTAGAGGATGTCTTGCGCGGCCTTGCCGCTGATATTCCGGCCTGCGTGGTCATACTGGATCAGGTGACGGATCCCCATAATATGGGCGCGATTATTCGGTCTGCCTGTGCGTTTGGCGCTGCCGCCTTGGTGGTACAACGCCGACATGCGCCGGAGCTGAACGCGCTCATCGCTAAAATTGCCTGCGGCGCGGTCGAGCATGTGCCCGTTTGTTACGAGACAAATTTGTCGCGGTCGATTGAGGTGTTAAAAGATTCTGGATTTACCGTGGCGGGTCTCGATGAACGTGGTGATGTGGATCTGCCGGATTTTATCCCCGCGCGGCGTCAGGTGATTGTGCTCGGAGCGGAAGGCCCGGGCCTTCGCCGTCTGGTGCGTGAGGGGTGTGATCATCTGGTACGTCTGCCGACACAAGAACCGATTGCGAGCTTGAACGTGTCAAACGCTGCGGCGGTGGCTCTGTATCACATGACGCAAAAGAACCTAAAATAATAAGAATGTATTCTTATATAATACCCTTGGAAAGGTATCCGTATCGGTCCGCCGGGATCGCTTGCATTATCGGAATGTTCAGGATACCCTGAAGGGACGCGTTGGGGTTCTCTCACGTTATTTTCCAATAATATTATTTTCTGGCTTTTTTCATGCCCCCTCTTCCCCTGATTGCGCCGTCCATGTTGGCGGCGGATTTCGCGCATTTGGCGCGCGATGTTGAGGCCGTGACCCAGGGAGGCGCGGATAGCATCCATTGGGACGTGATGGACGGAAGTTTCGTTCCGAACCTGACCTTTGGGCCTTGTGTGATTGGCGCGCTCAGGTCTGTGACCGATTTGCCGTTTGATGCGCATTTGATGGTGCGGAATCCGCGGACACTCTTTTCTGCCTGCCGTGATGCGGGGTGCCAGATTGTAACGATTCACGCAGACGCAAGCGACGATGTTCAGGCGGATTTAAAAGCTATTCGAGCGCTTGGGATGCGTGCGGGCGTCGCGTTTAATCCCAAAGATTCATTAGACAGTTTGGCGGCGCTCTTGCCATTGATCGACGTTGTATTGATTTTGACGGTGGAGGCCGGATTTGGTGGGCAGAGATTCCAGCCCCTTTTTGACAAGATTCGTAGCGCGCGTGCTTTGATTGATAACGTGCGCGCCCCGCTTGAGCTTGAGGTCGATGGGGGCGTGACAGACGCAAATGCCACCGAAATTATTCGGGCGGGGGCCGATATTTTGGTATCGGGGACGTTCATCTTTAAACAGGGGCCGACCCATTACGCAAGCGCCATTCAGGCGTTGAAAGGAATAAAAGAATATGCTGCGTAAAACTTATCGTTTGATGCAAAAAACTCAACATGCGGTTGCCGCGCGTGGGGAGGAATGGCGCCGCCAGATTCAAAGTGGATCCGGGGCCACGCTTTTATCTTTTCATGCCTGCCCTCCCGATATTTGGCCGGGAGTTGTTGCGCGGGGCCAGGAACTGGTCCGTTTTGTCGCCCGCCTCACAGATGATCAACTGGATATTGTTGTGGGCCCGCAAGGCCGGCATGATATTGACGCCGCTTTTCATGAATTTGGGTGGTTACGCGATCTGCGGACCGTCTCGGACGAGGCTGCGCGACGCACGGCCATTCGGTTGATTGCGCGTTGGGCTGCCGTAAATAATGGTCTCTCGGGATGGATTACGGCTCCCGAACGCGCACGCGCACGCATTTTCGCCTTGATCGGTGCCTATGCCTTTTATGCGCCGGGATTGGACGCCGCGACCCAAGAAGCGGTGCGGGTTATTTTGAAACAGGATTTAGATGCTTGTAAACGGGCATTTTCGCTGGGGACACCCCATCCGATGGATGCGTTTGACGGGGCTGCTGCCCTTTTTGCGGGGTCGGTCGCCGTCCTTTATGATAAGGCGCATCAGGCACGCTATTTACAACAATTTGAACACGCGGTCGCCCAATTGATTTTGGCAGATGGCGGCCCCTATACAAGGCGTCCGGGCGATTTACCCGGGGTTTTAAAAACACTAATTGATCTACGGCATCTTTTGGCGGGCGCCGGGGTGCCGATCCCGGCACATCTGGCACACGGGATTGACCGCTGTGTTCCGGCCTTGCGGTTCTTTCGTTTGGGCGATGGGGCACTCACCGTTGCGCATGGATCGGGCGAAGGTCAGGCCGATGTTCTGGAACAAATTCTTCATTTTGCCCAAATTAACGCGCGCGCGCCGCTGTCATTACCACAAACCGGATTTGAACGACTAGCGACGTTGGATCAAACCGTGATTGTGGATTGCGGGGCCGCCCAAGGCACGCATCATGCGGGAACAACCGCGTTTGAATGGGGGATTGGACAAGACCGCGTGGTTGTAAACTGCGGGTCTCACCGCTCCGATCCCATGTGGCGGGATTTGCTCTCGGCAACCGCTGCGCATTCCACCCTGACCTTGGGGGGGGACAGTAACATTCCCGTGCGGGGCCCGGCCCATGTAGAAACCGAACGACTAGAGAGTGATGACGGGATGGGTGTCCGTGTAACCCATGAGGGGTACGCGGCGCGGAACGGTCTCACCCATACACGCCAGATTTTTCTGGATCAAGACGGATGTGCCATCAGGGGACTCGATGACGTGACCGGAACAATTCCTCCTGTTGTGCCCATTCCGTACAGCATCCGGTTCCATCTTCACCCACGGGTGACGGTGAATTTGCTCCAGGGGGGCGGGGCGCTTCTTAAACTATCGTCGGGCCGCGCCTTGCGCTTTGCACATGACGCAGAAGAATTACGTCTTGAAGAAAGCGTGTATCTAGGGGCCACGGGCCTGCCGCAAAAAACCCGTCAGCTCGTTTTAAGCGGCGATGTGTATGCCGCGCGAAAAACAATCCGCTGGGCGTTTCGGCAAGAGGGTTAACGGAAAACCTCTTGACCGTTCTTGTTTCGTTCTATATTCTCGATCTATGGCCAAAACAACAGCCCATTACGTCTGTCAATCTTGCGGCACGGTTTCATCCAAATGGTCGGGGAAATGCGATGCTTGCGGCGCGTGGAATTCTTTTGTCGAAGAAACCGCGGCCGCAACCCCCTATGCGGCCAAGGCCAAACCGGGGAAATCCCGTACGCTTGCGGTCTCGTCCCTGCAATTTGAGGTGGGCGGGCCGCCGCGCGCGCGTCTCAAAACTGGAATCCTGGAATTTGACCGCGTGGTAGGCGGTGGGTTGGTTTCGGCGTCCGCCCTTCTTATTGGGGGGGATCCCGGTATCGGGAAATCAACCCTGTTGCTCCAGGCGGTGGCGCGTCTGGCCCTTCAAGGTACGGTGTGTCTTTATGTGTCGGGAGAGGAAGCTGTCGATCAGGTGCGCCTTCGTGCCCAGCGTTTGGGCCTCGACCATGCGCCCGTGGGGCTTGCAGCGTCCACGGATGTGCGCGAAATTATTGCAACGATTGAATCTCGCGAGAATCCCGTGGGCTTGGTGGTGATCGATTCCATTCAAACGATGTATCTGGACAGTGTCGAAAGCGCGCCAGGCACAGTGACGCAAGTGCGGGCCTGCACCCATGAACTGATCCGCGCGGCCAAGAAAAATAATTGTTGCCTTCTGATCGTGGGGCATGTCACGAAAGACGGGCAAATCGCGGGGCCGCGCGTGCTTGAACACATGGTTGATACGGTTTTGTATTTTGAAGGCGACCGTGGCCATCAGTTTCGCATTTTGCGCACCGTGAAAAACCGCTTTGGCGCGACCGATGAAATTGGCGTCTTTGCGATGTCGCAAGCAGGTCTTGAGGAAGTACCCAATCCATCCGAACTTTTCCTGGCCCAGCGCCAGGTGGACGCGCCGGGGTCAAGCGTGTTTGCGGGGGTTGAGGGCACGCGGCCTGTTCTGGTTGAAATTCAGGCGCTCGTTGCAAGTTCGGGTTTGGGTACCCCGCGCCGTGCGGTGATTGGGTGGGACGCCGCGCGGTTGGCCATGGTGCTTGCGGTGCTCGAAACACGCTGCGGCATTGCATTTTCGGGGATGGATGTTTTTTTAAACGTGGCCGGGGGATTGCGCATTTCGGAACCGGCGGCGGACGCGGCTGTGGTCGCTGCGCTCCTGTCGGCGCATTCGGGCGTGCCCGTGCCCCATGACATGGTGTTTTTCGGTGAAGTGGGTTTGGCGGGCGAGGTCCGCCAGGTGCCGCAACCCGATTTACGCCTGCGTGAGGCGGCGAAACTGGGGTTTCATCACGCGGTGTTACCCGCCCGCATCAAAAAAGATAAATCTGTCCCGCCCGCAACACCGGGGATGACCCTTGTTGACCTGCGTCACATTCAGGATTTATTCGGGCTATTGGGGAATGACATAAATTCAAAACCCAAGCGTGCTGGACAATCTGGTTAATCTCCCTTATCAATACACATCATGATCTTTGACACGATTGTTATTGCCGTTTTGCTGATCTCTGCGCTTCATGCGTTTTGGCGCGGGTTTATTCGCGAGATCTTGACCATCTTCGGCGCGATTGGCGGGCTTTTGGCGGCGCTCGCCTTTGGTGATGATGTGCGCCCGTTCATGGATACGTGGCTTGGGGTGGCGGGTGACGAAAAGGCCGCCAAACTGTTCGACGTCATTCCCATGACGCTGGTTTCCGCCGTGCTGGCCTATGGCGTCGTGTTTATCCTGATTTTCGGGGTCTTGTCCTTTATTTCGCACCTGATTGCAGAACAGGTGCGGGCACTTGGCCTAGGGGCGGTCGATCGCACCTTGGGCGTTGTGTTTGGGTTGCTCCGCGGATTACTGATTCTTGGTATTTTTTATCTTCCCGTCCATATCGTGATGGACAAAGACACGAAAAAAGAATGGTTCAAGGAATCGCGCACGCATCTGTACGTTGAGGCCGTGTCGTCTTGGCTTCAGAACATGATGCCGAGCATGATGGTGCCGTTTGGCGACGATGAGGGGACAAGTACCTCGGGTGAAAACGGTAAAAACGCCCGCGAACATCTGGAAGAGTTGGATGTCTTGAAACCTGGGTCATCGGTCCGTCCAAAAACGGAAGAGGCGACAACGCCCGACCCTGCCGCCACCGCACCTGAATCTGGCTATGACCCCAACGCGCGGCGCGATCTTGATCGCCTGATTGATCAGGGACAGTCAGAGTAAACCCCTATTCCGTTGTCACTGCGGCGGGCATTGGTGGGCGTAACTCGTTTGTCGCCGCCGGATCCGTTGATTTCGGCCCAGTGTTTACGGGGGCGGGTGTCGCGGGCGTTGATCCCGCCTGGGGTTTGGTCGCGTCGACGAGGCCATTCAAATCTGTATAGCGCATGACAACACCCTTGGCCTCGGGTTTAAACCCGGTAATGACGTCTTGGCCGGTTTTGGGGTCTTTGCCTTTGATCGCGGTTTGTTCGATGCCCACGTGATAGACACCGGCCTCGCCCCGGGCGATATCCTGTCCCTCTTTTTTATCGATTCCTAATTTTGCCAGTTGTTTTTGGGCGTCGGCCGCCAATTGCGGATTGCTGCTTTGTGCCTGACGCGTCAAATCGGCGGCATAACCATCCAGATCCATGGTTTTCGCAAAAATCGGGTTTTTTTCAAGCATGCGGTTCACGTTGGTCGCCGGGCCCAAAACGCCGATCCCCAGGGCCGATCCAACCTTCGCCAGAATCCCCATAAGGCCGTGGCCACCCCGCCCGCCGGGTCCCCCACTGTCCCCCAGCATCCCTTTGACAAAGTCCATGAGGCCACTGACCACATCGCCAATGCCGCCGGCCATTCCAGCCTGGGTCGTTTGGGGTTGAATATCCGCGCCTGTAAATTTTGCCATGAACCCGGCCATGTCGCCCTTTTCAAGGGTGTTCTGATACTGGGCACGGTTTGGTGGCAGATCAAAATTTTTGACCAGATCCGGTTTTTTCTGAAGTTCTGCCAGGATTTTATCCTCGGCTTTACTCTGTTTAATTGCATCGGCGAGTTTTTTATTGTTCGGGTCTTTCATCATCCCCTCAAACCGCGCTTTCGCGGTGGCCGCGTCATACTGGTCGCGGCGCGTATCGTCCCCGGCGGGTTGCGATGGTGTGCCGGCGGTGGTGGGTCCGGCAGCCGGGGTGGGTGTCACACCCGCAAGTTTGTTATATGTGGCGCCCGGGTCCTTTTGAAAATCATCATAAAGCCCGAGCATCTGGGCGCCGTTTCCGGATTTGGCGATACCTTCAACCTTGGCGGCGATCGCGGGATTTTCGATCATCGTCTTTGATAGATTATCCATCGTTTGTTGATAGGCCTTGGGATTTTGGCGGTGGCGTTCGGCAAGTCCCGTGGCAAAGGTGAGATCCGTGCGGGTTAATTTTTTGATCGCGTCATAGGCACCGTTAAAGGCGGTGGTGTTTGTCGCGGATGCCCCGGCACCCCCTTTTTCGTAGCGGCCAAAGGTGGCATCGCTTATTCCATCCATTTCCAACAAGGCGTTAGCCCCAAAGGTGCTTAATCCTGTTGCGACTTCTGGGGTATAACCACGTTTTTCTAATACCCATCCAAACATTTAATACCCCCTTATTGTTTCAAAGCGTCCAGCGACGCGGTTTGACGGACCACAATTTTGCGGTCCTGAACGTTTAAAATATTTCCCTCAAGATCGATTTCAACGAGGACAATATCGCGGCCCGCGCGGAGAAACCCATCGATCACAGGTGGGATTTTAATCCCTAAATCCATGATTTGCCCACCGATAGTCACGAAAACAAGCTGTTTGAGTTCAGGATCATAATCCGCCCACCAGATGGGGGCCGGCAGAGGTTTTTCATGGATCAGCATGACTTGGCCGTTTTGCGCGGCAATTAAATCGGGCGTCATATAGGTATAAAGCGCCGGAAGGACGGTCGCGGCTCCGTGGGGCAGGCGCGCGCGTTCATCGTTCGCAAGGGCCGTTAACACAGCGTCTTGCAGCGTCATACGGTCAAACCCCATCTGGGTGAGTTGATCCATTGGTGTTGTGGACATCGTTAAAAATCCTTGTTACCGCCCATTATAGCGCAAACCGGGCCGAAAAAGAAAGAAATGTCATAAATAAAGGGTTACGGCCGGGCAACGGGGTTATACACCACGATCGAATTCATGGCGCTGCGGCGGGTGGAATCGACAGGACGCAAGCCTGCCGTGCCCGCAACTTTTAATCCGGTTGTCGCCTTGACCGGCGAGGACCGCGCGGCTTGTTTCCCAAATCGGTCGCTTTGGCGCGCATGGACGGTCACGGAAGACGCGGGCATCGGCGCACTGCCTGGCGGACGGATGAGGCCCTGCCGCGCCATGGCGGACACAACCTTGCGTCGATAATTCGTCCCGCGTTCGGGAGTCCTCGAATGATAATGCGCAATCGCCTGGGCGAGTGACCCAGTTTCGTTCAAATGTTGGCGTAAAATCCAGGCCGAGACATTCATATTGGTACAGGCGTCATCGCGGACCCATTTTTTGGCGGTGGTCTCGCTGACCCCCCAATAATCCGCAAGTTCTGGAACCCAGAGAGTATTGATCTGCATCGGTCCCAAATCATACGTCCCATTTTTATTTGAAACTTGTTGCCCGATTTGTCCGCCTTCGACGTTATAAATTCCAACAAGGACCGCGGGCGGCACAGAATAGTTTTGGGCAGCAAGGATCAGGCAAGCAGCGAGAACTTTACTCATTTATCGCCTCCCACGGTTTCTTTGGGTTTGGAAAAGAAGGACAGGGGGCTTGCGCCGTTGCTGCTGCTGGCGGTTTGCGTGGTTTGAGGTGGTGCAGAGGTTGCCGGTGCTTTGGGTGCGGCAAAGGCCGAAAGCGGGGTTGCTGTACCTGGGGCAGGGGGTGGCGTTGTGTTTTGTACAGAGGAAATCGTTGCGGCAGGAACGGCGGGCTGTTGCCCACCGCTTGTCTGCCCCGTGGTTTGGACACCTGATTTTCCAGCAAGAGCATCCGCAAGGACGGACAGCATGGCCAAGCGTTGGTCCACAATGCCCCACAAGTCTTGAAGACGGGCGGACAGGTCTACCTGGTCACGTTCGGCATCCTCAAGAAACATCAATTTTGACATTTCAGTGAAATGAACCTGGGAATATAAATTTGCAGCGACGCGCAGTAAGGTGATTTCCGCGCGTAAAGCATCGCGTTCAGAAAGCCCGCCAAAGAAGGTCGACCGCAAGCCGCGCGCGGTGGCATGAAGCCGTTCGGTCACTTGGGCGAGTAAATTTTTCTCGGGCTGTCCAAATGAAAAAGTACATACCGCGTTAATGGCAGGCATCAGAGCCGAGAGGGTCATGAGTTGAACTTGCGCGGAATCAGCGGGCGCGAAATCTTCGTCGATATTTTGCAAACGGACATTGGCATCCGCTGCGGCGTTATAATTATCCGCAAATAATGTGACCGCCTGCATCGCGGCAACCATGCGGTCGATGTCGTGGGTCGCGGGTGTGCGGCCATTCACACGGTAGAGATTCGCAACAAGAGGGGCGGCCAGGGTTGCCAGTGTTAACCGAACGCCGTCTGCCGCCGAGGCATCAAGCATGCGCAAATCCATCTGATGGGACAGGGCGAATCCCATTTCAGCGGCGGATTTTAAAAGACTTGCGATACGTTCGGCTTCTTCCTGATCGGGGGTTTCGGGGTTTTTTTGTCCTTGCTGTAACGCCACCAGGCGGTCGCGTTCGGTTGCTTCTGCAACGGCGACCATCAAGGGCGTCCCGAGTTTTTCAAACATGGTCAGCAAATAAGAATGGCGGGGCTGGGCAGGCTTGAACAACACGTTATTGTCTCTCTTCAGATTTCTTAAATTCGCGGGCGCATTCAGAATACACAGCTTTTGATCAGGATACCCTACGCGACCATTTCCCAACAGAACCTTAACATGATTTAACCTTACGGTAAATCATTAAGAATCAAATCCGCTTTTGCGGCGGCGCCTTGCAGTAACTTGATTGTGTTGTCTTTCGCGCGATAGACGGTAATGGGCGTGCCCTCAAATTTCCATTTTTTCAAAATGGCGAGATTGGCATCAAGGTCAGGGGTGGAGGTGTGGGCATCTTTTGCAAGGGTCGGACGGTTTCCGGCCATGATGGCGTCAAGCGCAGCTGTTGGATCTGTACTCCCAACAACATGAACGGCCAGCGGACCGCTTTCCGGGAACAAGGCGCCAACCATCAAGACATGAATCCGCAGTTTTCCGCCTCTCACGGCGGGCCTCAAGACCCGCAACATATCCTTGCAGTGGGGGCAAAGCGGGTCGACAAACATATAGATATCAGGGGCTTGGGCCGCGCCCATCGTAAAGGCATGCCCTTTAAGGACATCGGCCAAAAATTCCTGGGCGGGGCTCGCCACGCGGGTCTCTGTGGCCCGGGGCTCTGTCGACGTTGTGGTCAACGCATTCGCGACCGGTTTCGTTTTCTGGGACGGCGCATTTATCAGATCGTCAAAAATGGGGTCTTTTTTTCCCTGCAGGCGTTTCATTTGGTCATAGGTGATCGCGCGGCCGTTTTTATTAAAAAGGACGCCCAGAAAAATCGCGGATCCATCTGGGGTCGCATAAAAATATTGTTCCTGACCATCTTTAATGGCAAGCCATCCGTCATATCCCAAATCGCGGCCCAAGTATTTCATGGCCGTACCAGCGGCCGCCATATCGGCAAGGGGCGCCGGTAAGGCGGGGTCATCCGCGCGTGCTGGGGCGGTGGCTGTAAAAACGAAAGAAACGAGCAGAAGAAAAATAAAACGCATAGATTTTTCCAAGGGCAAAATGTCGATACGGCAGATATCATACACATAGTTACTGGGCAAAGGGAATGGTTCCCGCGCGCATAAATATCTTGCAGTTTGGGGACATTTCACGCATGCTAGCGTCATCACTCCGCCCGGATCAGGCGTGGGTCTCTGTCGGTTTTTTCTCGAAAGGATATTTTCCATGCGGCGCGCGCTTTTATCCCTTTTTGCTTTTTCTGCACTTTTGGCCCCTGTGGCGGCCCAGGCCGGAATGACCGATGCGCAAAAGAAAGAAATTGAGGCGATTGTGCGCCAATACATTCTGGATAATCCAGAAGTATTGTTTGAGGCCGCTGACAAGCATCAACAAAAACAGGAAGAGGCAGCGGCGGAAGCCGCGAAAAAGGTGCTCGCTGAAAAATCAGATGAGCTTTTTAAGAATCCGGCCTATGCGGTTTTGGGGAATCCAAAGGCCGCGGTCGCCTTTGTCGAATTTTTTGATTACAACTGCGGCTATTGCAAGCAGGCGTATAAAGATCTGAACGCGCTGGTTGAACGAAACAAAGACATTAAAATTATCCTTGTTGACACACCGATTTTAGGCCCGACTTCACTTGAGGCGGCGAAATGGGCGATTGCTGCTGGGAAACAAGGGAAATATACCGAATTCCACAAAGCTGCGATGAGCTTCACTGGTCCTAAAAACGAAGAAAGTTTGCGCGCAATTGCCAAGGATGCGGGACTTGATCCTGACAAGGTGAAAGAAGCCGCCGCCAAAGAAGAGGTGATGACCCAGATTTCCAAAAATATGCAGCTTTTCTCGTCCTTAGGGTTGTCGGGAACGCCTGGATTTGCCGCAAAAGATCAAGTGCTGCGCGGCTTTGTCGGCAGCGAAACACTTGAAAAAATGGCGAAAGAAATGCAAACCGCGGCGAACGGGAAGTAACCGGGTGTTTTTGCGCCTTATTCCCTTTTTGAGTCTGTTCACCGCCGTTCTTGGCGGATCTGCTGCGGTCGCGCAAGAGGGTCCCGAGGCGGCAGTCCCCGCCTTTCTTGCGCGCGCTGTCTATATGGCGCAGGTGGATCCAAACGCCTATGTTAATGACCCGGATGCCCCGACAGCAATTTTTTTCGCGCTTGAGAATAAGGGTGCTGAAGACGATAGATTTTTGTCGGTTGCGACCCCGGTCTGCCGAAGCGCCGAAATTCATGATCATATCCATGATAATGGCGTCATGAAAATGCGTGTGGTCCCAAAGGGCGTGGCCGTACCGGCAGGAGGGCAGGTTATCTTTCGTCCGGGTGGATTGCATGTCATGTGCTTTAACCCGCTCCCAAACGCCGCGACAGAACCAAAATTTGATCTGACCCTACGCTTTGTTAAAGCGGGGGAGATGACCGTATCGGGGATGATCCGTCCGATTGAAACGATTTTGCGGGACCCAGCTCTCGCCGCACCAAAACAAGACTAAAATCCTTCGTTTATGATGACAGCCTTTGACAGGGGCCAAGTTTTTGGGTAGACAGAAGCCCAGATGAGTGTCACACGCGAACCACACGGGAAAACAATATGAAAATAGATGCAGATGCGATTCGACAACTGGCGGGATTGCTTGATGAAACGGGCCTCACCGAAATTGAAGTGGCCGATGGTGACCGCGTCATTCGGGTGAATAAGGGCATGATGATGGGTGGGATGCCCATGGTCGCGCATCACGGCAGTCCTGTTGTTGCCGGGAGCCCCGGCTTTATGCCCTCTGATCCAGCAATCCCGCAAGTCGCGAATACGGCCTTGCCCACCGCAATTGGGGCGTCGCACCCGGGCGCCGTCACATCGCCGATGGTGGGGACAGTTTATTTATCTCCGGAACCCGGCGCGATGCCGTTCATTCGTAAAGGCGCAAGCGTTAAGGTCGGAGATACGCTCCTCATCATCGAAGCGATGAAGGTGATGAACCAAATCAAGGCCGACAAGGCGGGCACGATCACCCACATCATGGTTGACGCCGGCCAGCCGGTCGAATTCGGTGATGTGTTGGTGGTGATCGAGTAGAGATGAGATGATCGGATGAGAAAAGAATCTGACAGCAATCGAGCCCAAGAACTCGCAAATGCCTTTGGTATAGAGACTTATGCTGGGTCTCATCTTGATTTAGAATTTGCCTCTGGTTCCGAAGCGCTTTCATTCAAGATAACGCATCAATCGCCGTCAGGTCGTTATGAGCATTTACAACTTCTTGAAGGCAGCGATGGAGAGAGGCAGGTTGAGAAAGTCTCAAGTATACGGTCTCTTAGCCCGATCTACAGAGAAGTCAATCGCACGCTGAATGAAGAATTTGGTACAGAAAATGATCCAGAAGCAAAAAAGGGTCTTATAATATTAAAGCAAGGAGAGCCGATTAGAAGACTTCTTTACGATTGGAATCCCTTAAAAAAGAGTTTTGTTCTTGCGAGTGAACACAACATTCCGATAACAGATCCACAATATGAAGTTTTATGTGGCGCAGTTACATGGATGTTTGAAAAATTAGAACTTTTAAAGGGCTGATTGATGTTTAAAAAAATCCTCATCGCGAACCGCGGAGAAATTGCCCTCCGTATTGTCCGGGCGTGCCGCGAAATGGGCATTGCGTCTGTCGTCGTGCATTCGGTCGCGGATGCATCTGCCATGGCCGTGCGTTTGGCCGATGAATCCGTCTGCATCGGCCCCGCGCCCTCTAAAGATTCGTATTTGAACATTCCGGCGATTCTATCGGCGGCGACCGTGACGGGGGCCGATGCCATTCATCCGGGCTATGGGTTTTTATCTGAAAACGAAGATTTCGCGCGCATGGTCGAAGAACACGGTTTTACTTTTATCGGGCCCAAACCCGAACACATCGCGCAAATGGGCGACAAGGTTCAGGCCAAGAAGACGGCGCTTGAACTGGGGTTACCCGTTGTGCCGGGAAGTCCAGGGGCGGTAGACAGTGTGGAAGAAGGCCAGAAAATGGCCGAATCCATGGGCTTTCCGGTTCTGATCAAGGCGGCGTCCGGTGGTGGCGGCAAAGGCATGAAGGTGGTGCGCAAGGCTGATGAATTTGCAGAGCAATACAGAACCGCGCGGGCTGAAGCCAAGGCAAATTTCGACGACGATACCGTGTATATGGAGAAATATCTGGAACGTCCGCGCCACATTGAAATTCAGGTTTTTGGCGATACACACGGCAACGCCATTCACTTGGGCGAACGTGATTGTTCGATTCAGCGCCGGCACCAAAAACTGGTTGAAGAGGCGCCCAGCCCCGCGCTGAAAGAAAAAGACCGGGAATTCATTGGGAATCTTGCGGCGGATGTGGTCCGTAAAATGGGCTATCGTGGCGCTGGGACGATGGAATTTTTGTTTGAAGACGGAAAATTCTATTTCATGGAAATGAATACGCGGATCCAGGTTGAGCATCCAGTCACAGAAATGCTGACGGGCCTTGATCTCGTGTGCGAACAAATTCGGATTGCGGCGGGCATGCCGCTCTCGATCCAAAAGGACCGCATTCGTTTTCGTGGTCATGCGATTGAAGTGCGGATTAACGCGGAAGATCCCGAAACTTTTATCCCGTGCCCGGGTGAGATTAAGCAATTTCACGCGGCCGGGGGCCTGGGCGTTCGGTTCGATTCGGCTGTGTATACCGGATATAAAATCCCCCCTTATTATGATTCGATGATTGGGAAGTTAATTGTCCATGGCCGCACACGAGACGAGGCCTTGGCACGTCTCAACCGCGCGATTGTCGAAACGGTGGTTGACGGCATTAAAACCACGCTGCCACTCCATCAATGGATTATCAATCATCCGGATTTTCGTGCCGGGAACTATAATATTCACTGGCTTGAAAAGCAGCTCGCGGATAAAAAAGTGACGCTTGTCAAGACGGCGGCATAAGAGGGGGTCGTTGTACATGACCTTAGAAAAGGAATCTGCGCGTATGCATTTGCCCGTGCCAGGAAACGCCGGGAAAATATTGCTGCATTCCTGTTGCGCGCCGTGTTCTGGAGAGGTGATTGAGGCCATGGTCGCCTCGGGCCTTGATATTACGATTTATTTTTACAACCCGAATATTCATCCGCGCGAGGAATATGATCTGCGTAAAAACGAAAACATCGCGTTTGCACAAAAAATGAATATCCCCTTTATCGACGCGGATTATGATACGTCGAATTGGTTCTCGCGTGTCAAGGGGATGGAATGGGAACCTGAACGGGGCAAACGCTGTACCACGTGTTTTGATATGCGGTTTGAACGTACGGCCCTTTATGCCCATGAAAATGGGTTTCCTGTTTTTACCTCGTGTCTTGGGATTTCACGCTGGAAAGATATGGATCAGATTAACGGATGTGGGCACCGCGCAGCGGCACACTATGACGGTCTGACATACTGGGACTATAATTGGCGTAAAGATGGTGGATCAAATCGCATGATCGAGATTGCCAAGCGCGAACATTTTTATCAGCAAGAATATTGTGGGTGCGTCTATTCCTGGCGGGACACGAATACATGGCGGATCGCGAGTGGACGCGAGAAAATTGTGATCGGTCAAAAATACTATGGCACGCCGACGAGAGGAGCAGACGCATGATACCAGCGCGGATTCTTTTGCTTTGCTTGTGCCTGACGGCCTGTGGCTTTCGCCCCTTGTATAACACATCGGGAAGCCAGGGAGAGAAATCGTCGGTATTCTTGTCGAGTATCCAGATCGACGATATTCCGGACCGATCCGGCGTCATCTTAAAAAACGAACTGATTGACCGGTTTCACGCCCATGGGGCGGGTATTCCCCGTTATCGATTGGTGGTCGGGCGGGTAACTGAATCGATTTCTGATTTGGATATCACGGTCGATGAGGATGCCACCCGGCGGCAATTACGCGTCGACACGACATATACATTACAGGATTTAACAACGCCATCTTCTCCGGCCTTTAAACGTAGTATATATGCGGTGGCCAGTTTTAACGTCCTCCAAAGCCGATTTACAACACGTGTTGCCGAAGATAACGCACGTCAAAATGTAATTCTGGACCTCGCACGTCAGATTGAACAAGGCGTCATGATGTCCGACGTGGAGAAAGGTCGTTAGGCAGCGGCACCCGTTTTCGTCGTGGCCGCAAGATCGACCCGCGCGGCGTCTTGAATAAAAAACACAGGCGTTTCTCGCCCCTGCCACCGATCGACACGCACATGCCCCAATAAATGGATGGGCTGATCGCCGGTGCCCCGTAACATTTGGCCAAGGTCCGTTTCCGCCTGACGAAAGGCCATGGCCTTGATGCCGGTGCCCCCCTCCCAATCGCTCACGTAACTGCGAATATGCGCGTTGCCCAGAATATCTGTGCGCCCGATCCGCACCTGAGGAAGAATGAAAAGCGGTTCATCATGTCCAGGGCCGTAAGGGCCCAAATCATCATTTAAGATACGTGCAACATTCACATTCACGGCCCGAACACTCGCCACACCATCGGCGAGGCGTTCTGGCGTTGGATCAATATTTGCCGCAAGAGCTTGGCCGGCGTGCCGCACGTAATCAACAAATCCCGTCCATTGGTCGGGGCGTAAGGAAAACCCACCCGCCATGGCATGCCCCCCGCCCTTGATCAAATGGCCCGCTGCGCGCGCCCCTTGGAATAGCGTGGCGATATTAAATCCAGGGATGGATCTTCCTGATCCGCGCGCTTCACGCGTGCCGTCGCCTTTTTGTGCATAGGTGACGACACAAGCTGGTTTGCCGAAGCGGTCTTTTAACCGCGTGGCAACTAATCCGGCTACACCCGGATGCCAATCGGGGTCATCGACCAAAATAACAGGGTCTTGGTCAAGCCCTTGATCCACGACCTTGCGTAAAGCGTGCTCGACCGTCGCCTGTTCCAGTTCACGACGCTTGATATTACAGTCATCTAAAATTTCAGCGAGACGCAACGCTTCAACGGGATCAGTGGCCGAGAGTAGTTTCGATCCTAAATCGGCTTGATGTACGCGTGAGCCTGCGTTGATCCGGGGGCCCAAGCCAAAACCGACCTGCATAGTTGTGATGGGGTCGTCATCATTAATTTTGGCGACGCGCGCAAGTGCTTGAATGCCGATATTTGTCCGCGCATTTAAGCGTGAGAGCCCATAGCGTACGAGCACGCGGTTTGCTCCGACAAGGGGCACCATATCGCACAAGGTTCCGAGTGCAACAAGATCCAAGTAATCCTTGAGTGGCGGTTCGGCGGGTGCGCCCTTATGATAAAATCCGTTATCGCGCAAAATTTTATTTATGGCCACACAAAATAGAAAGGTGACGCCAACAGCGGCGAGCATGGTATAGCCACTCGTGTCATCCGCGCGTTTGGGGTTCACAATATGCGCCGCGCGCGGCAGCGTCTTTTCGGGTTCGTGGTGATCAAGGACAATGACGGGAAATCCGGCGTCTGCAACAGGTGCCAGAACATCATGCGCGGTAATTCCACAATCACACAAAATCGAAAGCGCGCATCCTTTTTCTTGTAATTTTAAAAGTGCGGGCGTATTGGGGCCGTATCCTTCGTTGATGCGGTCGGGGATATGAAGGATCGTCGGGATATCCAGTGCGCGAAAAAATTGAGTTAAAAGGGCACTTGATGTTGCGCCGTCCACATCGAAATCGGCAAAGATTCCAATTGTTTTTCGGGCTATGACAGCAGCCGCGACATCTTGCGCAGCATCTTTCATCCCTGCAAGCGCAAAGGGGTCGGGAAAATCCCGCGCCAGGGTGGGGTATAAAAACGATTCAAGTTGATCACCCGGGATACGGCGTGCCACAAGAAGTCGGGCCAGAAGTTCAGGAACGCCATGCGCCCCCGTCATTAACCGAACGGCATGATCATCAATCGGGACGGTGCGCCAACGCGCGCCGTTTACAGATTTAGGAATATGAAATAGATCGGACATATGGGCAGTCTAAGGGGCGAAACGCTGTCCAGCAAGAAAATAGCAAGTTAGAATTTTTTCATAATCTGTCATTTAATACGATCTTGTGCCACCGATTGGCAAAAGACTATAATAGGATGTTTCGAAAACGCGTGCGTGTGGGGCACCGAAAGTTATTCGAACCGCTACCAAACGCACGGGATGAGGTCGAGGCAATGCACATGGCACAAAAAAAACCAGAAGGGACGGCGGAAGTCGTCGTGTCGAATGCGCCTTCTGCACCCAAGATGGATGGTACGCGCGCGCGCCGGATTTATGAACGCCGGGCGAGCGACACTTGCGTGACTCAAGTCGGTGACGATTTATACCCCGTTGAAAATTGGAGCCAGGGCGGCGTCCTTTTGGGAGGGGATGGAAAATTTTTGGGCGTCGAACAGTTGTGTGATCTGATGCTGCGGTTCAAATTGCATGACCGCGTCTTGAATATTAAGCATCGCGGGCGTGTGGTCCGTAAGGCGGGGGACAAGACGGCGATCCAGTTCTTGCCCCTGACAAGTGAAATTCGCAACGGGTTTCGCCAGGTGATCGACGATATGGTGGCAAGCCAGTTCGCGAACTCTCAGGCGTGATTTTCTTTTTAAATGTCTGAAACGCTTTATCTCATCGACGGATCGGGATTTATTTTCCGCGCGTATCACGCGTTGCCGCCGATGACACGCGCGGACGGCACCCCTGTGAATGCCGTTTATGGATTTACAACGATGATTGAGCGTCTGCTGCGCGACAAACATGCGCATCATGTCGCTGTTGTGTTTGACGCCGCGCGTAAAAATTTCCGCAATGAGATTTATCCGGATTACAAGGCGCATCGCCCCCCGGCGCCCGAGGATTTGGTACCGCAATTTCCCCTGATCCGTGCGGCAACTGAGGCGTTCTCATTACCCATGCTCGAGATGGAAGGTTTTGAAGCTGATGATTTGATTGCCACCTATACACGTCTTGCCGTGGATGCCGGGATGGAGGTCGTGATTGTTTCATCGGACAAAGATTTGATGCAGCTTGTTGGGCCCGGCGTGATGATGATGGACCCAATCAAGCAAACGTTGTTGGGGGAGGACGCTGTTCTTGAAAAATTCGGTGTTCCGCCGCATCAAGTGGTTGAGGTTCAGGCGTTGTGCGGCGACGCCGTGGATAACGTACCGGGTGTCCCAGGGATTGGGATTAAAACGGCAGCGACACTGATCTCGACCTATGGCAATGTCGAGACGTTACTTTCAGAGGCCCATTCGATTAAACAAGACAAACGGCGTGAAACATTGATCGCGCATGCGGATGCAGCGCGGATGTCGCGCCGTCTCGTTGAACTCGATCGTCACGTGCCGGTGTCTGTCCCGCTTGATGATTTAAAACTGCGGGATCCGGCGTTTCCGTTGCTGCATGAATTTCTGGTGACCCAAGGGTTTAAATCACTTTTGGCGCGTTTGGGGAAAAGCAGCGGTGCGCCGCCGTCCGCAACAGGGCCGATATCATCGTCATCAATTCCGTTACCGTCTGAGGCACCAGTCCTGTCGGCCATTCCCACGGTTCCCGCCGAAAGATCATACGTTGCGGTGACAACATTTGACGAATTAAATGCTTGGATTGATCAGATCCGCGCCCATGGATTGGTTGCGATTGATACTGAAACAACGGGTTTGACGCCCGCGCGCGCGGGGCTTGTGGGGATATCGCTTTGTGTTGTCCCGGGGCGCGCCGCGTATATCCCCCTTGGGCACCTCGGGCGGGGTGATTTGCTGGCGCCCGGAAACGCATCGGATCTTGTGCAATTACCCGTTGTGGATGTGATGGCGGCGTTAAAGCCGATTCTCACAGACCGCAGCATTTTAAAAATCGGGCATAACATCAAGTTTGATCTTCAGATGTTTTATCCCCACGGGATTCATATCTCTCCTGTCGATGATACGATGCTCATGTCCTATGCACTGGATGGATCGCGCCATGGTCACGGGCTTGAAGAACTGGGGCGGGATATTCTGGGGCTTGAAACAATTTCGTATGACGCGGTGACCGGAACCGGAAAAGACCGGATTACCTTTGACCGCGTGCCGATTGATCAGGCGCGGGATTACGCGGCTGAAGATGCCGATTTAACGCGCCGCCTTTATGATCATTTCAAGGCGCGGCTGGGGGCCGAGAAAATGATGGCCGTTTATCAGGATATTGACCGTCCGCTGATCCCCGTGATTGCCGAAATGGAATATGCCGGAATCCGTATCGATACAGGCCTTCTTCAACATTTAAGCCATGATTTCGGTATCCAAATGGATGCGCTTGAACGTCGTATTCAGGACCAGGCGGGGCACCCGTTTAATGTCGCTTCGCCCAAGCAACTGGGCGTGGTGCTGTTTGATGAGATGAAATTAGCTGGTGGAAGCCGAACAAAAACGGGCGATTGGTCAACAGCAGCCGATATCTTGGATGAATTGGCTGGAGCGGGGCATGAAATTGTGGCCGATGTTTTGGAATGGCGGGGCCTTGCAAAATTAAAAAGTACCTATACGGATACGCTGCCCCGGGACTTGGATGGTCAGGCGCGGGTCCATACGTCTTATGCCCTCACCTTAACCAGTACGGGTCGCCTGTCGTCATCGGATCCAAATTTACAAAACATCCCTATTCGCACGGAAAATGGCCGAAAAATTCGTAAAGCTTTTGTGGCGGCGCCGGGGCATCAACTGGTCAGTGTGGATTATTCGCAAATCGAACTGCGCTTGGTCGCGAGTATTGCGGGCATTCCGGCATTAAAAGAAGCCTTTGTCTCGGGACAAGATATTCATGCGATCACGGCGTCCCAGGTCTTCGGCGTGCCGGTTGAGGGGATGGACCCGATGATTCGGCGTCAGGCCAAGGCGATCAATTTCGGGATTATTTATGGCATGTCTGGGTATGGTCTTGCGCGGCAACTGGGGATTGATCCGGCGACCGCTCAGGCCTATATCAAGGCCTATTTTGCGCGTTTTCCCGAGCTTGCAACGTATTTTGAGGAAACGAAGGCAACGGCGCGCGCGCGCGGATATGTTCAGACCCATTTTGGCCGCAAGATCTATATTGACGGGATTCAGGATAAGAATGGCGCGCGGCGCGCGGGTGCCGAACGTCAGGCGATTAACGCACCGATCCAAGGGACAGCGGCGGATCTCATGAAAATTGCGATGGCGCGTGTACCAGACGCCCTCATTCAGGCAGGTATTTCCGCGCGGCTCTTGCTTCAGGGTCATGATGAATTAGTGCTGGAGGCGCGGGATGCTGAGGCCGCACAAACGGCCGCCATCGTGAAAGATACCATGGAAAAAGCGGCTGTCTTCGATGTGCCGCTGGTGGCCGAAGCCGGAATCGGCGCCACCTGGGATGATGCGCATTAGCGGCCTTTTATCTTGGCATCTCGCGCGGATTGGGTTAGCATAAAAGGTGTTTCTTTATCAGCCTGGGGTTTTCTGTCGGGCGGGTTTCTTTCATGTCATCAAAAATGTCTTCTGCGCGCGGTAATATTTTCCTTGGCGTTTTTGCAGCCGTCACGTTGCTCGCGCTTTTGGGTGTGGGGTTGAATCAGTTTATTCGTGGTCCTCTGACGACCAGCACGAACGTTACGCGCGTGAATTTCGCCCAACAGCAAATGAACGTCGCGGCCCAGTTGATTATCGGCACGTCGGCCACGCAAACCGCAGGCGCAGGGAACGGTGACTGCGATTCCGATAACTTTATCGAACCCCTTGAATACCGCGACCCCAGCACAAACCCACACCCGACAGGCGGTGGATATATCCCCACATCTGTCGGGGCCACAAAAATTGACCCATGGGGCACGGAATACGGTTATTGCGTCTGGGATGCCGGAGCGACCGTGACATCCGACAATAACGCCACATGCGGCGGATCATCGGCCCTGCGCTTGGACGGGGCGGAACCGTCGGTTGCGCATCCCACAAAACCAAATACCCAGGCGATTATCGCGCTCGTGTCTGCGGGTAAGGATAAAACATTTAACACGACATGTAACGCGTTTGTCGATGCAAATGATGATGCGGTGGCCGACACGGCCCAGGTCGTGAAGACATCCGGGACCGATGATATTATCCTTGAGTTCACTTATTCCGAGGCTCAGGCCGCAGGGGGTGATTTGTGGGTGTTAAAATCCGGCGACCCCAGTATCGCGACAATTTCAAAAGACGTTGAGATCGCGTCTGATCAAACTTTGCAATTTGCGGATAACGCGCGGCTTTTGTTACCGACCGATGTTGAACTGACGGACGGGGAATGTACAGGTGCGGCTGGAACGAATGTGAATGACGGGGCGCTCCGTTTAAACACCACCACGTCTCCGCCGACATTAGAGGTCTGTTACGACAGCGATCCCGCCGGGACCTTTGCGTGGGATTGGGGTTCTGTCGCCGGCGGTGGTGGGGCCGCATCGATTGATGATTTATCGGACGGGATTGCGGATTACGCGACGCTCTATAACGTTTTCTTGGGCGATTCGACGGGAACGGCGACGACAACGGGTGGCTATAACACAGCTCTGGGATATAATGCGCTTAATACCAATATCGCGAAAAGCGGGAGCACAGCCATTGGGTATGAAGCCATGAGTTATGCCGATAGTGGTGTGGCAGCGATTACCTACAATACGGCGGTGGGCTATAAAGCTCTCCGTGGCTCAATGACACCGGCCAATAATACGGGGACGGGTAATACAGCAGTGGGGCATAGCGCGCTTTTATCAACTACGTCTGGTTCCTCCAATACAGCAAACGGTACTTATTCCCTTTATAGTAATACATCTGGTTCAGCTAATGTTGCGATAGGCAATGAAACACTTATCACAAACACAATAGGAAGTTTTAATACAGGTGTTGGAACTGGGAGCCTTTATCTAAATACAAGTGGGGTATATAATACGGCGCTTGGGAGGAGAGCCCTTTATTCCAATACAATAGGGGAAACGAATGTAGCAATTGGGAATGACGCCCTTTATAGTAACGTTGCTGGGAATGGCTCAACGGTGGTTGGGTATCAGGCAATGTATTATGCGAATAATACATCATCGGCGACCACAACGTACAACACAGCTGTAGGCTATCAGGCTTTAATGGGAGGGGTAACACCTGCATCGAATACGGGAACGAGTAATACAGTCGTAGGGCATAGCGCGCTGCGGTCGAATACGACGGGAGCTGAGAATATTGCGATTGGAGCGCAGACGGCCAGCGCGAATGCGCCGCTCTATGCGAATACGACCGGATCATTGAATGTGGCGATTGGCCAAGGGGCGTTGGCCGGGAACGTTGCCGCAAGTCAATCGACGGCGGTGGGGTATCGGGCAATGTATTATGCAAATAGCACTGCAACATTGACCAATACAGCTAATACAGCCGTTGGGTATAAGGCCTTAATGGGTTCGACAACGGCCAGTGCGAATACGGGGACAAGTAATACCGCGATTGGGCATAATGCACTTCTTGTGAATACAAGTGGAGGATCGAATGTAGCTGTTGGGGTAAGTACATTAACGGCAAATACGACGGGTCGATATAATACAGCACTGGGAAATAGTGCGATGGCATCAAATACAGAGGGAGAGTATAATGTTGCCGTTGGGCGAAGCGCTTTGTATCGGAATGTGGCAGGGGCTCAAAATGTCGCTGTTGGTTATGGGGCAATGTTCTATGCGAACAGTACAGCGATGCCGACAGAAACCTATAATACCGCAATTGGATATGAGGCTTTGCGTGGATCAATAACACCGGCGAGTAATACGGGGACAAGCAATACCGCGATTGGGAATAGGGCGCTTTGGGCAAATACAAGCGGTGCAGAGAATGTGGCAATTGGAGCAATCACTTTTACTACCCCCGCCGCGCTTTATAATAACACAACCGGATCCTCGAATGTGGCCATCGGCCAAGCGGCACTTGGCATGAATCAAGCCGGGAATCAATCGACAGCGGTGGGGTATCAGGCGATGTATTATGCGAACAGCACAACGACTTCCACAACGACGTATAATACAGCATTGGGATATCAGGCCTTACGTGGATCAACAACCCACAGTGCGAATACGGGGACGAGTAATACCGCGATTGGACATTCGGCCTTGCTTGCAAATACGTCGGGCGGATCGAACACAGCATTGGGATACAATGCCGGTAACGCCGGAACGGCGAACACGACGGGGTCGAATAATACGTTCATTGGGTATCAAGCCCAGGCGAATGCGGCAACCTATACGAATGGCACAGCCCTGGGGAATGGCGCGGTTTTAACGGCCAGTAACCGGATTGTTTTGGGGAACACGTCGATTGCCGATATTTATGCCCAGGTCACAACAATCACCGGGATTTCGGATGCGCGTCGGAAGAAAGATATCACCGATTTGGATGCCGATTTGGGTCTTGATTTTATTCGGCATTTGCGCCCGGTTTCCTATCGGTACAATAACGGCGACAAGACGTTACGTTACGGATTTATCGCGCAGGAAACGGAAAAGGCGTTACCAGAACGCTTACATTCTCTTGTCCAGAAAAATTCGGGTGGTTTGGCCCTGATTGCGCGGGAAGAAAACAAGGATCGTACTTATCACATGGCCTATGGCGAACTCACCGCGCCTATTGTCAAGGCAATACAGGAGCAACAAGAGCAAATCGCCGCGCTTGAGGCGCGTGTGTCTGCGGGCGGTGTACATGAAATTCAAACACCAGATCCAGAAGATGACGACCGGATTATTGGTATGTTGGCCGGCGCCGCATTTATCTTTGCGATGGGGATGGTTGGCGGCGCGGCGCTGACGCGGCGTCGAGGATAACAGGATGACGGCAACACCGCTGCACCGCTATATCAGCGCGTTGCCGCGTGGTGTTATTATTGCGCTTGAGGTTATGGTGATTCTGGCCGTCATCCTCGCAGGTGCCGTTACGTATGGTCTCTATCGTCTATCCCAAGGTCCCATTGATCTTGAATTTATGCGACCTTATGTTGAACGTGCGCTTTCTGAGCGTGGTGAATCGGTTGAGATGCGGGTGGAGCAGGCGACGTTACGCTGGCCACACATTTCTGGGCCTATTGAACTACGTTTACGCGGCCTGGATATCCGTCAAAATGGGGAATCTGTGTTGGCGATCCATGATGTGGCTTTGGCACTCGCCAAGGCCCCACTGTTGATTGGGCGTATTCGCCCCGAACGATTGATTCTTTATGAACCAACCATTTTATTTGAGCGCGGCACCGATTCTCGGGTGACGTTTTCCTTGATTCAAGCGAACGATCTTAAGGCCTCGGACCATCCCGAAAAAAATGCGATGACCGCTGCTTTTTCTGACTTTTTATCGGGTCGCGTTCCCCAAGGATACGGTGCTTTTTCACATGTGAACGAAATTTCGATTGCGCGGGCACGGGTGCGCATGGCGGACGCAACCCAAGGCATGACGTGGCGTTTGAATAACGTGAATTTGTCTTTCCGTGCCTTGGATATTGGCGTGTACGGCAAGGTGGATATTGGATTACCAAAAGGGCAGCAATTTTCGCTTCTTGCAACCTATCATCGTGCGGGTGATCGGTTGGTGATCAACAGTCAGTTTCGGGATTTCGCGCTCTCGATGTTTGCGGGACGATTCTTTGGTATTGATTTCTTGCGGCATCAACGCTTGCCGTTGACGGGCGCGTTTTCTCTTCAAGGGAAACTCAAGGATCCATCCCTAACAGAACTATCTTTGAATGCGGTTGCAACAGAAGGAGCTGTCGACACACGCGATCTGGTGGGGACAGATTTATCGGTTCAAGGGCTGCGGATTGATCTCGCCTATGATCAAAAAGATGCCGCGCTAAAATTAAATGATCTGGCATTTCGCCTTGCGGATATTCCTGTGCGTGCGACCGGTATCATGCGTCCCGATTCATCCGGGAATTACACAGGTGGCATTGATTTGATGGTTGATCAAGTTCCGCTTGATACAGTTCGGACTCTTTGGCCGGAGGATCAAAAAAATACAGAGGCGGGGCGATGGATCACACATAAACTCTCGAAAGGGATTATTCAAAAACTAAACCTTCATGTGCCGTTATGGATGGGTCGCAAAACCCGGCAATTGACCTTCTTGGCGATGCAGCCGCGTGCAGAATTTTCCTTTGATACACTCGATGCGGATTATCACGCACCGCTTTATCCAGTGACGGGTGCGCGGGGTCATGGCACCTATCAACAAGATATTTTGTCTCTTAATATTGAATCCGCGCAAATTCGTGATTTACGAGTGAAAGAAAGCCAGATCTCTATTCACGATCTTTCAAAGAAAGGGGCAGGGCATGCGGAACTGGATTTAAATCTGGACGGCCCAGTCAGAACAGTTCTTCAGTATATAACCCTGGATCCGATTCTTTTGGGGGATGTGTTGCCCGTTGCACCTGATGCGGCGCGCGGGCAGGGCGCGTATCACATCAAATTAAATTTCCCCACGGTTCAAGATTTGCAGGTAGACCAAATCGATGTGGACGTCGCGGCGCGGCTTGACGATCTTGTGCTGCCCAAAATCACAAAAGGCCAGACCTTAAGTGGGGGCCCTTATGATTTGCGGGTCGTGGACGGAAAAATTTCTTTTTCGGGGTCGGGGGCGCTTGCGGGTCGTCCTATCAAATTGGATGTCAAACGCCCGATTGAGCGCGTGGGACAAGACCCCGTTTTATCGATCACCGCATATGTTGATTCGGACGCGGCGCTCCGTACGGCGTTTGGGGCGGATCTTGATTTTCTACAAGGGACGGTTGTCGCCGATGTGACCTATACAGAACATGCGGAGGGCGTCGAAAACGTAAAAATTGCGGCGGATCTCACGGGAACGCGTATTTTCTTTGATGCCTTGCGGTATGAAAAGGCCCCGGGGCTTAAGGCGAACGCTTTATTAGACCTGAAGATCAAGAACGGATTGCCGATTGAAGCGCGAGGCTTAACAATCTCTGGTCCAAATCTCGATGTTCAAAACGGATCGCTTGAATTTGGAAAGATCGACGAGGCGCTGAACGTCACGCGTGCAACGTTGCCAGACTTTGCATGGGGGAAGAGTCGTGCGCGTGTTCTTTATCGGCGGTTGCCAGAGAAAATGGAGATTCAGGTTACAGGGGCGCGCCTTGATCTATCGCCTTACTTGAGTGCGCGGAACGATCATACGGCGGGGCCCGCGCTCCGTCTTTCGGCCCAGGTGGATGAATTGAAACTTGCCGGAAAAGACCCTCTGCGTAAGGCGGATTTGGCGGTTGAATTAAATAGCCGTATGGATCTTGAACAACTGAAACTGATTGGGACGGCAGGGGCGGGGGCAACGACGATCCGTTATGTCCCCGATGCGCAAGGCCGAATGACTCTCGATTTAAGCGCACGGGATGCCGGGGCATTTTTACGCGCGATGGATATTTATCCGAACATGATTGCGGGAGATTTGCGGATCAAAGGATCGCCTATCGGAAATAATAACCGCGATGTGAAAGGTGACTTGATTATCGAGAATTTTTCAGTTGTGAAGGCTCCTGTCCTTGCTCAATTACTGGGTGTGATGAGCCCAGACGGTATTAACGAACAGCTTTCGAATAAAGGCATCGGGTTTGAACGCTTGGAATCCGGTTTTGCCTGGCTGCGTCGTCCCAATTTAGATCTCATGAGTTTTCGTGAAGGGCGAACATCGGGATCGGCGTTGGGCCTGACCTTTGATGGGATTTATGATCGGCGGCGCGGCAGCGTTGAAATTAACGGGACGATTATCCCTGTATCCGGGTTAAATACGTTTGCGAGCAACATTCCCCTTCTTGGGCAGATTTTGACGGGCGGAAAGGGAAGCGCCCTCTTTGCCGCCACCTATCAAATCAAAGGCCCGTCGGATGCCCCAAAAACAAGCATTAATCCTTTATCGGTCTTGACTCCGGGGATTTTGCGCAAGATTTTTTTCGAAAACGCGCCCCAGGATCCGGTCAAGAAATAGGTAAATAATCCCTGTTATATTGATTGACATATCTTCGCCTTTTTGATTAGGATATGGGATAAAATAATAATAGGAGAATAATCATAATGACTCTTCGGCGCGGATTTATTGCGGTGGCGATTTTGGCGGGGTGCTCGGGAAACCCGCCGGAGGTGCCGGAAGTTGATCGGTATGATCCTGTTCGAGAAGAGGCGATGAGGGATCATCTTGAATCCCAGGCCCAGCAATTGATCGATCGCGATGGGTGGCCGGATGTTCAGGCGGCGATCCTGGCTATTCAAGGGCAGGAATTGTTAGATGCCGGGACCCCGAAATCCATTGCGGAACGTTGTTCCTTTGCCCGAATAGCGGCGTTTACGCTCGATCGTACTGCGCGCGCGGCATTAACGGATGATGATAAAGACCTTTTTGCTGCCGCCATGGCGGTGCAAAATTTGGCAAGGTTCCAGAAGCAGGCAAAAGAATTAAATTGTGCAGAAAGACCAGGAACAAAAGAACCGGTGACCTATCCAAATTCGATGGACAGACCTGTCCCGTCGATATCTGTTTAATCCTTTCTGGCTCATACGACTAGATCCGGCTTGTGTGTAGGCTCGGCGATACACCTATCCTTAAATCATCGCCATGCCGCCATTCACATGAATTGTCGCGCCGGTAACATAGGCGGATTCGTTTGACGCAAGGTAAAGTGCCGCCGCCGCAATATCATCTGCCGTACCCATACGGCCCATCGGAATTGTCGCACTGATCTTGGCTTTTTGATCATCGGTCAAGACCTCAGTCATGCTGGTCGCAATGAATCCCGGCGCGATGCAGTTCACGGTAATGTTGCGCGAGGCGATTTCGGCTGCCATCGCTTTGGACCATCCGATCATCCCAGCTTTTGATGCCACGTAATTACACTGTCCCGGGTTTCCCGTGACACCCACGACCGAGGCAATGTTGATAATGCGGCCCCACCGGCGTTTCATCATGCCGCGCTGCACGCCTTGGGCCAGTTTAAACGGCACGGTCAGGTTCACATCCAGAACGTTTTGCCATTCGTCATCCTTCATCCGCATCGAGAGATTATCGCGCGTGAGGCCAGCGTTGTTCACCAGAATATCAATCTGGCCCATCGCGGCTTCGGCTGCTTTCACAAGGTCATCGGCGGCAGATGCACTGGAGAGATCCGCCGCGACGATGTGCACGCGGTCTTTGAGTTCGGCGGCAAGTTCATTTAATTTGTCGGCGTTCCGTCCGGATATCGCGACGACCGCGCCTTGATGGTGGAGCGTGCGCGCGATGCTGGCGCCAATGCCGCCCGTGGCCCCCGTGACAAGGGCACATTTCCCGGTGAGATTAAAGAGATGCATGATGGTTCCTTTCTTATTTTATAAGCGTATCTTTAGTAATTTGTTTTGTGAAGAAAAAAGCACTGGCATTATATAGCTTCTTCAAGCCTTTTACGGCGTTCTTCCAAGATTTCCCCTTCGTATTCCCAGTATAACGGGCCTTGAACTGCACTGATTTTCCATCCCAGACGCTGAAGAATTGTTGCTGCAGATGCAGATAAACTAGTTACATGGCCCTCGAATTCGACATTTTTCTTGTCTAAAACACGGCATGTAATTGCTGCATCACGAGAGAAGGTTAGAATGGCGCCTACTGGAATCTGAACCATTTCAAAATTAAAAGCTCTTCTTCTCTCTTTTGCCTTATTAAGAGCGATCCTATCTTCTTGCGTTTCGACAAAATCTTGGTTGGGAGTCACATTTTCAATTTCTGCAAGTTCTAATGCTGCAACTACACGTTCAGGAGATAGTTCAAAAAACTCTCGACTTGATCTTACTCGATGGTCGCTAAAGGCATCGTGTAGTTTACGTTCGACAAAAACAGCATCTTTAACCGTTGCTGCATAAAAGCATTCAAATGGAAGAGGTATAGATGTTGTATCTAAACTACGGATTCGTTGTTCAAGATTCGTTGTGCGGCCTATTTTTGTATAACCAGGCATTGCTGGATTGATGAGGATATAGACAATTTCATTCATATAATAATTCCAAATTCATGTTTTTACTTACGAATGGATCCCCGCCGTCGCCGGGATGACAAGTAAAGTCGAGATTATCCCAACGCTTTTAAAACCGCCTCGATTTCACTCGGGGTGCCGGCATTCATGGTACTAATCTGGGGCTCAATCCGTTTCATGAGGCCGCACAAGACTTTACCCGACCCGAGTTCAACGCCGTCCGTGATTCCTAAATTTTTCATCGTCATCACGCTTTCGCGCCAACGGACCATACCCGTCACTTGCCTGACAAGTAGATCACGAATCGTATCCGCATGCTGTTCCGCCTGGGCTGTCACGTTCGCAATCACCGGGACAATGGGATCGTTCATCGTGACGTGTGCGAGCGCCGCGCGCATGGCGTCTGCTGCCGGCTGCATCAGGGTCGAATGAAACGGGGCCGACACGGGTAACAAAACCGCGCGTTTTGCGCCTCGTGCGGTGGCCAGGGTGCAGGCCGCGTTCACGGCCGCCGCGTGGCCCGATACCACAACTTGGCCCGATGAATTGTCGTTTGCGGCCTCGACCGTTTCGCCGTTATTCACCTGGATACGCGCCTCATCGGCAATTTTTTGAACATCGGGCAGATCCAGACCCAAAATTGCGGCCATCGCGCCCACGCCCACCGGGACGGCCCGTTGCATCGCCTGCCCACGTGTTTTTAAAAGTCGCGCGGTATCGGCGAGTGTCAATGCCCCGGCCGCGCACAGGGCCGAATATTCGCCCAAGGAATGCCCGGCGACGTGCGAGCAAAGCGCGGGCAAAGATTTCCCCGATTGTTCCAAAATGACACGGAGCACGGCCACCGATACCGCCATCAGTGCGGGCTGCGTATTCTCGGTTAAATTCAAATCGCTTTCGGGGCCATCGCACATGAGCGCAAAAAGTTTTTGATTCAAGGTGTCATCCACCTCTTGAAAGACCGCGCGCGCGGTTGGAAAGGCAGCGGCAAGATCACGGCCCATGCCGATGGTTTGAGACCCTTGGCCTGGGAAAACAAATATACGCGACATGATTTAAATCACCCTCCCGAGATGATATTTTTAGTACGATCCAATCAGGACCAGTTTCATCGTATCCCAATTTTCAAGGACACGGCCCGACCCCAGCGCCACGCATGACAGGGGATCATCCGCAATGGTGACGGGTAAGCCCGTCGCATGGCGCAAGACAAAATCAAGGTTCGACAGCATACCGCCGCCGCCTGTAAGGACAATTCCGCGTTCCACGATGTCGGACGCCAGTTCCGGTGCAGTGTGTTCAAGGGCGGTTTTTACAGCTTCGATAATCTGCCCCACAGGTTCGATAAGCGCCTCCGCGATTTGGCGTTCGGTCACGACCAGTTCTTTGGGCACGCCGTTCATCAGATCACGGCCTTTGATTTCCAGCGAGCGTCCTTCGCCTTCGGCCGGGGGGCAGGCCGATCCAATTTCTTTTTTAATCTTCTCAGCGGTGGTTTCGCCAATGAGCAAATTGTGCACGCGGCGGATATAGGCGATGATGGCTTCATCCATCTTGTCGCCGCCGACACGCGCGGAACGCGCATAGACAATCCCGTTTAATGAAATCACGGCAACTTCCGTCGTGCCGCCCCCAATATCCACGACCATCGATCCGGTCGCCTCAGACACCGGCAGGCCCGCACCAATCGCGGCCGCCATCGGTTCTTCGATCAAATGGACTTCGGATGCGCCGGCACTTTCTGCCGATTCTTGAATGGCGCGGCGTTCGACCGCCGTCGAACCTGAGGGCACGCAAATAATCATTTTAGGCGCGGCGAACCAACGTTGATTATGCACTTTACGAATAAAATGCTTGATCATCGCTTCGGTGACTTCGAAATCGGCAATCACCCCGTCCCGAAGCGGGCGAATGGCTTGAATATTTTCGGGTGTCTTCCCGAGCATTTGCTTGGCCTCAACCCCCACCGCGCGGATTTCTTTCCGCCCGCCATAATGCGAAATCGCGACGACCGAGGGTTCATTGAGGACAATACCCTGGTTGCGGACATAGACCAGGGTATTTGCCGTACCCAAATCGATCGCCATATCGGCGGACATAAAGGAAAAAAGGCGGGAAAACATGAAAAGGCCATCCGGAACGGAATCGAGAGTTATCTGTCACTTAGGAAGATACTGGGAAAAGGCCCGGTAACTCAAGAGGGCGCGCGCGTTTTGGAAGCGGTTTTCCCAAAGAAAAGCGCCCGCTTTCGAAACGGGCGTTTTTTTAATAAGGGTTAGGTCAACCTGGGAGCTGAACGTCCGGCGCAGTTGCCTCGGCGCGTTTTACTTGTTCTTGGATGGTTTCAAGGGCCGAGACGTTGCCTTGATCAATAAATCGTTGAGTTGTGTGACTTGTTTGGGCACGAAACGCCCGGTGTGCAAGTATATAAAAGCTTGCAGAAATCATTGCAAAAACACACGATAATCCAACAGAAAAGTCAATATCTGCGGGCTCTGATTTGGTTGCGTCATGCCCCGCTTGAATAGCGAGTACGATCGTTGCTACCCCAGAAAGTGCCGCGCCAGCTTTGCTGCTTTTCTCCCGTCGCACTGCTTGAAGGCATAATTGATTTTCTTCTGCAGTCTTAAATCCATAAAATTCTATCCACTGTCGGATTCTAGCTTCTTCAACATCAGTTATTTTTGGAAGATTCTCGAAAGAATCTCTTGCCGGTTTTGGGAGCACAAGATGATGGGGTTTAAACGGGTTGTAGGCTTGCCCCACTAAATATCCCCGTGCCCGGATTTGATCCGCCGCAGCAAAAACGTGTTCTGTTGTAACTTTCGACATGAAACCTTCCTTTTGTTTATGATGTGTAAAATGATGTTTACGTCAAAGTTAAATATACTGTCAATAAAAAACCCCGGATGAACCGGGGTTTTTGGAAAAGGATGGGGATAAATTACCCTTGCCGCGCCTTGAACCGCGGATCTTTCTTGTTAATCACGTAAACGCGGCCCTTGCGGCGAATCACGCGGCAATTCCGGTCCCGGGTTTTCAAGGTTTTGAGCGAATTCACAACTTTCATGGTTTTATTCCTGTATCTAAAAATTCTGGCGCGACAATAGGCGGGCGGGGGCCACGCTGTCAAGCGCTTTTTTATGGGCCATTGTCACAAATTCCCCCGGGCAAACCCTACAGGGGTATTCCAAGGCCCGAATTTACCAAGATGTAACGATTTGGCGTGCATGATAGAGGGGTATTATTGTCATGGGCCCTGCCGGACCATAGAATAAAAATGTATTATATATCAATTGGTTAAGTAGATGTCGCCTGACCCCTCTGTCTCTTCCCAACCCCCTGCCACCCCGACCGCCGATGATCTTGCGCAGGCGATTAAAGACCGTGCGCTCTCCCTGCACTATCAACCAATCATTGATATGAAAACAAAGATCGTCGCGGGGTTCGAGGCGCTGATGCGCTGGTCTCACCCCACCTTGGGAAATATCTCGCCCGGCGTGTTCATTCCTCTTGCCGAAGAAACGGGATTGATTGTGGACGCGAGTAAATGGGCCTTGCGCGAAGCCTGCCGGGCCCTCAAGCGGATCGAGTCGCGCGCGGGGGTCGATGATGAACTTTACATGAGCGTGAACTTTACCCCGCGGGATTTTTCCGAAGATACGTTTATTTTTGATCTTTATAACATCATTTCCGAAAGCGATGTCTCGCCCGGGCAAATTCAACTGGAAATCACCGAAGGGCTGATGCTCAATCAACCCGACAATGCCTTGTCGTCCCTCACCATGTGCCGCAAGGCAGGGATGAAGATTTCGGTCGATGACTGTGCCACAAGCTCGACTGACCTGGGGTACCTCTCCAAATATCCAACCGATAGTTTAAAAATCGACCAGATTTATATCCGCCGCATGGGGACAGACCAAGAGACCGCGCGGCTTGTGAACTGGATTATCACGACGGCCCAAATGATGGATAAAATTCCCATTGCCGAAGGGGTCGAAACCGAGGCCGAGCAAGACGCGCTTCTTGCCGCCGGGTGTGTGTATGCCCAGGGGTATCTGTACGCCAAGCCTTTGCCGGAAAAAGAAGCCACCGCGTATTTGCTCAATTCGCCCTTGAAGGGGATGGATTGATCACGCTCGCGGGTGCGCCTTTTTATACACGCGGATCAGTTCTTCGGCGTTGATATCGGCATAGATTTGCGTCGTCGACAGCGAGGCGTGTCCCAAAAGTTCCTGGATCTCGCGTAAATTTGCGCCGTTTTCAAGCAGATGCGTCGCAAAGGAATGACGAAGCACGTGGGGCGTGGCACTGGATGGTAAATTCAGCGCGACACGTAAATGCCGCAAGGCCTTTTGCGCCATGCCCTGGTTCAGGCGTCCGCCCTTGATACCCATAAAAAGCGGGCGCTCTTTTGTTTCGGGAAACGGGCATGCCGCGCGATATTGGTCGATCATCACGCGCACGGGGGCAAGCAAGGGGACAATACGTTCCTTTTGCCCCTTACCGAGAATCCGCAAAGGGTGATCCGGCGCCGGAAGATCGCTGATATTCAAGGATAACGCCTCATCAATGCGCAATCCGCATCCATAGAGAAGGGCGAAAATTGCGCGGTTGCGCGCATCGGTCCAATCGCCTGCATCTCCAGGGGTAAAGAGCAGCTTGAAACTATCGTCAATCGAGAGCGCTTTTGGCAGTTTGTGGGGACGCTTGGGCGAGCGGATGAGTCGCGCGGCGGCATTGTGCAACACACCGTGTCGGTCAAGCCACGCGATAAAATTCTTGATCCCGGATAGGGTGCGCGCGCGCGAGGTATTCCCACGTCCGGAGAGTGCCTCACGGGATAAAAACCCACGAAAATCGGTAATATTCGCATCGGCTACATGGTGAAGCGCGATGATGGTGCCATGATGGACAGATAAGAATTCGATGAGTGCCCGCACATCGGATGTATAGGCGCGTAAGGTATGGCGGGAGAGGCGTTTCTCATCGCGTAAATAACACGCCCATTTCTCAAGCTGTGCATTCAAATCCGCTGCGGCGCAAAGAAGAGAAAACATGGGTTAAGATCACGCGGTATCGGCCAGACCCTCGCGGCGTAAAAGTGCACCGGGGTCGGGTGCCCGTCCACGAAACCGGGCATAAAGTATATTCGGGTCTTCGGATCCGCCTTTGGCCAAAACATGCGTGCGGTAAGCCTGAGCTGTTGCCGCATTATAAAGCCCCGTTTCTTTGAAATATTCAAACGCATCGGCATCCAGGACTTCGGCCCATTTGTACGAATAATAGCCGGCCGCATAGCCCCCGCCGAAAATATGCCCAAAAGATGTCGACACCGGACCCGCAAGACGGGGAAAAAGGGTGACATCTTTCATCACCTGATCTTCAAAGGCACAAAGATCGTGCGGAATTTTTGCGGGGTCGGTCGAGTACCACGTCATATCCAAGAGTGAAAATGCCATTTGCCGAAGGCCATTCATCCCGGCCATGTATTGCTTGGCTGCGTTTAATTTATCAATCAGGTCTTGGGGTAGGGGCTCGCCCGTTTGATAATGCTCTGAAATGAGCGCCAGAGTTTCCGGTTCATAGGCCCAGTTTTCTTGAACCTGAGAGGGAAGTTCAACAAAATCCCATTTTACGTTCGTTCCGGCAAGTGAGGCATAGGCGCAATCCGAGAGCATCATATGCATCGCATGCCCCATTTCATGGAACAAGGTAGTGACTTCGTCATGGGTTAAAAGAGACGGCGCATCCGTTGTCGGTTTGGTAAAGTTACAGACAATGGCAACCAGGGGCCGTTCGATCTTGCCAAAGAGTAACCCTTGATCACGATAGGTTGTCATCCACGCGCCGGGTTGTTTTCCGGTGCGCGGAAAAAAATCGGCATAGAGAATTCCTACGAAGGCCCCGTCATCGGTATTTGTCACGTCATAAGTTGTGACATCGGGATGCCAGGTGGGGTAAGTCGTATTGGCCGTGAACGTGACACCGAATAATTTACTGAAATGCGTAAAAGTCCCCTCAAGCACACGCGCGAGGGGGAAATACGGGCGAAGTTCTTCCGAGTTGAAGTCAAATCGTTCTTGCTGCAATTTTTCGCGGTAAAATGCGACGTCCCAAGGTTGAATGTCGGATAATTTATCCACGCGCCGCGCGTAATCACGTAAATCATTTAAATCTTTTTCAGCCGCGGGTTTATACGTGGCAATCAGATCGCGCAAAAATTCAAAGACCCGTGCCGATGATCCCGCCATGCGCTCGGCTAGCGTAAAATCGGCATAGCTATCATAGCCCAAAAGCGCCGCGCGTTCCGATTTTAAGGACAAAATCTCGCGGATTATCTCTGTGTTGTCGAACGTATCGCCATAGGCGCGCGTATTAAACGCCCGCCAGATTTTTTCGCGCAGATCGCGCCGTGTGGCATAGGTGATGAACGGCATGAAAGATGGGGCGTGCAATGTCACAAGCCAAGAATCCACAAGTCCTTTATCATGTGCGGCGTCACGCGCCGCCGCGCGGGCGTTTTCGGGGACGCCGTCAAGATCGGTGGGATCCGTTAAAAAAAGTTCAAAACTTTCCGTCGATTTCTTGACGTTCTTTTGAAATTGGGGGGCCAAGACAGAAAGACGTTCGTCAATCGCGCGGATACGCGCTTTGCCATTATCTCCCAAAAGAGCACCGTTACGCACAAACCCCTTATAGGTTTCTTTAAGAAGAGTTGTCTGTTCGGGCGTTAAGGACAAATGATCGATTTGGTCGTGAACGGCACGGACCCGCGCGAAAATATCGGGATCCAACATAATTTCAGATGCAAAATTCGCAGAGAGCGGGCCAATCACATCGGTTAACGCCTCAAGCGCATCATGACCCGCCGCCGAGATTTGATTATAAAACAGACTTGAAATCTGTTTTAATTGGTCGGCGGCCGTATCTAAGGCCACGATGGTATTGTCAAAATCGGGCAGAGCCGAATTGGACTTGATCGCGGCTACATTTGCGCGTGCGGTATCAATTGCGTGGCGGATCGCGGGTTCGATATGCGCCTCTTTGATCGCGTCAAAGGGCGGCACGCCATGGGGCAAGGAAGACGGTGTGAAAAGCGGGTTGTCGGTCATGATGGAACAAGGATAAAGAAACTTTATCCTATCGGCAAGAGATAGCGATAAAATAGAAAGATCGGGATGTCGCGCATGACAGCGCCATTTTCAACAGTTTATGACGATGTGTATTTTTCGGCATCCGGAGGCCTTGCCGAAAAACGCCATGTTTTTTTGGCAGGCAACGGCTTTCCCGAACGATTTCGGAGTAAACGCGATACGGTGATTGCCGAGGCCGGGTTTGGCACGGGGCTTTCTTTCTTGGCCACACTACAAATGTTTTTGGCAACAACTGAAGACGATCAATGGCTTCATTTCACCTCATTCGAGGCTCATCCCCTGACACCCAACGCCATACGCGATGCGCTTGCGCCTTGGGCCACAGAGCTCGCGCCGCTTGTTGATGAACTGGTCCAGGCCTTGCCGCGCCCTTTTCCGGGCGTGCATCGCATGATTCTTTCCGACCGGGTGGTGCTCACCCTGGTTTACGGGGATATCAATGTTTGGTTGCCGGACATCGAGATGCGGGTGGACGCCTGGTTTCTGGATGGTTTTACCCCCGCAAAAAACCCGGCGATGTGGAGTCCGACATTGTTTGGGGCGATCGCAGAAAAATCCGTGACGGGGGCAACGGCGGCCACCTATTCGGCAGCGCGTGTGGTCAAGGACGGCTTGGCTCGCGCCGGTTTTACGCCCGAAAAAAGACCGGGTTTCGGATATAAATCCGATATGCTCTGCGCGGTTCGGAACGTGCCTGGATGCGCCCCTCTTTCTACTCGACGCGGGCAACGTGTGATCATCCAGGGCGGAGGGCTTGCGGGCACGGCTGCCGCTTATGTGCTGAAGAAGCTGGGGCAAGACCCGGTGATTGTCGCGCCCGCTGGCCTTGCCGATCAGGCCTCGGGTAACCCGCGTGGGCTCTATAACCCCCGCTTTACCCAAGATTTTACGGGTACGGGACAATTTTATGCGAGCGCATTTTCTCGTTTTCATGATTTTCTGCGAAAGACCGATCCGAACCAAACAGGATGGATCGCAAATGGCGCGGTGCATCTTTTACGGGAGCAAGATAAAGACGCTGCGCGGCGTGCCATCACGTCTGCCTGGGGGTGGGGAGAGAGGGATGCGCGGATCATCGCGGTGCCCGAGACAAAGGAAATCACTGGATTAAATCTGGATTTTGAGGCGCTGTGGCTGCCGCACGCCGGATCGGTCTGTCCCCAGAAAATATGCGCGTTTTATGCGGCTGGAATCGATGTGCGCCCGGATATGCCAAACATAGATGAAACAGATAAGATTGTTGTCGCATCTGGCCCAGGGATTTTGTCGATGCCTGAATTTTCATCCTTACCCCTGCATGGTGTACGGGGTCAAATTTCGTATGTGCACGGGAATGCGGCATCGTCACGCCTTCAAACAAATCTTTGTTATGGGGGGTATCTCTCGGCAATTGATGCGGACCAGATGCATGTCCTTGGGGCGACATTTCAACGTTGGCGCGCAGATACCGTTGTCGATGATGCGGATCACCGCTATGTCCTTGATCAACTTGCGGCAGTCATGGATTTTGGATGGACAGAGGCCGATATTACCGGGGGCCGGGCAAGTTTACGCCTTGTGTCGCGCGATCATATGCCCGTGATTGGAGGGTATGCGCCGGATCAAATACGGGGGCCTAACACATACGTCACGCTGGCCCATGGGTCGCATGGGTTGCTCTCGACCCATTTGGGGGGATGGATTCTGGCGGAAGCGATCACGGGAATCTCACCCGGAATTTCCCGCTCCGCCGCGCAAGCCATTCGTCCAGATCGTTTTAACCCCCATTGAGTTTTAAGCGATTCTGGCGTTATGATGCGACAGATCGTTTTGTTGGCACGCGGCCAGATTTTCCCTGTTTTTGGTATAAAGGAGTTCCAGAATGCGTCTTACGTTTCTTTTGTTTTTGCTTGCGGTGTCCACCCTGTCCTTATCGGCCTGCAATACGTTTGAAGGCTTTGGCAAAGACCTTGAAACCGCGGGCCAAAGCATCCAAGGGCTTTAATCCTCAATATTTTTGGTACCAAAAGAATAGGCCCTTGGTGTTCCAAGGGCCTATTCTTATGTATTCGTATAGATGAATTCCGGTTTAACCCTGCTGCTGATCCGTGCTTTGGGTCAGGCGGGCGAATTCGACAAAATCCGTCCCAGTGACGTTCAGGATCTTGGACAGGCTTTCGGTTGAGGGCCAACGTTCTTTACCGTCGCCTGAAAACCGCTTGCTTCTATTGAAGGTGGTGGGATCCAATCCGGCCCGTTTGGACAGCCCCGACGTCGAATATCCGTTCATCTGGGCGAGTTTATCAATCGCGGTCCAGATTTGGGCGTGGGTCAGCATCATCATTCTAAATTTCTCCTCATCAAAGCGACTAGGAAGAGCATCCCATAACGGCCCTGAAAATAAAATAAGATCATATTCCTCTTTTACTTGACAAACAGAAACTAATGAGTATATAAGTTACTCAATGAATAACGAAAGAGGATAAATCGTGATATCTTTTCAACTCCACAACGCGCCCCCGGCGCCCCGCGATCCCCGCCCCTTGGGGGTGCCGTTTGATACGGCTGAGGAAGCCTGGTTTTGGTTTATGGCCGCCCGCGCGGCGATGATGGATGGGGCGCGTCCGCGCGCGGGTCTCGCCCGTGTTGTCCGCCCGTGTGAATCCGCTGATATTTTGAATGCGGTCGATCGCCTGTACCGCGGGCGGTTGATTACGCGCGAACATCTTTTTGTCTTGCGTTATTACGGCGCGCGGTTTGAAGCACCGGATCCAGACTCTCCGCGCGAAATGCGCGCTGCGCGCCTCTGGCATGCGGCGATGAACCGCTTGGCGTATTCGCTCCGTCGTCGCGGCATTGTTGTCGATCCGTCGGATGATTTTCTCTTGCCACCTTCTGTTCATCCCCCGCGTGACAAGAGGGCATCATGAAAAACAGTGATCTTCCTCAAAATATTCTGGGGCCCGCGGGATCGTGGGCGTGCGATACGGCCTATGTCGTTTTTTCGAATGCCGCGCGGATCAAATGCCTGCAGGTTTTAAAACCGGGATTCCGGCATTGTTTTTTGGTCTTACCCTGTGGGGATCATGGATGGGTCACGCTCGACCCGTTGGCGCATCACCTCGATATCATGATGCATGATTTGCCCCCGGCATTACCTCTGATTGATTTTTTTAAAAATGCAGGGATGACGATTGTAAAAGTCCGGAAACGTGCCCCGTATCTTGGGTTTTCGGGGCCGTTTTCGGGGACATGTGTTGGGGTCATCAAACGTTATTTGGGTATTTACGCGCCTTTGTGCCTGACGCCGTTTGCGCTTTATACGCGTCTTATCAAAGACGGCGCGGAAAGGATAACTGCGCCGCCGCCGTCCCCCGCCCCCTCGTTTTTATCTCGTTTTATTTCATGTCTTTAAAGGAGTATCTAATGAGTTTTTCTTTTTCTGATGAATCGTCGCCGCCGCCAGATGTGGTCACGCGGTACCAAAACGCCCTCTCTGCACGGGCGCCGTGGCAAACGTTGTGGCAGGATTGCTACGATCTAACCTTGCCGGAACTCGCGCGGTTTACGCGGCCCACGCCCTTTATCGGAACCAGTACCCGCGCGCATCTTTATGACGGCACCGCGCCTGATGCGGTGGATCAACTGGCGGCATCCTTGTTGGGGCAGTTGACGCCACCCTGGGTCAATTGGGTGGGGCTTGCGCCTGGGTCGGATATGAGCGGGATGCTTGCGGATCGTTTGGTGCCGATCCTCGCGGCCTCGACCCGCACGATCCAGGACCATATCGACCGCAGCAATTTGCACATGGAACTGCATCAATGCTTTCTCGATCTGGTGGTGGGTGGCACGGCCTGTATCATGATCACGGAAAACCCGGTGGGGGCGGCAACCGCGTTTTCGGCCCGCGCCGTTCCCTTAAGCGATATGGTTCTGGCCGAAGATGACCGCGGGGATTTAACCCATGTCTATATCCCGCGCATCGTGCCGCGTGCGACGCTTCTTGCCTATACTGAAACAAATACTCCGCGGGACCTGCACGCGCGTCTTCAGGCCTCGGATCAACAAGAATGGAATATCGTGGACTATGCGTATCCGCTTGCAGATGGCCAATACGTCACGGGCCGCTGGGTGGATATGGACGATGACGCGCCTGTTGTTCTGTCCAGCCGAACCCTGTCCTATTCCCCCTATATCGTCTTTCGCTGGATGAAGGTGCCGGGCGATGCCTATGGCCGCTCGCCGGTGATGAAGGCCTTGCCCGATATCCGCACCGCGAACAAGGTTGTTGAACTGATTCTCAAGAACGCGTCGATTGCGGCCACCGGGATTTGGCAGGCGGATGATGACGGCGTCATCAATCCCGCCAATATTGATTTGGTGCCGGGCGCGATTATCCCCAAGGCGGTGGGGTCGGCCGGATTAAAACCACTTGAAATGCCCGCACGGTTTGACGTCTCGCAACTGGTATTGGATGATTTACGCACGCGGATTCGCCATGCGCTTTTGGCCGATCGTTTCCCTGCGCTCGATCCTGGTCTTCGTTTAACCGCAACCGAAGTGCGCGCGCGCGATGACGAGGCCAGTCTTATTCTGGGCGCGATCTATGGACGATTGCAATCCGAACTTTTAACACCGCTCGTGACGCGTCTCTATACGCTTCTCAAAGACCGGGGCGAGATTGCGGATCTTCCTTTGGATGGGCGCGTCGTGCAACTGATGCACCGTTCCCCTCTTGCCCGCGTGCAAAGCGAACGGTCTTTACGCGGCCTCATGGGCTTTATCGATGTGGTCGCGGCGCTCGGGGCCGAGGCACGGCAAGGCCTGAACGTTCCGGCCTTCACGCGCCATATCGCGGATACGCTGGGCGTACCCGATGATTTACTTGCCCCGCAATCCCTTGCTTCAGAACTTATCCCCTCAACAACGGAAGGAAAAAACCATGACTGATTCTCAACCGCTGGATACACCTGTGCTGGACGCCTCCACGGCGGTCAAGCCACCGCAACTCCCCGATAAATTCTGGGATGAGGCGACAGGGACCATCCGACTTGACGCCCTCATTAAATCCTACCGCGCGCTGGAACGGCGGATGACTCAAGACGACGTGCAGGAACAAGAAGACCCCGAGGTGCAGCGCGCGAATTTGCTGGCCTCCTGGGGTCGGCCCCAAAACCCGTGTGATTACCAAATCGCATGTTCCCATGGCTATATCCAAAACGATCCGGATGTGAACGCGCGTCTTCATGCCCTTGGGTTTACCCAAGATCAGGCCCAGGCGGTGTATGATCTTGCGGCTGAAAAACTGGTCCCGACCGTCCTCGATATCGTTGCCGATCTTCAGGCCGAACAAGAAATTGCCCGGATCGTTACGCATTTTGGCGGGCCGGAAAAATGGCGCGTGGTAGCCCGGCAACTCTTGGCCTTTGGTCGCGCGCATCTGCCCCAAGATATGCTCTCTCATCTGGCGCGGAGTTATGATGGAATTCTGATCCTGCACGACATGATGCAGGCGCGATTGGGCGGTGCGGCGGCGGTTCAGACGCCCTTGGGGGGAACCCGTGCGGTCGATCCGGTGAATCTTTCGAATTTACGAAAGATGATGGCCGACCCGGCCTATTGGCATGACCGCGATCCTAAAATCATGGCCCGCGTGACAGAAGGCTTTTCCCGCCTTTACGGCGAAGGGGGATAAGAGGAACAAACTTTGTCATTCCCGCGCAGGCGGGAATCCAGTCAAAAACAAGGACAGCAGCTTCGCTGCTGTCCTTGCTGGATCCCCGATGTGCCAGCGCCTGCGGTGCGCCTCGGGGATGACAACGTATAAAATGATGAGATTGTTTCTCGATACCCAGACCTTGACCAAGGGGCGCTTCCCGTGACTTAATGCGGGCAGGAAACTTCTATAGAAAGACATAATATGAACTGGTTGTCCAACTATATTCGCCCCAAGATCCGGTCGCTGGTGACCACGCAAAAGGATATCCCCGATGATTTATGGACGAAATGCCCGTCTTGCGACGGCATGTTGTTCCAACGGGAACTCAAAGATAAGCTTCAGGTGTGTTACCATTGCGGGCATCACCTGAAGCTCGATTTGCGGGATCGTCTGGCGCTGATCTTTGATGACGGCCGGTATACCGAGGTGCCGACGCCCAAAGTCGCTCTCGATCCCTTACGCTTCAAGGACAAAAAACGCTATATCGACCGGTTGAAAGACGCTCAGGGAAAGACCGGGCGTTCGGACGCCATTATCGTTGCCCGCGGCACGATTGACCGCTTGCCTTTGGTGATTGCGGCCTTTGATTTCGATTTTATGGGCGGATCGATGGGCGCAGCCGTGGGCGAAGGCATTGTGACCGCGGCTGAAACAGCGGTGGCGGCGCGCGCGGCCCTTTTGGTGATTCCTTCATCTGGCGGTGCGCGCATGCAAGAAGGCGCGATTTCACTTATGCAGATGCCGCGCACGATCATTGCGACGCAACTGGTGAAGGATGCGAAACTGCCCTATGTGGTTTTACTGACCGATCCGACAACGGGTGGGGTGTCGGCCTCTTTTGCGATGGTGGGCGACATTCATTTGGCGGAACCGGGTGCTATGATTGGCTTTGCGGGCCGCCGCGTGATTGAAGAAACGATCCGTGAACAACTCCCCGAAGGCTTCCAGACTGCCGAATACCTTCAAGAACACGGCATGGTCGATGTGGTCGTACCGCGGGCGGAACTTAAACCCACGCTCTCGAATATTCTCTCGATCTTGATGAAGGTTGAAAAACCAAAAGCCGCGGCGGGTGGGCGGAAATAAGTCGAATCGCGGGGCTTTAAATCCAAGTAGCATTGTCTCTATAAAATATTTCGTGGCCGATGAAGCATCGGCCACGGTTTCTTTTTGGTCATGAACAGGTTCTAGGACGCCTGGCGGCGCAGAAAGGCCGGGATTTCAAGGTCAAGTTCGGCTTGGGAAGATGGCGCGGCCTTGGCGACCCGTGCGACATCCACGGGATCACGCGACGCCGCCGGAAGGGGTTGGGATGTCACCGCCGGGGCCGTTGCCGCACCACCGCGCCGGGGTTCCCGGGCAAGGGGGGCGTCATACGGATCATAGGGTTGGCTTTGATCTTCAAACGCGCTTTCGACTGTGGCACGGACGCGGTTGGTAATGCGTTGGAACAGGCTTAAGGCGGGTTCTGTTCCAGATGCGGCGGGGGCACGGTGCGATGTATGTGTCGGCACGATGCTCGCCGGGATGACCAAATCAACGGGGGCCGGAGCCGGGGCTGGCGCGGAGGCCGGGGCCACCATGACAGGCGCTGGGGTTGGTGCCGCCACCATTTCCGGTTCGGGTTCTGGTGCATAGGCAGGTTCCGATGCGGCGGCGGCTGACGCATACACCTCATCCGATACTTGTTTGGGTTGCGCGACACCTGTCACGATGCGGCTATAGGAAACCGTATCGTTTTGAGCAGACGCGGTTAAATCCGGATCCACAGGAACGGGCGGAATAAAAGCCTGGCCTTGGACATAGGATTCAGAAGCAGCTTGTTGTGCGGGCGCGGTCGTTGTGGCGACAGGGGCGGCCGCGCGTTGTTCGCGCACGGGTTCAAAGGCTGCTGTGGTCGCATAGCTTTGGGGTTGGGTGGCCCGCGGCTGGGCCATCGAAAAACCACGGGTATCCCCCCCGCCACGCTTTCCCTTTTGGGTGTCTTCGCGTGATTTACGTTCTGCTTCGGTTTCAATCCCCGTTGCAATCACCGTCACGCGCATCACGCCGTTTAAATCGCCGTCGAATGATGTTCCGAAAATAATATTGGCTTCGGGGTCGACTTCTTCCTTGATGCGGTTACAGGCTTCGTCGATTTCGAACAGGGTGACATCGCGGCCGCCGGTGATGTTGATGATCAGGCCCTTTGCCCCTTTCATGGTCACGTCGTCGAGAAGCGGGTTGTTAATTGCGGCCTCGGCGGCCATCACGGCGCGACGATCCCCCGTGGCTTCGCCCGTACCCATCATGGCCTTGCCCATTTGGGTCATCGTTGTCTTGAGGTCGTTGAAATCCAAATTCACATCGCCGGGACGCACGATCAAATCGGTCACGCCGCGCACCGCCGATTGCAGCACGCTGTCGGCCATTTTAAAGGCATCGCCAAAGGTGGTTTTATCGGTGGCAATACGGAACAGGTTTTGATTCGGAATGACGATGAGCGCGTCGACATATTGCTGCATCTCACGAATGCCGTCTTCGGCGGCCTTCATACGGGTTGTGCCCTCGAAATGGAAGGGTTTGGTGACAACACCAACGGTCAGGATTCCGGCCTCTTTACACGCCTTGGCGAGCACAGGCGAGACGCCGGTCCCGGTGCCCCCGCCCATGCCGGAGGTGATAAAGACCATATTCGATCCGTCAACGTAATCCATGATGTCATTGATGGATTCTTCGGCAGCCGCGCGGCCCACATCGGGTTTCGCGCCAGCACCCAAACCGCCCGTCACATCCTTGCCCAGTTGAATTTTTTTCGGGGCGTTCGATCCAGCGAGGGCCTGGGCATCGGTGTTACAAACCAGGAACTCGACGCCTTCAAGGCCCGATGAAATCATATTCCCAACGGCATTCCCCCCGGCGCCGCCAACGCCCACAACAGTGATGCGCGGGGCAAGTGCCGGCTGTTTCACATCTTGGTTTTGAATGCGCAGGTTGATCATCGGGGCGACTCCAGATTATTAAAATAGGTCTTGTTCAATGGCCGTGGCGTGATGCCGAACGGCGCGGGTAAAGCGTTAAGAGCGGAAGAATCAAACGACGTTTTGGGTGAACACCCTGTCTGATCCTTCCAGTTGATCATAGTTGCGCTGTAAATTGCAAGTTTTCTTGACGATTTTTTAAACATCAAGCCTTTGCAGTGCGCAACGTCGAATCACATGTCAAAAATTCTGGCATAAACGATCCGTGGGGCCAACACCTTGTGAACAGGTTGGGGCAAGAGATGTGTATAACTTTTTAAAGACTGGATCCCAGCTTGCGCTGGGATGACAACGGAACCCTAGCCCACCTGGCGGGTGGATTTGAGATAGGACTCATAGGCCTGAAGCCACCCCGCCGCGACATCTGCCGCATCGGCATCCGCCCGCGCGAACCCGGCATGGATCATGACGCGGGCATCTTGCAACCGGGCGATCCGGTCGGAAAAACCAGAATCGCGGGCAATGAGCGCAGCGCAAAATTCGGGCCCATTTTCAAAAGACTGGGTGGATAAAAGGTCCATCATGGCCTGGCGGAGCGCGTCATCGCCGGGATCCGTAATATGCACATGGCCCAGTTTTTCATCCACCGCGTCAAAAATTCCGGGGTGGTGCAGCAAGGTTGCGAGTAACACGTCAACCGTGCGCGCGGCGGCGGGTTTCGGCCGTTTTAACCTGTTTTCGGTCAAAGGGGGCAGGTTTGCGGGCTTCCCCTTTTGGAATCCACGAAACACCGGGCGGAAAGCGGTGTTTAATTTATCCCGAAAGAATTGTTGGTAATGGTGGCGGATTTTGAGGTCTTTTATATTGTCGGTCAAACGGTGAAGCTCGGCGTCCAGACCTGCGCGATCTTCGGGATTGACAAGAGAACGACGCCCCGACGCCTGGGCCCACAAATAATCGGCAAGGCCCTGGCCCTGGGATAAAATATCGCGAAACACGGCCACACCGCGCGCGGCGATCAAGGTATCCGGATCCTCGCCATCGGGTAAAAACGCGATGCGGGCGGAATGGTCGGGGGCGAGAAGGGGAAGAAGGTGGAGCGCGGCGCGTGATGCCGCCGCCTGGCCCGCCGCATCGCCATCAAAGCAGAGAGTAATGGTTTTTTCGGGCCTTGGGATCATCTTCCACAGCAAGATCATTTGATCATCGGTGAGCGATGTGCCCAACGGCGCAACCGCCCCCGTTACCCCTGCCTGGTGGCAGGCAATCACATCCATATAGCCTTCGACGACAATGGCGTCTTGGCCTTGCCCAATTGCGCTGCGGGCTTGGGCCTGGGCATAAAGATGCCGGCCCTTCTGGAACAGGGGCGTTTCCGGCGAGTTCAGATATTTGGGTGGTTTGAAATCGCGCGCTCCCGCACTGTCCGCGCGCAAGGAATCGGGCAAAATCCGCCCGCCAAAGGCAATCACGCGGCCGGATCGGTCGCACACCGGGAACATCACGCGCTCGCGGAAAAACCCATAAGCGCGGCCATCTTTTTCCCGGGTTTTGATGAGGCCCATGTCGCGCATCACGGCGTCATCGAACCCGGCCGATTTTAGATGACGATAAAGGGCGAGATCATCCGAAGGGGCATATCCCAGACGGAAATTTTGTATCGTGGTCGGGGAGAGGCCACGTCCGGTCAGATAGGCGTGGACCGCACTGTTTTTCGGCAGGTTCAGTTGTGATTCAAACCACGCGGCCGCACTCTCCATGACGGCATAAAAATTCTTTTGCGCTTGGGCCTGACGCACGTCATCCGCACTTGTTTCTGGCATTTTCATCCCGGCGCTGGCCGCCAGTTTTTCAACGGCGTCGGGGAAGGATAAATTATCGTACCGCATCACAAACCCAATAACATCGCCATGTGCGCCGCATCCAAAACAATGAAAAAATTGCTTGTCATCGTTCACGTAGAAACTGGGTGATTTTTCTTTGTGAAACGGACAACACGCCTTGAATTCGCGTCCCGCGCGGGTCAGTTTCAGGCGTGCGCCAATGACATCCGACAGAGTCAGGCGCGACCGGATTTCATCCATAAATTGGGGGTTCAGGCTCATGACCTGTACCATAATCGCCCCCATCCCGGATAGCAATGGGGGGCGGGGAGATCTTTATTCTTCGTCTTGCCCGCTTTCTTTGGGCGCGTATTTGGCGAGAATGCGTTGAAGGGTGCGGCGGTGCATTTGTAACCGCCGGGCCGTTTCCGAGACATTCCGCCCGCATTGTTCATAGATGCGTTGAATATGTTCCCATTTAATCCGGTCAGCCGGCATCGGGTTCGCGGGCGGCGGGGGCAGATGGGAAGTTCCCGTGGCGCGTGCCAGAAGCGTGGCTTCGATCGCATCGGCGTCTGCTGGTTTGGGTAAATAATCGACGGCGCCCTGTTTGATGGCCGACACAGCGGTTGCAATATTGCCATAGGCGGTCATTATCACAATCCGGCAATCGGGCACGGTGCGCTTGATATCAGCGACCAGATCCAAGCCCGATCCATCGGCGAGACGCAGGTCAAGCAGCGCAAAATCAGGCCGAAATCGATGCGCAATATCCATCCCGGTCTCAACGGTATGGGCAACCTGAACCTCGAAATTACGTTTTTCCATCGCTTTTCCAAGGCGTTGGGCCAAGACGATATCATCATCGACGATCAGAAGTTTTCCGTTGGACATGGCGGACTCTTAATTTATTGACATAGTATATTTTTTAGTAGATACTCTCTCGTATCACTTAAATATAAATTGGGAAGGTCCATGATACAAGCTAATCTAGCGTTTCGAGAGGATGCACGACAATTAGTCGCAAGCGGTTATTTGGTCAGAACAAAAGATGATTTTTCTGGTTCTGGAATTTCTTATTATGCCAGAAATTTTGAGATGCCAGCCGACGCATTGAGCACAAATTTGGCGCGAAGGTTAAGAAATCAATTTGATTTTGCATCCGATCCGAGCCCTTGCGCATTGGCGATGGCTCAATTTATTCTATCAAACCCATCGGAAGTTCTTGGAAAACGCGTTGTAGAGATTGGGGCGGGTTCTGGGGTCGTTGCAATTTCTGCGGCGCAAGCAGGTGCGGCAGAAATTGTAACAATCGATCCTTGTGGCGGAGAGCTTATTGAGTTAAACGCAGAGATAAATGGTGTGGGGGGCCGCATTACAATCCATTCGGAGAATTATCAGAGTCCAAAAAGTAGGGAGTATATTGGGATGGCGGATATTCTTTTTATGTCACGTTTATATACCCCTTATGCCGTAAAAGAGCAGAACGCACATGTACAAAAGGTGCTATTAAAGGAATGGGAAAGAGGTGCGACTATTTTTATTTCTGCGATTACGGATGCTTATGATCAGGGTTGGGATCAGTTATCTTTGAGAGGAGAGGGTGTTGTCCCCTCAAGTGTAGATAAAACTTTAATGGATTCAAGTCATTGGGTTATGTTCAAACTGCCGGGAAACCCTCAAGTCTCGTTTAGTTATTGACGATTAAAGTTTTTCTCTTCAGATCGTTTCTCCTTTTAAAATCGGTATTCCTGGTATTCAAAAACGGGGATATAGCCGATTTGTTGATAGATCTTATTCGAAACAGGATTTTTTGCATCTGCAAAAAGGCCGCACCATGTGCCGCGGGTGAGAATCGATTGTGACAACGCGGCGACAAGGTTCGAGGCATATCCCTGGCCCCGGTGTGCGGGCGGAGTATAAACCGGGCCGATGGTCATACCATTCGCCGTTGCGGGCCCATGCCCGGCAAAACAAACCGGGGTGCCGTTTGGGTCTTCCCAGATCCAGGTTTGCTGATGTTGGATTTTGCGTTTGACCTTGTCCCGTTGGGGCACGCATTCATGCGGCATCATGCCGGCCTCGACCGAAAAATCGACAAGCCAGGCCGTTAAAAGGTCAAGATCCGCGGATGTCGCCAAACGCGCCTGACCCGGCGCGGGGTTGGGCGGCATGACGTGAGGGATTACGTAAAAAGGAAGCCCTATTGCGGGGGATAATTTTTTCTCTTCAGTCGCGTTCCATATCGTCGCAAACGCCGATGTAAGGGCCGCGGGGCCATTGATGCCGGGGAATGGGATGTCTTTTTGTTTTACATAATTTATAATAAAGGGGAGCGCGGACTCGTTTCCTTGCGACAGGGCCAGATTATGCGGTGGTGTCATGGCCGCCGCCAGTAAAATTGTCTCGTCGTCTTGAACGGTGAACAGGTGATAATCGCCGTAATTTCCATCAGCGATGCCCTGCAGAATGCGCAAGATCAGCACATTTTGGTGTTCGGTTTGGGCTTGCGGCGCCCGGGTCAAGAGCGGCGCGGTTGCGGATTGAAAATCATCAAGAGCGGCGTAGGTGCGGATCTCCATTTTTTACCCTTTCCTCTCCTTGGGTAACGTCACCATCACTTCGGCGCCGCCGCGGGGGTGGTTACGGAAACGCACTTGCCCCCCTTGGCTTTCGATCAGGGTTTGCGCAATGAAGAGGCCGAGGCCCATATTCTGATCGCCACGCGATTTGGTTGTCAAATACGGCTCGCCAATACGGGCCAGAATATCGGGGGCAAAGCCTGTGCCGTCATCATGAATAATCATGCGAATTTTGTTGCCGTAGGGAAGTGCCGTCATTTCAACTTTTGATGTCGCATGTTGGATCGCATTTTGAACGAGATTTCCAAGCGACCGCGTGACTTCGGGCGAGGGCGAAATCATGACATCCAAAAGATCCGGGTGATCGACGATATCAATCGCGATGTCCGGGCGTTCGTGTTGGTAATCATCCGCCAGAGATTGACAGAGATCCCGCACGCTTTGGCTTGTGACCAAGGGGTCTTCGTCGCGTTCGGGTTTCGCCGAGAAATCTTTTAAAATCTCGCTACACCGCTGGCTTTGTTGAACGAGTAACGCGATGTCATCTTTGAGTTCCGGATCATTCGCATAGTCGCGGTGCAGATCCTTGGCGATAATCGCAATCGTGCTTAACGGACTCCCCAGTTCATGCGCGGCGGCGGCAGCCTGGGCCCCCAGTGCCGCCAGTTGCCGTTGCCGCGACAGCGAAAGCTGGGAATCATAAAGCGCGCTTTGAATATCCCGGTATTCATAGGAGATTCGCCAGACGTAACTTGCGATAAACGCAACCGCAAAAATGAGGGCGATTTGTTCCCCGAGCAGATAGGTGGGGGTAATCACCACCTCGCCACCGGGCCAAACAAGCGGAACGTTCCAGATGGATAAAAGTGTGGCCATGAGGATCGAGAGAAAAGAGAGCAAAATCATGCGCCCCAGATTAAGGACGGCCGCCGCGACCGCGACTTGAGCAATCATCAGCATGGCAAAGGGATTTTCAAACCCGCCGGTAAAATAAAGTAAAAGCCCGTATTGGATGATATCGAGCGCCAAATAAACCGTGGCCGCATTCTCGCCCAGGCGGCGGCGTCCATGAGTGACCAGGGCGAAAAGATTGATCGCGATGAGAAGCGCAACACAGGCGGCAACCTCTTGGAGAGGAAGACGTAATGACAGGGCAAAGGTCGCAAGGGCAACAGCCAAAAGTTGACCAAAAACAGCGGCCCAGCGGACAGCGACAAGCGTGCGGTTGCTGACGGTAAAATTGGGACGGGGCGATGTAAACATAATGGATTTTAACCTGTTCAGGGCGTGCCGAAAAGGGGGCAGAAAAGGAAGATGTATATCGGATCAAAATGGTCTCTTTAAAAATGTGATAAAGCCCCTTGATTATTGAACAAAAGGAGATTTTAATGAACGCGTCAGATGCACCAGTCGGCATCATAAAAATCGCGCGGCCCTTGTCCCTTTTTCATGGATTGTCCATACATTTGTGGTCATCGCCGCGCGGGCGTGGTTGCGGCGTGATCTTGTTTTTAACGTGTTGGAATTTTCTCATGTCATCGATTTCTTCTTCCCTTTCTTCGGACCGGCCCGTGTTTAACGATGATGTCGTACGGTTATTCACCCTCGCCACGATTTTCTGGGGGGTTGTGGGGTTTGCGGCTGGTCTGTTTATCGCGCTTCAGATGGCGTTTCCGGGGCTTAACATCGAACCCTTGCTGTCGTTTGGGCGGTTGCGACCCGTGCATACCTCGGCGGTGATTTTTGCCTTTGGTGGAAATGCGCTTTTTGCGACCAGTTATTACATCGTCCAGCGTACCTGTCAGACCCGTCTGTGGAATGACACGCTCGCTCTTTTTACCTTTTGGGGATATCAATTAGTCATTGTTCTTGCGGCGTTGGGTTATGTTCTGGGTGTGACGCAGGGAAAAGAATATGCCGAACCCGAATGGTATGTTGATTTGTGGCTGACTGTTGTTTGGGTTGCGTATTTGCTTGTGTTCCTTATGACGATTATCAAGCGGAAAGAGCCCCATATCTATGTGGCAAACTGGTTTTATCTGTCGTTTATTGTGACGGTTGCGGTCCTGCATTTAGGCAATAACATTCAGTTGCCGGTCGATTGGATGGGGGCAAAAAGCTATCCGATTCAATCTGGCGTCCAAGGTGCGATGATTCAGTGGTGGTACGGGCATAACGCGGTCGGATTCTTTTTGACCGCGGGCTTCTTGGGGATGATGTATTATTTTGTCCCGAAACAAGCGGACCGCCCGGTTTATTCCTATCGGCTTTCGATCCTCCATTTTTGGTCACTGATTTTTATTTATATTTGGGCGGGGCCGCACCATTTGCATTATACGGCGCTGCCCGATTGGGCCCAGACATTGGGCATGACGTTTTCGGTCATGCTGTGGATGCCGTCCTGGGGCGGGATGATTAACGGGATGATGACGCTGTCGGGTGCCTGGCATAAACTGCGCCATGATCCGGTCCTGAAATTCATGATTACGGCGCTCGCCTTTTACGGGATGAGCACGTTTGAGGGGCCACTGATGTCCATTCGCGCGGTGAATTCGTTGTCGCACTATACCGACTGGACCATTGGCCACGTGCATTCAGGTGCGCTCGGGTGGAATGGATTTATCACCTTTGGGGCGCTTTATTATCTGGTGCCGCGGCTGTGGAACCGTCCGGCGCTTTATTCCACGAAACTCGTTGATCTGCATTTCTGGATTGCAACGATTGGGATCGTTTTGTATATCGCCGCGATGTGGGTGTCGGGCATCATGCAGGGCCTGATGTGGCGTGCCTATGACGATATGGGCTTTTTGCAATACTCCTTTGTTGAAAGCGTGATGGCGATGCATCCGTTTTATTTGATGCGGGCCCTGGGTGGCGCGTTGTTCCTCACGGGGGCCTTGATCATGGTGTATAACTTCTGGATGACGATCCGCGGTGCCGGTGCGTCTTCTGTGACAAAATCTGTTGGAGCAATGGCATGAGAATTCTTGAACGTCATAAAAAACTGGAACGCCATTCCATTTTATTTCTGATCTGCATGGTTTTGGCTGTGCTGGTCGGCGGATTGATCGAAATCGTGCCGCTCTTCCGCAAAGAAACCGTGATTGAACCGGTTCAGGGAATGCGGCCGTATACACCGCTTGAACTGGCGGGGTATAACATTTATATCCGCGAAGGCTGCTATGTTTGCCATTCGCAACAAATTCGTCCGTTACGTGACGAGGTTGCGCGGTATGGGCATTATTCGCTTGCGGCAGAAAGCATGTATGATCACCCGTTCCAGTGGGGGTCGAAACGTACAGGGCCTGACCTTGCGCGCGTGGGCGGTAAATATTCGGATGAATGGCACCGTGCGCATTTGCACGAACCGCGTGATGTCGTACGTGAATCCATTATGCCGTCCTATGGGTTCCTTGCCACCCGTGGGGCCAAGATTGATAATCTAGACCGCCATTTAAAGACCTTGCGTGCCGTTGGGGTCCCCTATACGGATGAGATGGTGGCGCAAGCCGAGGCCGATGCAATCGCCCAGGCACATAATGAATCGGATGGTCTGGCGGGACTTCAGTCACGCTATGGGGCCAAGGTGAACGCCCGCGATTTTGATGGAAATGCGTCTATGGTGTCTGAAATGGACGCGTTGATTGCGTATCTTCAAGTTTTGGGAACGATGGTGCCTTTTGTTGACGGCGCGCCAGTCCAAATTGAACAAACAGAAAAGGGGACGCGATGATCACCTTTATTCTCGACCATGCGCCGATGATTGGTCTTTTATTCTTTTTCTTCTTTTTCGTGGCGACAGCAATCTGGGTATATCGGCCGGGATCGCGGGCGACCTATCAAAAATATGCGGATATTCCATTTGTGCGGGATGAAAAATGATGGACGACAAACAAAACAAAGAAATTGATCACTTAAGTGGTGTTGAGACGACCGGTCATGAATGGGATGGCCTTAAGGAACTGAACAATCCGGCACCGCGTTGGTGGCTCTGGGTGTTTTATGCGACCGTCATTTGGTCAGTTGTGTACTGGATCCTGTATCCGGCGTGGCCAACATTATCTGGCGCGACACAAGGCATGTTGGGGCAAAACCAATATAAGGCTTTAAAAGCGAGCCAAGATCAAATTACGGCGCGTCAATCGGTCTGGCTTGAAAAATTTACTTCGACCAGTTTTGATCAAATTCAAAACGACCCCGCGCTTTATGCGTTTGCGCGGGCCGGCGGCGCAGCCGCGTTCAAGGATAATTGCGCGACCTGTCACGGCAGCGGGGCGGCCGGGGGTCCTGGATATCCGAATTTAAACGATGATGATTGGCTCTGGGGCGGTACGGTGGACGATATTTATCAGACCATCCGCTATGGTATTCGTTCCGGCCATGATGAGGCGCGGATCTCGCAAATGCCCGCCTTCGGCCAAGGAGAAATGCTGAAGAAAGAAGAGATTGCCAGTGTTTCCCGCTATGTTTTGTCACTGAATCCAAGTCAAGATGCTGGGCTTGATCTAGATTCGCCAACCTATCAGGAAGGTGCGGCGGTGTTTCAACAAAATTGCGCGTCCTGTCATGGTGAAGATGGGAAGGGTGTGCGTGATTTCGGGGCACCGAATTTGGTTGATGCCATTTGGCTTTATGGATCAGGATATGACGCCGTTTATGCCCAGGTCACAAATCCCCGTCATGGCGTGATGCCGTATTGGGAAGGGCGTCTGGACCCGCAAACTATTCGTCAACTCGCGCTTTATGTGCATAGTTTGGGCGGCGGTGAAAATGCGGTGGGTCATGCAACGGCATCGACTCTGTCGCCAACATCCGCCCCGTCTGAACCATCGGCGCAACCGGAGGGTACAGTCTCTGATGACCCATCCGCCGCAACCCCTTGATGCACTGGAGAGCGGGAATTATTTCGCGAAACGTCGCAAGATTTATTCCCGTTCCGTAACGGGTCGTTATCGCCGTCTCAAATGGATGGTGATGGCGGTGACGCTTGCGATTTATTATTTGGCACCGCTTCTGCGGTGGGATCGTGGCGACCACGCACCGGATCAGGCGATTCTTATTGATCTAAATCATGCGCGTGCCTATTGGTTTTTTATCGAGATATGGCCCCAAGAAGTCTATTACCTGACAGCGATTCTGGTGTTTGCCGCGATTTCATTGTTTTTTGTCACCAGTTTATTTGGCCGTGTGTGGTGCGGGTATTTTTGCCCTCAAACCGTCTGGACCGATTTATTCGTGCATGTCGAATATTTGATTCAAGGCGATCGCGGCGCGCGCAAAAGATTGGATGACGGGCCCTGGACAGCCGAAAAAATTTGGAAAAAACTGACGACTCATTTCATCTGGTTGTTGATTGCGCTCGTCACCGGTGGCGCGTTTGTCTTTTATTTTAATGACGCGCCCACATTGTGGCATCAAATATTGACCGGGAATGTATCACCCATGGTCTTGATGTTTGTGGGGGGATTAACGTTTAGCACATATCTGATGGCGGGGTTTGCACGTGAACAGGTCTGCATTTATATGTGCCCTTATTCGCGGTTTCAATCCGCGATGTTTGATGCCGATACGTTGATCATTGCCTATGACCCTGCCCGTGGAGAACCGCGCGGGAAAGCCAAAGGGGGCGACGATCGGCGCTTTGGCGACTGTATCGATTGCTCCGCCTGTGTTCAGGTGTGCCCGATGGGGATTGATATTCGGAACGGGCTTCAAATTGACTGTATTGCCTGCGGCCTGTGCGTCGATGCCTGTAATGACATCATGGACAAGGTCTCGAAACCCAAAGGTTTGATCCGTTATGATTCCGAACGAAATATGGACATGAAAGGGACCCAGGCGCATTTGCAAGCGCGGTTTTTCCGTCCCCGGACATTTTATTATGCGACCCTTTTAATCCTTGTTGCCGGGGTAGTGTTGTACCAACTCGTCACGCGCGCGCCGTTTGAACTTCACGTTCTTCAAGACCGGAACCCGCTTTTTGTTCAACTCTCGGACGGGCGGGTGCGCAATGGCTATGAACTCCATCTCCTGAATAAGACACACGACGCACAGCGCTTCCGCGTGACGGTTGAGGGCATCGAGGACGCCGAGATTCAATATGCGGATAGTACCGCTGCGACAGAGGGGATTACGGTTGCCCCGGATGCGGTCACAAAACTACATCTGTTTGTGAAGGCGCGGCCAGCAGATCACAATCAATCGACGATCCGGTTTGTGTTTAACAACATGGAAGACAAAAATAAAATTTCAGCGGAAAGTCAATTTGTACACGGGGGCCAGCGATAAGATGGAATCCCGCGCACCTATCAAAGAAATGATATCGGACGATCGTCGGACCGGGCGCCGTGTCTTGTGGATTGTGTTTTCCTTTTTTGCAACATTTATAACGGTAGACGCTGTTTTTGTCACTGTTGCGCTCCGTACAAATCCGGGTGTCGTGACCGAACAGGCGTATGAAAAGGGCCTTGCCTATAACAAAGTATTTGAATGGCAAAAAGACCAAAAAAACATGGGGTATCAAGGAGAAATCACGTGGGAGGAAGACCGCCTTTCTGTTGATTTACGCGATCTCCAGGGCCGTATTGTGTCGGGATGCATGTTAAACGCGACGTTCTCGCGCCCCCTTGCCGATGACCCGGATATTCATGTGCAACTACATGAGGAAAAGGGAGTATATCTGGCAAAAGTGCCCTCCGTAGCACCTGGGCCCTGGCGGATTCAAATTGTGGCCGACACGCCCAAAGGCGAATTTTATATGACACGGGATATCCTTCAAAAATGACGATATCTGCTGTATCCGATCGCTGGCAACCCTTTATCCAAAAGACCGATCATGGATTAAATCGACTTGTCCTGATGGTGGACGGCGTACATTGTTCGGGCTGTATCTCGCGGATTGAATCGACCTTAAAACGTGATCCCCATGTGCATGCGGCGCGCCTCAACTTTTCAACACGTCGATTGAATTTAGAATGGCATGGCGCAGCGGATCTGGTGTCCGCATGGATTGCTGCGATCCAAAAAATGGGCTACACGGTCCATGCGGCGCAAGACGGAAAACCCGATGCGGCGGTCGAGAACGAACAAAAACTTCTTTTCGCCCTGGGAGTTGCCGGGTTCGCATCGGGCAATATTATGCTCGTCTCCTTTGCCCTCTGGATCACCGATACCCAAACCATGGGCGTTGCGATGCGGGATTTTCTGCATCTAATTTCGGCTTTGATCGCCTTGCCAGCAGTGATTGTCGCTGGGCGGCCATTTTTTATCTCGGCCTACCGTGCGCTGTCGCACGTGCAAACGAATATGGATGTCCCGATTTCGGTGGGGTTGATTTTAACGTGTGGGATCAGTCTGTTTGAACTTTTCCGTCATGGTAATCACGCCTATTTCGATTCGGCCGTGATGCTGATGTTCTTTTTGCTGATTGGGCGTTATCTCGATGCGCGAGTGCGCGCGCGGGCGCGCGGTGCGGCGTCGGATCTCATGAATATGATGAAGGGGACGGCGCAGATTCTTGAATCCGGGACGGTCCGCAGCATCGCGATTGAGAATATCGTTCCGGGCATGATGGTTCAGGTGGCGATGGGCGAACGCATCCCGGCAGACGGCATTGTCACAGAAGGCAAAAGCCAGATCGATATGTCGGTTGCGACAGGTGAATCCGACCCGGTGGTCGTGATGCCGGGGTCGTCGGTGATGTCGGGGACGCTTAATCTGGATGCGCCCTTGATTTTGCGCGCCGAAAAACCTGCAACGGGGTCATTTTTGGCGGATATTATTCATCTGATGGAACTCGCCGAACAAGGACAGGCGCGGTATGTGCGTTTGGCCGACCGCGCCGCGCGTCTTTATACGCCTGTCGTGCATGTGCTTGCGCTCGCCGCTTTCATCGGATGGACGATGATCGGCCATATGCCCTGGCCCGATGCCTTGATGATTGCGGCAACGGTTTTAATTATTACATGCCCCTGTGCCCTGGGCCTGGCTGTGCCGGTGGTTCAGGTGTTGGCCACAGGGCAACTCATGCGTCGAGGGATCTTGGTCAAGGCGGGTGACGCGCTCGAACGCCTGGCTCAGATTGATACCGTGATGTTTGATAAAACGGGCACGTTAACCGCGGGGCATCCGGCCCTTATCAAAGATACGGGATATACGCCGGACGATTTACGTTTGGCGGCATCCATCGCTGTGCAGAGCCGTCATCCAATATCCCAAGCGCTTGTTGCCGCGTATGACGGACCGATTGATCCGATGACCCCCGAGGAACATCCGGGAAAAGGGTTAAGCGTGACAACAGAGGCGGGTGATATCCGGTTGGGCGCGTCCAGTTGGTGCGGGGTTCAAGAATTCTTTGATGACGCTCAAAATACTTCTGAGACATGGCTTTCCCGCCCTGGGCAAAACCCTGTTCGTTTTATTTTCCATGATCCGTTGCGTCTTGATGCCCGCGATGTTATTCAAGATTTAACATCACATCACTTACGTATCGGAATGCTTTCTGGTGACCGTGCGGCGCGCGTCATGCAAATGGTGGATGAACTGGGTCTGGATCCAAAAAACGTGGCCGCCGCGCAATCGCCTGCCGATAAATTCTCACGGATCAAAGCCGAAAAAGAATCCGGGCACCGCGTCTTGATGGTGGGGGATGGGTTAAACGATGCGCCTGTCCTGGGCCTCGCCAACGTCTCGATGTCACCGGCAAGCGCGATCCATGTCGCACAAAACGCCGCGGATATTGTGTTTACGGGCGAAAGGCTCGGGGCGGTGGCAACGGCCTATCGTACGGCGGTCTTTGCGACGCGGCTTGTCAAACAGAATTTTATCTTGGCAATTGTCTATAACGCACTGGCAATCCCGCTTGCCATCGCAGGATACGTGACGCCCATGATCGCGGCGCTTGCCATGTCGGGATCATCCCTGGTCGTGATTGCCAATTCCTATCGCTTAAGGAGGGTCAGATGAGCATTCTTCTTTACCTTGTGCCGCTTGCGCTTCTTCTTGGGGCGGGGTGGCTCTTTGCGTTTTTATGGGCTTTACGGACGGGCCAATATAACGATCTTGATGGCGCAGGACTGCGTATCCTGATTGATGATGATAAAGGAGGCACCAAAATGAAAAGTGATTAACGATCTTTTTAAAGAAAGAATTTTACTTTTTTTGATTTATGCTTTTTTGTTTTCTTGTCACATACATAAAGGAGAAATGAAATGAAAACAGTTGTTCAAACAGCAATCATCGGTGCCTTGCTGGCGTCGTCTGCCCCGGCTTTTGCTGCCGGAAATGGTGCAGATTTCTGGTCAGCCGAAAATTGGCAATTCCGCCTCCGCGCGATTGACGTGTCACCCTCTGTCGAGTCAACGGTCAATATCGGCGGCACAGTCGATGTCGATAATGCGATCGTCCCGGAATTCGATATCACGCATTACTTTACCCCGAATATCAGCGCGGAACTGATTTTGGCAACATCGCCGCATGATGTGACCTATAACAACACAACGCCGCTTGGGGACGCGATGATTTTGCCGCCCACGCTCACGTTGCAATATCACTTCACCCCAGACCAAAAATTTAGCCCCTATGTGGGTGCGGGGTTGAACTATTCCTGGTTTTACGGCGAAGATGCCGCGCCTGGATTTACGGACCTCAACTTGAACGGTGGCCTTGGCTATGCCGCGCAGGTCGGTTTTGACTACTGGCTCAATAACAACTGGGGCGTCAACTTGGACGTCAAGAGAATCTGGTTGAATGTGGACGCCACGCTCAATAACGGCGCGATCCAGGCGGATGTGGATCTCGATCCATGGGTCGTCGGTGCCGGGGTGTCGTACCGCTTCTAATCACTTTTTTTAACGCACTCTTGAACACCCCCAGGGCGGATGTCGTGGGGGTGTTTTGATGCGCGTCAGGGTGATATTGTGCAGGCGCAGCAAATCGTTTCAAATCAACGACTCGTTGCGTTGCAATATGGAAAGATTGTCGCAGACTCCTCGAAAATCCCGAAATTTATGGTACACTAAAAATAGAAGCGTGACGTTTGAACGCTTAGAGGAAATGGTGGCCCATGTTTGATGCCCAAATTCCACTCTCTCAATGTCCGGCGCTGGTCCTCAACGCTGATTTCCGCCCACTCTCCTATTTTCCGCTCTCGGTATGGTCGTGGCAAGATGCGGTGAAGGCGATCTTTCGTGACTCGGTCACGGTCGTCTCGGAATATAACCGCACGGTGAAATCCCCGAGCCTTGAAATGCGGTTGCCCTCTGTACTTGTGCTCCGCGATTATGTGCCCGAGAGACGCACACCTGCCTTTACACGCTTTAATGTTTTTTTACGCGACGGTTGGACCTGCCAATATTGCGGCGACCGTTTCCGTACACATGAGTTGACGTTTGATCACGTGATCCCCCGGTCACGTGGCGGACGGACAAGCTGGAGCAATATCGTTACAGCCTGCCATAGCTGTAACGTGCAAAAAGGCGATGCGCTGCCCGAGGAGGTGGGGATGTTTCCCCAAACCGATCCGGCGGCGCCGACGATTTTTGCGCTCCAGTCAAAAGGACGAAAGTTCCCGCCGAATTTCCTTCACGAAAGTTGGCGAGACTTTCTTTACTGGGATACCGAACTTTCGGACCAGTAAGTGTTTGCGAAACCAAAACGAAGAAACTTAGGAGGTTGTCATGTTTGGTAAGATGTTAGACTCAACAATGAAGACAGTGATCGATGGCTTTGGGGTTTACCTGATGTCCACCATTCTGCTTGTCGGCCTATCGACCGTGCTCGTGCATGTGCTTGGTGTGGTTGGCATTGTGGATGGAACCGGTTCGATCTTTACCGGTGGTACGGTGTTTACCCTGATCGGAACAGGTTTTGTTCTGGTCCTCTCCAGCCTGATTTTGCACGAAAAGCACCTGACCGGTGATATGTACTCGATCGTGCTGACGGTTGTGGGGGTTTACCTCGCCTATACAACAAGCGTGTTTCTGGGCTTGATCCCGGTGGCGCTGTTGACCACGATCAAATCAACGACTAAGTAAAAGAATAGGCTCCGAAAGGGGCGTCATCAAAAACGAAGGCCGAAGAGAAATCTCCGGCCTTTTTTGTTTAAGCCACATCTATAGGTATGAGGATTTTAAGAAAAAAGAATATCGAGGCGTTTCGGATACCAAGGTAATCCATTGACCTGTCCATTTATGACGTCCGGAAAATTCTTTTGGGTATAAAGTAAATCGGCTTGTGCCATGGTAAACAACTGTGTCAGAAGCTCTGGCTGAGGACGCGTCAAGCGATGCGTAATACTGTGCACATCGTGCAAAAAGGTGAGAGGTTTCGGTTCGCTTAGGCCGCGTGCTGTCGGGGCGTGATATTCAAATACAGCAACCAAATGACGTTGATTCGGTTTGTCGGTGCGGTACAAGGGGATCCCTTTGAACTCACTGTGCTTCTCTTGAATTACCCTGATGCCTTTGTAATGAACAAAGACATGAACAGATCCAGGGGGACATGGAGCGGATCGCGGCATAAAAAATCTCCTATATTGAGTGCAGGAATAGACATAGAACGAAATATATCCTATGTCAAGTAAAATTCTATCTATTTGATTCTAAATCATATTTTTGATCATAAACGTAGGTTTTAATCAATCGCATGAGATTGGAATACAAATTTCATTACTTTTTTGAAAATAATACTTGACATTTCGGGATTATTTATAGTATACTCCTTTTTAATGGAGTCGACCACCAGAGGGGGAACCCCTTTTTAAAGACCGGCGGCAATGGGATTTCTTTTGAAATCCACAATAAGCCCTCCGTTAGAAAAAGGGAATAACCCCCACCCAAGACCGGGCGCCCACCACTAGGGCGGCGCGCGCTGTTCCCTTGTGTTTTTCAAACAAAAAACACGGGGGAATAAAAGCCAAAATGTCTTCTGGATCCCCGCCTTCGCGGGGATGACAGGAGAGAAGAGAACGAAAAGAAGTGGATCTTGGGCCTAAGCCTCGGATGGCAAGGAAGGAGAACGAAAAAAGAAAACAGGGGAACGGGAAAGAAAAAACCCCAGCAGAGCTGGGGTTTGGATCAAAGTAAATTTATAAAGGTGTCGTTTATTCAAACGTGATCACAGCGCGGCGGTTTGCGGGTTCACGCACACCGTCCGGGGTGGGGACCATCAAATCGTCTTCACCACGATGATCTACGCGGATGAGGCCTGCATCAACACCATTCGCAACCAAAGCTTTCTTGACGGCGTTCGCACGTTTCAAGGATAAACGCTTGTTATACGATCTTGACCCCGCCGTATCGGCATGACCCACAACATTAACTGTTTCAACGCTGTGGCGGCTCATTTCTTGGATGGCGGCTTCGACCACGCTTTCACCAGCCGGCAGAATGTTGGAGCGGTCAAAATCAAAGAAGACCAGATACACAGCATCTTTTGCAGCCATGGGAACGCTGGTATCCATGGCGAGGGGTTCAACGGGGGTCATCACATCGTCACGCGCGGGCGCAGGGGCCGGGGCGACATCAATCGGTGCCTTCACCATACCTTCAAGCGCGGCCATGACTTCTTCGAAGCCACGCTTGCAGGTCAGTTCATCAGGCTGATGGCCCATATTTTCTTCTTCGTCTTCGATCCAGCAATCAAAACGGCCTTGCGCCATGGCGGATTCACGGGGGGCAATTTCACGGGCCCCGGCATCAAAGGCGGACATGAGGCGTGCGCGGGCGGTCGAGAGCATATCGATATCTTGCGCGTTCAAGTTCCAGTCACTGATCGGTTCGGGCAAAACGACTTCACCAGCCGCCGCGGCCAGACCCTTGCGTGCGAAATGCAACGCATCTGGATAATCAAACATGGTGTTTTGTTCGGCGTTTGCGAAATCACGATATTCCGCGGCCAGTTGTTGTGTAAACGGACTGCCGACCGCGCGTGCTTCGTTTAACGCGTCGATTTCCTTGTGGCTTTTAAAGCCAGAACAGGCCGAGAGAGCCAAGATCGCAGAGGTTGTCACAAAACCACGGAGCAAATTCATTTGTCGGAAACTCCTGAAGAGAAAACATAAAATGGCGATTTCGGGGGGAGAAGACGAATCAGGCCGCACCGCACATTCCTTTTCATTATCAGCTTGTTGGAGCAAAAGTAAAGGGATTTTTATCGGATTTCCCCGGGAAAAACGCCCGAAGGTTCTTTATCCTTCTGGATGATGAGAGCCCTTGACGATAGGGGCGCTTTCTTTGATTGTGGAGAAAGCCGCGTATCGTTTGGGAATTATCATGTCGCTTTTCTGGATTGCCTTGTGGGTTTTGTTGTCCACCTTCATCATGGGGGTATTTGTTTGGACGACCCGCGCACTTCAGGATCAAAAGCGCGCCTGGAAGGCCTTTGCCCTGCCCCGTGGCCTCTCGTACCGTCAGAATGGGTATCTGCAAGCGGCTGTCATCAGCGGGAAAATCGATGCTTACGAATTTTACCTATCATCCGAAGAACGTCCCACGCCCGATGTCCGGGGTCGTAAATTTGTAAGTGTGATTCAGTTTACCTTGCCCATTGCCATGCCGGCGCCGGGCGTGGTGGGGAGCGGCGATTACAAGGACTTCGTGCGTGACTTAAACACCAAGGATGAGATGACGTTAAACTATGACGGGTGGGAGATCGGCAAAGTTTTGGCAAAAAGCGATGACGCGGCGCGGCTCACGCCCTGGTTTACCCCCGACCGTATGCGGGTTTTGGATGCGCTTATCCGCCAAAAAGGGGTGAGCATCTTGTTCTTGTTTGATACTGAAACGACGTATCTGCGTCTTGAAACAGGCGATCCGCTTTTAAAAACCGAACAGCTTGAGAAAATGGTTGCGGGCATTTTGCCGATGCTGAAGGTACTCTCTACGGCCTTACCCGCCGGTTAACGGCCCGGAAAAGCTTTGGATCAGTGATCCTGCTACCAAATGCCACCCGTCAACCATCACAAAAAAGATAATTTTAAAGGGCAGTGATATCGCGACCGGCGGCAACATCATCATCCCCATGCTCATCAAAATACTGGCCGTGACCATATCGATGATCAGGAACGGCAAGAACAGCATAAATCCGATCTCAAACGCGCGCTTCAGTTCCGAAATCATAAAGGCTGGGATCAAAACATGAAGCGGTGTTTCCATTGCCTCTTTGGGCGGGGTCATCCGCGCGGCCGAGAGAAAAAGCTCGATATCCTGCGCACGCGCGTGTTGCAACATAAAGCCCTTGAAGGGTTCGGTCGTGCGGTCAAACGCGGTCATTTCATCAATTTCTTGCGCCATATAGGGTTTCAGGCCGTCGGTATAAGCCTTTTCGAGCGTCGGGGCCATGATAAAAAATGTCAGAAACATCGCGAGTGAAATCATCACGCTGTTGGGCGGTGTTTGTTGAAGCCCCAAAGCCGTGCGCAAAAACGACAAGACAACGACGATCCGAATAAACGACGTCATCATCATCAGGATCGATGGCGCGAGGGATAAAATCGTAATGAGCGCGATCAGTTGAATCGCGCGGCCCGACACGCCACCCGCATTTTCCGCGCCCATGTCAATACTGAAGGTTTGCGCGAGGGCGGGAAAAGAATAGAGAAGAGGAACAAGAAAAATGGGAAGAAAAGCCATTGTCATCCCCACCGCTTTTATTGTCATCCCCGCGGAGGCGGGGATCCAGTTTTTAACCCCTGACGATGAATCAAGATGGGTCATTTTTTGTACCCTCCTCTTTTCGTAGTGGGGTCGCGCCGTGTGGCCCCAGGATCACCAAATGCTCGGTTTCGTCTTTTTTCATCAAAACCGCCCGGTGCTGGGGCCCCAGAGGCAAAATTTCAAGAATATGAAGCCGCCGTGCCGATTTGGACACGGTCGGGACCCCTCCGCCAATGCCGAAGTGCTTGAGAATAATGAGTAAAATCCCCATGAGTGCCAGCACAAACATCAGGGCAAGGATCATGGTGTAGAGGCCGGACTCGGGCATTTTTACCTTGACATAAGTTATTTCTGGGTGATAAAACCGCCCCTACACTAGAAAACAACGGGCCAAAAGGCCAGAGGGTGAAAAAAAATGTCCAGAGATAATTCAAGTCCAAATAAACCCGCCGCCAGCGCGTGGGATATCATGTTAAATCAAGCGGAGAGAAGTTTGCCGGCAACATCGGCGACATCGACCGCGAAAGGAACTAAAAAAGATAATTTGGGTCAAACAGGTGGCGCCGATCAAAAGGGCATGAAGCCGGATTTTAAAATCGCAGCAGATGGGGTTGTCGAAATAACCACCCGCGAATTGGGGGTTGTGAGCGCGTTGAGGAATGCAATGACGGCCATGCAGAAGGAAAAACAAGAATATATTCGGGTGTGTGGACGGCCAAACGGAATCGGTCAACCGATGCCTTTGGTTCTGGTGTGGGATGCTGCGGTCATTACCAAAAAGAGACCAGATATGATGTCGAGCATCAGTCGCGTAAGTATTAACGGCGCGGCCGATCGGGCCAGGATGATGTATGCGGCCCATCCAGGCCAAAGATTAGGGGTACCCTGTGGTCTTGTGACATTGGATAAGAGGAAAAATGCCGAAAGATATAACGCGGCCGAGGGAAGGCAAGGCGGGGCGGTACCAAAGGTCGTTGAAGTGGCACGACAAGGTATTTTAGAAAAATTGCCCCTTATGGGGGTCATGACCCCATTGAATTGGAAACCATAGATCATGGGGAAGTGGCCTTCGGATATATTCCCGTGTGCATCCTTCGGCCGGGCCTTTCGGTAATCCGATCGCCGTTTTTATTCCTGATGATTATGCGGCGCGTGCGCGGCAATCACCTGATCCAACCGCGTAATAATCTCGGCCAGAATTGGCAGAGTCGCCTGGGCCTCGGCCACACCCGCGCGGCCCAAATTTTCGCATAGATGATCGATTTGATCGCGTAAATGACGCCAGGCTTGCGTGGTCTTGTCCGGCGGACAAGTGGCAAGAGTATCAATTTGTTCAGCGATTTCTTGTAACGATAACATGATGTTCAAGATATCATGGTCAGGCGGCGCTGTCACCTTGGGATAGGGCGTCTTTCGGCCCTTACCTTTTACTTCAAAAACCGTGTAGAATACTGCCGATGAGAATTCTTGGAATTGATCCGGGGTTGACCCATACGGGTTGGGGCGTCATCGACGTGGCGGGAAGCCGGTTGTCGTATGTCGCCTCGGGGCGTATTTCGGCGGGGACGGCGCTTCCTTTGGCGGATCGGCTTGCCTATATTTACGCCGAACTGTCCCGGGTCATTGCGCTGTATGAACCAAGATATGCGGCCGTGGAACAGACCTTTGTGAATGCCAACCCGGCTTCGGCCTTGAAACTGGGGCAGGCGCGGGGGGTTGCTCTGGCCGCGCCCGCTGGTGCCGGGGTTCATGTTGCCGAATACGCGGCGAATTTGATCAAAAAATCGGTTGTCGGCGCGGGCCATGCGGATAAAAATCAGATTCAAATGATGATTCGTATTTTATTGCCGAAATCTGGTGATCTTACGCCGGATCAGGCGGATGCCCTGGCGGTGGCGATTACCCATGCGCATCACGTCAAGGATGATCATCACAAGGAGGTTTCTCAATGTTCGCGCGCTTGAATGGTATTGTCGATACGATCACGGATCATAGTGTCATTTTAGACGTGAGCGGCGTGGGATATCTGGTCACGTGCTCGCGCGCGACGCTTTCCCGCCTGTCCCAAGGGGGACCTGCGCGCCTGTTCATTGAAACACAGGTCCGGGAAGACGCGATCAACCTGTATGGATTTATGGCGGCCGAGGAACAGGCCTGGTTCCGGTTGCTGACCACCGTGCAAGGCGTTGGTGCTCGGGTGGGGATGTCGATTTTATCGGCTGTGTCGCTTGCAGATATGGGAATGGCGATTGCCGCGCAGGACCAGACGATCTTTACCCGGGCGGATGGCGTGGGGCCGAAACTGGCGACGCGGATTGTCACGGAACTGAAAAGCAAGATCCCCGAATCTTTTATGCATATTTCCGCGACACCCGCCAAGGGCCGGGCAGGCACCGCCCCCGCGCGTGGGGAGGGGGCCGGGTCGGCCGGGCCTGAATCCGATGCGCTTTCTGCGCTTGTGAATTTGGGCTATGGCCGGGCCGAAGCCTTTGCCGCCCTCATGCGGGTCAAGGCAGAGGGTGGCGCGGAAGATCCGGACGGCATGAGTGTTTCCCAGATGATCCGCCTGGCGCTTGCGGAACTGTCGACCCGCGCGGCGTAACGTAACCTTTTCGAAATGCCATCAAAACCCTGTGGATGATTCGGACGCCCGACTTGGCAAACGGGGGGTGGACGTGATTTGATCAGGTGCTTCCAAAAATCCGTCTTTTATCCTTCGCGCCCAACGAAAGGGAAGTTTCGCATGTCTCAGGTTTCAAACACATCTTCCGTCCCAGAAAATCGCCCGGTGGATCCGGTTGCGGAGATGCTTTCTTCTGGTGCGACGCCAACAACATCGACATTAAAGAAAGAACCACTCGATACGGCGCTTGCACGGGAAGAGGCGATGATCACCGTTGCGGCCGGCAATGTGCGGGCGGCACTGACGGATGCCGGGATGACACTTCATAAAATGGATGACCCACTTGATTTGCCCGGGGCAACGGGGACAGAAGGCGGCGCAGCGGGGGAGACAATATCACCTGAGAGCGACGTTTCGAGTGACGCAACGCCCCAACAAGACGATGGATTTTTAACAACACCTGTCGCCCTCTCGACCTTGCGGATTCCCGCATGGGTGGGGCAGGCCCAAATGGCGGCTGTCGGCTTGTCCTGCGCATGGATTTTGGTCGCGCTGGTGGGGTTGTCCCTGGGCATGGGCACGCGGATTTTTACACTTTTACCCCATGAACTGGGTGGGGTGATGGCGGGTGTTCTGGCCCCTGTGGCTCTTTTGTGGCTTGCGCTTTCCCACATTACCCGCAGCTATGATGCCCAGCGCTATGGTGAGGCGATGCGCGCGGAACTTCACGCCCTGATTTTCCCTTCTGAAGATCGTCAACAGCGTATTTCACGCGATATTGAAAAACTTTGCCAACAGGCGGCGGAACTCTCGAATTCATCGCGCACGGTGCTTAAGGCCGTTCAAAAATCGCGTCAGGCGTTACAACAAGAGACACGTGACTTTGTGATCCTCTCGCGCAAGGCCGAAGTGCACATTGACAAACTTGCCGAAAATTTACACGACCGGGTGAATACGCTTTCGACCATTACCCAGGATATCGAACAAAAAACAGCCGCGATTGATGCGCGGACGCGGGATGGGGTCAAGGCATGGGATGACACGGCCGTGCATATCCTGTCCAAGGCCGAGGAAATCGGTGGGGCGTTGTCCAAAGGAGCCGACAAAATTCTGGGGGCGGCGGATGTTGCTAAAGTCAAGGCCGAAGAAATTGGCGAGCAGCTGGATACGACGTTTGGTAAGTTGAGTACATCGATCGATGATGTTGCTGGGCGCTTGTCGGGTTTATCGAATGAATTTGAAACGCATGGTGAGAAATTATCCTCATCAACCGAACGAGTCGTTGATGAGACCAATCGCTTAGGTCGCATTATTCAAGATCAAGTCGCGGATCTGGAAGGTATGACGACGGGTATTTTTGAAGCGGTCGCGAAATCCTCTGAAATGGTAAAAATTCAGCGTGATACGTTGGATGCTGGGGCGAATGCCCTCACCCGTCAGGCGGATGATGTCGCGGCGAAGATCAAAGTCAGCAGTGATGCTCTTGATATCCAAAGCCGAGAAGTTCAACTTCGCCTTGCCGATGTTGAAACACGGGTGGGTCGTCAGGTGGAACTGCTGCGCGCAACGCTTGATAATCTTGAATCTCAAACCCGTACGGTCGAACAGACGGGCGACAGTTTGGCGCTTCGCTTATCTGAATCGCTCTCGGTTGCTTTGTCAGGGTCTGAAACCCTGGCCGCGTCTGTCCGTCGCGGGGTGGATGCCCTTGAGACCGCGGCGCGTGATGCGCGATCTCAAGCGGCCGAAATCGGTGAGACGTTAACCGCTCGGATTTCAGATTTGCAAGAAACAGGCGCGGCCCAGATGACGCGCGTCGATACGGTTGCGCAGACACTGGCAACCCACCGGACGCAATTGATGGACGCCGCGCGCAACGCAGAAGAGCAAGCACGTCAGGTCATTAAACTTTATGATGATCAAGGTGTTGAGTTGGGGTTGGCTGTGTCGGGACTTACTCAAAAACTGATGGATGCGGGCCGGAACATTGACACGCCGATTAGTTTGATTGAAACCGCATTGAAAGAAGCCGATCGTCGTCACGAACAGATCGAACAAACTTTGGTGCGTCGCGTTGATGATTTGACCCGGGCGAGTGACCGGGCGCGTGAATCGGCGGAACAAATTCAAACCATCTTGCGGACGCAAGCGCAAGAAATGGCGCTCCTCTCCGGTCAAATCGGCGGGCAGGTGCGGGCCATTGGGGATCAGATTGTTCAACAAAAAGAGGTTTTGGGAACCCAAGCGACCCGCGCGGTTCAAGATATGGAACAAGTGCGTACGGCCTTGTCGCGTCAAACCGAGACCTTGCAAAATGTCGCGGCCGATGTGGATGGCAATTTGGCCCGCGTTGCCGACCGGATTGCCGAAAAAACCGCGACGTTGCGGATGGACGCGGATCAGGCAACACATCGCCTGTCTGAACTGGATGCCAAGATCTCCGCATCAACCGAACGTTTGGACCAACAGGCCGATATGCTCGTGAATGCAACGCAATCGGCGACGCGCGCCGTCGATACGACCCTCGATCATGCAGAGCCCATCTATCGCCGCTTGATTGATCAGGCGGCCAGCACACAAGATCGTTTTGATGTCTTGACTCATACCTTTGACACAACGGCGACAACTCATCTGGAACGTTTGCAACAAGCGGGGGTGATCTTTGATGACCGCTTGTCGCAACTCCGGAACGGGGTGGGTGAAGCCGCGCAAATCTTGCGGGCTTCGGGTGACGATCTGCGCGCGCGTGTCGATGACATGGAAAGTGCCAGTGTCTCGGCAAATGAACGCATGAGTAATGTGAGCAAAGCGCTGAACAATCAGATCACGGATATTCACATTCTGACGGATCAGGCGTTGTTAAAGGTTGAAAATGTTCAGAAAGCGATTGAAAACCAATTTCATGAACTGAACGCGGCGGTGGGACGCGCCGTGTCCGAACTGGCCGGGGCGCAAACGCAATTTGCAGAAATGACCCGGTCAATGGATGGCGCAGCCGAAGCCAGTCTGCGCAAGATCCAAGGAATCGCCCAAGAAACGATGCAGGAAAGCCACACCTTGCAAGGTGCGGCGGCCTCGGTTGTGAAAACAACCCAAGATCTGCTTGCGAATTTGCAAACGGAAAGCCGGATGTTACTCACCTCGGCGGGTGATTCCTTGATGGAAATCAAGAAAATCGGCGATAGTTTTGCCTTGCGCGCGCGTGAACTTGAAGAGCATATGAAGTCGTCGTCCAGCATGTCTCAAAACTATGGGCGTGATCTCAAGGAACAAGCGGCGCTCATCGGTGATAACGCGATTGACACGGCCGACAAGATTGCGCGTGCCGTCACGATGATGAACAGCAAAATCGGTGATGTCGAACGTGCGGCGACGTCAGTCGGCGAAAAAGTTGAACAAGTTCGGACTCGTCTTGAGGGCGATGCCAACAAATTCATGGCAACCGCGAAACAGGCTGTTGATGCTGCTGAAGAAGCATCTACATCCTATGCACGGCAATCGAACGTCCTGTTCAAAGCCGCCCAAGAGGCTGTCGCCCAGATTGATAAGATCCGCGATGTTCAAGGCAAGCGCGAACGCGATGCGTTCTTGTCGTCGGCCAAGTTTGTCATCGAATCCCTCCATTCCTTGTCGGTCGATTTTGTCCGTGTCTTGGAAGGCGATGTCGAGGCGAAGACCTGGAAATCGTTCCAGAAAGGCGATATTGCGGCCTTTACACGACGCCTGGTTCAAAACATGGATCAATTGCCGATGGACCGCATCCGCACGAAATTCGCAAACGACAGCGAATTCCGTTCGTATGTTCAGCGCTTTATCCGCCAATTCGAAGATATGTTCGATCAGGCGGTGGCGAATGACCACGGCGAGTTGTTAACGGCGACGTTCCTTTCCTCGGATATCGGTCGGTTGTATGCCGCGCTTTGTACGGCCACAGGTCGGGATGCAAAGGTGGGGCGTGATATCGGGGCCGTCACCCGCGCGGCGTAGGGTATAGTCGATACACTCTTTTCCTAGGGGTGCCAAAAAACTCTCTTCCTTGATTAGGGAAGAGAGTTTTTGTTGGGTATGTTTATAAGCCGCAATCTTTAAGGTCCGGCGTCCCAGCCCGGGGCAGAGGGGAGATGTGTTCCTTCGGTGCTTCCACCTGTTGCGGCGGCGGCGCAGGCCTGACGCCATAAAATCGCACCCTTGGAATCATGATACGGATCGTTTGGGGGCCGCGCCGTAATACCCTCTACGGAGGGCTGATACGCCGCGCGTAGCACACCGTGCGCGGGGGTTTCTGGGGGAGTTGAGTGTCCGGTCATTTTTTCCTCTATGTTGTCTGTCTTTTGTGTTGCTTAAAAAACCGGAACTTTTGGAGAAGACAACGTGACAAACCAAAAGCCCCGGAAAACCGAAGGTCCGGGGCGTTTCGCGTTTTGATGTGGGAAGTTATCCGATGATCAAACGCCCGCGCCCCGGTTGGTAAACCAGGTAAACGCGGTAAAATAAAAATGGCGCGAGATCATGCACATGGGGTTATGAAACCATAATTTTGGGGGAATGTCAATAAAATTGAGGTTGACCCAAGATTAACCGATTGACAGTGGGTGTAGGTCGAGAAGCATAATCTCTCAGATACCTGATTGCCTCCGCGTCTTCCTGGTCAAATGGGTGCCCCAAAGTTTCTTGAAATGCAATGCTCAGATCAAGCTGCCGAGTTACTGCAGATTGGATCCGTTCACGACTTCCCTCTTGAACCCAACCATTTATAGGAGATTCATCGGATGCACCTGTATGTTGGAGAGCGGCGTATATTTCTCTTAAGATATTTTTAATCGTGTGTGGGGCATAGGGTATGGAACGTATTTGGGGTTCTGTTTCAAGCAGACTCAATTGGTGGCGTGCGAATTGGTAAGATTCCAAGCGTTGTGCTGAATTCATGTTTTTCTCCCTTTCTCAAATTGATCCCGTAACAGTATTATTAAATAATTATTTTGTCAAATATTTCCCTCTAGGGCAGTTCCAGTGACTTTTTTTACTTTAATATCAATAACTTGCCCCACAAGCCGCGCGGAGCCGGTCGTGTGTGCGGGCTGGTTATGCGGCGTGCGGCCGTGTAATTGGCCTGTTTTCGGGTCAAACCGATCAAACAGAACAGGGACCGTGCGCTCCATAAAACCTTGATTGAATTTTAATCCGCTCGCGTTGATCGCGCTTTGAATCTCCTGCAGTCGCGCTTGGGCCACATGTTCGGGGACGAGGCCACCCATCGCGGCGGCCGGGGTGCCCGGCCGGGCCGAATATTTGAACGAATACGCGCTTGAGAATCCGATGTCGTTGATGAGATCCAAGGTCGCGCGGTGGTCATCATCGGTTTCACCTGGAAACCCAATGATAAAATCCGATGAAATTCCAATATCTGGTCGGTGCGCGCGGAAATTGGCAATGATCTGACGATATTCTTGGACCGTATGTTTACGGTTCATCGCCGCCAAAATTTTGTCCGATCCGGATTGAACCGGCAGATGAAGGAAGGGCATGAGTTGCGGAATATCGCGGTGCGCGGCCATCAGTGCGGCGTCACAATCGCGCGGGTGGGATGTCATGTACCGGATGCGGTCAATCCCTTTTACCCCGGCAATGCCTTGGATCAACCGGGCTAGATTCCAGGTGGCGCCGTTCGCGGCGATCCCGTGATAGGCATTCACATTTTGCCCCAGAAGCGTGATATCCCGTGCGCCGCTTGCGACGATGGCTTCGGCTTCGGCGATAATTTGTTCGGGCGGGCGTGAAAATTCCGCGCCCCGCGTATAAGGGACAACGCAAAACGTACAGAATTTATCACATCCTTCCTGGATGGATAAAAAGGCGCAAGGGCCCTGGCTTTGTGTGGTACTCGGGAGCGTATCGAATTTGGGTTCAACCGGGAAATCCGTGTTGATGACCCGCGCGCCGCCATTTGCGGCCAGGACCATTTCGGGTAAATGTGCATAGGTTTGCGGCCCAAAGACCAAATCGACATAAGGCGCACGGGTTGTAATGACATCGCCTTCCGCCTGGGCCACACAACCGGCCACCGCGATGAGGGTCTTTTTACCTTGATCGTCGCGTGCGTTCTTAATCTCGCGCAGGCGCCCGAGTTCAGAGAAAACCTTATCGGTCGCCTTTTCGCGGATATGGCAGGTATTGAGGACCAGCATATCGGCATCGTCTGGCGTCTCGACGCTGTCATAGCCCAATGGACGCAAAACATCCGCCATTCGGTGGCTGTCATAGACATTCATCTGACAGCCCCAAGTTTTGATATAAAGTTTCTTTTTGGGCGTATTCGACATATTGCTCTCATTCCTTGACGCCCTGTTAAATCATGTCTAGGCTTAGGAAATCAAGTAGTTATTTACCAAAGTGATCATTCTCGGCTGTACTTGCGCTGGGGTAATCGCTCAAACAAAAATGTAATTCATACGGTGATCGATTAAAAAATGTCTAAAATAAAATTGTTGGCATTTGAGGATTTATTGCCTGCGGAAATGGCAAAGCTAGAATCTGAATTTGATGTTATTCGCTTGTGGAAAGAGGCTGATCCAGAGGGAGCAATTCACAAATATGCGCTTGAGATTAAGGCTATATTGTCCTGCCCGGGGCCAATCGCCGTCAGCCGAAAGATGATAGAGGCTCTGCCAAACTTAGAGATCATCGCTCAAAATGGCGTCGGGTATGATAACATCGATGTCGCCGCCGCACATGCTCGGTCCGTTGTTGTAACAAATACCCCTGGTGTTTTAACGGATGATACGGCGGATACTGCCATCGCTCTTTTGCTTTCTGTTTCACGGCGCATTGCCGAAGGAGACATGTTTATTCGTGCAGGTCGTTGGAACGGGGGAGATTTACCCCTCGGCACCTCACTCTCTGGCAAACTGGCTGGGATTGTCGGGATGGGGCGGATTGGCCGGGCGATTGCCACACGGTGCACGGCATTTAACATGCACATCGCGTATCACGGCCCGCACCAAAAGGCGGATGTGCCCTATCGCTATTACCCCGATCTGATCACACTGGCGCGTGATGCCGATTACCTGATTTTGGCATGCAAGGGCGGGGTGGATACTCAGAATCTGATCAACCGGGCGGTGCTCGATGCCATGAAACCTCGCGCCTTTTTGATCAATATCGCGCGGGGATCGGTGGTGGACCAGGACGCACTGGTTGAAAAACTCGTCAATCAGAAAATTGCGGGCGCGGGTTTGGATGTCTTTGCGCACGAGCCGGATGTGCCCGGTGAATTAAAATCTCTGGATAACGTTGTGCTGACGCCACATATCGGATCGGCGACGCTTGAAACCCGGAGCAAAATGGGGCAATTGGTACTGGATAATCTGGCGGCGCATTTCGCGGGCCAGCCTCTTTTAACCCCGGTGGTGTGATGCGTATTATTCTCTTGTGCGTTCTGTCTTTGCTCGTCTTTACGGCGCCGGCCTATGCTGTCGCCTGCTATACCGAGGCCGAAGCCGAAGCCGAACAAGGGGTCCGCATTCATTCTGAACTCATGGTGATTGGTCTGAACTGCCAACACAAGACCCCGGCGGGAGAAAAAAACTATTACCATCAATACAAGGAAATGACCGCCAAGAATGGCCTTTTATTTGCGGGATATGAATCAACCTTGATCCGGTATTTTGCGCGCGCGGGGGCCGAAAACCCGGAAAGTGAAATGAATCGCCTGCGGACCCAGTTTGCGAATAAAATTTCAGGGGACGCGGCGAAAATGCGGCCGGATTTATTCTGTGCTCATTACGCTCCGCGCATCGCGAAGGCCGCCGCCATGACAAATGCCCAGTTGCGCCACTGGGCCGGGACGTTCTTTCGGTCATATCCATTAACGCAACCGATCTGCGCGAGTGCCAAGATTAAAATGAGATAGATTATAGAAATATAGATTTGTCCCGGTTGACGTTCTGGGCGCGCTTCTGTACGCTTTTCCAAAGGTTTAACAAGGGGACCCGTTTTATGAGCACAAAATATTACGACACCATTCAGTTGATTGAACGGCTGCACCGTTATTTCTTGGATGTGATCAAGGTAGAACTCGACCGATTGAGTATTCAAGATATCAATAACGTTCAAACCATGATCCTTTATAACATCGGTGCGGACGAAATGACGGTGGGCGAACTCACCTTGCGTGGGTATTACCTGGGCTCGAATGTCTCGTATAACCTGAAGAAAATGGTCGAGATGGGCTATGTTCAACAAGAACGCTCGCCGCACGACAAACGTTCGATCCGGATCAAATTGTCGGAGAAGGGGTTGAAACTGTTCCGCGCGATTGGCGAGATGTTGAAACGCCATGAAGGCAAGATCGCCGGCACAGATTTGAACGACGCCCATTTGGTTGAGGCGATGAACACCTTAAAAATGCTCGAGCGTTTCTGGAGCCAGCAGGCGAGCTTCAGCGGCTTGTCCTCTTTGGAAGATCTGGACTAGGGTCGCGCGGCTGACCATGGCGGGCAGGGCAGTGGCACAAAAACAAATTTTTTCTGGTGCAAACCAGGCCAAATCCGTCTTGCATGAATGGTTTGCGACGCGGACGCCCTTTCGTGATGCTTTTTTAAAGAAACAAGGTTGGGACCGGGCGACGATGACGCCTTTACGTGAAGACATGGGCGCGCGGCGTTATTTTCGTTTGACGCGGGCCGATGGCGAGACGCGCGTTCTCATGGAATCGGTGCCGGATGGGCATGACCTCGCCACACCCGGGCAACGCCTGGATGACTATGTGGCGATTGCCGCGTGTTTATGCGATGCCGGCATCGCCGCGCCGCGCGTGGATGCGTATGATTTTTCAAGTGGGTATATCCTGATCCAAGATTTTGGGGATCTTTCCTTTCGCGCGGCGATGCTGTCGGGTGCCGTGGACCGTGGTGACATTTACCGCACGGCGATGCAGGTCATTCAAAAATTTGGTCAGGTTAAGTGGGATCAGGCGGTAACGCGCCCGACTTATTATGATGGCGCGATGTATAAAGGCTTGCGCCGCATGGTGGATTATTACGTTCCCGTTAAACGGGGTGTCGCGAATGATCCAAGCATGGTGAATGAATTTCTGGCCCGTTGGGAACAGGTCGAAGCTCAGGCACGCGCCGATGTTGGGGCCCCCGTTCAGGGCTTTATTCACTGTGATTTTCATCTTGAAAATCTTCAGTGGCGGGCGGATCAGGTGGGTATGGCCCGCGCGGGCGTGCTTGATTTTCAAGATGCACGCATGGGTCCGGCCGTTTATGATCTAACTAATTTGCTCAATGACGCGCGGATGAGTTTACCTCCCGATGAAAAGCGCACCTATCTTGCCGCGTATTTGGCCGGGGTGCCGGATGCCGACCGCGCGAATTTTGACCGGTGGTTTTGGATTTATTCGGCCCAGTTTTTACACCGCGTGGCCGGCCAGTTTGTCAAACATGCCATCATCGGCAATACGCGTTACCTTGAATTCATGCCGTTTATTCAGGCCAATTTGAAAGATATTTTTTCGCATGATTTTCTGGCCCCGGTGGCTGAATATCTGGGTCAACTACAGGTTGATCTGGAGCCGTTCCCGGAGGGGCTTGATTTTTCGGCCCAGGCGCGTTTGATCGCAGCGGACGCGTATTAACGGGCGCCGCCCCTGTCATCCCCGCGACGGCGGGGATCCGGTTAACGCAAAAAAATTTCGTTTTGTGGACAGGGCGCATTTTTTTCTTGAAGCCAAGCGCCAAGGATGAATAATAAAAATCCCATCAACAAAAAACAAAGGGAGATGATGATCATGACAAAAACAGTCTACGGCGGACCAAGCACAGTTCGGGGCAAGACGGGGGTTCACTATTTTGACACGACAACAGGGGTGCCATGTCAAATTGTTCCGATGTTTATGAGGGCGGCAACAACTCCTCAGGGGCCATTCGATCTGGCTAACGGGGTCATGGCGCCTAACAAGTCTTACAATCCGGATCATATTAGCAGTGCTGTTTTTAACCTGAGAACTATTTTCGATGCGAATTATGAGGATTATACCCTGGTCCTTGATACGTCTTCACGTAGGTTGTCTTGGGTCAAAAAGATCGATGCTGGTCCGTATGCGGATGAAACCGGGTCGCGTGTTGATTTGATGCAGATTCGTAATGGTAGGGTGAAAGAGTTTTGTGAGAAGGTTCTTAGACTTAGGCCTTAATTTACTACTTTCCTCCCACCTTTTACCCGTGCTAAAACCTTGGCACGGGTTTTTTATTGAACAAGGCTTAGACACAACAGGAGAAAAACATGTCCATGATCGCGGATCGTTTAATGAATATCAAACCATCACCCACACTCGCCGTGGTGAAACGCGTGGCCGAACTGAAAGCCGCTGGGCGTGACGTGATCGGCCTTGGGGCGGGTGAACCTGACTTTGACACACCCGATTGGATTAAAGAGGCCGCCGTCACGGCCATGAAAAGAGGCCAAACGAAATACACGCCCGTCGAAGGGACGATGGATTTGCGCAAGGCGATCGTCGATAAATACAAACGCGAAAACAACCTGACCTATACGCCCGATCAAATCATCGTCTCGACGGGCGGAAAACAAGTGTTGTTTAACGCGATCATGGCCTCGGTGAACCCAGGGGATGAGGTGATTGTGCCCGCGCCCTATTGGGTGTCCTATGCCGATATGGTGGAACTGGCCGGTGGTAAGGCCGTGATCGTTCCATGTGCACAGGAAAATAATTATAAACTGACCCCGGCGCAACTGAAGTCTGCGATCACGCCCAAAACAAAGTGGCTCATCCTGAACTCGCCCAGCAATCCCACCGGCGCGGCGTATAGTGAATCCGAACTCCGTGCCCTTGCCGATGTTCTTCTGGCGGCACCGCATGTTTGGGTCATGTCGGACGATATTTACGAACACCTGATCTATGATGGATTTAAATTTACGACGATTGCCCAGGTGGAACCGAAATTATATGACCGCACGCTCACCTGTAACGGTGTGTCCAAGGCCTATTCGATGACTGGCTGGCGCATTGGATATGCGGGCGGACCGAAAGAACTCATCAAGGCGATGGGCGCAATCCAGGGGCATTCCACATCGAATGCGTCGTCAATTTCGCAAGCCGCTGCGCTTGGGGCCTTGAGCGGGGATCAGACATTCCTCAATGAATGGCGCGCGACGTACAAGGCACGCCGCGATATGGTCTATGCCCGCATCAACGCGTGTCAGGGGTTGTCGTGCCCGAAACCAGAAGGGGCGTTTTATCTGTATGTCTCTTGCGCAGGATGCATGAACAAAACAACGGCAGATGGGCGCAAGATCACGAATGATGAGGAATTTGTGACCGCACTGCTTGAAACCGAAGGGGTCGCGGCGGTTCATGGCGCGGCGTTCGGATTGTCGCCGGCATTTCGTATTTCCTATGCGACATCGACCGAGGCCCTGACCGAGGCGTGCAACCGCATTGAACGCTTCTGTGCGGGACTTCAGGCAAACGGGGCCAAAGCGGCGTAATATAATAGTTGAGACCCCTTTCTTGGGCAGACAAAAAAACACCAAGGGCCGCACTGGTGACAGGCGGCCCCGGTGTGACGTCAATGCCGTCAACATACCCTCACAACTGGACAGACGTCCTTTTTTAACCGGCGTGCCTCTTTTTACGTGGGGACAACGCCGAACATAATTTCATTCTTGGACCGGTCGTATTTATAGACCTTATCCTCATCTCCGCGCGGGGCCATAAAGGGCGGCGGGGTATAACGCGTGATGGCCTTGCCGGCAGATGCCAAAAGTTCGGTTGCGGCGACTTTCGCGTGCTTGACCTGTTCACAGAAAATCGTGAAGACGTTTTGAAGCGCATCGCGCCCAATTTCCATGCCCATGACCACACCGCGGGACAGGCGCGCCTGGGTTGGGATTTCTTCGTCATGCTTGCTTGAAAAATGACCGGACAGGCGATCATTATCACGAGATTTCTTGAATGATTTACCACCGCCCGAGCTTTTCCCTTTGGAGCCTTTTTGAGTATCGCCGTCCTCGTCCGTCTCTTGATTTGTCGTGACGTCCAGTTCAAAGAAGGTTTCAGATTGGAGTTGAAGCGGATACTGGGCCAGATCTTTCCCGGCCAGTTGTTTGCCGGAAAGCCCCGCGCGGACATCGATGCGGATCAGATCCGGGCGCGTCCAACTGGCGACGACCGAATGGCTTTTGAAACTACCTGGTTGCACCAGACTCCGGACCAGGCGCTTGCCCCAATAAAGTTTTTCGTCGGCGGGAAAGCCTAAATCCTGAAGAAGTGTGCTAATATGGAGGTGTTGCCGTGTCATTTTTTGTCCTTTTGCTCCCTTTGCCAAAGATCCGTGTTATTGATAACAATAGCCGTGGCAGGTTAAAAACGGATTAAAATTATGTATAAAAATGAGATAAGGAGAGATTATTTTTAAGCGGATTATTTAAAATTTTACTTAATTTTAACGCCAAATATGGGATGCTATAGGGGAAGGTGTTCTCTCTTTCTATTGTAAGGGCAACGGTGCAATGCGTGTGATAAAGAAAAATATGCTTTTGGCTTTGGTCATTGGGGTTGCTGGGTTAGTCAGTCCGGCGCGTGCGGAACCCTCAGATGACGAGATGGTTCTGAAAGGGATGGCCGATGGCGGCGCGGTCAGTATTCTTGAAGAAGATGAAATGGATGGATCTTCTGGCACATCAGGTGTTGTTTTAACAGACGATGGTCAAGCTGTGTGGCAAGGGGGCGCCGAAGGGGCGAGTTTGTCTCAATTTCCTGAGCCCAGTACGACGTCAAAGGGCGGTGGTTTAGGGAGTTATTTATCGGGCGCTTCATCCAAGGTGACGGGTGTTATGGCGGCTCCTTCTGGTGAAGATACAACGTTGATCGAGCAGATCAGTGCTTCTCAGGCAGAAGAGACGCAAGAACTTGAGAAAGTCGTTAAGCAGGTTGAGCAAAATACTTCAAATTCCAAGGGTTTAATGTACAGTGACTAAGTTTTTTAAAAAAGAAAGGGTCTATCATCATGCAAAAAAATAAATTTCAGGTCACAGCACGGGTTCTAGGTACGTTTTTTGCCCTGAACGCCTTTTTCTTGGCGGGCCCTGCTTTTGCAGGATCCATGCCCAAGGAATGTGACACGTTCTGTTCGGGTAATGGAAACCACCCGCTTTGTACGGCATTGAAAGAAGAGGCTGCGGCCGAGTCGAAAGGAAATGTTCTTTCAGATGATAAGCCTCAAGTTGTTGCCGAGACAGGGTTACCAAAAGAATGTGAGACGTTTTGTAGTTCTCCCGGCGGGGCGGGCCATGCGCTTTGTGCGGGGGCCGAGAAAGTTGCCGAGACAACCACAAATACGGGTGGGTCTGGCTTGATGGTGAACGAGGATTATAACAAAAAACCTGCCGGGGATGATGAATCTGTCGCCTCACGTATATCCAAAGAACAAGAGGCCGAAGCTGCTGCTTTGGGGGCGAAGACGAAGGAAGTGGTCAAGGCTGTTGAAGAGCGCGTGAAGACGGCTGAACAACTCGCCGAAGAACGCTTGAATGCCAAGCGCCGCCACTATACCGAGCGCGGGGAAAGTGAAAAGCGCAAGAAAATGGGTGAGCACGGTGTTGAAATGGAAGATTAAACGATCTGGTTGAAATAATTGAAGGCCCGCTGGATACTCTGCGGGCCTTTTTCTTGGCGACATCATTATTTCTGTGGTAGGATGGGCGCACTCTAAGGGAGTAGGAATGAATGGTATCACGGTTGTTTTTGGTTGGGATTTTCTTATCGGGGATTATTCTCACATCACCTGTCCAGGCATCGTCTTGGCTTGGGTGGGGTGAGAAGAAAGAACCGGCGACAATTCCGGGTATGGCACCACCGATGGGATCGTCGCGCGCATCGGGTGCGGCGCCGTCAACGGCCCCGACGGCTGTGGAACTTGACGCCGACGATATGGCGATTATGGCGACGATTTTAAAGGAACAAACCCAAAGCTTGAAAAGCTTGGGCGATGTTACACGGGCGCGTGAGGCCGAAGTTGCCGCCCGTGAGGCCGTGATGCAAGAGGCCATTACTCAACAGAATGCTGCTGTGCAAGCGATTGCCTTGAAACAAGCGGGCGCGCGTCTACCTGTGGCTGTACCCAAAACACCCGTAAAGCCGGTGGTGACAGGATCGACCAAACCCCCGGCGATTAAGCCCTATGTCGCGCCGCGTGTTCCCGTGGGGGAATGGCAGGCGATTGTAGACGCCGAAAAACAGAAAAACCCCCCACGGGGGAATATTACGGTGATTTCCCCGGCACCCGCCCCAGCCCCGTAATTTTATCTGAGCGCGAGCGCGTTATAAAACGCGTAAACGCCACCATTTTTGACGCACAGACTATTGTGAATTTTGCAGTCCGCACATTCGCTTTCTTGAAGGGCGGTTGAGCCGTTGACAAAGGTGTTTGTGAAATTCACGGTCACCGTTGGAATTGTCGCGTCATTCCGTATCAGCGTATTGAGTTTTGCACACAGCGCCGCGTCAATATTCACATAATTCATTATCAGGTCCGTCGCGCTGGTTGCTGACCAATCGGCATTGACGAGGACAAACGACCACCCCACGGGTGTGCTGGCGCTTGCACGAAACGGCGCTTCATTCATATCGCGATAGAGAAGTCCGCCGCCATCTGGATGAAATAATTTATGGATGGTGGGGGCTGTGTTGAAAGAACCAGATGTTGGGAGAACGAGGTCCAAGTCATCCAGATCTGTGCCCATTTGGTTCATGCGGGCCCAGGCCTGACCGGCATCGTTCACATAGGCCAAGATGCGTTGCGCAGTCGCTTGTTGCTGCCCCTGGGTCAAACGGTCGTTTTCGGTCGCGTCTTGGGTACGGCTTAAGACCATAATAAGCCCTGCAAACAAGGCAACGGCAATCAGGATATATAAAAACGCGTTGCCGGAGGGGGCCTGACGCCTGTCGTTTTTCATGGTATTTTTTCCTGATAAAAGCTATATTCCTGTCTATCATAGTATAGAAATTGGATCATACCAGATGGATTTTACGCTGCTTGCACCCGGTTCGTGGATGCTCTTTGTCCTTGGAGGGCTTTTGGGGGCAGGGGGAATGGCGCTTGTCGGGGTTCCACGCGTGATGCGTCTTGAACGCGACCGAGCGGACCTTGAGGCGCGGTTACAGGCGGGCGGAATGGCCGGAGAGGCGATGGAAGCCCAATTTCAAATGGCGGCCACGCGTGCACTTGTCGCAACCCAAGATCAGTTTTTGAAACTTGCGACGGAAAAATTGGCCAGCACCCAAAAGGACGCCGGGTTTGATTTGGAACGGCGTCAACAGGCGATCGCCCAGATGGTCGATCCCATTGGCAAAACACTCAAACAAGTCGAGGAAAAACTGCAGGTTTTGGGGCAATCGGGTGCCGTGCTTGATTCCCAACTGAAAAGTTTTGCCGAAGATCAAAAAATGTTGCGCGCCCAAACGGCGTCGCTGGTTCAGGTGCTTAAAAATTCATCGGCGCGCGGCCGTTGGGGCGAAATGCAATTATCGCGCACCCTCGAACTGGTGGGCATGGTTGAAAATGTCCATTTTCGCCAGCAGGTGAGTATTCAGGGCGATGAACGCGCCCAGCGTCCGGATTTTATTATTCAGTTGCCCGGTGATTTATCGGTTGTGATTGATGTAAAAACGCCGCTTGAACCGTATTGGAATTTGGCGGATGCCGCGGATACAGGCGCAGCGTTGCCGGACGACGCGATCAAGAATTTTCGGGGGCACCTACGCGACCATGTCAAGCAACTGGCGAGCCGCGATTATTGGCGCCAATTCGATAGTCCCCAATTTGTTGTGATGTTTTTACCGACCGAAGGGTTGTTCTCGCTGGCGGTCACGACCGATAAAACCTTGATCGAAGATGCGGCGGCGGCGAATGTAATTTTGGCATCACCCACGACGATTCTGGGCTTGCTGCGCGTCATCATGCATGCTTGGCAGCAGCAAGCATTGGCCGAGAACGCGCGGGCAATTGGCCAAATGGCAACGGAACTGAATGGCCGGATGGGTACGTTTCTGGATCATTTGCAAAAATTGGGGCGCAATTTGGGTACGGCGGTCGGCGCGTATAATGCGGCGGTCGGCACGGTTGAGGCGCGTATTTTGCCCCAGCTGAAAAAGATGGATGATTATCAAGGGGCGGCGGGTCGTCTACCCGATGATTTACCCCGCATTGATCAGGCCCTGCGCGAGATTGCCGTGATGCCAGATCAGGCCGCGTGAGCAAAATAAAAAGGATAACATGATATGTCGTTACTGAAGATTTTTACGGTTCCTCACCCTGTTTTGCGAGGCCAGGCGGCGCCCGTTGAAAAGATTGATGATGAGGTGCGGGCCACGCTGCACAATATGGCGGAAACCATGTACGCTGCGCCCGGCGTGGGGCTTGCCGCGCCCCAGGTGGGGATTTTGCGCCGCTTTATCGTGGTGGATACAAATTGGCGTGAAGACGAAGATGTCGATCGGCATCCGCTTTTGCTCATCAACCCGCAAGTGGTTTGGGCATCCGAAGAACGATCGGTTTGGAATGAGGGGTGTTTATCCATCCCCCAGCAATATGCCGAAGTTGAACGCCCCGCGCGCGTCAAGGTGCAGTATCAGGATCTTCAAGGAACGACCCAAATTGTCGAGGGGGACGGGTTGCTTTCGCATTGTCTGCAGCACGAGATTGATCATTTAAACGGGGTGTTATTCATCGATTACCTGTCCAAATTGAAACGCGATATCATCTTACGAAAGGTGAAGAAGATCACCCAGGCGAGCGATGCGGATGTGATGTAAGAGCCTGTTCATGATCTCTACTCGGACGTTCGATTTTATAGGGTTTTCTGCGCTTCCGGTGCTCACATACTTTGATGTATGCTGCGCTCCGGTTCTTAAAAATCCTAAAAATCGTGTGTCCGAGCGAGATTCTGAAGAGGCTCTAAAATGACTATGAGTGCGCCGTTACGTGTGGTGTTTATGGGGACGCCCGATTTTGCGGTGCCTGCGCTTGCGGCACTTCACCAGGCGGGGCATCACATCGTTGCGGTCTATACGCGTCCGCCCGCCCCCAAAGGACGGGGACAACAGGTCCAAGAATCCCCGGTGCATGTGTGGGCGGCGGCACATAATATCCCGGTTTATACCCCATTATCGCTTAAGAAATCGGTCGCGGCGCAAGAGGAATTTGCGGCGCTTGCCCCGGATGTCGCCGTTGTTGCGGCCTATGGCCTCATCTTGCCGCGTGCGGTGCTGGACGCGCCCCGATGGGGGTGCCTGAATATTCACGCGTCGCTTTTACCCCGCTGGCGTGGGGCGTCACCCATTCAACATGCGATTCTGTCCGGTGATTCCGAAACAGGCGTCACGATCATGCACATGGAAGAAGGCTTGGATACCGGACCGATGATTGTGGCGGGGCGGGTCACGATTGCGTCTGATACGACAGCGGCCACACTTCATGACGCGTTGATGGATCAAGGGGCGGAATTGATTGTGTCGGTTCTTTCGGACCTGGCTGCGGGCCGGGATGTCGCGCGGGTGCCGCAACCTGAAACGGGTGTGACTTATGCACCGCTCCTCAAAAAAGAAGATGGCATTTTGGATTGGTCCTCTGCCGCAATCGATCTGGACCGGCGTATTCGCGCTCTGACGCCGTGGCCGGGGACGATCACAAAAACGCATGAGGGTGCGGTACTCAAGATTTTGGCGGCGCATGTGGATGATGGCGGAGGGCCCGCCACGGCGGCACCCGGCACAATTTTGGACCGAGAAGGGCGAATCGTATGCGGCGGGGATAGCGTGTTGGTTCTGGACCAGGTTCAAACACAAAACGGTAAACGGATGAGCTTTGCCGATTGGATCAATGGGGGTCATGGCCGGGTGGGGGATCGGTTTTCATGACGGCGCGCTATAAATTGACCCTCGAATATGATGGCGGCCCCTTTTCGGGATGGCAACGCCAGGAACTTGGGATCGCCTCGGTTCAAGAAACCCTGGAAACCGCGCTTGACGCTTTTTGCGGACAACGCGTGACCGCGCACGTTGCGGGGCGGACGGATGCCGGCGTTCATGCGCGGGGGCAGGTGGCGCATGTGGATCTCGATATCGATCCCAAATATGATGGCTATCTGCTCGTCAAGGCGGTGAATGCGCATTTGCGGGATGTGCCCGTGGTGGTCACCCAGGCCGAACGCGTCGCGGATGATTTTCATGCGCGGTTTGGGGCCAAGACAAAACTTTATCATTACCGCGTGATCAAACGCACCGCGCCACTTGCCCTTGAACGGGGAAAGGCCTGGGTTCTACACCATGATCTCGATGTCGACGCCATGCGGGAAGGGTCCGCGCATCTCATTGGGCATCACGATTTTACAACTTTTCGGGACAGTGATTGCCAGGCGAAATCGCCGATGCGGACCCTTGATGCCCTGGATATTTCCACTTTTTCCTATGATGCGTGTGGCGGGGTTGAAATTTTATTTCAGGCGCGGGCACGGTCCTTTCTGCATCATCAGGTGCGGAATATGGTCGGGACCTTGGTTCAGGTGGGGCGGGGGCGATGGAGCCCGGGGGATGTGGCGGTGGCCCTTGCTGCGCGTGACCGGACCAAGGCCGGGCCAACGGCGCCGCCCGATGGGCTCTATCTCATGCAGGTGGGGTATTAACAGGTCGGTATGACAAAGATTTTATTCCTGACCGCGAACCGATTGGGGGATGCCGTTCTGTCGATGGGGGTCTTGGGTCACCTGATCCAGAAATACCCGGAGGCACGGGTCACGATTGTGTGCGGGCCGTTGCCTGCATCGCTTTTTACCGGGGTGCCGGGTCTTGACCGGGTCATTGCGCTCCGCAAGGAAAAGCATCACCGCCACTGGATCAAATTATGGCGTCAGGTAGTCGGGACGCGCTGGGATGTCGTTGTCGATTTGCGCAATTCTTTGGTCTCGCGTTTGATCCGTGCTGGGCAGCGTTACGTGTTCGGTCCGCATATTCCGAAAAATATACACAAGGTTTCACAAATGTCCGCGGTGATCAAAGAACCGATGCCGCATGCACCGCGCTTGTGGAGCACACCGGATCAGGAAAAATTTGCAAATACTGTTTTATTAAATAAAATCAAAGTGATCGGGATTGGTCCAACAGCAAATTGGCAAGGAAAAATTTGGCCTGCCGATCGGTTTATGCACCTCATCCAATTTCTTAAGGTCGAATTTCCGGCCTTATCTGATGCGTCTGTGGCGGTGTTCGCCGCACCCGGAGAGGAATGCGTTGCGCGTCAGGTTTTGGAATCTGTGCCAGAAGGCGACCGGGTCGATATGATTGCGCGTGGTGATCCGGGTGAGGTCGCGGCGGTCCTTGCCCGGTGCATGCTTTATATTGGGAATGATTCAGGCTTGATGCATCTCGCGGCGGCGGCCGGGGTTCAAACAATTGGGCTTTTTGGGCCGACCAATGACATTGAATACGCACCTTATGGTAAAAATACGCACGTGATCCGAACGCCCGAATCGATGGCGGATCTTTTGGCGCGGATCAATGGCGACTATAAAAACGCGCCGTGTCTGATGACGGGGTTAACCCTTGAGGCGGTGCAGGACCGGATTAAATCAATCCTTCATTTCGAAAACTGAAATAGGATTTCCGGGCGATGATCAGGTGATCGTGGATGGCAATGCCAAACGGGCGGGCCGCGTCCTGGACATCACGGGTCAGGCGAATGTCGTCTTGGCTCGGGCGCGGGTCGCCGCTCGGGTGATTATGCACCAGGATCAGGGCGGTGGCCCCCAGTTCTAAAGCGCGTTTCATGATTTCACGCGGATAGGCGGGGGTGTGGTCGACCGTGCCGGTTTGTTGCACCTCATCCGCCATCAGTTCATTCTTTTTATTCAGGAATAAAAGGCGCAGTTCTTCGCGCGTCGCGTGCGCCATGGCCGCGTGGCAATAGTCAAGAAGACGTTCCCATGAACTTAAAATCGGCCGGTTCATAACATCGGCCCGGACCAGATGCGTGGCCGCTGCTGCCACGACTTTGATAGTGCTGGCGGCGTGTTCGCTCATCCCTTTGGTTGTGGCCAGTTCATGAATAGGCGCATGAAGCACAGCGGCCAAAGAGCCAAACCGCGCAATCAATTCCTTGGCAAGTGGTTTGACGTCGCGGCGCGGAATGGCCGAAAACAAGATGAGTTCCAAAAGTTCATAATCGGCGACAGCCCCGGCGCCCCCTTGGATAAACCGTTTGCGCAGGCGGTCCCGATGACCCGTGTGGTGCGGCACCGATTTTTCGGCCTTTGGGGCGCAGGGTGCGGCAAGGGAAGGCGTCGTCGGCATGTGTGGTTTACCCCGCTTTCAGGTGAAGCGCCGCGGACAACAGTTTCTTTGTATACGCGGTTTGCGGACGATCAAAGATATCGGCGGCCGGGCCTTGTTCCACCGCGCGGCCATCTTTCATGACAATCACATGGTGTGACAGCGCGCGGATCACGCGCAAATCATGGCTGATGAAGAGATAGGCGAGGTTGCGCGCGCGTTGAAGATCCTTGAGGAGCGTGACGATTTGCGCCTGCACCTGAACATCCAGGGCGGATGTCGGTTCATCGAGCACAATCAAGGCCGGGTCAAGCACAAGCGCGCGGGCAATCGCGATGCGTTGGCGTTGGCCACCCGAAAATTCATGGGGGTAACGGTGGCGTGTATCGGGGTCGAGGCCCACGGAACTTACGGCATGAATGATCTTTTCCTCGCGCGCGGGCCGGGATAAATCGCGGCGATGCACCGATAATCCTTCGCCGATAATCTCGCCCACACTGAGGCGGGGCGAGAGCGCACCGTACGGGTCTTGAAACACAATCGGCATCTTGGCGCGTAAGGGGCGTAAATCCCGCGTCCGCGCCGTATCGACCCGTGTCCCCATGAAAACAACCGGGCCTGATCCGGGGACGAGGCGCAAAAGGGCGAGGGCCAATGTTGTTTTTCCAGACCCAGATTCCCCGACAATCCCCAGTGTTTGGCCCGCACGTATATCTAACGTCACACCGTCAACCGCGCGGACAAAAGACGTTGCGCGACCCCATAGGTTTTTGGCGCGTGGAAAATGGACACAAATATTTTGGCCGGATAAAAGGATTTCTGCGTCCTTGTTGGCGGGGTCTTGTGCTCCGCGTGGATCCGAGGCAATGAGAGCACGGGTGTAGTCGGCTTGTGGGGCTGTAAAAATTTGGTCGGTCGGGCCTTGCTCGATAATTTGCCCAGCTTTCATCACGATCACGCGGTTTGCCATGTCGCGCACGATCCCCAGATCATGGGTGATGAGCAGCAGCGCGAGCCCCTTCGTCCGTGCAAGCTCTTTTAAAAGCCCCAAAATTTCGGCTTGAATGGTGACATCGAGCGCCGTTGTGGGCTCATCTGCAATCAATAAATCCGGATCATTGGCAAGCGCCATGGCGATCATCACGCGTTGCCGTTGCCCTCCTGAGAGTTCATGCGGATAGGCGCCCAGGCGATCCGCCAGTTTCTCAAGTTCGGTCATGGCGAGAAGATCGTGAATCCGGGTTTGTAATTCCAGGGGCGACAGGTTGGGGCGATGGAGGCGAATACTTTCGGCAATTTGCGCGCCGATGGTGTGGAGCGGGTTGAGCGCCGTCAACGGTTCTTGAAAAATCATCCCGATGCGGCGTCCGCGTAGATGATAAAGCGCATCTTGCGGCAGGGTCAGTATATCTTCCCCATCAAAAAGAAGGCGCGTTTCTTTGGGGTGTGTGGCCCCAGGGGGAAGTAGGCGCAAGATCGAGAGCGCAGTCAAGGATTTCCCCGATCCCGATTCCCCCACGATGCCCACAATTTCACCGCGCTTCACCTGAAACGAAATATCACGCACGGCGGCAAAATCACCACCCGGACCATGAAACGTGACCGAGAGATGGGCAACAGAAAGTAAAGGTTGGGAGTCAGAAATCGTCATCGCGGGTCCCAATGCGATCAGGGGGGAAGTGTGGCAGATGTCACAGGTGCCGGGTCGCTTTGCGCGGGTAAGACGCTTGATTCAAAGGGCGCGTTTGAGGCGGGCGTGGATGTGACAATGGGTTCTGGCCCAGACGAGACAACGCGCGGGGTTTCAATCGGCTCTCCCATCATCTTTACATAGGAAATAACTTGTTTCACGCCTTTGATATTCCGTGCGGTATCGATGACCAGATCCAGTTCCGCCTGGTTGCGTGCGGCGCCCATGAGATAGACAATTCCCTGGACGGTATCGATCGTATAATTGATCGATTGAATATCACGGGCAAAGGTCATTTTTGTGCGCAGTTGCGTTGTGATCCATGTATCGCGGGCATAGCCTTCAAGCCCCTCACTGTCGGCCACGCGGACTTCGTTGATGACTTGTTTCACACCGCGGGGTTGCCAGGCAAGGCGCACGGCTTCAACCCGGTGTTCGGGGTTTTGAACGACACCTGTGATGAGCACACGGCCCTGATCGACTGTTAGATTTAACTTGCGGAACATATCGGTGTTCGAACGAAACCAGAGATCATTAATCTTGGCCTTGATTTCAAGGTCCGAGGCCGCTTCTTTAATACCGCCTTCGCGTGTGGCGGCCATGCCGGCGGCAGCACCGGCCCCCAGGGCGAGGCCTGCACCCGTACAGGCGGTTTGGGTACCCGTAGCGAGTGCCAATAGAACGAGAACAGGGATACGGATTGGGATGGGCATGATCACACCTCTTCAGGTTGGGCGTCCGAACTTAAAAAACATGGCCAATTATGCGCCGGAGAGGTCGATATTGTCCAGATGTCGGATTCGGCCAAATCGTCCCACCGCAATCAGGTCAAAACGCGCGGAATACTCACAAAATCGGGGGTGGTGGGCTAAATAGGTGGCGCCCGCCGCGCGCAGCCGATGATAGGCCGCAGGCGGAATGGCCGAAACCGCTTGGCTCACGTCGGGGCGATATTTAACCTCGACAAAAACCAAGGTACGCCCACGCGTCGCAATCAAATCAATTTCCCCGCCGCTGGTTTTATAGCGCCAGGCACGCAAACGATATCCCCGGCACCACAAATAAAGTGCCGCCCAGATTTCGGCATAAATCCCATGGCGATAGGATTGTGCGCGTGCGGGTTTTTGGTTAATCGGACGGGTCATCATCGCGTAACTGCAAGGCCAGTTCGTAGACACGGCGGCGCGGAAGTGCCAAAAGGCCGCACACATCATCGACCGCGACGCGCAAAGGTTTTGTCGCCATATGCGTGCGCAAGGCCGCGATGATGGCGGTGTCGTCGGTCGCATCTGATGGCTCCTTTGCACGATCAATCAAGACGACAACTTCACCCTTGATTGGTGTGGTGATCAGCGATTGCTGCACCGCAGTAATCGCTCCACGACGGACATCTTCAAACAGTTTGGTCAGTTCACGCGCGACGGCCACATTGCGCGGGCCTAATGTCTCTTGAATATCCCGCAGGAGATCCGGAACACGTGTGGCGCGTTCAAACAAAACAATCGTTGCGGGCACATCGGCAAGGTTTCGTAATTTCGTTTTACGTTCTGTTGTTTTGTTTGGCAAAAAACCCAAGAACAAAAACGCATCGGACGGCAGCCCTGAGAGTTGAAGCGCGGTCAAAATGGCGCTCGCCCCTGGAAGAGATGTCACGGGAATATCCGCATCCAAACAGGCCTGAACCAGTTGATATCCCGGATCGGACAGAAGGGGCATGCCAGCATCACTGACAAGGGCCACAACGGCCCCCGCCCGGATTTTATCGATCACGGGCGTATGGTCTTGCTTTTCCCGCTGTTCATTATAAACAGCAAGTGGTTTTTGAATCCCGTAATGCTGTAACAGCTTGCCCGTGACGCGCGTATCTTCGCATAAAATAAGGTCGGCAGCGTGCAGTGTATCGAGTGCGCGTAAAGTGATATCACGCAAGTTTCCGATGGGTGTTGCGACCAAATAAAGCGCAGGGGAAGGTTTTTTTTCAGTCATTGTTTTTTATAGTGCCATTTTGGAAAATTATAAAGTAATCTCTGGGGCGAGAGAGATGTTTTTTGGATTATACGTGTAATATGGGATGCCGTTGATGTTTTACCGTTTATTGTCGTTCATTGTTTTCGGCCTGTTCCTCACGTCTTGTGCGACGAATCAGGGGCCTTCTCTTGAACCCAAAACAAGCCTTCCGGCCACAACTCAATCGCAAGCGGTCGTGAATAATCGCCCGGTTCATGTGGCGGCGTTATTCCCCTTGTCGGGCAAGGACGCGAAATTGGGCGAAGCGATGCAGAATGCGGCGACCCTCGCGATTTCAGACTTGGGCGATCGTCAGTTTGAATTAACATTCGAAGATATTGGAACGGGCGGTGCGGTGGCGGCGGCAAATCGGGCGGTTCAAGGTGGCGCGACGTTGTTACTTGGGCCCGTCTTTGCCGATGACGTGCGGGCGGTGCGCCCTGTGGCGCACGCCGCGGCGGTGCCGATGATTGCGTTTTCAACCGACGTGACGGCGGCGGGTGACGGGACGTTTTTGATTGGGATTTTACCAGGAGATCAGGCCCGGCAGATTGCGGGATTTGCCGCTGTTCGTGGATTAAAGAATGTCTTGGTCGTGGGTGTGCGGGATGCGTATGGGCAAACAACAACAGAAGCATTTATCACCGCCGCGCGGGCCCAGGGGGTGAACGTGACGGGACCGCTGTGGCTTGCGGGACGATCCGATACGTTACTCTCCACTCGCCTGTCGGCGTTGATTGCTGCCAAGGGGGACGGTCTACCGGTTGATGGGGTTTTCTTGCCCCTTCCGCCGGATCAAGCCACACATGTCATGACCGTGGCCGAACCTCATTTCGCCGCAGCCGGGAGAACGCTACCTGTTCTGATGGGGACGGGGTTGTGGGATGATATTAATGTCATGAAATATGGCGCACTTGTGGGCGGGTATTATGCGGCCCCTGCGCGGGGCGCCCGGGCGCGGTTTGAACAGATTTATTTGCGTCAATTTGGTGGCGCCGCCCCGCGTCTCGCGTCGTTGGCGTATGACGCTGTTGCGCTTGCGATTACGGCGGGTCGGCAACTGGGGCCGGATGGGGTTACGCCAGCGGCACTCACGCGGCCAGGTGGGTTTACAGGGATCAATGGCCTGTTCCGGTTTACATCCGCGGGTATGGCGGAACGGGCCTTGCCGATTCTTCAGGTACAGCCCGGATCGGCGGTTGTTGCTATTCCAGCCCCCAGTACATTTGCCAATCCGTGAGAACCCCAATTATCAAAAATTTGTGCAGTGCAAAAAAAAGCTTGCGCGGGTATACAACCTAACGTATAATTCCCCCGTATCTGACGTGACACGATCCCGTGGAGCAATTTGGTCGCACCATGCTGATGGATGCGGCAACTTTTTGAAGAAGGATAAAACAGATCATGGCCAAGAAACAAACGCGTTCAGTTCAGGCGCGCGCCAAGACTAAAGCAAAGCCCAAAAAGCTTTTGCTGAAACCAAAAGCGGCGACGATGTCGTCCATTCCGAACTATGGCGCCGGCGTTTGGCCGTCTGCCGGATTTACTGCGCCGACAACCCCCAAGGAGATGGAAAAGATGATGAATAAATCCCAGTCGCAATTTGATGCCTTTTCAAAGGATCAAGGACAGATGATGAAACAAAGCATGGAAGCTATGGCGCGTTCCGGCAAAATCTGCGCTGAACGGATGCAGGAAATGATGAACCTTTGCATGGAAGTGGCGCAAGGTGCCTCGACCAAGCAAGCCGAAGCCATGAAAACACTCATGACCTGCAAGACGATGAACGAAATGACCGAGATGCAAAGCAAAATGGCGCAAACCAGTTTTGACGACATGATGCAGGCGATGACCCGTTTCACCGAAATGGGTGTGCGTCTTGCCACCGATGCGATGGAACCGCTCAATGAACAAATCGGTAAGGCGATGAAAAAAGCGACCGATTCGATCGCGGCTTAATTCGCTGGATTCATAAAATATTCTGAAAAAGCCCCGCGACCGGGGCTTTTTTTATGTCAGATTAGGTGAGGACAGGTATAAAATCTGATGTTTTTTGTCGCCCCATTTTCTGTTTTTTTTAACACATCGTGCTATATTAAGAGATCAATAGAATGACTTCATCGCCAGCGTAAGGATGATAGACGCCGTGACCTCTTTTTTGCCTGTGACGACCATGACCGATGAAAGCAATTTGCCTGTGCCGCCGGATGACGGCAACGGGAATGGGCGGGGACAGCCCGGTTTGCTTTTAAAATCCCGGACCAAGACCAAAAAGCCGTCGCTTTATAAAGTCATGTTGCTCAATGACGATTACACGCCTATGGAATTTGTGATCCATGTGCTCGAGCGGTTTTTTAACAAAAACCGGGCCGAGGCGACCGATATCATGCTTCATGTGCATCGGCGCGGGGTCGGGATTTGCGGGATTTACACGTATGAAATCGCCGAGACAAAAGTGGGGCAAGTCACAGATTTCGCGCGGGCCAGTGAACAACCTTTGCAGTGCACGATGGAGCGGGAATAGATATCATGCTTTCCCGTCATCTTGAACAAACACTGCACCGTGCCTTGGGGCTCTCGACCGAACGGCGGCATGAATTTGCGACGCTCGAACATTTACTCCTGGCACTTCTTGATGATCCAGATGCGGTGGCGGTCTTGAAGGCCTGCGGGATTGGGATTGATGATTTGCGGGAACAACTGGTCACGTATATTGATACGGAACTGAACTACCTTGTGAATCTTTCGGGCCTTGATGCGAAGCCGACAACAGCGTTTCAACGTGTTTTGCAGCGCGCGGCGATCCATGTGCAATCGTCTGGCCGCGAAGAAGTGACCGGCGCGAATATTCTGGTTGCCCTTTTTTCCGAACGTGAAAGCCACGCGGTCTATTTTCTGCAAGAACAGGATATGACCCGGTTTGACGCTGTGAATTACATTTCGCACGGGATTGCCAAAGTGGTAGGCAAGGGGGATCCGGCCCGTGCTCCCGAAGGGGTGGAGGAGCCCGCAGAAAAAACCGTTAAATCCGGGAAAGAGGCGCTGGATGCGTACTGCGTGAACCTCAATCACAAGGCACGCAAGGGCAAGGTGGACCCGTTGATTGGCCGGGGGGCCGAGGTTGACCGGACGATCCAAATCCTCTGCCGACGCACAAAAAACAATCCGCTTTATGTGGGGGATCCAGGTGTTGGAAAAACCGCTATTGCCGAGGGTCTCGCGCTCAAAATCAACAAGGGGCAGGTGCCCGATGTGTTAAAAGGCGTCACGATTTTCTCGCTCGATATGGGTGCGTTGCTGGCGGGTACGCGGTATCGTGGGGACTTTGAAGAACGGTTAAAAAATGTGCTTGCGGAACTTGCGGCCTATCCCGACGCCGTTTTATTTATTGATGAAATTCATACAATCATTGGTGCCGGTGCAACATCCGGCGGGGCGATGGACGCGGGGAATTTGCTCAAACCCGCACTTTCAAATGGGACCTTACGTTGTATTGGGTCGACGACGTATAAAGAATACCGCACCTACTTTGAAAAGGACCGGGCGCTCGCACGGCGGTTCCAAAAAATTGACGTGGCCGAACCCTCGATTGAGGATGCGATCAAGATTCTTGAGGGGCTCAAACCCTATTATGAAGCGCACCACAAGGTGAAATACACATCCGCCGCCATTCGTGGCGCGGTGGAATTATCCTCCCGCTATATGAGCGACCGGAAATTACCCGACAAGGCAATCGATGTGATCGATGAAATTGGCGCGGCGCAAATGTTGGTGCCGGAACAAAAACGCAAGAAAACAATCCATCTCAAGGATATCGAAGGTGTTGTGGCCACGATTGCGCGTATCCCGTCGAAAACCGTTTCGCGAGATGACCGAGAAAGTTTAAAAAGTCTTGAATCTGATCTGAAACGTTTGGTCTTTGATCAGGACCGCGCAATTGATCAATTGGTATCCGCGATTAAACTCGCACGCGCGGGGCTTCGTGATCCAGAAAAACCCATTGGATCGTATTTATTTTCAGGACCCACCGGCGTTGGAAAGACAGAAGTCGCACGGCAACTGGCCCATACATTGGGGTTAGAACTTGTCCGGTTTGACATGTCGGAATATATGGAGCGCCATTCGGTATCGCGGTTGATCGGGGCCCCGCCCGGTTACGTGGGGTTTGATCAAGGCGGGTTGATGACCGACAAGATTGATCAGCATCCGCATTGCGTGTTGTTGCTGGATGAAATTGAAAAGGCGCATCCAGATTTATTCAACATTTTGCTTCAGGTGATGGATTACGGCCGACTGACCGACAATAATGGAAAAAGCGTTGATTTTCGGAACGTGATTTTGATCATGACGACCAATGCGGGTGCATCTGAACTTGCCAAGGCATCCTTTGGGTTTATGCACGACTCTCGGGCGGGCGATGATATGGTTGAAATTAACCGGCTGTTTAGTCCGGAATTTCGTAACCGATTGGACGCGATTATTCCGTTCTCAGCGCTGGCCCCGCAAACGGTGGCGCGTGTGGTCGATAAATTTATCATGCAAATGGAATCCCAGCTTTCCGAACGTAATGTCACCATTGCACTTTCGGACGCCGCCCGTGCGCATCTCGCGGAAACAGGATATGACCGGGCGATGGGCGCACGTCCTTTGGCGCGGGTCATTCAAGAACGCATCAAAAAACCGCTTTCCGATGAATTGCTCTTTGGGCGGTTGCAATCGGGCGGGCATGTGAAAATTGATTACGTGGGTGGGGACCTTGTGTTCACCTATCCAGACGCCGAAAATCCGCGCAAACAAAAATCGACGCCGCGCCCAAAGAAAGAAATTACTCCGTCATGAGCGTGCGTTTTTGGACTTTCCTTTTCTTATGGTTGAGCATTTTTCCGATGGCTTTCGCCAACGAACAAAATCTATCAGAAGAAGATTATGCCTTGGTGCAATCTACCTATGATTCATGCAAGGCATCGCCGTTTCATACACGGTATAAATGCGACTGCGCGGCTGTGTCTTTTCTGGATCGCGTCGCGGATGAACGAAATGCCTTGATCCGCGCGGGGACTGAGGCGCATGATATTAATGCGCGTCTTTATACCCAAATGGATTTCATGAAATCCGATGCCTATCGCGGATGTATCGACCAGGATAGTTTGGCCGTGCAAAGTTACGGCGACTGCCTGGAATGGGCCCTCAAAACGCGCGATGATTATCAAGATTTTTGCGGATGTTACGCCGTGACCTATGCCGCGCACGCCGACCGCGAAGGGATCAACCCCCAAGCCGACCCAGCCCAAAGCATGGCGGATGCGATGATCACGTGTAACCGCCGCACGGCCCAGTACTTTTACCGTGATAGGATTACCCCGCCGCGCGGAGTGGTTGCATCCGCCCAACGCAGGCTTCCATGGTCATTTGATCGAATGTGGTGAGCGCCTTATTCAGCATCAGCGGGTCCACCAAGCGGTCGCCCGAACGGTATTTCTGAGTGAGTAAAAAGACTTTCAGAAAGACCTTCTTGTCGGCGCGTTGGATCCGGCAAAAAGCAGCGAGGCTTTCGCCCGTGGGTTCCATCAGGATGTGCCGCACCTGGCCGAGTTCCAGATCCATGTGCACCATCATTTGCGCGATGCACGAGGCAATTTGACCGTTCTTTAAGGCCTGGGCCATCGTCTCAATTGACAATTGCCCCCGGGCAGACAGAACACGCGCGGCGTCAATCATGAGCCGCGTGGGCGTGTAATCGTCTTGTGCCGCCGCAACAAACTCATCGGTCACATCGGCGACGTGATCCATGTTGTCTTGGCCATCTTCGGCCAGTTGTTGTTCGATCTTGCGGCCCGCATGGGCGTATAAAATCGCAACCAAATCCTTGGGCAGATCCGCACGGCTTAACAGTGACCCGGACAGATCGTTCGACACCGCAGCCATTTCTGCCAGAATTTTAAATGAATCATCCGGGATCGGTGCATCATCATTGCGCACCAACACAACGGCTGTTTCGGGATCACGTGTATTCACAAGCGCACGCACGACAGGAACCTTGAGCCCCTTACGCCGCGCGATCGATTGCCAATAGGGGGATTTCTGCATCTCGATGATCAGCATCAAATCCATCTCTTCAAGGACGGTGCTTTTCTCAAGAACAGGTTGAGCAACATCGATCTCGTCATTCGAAAGGTGCAAGATGACGCGCAAGGGGGCGTGATCAATCACCGAAAGACGTTCCGCAATCGCGCGACGCAAATCTTTTTCCGCCTGGCGCAAAAGGGTAATCAAAATATCTGCAACGATTTCTTGTTCGCGCAGCGACAATTTTTCAGATGAAAAAATCTCGGTGACGGCGTCGCCAAGTTCCGCGCGCGCGGAAGCTTCTTTGCTGCGTGCCAGTTGATAGAGACGCGACGCCTGAACCGAACTTGTCGGCAAACCGCCTCTCTCCGATGTTAGATCGTCATTGTTTTTCATAACTTTTATTTACCACACAAATCGACTGTCACCTGAGCGAGCAGACGAAGGAATTTTTTCTTTAATTTGTTATGACCCACATACTCCCTATTATAGTATCGGAAGTAGTTAGGAATATCTTAAAATTTGTGGATTTTTTTCGGAAAATATATGTCTTTTTAAGGGGGTTAGCGCTTATTCCTCGCCGCTTTCATGGGGCTGCATCCCCATGGCATGGAACCCGCCATCAACGTAATGCGTCTCGCCTGTCACCCCTGACGACATATCCGAAAGGAGGTATAAAGCCGCGCCCCCGATTTCCGGCAGCTCAAGTGACCGCCTCAAGGGTGCGGTGGCCTCGGCAGTACGGAATGTTTTCCTTGCTGATCCAATCGCCGATCCAGCCAGAGTCCGCATGGGGCCCGCCGAAATGGTGTTCACGCGAATGTGATCCGGCCCCAAATCGGCCGCCAGATAGCGCGTGGTCGATTCAAGCGCAGCCTTGGCCACACCCATCACATTGTAATTGGGGATCACGCGCTGCGCCCCGATATAGGACAGGGTGATCATCGCACCGCCGGGGTTCATCATGGCGGCGGCGCGCCGCGCGACAGAAATGAACGAATAACACGAGATATGCATGGTATTCAAAAAGTTATCGAGGGACGTGTCGATAAACCGTCCCTTCAGTTCGTCTTTGTTCGAATACGCAACCGCATGGACGACAAAATCAATCTTGCCCATTTGATCGTGAATAGATTGGAACACGCGGTCGAGGTCGGATTCGTTGCTGGCATCGCAATCCAGAATTGTTTTTGATCCCAAACTTTCGGCCAAGGGGATGACGCGCTTGCCAAAGGCTTCGCCCTGGTACGTAAAGGCCATCTCGGCGCCGTGCGCGTGCAAGGTTTCGGCAATGCCCCACGCGATCGAACGATCATTCGCCACGCCCATGATCAAGCCTTTTTTGTTTTGCATCAATGTCGTCATGTGCATACTCTCAAACTGTACGGTCTAATTCCCTCCCCCAAAGGGGGAGGGTTAGGGTGGAATCTAGAATTTAAAAATCCCACTTACTTGGGAAGATTATTAATCTGTATTCCACCAATTGAATGGTCTTTCTCTTGCATCTCAACGATTTGAATCTTCACCCAATCAGGAGGGATGTCCAATGTTTCATAAACGGCCTTTGCGACATTTGCATGAAGCGCCATTTTCTTATCTTCCCCATGGCCAGCAAGAACATTGATCGTAACCCAGGGCATAATTGTATTTCCTCAAACCTTACTAAACACCAAGCTACAATTCGTGCCGCCGAACCCGAACGAATTTGACAGGGCGGATTGAATATCAACCCCCTCCATCGTTTGCGTGACAACGGGCATCCCCATCGCCAGGGGGTCGAGCGTTTCAATATTGATGCTGGGGCAAATGAAACGCTCCCGCATCATGAGGAGGCAATAAACCGCTTCCTGCACGCCCGTTGCCCCTAAAGAATGCCCGGTCATGGATTTGGTCGAACTGATATACGGCACCTTGTCGCCAAAAACCGATTTAATGGCGGAAAGTTCCGCGGTATCGCCCACGGGCGTACTGGTCCCATGTGTGTTGATATAGGTGATGGGGGTTTGAAGTCCCGCAAGCGCTTGTTTCATGCACCGCGCGGCACCTTCACCATTGGGGGCCACCATGTCTTCACCATCCGATGTCGCACCGTACCCGGTCAGTTCCGCATAAATCTTAGCCCCGCGCGCCTTGGCATGGTTATATTCTTCCAAAACCAAAATACCGCCGCCGCCCGCAATCACAAAGCCGTCGCGCCCGGCATCATAGGCGCGGGATGATTTTTCTGGCGTGTCGTTATATTTTGATGACATCGCGCCCATGGCGTCGAACATGGCCGAAAGCGCCCAGTCCAGTTCTTCGCCGCCACCCGCAAACATCACATCTTGTTTGCCATACGCGATCAGTTCAGCGGCGTTTCCAATGCAATGCGCTGATGTTGCGCACGCTGATGAAATCGAATAGCTGACACCTTTAATTTTAAAGTGTGTGGCAACGTTTGCCGAACAGGTTGACGACATCGCGCGTGGCACAATAAACGGCCCCATGCGCTTGGGCGAACCATTCGCACGTGTAATATCCGCCGATTCCACAACGTTGCGGGTGGACGGGCCCCCGGATCCCACAATAATCCCGGTGCGTTCGTTTGAAATCTCGGCCTCGGTCAGGCCCGAATCTGCAATTGCCTGATCCATCGACAGATGCGCATAAGCGGCGCCATCGCCCATAAAGCGACGAAACCGACGATCGATCAGTGCTTCAAAATCCACATTCGGTTTGCCATGCACCTGAGAACGAAACCCTTTTTCGGCGTATTCCGGCGAGAAGGTAATCCCCGACTTCCCGGCGCGCAGCGAGGCAATCACCTCGGCCGCGTTGTTTCCGATGCACGAAATAATCCCAAGGCCGGTGACAACGACACGACGCGGCGAAGAAAAACTGGTCATACAAAAGATCCTTTAGGGTCGATGAAGAGACATAAAGAAAATAGAGGAAAAGAATGAAAAAGGAAAGGTCAGGCGGCGTTTGCCGACAGCGCCCGGGGATTGGCAAATAAACCGACCCGCAGATCCGTTGCCTGATAAATCAAATTGCCGTCCGCATACATCTCACCATCCGCAATCCCCATCACTAAACGACGGTTAATCACACGCTTGAGATGCAAGACATATTTGACTTTTTTGGTTTCGGGCAAAACTTGACCAGTCAGTTTCAGTTCTCCAAGGCCCAGTGCGCGGCCCGATCCTGGCCCGCCAATCCAGCCCAGGAAGAACCCAACCAGTTGCCACAACGCATCAAGGCCCAGGCATCCGGGCATCACCGGATCACCTTTGAAATGGCAGTCGAAAAACCAGAGATCCGGACGAATGTCGAGCTCCGCCTCAACATACCCTTTGCCATATTTTCCGCCATCCGCCGTAATGGACGTGATGCGGTCAAACATGAGCATGGGGGGGAGGGGCAGCTTGGCGTTGCCCGGACCGAATAACAGGCCATTCCCACAATCAATTAAATCGTCGTAGGAAAACGACTGGCGCTCACCAAAGGGGACCGTTTTTTGAACATTCGCTGAATAAGACATGGCGGGAATATACGGAAGGCCCCCGTCGGATGCAACAAAAATCGCCATACTTATCCCCAAAATTTTACAATATGTCTACTTTTATTCCTAAATGCGGCTTTAAAGCACATGAAGGCACGTGAAAACCCCTTGCCGCATCGCGCAACAGCTTGTATGAGTAAACGGCAACAAACGAGCCAATTGGGGACACAAATAAAAATGAGCGAAAAATCACAAGGTATTCAAGACACGTTTCTGAACAAAATCCGCAAAGAAAAAGTCACGGTGACGGTCTTTTTGGTGAACGGTGTGAAATTACAAGGTATTGTGACCTGGTTTGACAGCTTTTGCTTGTTGCTGCGTCGCGATTCGCAAATTCAACTCGTTTATAAGCATGCAATTTCAACCATCATGCCGAATGGCCCGCTCTCTTTCTATGAGGCCCCGGCAGATGGCGAAACCGCGCCAAAGGCGGAATAAGATTATCGAATGAACGCACCCTCTCTCCCGGCCACGACCAGCACGTGCCTGGTCGTGCATCCGGTCTTGCCCTTAAATCTTGCTCCGGCAACGGCGCTGGTTCGAAGCGACGCCGCCATGCTGGATGAAGCCGTGGGGCTTGCTGCCGCGATCAATTTGAACGTTCTGGATGCCGGGATTTACAAGGTCTCGCGCGTGTCCCCAGGGCATTTATTGGGCGAAGGGGTCCGCGATCAAATATCGTCCAAAATCAAAGAGTTATCGCCCGAACTTGTGATTGTGAATACGGCGCTTTCGCCCGTCCAACAACGTAATCTTGAAACTGATTTTGGGGTCAAGGTGATCGACCGCACGGGCCTGATCCTTGAAATTTTTGGAGCGCGCGCCCAATCCGCCGAAGGCAAGATTCAGGTTGAGCTTGCCGCGCTTCAATACCAACGCTCGCGCCTGGTGCGGTCCTGGACCCACCTTGAACGCCAGCGCGGGGGGACGGGCGGCACGGGCGGTCCGGGGGAAACCCAACTTGAAATTGACCGCCGCTTGATTGACGATAAAATCGCGCGCCTCAAACGTGATCTGGATGATGTGCGCGCGCGCCGCACGCTGGAACGCAAAGGGCGCGAAAAGATCCCCTTTAAAACCGTCGCGATTGTGGGTTATACGAATGCCGGGAAATCGACCTTGTTCAACCGGATGACCGGGGCCGATGTGTTCGCCAAAGATTTGCTGTTCGCGACACTCGATACCACCATGCGCCGCCTCGATCTGCCACACGGCGAAACCGTGATTTTGTCCGATACCGTCGGGTTTATTTCCGATCTACCGACATCCTTGGTCGCGGCGTTTCGCGCGACGCTGGAACAACTTCAGCACGCCCATGTGATCTTGCATGTGCGCGATGTGACCGCGCCCGATTTTGTGGCCCAACGCGCAGATGTCCACGCGATCATGAGTGACCTGGATATCGACGCCGATACGGACCCGCGCGTGATTGAAGTATGGAACAAGATGGATGCCCTGTCCCCGGATGACCGGGCGCTTGCCGAGGGGCGTGCGCGCGGCGCCGCAACCCGTATCGTGCCAGTATCCGCGCAGACTGGTGAAGGTCTTGAGGCGTTAAAACGCACGATCGAAGATTTGATCACGGAAACCCATACAAAAACAACCTTCACCTTGCCGCTCGCCACAGGTGGCGCGGCGATTGCCTGGCTTCACGCCCATGCGCATGTGACGGGTGAAACTGTGAACGACGATACGATGACCCTAGCGGTCGAGATTGACCCCGTGGATTTGGGGCGATTTGAGCAGAAATTTGGGAAGATTTAAAATTACATATTATTCTTTGTATATTGACAGATTATTTCTCATGCTATAAGAATCATTCAGTTCACGTGGATAGAGGAGATTTAAAGAATGAAACTATGGCAGATTTTTGGTGGTGCGGCCCTTGCCCTTACGACTGCAGTTCAGGCAGGAGCAAATGATTATCGTCGTTTTGGCCAACAACCTGCGGCACCCCAAGCACAACCCCAACCAAATCGCCCGTTAACAGCAAGTGAGCGTATTGAGCAGATTCGTGCAGAACGTGAGCAGAGATTTCAAGGTCGTTTTGGTGGGAATAATCATTTCCGTCCTGGTGTCATTGAACCGGTGCGGCCGTTTCAGTCACCCAGAATGGATCCGCCGCCGATGAACCCACCACCCATGCTACCGCCAGGATCCTATAACCCTTATTATAACCCCTACGGTGCAGCGCAGATTCCAGGACGTGTTGCCCCCCCATTGTTTCATCGACCGGATGATGCCGTACCCGACGAAGCCCCGCGTAAAATTGCGTTTGAGGCGGGAGGGCTTGGCCTGTATTGCGACGGAACGATCCTTGATACATCAAGGGATCGTGATCTTCGTGAAGAATGTTCGTCGCTGCCGAAGGGGACGGAATATGTTCCGCTTGAAAATCCTTGGTCGCATGTGTCGAAATTAAGCGGTGGCCGTTATGCCTTTTGTGACGCTGCACGCGGTAAGAAATCCAAGATTGTCGACACGGGGCCGATCATTCCGGCCGGGAAACGGGCGCATTGCTTGATCATTACCCCTGCGGGTTAATTGCAGCAATAAATAAATGATCTGATCCATTCAGGCCTTTGGAATAAAACCAAAGGCCTGTTTTGTTTGCGCGTATAAAAAAGGCTTTTATCCCTAGGAATATAAATTTCATCATTTTCATGAAAATAATACTTGACAGTTTGGTATTATCTCGACTATACTTCACTCCATCATGAAGATGCTGGCCAGCGGACCATGATGCCAAGACCCAAGACGGGCGGTGCACCGTTCTATCTTTGACTTTGATAAAAAGCCAAAGATAGAAAAAATATAAACCGTACAAGACAAGAAAGATATTAAAAGACAAAGTGATAAAGAAAGAAATGAAGAAATAAGATAAAGAAAAAATGCAAGAGTAAGGCAGGGAATAAACCCATTCCACCCCCTCTATATCTGCAAAATATGGACTTTCACGTGCGAAACACTTATCCTCTGGGGCGACCAACCACGAGGGGGCGGCGTTTTCGCCCCCTCGTGCGCGCCAAAAGATTCCTTGGAAACGAAAAAAAACCATGTCTGGGACAAAGGACAAAAACGCGCGGAAAAAACCGCTTTTGACTGTGAACGCGACGATCGCCGAAAATCGTCGCGCGCGCTATGACTATTTTATTGAAGAAACGTTGGAAGCCGGGATTGTTCTGACGGGCACCGAACTTAAATCTTTGCGTCACGGGCAATGTTCCCTGAACGAGGCCCATGCGGGACCAAAATTCGGTGAAATGTTTCTGATGGGCGCGCATATCCCGGAATACGCGGCGGCGGGCAAGCATTTGCAACACGTGCCGCGCGCGGACCGGAAGTTATTGCTGCATAAACGGGAAAAGAACAAATTACTGGGGGCCGCGGCGCGTGATGGGTATACGATTGTGCCGATTAAAATGTATTTTAATGCGCGGGGGCGGGTGAAAGTGCTGTTGGGTCTCGCCAAAGGTAAAAAACAACACGACAAGCGCGAAAGCGTGAAAGCGCGCGATTGGAACCGTCAAAAGGCCAAGGTCATGAACGCGCGCGGGTAGTTAGGATTTGGGGGCGTATCCGTCATCTGATGTCACGTAGATAACTGAGGCGTAAGGGTATCTGGGTTTGGCAGGTTCTTTTCTCAGGTGTACACCTTTTATTTCAAAACGAACGATTTCATCGTTGATTTGGAAGGTCCTGTAGACATTCATTTTGCTTGCGCGGGCTTTTTCAAAAGCCGCCCTCAGAAGACGTTTATTTTCGCGCGCTGTCTTTGTGGATACATTGGAAAACGCATCGTACATCATACCATGAAGGGTCAGTAGTGCGCTTTTTTTGGATAGCTTTGCCATTTTTCAGGGCCTCCCATCTATTTACGCCCCGATTTCTGTCACATTATGGGCAAAAAAGCAAGTCATATAAGTAAAATCGGGATATAAATAATTGTTGGAAGGATGAAATCGGTCTGACCTTGTCCGATTTTCCTTGGGGCGGGGCTTGATATTAGGTACAATCACCCTAGTTTTAATGTGGCAAAAAGGAGAAAAACCATGTCTGATCCGATGTTTAACACAACCTTGTCTACCCCGCGTGCGGGCGCTGTTGTCGATACGGGCCTCCGGGCGCATATGCAGTCCGTTTATAACCGGATGACGCTCGGTCTCGCGATCACCTCTTTTGTGGCCTATGTCGCGGGGCACAGCGTGCAGGTTTTGGGGATTATTACGAACCCGCTGGTGGCGCTAGTTTTGGCGCTTTCGCCGCTTGCCGTCATTTGGTTTGGGTTTAACCCCGCCAAGATGGATTCGAACAAGCTGAAGGCCTCGTTTATTCTCCTGAGTGTCCTTTATGGCCTCAGCTTTGCGACCATCTTTTTGGTGTACGTCCCGGCCGATATCGTCCGCGCGCTTTTGATCACCACGATCATGTTTGGGGGCTTGTCCATTTTTGGCTATGCCACGAAACGTGATTTAAGTGCGGTCGGCGTGTTTTGTATTATGGGGATGTGGGGGTTACTGGCCTTCTCGCTCCTTTACATGCTCGGCGCGGGATTTGGTATCGTGACGGCATCGCCGATGATCAATAACCTCATCTCGATTGCGACGATTGTGATCTTTGCGGGCCTGACCGCGTGGGAAACGCAAGCGGCCAAAGAGATGTATAATCCCGCGAACGGCGAGGAAGCCAATTCGCGTATGGCGTGGACGGCGGCGTTAAATCTGTATATCAGCTTTATCGCGATGTTCCAAAGCGTGCTGCAACTCCTTGGAAATCGTGAATAAAATTTGATCACGAGAAAAAGCACCCCGTATCAGATCCGGGGTGTTTTTTATTGGATGTAGAGAATATGTTTTGGCATCACGAGATTTCACCGAACAATGAACCGCGGCGCGTCACCCTGATCAAGGGGGAATGGGTGGATCACGCACGTGCAGGTCGCGTGGTGCCCTACAAGCTCTATATCCCCGATGAATTACCCCATGACGGCCCACGGCCCTTGATCCTGTGGTCGCATGGTCTTGGGGGGACGCGGGACGGGGCGGGATTTATCTCGCGGTTTGTTGCCAGTTACGGCTATGTCATCGTACATCTTCAACATGTGGGCACAGATAGTGTCCTTTGGGAAGGGATGTCGGGTCACCCGTGGGAGAATATCCGCAAAGCGACGATTTCCCGCAAAACGGTGTTGGGGCGCTATCGCGACGTCCCTTTTGCGCTTGATCAGATTCGTTCCCTTGTCGCATCGGGGACAATCCCGCATGCCGATCTGACCCGGATGGGGATGTCGGGGCATTCTTTTGGTGCACTCACGACCCAGATCATGGCGGGGCAACGCATTCAACGTCGTCGGGGGGGCCGGCATTATGATCTCTATCAACCTGATTTTCGGGCGGGGATTTTATATTCCCCCGTGCCGGGGCGGCATGATCCCGCGGATCCGGGGTTTGTCTATGGCGGTATTCGTATACCGCTTTTACATTTAACCGGGACGGATGACGAAAGCCCGCTTGAGGGATTTGGATATCGGCGGCGCCTAAACGTCTTTGATCATGCCGGCCACAAGGAACATCAACATCTGGTGATTTTAAAAGACGGCGATCACATGGTTTTTAACGGGTCGCGCGGGGGCCTTGGCGAGAACCCCAAGCGGGCGCGGCACGAAGACATCATCAAAATTCTTTCGCTCGCCTGGTGGGAATGGCATCTGAAACAAAATCGCGCGGCGCAAGACTGGATCACAGGGCCAGAAGTTCAGGCCTTTTTAGGCGATGACCGAGTGATTTAATAAAACCCGGCCGTTTTTTCTTGCATCTCTTGGTTGATTTATGTTCTGCTGGGGCACCACCACTTCTGTTCAACTACGTGATATGTTTTTCAAAGGGGGAAACCATGAAAACGATCAAAGATATTATGACGCCCAATTGTACTTGGGTCTCGCCGGAAACAACGATTGTTGATGCCGCAAAGAAAATGCGCGATCAGGATATTGGATTTTTGGCCGTGGGCGAAAATGACCGCCTGATTGGCACCTTGACCGACCGCGATGTTGCCACCCGTGTTGTTGCGGCGAATAAAGACGCGGCCGAACTTTGTGTGCGCGACGTCATGTCGAAAAAACTTTATTACTGCTTTGATGATCTCGATGCCGATGCGGTCGCACAAAACATGGCGGCGATGCAGGTCAAGCGGTTTCCGGTCGTGAACCGAGCCAAGCGCCTGGTGGGTACGGTGTCCTTTGCTGATCTTGCGACTGCCGCGAGTGCACAAACCTTTACGAATGCGCAAAAGCAAATTTCGGCGCGCAGTTCATGCGGGAAGACGGCCTGCGGGTGTGCGTCAAATGCCGCGTAATCTGACAAAAGGCTGTTGACAGCCGGGGCGGGGGCGTGGTTTGATGCCCCCGTTTTCTTTGCGTATGCGCTCGTAGCTCAGCTGGATAGAGTATTGGTTTCCGAAACCAAGGGTCGCAGGTTCGAGTCCTGCCGGGCGCGCCAGTTTTTATCCCAATAATCCTTGAATGGTCGGCGTGGGCAGGGCGGACGTCATGTCCGGTCGTCCCCAAATCACGGTGCCGAAATCATGGCTCGGCAGGACAACCGCTTGCCAGGTTTGAAACCGCATGCCCGTGCGCGTGCAAAACCAGATGGAATCTGGGGCCGCGCTCATCCCTTTTGTCAGGGCGTCGTGGGCAGCCGCGGCATCCCCCGTTTTTTCCGCATATTCCGCAAGGGCGCGGTACACGGCTTGCGAGGGATCCAGTTTTTCCGCCATGGACAAGTACGCGCGCGCTTCACCCATCATGCCTTCGGCCATCGCAATACGCGCGAGCATCAATTGCGCTCCGGCATCATCGGGCCGCAGGGCAAGGAACTTTTCATGATAGCGCATGCGTCGGGCGAGGTTTTTCGCCTGGGGCGCCATCTGTTCGTGGCGTTCGATTAAATCCGGGTGCGGGGCGGCGCGGACCGCGCGGGCCAGGGTGCGGAGCGCGGCGCGCGTTTTTCCAAACCCACGATAAAGATCAATCAGGTCGCAGGCCGCCGGGGTAAAACCCGGATCTAACTCAAAGGCCGCGCGGGCAAAGCGATAGGCGCGTTTATGTTGATCTTTTTGCATGAGGTCACGCGCAACCGCGGTCATCAGCATCACGCGGTCATGCACTGCGATGTCGGGCGAAAGCCCCTTGCGGCGGACCAGTGTTTTTTGTCGGGCGAGCGCACGTTCAAATTGACCCGTCCGGCATTCAAGATCATAGACCAAACGTTGCAACATGAGCGCCCGGGGTTGTTGATCCAGCGCGTGCTGGGCAATCGATAACGCCTCACTCCATTTTCCTTCGGTAATGGCGGCGTTTACAAGACCCCGCACGCCCAAATCCCGTGCTTCGGTTTGCATGAGTTTTTGAAGTGCGCCTTGGGCCGTCACATGGTGGCCCAGTTTTTGGGCGGTGGCCGCGACCAGAATCGTTGGGACAGCCCCAAATTCAGGGAGTAGTTTTTGGGCGCGGATCGCCTGAACTTCGGCGATTTTATAATCCCCCGCGGCAAGTGCCGATAAGGCATGGGTGAGCGCACGGTGTCCTTTCATTAAATGAATATCGCGGCGATACCGTTTCCAGGTACGCGGCAGGCGCGTGATCCAAAGCCAGACGCGGTGAATCATAAGGATCAAGAAAATCAGGACAAGTCCCAAAACCGCAACAAGGCCGCTTTGTCCCGATACGTGATAGGCGCCAAAGGTCGCGTCGATCTGTCCGTTTTGGCCCAAAAGCCAACCGGTCAGCAAAATAAGCGCCGAGATTTGGATGAGATAGAAAACTGCGCGTCCCATCGAAAAATTTTGAGCCTTTTAAGAGCGTGATCTGACGTCGCCCTAAGTCTAGGGGGATGTTACCGATAAACTATTCATCAATCCGCGCATCATGTCATCTGTTTTCAGCAGGGCGGATTTATTCGTCGGGGATAACAGGGGGGCTTGGTTCATACTGATGTCGGCGCTGATCCGGCGGGTCAGGTGGTTCAGTAAAGACTCTGCGGTGATCACCTTTTCTGCGCGGGCCGTCCACGGGGCGAGGATTCTGGCGCTCTCTCCGTTTAAGGCCTGAAGCGCGCCGATAACACCCGCCAGATCACCACTTTTCATTTTTGCGTCGGCAAGATCGAGCGCATGCTGGTTCTCTGTCCCCGTGATGGGGGTGCCGTTGCGTTCAATTCGAAACACTGTATGAAGCCGCGCCAAAACACGGTCTTTCACGGACGCATGCGGATCATTCAGCGCCGCGCGCCGGGCGGCCGGCAGTTGCTTTCCAAAGTCGGCGATCAAATCTTTTTGAGAAGCTTGTCCGGTTTGGAACAATTCTTGAAGTTCTGAAATGATAGCCGATGTGCCGTCGTCCTTGGCAAAAAATCGTTCCATGACCGACAGGCTTTGTACGGCCTGATCTTGTGCCCCCAAAGACATATCGGTGCGGAGTTGGATAAGTGCCAACAGCAATACGGCTGCGCGGTCATCATCGGGCGCAAGACCCAAGACAACCTGTGCAACATCGGGGTGTTTAAAGATATCGCGTGCAGCCGCATCCTCTATCGCTGCATCGGGGCGCGC
>CAZSIB010000003.1:0-12626 GCA_964607245.1 uncultured Pseudobdellovibrionaceae bacterium | reverse complement strand
GGCATAAATTTGTTCTGTTGCACGGGCAAGCGCCGTGCGACCGTCTTCTGTTGCCGACAGATAGGTCAAACGTTCCAAAAATAATGACAAGCGTTCGGTGGTATTAACTTCAGTCGTCGCCGTCATTTGTTCTTCGATTTTGGACAAACGCTGCTCGATTGTGCCGTCGCTGTTTCCGAGCACACCTTCGGTGAGCGCCCGTGCCTGGGTCCCCAGGGCACTGACCGTTTCTTCAATGCCGCGCGCGCGTTCAGAAAGTTCTTGCATTTGGGTTTGAACAGCGTCCGGCACCGCGCCCGCAAGTAAAGCATTTTGTTCGCGTAATTCTTTGATTTGAGCGCGGGTTTGAGCCAGTTCTTGCGCCATTTGGGCGAGGTGCTGTTCCTGGCGTGTCAGGCGTTGAATGCCGGGGGCCAAAACGAGCAGACCCACGATAATCGCGGTGGCCAGCATCATCAAGGCGACCCAAGAAATATCCGTGCTGCGTCCCCGTGGTTGCTTGTGAATAGGCAGGGTCGCTTGGGCGACTGGACCCGGTGCCGTCGGGGGCGGCAGGACCCGGGCAGGGGACGCAGTTTCTGTGAGTAGAGGAGATGGGTTGTCGGCATCATCATTCGCGGCGTTTTGCGCAGCCGCAGGCAAGCCATCAAGGTCAATGCCGTGGGCCCGCGCCGCGTCCCGAATTTGGGCCATCCGGTTTGTGGGCACGGCGCCGCGTTTTTTCCAGCCCTGCACGGTTGTGACGGCGATGCCGGTCTTTGTCGCCATGGGGCGAATGCCGCCAAACCGTCCAATCAAAGCGTCGGCCTGAACGGGAAGGTCGTGAGAAGCCTTTGGGGCGGGAAAAGTCATCGTTAAAAACCCTCTGGTTTTATGTGCGATCAAGATATGCCTGAAGGGCCACAACCATACCGGCAAGGTCGGAGGTGGGGGCCGTGATCAGATCCTTGAACATGGGATGTCGGGCGGACTCTAGCACGCGCGCGCTTACACATAAAGCGGATAAGATGCCAGGAGGAAGGGCAGGCTTTTGGGTATCGATCAAGGTTTTCCAGTGGGTTGCATGCGCCGCCGAAAAGAATAAAACCCCTGAGATTTTATTCTTTTTCAAGTCAGCAAGGATGTTTTTTGAGAGGGTTTTACACGGAACAGATCGATAGGTGATGATCGGCAAGACCTGATGCGGCATGCCCGAAAAATCATGAGCCACCTCATCCCCGCGCAGGAATAAAAACATTCCTTTTTTCATATTTCTTAAAAACAGAACCAGATCGGCGGCGTTGGGGGCCGTATAGCGTATGTTTTGAAATCCGCGGGCGCGCGCTTGTTCGGCGGTAAAGGTCCCCACAACAAAAACGGGATGATCCCGATACCGCGCGACAAGATCCGGGATATGCGCAATTGCCCGCGCGCTCGTGATGATGATCCCGTCGATCTGTTCGGTGTTTCCGGGGGCGGTATAGGGCACAGACACATAGTCAATGATGGAGTACGGGATCAGCCGGATAGGAAGATGCGCAAAGGCTGATTGCGTTTCCGCGTGGCGGTCATGGGGGCGGAACGCCAGATAGGTCGGAAAAAAGCGGGTCGGGGGAACCAGCGGGGTTGTCATGTGCCCGTCCGCCGTTCTGGAAGTAATCCGCATGGGGCATGCGCACGGACGTCATCCCCTAAATCTTGGGCCAGTGCCAAGGCATCGCGCAGATTTGACACCGCGCCTGTCCGTTCGGCCTGATAGGCGTGTACCCCATCAGGCGTCGCAATCATCGCGCGGAGGTGCATCGTCCCTTGATGAAGGGTGGCAAAGGCCCCAATCGGCGTATGGCAATCGCCATCGAGAATTTGCAAGACCAGCCGTTCAGCAGCAGCGCAGAACCCGGTGTTGATATCATGGATTTGATCGAGCGCCGCGCAGGTTGCGTGGTCATCACTGCGCGTTTCAACCCCAATAATGCCTTGACCACAGGCGGGCAACATCATGGCCGGGTCCATCATGATAAAGGTTAATCCATCGGCCCCTAAATTCTCGCGGCCCAAACGCTCAATCCCAGCGGCGGCCAGAATGGTGGCGTCCACCTGACCCGCGCGCACTTTTTCAAGTCGTGTGGGGACGTTGCCGCGTAAGGGGGCAACGATCAAATCTGGGCGTAATTTTTTCAAGATGGCCTGGCGGCGCAAACTGGATGTCCCCACAACCGACCCCGAGGGCAGAGTCATCAGATCATCACCGTTGCGCGAAATAAAAACATCCCCCGGATGCGCACGGGGTAGAACATGAATAATTTGTAAGCCTTGGGGCAAGAAAGACGGGACGTCCTTTAATGAATGAACACCGGCCTGAACAGCCCCGGATAAAATCGCCTGTTCGATTTCTTTGACGAACAACCCTTTACCGCCTTCGGTTTCAGAAAGACGTTTTTCGCCATCTTCGGGTTTCCAGTCACCGGATGTTTTAATGACCCGGGCGGATGTTTGAATGGCGGGAGCGTTGGCTGCCAAGCGTTGTAAAACAAGATCGGTTTGCGCAAGTGCCAGTTTGCTGCCCCGTGTGCCAAAAGTTAATGAAGAGGGTAATGTCATGATCACGTTGTTATTTTAAGCAAAACTGTATATGAAACTGGGTGTGGACTTAGACGAAATTATACCGGAACACAAGCATTATCATGATTGTTTTGGGAATTGAAACCAGCTGTGATGAAACAGCGGTCGGAATTGTGGATAATCACCGCAATATTCTGGCGCATGTTGTCTATAGCCAAATCAAAGAACATGCGCCCCATGGCGGGGTTGTGCCCGAAATTGCGGCACGCGCGCATGTGGCGGGGCTTGACCATCTGGTCCGCACCGCGCTCGACCAATCCGGACTGGAATGGTCTGAAATCGACGGGGTTGCGGCGACCTGTGGGCCGGGACTGATTGGTGGGGTGATGGTGGGGATGATGACGGCCAAGGCGATTGCCGCCGCGCGGAAAATTCCGTTTTTGGCGATAAACCACCTTGAAGGCCATGTGTTGACCGTGCGCTTGTCGGATTCAGTCCCGTTTCCATACTTAACCTTACTGATTTCCGGTGGGCATACCCAGATTTTGTTGGTCCGCGGTCTTGGGGATTATCTCCTTTTGGGGGAAAGCCTGGATGACGCAGCAGGTGAGGCCTTTGACAAAGGGGCAAAAATGATGGGTCTGCCCTATCCCGGGGGACCAGTGGTGGACCGATTGGCGCGGGCCTGCCCAGATCCGGTTGCGGCGGCGGCTCGGTTTCCGTTGCCGCGTCCGCTTTTGGGGCGGCCGGGGTGTGATTTTTCTTTTGCGGGGCTTAAAACCGCGATGCGGATGACGATTGACGGCTTGCCAGATGGGCCGGTCGACACGCCTGTGCTTCAAGATTTATGCGCGGCCCTTCAAGGGGCGATCACCGATGTCTTGGCCGACCGCGTGGCGCATGCCTTGCCGGTGGGGACGGCGGCGGGGGTCATGCATTTTGTTTTGGCGGGCGGCGTTGCCGCGAATTCGCAAATCCGGTCGCGCCTATCCGACATTGTGTCGACCGCGGGGATGACGCTTGTTGCGCCGCCGCTTCATTTATGTACGGATAACGGTGTGATGATTGCGTGGGCGGGGCTTGAATATCTTCAGGCGGGGCGCGTCGCGTCCCTTGATTTTGCCGCGCGCCCGCGTTGGCCGCTTGCGAAAGAGGAAAAGGTATCTGCATGAATAAGTCTCATATAAAAGCAAAAATCGGTGTGATCGGCGCGGGGGCGTGGGGCAGTGCACTGGCGCAAATCTGGGCCCAGGCTGGACAGGAAGTCACGCTCTGGACGCGGCATCAAGAGACAGCCGAAGCGATACGGTCAACACGCCGTGTTACTGGCTTGCCAGGTATTCAAATAGACACCCGGATTGTCGTGACATCTGATTTTTCAGACATACAGAGCTGTGATCTTGCGGTGTATGCCTTGCCGGCGCAAGTCTTACGCCCGTTTTTAAAAGAACACGCGCTCGCCCCCGCGCAAGCTTTGGTCATTGCGTCGAAAGGGATAGAGGTCGCAACGGGTGCCTTGTTGCCCGACATTGCGGCGGCGGTCTGTCCAGATCATGTTGTTGCTGTTTTATCAGGCCCCAATATTGCGATTGAGGTTGCGCAAGGCAAACCGGCCGCGAGTACGCTTGCCTGTGCAGACGCCGATGTTTTAAGCACTTTACAAGCGACCTTAAGTACCCGGTATTTTCGTTTATACCCCAGTCCAGATGTCATTGGTGTGTCGGTCGGTGGGGCCGTCAAGAATGTGATTTTAATGGCATCGGGCATTGTCGAAGGGGTGGGACTGGGCGAGAATGCGCGGGCGGCCGTCTTAACGCGTGGCCTTGCTGAAATGGTGCGCCTGGCCCTCGCGCTTGGCGGGCAGCGCGATACGCTGATTGGTCTTTCGGGGGCCGGGGATTTGTTTTTAAAGACGCGGAATTACCGCTTTGGTCGGGCACTCGCGGACGGCAATCCCCAAGATTTACCGCCCGATACAACGATTGAAGGGGTTACAACCGCGCGCGCGGTTGTTGAACTGGCCGGGCGTTTGGATATCGAGATGCCGATTTGTGTGGCGGTTGCCGCCGTCTTGAGTAACCAACTGAGCATCGCGCAAGCGGTGGACATTTTGCTCCAACGTCCGGCAAGGAGAGCCGAGAATGAGTAAATCAATGGTTCTTGTGACCTTGCATTATACCGTGCCGCTCGATCAGATTGATGCGCATTTGGTCGAGCATCGAGAGCTTCTGATGGATTTATGCGCGCGCGGTATCGTGATTTGTTCAGGCCCCAAAAACCCGCGTGAGGGTGGAATTATTTTGATGAATCTGGACAGCGTGGAAAAGGCAGAAAAGATTTTATCGAACGATCCATTTTATCGTGAACATCTGGCGACATATACTTACACCCTATTTACGCCTGTGAAATGCGCCCCCGCGTTTCAGGTTTTTTTAGATGAGGGGACAAATTAAGATGGGCACCTGGCTCATGAAATCAGAACCGGATGTGTTTTCGTGGGAAATGCTGGTTTCCCGCAAAACGGCGGCTTGGGATGATGTGCGGAATTATCAGGCGCGCAATAATATGAAGGCCATGAAAAAGGGCGATCTTTGCTTTTTTTATCATTCAAACGTGGGTTGTGAAATTGTAGGGATCATGAAAATTGTGCGCGAACATTATCCTGATCCGGCTGATCCGCGTTTTGTGCTGGTCGATGTGGCGCCGGTCAGACGGTTAAAACAGCCTGTGACGCTTGCCGTCATTAAGGCTCATCCAAAATTACAGCAGATCGCATTGATTAAACAATCGCGCTTGTCGGTGATGCCGATCACGACACCGGAATGGAATCTTTTGTGCGAAATGGGGGAAAAATCATGTTCAGAATAGGTCGGATCGTTGTTGCGGGATGCGTTCTTGTGGCGCTTGTCGGATGCGGGATTAAACCGGGGTCGCTTCAACCTCCATCGGGGAAGGACGCCCCTGTTTTTCCGGCGCAATATCCACGAACAAAGGCAGGACCAAACTAAAGATTGGCCCTGCCTTTTTAGATGTAAATAGATAAATAATTTTATGGTTATTTTTCTGTTTTCACGTCGGCGGCGATTTGCGCCTTGACGATGACGTCCGGGGTTGCGGGCGGTTCGCCACGGGTGATTTTATCGACCGCGTCCATGCCCGCCGTGACCTTGCCCCAAACCGTGTATTGGTTATTCAGGAACGAACAATCATCAAAGCAGATGAAAAATTGGGAATTGGCAGAATTCGGATCGGACGTCCGGGCGGCACCCACAATGCCGCGGCCAAAGTTTTCGTCGTTAAATTCGGCTTTCAGATCGGGCAAATCAGATCCGCCGGATCCGGTGCCGGTTGGATCCCCTGTTTGGGCCATAAAACCGTCAATCACGCGGTGCCATTTCACGCCGTCATAAAATCCTTTACGGGTCAGTTCCTTGATTCGGGCGACATGTTGCGGCGCCTTTTGTGGCAGCAATTCAATCGTCACCGGCCCATCTTTGAGCGTGAGGATCAGGGTGTTTTCGGGATCAGCAGCAAAAGCGGTAGGTCCAGCGGTCAAGGTTGCAGTCATCATCAGGCTCCAGATTGCAGTTTTCATCGACATGATTAAATAATCCCTTCTATCTTGGTCTTTACTAAACAGGGGAAGTTCAATAGCCTGAAGATGCTGGCACAAGTTTTTGCGCATGACAAGACAAGGCGCGGGGCGTTCCCCCAGGAAAATTCCATGATCCGTTCTTTTATTTGGCTTGTTTTTGGGTTGTTGATGATGTCGGGGCCGGTTGATGCCGCTGATCTTGGGGCGCCGCGCCTTGAAATTGTCGCGCAACTGAAACAGCGCCCGGGAAATATTGCGGTTGCGCCCGATGGCCGTATGTTCATCACGATCCACCCCTTTGATAACCCAACCTTTAAAGTCATGGAACTGATGAGTGATGGCACGACCAAACCTTATCCCTCCGAGGACTGGGCGCGCGAACCCGCAATGGACGGAACAGGACTGGTGAATCCCTTGCACCTGGTGGTGTCGGCAGGGATGCTTTACGTTCTTGATATGGGGAATGCGCGGACCGAGCCGAAATTGGTCGCGTGGGATTTAAGTACCAATAAACTGAACCGCGTGTGGTATTTGCCACGGCATGTGGTCACGCCCCAATCCTTTATGCAGGATTTTGTGATGACGCCCGACGGCGCACATGTGTTTATTGCCGATATGGGTCAGGCCGATTTGATTGGCAAGGCCGATCCTGCGCTTGTTCATTTGGACCTCATCACCGGCATGGCGCGACGCTTGCTTGCTGGCGATCCGTTTTTACGCCCCGGGACCAAAGCGATGCAAGCCATGGGACGTCAAATGATGTTCAGCCGGGATGGTAAGGAATATGATCTTTATCTCGGGTTTAATCCTATTACCCTCGATCCGTCGGGCACCTGGCTTTATGTGGCCCCGATGGGGGAGGGGGATGTTGCGCGGATTAAAGTTGCTGATCTGCTTGATCCTCAACTTTCTGCGCCGGATCTTTCGAAGCGACTCGTGCGTATCGGGTTAAAGCCCCCAAGTGACGGCATGTTGGTGGATGATCAAGAGAATATTTTTATCGCGTCCGTCAATGACGGCGCGATTGGCGTTCTGAATAACAAGGGAAAATATGCGACATGGCTTCGGGACCCGTTGCTCTTGTGGCCCGACGGATTGGCCTTTGGCCCGGATCACGGCATTTATGTGACGGTCAATCAACTGCATCTTGCGCCCGCCTTTAACAAAGGCGAAGAACGTGCCACGCCGCCCTATATGGTGGTTCGGATCATGGGCGGAAGACCGATGCCCAAGGATGATCACAAAGCGGCGGAGTAAGATATTCAACATCAAAAAGCCCTCTCTTGTGAAAGAGAGGGCTTTTGTTTTGGGCGAAGAGGAAAACCCCTTTACCCTTCGCGGATTTCGTTGAGGAAGCTTGAAATCTGCGTATTCAGATCGGTTGAAATTCGTGCCAGATCTTCCGCGGTTTCGAGCATGCTCTGCGCGCTTTGGCCGGTTTCGGCGGCATTGCGCGAGACTTCCTGGATCGTCGTGCTGACCTGTTGTGTCCCGCTTGAAGCCTGGTTCACGTTGCGGCCAATCTCGGTCGTTGCGGCAGTTTGCTCTTCAACCGCACTTGACACGCTGCTTGCGGCCATATCGATTTCTTGAACGTTGGTGATGATGCGGTTCACCGCGTCCACACTGCTGCGGATCGCGTCCTGGATTTTGACCACGCGTTCATTGATGTCGTCTGTTTTCTGGCTTGTTTCGATGGCCAATTTTTTGACTTCATCGGCGACAACGGCGAATCCTTTTCCGGCCTCACCGGCGCGCGCCGCTTCGATCGTGGCATTGAGCGCAAGCAAGTTCGTTTGTTCAGCAATCGCACGAATAGCTTCGACCACTTCACCCACGGACTGCGCATATTCATTCAGTTGCGAGACTGTTTGGCTGGTTTGTTCCGCCTCGTTCGAGGCTTGACGCGTTTTTGCAGCAACAGCGGTGACTTGTTTCGAAATTTCCTGGCTCGATGCCGTGAGTTCTTCGGTCGCGGCGGCAACGGTTTGGACGTTCGCATCGGCTTCGGTCGCCGCATTCGACACGATGTTTGACGCTTCGGCCGTTTGTTGCGAGGCGCTGTTCAGTTGCGCGGCAGCAGCGCGCATTTCAGTCGCGGCAGCGGTCAGCGCCTTGATAATATCGCTTGTGCGGCCATCAAAATCATTCGCCATCATGATCATCCCGGCTTTGCGCTCTTCCTCTGCCTGGGCTTTCATGCGTTCTTGCTCAGCGCGCATTTCCTCCATTTTGATCAAGTTTTCTTTGAATACGGCAACCGAACGGGCCATCGTCCCCAGTTCATCCCCGCGTTCTTGACCGGTCACATTGACCTTGTAATTTCCTTTGGTCAGTTCATCCATGGTAAGCGCCGTGCCTTTAATGGGGGCGGTTAAACTGCGCGCATAGAAGAAAGACAACACGGCCATCACAAGCAACAGAATGGCGGTGGCAAGAATGGCATGGTGGCGCATTTTGACCAGGTTTTCCATGGCTTCGTCATAGGCAAATTCGACAATCAGGGCCCATTTCGTACCTAAAAATTCAACGGGGGTATAGCCACTATAGACTTTTTCGCCCGTTTCATCGGTTAAAACGGCGGCGCCATGTTTGCCCGCAAGACCTGCTTCGGTCGATGAGTTTTTTATCTCTTCAACCAAAATGCCAGAAGGTTCGCCTGGCTTCCAGAAACGGTTATCATTCCGGATCAAATAATCCTGACCCACAATGTGCATATGGCCCGTCCGGCCCATACCATCGGTGATGTTCAGCAGCGTGTTGATTTTTCCGATCGGCATTTGGAAGGCCAGCGCGCCTTTAAACGTTTTCCCATCGGCTTTATCGATGATCGGCGCCATGATGAACGAGGCCGGGACATCGTTCGAGGGCTTGTAATGCGCGAAATCCGCAAAAACGGCTGTGCCGTAGGGCGTTGTTTTTACCGCGCGGAATAATTTACCAAGATCCGAATCTTTCCAGGGGCCGTTGATTAAATTACTGGCGAAATCAGGTTCTTTGAAAACGGTCGTCACGACATTACCGCGCGCATCAATCAAGAAAATATCGTAATAATCGGCCATTTTTTGGTGATAATGAAGATCCGGGTGATGTTTCGCGTGCATTTGTGACCAGATCGACCCATCTTTGGCATCATCCAAATCTTGCTTTTCACCCACTTTATGGGGGTTATCGGTGATATAAAGTTTTTGCAAGTATTCGGTCGGGGTTACACCTGTTGCCGCAAGTTCATCCCATCCCATCGTGAAATCTTCAAGCGCATGGTGAACTTCATCTGAATTCGCCATGACCAGAAGGTCGACCTTGATGCTTTCTAGGTAATCAATAAGAGCTCCCTTCCGGCTTTCGGCAAGGGCCGTCAGTTTTGTTTTTTCCTCAATATCGGTTGTCTTTGCCGTTTGATCCAACAGCAGCCACGCGTTCAGCGTATTGCTGAAAAGAACAAGAAGGAGAATAACCAAAGGAAGCTTGACAGCAATCGGCATTGATTTGAGGAAGGACGGCATATTCTATGATCCTTTAGAGGAGTGTGGGGTACCTACGTATGTAGGTTAAGAATAGTAAATCAAATTAAAGAAAGGGTAAATAGAAGAGGCGTAACCTCTGGTTGTGATTTTTTTAAAATCGCCGCGCTTGCTCTGGGACAAGGACCGGGATTCCTCCTCGGATGGGATACGCCAGGCTGGCTTGATCCGAGATCAGTTCTTGTTTGATCGGATCATAACGTAAGGGCACATGCGTCACGGGACAAACCAGCATATCGAGAAGCTTGGGGTCGGCGGCAAGGGGTGTCGAAGGGGGGGGTGACATGATTATTCCTAATGGACCTGAAACGGATGATCGCCGTCGCGCGCGCGATCTTCCAGAACCGCGAGTTCCAGAAGTGTCATAAACACATGCGCGCGGGCGGGCGGGTCAATGGCCTCAAGCAGCGCTTGTTTTTCGTTTTCACGAAACGGGCAAATCATGGACAGCGCGGTGATCAGGGTATCATCCCGTGCATTTTTAACTTGCTCCCAATTACAAGACAGGCCTTCGGCGTGGAAATATTCTTTCAGAAGCGCCAAGAGCCGCGTGCGATCCATGACCGGATTTGTTGGAAGGGTCAGGTCATGGGCAAAATCCTGAAAACGCACTTCCGCGCGGCGAAAGCCGTTCTTTTGCGGCAGTTCATGCGTCAGTTTAAATCGGCAAAGTCCGGCAAGGGTAATCAGATAACGCCCATCATCTGTTTCGTGAAAGCTGTTGATCCGCCCCGCACAGCCAATGGTGAAAAGGTCGTGGGGCTCTGTTTCACGCACATCATCCGGGATTTGCCCGCGCGGTTGGATGAGGCCAATGAGGCGCAGCGGTGTGCCAAGCGCAGCCTCGACCATCGCCAGATAGCGGGGTTCAAAAATATTGAGCGGCAATTCTCCGCCCGGCAAAAGGAGTGTGCCCGAAAGCGGAAAAATCGGCACATCCACGGGCAGATCGTCAAGTGTATAAGTGCGTTTGGGGTCGGTCATAGGTCAAGATATAAGGCGTCCATTTAAATTTGTCCAATGGAGCATCTGCCAGATTGAATGGTTTGTATCCTGACCTTTTTCTTTTAACAAGAAGAAAACACAGATCGGTTCAGAACTAACCTTTTGTTGCCATTTTGTCTTTATACCTTTTTCTATCCTTTTGTTTTTCTTACTTTTTTCTCTTTTCTTCCTTGTCATCCCCGCGAAGGCGGGGATCCAGAAGTCCGTTTGGCTTTATGTTCTCCCGTGTTTTTTGTGTTCAAAAAACACAAGGGAACAGCGCGCGCCGCCCTCTCAATTTGGGCTGCCCGGTTTTGGGTGGAGGATTGGCCCCTTTATTCAGACGGTTGGATTTACCCAACACGCCTTGAAAAAAAAGCTTCCCCCTCTAGTCGTCGACTCCATTGAAACAGAGTATAAGCAAACAATCCCGAAATGTCAAGTATTATTTTCAAAAAAGTGATGATTTTTGTGGTATTAGGTTGATTTTCCTAATTATCTCTTTTGAATAAAACAGGTGCGGGGCCGGAGTCACCAATAAAAACACTATGACAATAATTTGCCTTTTCGGCCTGTTCTCGCTATACCACCCTGATGATCAATTCCTTAGGCTTTAACAAACCTGAATCTGAAACCCGCGTGGTGGTGGCCATGTCGGGCGGTGTGGATTCGTCAGTTGTGGCCAGTTTGCTTCATGAACAGGGCTATGACGTCATTGGTGTGACCCTGCAACTCTATGATCACGGGGCGATGCTGGCGAAAAAAGGGGCGTGCTGCGCGGGTCAAGATATTTACGATGCGCGCCGTGTGGCCGAGGCGCGTGGGTTTCCGCACTATGTGCTCGATTACGAATCCAAATTCCGGGATCAGGTGATGGAAGATTTCGCGGACACGTATCTGGCGGGTGCAACGCCCATTCCATGCGTGAAGTGTAATCAATCCGTCAAATTTCGTGATCTTTTAAAAGTGGCCCGCGATTTGTCCGCCGACTGCATGGCGACCGGGCACTATGTGCAGCGTATCGTGAACCCCGGCACAGACCGGGCGGAAATGCACCGCGCGGTTGACCGGGTGAAAGATCAAAGTTACTTCTTGTTTGCGACCACCCAGGAACAGCTGGATTTCCTGCGGTTTCCTTTGGGTGGATGGACCAAGGATGTGACCCGCGCACATGCGACGCGCCTGGGGCTGATCACGGCGGACAAGCCCGATTCCCAGGATATTTGTTTTGTCCCGAATGGTGACTACGCCAGTGTCGTGAAAAAAATGCGACCGACGGCCGTGCGCTCTGGAAAGATTATTCACGTGGATGGGCGTGTTCTTGGGGCCCATGACGGCATCATTCATTATACAGTGGGCCAGCGCAAAGGCATTGGCATTGGCGGCGGTGTCACCGAAAATAACGATCCGCTGTATGTCGTGCGCCTGGATGCGGCCACCGCATCGGTGATTGTGGGCCCGCGCGACGCGCTCGCGTGTACGCTTGTCTCGATGCATGATGCAAACTGGCTTGTCCCCCTTTCTCCGGATGGCCTCGATGTATTGGTCAAGGTGCGCAGCATGACCAAACCCTGCCCCGCCCGGTTGAGTATGGGGTCTGCGCCCGGAACAGCAACCCTGACGTTGGAGACACCGCAATACGGCGTCTCTCCCGGCCAGGCGGCCGTGTGTTACCTGGGCGACCAGATGATCGGCGGCGGGTGGATTTCTATTGCGGAAGAAAACTCTGGGTCCGAAGCGGCTTGACATTTTTGGTGTTTTGCCGTTATTTACCCGGGCGTTTTGCGGGCTGGCTCGGTAGCTCAGTGGTAGAGCAGGGGAATCATAATCCCTTGGTCGGGGGTTCAAATCCCTCCGCTGCTACCATTAATACAGTATGATCGTGATTTGACCCCTCCTTGCTGGAGGCAAAGGCCAATACGGCTGGGATTGAGCCGTGAAGCTCAAGCACAACATCGCCCTTTTTCGGCCCCGGATTAACC
>CAZSIB010000002.1:42484-151843 GCA_964607245.1 uncultured Pseudobdellovibrionaceae bacterium | reverse complement strand
CGCCAGTTGGTGGGGATACCGCCCATATTATAATGAACGGTGGGCAATACCGGGATCGGTTCACGCGTCACGTCGACACCAGCGAAAATTTTTGCGGTCTCGGCAATACCTGGCAACCGCTTGTGAATAATGGACGGGTCCAGATGTTCCAAATGCAAATGAATATGATCGCGATCTTTCCCAACGCCACGCCCTTCGTTAATTTCAATGGTCATCGACCGCGAGACGACATCCCGACTTGCCAAATCCTTGGCCGAGGGGGCGTAACGTTCCATAAAACGCTCCCCTGCGCTGTTTGTTAAATAACCGCCCTCGCCCCGCGACCCTTCGGTGATGAGACAGCCCGACCCATAAATTCCGGTGGGGTGGAATTGAACAAATTCCATGTCCTGAAGCGGTAGTCCGGCCCGCAATACCATGCCGCCGCCATCCCCCGTACAGGTATGTGCCGAGGTACACGAGAAATAAGCGCGTCCATACCCACCGGTCGCGAGCACCGTTTGATGCGCGCGGAAACGGTGGAGTGTCCCGTCCGCCAAATTCCACGCCATCACCCCCAAGCACGCGCCATCATCAGCCATGATCAGGTCAAGGGCGAAATATTCAATAAAAAATTCAACCTGATGCTTGAGCGCCTGGGTATACAGCGTGTGCAAAATGGCATGACCTGTACGGTCCGCCGCAGCACAGGTCCGCTGGGCCGTCCCCTTGCCGTAATGGGTCGTCATGCCACCAAAGGCACGCTGGTAAATTTTTCCGTCCGCCGTACGCGAAAACGGGACACCGTAATGTTCAAGTTCAATGATCGCCGGAATTGCCTCACGGCACATATATTCAATCGCGTCTTGATCCCCCAGCCAGTCCGACCCCTTAATCGTGTCGTACATGTGAAACCGCCAATCATCCTCGCCCATATTCCCGAGCGCAGCGGAAATCCCCCCTTGCGCCGCGACCGTGTGCGACCGTGTCGGAAACACTTTGGACAGGCACGCGGTGCGCAAGCCCTTTTCGCCCATGCCGAACGCCGCGCGAAGCCCCGCCCCGCCCGCACCCACCACAATGACGTCATAGTTATGATCACTAATTTGATAAGAGTATGACATGCTATTGCCCAAAGGATCACAAAGAAATTTTTAAAACCGAAAATAAACAAATCGCTGCGCCGACAACAACCAATCCCTGAACCATCATCAAGGTGATAAATTTTGTCCCTTCGCCGTGCACGTAATCTTCAATCACAACACGGAGCCCGAGCCAGGCATGATAAAAAAGCGACAGACAGAGCAACACGGCAAGAACAGGATTGACCCCTGTCGATAACCACGCGGTCCATTCGGCATGCCCCGCCCCCTGCCCCATCAGCCGCGCGGCCGACAGAACCGCCCATATCACGAAGATCAGGTTAGCGAGTGCTGTAACGCGCTGAGCAAGCCAATGTGATGGGCCATGATGCGCGGCGCCCAAACCTTCGGCGCGCGCCGCTTCACTTTTATATCCGGATTCTTCCCATTTCATTTTCATGATGTTTAATCCTTAACCCCGTATATAAAGCCACAGCGCAAGCGTGCATAAAACCGCCGCGGCGAGCACAATTTTACCCGCAATTTCGGCATGTTTGGCATGAAGCAAATGACCTGTATCAAATACCAAATGCCGGACCCCCGCGCACGCGTGATAGCAAAGCGCAAAGGACCATCCGGCGAACATCACCTGACCCAAAGGAGAAGTCACACACCGTAACAGCGTCGCAAAAGCCTCAGGCCCCGCCGCGAGCGCATAAAGAAACCAGGTTAAAAGAGCAAGCCCCAGGGTCAACCCCACACCGGTGATCCGGTGCAAAATCGAGAGCGCCGTTGTCCATTGCGGACGATAAATTTGAAGATGCGGTGAAAGAGGTCGCGGATGAACAGGGGGCATGGGCGAATGACCAAATTTTCAAGAATTTAAGAGAGCGGAAAGATTAAAGCATTCCCATTATGTTGTATTCGCCTCCCTATGGCAAGGCACCGGAAGAACCAGCTTACCCATAAAACCAACTTAATCGTTATATCTTGGCTTTTTGGGACCTTGAGTCCGATTTCCCTGCGGAAACAAGCTATTATTGTCATCATTTAAATTTTTAGGTTCGGAATTTCCCCACCAGAAAAACCCACTTGTGTCCGAAGAACTGTCATCGCCCTGGTCCTCGGGGAAGGATAAAATCCGGGTCATCATCCCCGAAAACATGGAATCATCGGGGGTCGGCGCCCGGTCATCGGGTGGGGTCGGATCGCGGAGCGCACTGGTCATCGTGAGGCGCCAGATGGTTGCCGGGATTGATCCGCCTGTGACGCGCTTCATCGAACTGTTATCATCATTTCCGACCCAAACGGTCGCAATATATTTGGTCGTAAATCCGGAAAACCAGGCATCGCGGTAGTCCTGGGATGTGCCTGTTTTCCCGGCCGCAAAAGTCCCAAGTGCCGCGCCCGTTCCCGTGCCAAAGGTCATCACCCCTTCCATCATTTGGGTGAGTTCGGAAATGCTGCGTGCGGAAAAGAGGCGCGGCAGTTCGCGCACCTGTTCATGGGCATACAGCACGCGATCGTCGCTGTCGGTGATTTTTAAAATGCCGAATGGTGTGACGCCCAGGCCGCCATTCGCGATCGTCGTATAAAAATTTGTCATCTCAATTTGCGGGATGCCGTTACTCCCCAGTGCCGTTGACAAATTTGGAACAAGATCGGCGGTTACCCCCAGACGGCGCGCGGTATCAAGGACAGCGTCGACGCCTACATTTTCCATCAGACGGACGGCAATGGTATTGAGCGAAAATGCAAGCGCGGTCGACAGCGGTATCTCGCCGTAATATTGACCATCAAAGTTGGTGGGGCGATATTTTCCTTGCGTAATGGGTTCATCGACCACAACCGTATCGGGGGTCAAACCCGATTCAAGCGCAGCCAGATACACGGCGGGTTTAAACGACGATCCGGGCGGGCGGAGCGCATGCACCGCGCGGTTGAATTGGGATGCATCATAATCGCGCCCCCCGACCATGGCGAGGATCGTGCCGTCACGCTGCATGACCATCACGGATCCTTGGGTGATGTGGCGCTTCTCCCCTTCGGCCTGAAGCACAGAGGCAAGCGCGGTCGTCGCCCCGCGTTGGATATCACTATCCAACGTCGTTTCGATGATGATGTCTTTTTCCTGGGCACCGATGAGGTCATCCAGTTGTTCGACGATATAATCCGCAAAATATTGCGCGCTGTCATTCGCAACGGGTTTACGGCGGGGCAGCGGCGTGCGCGTGGCCTGGCTTGCCTTCGCATCCGTGAGATACCCGGCGGCTTTCATATTGGCAATCACGACATCCGCGCGTTCATTCGCGCGGAGAGGATCGGCACGCGGGGAATAGCGCGAGGGGGCCTTTAACAACCCTGCCAAAATCGCGCATTCGCGTAAGGATAAATCGCGGGCGGATTTTTTGAAATAAATCTGCGCCGCCGCGTCCACACCATAGGCCCCGGCGCCCATATACACGCGGTTTAAATAGGCCGCCAGAATTTCGTCCTTGGTCAGTTCCTTTTCAAGCCACAGGGCCAAAAGCGCCTCTTGGATCTTGCGTTTGAACGTCCGTTCCTGGGTCAAGAACAGGTTCTTCGCCAGTTGTTGCGTAATGGTCGATCCGCCCTGCACCACGCCCTTGCGGGTCAGGTTGACCACCGCCGCGCGGGCCATCCCGATGGGGTCTACGCCAAAATGGTAATAAAACCGGCGGTCTTCGGTCGCCAGTACCGCTTGAATCAGGAGGGGCGGCATGTCGGTGATGCGCAGGCTTTCGCCCTTGATATCGCCATACCGCGCAAAGATATTCCCGTCATTATCGAGAAGCGTGATCGAGGGTTTGCGTTCAAATTGGGGCGTGCGCGTAATGGCGGGCAGTTCACGCGCGTACCACGCCGCGACGCCCAGTAAAATAATGGCGGTCCACACCCCCAGCACAAACCCCCATTTCAGGGTAAAGAAAAACGCGCGCGCGAGGGCCCCGCGCCGGGGCGTATCGTCGGCGTCAGGGCTCTGTTTTTTCGTTTTTTTGGTCGCGCGCAGGGTCATGGGGTCGTCTTTATCTTTATGAAGAAATGGCGCATCCATTTCTTAACTCTTTGAAATCATTAAAGACGAAAGCGGGCCGCGGCAAGGGGATAAAGGGTCGCGGGGAAGGGAAGATTTTTATTGACATACATATTATATTTCTATATTAAAAATCCCCAGATGCTATGTTTTCGTAATTTATAGGGAAGTATTCATGAGTAAAGTATTAGTAATCACTGTCGGGGTCGCATCTGGGCTTGCGGCCTACTTTAACAGTCCTGAAGTTGCAAGCACGCTAAATCGATTTCTTGTCGCGGTACCGACGGCTGCTGCGACAGCTTATGTCGCCAACAAAGTAACAAATATGATGTTAAGAGTTCCTGCTGTGACACATATGTTAGATATCTATTATGTTAGATATCTATAGAAACCCAGCAAAGGCATCGCATCGTACGACTGCTCTTAGGCTACTCGGAAAACGTTATTTTGGAGCATTGGCTGTTGGGCTTGCGTGTGGTGTAGGAACACATTTTGTCCTGCATAACGGGCTAGAGAATCTCGCTCATAAGTTTGAAATGAAACAAAATTCTCCCCAACCAACTGTTTCTAAACCATAAACACACTCGCCAGGCCCAGGAACGCGAAAAAGCCCACCACATCGGTAAAGGTGGTCAGAAACACGGTTGAACTTTCCGCCGGGTCATAGCCCAGTTTGTTGAGCGCAACCGGGATCACCGATCCCATCAATCCCGCAACGACCAGATTGATGATCATCGCCGCGCCGATCACCATACCTAAAACAGGGTTTTGGAACCACAGCCCCGCAAAAACCCCTGTCATCACCGCAAATCCTGCGCCGTTTAACGCCCCAATCAAGGTTTCCTTGCCAATCGCGCGCCACACGTTGGTCGAGGAAAGCTCGTGGGTCGCAAGCGCCCGCACCGCAACGGTCAAGGTTTGCGTCCCCGCATTTCCCCCCATCGACGCCACAATGGGCATCAAAACGGCAAGCGCCACGATTTCTTCAATTGTGCTTTCAAAGAACGAAATCACCCAAGACGCGAGCACAGCGGTGAACAGGTTGATAAAAAGCCAGCGAAAGCGGGATCCTGCCGTTTGCCGGATATCGTGGTAAAAATCCCCGTCCGCAACCCCGGCAATTTTCATGATGTCTTCTTCGGCCTCGTCCGCGATGACGTGCACGATATCATCAACCGTGACAACCCCCAGCAGCCGCCCGGATTCGTCGATCACGGGGGCCGAGGTTAAATCTTCACGTTTAAAAAGCAACGCGACCTCTTCCTGGTCCATCGTTGCCGGAATGGCATAGGTATCATCGATCGCCAGTGTTTCGATTTTATCCGACCGCCCGGCGGTGACCAGCCGCGCGAGGGGCACCTTGCCCACGATGTGGTGCGTGGGGGTGATGATAAAAAGATCAAGGAAAGTCTGGGGCAGTTCATGCACCGCCGCGCGTAGATAATCCAGCGTCTTACCCACGGTCCAAAACTGCGGGATTGCGACCACCTCGCGCTGCATCAAGCGCCCCGCGGAATCTTCGGGGAAGCTTAACCCCTCTTCGATCGCGAGACGCGTTTTTGCGGATAAATGGCGAATAATCTCGCCACGAAAATCGGGGTCCAGCGGCGTCATCAGGGACAGTGCATCATCGGTATCGAGCACGTTGAGGATAGACGCCACCTGGTGCGCCGACATTTCTTCCAGGATTCCCGCCAAGATATCATCCTGAAGATAGGTAAAAACCTCGGGCTCCAGTTCGTCGCCGTGCGTGCTGATCAAATTGCGGCGCTGACCCGCGTCAACTTTCTCAAGAAGTTCCGCCGTGTCGGCTGGAGTGAGGTCCTTTAAAAGATCACTGACCTTTTCGTGATGTTCGGCGTGAAGGGCCCGGGTAATATCGGAAATATCGCCGTCATCAAAATCGACGATGGTTTCAACATCGGGGGTGTCGAGATCGGGTTCGTCACGACCATCCAGACGCGAATCGGCATCCCGCGGCACGGCAGGCGTCAGGGTTGTGATGTCGTCGTCAGGATCCGTATTCATGATAAAGAACCGCAGAGCGTTAAAATACCGCCACCCTATCACGGGGGATCGGATAGAAAAACCCGGAATTTATTTACTGCGACGATTAGTGCTGGTGTCCCACTTAATTTTAAGGTGTTTACCCTTGGCGGATCGGCAAAACCACGATATCCTTTTGAAAACCAGATCCTCTCAATTTTATTATTGATTCGTATGCCTCCCTCCCTTCCCCCTTTTCGTTCCGACCGTGATGTCATGACCTATGACGTGGTGATCGTGGGCGCGGGTCCGGCGGGGCTGGCCTGTTCGATTCGGTTGAAACAACGCGCACAGGAAAAGGGCCAAGACCTTTCTGTTTGCGTTCTGGAAAAAGGATCGACGGTCGGGGCGCATTTACTCTCGGGCGCGATTCTGGATCCCCGTGCACTCGATGAACTCCTCCCCGATTGGCGGGAACGCGCCACCCCGGTGGATGCGACCGTCACACATGATCAATTTATTTACCTGACCCCTCGGGGACATGTCCGCCTGCCTACGCCGCCCACGATGAAAAATCATGGCAATATCATGATTTCGCTCTCTCAACTCGGGGCATGGATGGGAGCTCAGGCCGAGTCGCTCGGGGTTGAAATCTACCCCGGCTTTGCCGCGGCCGAAATTTTGTATAACGATCAAGACCGCGTCGTCGGCGTTGCCACAGGCGATATGGGGATCAATAAACAAGGCGAGAAGACAGCCGCCTTTACCCCCGGTGTTGAAATCCACGCGCGGCAAGTTGTCTTGGCTGAAGGATGCCACGGCAGCCTCTCCAAACAAATCATCGCGCACTATAATCTCCGGTCGGGTTCCTGCCCGCAAACCTATGGCCTGGGGATCAAGGAAATTTGGGAAGTTGATCCCGCGCGACATCAAAAGGGACTGGCCGTCCACACAATCGGCTGGCCGATGGATCACAAAACCTATGGCGGTTCGTGGATTTACCACTTGAACGATAACCGCGTCTCCATCGGCTTTGTCGTCGGGCTTGACTATACGAATCCCTATCTGTCTCCGTTCGAGGAAATGCAGCGGTTTAAAACACACCCCTTCGTGCGCGATCTTTTGAAAGACGGGAAACGCATTGCCTATGGCGCACGCGCCTTGGTCGAAGGTGGGCTCCAATCCCTGCCGCGTCTCACCTTCCCCGGTGGATTACTCATCGGCGACGCCGCCGGGTTCCTGAACGTTCCCCGAATTAAAGGAAATCACATGGCCATGAAATCGGGGATGGTTGCGGCCGATGCGTTAATTGATTTTTTTGCGGCCCCAACCCAACCCGCGACGCCCGCCTATACCGAAAATCTCAAAAAATCCTGGGCCTGGGAGGAACTTTACCGCGCACGCAATATTCGCCCCGGTTTTCGTTACGGATTATTCTTGGGCCTTTTACATGCAGCGTTCCAAGCCTTCGGCGGGTGGCGCCTGCCCTATACGCTTCGCCATCACGCCGATCATGCAGCCTTACGCCCTGCGGCAACGTGTACTCTGATTACCTATCCAAAACCGGACGGGGTTTTGACCTTTGATCGACTCTCAAGCGTCTATCTTTCAAATACCCACCACGCCGAAGACCAACCCGTCCATCTAAAATTAACCGACCCGAGCGTTCCCCTTGGCGTCAATCTACCGCGTTACGCCGAACCCGCCACACGGTACTGTCCCGCTGGCGTGTACGAGGTTTTGGATGACGCGGGCACCCCCAAATTCCAGATCAATGCGCAAAACTGCGTGCATTGTAAAACCTGTGATATCAAAGACCCATCGCAAAATATCACCTGGACCACGCCACAAGGCGGCGACGGTCCGAACTATACGAGTATGTAATGACATCTTTTTCTTCTCTCCGGTTTTTATCTTTGTGCGCCAGTATTGCGGCGCTCTCCCTTGCGGCATGCGATGACAATGACAGCCCGGCGACGTCTCATCCACCATCCGCGATGCCCGCCGTATCTGAATCCGATATGCGCACGCTTCTCTTGAATAAACTCTTGCCCCGCGACCCTTCTTGGGCGGGCACCTACCTGTCCTCTCGCGTGGCACAAGAACGATTTGATTGGGCGCGGGCTGAAAATTTCCTCACGCAAACGAACGATCTACACCCCAATAACCCCGATATTCATCGGCGGTTGATGCTGCTTGCGGCGGGTACCGGCAATATCGACAAGGCCATCACCTATGCCAAAATGATCACGGCGGATACAGACCCATCGGGTCTTACACAACTGGTCCTGACCCTCGAACCTTTACGCGACCGAAAATGGATTACGGCGCGCGCACAAATTGACGGGCTGGGAACAACCCCGCTTGGCAGCTATGCCGCGCCCCTTTTACGCGCCTGGATTGACGCCGCCGAAGGGAAAAGCAACTTCTCTACCCTTCAAAAAGACCCGAATTATTTTTATCACACGATCCTTTTAGCAGATTTCCTGAACCAAATCGAAACCTTGCCGCCCGCACGGTTCACAAAATTCGATCAACTCCAGGTGAACGCGATTGCACTTGAACGTTTAGGTGATATTTTCTTACGTCACAAAAAATATGATGCGGCGGCAGAGCTTTATGCCCTGACGGCAACGATCAATCCGCGCGCACCGCAACTTGGCGACAAAGAACGCGCGGCGAAAAGCGGGGCCACCGACCTTTCCCACCTGCATCTCGCACCGCCCCCAAAAGATGCACTTCAAGGAATCGCACTTGTCTTTTTTGACATGGCGAACACATTTTATAATGATCACGGCCTGGACAGCGCCCAACTTTTTGCACACGTTGCGCTATCGCTTGATCCTGAACTCATCGATGCGCACTTGCTGCTTGCGAATATTTATGCCCGCAATAACCGCACCGATATGGCGATTACGGCGTATCAGGATATTCCCGAAACCGACCCGCGTTATGGCGCGATCCAGCAGCAAATTGCGGCACTCTATGAAGCAACGGATCAGGACAACGACGCCATTGCCACGCTCGAACGTCTGCTTGAAAAAAATCAAACTGCCCAAGAAAAAGCCCGGATTCTTTTGCAAATCGGCGATAAGTACCGTGAAAACGACGATTGTGCGCCTGCCCTCAATGCCTATAACCGGGCGGCAGACCTGCTTGGAAACAAAATTGACGCAGCGAATTGGGAATTGCTTTACGCCCGCGGGATGACGCTTGAACGCCTGAAACGCTGGGATGAGGCAGAAAAAGACCTCCAGGCTGCGCTCGCTTATCAACCCGATCATCCGTACATCATGAATTATCTGGGGTATAGCTGGGCGGATCAGGGCCTGAACCTAGACAAAGCGATGGAGATGCTGCTTCGCGCCGTCAAAATTGTCCCAGATGATGGATATGTGACCGATTCGGTCGGCTGGGCCTATTACCGCATGAAGAAATACGCGGACGCCGTGACGTATATGGAACGCGCGGTCGAACTTCTCTCCTATGACCCGACGGTGAATGATCATTTAGGTGATGTGTACCAAGCAGTTGGACGGATTCGAGAAGCGAAATTCCAATGGCAACGCGCCTTTAATTACAGCAAGGACGACGCCGAAAAAGCCGCAATCCAGAAAAAACTGGATGCGTATTGATGTCGCGGCCCCTTGCGGAATAGATCGGCTTTGTTAAGGTGAGAGATAGAACTCTCAAAAGGATCGTCACATGTCAAAAATCAAAGTAAAAACACCCCTAATCGAAATCGACGGCGACGAAATGACCCGCATCATCTGGACGATGATCAAGGATCAATTGATCTTGCCGCATTTGGATGTCGACCTGAAATACCATGATCTTTCCATCCAAAACCGCGATGCGACCAACGATCAGGTCACGATTGATGCCGCAAACGCCATCAAACAATACGGTGTCGGTGTCAAGTGCGCGACAATCACCCCAGATGAAGCCCGCGTGGCTGAATTTAACTTGAAGAAAATGTGGAAATCGCCGAATGGCACGATCCGCAATATCCTGAACGGCACAGTCTTGCGCGAACCCATCGTGTGCAAAAATATCCCGCGTTACGTGCAGGGATGGGATAAACCTATCGTCGTTGCGCGTCATGCCTTTGGGGATCAGTACAAGGCGACCGATATTCGCATCCCCAGTCCCGGTAAACTCACCCTGACGTTTACGCCCGATGACGGCACCCCACCCCAAACACATGAGGTGTTTCACTTCGATTCCCCCGGCGTGGGCATGGCCATGTATAACCTCGACGATTCGATTGAGGGGTTTGCGCGGTCCTGCTTTAATTACGGGTTACAACGGCACCTTCCGGTCTATCTGTCGACCAAGAACACCATCCTCAAAACCTATGACGGACGGTTCATGGATATTTTCGCGGCGATTTACGCGGCTGAATTTAAGGCGCGGTATGAATCCGCGGGGCTCTTCTATGAACACCGCCTTATTGATGATCTGGTGGCCTTTGCGATTAAATCCAAGGGTGATTTTCTGTGGGCCTGCAAAAATTATGATGGCGATGTCCAGTCCGATGTCGTCGCCCAGGGTTTCGGCAGTTTGGGATTGATGACATCTGTCCTTCTGACCCCGGATGGTTCTTGTGTGGAAACAGAGGCCGCACATGGCACCGTCACCCGCCATTACCGCGAATACCAAAAGGGTAATAAAACATCAACAAATCCCATCGCGTCGATTTTTGCCTGGACACGCGGCCTTTATTATCGCGGTACGTTCGATGGAACGCCCGATGTGACCAATTTCGCGCTGGCGCTTGAACAAGCTTGCGTCGATACGGTTGAAAGCGGCGCGATGACCAAAGACCTTGCAACGTTAATCTCTCCCGATGCGCCGTGGCTTGTGACCGGTGATTTTATCGCCCGCGTGGCCGACACCCTCAAAAAGAAACTGTAAGATTTGATGATCCCGATGCGCTCTTTTCTTTACCCCAAGCTTCTCCTTGCCACAGGAATGATCACGGTCCTGGGTGCGCTCACCTGCCCGCCCCTCTTTGCCGCCGAAACACCTGCCTCCAAGGCAACGCAAGACCAAAAAACAACCGCGCCCGATATACGGATCATCGGCGAATTGCAACAGATCACCACGCGTTACGAGGACACGCTTGTCCACTTGGCCCGGAAATATAACGTGGGCTTTGTGGCAATGCGCGCCGCCAACCCCGGTGTCGATCCTTGGCTTCCGGGATCTGGAACGCGCATTACCATTCCCGGCCAGCATTTACTTCCCGATGCACCGCATCGTGGCATTGTGATCAACCTGCCGGAAATGCGGCTTTATTACTACGCCCCCGACAGTGACGTCCCAGCGAGTTACCCCATCGGCATCGGCCGATCGGGCCTCACCACCCCTGTTGGCACAACCACGATTGCCCGGCGTGTGGCGGATCCCGTCTGGTACCCCACCGAACGCATGCGACGTGAGGACCCAACCCTGCCCGCCCAAGTCCTGCCAGGTCCCGAAAACCCCATGGGCACACATGCGATGTATCTGGGGTGGCCGTCCTATGCCATTCACGGCACCGATAAACCCTATAGCATTGGCCGCCGGCTTTCTTCGGGCTGTATCCGGATGTATCCCGAAGATATCTTAACCGTCTTTGATCATGCGCCCGTTGGGACCCCCGTCACCGTGGTCGATCAACCCGTCAAAACCGCTTGGATCGGCGACAAATTTTATATCGAGGTTCACCCAACCCAGGAACAGACCGATATCTTGTCGCATGATACCTCGACCCTGCCCGATTACCGGATGAGCGAAAGTGATATGAAAATAATTCTAAAGGGGGTCGGGGCGGACACTGAATCCCTGGATTGGGTCTTGGTGCGCAAAGCGGTCAAGGAACGCCGCGGCATTCCCATGGTCGTCGCCGACCGCAGCCGGAAACCCCGGGCGACCAGCGCCATTGTGCATGACGAACTTGTAGAAGACACCAAGAAAAAATCCGTATCGACGAATAGCCCCGCCAAAAAGAAAAAACAATCATTGGTTGAACAAGTTTCTGGCACCCCGTTACCGGGAACCAGACACACTTTAAAACATGATCGGTATAACTAGTTAAAACAAAAAGATTTTTTAACAAATAGAATTCCCTCTTGTGATTCTATTTTGAATCATATACAACCTTAAGTATATCGTTCTTAATATCCAAAAAGAGGTATCACGATGGCATCACAGGAAAAACAGCGTCGGTCTGCCCCCGTCCCCACCCTCGCCCAGGCAGAACGCGAAACAATTGAACAGGCCTTACGTCTATGCGATGGGAATATTGCCCGCGCGGCCATGCTTCTCGATGTCGCCCCCTCCACAATTTACCGAAAACGCCAAGGTTGGGTGATTGACGTCCGCCGCTAAGCTCGCAGGGAAGCCCGTTGACGGCGATATCGAAGCGCGCTACAAACCGCTTACATCACCCACGTCAACAGATTTTTAAGGACTCTCGCCATGCTCAATGAATTTAAAGCCTTTATTTCCCGTGGAAATGTCATTGACCTTGCGGTTGGGATTATTATCGGTGCCGCGTTCACAGGGATTGTGAATTCTTTGGTGAATGATGTCATTATGCCTGTCATTGGGTTACTCACCAGTGGTGTTGATTTTTCGAATGTCTTTGTTCCTTTGTCGCTTGAAAAATGGAACGCCGTCAAAGATACCGTCCATACTTTGAAACAAGCCAAGGACGCGGGCGTGCCCGTCATGTCAGTCGGGATTTTTATTAACGCGGTCATCAACTTTCTGATCGTGTCGTTCGTGATCTTTATGCTGGTGAAACAAGTCAACCGCATGAAAAAGGCAGAGGACGCAAAACCCGCTGCCCCCGCGGCAGATGTTGTCCTCCTCACCGAAATCCGTGATTTATTAAAGAAATAAAAACGATGAGGGACTCCCCCTCCCTGCCCCCGCGTCGGTTTCGTGAGGATACGCTGATCCTCGCGACGCATAACTCCGGGAAAATAAACGAACTGCGCGGCGTTTTTGGGCCTTATGTCGCGTGTCTCGTCAGTAACGCCGACCGAAATCTGCCTGAACCCGCCGAAACCGGAACGACATTTTTTGAAAACGCCTTGATCAAGGCGCGCGCCGCGATGCGGGCAACGGGTTATCCGGCGCTTGCGGATGATAGCGGCCTGTGTATTGCGGCATTAAATGGCGATCCCGGCGTGTATACCGCAAATTGGGCTGGATCCCCCAGAAACGACCGCATGGCGATGCGGCGCGTCTTGAATTTAATGGGCGATACCGATAACCGCGCGGCGTATTTTACGACAACATTGGTTCTAATCTGGCACGATGGTCATATTGAAACCACAACCGGGCGGGTTAACGGCACGATTACCTACGCCATCACCGGGACAGGTGGGCATGGTTATGACCCGATTTTCCGCCCCCAGGGCCACGCCCGCACCTTTGCCGAAATGGCGCTTCATGAAAAACAGCGTCTATCCCATCGGGGAGAGGCTGTCCATCAAATGATCCAAAAATGCTTTCGTCATCCCTAGCCGCGCCGCTTGCCATCTATATCCACTGGCCGTTTTGCGCCAAGAAATGCCCGTATTGCGACTTTAATTCCCATGTCAGTAACACGATTGATCCGACCGCCTGGCAAAAAGCCTATGAGCAGGAACTCAAATATTACCGTTTTTTAACAGGCCCACGCAGGGTTGAATCTGTCTTTTTCGGAGGCGGCACACCATCACTCATGCCTCCTTTTCTTGTGGAGAGTATTTTAAAAAATATACATGATTTCTGGGGTTTAGAGATAAATACAGAAGTAACGCTTGAGGCAAATCCAGGATCTGTCGAAACAGATAAACTTGCAGGATTCAAAACTGCCGGAGTGAGCCGCCTGTCGATCGGGATTCAATCCCTTGAGGATTCTGCTCTCAAATTCCTCGGCCGGATTCACAGCGCCGCCGATGGTTTTCGTGCTATCAACATAGCAAACAGCCTTTTTGACCGCGTTTCTTTTGACTTAATCTATGCTCGGCCCAACCAAACAACCGCCGAATGGAAAGAGGAACTGACCCGCGCACTTGGCTATGCGACCGGCCATTTGTCTTTGTATCAACTCACCATCGAACCCGAAACGCCGTTCTACATCGCGCATTCACGTGGCGAATTTTCTATACCGGATGAGGACTTATCTGCTGATCTTTATATTTTAACTGAAGAATTAACGACTGCTGCCGGCCTGCCCTCCTACGAGATTTCGAACTATGCGCGCATGGGCCATGAAAGCCGTCACAACCTGACCTATTGGCATTATGACGATTATATTGGCATCGGACCTGGCGCTCATGGGCGGATCACATTAAACGGCGTCAAATACGCCACACGCGCCCACCGCGCGCCCGATATTTGGCGCTCAAAGGTCAAAACCTGCGGTCACGGGGCACATCCCTTCACGCCCATCGATCTTCCAACGCGCGGGGTTGAATCCTTGATGATGGGCCTGCGCCTGACCTCTGGATTTGACTTATTAAAAATAGAAAAAGAATCCTCCGCCCCCTGGACCGACATGATCGTCGAATCGCGAATCATAACTTTGGTTGATCATGGCGATATGATCCGCACGGGCACGCATATTCAACTCACCCGTGCCGGGCGGTTACGATTGAATCAGATCTTGCTCTATCTGCTTCACGGTTAAGGCGTTGTCGTCGGTACAACGGGCTCAGGCTCAGGTACCGCCGCACCACCACCGCCCATCAGGGCCGACATATCCGTGCCGTTTAACTTGACCGCACCTTTATCATCGAGAAAGAAATCATAAATCCGCGCAGGTTTGCCGTCTGCTCCTGTTCCTTGCTGTCCAAACATTTGAATAGCCGATAACCCCTGAAGGATTTTTGTGGCCTGAGTGGTCACATCCGGAGCGGCACCCGACTTACTCGCCATCGCCTGTAAATCAGTTGCTATTTGATCAAGCCCGGTAAACACAACTTTTGCCGATCCTGCCCCACCATAAATCGCATTCGAACTGGCCGTAAAGGTCCCATCCGCCCGCACATCATAATCGCCTGATTTAATCTTTGTATCGTTGATGGTGAATACGGTCCCGGCATTCGCCAGTAAAGCTGGAACGCTCATCATCGCCTGCATGCCAATCATTTGCATGTTTGCCTTGGCATCGGATCCCTTGGCATCCATACCCACACCCGCACTTGCCAATGCCCCAAGCTGCTGCATCAATGCCCTGTGCGGCAGGTCTTTGTATCCAAAGCGAATGTTCATGTCCTCAGGCATATAGCGCTTCAGTTCCGGCGCGGTCAGGCCATCCACAGACCAATCCTTCATTTTAAGGACAAACGAGAAATCCCCGCGGCTTTTATCCCCGCGCCATCCGGATGTATCGATCCCATACCCCGCTTCATCAATGGATACCGACATGGGCTTGCCTTCCGATTCTACTTCGGTAAATCGAATATCTTTTGCAGAGATATTCGCCTGAATACCATCCATTTGCCCAACCCCATACTCCATCACGATCTTCCACAGCGCATCCATCGATTGCGGCGTTGTGACCTTGTCTGGGTCAAACCCGCCCTCATTTAACTCTTTCATTTTCGTGTCAAAGGTTTCTATCATCGCCATATCGAGTTTATCAACCTGACCCTCAATCACAAATGACCCAACCTGAAGGGTCGATGGGGCCTTTTCACCCGCCTTTACTTCTTCGACTTTGATGTTATTCACCGCAAAATTGAACGGCCCCGAGAGTAACCCCGGGCCCACTTCGGCGTACTCCGCTTTCACCCCAATATCCCCGATCGTCACGGCCAGTTTCTCTTTTGCATCGCCAGCTTCAGAGATGGAAACATCTTTATACTGGACATTCATCATGCGCGGGAACAGCGTCGCGTCATCGATAATCGCCGACATGCTTTGCGTGCCCATCACAAAATTGACGACCTCTTTTGTTTTGGTATTTGTAAACTTAATCGGGCTCGGGACTGCAATCGTCGCCTTCCATTCGGTGGGTTTATCCCCCGGCATGACGTTCATTTGAATAGGACCAAGCGCCATGATCACCCCATTCTGTTCAAAGGTGAGCGCCGGATACGACACGTTAAAATACTTGCCCTGATCTTTAATTGTCATGGTACCGGTCTCTTGAACCTTGCCCATCTGCTGGCCCAATTGTTGTTTTTGATGGGCATACAGGCGGTCCATAAATCCCTTCACACGTTCGGCGTCACTCGCCGCCCATGCAGGCCCCGATGTCGTTAAAAAGCTGCCAAGGGTCAGCGCCAAGAGAACCGTTTTTGTCATGACAGGGGTTATCCTTGAAGAAAAAAGAGAAAAAGAACAAAAATCCGGAATCAGATTACCACAAATTCCCCCTTTTACCAGCCGCCAAGACATGGCATGATGGGCGGCTTTCGTAAACTTACCGCCACGACCCAAAGGAACTGCGTAATGACGCTGATGACCGCCGACCCAAAACAATTCCAAATCAAGGAAGATGGACAGATTTATTATCAGTCGATCCTGAATAACCCACTGCCGGGTGTCGCGATTGCACAGCTCATCAAGGGTGACACGCCGCTTGACCCACAGATCGATTGGCTTCCCGATGCACCGCTTGATGGGCTTGATCTTCTCGCCGCGACCGACAAGGTGATGACGTGGCTTGGGCTTTATGTTGCACGCATTCTTGAACCCCTGGTCAAGGTGAACGCGGAAATGGATGCGCTTCCGGATCCTGTGAAAGACATCTGCACCCATATTCATGCGGGATTGGGGATCGTCCCGCGTGCCGACGTTATGGACGCCATTCAAAAACTGGACCCCGAGATGCGCAAAACCTTGCGCACGCGGCATATTCGCCTGGGTCCCGTTTTGCTGTTCATGCCCGATCTGAATAAACCCGCTGCGGTGCGCCTGCGCGCAATATTGTGGTCATTGTTTCATGACAAACCCCTGCCCGCCCCCGTGCCCAAAGACGGCGCGGTATCCGTGATTGTGGACCCGGCCCAGGCCGACCCGGTGTTTTATCAGGCAATTGGATATCCCCTTTACGGCAACCGGGCGATCCGCATTGATATGCTAGACCGCGTGATGAACGCCATCTACGAGAACGTCAAGGACAACCAATTCCAAGCCCGACATCAAATGGCCGAATGGCTCGGGTGTTCAATTCCTGACCTCTATACTGTGCTTGAGGCGATGGGGCATAAGAAACTCGATGACGGTGCCCCGGTTTCTTCTCCGGTTGTAGATTCTTCTGGTGCTGCCACAAGTGAAACGGAAATGCCCACCAAGCCCCCCACTGAAACATCCGCTGTTGTCAACGAAACCGAAACAACTGCCGCCGATACGCCCGCACCTGAAACCACGCCAGCGACGAACACGCCAGAAAAAACAGAAACGGCAACAGGCGATACGCCCGCAAAACCGGCCCCGGCACCGAAACCTCTCCTTGCGACCTTCCGTGTTTGGTGGCCGCGTAAAAATGGAGGGCCTGCGAAATCCGCCGCTACACCGCGCGGGCCCCGTGTCCCACGGGAAAAAGGGCCAAAAACACCACCGCCCTTTGAATATTTGGATCCTTCCGAAAAAGAGGCGCGCGCAGCCCAGGAATCTGAACGTGCGCAGAAACGCGATTCCCGCCGGTCGGATGACCGGGACGAAAACGGTAAATCCGGGGGGCGTCCGGGTGCGGGTCGACGCGACGATCACGGCACAGGCCGTGGATCTGGCTATGGCGCCGGAAAACCCGGGGGGGGTGCACGGAAAAGCAAACCCAACCGCATGGATAAAAACTTGCGCCTTGTCTCATCGGCCGCGGCGCCAGCCTCGAAGCCCGAGGATTCACCCTTTGCGATTTTGGCCGGGCTCAAGTTTAAAACGGATTGAGGTATAACCTAAACCAACCCGGCAATCGCGGCGCGGAGTTCCGGAATCCCCATCCCTTGATGCGCACTGGTTGCCAGGACATCCGGGAATGCCGCTGGGTTTTTAAGCAGTGCGGCTTTGACCGCCTGTGTCGTTTTTTCTGTGTCGACGGCGCTGGCCTCATCCGCCTTGGTCAAGATAATGCGGTACGACACCGCCGCCTCGTCAAGTAATTTCATCACATCGCGATCGGTCTCTTTTAATCCGTGGCGCGCATCGACCAAAACAAACACACAACGCAAGGTCGAGCGACCGCGTAAATACGACCGAACCAATTTATTCCACGCATTTGATTGGCTTTTCGATACTTTTGCAAACCCATATCCCGGCATATCAACCAGAAGCAAACGCCCGCCCAAATCAAAAAAATTCAGTTGTTGCGTCCGGCCCGGCGTGTGCGATACGCGCGCGAGTGTTTTTCGCCCTGTCAGGGCATTCACAAGAGACGATTTCCCGACATTCGATCGGCCAACAAAACCAAATTCCGGCAAGGTGACGGGCGGCAAGCGGTCCAGCGTTTCCGTCCCCGCCACAAAATCGCACGACTGCGCAAACAAAATGCGTGCGGATTCAAGTTCTTGTTCCGAAGGTCCCGAATCCATCACGACGCATCACCCGTCTTTTTCGTGTGCCCTTTGATGCGTTCAAATAAATGCACCGGCGTACCCACCGACCGCATAATGACAACCTGTTGCACAATCGACAAAAACGCCGAAAAAGACCAGTAAATCACAAGCCCTGCCGCAAATTTCGACATCACGAAACACACCATCACGGGGTAGTAGTAATTAAAGAACACCTGCATCATCTTGTCCGCGGGCGGCGGGTTTAACCGCACTTGAATCATGATCAAGATAAACAACACTGACGGCCAAATTCCAAAATGGAAAAATTGATGCACGTCATAGGGCAACAAGCCATAGAGGTTTAACACACTGGTGGGATCCGGCGCGGTTAAATCCCGAATCCAGGAAAAGAATGGCGCATGACGCATTTCAATCGCCACGCTGATGACTTTATACATCGCAAAAAAGATAGGGATCTGGGCCAGCACCGGCAAACATCCCGACACGGGATTGACCTTTTCCTTGGTATAGAGTTTCACAAGCTCTTCCTGCATCTTGCGTTTGTCATGCGCATACAGCTTTTGGATTTCTTGAATTTGCGGTTGAACCAGTTTCATTTTCGCAAACGACCGGAACGACGTATTTGCAAGCGGGAAAACGGCAAGGCGTAACATCGCCGTCAACACCAGAATCGCCACGCCAAAATTGCCAAAGAAATCGTTTAAATAAACAAGCGCGTAATAAAACGGCTTGGTCAGGAAATAGAACCATCCAAAATCAACAACCAGATCAAAATGCTTGAGCCCCAGTTGCTTTTCATACGATTCAAGAAGCCTCAGTTTCTTGGGCCCCGTAAACACATGGCTTATAAAACTGCGCGTGGCACCGGGTTCCAGTGCTTGTTCATCCCCTTGCATATCCACCTGATACCGCGGTTGAGCATAGGGATCGATCGTCGTATCTGCGCCGCGATACGCGGTTCGGAACGTCATTTCTTCCTTTTGATCGGGGATCAAACCCGTAAAAAAATACCGACTGGTAATCCCTGTCCATCCCGCGGCCGCACGGTGAAGATCCGGCGCGGCCTCTAAATCTTTCCAGGCCCCGTATTTATGCGCGGTATAGGTATCGCCGACATATCCAATTGCCCCTTCATGCACGATGCCTGTGACGAGCCCGGGTGGCAACCCCTGTTGCGCCAAAAGCGCATAGGGCGACAAAGTCACAGGTTTTTTCCCGTTATTTTTCACCTGATCCGTAATGGTAAAAAGAAAATTGTCATCAAGCGCAATCGTGCGCGTAAACAACAATCCGTCTTTGCTTTGCCAGGTAAAGACAAGCGTCCGAGGATCGGTCGTATTGGCCCTGTTCCAAACAGTTGTCGGCCCCGGCAGATCTAGGTTCGACCCGATCCATCCTGTTTCGCTGTAACTTGGGTGTTCGGCCCGCGCGGGCGAGAGTAAATGCACTTCTTCGGTTTTTTCAAGGGTCGTAAAATATCCCTTAAGCGAAACATCATCAATCCGCGCGCGCGTAGGCGAGATGGTTGCATCAATCTGGTTATTTTCAAGGCGTAACCGGGTCTGATCCTCGGCCACCGCCAAACGCCGTGGCAACGGTGCCGGCGTGATATCATTGCGCAATGTTGCCTGAACTTGCGCAGCTTTGATGCTTTCTTGATGCGCCGCCAAACGGGCCTCACGCGGCTTCATGATATAGGTATTAAACACATACCCCATCCCAAGCACCAGCAAGGCAAACAAAATAATATTTCCCCATTCTTTGCGTGCGGCACGGCCATCGTCATGAAAAGGGGTCGGCGTAAACGTCATGATTAAAATTACTCGTTTATACTAAAGGTGAAAAAATTATTCGGTCTCATCCAGTTTTGCACCGGGAAAGGCCAGCAACACGGCACTGACCATCGGGTCCTGCATCAGGCGTGCGCGCGTGGCCTCTGCCTCCTCTGCACGGGTTTGGGCCACGGTTAGGCCGCCACCCGTCCGCGCCAAGGTCACAATCCACCGCGTGCCTGTGAGGGTCGAGAGCGCCGCACCCAAATCCCCAGCGAGTTTTGGCGGTGCGCCATCCATCGGCATGATTTCGATGCGTCCGGGCTCCATCTTGACCGGTGCCGCGTAATACGCAACAGATGTCGCCAAAATCATCTGCCCATCGGATTCAAGGAGAGCGACCACATCGTTCAGTGACGATATCTGTGTTGATGGTAAGGGCGATGCAGAGGTAATAGGAAGGGATGCGCCTCCTGCCCCAGATCCGGTGAATGATGCTGTTGGCCCAGAATTCTTGGAGGGTACAGACGATGTGCTCGCACCTCCCACATTCGGCCCGCCCTCGGATAATCCGCGCGCGAGTTTTGCGGGATCGGGCAAGGTCGCGGCATAACCCAGACGGATCATCGCCATCTCAAGCGCCGCCACAGGATCAGGCGCCTGTTGAATATCCCCAACCGAACGGAGTAAAATTTGCCACGCGCGCGACAAAAACGGCAAAGTTTGAGCCAGCAATATATCGGCCTCAACGCGCGGCGTATCCTCATTCGCCCCGGTCACACGCGCCTTGATCAACACGTGGACCAAGGCCAATAAATCTTCGGCCACAACCAAGGGATCCGCCCCCAAACGGTTTAAATCCCCGCATGTCGCAAGCGCATCCGATATTTGACCGCTTAATCCTTGCGCCAACAACCGCGCAATGCGTGATTGATCGACCAGCCCCAGCATCTCGTGAACTAAATCCGCAGTGACCGTCCCATCCCCAAGGGCAATCGCCTGATCAAGAATACTCAGGCCGTCACGGGCCGACCCCGCCCCTGCCCGTGCGATCAGGGTGAGGGCCGCATCATCCGCCTTGACCGCTTCGCGCGCGCAAATGTCCGCCAAATGATTTTTAAGTTCGAGATCGTCAAAGCGCCGCAAATCAAACCGCTGGCAACGCGATAAAATCGTCATCGGGACTTTGCGAATTTCAGTTGTCGCAAAAATAAACTTCACGTGGGGCGGTGGTTCCTCAAGCGTTTTCAAGAGGGCGTTAAATGCGGCTGTCGACAGCATATGCACCTCATCGATGATATACACCTTGTACCGCGCCATGGTGGGCGCATACCGCACCCCATCAATAATATCGCGGATATCGGCAACCCCAGTATGCGAAGCAGCGTCCATTTCAATGACATCGGGGCAGCGCCCTTCGGCAATCGCACGCGCCACCGGGCAATCATCCGTCGGGCCCGCCGTCGGACCGGATGTCCCGTCGGGCCCCACATAATTGATCGCGCGCTCGAGAATCCGCGCCGTTGTAGTTTTCCCGACCCCGCGCACCCCAGTGAGCATATACGCCTGAGCCAAACGCCCCGACGTAATCGCATTTTTCAGGGTGCGGACCAAGGCATCTTGGCCGCGGAGCGCGTCAAAATTCTCGGGCCGGTATTTCCGCGCGAGCACACGGTACGGCGCGGGCGCGGTTTTGTCTTCTGTAAAATCTAGGGCGGCAGGTTGTGACATAGGCTGCACCCTAGCGGATTCTGCGCGGCCTCGCAATAACGGGGTAAGCAGAGCGTTTACTTCATATTTGAAAAGAAAAACGCCTACTATAGCGGCAAGGTGATTTGAACGCGTAGCCCACCGAAGTCCGGTGCAGAGAGTAACGCGACCTGCCCGCCCTGCCCTTGGATTAAATCTTGGGTAATCGAGAGGCCCAGCCCCACGCCGCCGTGATCAATGGTCCGCGCGGGCGACAAGCGAACAAAGGGTTTCAATGCCTCTTGCCGCTGATCCTCTGGAATGCCGGGGCCGTTATCATCAATCGTGATCACCACATCGTCCTCGACACGCCGAACTGAGACCTTGATCACGGATCCAAAGCGTTTCGCGTTCGAAATCACATTCGCAAGCGCGCGGGTTAATGCCTGGACCCGAACGGTCGCGGTCAGCGTCGCCGGCAGATCCACATCGATCACCCCCGTATAACCCCGTTTTTCATGATCCACCACATCGGTGATGAGGGGAACAATATCCACGGCGCGCGCGGCCTCACCCGCCGACCCGCGTGCAAAATCTAGATAAGCCGAGAGCATTTGTTCCATAAGCACAACATCGCGCTCCAGCGCGCGTCGGTCATCATTATCTGGCAATAACGACAACCCCAATTTAAGGCGCGTGAGCGGCGTCCGCATATCATGGGATACGCCAGCCAGCATGGCGGTACGTTGTTCGATTTGGCGTTTGATCCGGTCGCGCATCTCCATAAACGCGCGCCCCGCCTGCCGCACCTCATAGGCCCCATGAAGTTTAAAATCGTCAACATCCTGACCCTTTCCAAAACGCTGAGCCGCAATGGCGAGTTTGCGGATAGGACGGATTTGCCCGCGCAAAAAGATCATCGACACAAAAGTGAGGAGGAGCGAAATGGAGACCATCCACAAGAGGAAAATATAAGACGACGACGAATAAAGCCGCCGTTGCAGCGCCCAAACATTCAAAACGCCGGTTTTCAGTTGCACGCGGATTTCCACGCGATCCTCATTGTTCAGCAACCGAACGGTAAAGGGCCGCCCCACTTGGTCACGCACCGCACGACTTAACGTATCAATCACCAGTTGTTTTAAATACGTCGTCCGCGTATGGACGGGGGATAACGCTCCCCCCGGATCAAACGTGACCTGGAGATCGAGCGAGCGCACCACATAATTTAAAATATTCGTCAGGCTTTCTTCGGGGTTATCACTGGTCTCGATCACATCGGCGATGACCGCCACCTCACCCGCCACCGCAAAGGCCAATCGGTTTGTCATGCGCGACCAGTGACGGTCAAAAAACATGTACACCGTAAACACCTGAAGGATAAGAACAGGCAGCAAGACGATCAAAATCGACCGCCCCAAAAGGGTTTTCGGTAAGTAATTGCGGATAGCCAGAACGCTCATATCGTTTTATACCACCGAATATTCCTGAACCATCATTTGATACCCCTGGCCACGGACGGTCGCAATAAACCGAGGAGTCCTGGGATCGTCATTTAATTTTCGGCGCAGCCGCGTCATCTGCACATCAATCGTCCGTTCATCGGGGTTGACACCACACGCGATCGCGAGCGCCTCACGCCCCATCACTTGCCCCGCCGCACCCGACAGTGCACGCAATAATTTAATTTCAACACTGGTGAGTTTCTGAGGACCATCGTCAACTTCTCGATCCACCATTTCTTCGCGGTCCAAATCAATCTCCCATGGGCCCAGGCGAAAACGGGCTACCGCGCTGCGCGCCGCGGGCATACGGCGCAAAATCGCGCTGATCCGTAAATCGAGTTCGCGCGGTTCAAAGGGCTTGGTCAAGTAATCATCCGCCCCCGCCTCAAGCCCAGCAATCCGATCTGTGACCTCTCCCATTGCGGTTAAAAGTAAAATGGGCGTTCTGACCCCGGCTGCACGGAGCGCCCGGGTAAATTCCACCCCGTTCATCCCGGGCATCATGATATCAAGAACAATCAAATCGACGACCAGGGTGTCGAGGACCGCGCGCGCCTCATCAGCACTGGACGCCATCGCCACGACATATCCGGCTTGGGTTAAATACCGGAACAAAAGCGTCCGGATCCGGTCATCATCATCCACGACTAATAAATGGGGCTTTTCTGCAAATGTCATCCAAGCTCACGCGACGTCAGATTGTTATTTCATTCAACTCAGGCTATCATTAGCACAGTTCGCTGCCGGGGTAAAACCGGGCGGGTGTGTTTTTCTTTAAATGACGAAAGGCCCTTTGACCATGTCTCTTATTCCCTTTGATGATCGCGATGGTTTTATCTGGATAGACGGTCAAATGCTGCCCTGGCGCGAGGCTCGGGTCCACGTCTTAACCCACGGCCTTCATTATGCCAGTTCGGTTTTTGAAGGCGAACGTGCCTATGAGGGGACAATTTTCCGCTCAACCGACCATTCCCGCCGCCTTATTCGCTCGGCCGAAATTTTGGGTATGGAGATTCCCTATTCGGTTGATGATTTGGAAACCATTAAAGGGGACCTTTTGCGCGCGAATAAGTTTCAAACTGCCTATCTGCGCCCGGTCGCCTGGCGCGGATCGGAAGAAATGGGCATTGGCGCCCCGGGAACCAAAACCCATGTCGCGATTGCCGCGTGGGACTGGCCATCTTATTACGGCGTGGACGATGTGGGTATTAAACTCTGCACCACATCCTGGCGTAAACCCGATCCGCGCACAGCCCCGGTTGAAAGCAAAACCGCGTGTCTTTATTCGGTTGGCACAATCGCCAAACACGAGGCCGGAAAAAAAGGATGCCAAGACGTCATGATGCTCGATACGCTGGGCCAGGTCGCCGAGGCGACCAGCGCCAATATTTTCGCGGTCATCGACGGGACATTAAAAACACCAACGCCCACGTGCTTTTTAAACGGACTTACCCGCCAAACCGTCCTGGATCTAGCGAAGACCCTGAACATCGAACATACCGTCGGCACGATTATGCCCGAGGATATGAAACGCGCAACCGAAGTCTTCTTGACCGGCACCGCGGCGGAAGTCGTGGCGGTCGGTAAAATCGACGATCAAACGTACACGGTGGGCGATATCACCAAAAAAATTCGTAAAGCCTATGCCGATCTGGTCCGGTCGGGCCGGGCCTATACCCGCGCGGCGTAAGAGTTATTTCCCCGTGGATCCAAAACCACCTGCCCCCCGGACGGTATCAGGCAAGGTCTCGGCCTGCTCGAAAAGAACCGGGGTATATGTTGTAACAACGAATTGGGCAATGCGCATCCCGCGTTCAATGACGAACGGTGCCACCCCATGATTAATCATAATTACTTTGATTTCGCCGCGGTAATCCGCATCAATCGTGCCAATTCCGTTCACGAGGCCAATCCCGTTCTTCGCCGCCAGGCCCGACCGTGCCCGCACCTGAAGTTCATAGCCAGAGGGAAGCGCGACGCAGATACCTGTCGGGACCATCGCATACGCGCCGGGGGCCAAGGCCATGGGGGTGTCTTCGGGCACCGCCGCAACCACATCACACCCAGCCGCTTGAGCGGTTGCATAGACAGGTAAAGGCAACCCCTTCGCATGTTCCATTTGTTGAATAAGAACAGTGGCTTGTTCTTGATTGCTCGATTGTAACTTGATTGCTGTCTGGGTCATTTTCCCTGCTCCTCATAAACATGATTACAAAAAACTCAGCCCCGGCGAGAATCGCACGGGGCTGGGTGTATGACAAGTTGGTATCATCAAGATACCAACAAGAAATTATCGCTTACTCGTCGGCACCGTGTGCGGCGTCTTCAGCAGGAGCCGGCACTTCAGGCGCTGTTTCCGGGGTCACAGCATCTTTAGCAGCATCCACAGCTTCTTTCGCCATATCGCCAGTCGCTTCAGCAGCATCTTTCACCGCTTCGCCAGTGGCTTCAGCAGCATCCGCAGCGCCTTCTTTCACGGCATCCACAGCTTCTTTCGCCATGTCACCAGTGGTTTCGGCAGCATCTTTCACTGCTTCGCCTGTGGCAGCAGCGGCACCTTCAACGGCTTCGCCAGCAGCAGCGGCCGCATCTTTGGTCGCATCCACAGCATCGCCCGCCGAAGCCGCAATGTTGTTCAACGCGTCACTGTTCATGTCGCCTTGGTTATAGGATTGATACGCAAACGCGGCAACGGCCACAATGACCGCGGCGACGAAAGCAGAAACAACAGTCTTGTTCATGGCAAGCGCCCTTTCATAAAATAATCAACGTTAGAATTCATTACGGATGGTCACGACGATCAGATACATCACAAAAGTGACAGAATCGCCCTTCCCGCGCCCGCCCGCATGATATGCGCCATTTCATTACAGCGCGCAAGGGGTTTTTACGCGATGCCGAACGCCATCCCGGCCCATATTGTCGCAGGGTCACACGCCTATATTTTACGACAATTATTTTACATGTTGTGCGGCGATCACCGCCTCGGCCCGGACCAGATCTTCGGGGCTGTCGACGCCCGCCTGGGCGAGGCCTAAATCCACATCAATCGGCACCGCCGCAACGTGGTACCCATTTTCAATCAACCGCAATTGCTCAAGCCCTTCCAGTTTTTCGTACGTGCTTTCGGGCAAGGTAATGAATTTTTGTAAGACGGCAGAGCGAAAGGCGTAAAGGCCCAAATGCTGATAAATGGGTGAAAACGTATCGCGCGCGCGCAAGTCTGATTCCTTCCGGATGGCGGGGATAATATTTTTTGAAAACCAGAGGGCGCGCCCCTGATCCCCCAGAATTGCTGTCGTCCCTGAAAAAGGCGTCGTTTCTTTTTGGTGGCGCAGCCCATCAAGTTCGCTCCAGCGCAGACGAACAACAGGCGTCGCCACATCGACATCGGCGCGCGCCCGCAGCGTCTCGATAATACGGGTCATTGCAATAAGGGGTGTAAACGGCGCGTCCCCCTGAAGTCCCAAAACGATATCGGGCGTCCACGATAACCGTGTAATCGCCTGGGCCACGCGGTCCGATCCGGTGGGACAATCGTCCCCTGTTAACACGGCCGGAAACCCCTGATCCGCACAATACTCCATGATGCGTGCATCTTCGGTTGCAACCGCAAATTGTGCGCCGGGAATCGTCGCACAGGCGGCCACCGCAATATCCACGACACGAGCGAGCATGGTACGCCCCGCAATCAGGGCCAAGGGTTTGCCCGGGAAACGGGTTGACGCGTACCGCGCGGGAATAATAATGGCAACATCGTTTTTCATGGCGCTTTATACCACCAGGTATCCGTCACGCCCAGCGATTTTGTACCGGCAACATCCGGATGATAAAACCCTCTCCACCAGGCGACGCGCCATTTCGGATAGTGCCAGTTGGGGATGAGGTAATGCCCCGAGAGTAAAACACGATCAAGCGCGCGGGTCCGCGCCACCAGATCCTCCCGCGTCGGGGCCTGAATAATCTGTTCTACCAAGGCATCAACAACCTTGTCCTTGATTCCCATCAGATTCCGCGATCCCGGAATATCCGCCTTGGCACTTGACCAATAGTCGCGCTGTTCATTCCCGGGAGAATCGGATTGGCCCATCACAGCTGTCGTCATATCAAAATCAAAATTCTGCATCCGGTTCTGGTATTGCGTGGGATCCACAACGCGCAAGCGTCCGTCCACACCGATTTTCTTAAGGTTTTTCAAAAACGGGTTCACCCAACGCTCCATCGCGGGATTCGCATCGATAAATTCAAAGGCCAGGCGCACACCTTGATCATTCACGCGGACGCCATCGGACCCAAGCTTGTACCCCGCGCGGTCCAACATTTCGGCCGCGATTTTTAAATTCCCACGCGCATTCCCGGACCCATCGGTCACAGGCGGCGCGTCAGCAGCAGTCCAGATGCTTCCCGGCAATTGATCTTTAAAGGGGGTCAACAGCGCGCGCTCTTTTTCGTTTGGAACGCCATCCGCCCCAAGATCGGAATTTTCAAAAAAACTATTCGTCCGGGTATAGACCCCATCCGCCAGTTGTTTATTCGCCCATTCAAAATCAAACGCATAGGAAAGCGCCTGTCGTACATTCCGATCAGCAAATTGGGGACGCCGCGTATTAAAAATGAAACCCTGCATCCCCACGGGTTGCGCGTGTGGAATTTCGGCGCGCGTAATACGCCCATCAGTTACAGCCGGCGCGGTATATCCCGTCACCCACAATTTCGCAACATTTTCCAACCGCACATCGTAATTACCCGAAAAGAAAGCTTCAAGTGCGACATTCGCATCGCGATACGTATCAAACACAATACGATCAAAATTGTACCGCCCCCGATTAACCCCTAAATCCGCCGCCCAGGCCTCTGGCACGCGGGTATATTCAATATGGGCACCAGGCTTCACATCTGTAATCTTATACGCCCCGCTGCCCAAGGGGATGGTTAAACTTCCTTGTGATATATCGCGGCCCATCGCGGTCCAAAAATGTTTGGGCAACACCACCATCTGGGCCAGCACCAAGGGAAGTTCCCGGTTTTCGGGATTTTTGATCAAAAACGTGACACGCTGCGCGTCATCGACCCGAACTTTTTCCACATCCCCGAAATAGGCTTTAAAGAACGGCGCGCCAACTTTCATCAAGGTCTCAAACGTCCACGCTACATCTTGCGCCGTGATCGGTTGCCCATCATGCCACCGTGCGGCAGCGTTAATATGAAACGTGACGCGCGACCGGTCCGGAGCAACATCGACTGTATCAGCAATCAAGCCATACATGGAAAAGGGCTCATCATCACTTTGAACCATCAGGCTTTCATAGACCAAGCCTTGAGACAGAGCATTTAATCCCGGTGCCGGGGAACCTTTCAAGATAAAGGGATTCAAACTGTCAAACCCACCAATATCAGCAAGACGCAAGCTCCCGCCCTTGGGCGCCTTGGGGTTCACATAGGCAAAATGATCAAATCCCGCCTGATATTTTAAATCGCCATGCATCGCGATTCCATGCTGAGGCGCGGCCTCCGCACTCGACAGCCCACAAAACAAGAAAAAAACAGCCCAAAAAAGACGCATCACGTCCACCTTTTACAAAAACAAAACCGCCCCTATTCTAGGTCCCCGCCCCGCGCGCGCAAGTAAAATGTTGACATGTCCGCCTCTCCTAGAGGATATAGGTAGTCTCATGTTTATCGAAACGGAAGCCACGCCCAACCCGGCGACATTGAAATTTATCCCGCATACGGCCTTGGGCCCGGCAGGGGCGGCGCGCGATTTCCATCCGGGTGACCCCGATCTGAACACCGCTCCTTTAGTCGAGCGCCTTTTTGGCATCGATGGCGTCCGTGGGGTTTTCATGACCTCGGATTATCTCGCGGTCACAAAGGATGACGCGACCGATTGGCACGATCTTAAAATTGATATTTTGACCGCCCTGATGGATCATTTGAGCAGCGGTAATCCCGCCTGGATCCCCGCCCCTTCGTCATCATCTGGCACAACATCCCCTCGATCCGATGACCCTGTGGTCAAACAAATCATCGACTTCATTGACACACGCGTACGCCCGGCGGTTGCGGCGGATGGCGGCGATATCGTGTTTGATCGATTTGAGGGCGGAATTGTCTATGTTCAGTTGCGCGGGGCCTGCGCCGGATGCCCCAGTTCCAGCATCACCTTAAAAAACGGCATTGAAACCATGCTGAAACACTATGTCCCCGATGTTCAGGCCGTCGAGGCCGTGCCCCTTGATGACGATATGGCCAAAACCGCGTGACGTCATGAAAATTCTGGCCATCGACACTGCTTTTTCTTCTTGCCAGGTAGGCTTTCTCGATACATCTAGTGGCTTTACAACCAAGACCACTCAACCCGCCGTACGGACCCAGGCGGAAATTCTGGTCCCGATGATCGATGATCTACTCGCTCGCAATAATATCACCTATACCGATCTGGACTTGATTGCGGTTGATATTGGACCCGGAAGCTTTACGGGAATCCGTATCGGTCTTGCAACCGCGCGCGGCCTGGGCTTGGCGCTTGATCGTCCGGTCCAGGGCGTTTTGTCCACCGATATTTTTGCCGCGACCTGGGCGGAAAATAATCCGCAGACGTCGACATCCGTCGATGTTTTCATCGCCCTCGATACCGGGCGCGGGGATTATTTTGTGGCCCCGGTATCCGCCCCCGATACGATTCAAATCATGACGCCAGAGGCTTTAAATACCCACAAGCAATCGATGCCAACCGCGCAAATAATTGGGTCTATCCCCGGATCGGCCCTTTCTTTACCGGATCCGGTCGTCTTGGCCCGACGCTGCGCCCAGATATATCAAGACCCCACCCACCCGCAACACGGCAAAAACGATCCTGTTTATTTGCGCGACGCAGAAACCAGCACGACCAAGCATCCTAGCCGACGATTGCTGGACCCGATCTATCTGAATACATAATAAATTATTTTACTGATAAACAATCCTTGCCTTTTATTTATGGCGTTCTATAGATTACTTGAGCGTTATTTTGAAAGGATAAGAAAATGGCGGATCTAATCAAACAAGAAACCATGATGGCCTATGCCACGGATATCGTCGCGTCGTTTGTTGCGAATAATACGGTCGCCCCAAACGATTTACCGCACCTAATCCAACAAGTGTACAAAACACTGGTCCATATTGATGGTACGGGACCAAGCGCGAATAACAACCACGACCGCCCTGCCCCGGCCGTGTCCGTGAAAAAATCGGTGATGCCGGACTATATTATCTGTCTCGAGGACGGAAAGCGTCTCAAAATGCTCAAACGCCATTTGATGACGGCCTATAACATGACGCCCGATGATTACCGCGCGCGGTGGAACCTGCCCGCCGATTACCCGATGGTCGCGCCCAATTACGCCCGGACCAGAAGCCGTCTTGCCAAGGATATCGGCCTTGGGAAAAAGGGCCGCGCCACCCGTAAAAAACGCGCGTAATCGTTACGGTTCATCCCCTTTTCGAAAGGATCTCTCCGCATGTTTCTGATTGCCCAGGCCCTCAGTTTAATGATTCACATCGTTATCTTTGTTGTCTTTGCCCAGATTGTCATTTACTGGCTTGTCATGTTTGAGGTTTTAAAAGTCACGAAACCCCAGGCGCGGCATTTGGTGGACAGCCTGAACCAATTTACCGGCAAACTCTACGGCCCCCTCCGCCGCGTTGTGCCCTTGATCGGCGGGATTGATATCTCGCCCGTCATTGTGATTGTCGGGTTACAGCTTCTTGATTCCCTTGTCTGGCAAATGTTTCGATGATTCTGGATGGACGACAAATTGCGGCTCAGTTGCGGGCCGATGTCGCGACGCGCATCGCCGCATTGGGGTATAAACCCGGTTTAGCCGTTATTTTTGTCGGTGATGACCCCGCCTCACAAATTTATGTACGCGGTAAACAAAAGGCCTGTGCCGATGTGGGGATTGACAGCACCGCACTTCGACTGCCCGTCCACACGACACCAGAAGAACTGGAAAACGCGATCCGGGATCTGAACGACAATCCAAAAATTCACGGCATTTTGTTACAACTTCCTTTGCCGCCGCATCTGAACGCCGATCATTTCTTGTCGCTGATTGACCCCAAAAAAGACGTTGATGGCCTGCACCCCGCTAATCTGGGGCTATTACTGGCGGGACGGCCAGGTCTGGTGCCGTGTACGCCGCGTGGCGTGATGCATCTGATCCAAACAGTGTGCCCTGATCTATCGGGTCTGCACGCCGTTGTTGTGGGGCGATCGGTTCTGGTCGGGCGGCCGCTTGCACAACTTCTCCTCGCGCAAAACTGTACGGTGGTCCAGGCCCATTCAAAAACAAAAAACCTTGGCGAGGAAACGCGCCGTGCCGATATTTTAATCGCGGCTGTGGGGCACCCGAAACTCATCACCCCCGATATGGTCAAACCGGGCGCGATTGTGATCGACGTGGGCATTACCCGGACGGAAACCGGGCTTGAAGGCGATGTGGATTTTGAAACCGTGAAAGAAATCGCGCGCGCGATCACGCCTGTACCCGGCGGCGTGGGCCCGATGACGATTGCGTGCTTACTGGAAAACACCCTTCAAGCGGCGATGGTAAAGTAAAAAAGGCCTCTAAGGTATTCGCTCTCTTACACCTCTATTCGAAAAGATGGCATTAGATTGGTTCAGTAAATCCAAGCATGAATAAAATCGCTTAATTTTACATATTAAATTATGTAAAATGATGGTATCCTGATATCAGAATGTCGGAACACTCACCTGAAACTTGCCGAACAACCAATCACCTATAGGAACGGCTGTAGCACGCCCCAACCAAAATCAATATTGACATATTTTTATATCGCCGCTATTTTCACCCTCACTCATACAAAACAGAGGAGGATGGCATCACATGATGATAAACAGACTATTTAGTGATCTGAACGACGATAATCTTGATTTACATTTCATCAGTGATTTTGTTGGCCTCGCCTCCGCCCTTACGGCTGTCGCCGATGCATTCTATGACGAACATCACCAACCAAAAAGAGATGTCACCTATCGCCCCGATCTTGCGGCATTCAATACATTAGACTGGAACCCCGTATCTGACCAAATAAATGCGTACCTCAGGGTAGAGGGTCTTGGCGATTGGCTTCAATCCCATGATGTCTCCAAAATCGCTCACTATGCTGCGGGCGGATCGGCTACTATTTCCGCCTTGGAACTGAAAGACAACAGAATCAAAATACTCCGCACAGGTCATGGCGTACTCCAGCGCAAATTTGATCCAACATCTCACACCCGCCTGAGAGTTCCGCAAGTCTTGCAAGCTGAGATATCTATCGATTCTTTAATCGCCGCAAGTAGTTGCTATCAATCCAACAGTGTCAATGAAATTTTGCCGGCTGTTCCTGTTCTTCCAAATGACATCGCCGGGATTCAATCTGTTCCAGGCCACAGTGTCTACCACCCCACACCCCTTCACGAACATATTCTATCGAAAGATAGATGGACCCGCCTTGAAGGACAAAAACTGACGTTTTGCGCTTTCTTACGTTCTCAAGGTTTTAGTCTAGAGCGTGTTGCAGATATTGGCGTCTTCCCGGACGGGACCCCCATCTTTGTTGACCCCGATACATTAACCCAAGGATCGCGTCGTCCAGAAGTTGCGGGTGCACGGGTTCATAATTTGATCAGCCGATTTGCACCTTCTCTTGATATGCTAGAGTGCTACAAGTGGATCGACGGTGCTGCAGGTCTGGAAGATATCATGGAAAAAGCTAAACAAAAGAAGTTCTTCCCAAACCCCTATACGAACAAACCCACACCAAATCAAGCATCTCACGCGTCATTAAAATTGGGCGTGTAAGACTGTATGAATAGTCTACACCCTCACTTCCACGGTTTCCCGCCGGGGGGCGTGGTTTTGGGCACGGCGCGCAGTTTTCGCGCCTCGGCCCGTTCATTTTCAATCCCGTCCAAGGCACCCGCGCGTTTTTCATCGACCGCGCCATCTTGAATAATCGCCCCTTGCGGCAACAGGCCCAAACGTTCGGCCACGTCTTGATACGCTTCGGCCACATTGCCCAGATTTTCGCGGAATCGATCCTTGTCCAATTTCTCGCCGGTTTTTTCATCCCACAACCGACATGTATCGGGCGAAATTTCATCGGCGAGCATAATATAAAGCTCGTCATACTCGCCCCACAGGCGGCCAAATTCCAGTTTCATATCGACCAGTTGCAACCCCACACCCGAAAACAACCCTGACAGATAATCATTCACCCGCCAGGTCATGTTCATGATTTCGTCGACTTCGTACGGGTTCACCCATCCAAAGGTATACATATGATCTTCGGAAATCCACGGATCGTGAAGCGCATCGTTTTTGAGGAAAAATTCAACCACCGGCCGGGGCAGCACCGTACCCTCTTTAATCCCCAACCGCTTGGCAAAGTCGCCTGCTGCGACGTTGCGAATAATCACCTCAACCGGGATCATATCGAGCGCACGGACCAATTGTTCGCGCATATTCACCGATCGCAAGAAATGCGTGGGGATCCCAATCGTTTCCAGGCGCGTCATCAAATGCGCGGAAATCCGGTTATTGATGACCCCCTTGCCCGCCACCGTCGCGGTTCGCGTGCGACCATCGGTGACCGTTTCGTCCTTGTAATAATGAATATGCGTGCCGGTTTCGGGCCCTTCATACACGGTTTTGGCCTTGCCTTCGTGCACCACGCGGCGGGAACGTCCGAACATACTGATAAATCCTGTTTGCATAGGGTCTTCTTTAGCATGGAAAAACAAGAAAGGAAATGTTATAAATCATCCAAAATCGATGTTTTCCTGGTATCCTACCCGGAAATTATACTTGAAAAGGGTGATCCTCATGTCGAATGGTTTTGATGACCGCAAAAATGCGTTTGAAGCGAAATTCGCAAATGACCAGCAACTCCAATTCCGGGCCGAGGCGAGAGCGTGCAAGCTGTTCGGCGCCTGGATGGCCGATGAACTGGGCCTTTTGGGGGAGGATGCCCAAAAATACGCAAGCGACCTGGTGATCGCCAATTTGGATGAACCGGGCCTGGATGATGTGATCGACAAAGCCTATGCTGATTTGACCAAACACGGCCACACCCCCGACCGCGCGCGCCTATCGGCCAAGCTTGCCGAACTCCACGCCTTTGCCAAAGAACAAGTGATGCATGAGGTAAAGGGAGAATGAGTAAGCGCACAAAACAACTCCCCCCACAACCAGAAAACCTGGGCCCCATGGCGCGCTATGCGTTTTTAATTCTTCTGTGGCAGCGGGCTGTATTACAACGGCATCCTGATCCACAAGCCTCTTTTCTTAATAAGAAAAGAGGGGGAACTCCTTATCGGGGCGGCCAGGTCAACCATTTCAATATGGGACGTTAATAAGACCATGCCCGTCAATGCCGATGACATCCTGAGTAAATTAAAAACGGGGTTACCGAGCGCCGATGTGCAGATCGTTGATCTCGCCGGTGACGGCAATCATTACAAGGTCGTCGTGACCTGGGCAGGATTCGCGGGAAAACCCCGCGTGGCCCAGCACCAGATGGTTTACGCGGCACTCGGCGACATGATGAAAGAGGCGCTCCACGCCTTGTCGATTGAGACAAGGAGTTAAAACAAATGAAGCCCGTTCCACAAAAACACCCGATGGGATGTGGAGTTGCCTGTGTTGCCTATGCACTAAAAATATCTTACGACGAAGCAATTCAAAACTTCGCTCAACCTCAAAATGCTTGGTCGGACGGGTACTCATGTAAAGCCATCGTTGCCGCGCTTAAAAAGGGTGGCTTGCATTACAAATTTAAAAAAGCATTTCTACCAAAGGATAAAGAACTACTCGAACGTGAACAAACCATTGTTTTTACGAATTATGAAGGCCAGTATCCTTATGGCCATTATCTCGTTCGAGGTAAAAAAGGCTGGATGAACCCTTGGGTAAACTGCCCCATTATGATACCTGTGAAAGCTAAAATCGTAAAAGATTTGCCAGCAAAACCACTATGGATTTTTTATCAAATTTAAAGGATCTGACCATGACCGACAGCCCGATTTTTAACGCGATCCGCGCCGACATTCAAAACAACCCCGTTGTCCTTTACATGAAAGGCTCGCGCGATATGCCCATGTGCGGGTTTTCAGCCGCGGTTGTCCAAATCTTGACAAAATTAAACGTACCGTTCAAAGACGTGAATGTCCTTGCAAATGACGATCTGCGCCAGGGGATCAAGGAATTTACCAACTGGCCTACCATTCCCCAACTCTATATCAACGGCGAATTTGTGGGCGGATGCGATATCGTGCGCGAAATGTACGAAAGCGGCGAACTGGCCACACTGGTCCAAAAAATCGGTTGACCATTTTTTGTACAAAAAGATCAAGGCCTCTGGCATGCGCCAGAGGCCTTATTTCTTGTATTTCGGTGAAAATTACTCTGGTTTTTTATCGCATGCCGTTTTGCTGGCGCAACAGCCCTTCTTGCCCATCAGGGTGTAAAGCCCGCACCAACCGACAATCCCTGTGGCAAGCGGGATAATCCCCACCCATCCCCAGGGCGTTTGCGGACCGCTGAAGACCAGCGCAATCAGGCCCAAGCCCACAACGATGCGCAGGACACGTTCCACCGGACACATATTCTGACAGGCCGAAAGCGCAGCGCAGCACCCCGATTTTTTATCGGTCCCGCAGCATCCGCCGGCGTCTTGCCCCTGGCCTTGGCTATCCTTTGCGCCGCCGTGGCAGCATCCACCGTGATCATGCATGTTCTTTACCCTTTACGTTAAAAATACGGCGCGCACCGATAAGAACCCGCGCACGATACCCGCTCTACATCTTTTAAGATAGGCCGCGTCCGGGGTGATTTCAAGGGGGGCAAAAACACCGCTCAAATCAACGTCGTCGGATCCACCGACTGGCGGCCTTTGCGGATTTCGAAATGAAGCTGGGCCCGGCCGCCGGTATTCCCCGTCGATCCGACCGTGCCAATTGTATGACCGCGCTTCACCACCTGGCCTTGTTTCACCAAGGTCTTCCCCAAATGGGCATAGGTGGTGATATAGCCATCTGCATGCTTAACAAGGATTAAATTCCCGTATCCATCCACCGCGTCACCGACATAAATCACTTGTCCGGCTTCGGCCGCACGCACCGCCGTGCCACGCGCCGCCGCAATATTGATGCCTTCGTTGTAGAGCCCGCCCGATTTCGGACCAAAGCGGGACAAGACCGCGCCATCGACGGGTTTGAGGAAACGCCCGCCCGATGCACGCGGGGGCAACGAGACGCGTTCAGTTTGAGGAGCCGGGTCAATCGTGGGTCGTGACACGGCCGGTGCGACCATCGCGCGGGGTGCAGAGGGCGGCGTCATCATCCCACCACCCGACGATACAACCTGATCCGGCCCGGTGGGCAGCATTTCACGGGTCACATCTGTGTCATGAGTCGACGGATAGGAGAGCGACCCTAATACAGAGGACGGCATGACCGACCGGGCGGAGGCCAAGATCATGATGGGATTTTTGCGTGGCGCCTTTATTTTAATTTGACCTAATGTCATTGGCTGTAAGGTGTGGATCGGTTCAGATGCACGCGACGCCATGATCTGACGTGCGACTGATTCAACCATCTTACCGCGCGGTAATGTCAAATTTTGTCCGAGGGTTAGATTGTATGGCTTAACCAATTTATTCACACGGATCAGGTCATCTAGTGACACCGAAAAGGTGCGCGCGACAAGGGTCACGTCATCGCCGCGCCGCACGCGATAGGTAGATGGCGCCGGTAATTTGAGCCGCATGCCGGCCCGCAAATCCTGGGGTCCGGCCAGTTGATTCAGGCGTAAAATCTCGTTTTGATCGAGGCCATATTGGCTTGATATTCTGTATATTGTGTCACCAGGTGCCACGATATGCACCCCACTGCTGCCATATCCCGCACTTGCGCCATAGTCAATGACGGGGGCAGGCGATGTCCCGGCCCAAGCCAAGGTCGATAAGAGAAAAGAGAACGAACAGGAAAGCACACCCCCGCGTAAACCGCGACGGATCAAAAACGGAGAAAATTTACCCACTTGCCTGAACATAGGGGGAGGCGTCCTCATGCGCGAGATCTGGAACCATAGGTACAAATCGTACCGCACAGAGGTTAATAGAAGAATAAAGATCGTCCGCCATACGGGTCACACGGCGTAAATTTTGTGTTTCCGAAACACCGCCCACGGGCATCACCAAGACGCCGCCGACCACCAATTGATCCAAAAGCGCCTGGGGTACCTTGGGCGCGGCCGCCGTCACCATAATTCTGTCATAGGGCGCACCCGGCGCCCATCCAGCAAAGCCATCCCCCGCAATCGCCGTGACATTACTGACGCGCAGCGCCTGAAAACACGCCTCAGCCTGGGCCAAAAGGGGTTTGTGGCGTTCGATTGTATAAAGCCGGCGGCACAAGCGCGCGAGAATACTCGCCTGATATCCCGACCCCGTCCCGATTTCCAGCACGCGGTGGCGGTCATTCACATCAAGCGCCTGGGTCATGAGCCCCACAACGGAGGGTTGCGAAATGGTCTGCCCCCGCCCGATTGGCAACGCCACATCGTCATAGGCCTGGGAGGTCAGGTGATCCGGCACAAAAACCTCACGCGGGGTTTTTTCAATGGCGTCCAGAACGCGTGCATCCGTTACCCCGCTTTGATGTAAGGACCGAAGAAGCGCCGTGCGCGGAATGGAAAAAAGATCGGGCATTATTTTGTCTATCGATTAGATCCCCGCTTTCGCGGAGATAACGATGTGTTCCCCGTAGATAACAACTATCCCGCGCGGATCAATGCTTTATCTTGCCCGAAGGGAAGAATCTTCTCAAGCCCATTCATATAAGGACGCAAGACCGCGGGCACATGCACACCGCCATCGACCGGATCATAATAGTTTTCAAGCACCGCAACAAACGCGCGACCCACGGCGATTCCCGATCCATTCAAGGTATGCACAAAACGCGTCTCTTTCTCGCCGCGCGCACGGGCCCGTGCCTTCATCCGGCGCGCCTGGAAATCGCCGCAATTTGAACAGCTCGAAATTTCGCGGTAGCGCCCCTGGCCCGGCAACCACACCTCGAGATCATAGGTTTTTTGGGAACAAAACCCGGCATCCCCGGTGCAAAGGACAATCCGCCGGAAGGGAAGTTCCAAACGTTTTAACACATCTTCGGCGCAGGATGTCATCCGTTCATGTTCATCGCGGCTTTCCTCGGGCGTTGTGATACTCACCATTTCCACCTTGTAAAATTGATGCTGGCGGATCATGCCACGCGTGTCTTTTCCGGCCGCGCCCGCTTCTGAACGAAAACACGGTGTATGCGCGGTCAAACGCAGAGGCAGACAATCCACGTCCAAAATCATATCCGCGACCATATTGGTCAAACTGACCTCTGCCGTAGAAATCAACCAGTGGCCCGTATTCGTCTTGAACAAATCTTCTTCAAATTTTGGAAGTTGCCCCACGCCAAACACGGCCTCATCCCGCACCATCAAGGGGGGTGAGACTTCGGTATATCCGTGTTCTTGAACATGCAAATCCAGCATAAATTGCCCAAGCGCCCGTTCAAGCCGCGCAAGATCCGAATGTAAAAAAGTGAACCGCGCGCCCGAAATCTTGGCAGCCATTTCGGCGTCCATCATCCCGATGGCTTCACCAATACTGACATGATCGGGGTTGTTATTCCGCGTGCCCGGCGTCCCCCAGGTATGAATTTCGACATTCGCGCCTTCATCTGCGCCCACCGGCACGTCCTCTTGCATGATATTGGGTAGACCCACCAGCATCGCGTTCACCTGGGCCGACACGTCGGCCAGTTCGCGTTCGAGGCCCGCCATATCGTCCTTGATCGCGGCAACCTGGCGCATCAGATCATCGGCATTCCCGCCCTGCCCTTTGACGATGCCAATCTGCTTGGATATTTCATTGCGTTCATTTTGTAAGGTTTGAAGCGCAGTTTGAACCTTACGGACTTGTTCGTCACCCGCCAGAATGGCCCGCGTGAGCGAACCGCCGTCAAGCTTTCGGTTGTCCCAACCTTTGATAAAATAGTCCGGATTTTGGCGAATTGCCTTGATATCGTGCATGATAACCCTCGTTTTCCTTTCACCCTAGCAAATCATAAGGCTAGGGTCTATACCCCTGCTTCTCCTCCCCATCCTTGCATTTTCGTCTATTTCTACGGTTTATTCGCAACAAAAACCCTGCTATACCCTGGCGCTATGACGACATCTTCCCCCCTGCTCGCGCCCGTGATTATTCTGGTGACGCCACAACTCCATGAAAATATCGGGATGAGCGCGCGTGCGATGCTGAATTGTGGTCTGACCCAATTGCGCCTGGTTGCGCCGCGCGATGGCTGGCCTTCGGAACGCGCGGTCGCGGCTAGTTCGGGCGCGCTTGACCTCATGCCCGCGCCAAAGGTGTTTGACACAACCGCCGAAGCGATTTCCGATTTAAATTTTGTCTATGCCACATCGGGTCGGCTGCGCCATATGGTCAAGCCGATCTATACGGGCCCTGCTGCGCGTGATGACATGAAAGACCGCACGTCACGCGGCGAAAAAGTGGGCATCCTGTTTGGCGCCGAACGCACGGGGTTATTGAATGAGGATTTGATGCTGGCAAATGCCATTTTAAATTTCCCAACAAATCCGGAATTCTCATCTCTTAATCTATCCCAGGCGGTGTTGCTTGTCGGGTATGAGTGGCTCATGGCGCATGACAAAACAGAGCATCGGCGCTATGACACAGTGCAAAGCCCGCCCGCGACGTTAGAGGAAACAAATTTCCTGATGCAGCGCCTCGAAACAGAACTTGCCCGGCATGGGTTTTTTACCGCGCCACATCTCCAAGAAACCGTGATGCGTAACATTCAAAACATGTTCCGGCGCGCCGAGATGACGTCGCAAGATGTACAGACATTTCAAGGGATCATCTCGGCCCTGATGGGTGCGAAACTACGGCAAGATAAGGGGGATAAATAGAAAGCCCGACGCGTTTTTGTTCTTCCCTGATATATAACCATTATGCCGCGTATAACGCCCTATTTTTAAAGGGGATCAATGCCATGATCGCCCCATCGGCATAGACAGAGGTGCGGGTCCGAACGTCATGGGTCAAAAGCCCAATCGCACCGTTCGATTGTTTCGAATTTTGGCGCTCAAATACTTGATCATCGGCGGCCCCCATTTCAACCCCCGAACGAATTAAATCTGCGACTTTTTTGGGCACGACAAACCCGGCGGCGCGTCCTTCGCCCATAAGGCCCGTTTGATCCAAAACAATCACCCAAACGACCGACCGCATACAGGTTTGACTATCTTCAACCCCGCCTTCAAATGCGATCCAATAATCCGCGCCCGGTTCCATCCTCCGCGCATGCTCTGTGCGATTTTTTGCACCTTGCCAGGTTTCTGCGCTGCTCATCGGTTGGTCGGCAACGCCGGACGCCGCCTTAACCCCCACCACATCAAAAGTGACATCGGGAAACATGGCCCCAAAGGCCTGGCGTGCCGCATCGATCTTGACCGGGTTCGTTGATGCCACGACAACTTTCTGGGTCATTTTTCTTCTTCCCCGATATTTTGCAAAAGTCCGCGCACCAGTTGAATGGTGACCGCGCGTTTTTCCGCAAGGGCCGCCGCGTCCGCGCGCGCGACCAAATCATTCGCGGCCGCAAACGAACGCTCGATCCGCGGGACCAGATAACGCACGACATCGTCGCTGACATCCACCTGGCGGTCACGGAATAGTTTGACGAGCACGGCGGACAGGAGTTCATCATCCGGTTCGTCAATGCCAATAGTCAGTGCCGCGCGCAAGCGTGAGGCTAGATCCGGAATGGTAAAATTCAACGCAAATGGCGCCGCCCGCATGGTGAGAAGCATTTGATCCCCATTTGCCCGGGCGCGGTTATACAGATGAAACAACACTTCTTCGACCGCGCGGTCGCCAATCGCCAAATCCGCCTGGTCGATCACCAAATGGCCCGATGTGGGTTGTTTTAAAAGATCATCGGTCAGATCACCGGGGGTCAAAACGGTTGCCCCCGACCGCTCCGCCCAAATCCGCGCAAGGTGCGTTTTTCCGGCGGCGGCGGGCCCAATTAAAATCAGGGCATGGACCGGCCATCCCGGCCAACGATCCACCCAATGCACGGCGATTTGATTACAGGGTGCCACCAGAAAATCATCGCGCGTGAGTGCCGGTTGATACCCCAGATCAAGGGGAAGTTGCGAGGATCCAAAGGTCATGATTTTTGTGCCCCCGCCCCTGTTCCAGATTTTGCGGGCGTTCCGGTGTAATAAACACTCGTTTTATATTGGGCCATGAAAAACCCGAGGAGCACCGCAATCGTTGCCGCAACGGGCACACTGATCAACATGCCCAAGATACCCATCGCGCTTCCCCCGACCATCAGCGCAAAGATAATCCACAGCGGGTGAAGCCCCACGCGGTCGCCCACAATACGGGGCGTTACAATATTCCCTTCGGTGAATTGCCCCACGGCAAAAACAACGAGCGCCCCAATCAAGACGCCCCAGCCATCGAGCGGCACTTGAAACAACGCGACCGTGATACTGGCAACAAGGCCAAAGATCGATCCCACAAAAGGAATGATCGACAAAACCCCGGTCACAAGGCCAATCACCGCGCCGTATTGCAATCCGACCAGAGTTAATCCAACGGCGTAAAAAATTCCCAGAAGGCCGCATACAATAATCTGTCCGCGCACAAATCCCGAAATACGCTCATCAATCTGGCACGCGAGATCATGTAAAGTTGCGGCGTGCGCACGCGGTAACAAATCATCTACCCAGGTCAAAATCCTGGGCCATTCGAGCGTCATATACAGCGCCACGATCGGCATAATCGCGATAAAGGTCAGGACCGAAAGCGCAGCCTTTCCCCCACTCACAACGCCTTGCGCCACCCCCCCCGACAGCGAGGTGATTTGTTCCAAATGCGCCTTGAAAAAGACGGGCAGATCATTCAGGTGCAAGCTTTGGATCATCGGCGCCAGGGTTGGCACACGTTCGGATGCGACCGCCTGGGCCCGGTCAAGAATATTCGGGATCATCAGGACGAAATCCCGTAACTGGGATAGGATCATCGGCAAGGCAAGGGCCAGAACAACGCCCATCAGTAACAAAATAGACACAAGTAGTGCGCCGGTCACAAACGTACGGGAATATCCCCGTGCCACAACGCACGTGACAAGCGGATGGAGCAAATACGCGACCACCATGCCTGTGACAAAGGGCAACATCACGCCGCTTAAAAGCCACAGGAAAAAAAACGTGGTCGCGAGAATAAAAATCCAGAATAAGCTATGCCGATAGAGGCTCATGTCATTACATCCCAAAACGGAGGACGCCAGTTGATCCTTGCGTTGCGGCGTGATCCGCCCCGGGTGACGGGATCAGATGGATGTCATAGACCGCAACACTGTCCACACCGCCCCCTGCACCAGGTTCTACCGTAGGTGGATAGGACGCGGCGTGCCCCAGACTTGTTTCAAAACTTTGGGCCTCAAGATTTTGCACCAATGTCGATTCCGTCCCAACATAGCGGAGTTCAACACGCGCCTCTTGCGCCTTCAGCGCAATCACGCGGACGGATTGGACGTTTGACACCGCGTTCAATCGCGCACGGATTTGTTGCCATTCATTCAAATCATCAAAATGCGCGCGGAGCTCAACCGACTGAACCTCAAGGACCGCTGGAGTAGGCGTGGCAAGGGGTGTCGGGGCGCCAGAAGAGGTCGGGTCCGGGGTCGAAGCGGTGGTTGCCGTATTATTTTGAGGCACCACAACAGGCCCCGCCAAATGCGCCGCGCGTTTATTGAGTTCTGCGGCCGAACGCGCATACATCATGCCCATCGCCTCACCCGTGACCGCCGGAAAGGAAAGCGTATCGAGGTAAACGGGTTTGCCCGATGATCCACGATCGGCGCGGTAGGTCATGACGCTCAATCCCATATTTCCGCGACGATCCGGAATGGCCACGGCAATCAGCGCCATATCGGCAGCGTATTTTTGAAGCAGCGCGCGCATTTGATCGGGGGCATAGGTCAAGCCGCGCGCTTCATCAAAGATTTGCACATCTTCCAGATCGCCCAAGGTCAGTTTGATCCGCGGATCGCGCATCGGCTGCCCCTGAAGCGCATCGCGCAAGGGATTTGTGGTGGCCCACAAGACCGGCGCGCCCTGATCCTGATAAAACGGAATCACCAAAACGGATGTCATCGTGGGCGTGACCGTCCCAGATGCGACAAGACTTGCCGCCGGGTCATGCGGGGCGGCCGGATCAACGCCCGATGACGTCAAATACGCATTCACGGCGGCGGGTTTAAAGCGCAAATCATAGGACGCGGCATACCGTTTCCCGCCCAGTTGTTCGTGTGCCGTTGAAAAATCCTGAAGCATGCGCCCAAGCGCCCCAATATCCGGCGTCCGGATCTGCACCCGCGCGGCCGGATCGGCAATCACTTGTTCCACAAGACGCGCGAACCCCTGTTGCAACGCCGCGGCAAAGGCCTTTTCCCGCGCCTTGACGGCATTTTCCGCCTGAACGTCAACTTTAATCTCTTGAACACGGTACGCATCGGGGCTGGCCGAGGTCGCGCGCGCATTCTGCATCCCTCCCCCTCCGGTCACAGCAAGCAGCAATACAAAAAATAAAACATATTTTTTCATGATGGCGGTCTTCCCTGAAAACGACTGGTCTGTGCGGTATTGGGGGCTAGTATATGCACGCGACATGCCAAGATGCAAATCTGGGGCGTTTTTAATAAAACATGGCACGCCGGGTTAGCCCTCTCCAATTATGGAAGAAGACCGAAATCCATCACATTGATTTCATTTTCTATCTATCTGTTTTTTTATTTCTTTTTTCCTTTCTTGTCATCCCGGGTTTGACCCGGGATCGAGTTCTTTTCTTTCCTGGACCCCATCTTTCGATGGGGTTACAGCTCTTTTTCCCCTGTCATCCCCCCGAAAGCGGGAATGACAGAGAAGCTTCTTTGGCTTTTATTCCCTTGTGTTTTTTGTGTTCAAAAAACACAAGGGAACAGCGCGCGCCGCCCTAACAAGTGTGGGCTGCCCGGTTTTGGGTGGAGGATTGGCCCCTTTATTCAGACGGTTGGATTTACCCAACACGCCTTGAAAAAAAAGCTTCCCCCTCTAGTCGTCGACTCCATTGAAACAGAGTATAAGCAAACAATCCCGAAATGTCAAGTATTATTTTAAAAAAAGTGATGATTTTTGTGGTGTTAGGTTGATTTTCCTATTTTTAGAACCGAACGAGCGCGGCGCCCCAGGTCAGACCCGCCCCCAGCGCTTCAAAGAGGACCAATTGTCCGGGGCGAATCCGCCCATCGCGCACGGCCGTATCGAGCGCCAGGGGAATGGACGCCGCCGATGTATTACCGTGGCGGTCAACCGTCATGATGACGCGCGCCAAGGGCACGTTTAACCGTTCGGCCGCCGAGCGGATAATGCGTTCATTCGCTTGATGCGGGACCAGCCAATCGATTTGATCGATGTGGAGTCCAGTAGACGCCAAAGTTTCATTCACAATATCGGCCATGTGCGCGACCGCGTGACGGAAGACGTCCTTGCCCTGCATTTGAATGACGCCTGTTGTGCGCGTGGTGCCGGGCCCGCCATTCGCATAAAGGATGCCCCGTTCGCGTCCATCGGCGTAAAGATGGGTTGATAAGACGCCACGATCCGCAATTATCCCGTTACCCGGCATGGCTTGAAGCACGACGGCCCCCGCCCCATCGCCAAACAAAACACAGGTCGTGCGGTCATTCCAATCAAGCATGTTGGTAAAACGTTCAGCACCGATGACCAAAATATTTTTTGCCATTCCGGTCGCAATCATGGACGACCCCACCGACAAGCCATAGACAAAACCGGAACATACGGCCTGAAGGTCAAAGGCGACGGAAGGTTTGATATCAAGCGCCGCCTGAACCATCACGGCAACGGACGGGAATGTATGATCGGGCGTTGTGGTGGCCACAATAATACCGTCAATATCAGCGGATGTCACACCCGCCATTTCCATCGCACGGCGCGCCGCATTTGTTGCCATGACCGATGTCGGTTCATCATCCGCCGCGCGGCGGCGTTCACGAATACCCGTGCGTTGAACGATCCAGTCGTCCGACGTGTCGACCATTTTTTCAAGATCGGCGTTCGTCAAAATCTCGCGCGGCAGGTAGGATCCCGTTCCGGTGATGACAGCGCGGGGAGACATCGACATGATCACGCCCCCGCATCGGCCACAAGCGGCGATACAAATGATTCTTGATTCATCACGCGGTCGATTTCTTGCGCTACATGGTCGTTAAAATTATTGCGAACAAGCGACGCGGCAACGCCAACAGCATTCGCAAAGGCAACATCATCCGATCCGCCATGGCTTTTGACACAGATCCCGTTGATGCCCAAAAACATCCCGCCATTATAGAGGCGCGGATCGACACGTTTCTTGAGATTCTTCAGCGCGGGCGCGGCCAAGAGCCCCCCGAGCATCGCCCAAAAGGACGACCGGAACGCCTGGCGGACATAGCCATCTGTCATTTTCGCAACGCCTTCTGCCACCTTGAGCGCGACGTTCCCGGTAAATCCATCGGTCACGACGACATCCGTGGTGCCCAGGGGAATATCATTCCCTTCGATAAAGCCGTGGTAAATTCCCGGGAAATCCACCGCACCCAAAATGGCCGCCGCGCGGCGCAGTTCATCATGGCCTTTCACGTCTTCGGACCCGACATTCAGTAACCCCACGGTCGGTTGATCAACATTACGAATCGCGCGGGCATAGACCGCCCCAAGCACGGCAAACTGGACCAACATTTCGGGATCGCATTCGATATTCGCGCCAAGGTCCAGCATAATCGCGGGGTTTTTCATGGTGGGGAAGACACTGGCAATCGCGGGGCGATGAATGCCGGGTAAGGTTTTTAAGACGATTTTGGCCATGGCCATCAAGGCACCGGTATTGCCCGACGACACAACGCAAGACGCCCGGCCATCGGCCACCGCGTCAATCGCCTTGCGCATACTGCTCTCACGCCCCTGGCGCAGGGCCGTCGCCGGTTTATCGTCGCTTGCGACAACCTGATCTGTGTGCAAAGTCTGAGACACAGCGCGCAAAGCCGGATAAGAGGCAAGCGCGGAAGTAATATCCGCCTCGCGCCCAAATAAAAGAAAACGGAGATGCGGATCCGCAGAAAGCGCACGCGCAGCGCCGGGAATGACGGCACGCGGGCCTAAATCGCCCCCCATGGCATCAAGCGCGATGGTCAACGGTTGATCCTGCATCGCGGGCACCGACGGTTTTTATTCTTGAACGTCGATCACCTGCTTGCCGCGATACATGCCTGTTTTTAAATCGACATGATGACGGCGCACAGCTTCACCCGTGGTTTTATCTTCGGTCCAGTTAAATGTTTTCAGCGCATGATGCGACCGGCGGATACCTTTACGGTGCACCGAGGTGCGTTTCTTTGGGACTGCCATGATAATTTTCCTTTCTTGTCTATCGGGCCGAGTGGGGCATGATTAACGAAACAGCGGATAAAAAGCAAGGGTTTTTGATTTTTTCTTGCATCTTGGGGCAGAATTTGGTTATATTTTCTGGAAATAGACTAATAATAGGGGTTTCCCATGTCCGATGATCAGCATCCAAAAATAAGCCACCTACGTGGTGAGCTTCAAATTGCCTTTATGTTCTTACAGCATCAAAATGGACAAAAACCAGAAATCTTTCCTATCCACCGTACATGGGAACCCCCGAAAGTCGGAATAAAAGACCAAATTATTTCCCTTGAAACGGCGCATCGTCTCCGAAATCAGCGCCGAAGAGCGGGGGAATTAAAAGCTGCCGGTGATCATCAAGTTCGGTTATTAGAACAATCTGGGATTCCTGTCATGGAGGTGCAACCCCTGCCACTTGTTCCCAATTCACAGCCTGCTGACACGCCACTTTATAACAAGTTACGTGCCGCCTTTTGGCGCGCGGTTAAACGCTATGTCCCGGGATTTGAAGAACGTCGTATTCCTCGCTCATCTGCTCAAAGCAACCCAAAAAGAGACATCTGACTTATTTCAACCCATCCTTCCAGTCCTTAAGTTTCGCAAAGGGGCTGCTGGTTGCGGGGGCATCCGAATCCTCCGCCACGTGAGAATCGTCGCCTCCGATCTGATCCAGAAGGGTTTCCGCGTGTTCCGCCCGGGGATAGGGGTTAATCGCCAGGGATAAAAACTGGGCCGCGACCTCGCCCAAATCAATCTGGCCATTCACGATTTCTTCGGGAGCATCCGATTCGTCGATCATCTCCACCTCGACCTCGCCCTTTTTGGCGCGCATGTCCGCGCGCGCGCGGGCAAAGGAAATCGCCTGGGCAGGATCAGCAAAATACGCATCAAATGTATCGATCGTCGGCGTGACCATATCCTCCAGCGTGACAACGCAGTTTTGATGAATATCGGCGGAGACCGTGCCCTGCACATGAATCACGCGCCCGCCACTCACCCGTGTCAGGACCAACATTGCCTGGGCATTTTCAACCACGTTCACGTCAAATCGATGGGCAAGCCCCTCCATCTGGTCGGCATTCGCGGTAATCCGATACGTCGCGGGCGTATTGCCGATATCCTCGACACTCACCAAAAAGCTCCATTCGGGAGTGGGATTTTTCTTCATGCCGCGCGGGTGCTCCGGATATTTGTGTCGTTTAAAAATGGGGATGATTCATTCATACATAGATCGGAATAGGACCGCGCGAGAAGCGTCGTGATGTGGGTGGTGACATCCGCCGCAAGATGCGCCACATGCGCATGATCAACGCTCTCGACCGTGCCGTAAACATTCCGGCGGAGCGCAGAAGTCAAGTCCCCTGCCCCAATCGCCTGCGTATACGCATGGCAGCGACCATTCATGGCACGCATCATGGTTTTGACGCGCCGCGGGACGCCCAGATCCCCCACGCCCATTTCGCGTAACGACCGGTCCATATCACGAAACATGACATCAAAAAGCGCTTGGGCCAGGCGATCTGCCTCTTTTTGATACGCCCCCGTTTCGTTTTTCAACCGAAAGATCAAGGTAAAGACATGAAGCGCAATCAGTTCAAACCGCCCATCCAGCGTATCTGGCACCGCAAGGTCGGTATAAAACCCCGGCGTCCGCGCGGCCACCACCGCATGGTCATAAAGCCGCCGGGCGGTCTTATTTTCTGATCGGGGCTTGAATAATGACCACATCGCGCTAGAGTCTCTAATCAGGTGAATATTACTTCTGAAGCTGGTTCTACTATAATGACCTTTGGATCAAAAATGAAATTTTTTCTTCTGGCCGCCCCGGCCCTCTTGTTACCCACCCTTTTTTTGATGGCCTGCACCCCGACCAAGGCAACGCGTGGCAATCTGGTCGATGATTACCGCATTGCGGATATCACGCCGGGGGTGTCAACCGCATCGGATGTGACGCGTGTCATGGGGTCGCCCACGACGACCGATCCGTTTGATTCGAACGTCTGGTATTATATGGGACAAAAAACCGAAAAACGCGGCATTTTCGACCCAAAGGTCACAGATGAACGGATTATCCGTGTGAAAATTGACCCCACGACGCAAATGGTGACCGAACTGGCACCGCTTGATACCACGCGCAACGAGATCCCAATTTCATCCCGCACCACGCCGACATCAGGGAATGAAATGACCGCTGTCCAACAAATGCTGGGGAACTTGGGCAAATTTAACAAGAAACAAACCGGGCCGATTGTGCCTTAACCTCTTTTAACTCAACCCTCCAACGAAAAGGATCCGAACATGCCCCGCATTCAACCTGTCTCCCTAGACCAAGCCCCCGAGGCTGCGAAACTGATGCTCGAAGGCCTCAATAAAAAACTTGGCCGCGTCCCGAATATCTTTAAAACCATGGCGATTGCGCCGTCTGTCCTTGAACTGTACATGGGCGCCTCAGGCGCGGTTGCAAAATCATCCCTGCCCGCAAGTTTGCGTGAACAAATTGCACTCGCCTGCGCAGGGGCGACAGGATGTGATTACTGCGCCTCGGCCCATAGCGTGATTGGAAAAGGTGCGGGCTTGACCGATGCGCAAACATCCGCCGCACTTCATGGCCGCGCCGATGAGGCACGTGCCCAGGCAGCGATGACGTTTGCCCGCGACCTGATTGCCCATCCGCAACATGTGGATGATGCCCAAGTCACGGCCTTACGCCAGGCGGGATTTAACGATGCCCAAATCTTGGAAATCGTGGCGGTCATCTCGCTGAACTTGTTTACGAATTTTTTCAACCATGTCGCGGATACGACATGCGATTTTGAACCATTCGTCAGCACGAAAGATGTCGCCAAAGCGGCGTGAACAAGCGTCTTCTACCGTTTACCGACGTAACAACACCTGAAAAAATATATACCGCTCCCCGCCGGATTCTTCTCTGAAGCATCCGGCGTCGCGACCGCAGAAATTGAGGGCGGTCGAGGGGCTGGCACACGGGCTCGGTTGTGACGCCTCCGGAAGGCCATTAATATCCTCGGTCGCCGCATAGGTGCCAGTGAATTTCGTCATCGCGCCATAGGCGCTGTCATCCACCGGGATCCCCACAAGCCCCAGTCTTTTGTTGATCTGGGTACAGACGTTTTGGGGGAGACCAAAGAGCATCATGGTGAGATCGGCATTTGCAGCAACCGCATTTGAATACACGCCGTGATCGTTATGAACGACCGCGACCCCGGTGTAAAACCACGGTGTTCCGTCATTTAAAACACTGGACGGCGTGGCCCAGGCGATTGTCCCCCCGGGCGGCGCAAAGACGTCACATGTCTGATCGGCTGGGGCACCCGCGTTCGTATATCCGGCGACAACCGTATTATCAAAGTTCAGTTCATCTTGCCCGCATCCGCGCAGGCTCAACTTGACCACCGCAGTTTTCACCTGGTTCGCATAGCCCAAGATTTCAGCCGCATAGGCCCCGGCCTGATGATCCGCCACAGCCGATGTGCCCCCCGACCGCATGCCGCGACTGATCACAAAGGACAGCGCCGCGAGTAACACAATCGCGAGCAGAATATAGACAAGAACATTTCCGGCCTGACTTGCCCCCGATGGCGGCAGCGTCACGATCATCTTTTTAAATTCTTTTTCCATGGTGACGGGGATATGCACCGGGATATAAGGCAAACCGTGCGCTGCCAGAGTGAGTAACACATCGCGCCCCGCGCCGATCTCGATATTCCCCAGAAGGCCAATGCCCAAAATCGGCTGGTACAACATACCGCCCGAATTGATCGCCTCTTCCACCGCATGACGTTGATCCGCAAAATTCGGCGCAAGCTCATAAATTTGTTTAACATCACCTTGTGGCGTGAGCCATTCAAAGGAAAAAAGTGAGGCACGATATCCCTGAACGACACGCGCTATATCGACGTGAACCGTCATAAATCCCGCCCCCGCGTCCCCTTCCAAATCCGGGTGCGGTGCAAAGCGCGGCAAACGAGATGACAAAAACGAAAGCGGCAACCTCAAAAATCCCTTCTGATCCATGCTGATCCACCCTTGCCAGACGGACCTTCTGCCCCTAACCTTAACGGGTAAGTTGCCAAAGAAAACTTAATGTATGTTTTGGAAAATAAGCGATGAAGACGTCTCTCCCGGCCTCAAAATCTTCCCCATCACCCGCGCCTGAACTCATCTCTGTGACCTCGGGCGCGACGCAAGTCGCGTGTGACGGGGGGGGCGGGCCCTTGGGGCACCCGCTGGTATATTACAGTTTTGATGGGCGCGATTCGGTCGATTGCCTGTATTGCGACCGGATTTTCGTCCGCACACCCCAATAATGGACATAACCGATGACGGACGCCGACATCATTGACCTGACCCGTGAAGCCATCTGGATCACCATTAAACTGGGGACCCCGATTATGATGGTGGGGTTGTTCGTGGGTGTTGTGGTCGCGTTGCTTCAGGCACTCACCCAGGTGCAGGAAATGACCCTGGTCTTTGTGCCCAAAATGATTGCCATGTATATGGCGATGATGATTGGACTACCGTTTATGACGGTGGCGTTGATCGATTTTATGCACGAGCTCGCAGATCGGATTATCAGCGGGGGTTAGGCTTAGGCGGCAAGACGGGGAGCCCCGCCTGCAGATATTTTTTTTATTGCATCACGTTCTTCTTGTACAGATTGGTCAAGATTAATACCTGGCCCTATATAATCCTTCCGCTGAACAAAACCAAACGCCGTCAATAATTGTGCAGAAAATTGAGTCAAAGTTAACTGCGCAAATGCACGTTTATTCCCAAATGTTTGACCGTTTGCGTACCCTTCCCAAAGCCCACCCGCAATTTGAGCTAAACGCGGATCTTCAGTCGCCAAATTTGATAAAGCCAGAGCGCTTGCGGTTTCGGCCATTTTCAATTTGGAATACAAACCAACATAATCGACTATCTTTGGATTCGCCTCTGCGGCAAATTGTTCCGCCAAACTCCCTAACGATTTCCGTCTTGTCGACCCCAAACGACCTGCAAGGTCAATGTTTAATTGGTTAGATATCGACAGAGTCAGGATAAATGCTTTTGTTAAAAGATGCGCATGTTCATGTGATATTTGGAGATTAAATCTATGCCCTAGCAAAGTAATTGATTGCCCATACTGGTCCAGCGCAACATTATTATCTGGAGAAAACAGGGACCGACCGGGCAAACCCTGTTCAAATTCGGCTTGCTGGACCTGCGCCTGGGTCAGTGGGTGGTTTTGATATTTCATGATTTCTGTAATCTATAAAAAAGATGGGGGTATGTCAATTTAATTCAGTATCGCTTTTAAGATCAATGGGTTAACATCTCTTTCATGTCCCCGATCGAATCATTTCTGACCTTGCATGTTTTTGCCCTGATCCTGACCTTTGTGCGGATCGGCACGGCGGTGATGATTATGCCGGGGGTTGGCGACAGTTTCGTGCCGGCCAATATTCGCCTGTATTTTGCACTCGCCTTTTCGTTCGTGTTGATGCCGTTTGTCGCGACAAAACTGCCCATGCCCATTCCGACCGGCGGCATGTTTTTTATTTTGATTTTTGTTGAATTTCTGGTGGGGGCGCTGATTGGCACGGTCGCGCGGATTTTTATGTCGGCCACCGACACCGCCGGGATGATCGTGTCATTCCAATCGGGTTTGTCGAACGCCCAGTTGTTTAACCCGCAAATGGCGGGGCAAGGCTCGCTGATCGGGGCGTTTTTTTCGATCACCGCAGCAACGCTCCTCTTTTCCTTGAACCTGCATCATCTGCTGATCATGGGATTGATTGAAAGTTACAACCGCTTTCCGGTGGCTGATCTGCCGGATGTCGCAAGCATGGCGCAAGTGATTACGAACAGCATCGCCGCCGCGTTTTTGATTGCCACGCAAATGTCCGCGCCGTTTCTCATCGTCATTTTAATTCTTTACGCGGCGATGGGGGTTTTATCCAAACTGATGCCCAGCTTGCAGATTTTTATGCTCGCGATGCCTGTTCAGATTGTGCTCTCTTTGTTGATTTTGGTTCTCGCCATATCCTCGGCACTGCTCTTTTTTACCGATCAATATCGCGCGGCGCTTGGGAATTTTCTTGGGGGGTAAGGCGCCATGGCCGATGAATCAGAACAGGACCAAGCCTCCAAAACCGAAGACCCGACGCCGCGCAAATTAGAAGAAGCGCGCAAGCGTGGCCAGGTCGCCATCAGCCGCGAGGTCAATGCCTGGCTTTTATTGATTGCGACCACATTAATCGTCGGCACCATGATGACTAATTTGTTCCGTGATTTGGGCCCCATGATGGCGCGGTATCTGGGCCAGGCGGATGATCTACCCACAGGCCCGGGCGGCATTGGACATGTTCTTTACGAGGCCGTTATATCTGGCCTGTGGGTCATGTTGCCGATTTTCGCGCTGTTGATGCTTGCCGCGTTTATCGGCCCCTTTGCCCAGGCCGGGCCGCTTTTTGTCCCCGAACTCCTAAAAATGGATTTGCAAAAAATATCGCCGATCAAGGGGTTGGAACGGCTTTTTTCCCGCAAGGCGATTTTGGAATTTGTGCGCGGCCTTGTGAAAATTTCTGTCGTTTCGGTCGTAACTTATTTTATCCTGCACCCCTATCTGCCGCATGTGGATCACTTCGTCGGCCTGCCGATGGCGTTGTTGATGGATGAACTTCACCGCGTCACGCTGCGCCTCCTCATCGGGATTGCGATTGTTTTAATGATCTTTGCGGGTCTTGATTTATTCTATCAGCGCTTTGACTATTACCACCGCATGCGCATGACCAAGCAAGAGGTCAAGGATGAATACCGCCAAACCGAAGGGGATCCGATGATCCGCGGGCGCTTGCGGCAATTGCGGTTACAGCGCGCGCGCCAGCGTATGATGCAAAACGTGCCCAAAGCCGATGTAGTCATCACCAACCCCACGCACTTTGCTGTTGCGCTTCAATACCTACCCGATGAAATGCAAGCACCAAAGGTTGTGGCCAAAGGTGCCGATCTGATCGCCGCGCGTATTCGAGAGGTCGCACGCGCGAGCAAGGTCGAGATTGTTGAAAATCCGCCCCTCGCCCGCGCGCTGTATGACAAGGTTGAGATTGATCAGATTATCCCACCAGATTTGTACAAAGCCGTGGCCGAGGTCATTACGTACGTCTTTAAAAAAACCGGGAAAATGCGGGCGTGATGACCGCCCATAAAAATACCTGCTTTTGCCGTATAAGCCGGGTTCTGTCCGCCAATTTGCATCGGCGTGATGACCATTCATCTGGGATTGCTGTTACCAGCAACCTCGAGCAACCAACCCGGGCGACGATGCGGAAACGCATTTTGCGGAAGTTTTTAATCCCCCGCGTGCCGCCCCTATTTGGTCTTGCTTCCGGTGGGGTTTGCCGTGCCACCTGCTGTTACCAGCGGCGCGGTGCGCTCTTACCGCACCGTTTCACCCTTACCTGATCCGCGTTGCCGCGGCCATCGGCGGTTTGTTTTCTGTTGCACTGATCCCTAGGGTTGCCCCCGCCGGGCGTTACCCGGCACCGTGTTTCCGTAAAGCCCGGACTTTCCTCACCCATTTCTGGGCGCGGTCATCCCGACAAAAGCAGGTAATTGGAGTTATATCAGGGTTTTCAGACAAAAGGAAAGAATTTTGTTGACGTAAGTATTTTTGGGAGATAAAACCGACTTTATGTGACAAAAGACCACAAGGGAGGCCGTTATGAGCACAGAATTTAGTGATTCTTTTCAAAGAACACTGAACGATATAAGAACCGGGGGAATGAACCCGCGGGCTATACGCGCGTATTACAAAAACGCACGCTACAGAGCTTATCTTTTAGAAAGTAAAGCTGCAGATAACAAAAAAACAGGAATCATTTCTTTTGCTTTGGCCCCTGTCTTTCTGGCCTGCGCTTTTGGCATCAATGCATTGCACAATCGCTTGGAATCCGACACAAACGCGCGCCGGGCCGCCATTGCCGCAACCCCTGAAACCTTGGCGGCGGCCCAAGAATCCTGCAAGAAAGATTTGGATTACATCAAACCGCTTTTAGTTCATGCGGAAAAGACCTTACGATCCGGCCAGGACGTTCAAATCCGTCAGAGCGAAGTCGTCGAATATTGCGTCGAAAAGAAGAAAAAAGAGATCGCACAAAGTGCTGTTCCTTGGCGCTATGCACGAGATAATATTGTTGAAGGACTCTGTTTTATCTTTGGGCTTTCTGCACTCCTCGCTCCTTTCTATTACGGCCCTAAATCTTTACGGAATGCACGCCGGAACAGAGAAAAGGCAAAACCATTTCGAGATCGCGCGAGCGCCATCCGTGAGGCCCGAGATGCCTGGCGGGCGGCGCAGGCTTCTCAAAACCCGGGGATGACCGAGCAACAACAAAAGGTAACGCGCGGCTTTGCGTTTGCAGGAACGACAGGAACAGAAACCACACGGACTGTTTGGAAATATAGTGACTGGCCGGGTGTTTCACATCAAGATCCACGCGGATCGGTTCAGGTTTGTGGCATTCCACCCCAACCCCGGACGTAATTTTATCTTCATTCCAAGAGAAACACGCTCTACAAAAAGCCGTCCCTTTTTAAAGGGGCGGCTTTTCTTTATACCAAGGCAATGGCCATCAAGGATTCATTCTCAGTTGGGCCTGCGCCGCAAGAGCACGCTCTGGTCGATGTCCGTTCAGACGGTTAATCAAAATACCATCCAGTGCCGCACGTTGCTCATCTGTTTGCAGCAATTCGCGTATATATCCAATCGCGTCAACAAATGCACAGGCGCACCCGCGTTCATCAGGCGATGAGGCCGGAAAATCTGCACGGGTTCCCCCCATGATCACAGAAACGCCATACTCTTGATCTGGACGCAGACTGATAAATGCGTCACGAGTTTCGGGATGGTCGCGTAAATCTTGAGTAATTCGACCGAGGGCCGTTGAAAGTGAATCGTTGGATCCCGGCGCCTCAAGGCTTATAACTTGGCCGGATCTGTGGATTGCGTCAAACCATGTACGACGAATGGGTCCTATTTTCATGTATTGTGCTCCTTTGTTTTTTAAAGTGAGCCACAATATCAATAACATAAAAATATGTCAACTTTTTAATTCGTCTTATAACCCATTGATTTTTCAAAGAATTATACGTTTTACGCCATCGATAAAACAGGCGGTGCAGCAATCGCGACGGCGTGAAGGCGGTGGTACGCCGCGCCGTGATCGTCAGGGTCCAGATCTTGGGCATAATGGGCGCGAAAGGCCGCATAACAAATTTGCCATTGTTGATCGGGCGCATATCCGACACGGGTGAGTAAATTACGAATCCCGCGCGGGTCTTGCGCGTCTGCATCGGCCGAGGCCAGGCCCCCTGCCCCACCCCGCGGCAAAATCCCCACACCATGAGCGGCCAGTATTGCCCACGGAAAAGCGGGACCCGGGTCTAATTTCCGTCCGGGCGCGATATCGGAATGTCCCAAAACCCCAAAGGGCGTGATTGCCTTGTTCCGACGTAAAATATCTTTGCACAAATCAATAACCGCCTGAATTTGCGCCACGCCAAAGGACGGGTAGTCGGCATATTCGCCCAAATTTTCAATTTCAATCCCAATCGAGGCCGAATTCATATCCGTTTCTCCCCGCCAATAGGATGCGCCCGCGTGCCACGCGCGCATTTTCTCGTGGACAAATTGCGTCACATGCCCGTTTTCATGCACCATGTAATGCGTGGATAAGCGCCCACCAGGTTGATCCGGCGCCCCGTCCATAAAACGCGCCTCCGCAGACGCAGCATCGCATCCCGTATAATGAAGGATGAGATAGCGCGGGATCTTGCCCCCGCCGCGCGGTTCGCAATTGGGCGAGGAGAGTTGTTCGATATATAAGGTCATCCGTTTCAGTCTATACCGATTCGGAGGAGACCTTAAATTTTAATCGTTATACCGATCTCTATCTTCATGCGCGAAATTCTGGGCCAGAACCAGCAGAGCCGACTGATGCATCGATGTTGTCGCAACATGCGTCATCGTTTTTTCGGCAAGCGCCACAGCTCGCTGGGCTTGCGTCGCATCCGTTTTCGCTGTCTGCTGAAGCGCCCCGGCGCCCGCGTCAAATAAACGCGGGGGCGCCGCCAAAAGCTGTTCAATAAATTCAGGCGCAAGATTGGCAATGGGGGTTCCTTCAACCCACAGATTTTCGTGCGCCTGGTTTTGGTTGGCGCTTGCACGTGACATGATGCCGTGTGCCGGAACAGACACCGGAAGCGCACCCGTTTGCGCCAGATCGGCGGCTTGCTCGGGCTTTTGGAGCGGTACAACGCCCTTGTAGTACCGCGCGGGGCGTAACGATGATGGGTTTGACATGGGAATATCCCCTTCCTTATCGGGTGGCGTTATCTCATTAAACCGCGCGGCAAAGCGGTCATAAATCTGGGCCAAGGTCCGGGCGCGGCCCGTTTCCGGGTTAAAGAACACATCGCGGTTCACGCGCGCTTCATTTGAGAAAATCTGGGCCGCACGCGCATGTGGATTGCGTTCCATGGCCTGAATGAATTTTGTCGCCCCGCCCGGGCCCAGGAAATGCGCCAGATATAATTCGGTCTTGCCAATATCGACATTGCCGCCGATCCGAGACTTTAAAATATCGGCATTTTGTGCCGCATATTCCGCCGCCATATAGGCGGATGTTTCCGGGTCTTCGCGTAAATCCAAAATTGCCTGACGGACGCGCGGGTTTTTGACATGGCAACTGCGGTCAATACATTCCGCATACCCCCCAAGGCCGTATTTATGTCCATGATCGCGGACCATTTGGAGCCAGGTACTTTCCACGAATTGATAAAGCCCGGTGGCCGAGCTGTTCTTGGCTTGGGCGGTGGGGTTCATACTGCTCTCAACTTGAGCTTTATCCATAAGATAAGAAAAATCCACGCCCGTTTTTTCACTCGCCCGCGCAATCGCACGCTGAACCCCCGACGACGCGGACATGCTGTGCATCGGGACAAGATCAAGAGGCGGCGGACCTGCACGGCCCAGGGACGTAAACGAAGTCATGATGGGAAGGATTTGCAAGCCCTGTGCCAATAGAGGTGTATTAAGATTTAATTCGTAAATCGTCGGTTAAAATAAGGGTCGTCTGCCCCGCCCTGATCTTTAGGTTTTTCGCCATGCCCGATTATACGCCCCCCCGTGATGTGATGCTGTTCACCCTCAAACATTTGGTCGGGTATGAGGCGGGCGCGTCAGCAACCCGTCTGGATTTAGAAACGCTCTCCGCCGTTCTGGACGAAGCCGGAAAATTCGCAAGCAGTGTGATTGCCCCCTTAAACGCCTCTGGGGACAAGCACGGCGCGGTGTGGGCAAATGGCACGGTCAACACGGCCCCCGGTTTTCGGGACGCCTACCGCGCGTATGTCGATGCCGGATGGAACGCCGTCCCCTTCCCCAAAAATTACGGCGGCCAGGGATTGCCGTGGGCCGCGGCTTTTCCCGTCCAAGAAATGTGGCAAGCGGCCAGTCTTTCTTTTGGTCTGTGCCCCCTCTTGAACCAGGGTGCGGTTGAGGCGATTTTGCATCACGGATCCGATGCGCAAAAACAGCGTTATCTTCCTTCCCTGATCTCGGGGATGTGGACCGGGACGATGAACCTAACCGAACCGCAGGCCGGGTCGGATCTGGGGGCCATTCGCGCGCGCGCGGAAAAACAACCTGATGGAACTTATAAAATCTTTGGCCAAAAGATTTTTATCACCTATGGCGACCACGATATGGCGGATAACATCATCCATCTGGTTCTGGCCCGCGTCGCGGGCGCACCCGCTGGCCCCAAGGGTATTTCATTATTTATTGTGCCCAAATTTATGGTGAACCCAGATGGATCATGTGGCGTACAGAACGATGTCACGTGCGTATCGGTTGAACACAAATTGGGGATTCATGCTTCTCCCACCTGCACGTTGGTTTATGGAGATGCAGGCGGGGCAACCGGCGAGATTGTAGGTCAAGAAAACGACGGCCTGAAATACATGTTCACGATGATGAATAATGCACGGCTGTCTGTTGGTCTTCAGGGTGTGGCGATTGCCGAACGGGCGGTACAAGCCGCAACCATTTATGCAAGCGCCCGCGTGCAAGGTCGCCACAGCAAGACCGGGCAAGAGGGGCCCATTGCGCATCATACGGATGTGCGGCGGATGCTCCTCACCATGCAGGCCCTGACACACGGGGCCCGCGCGCTGACCTATCGCGCGGCGCGTGCCTTGGATGATGCGGCCGCTGGCGTGAATGGCGCACAAGAACTTGTTGAACTTTTGACCCCGATTGTCAAAGGATGGGGAACGGAAATCGCCCAGCAGGTGACGTCCATTGGGCTTCAAATCCATGGCGGCATGGGATATGTCGAAGAAACAGGTGTCGCGCAATATGTCCGTGACGCGCGTATTCTGCCGATTTATGAAGGGACCAACGGGATTCAGGCGCTCGATCTCGTCGGCCGGAAGATCATCAAAAATAAGGGCGCAACCCTGGCCGCTTGGATCGACGCCGCACGGAAATCAACGCCAGACCTTTCCCCCTATCTCGATTTGGTTACCTCCGCCACGGCGCGGGTCATTCAAACAAGCGCGGATGATCCCGATATGATGGGGGCCTACGCCACGCCGTATTTGCATTTACTCGGGATCGTCATGGGTGGGGACATGATGGCGCGCGCGTGCCGGATCAAAGAAGCCCCCGACGATATGCGCCTTGCGGCCCAGTTTTATGTGGATCAAATTCTTCCCCTCGCGTATGGCACCCACGCCCAGGTGATGGCCGATATGCGCACGATTTGTGCCTAACATCCAAAAACTTTATCTCGACGGTGTACAGCCCAATATCTGCTGCCCTATTTTAACAGCATGATCCAAACGACGGCAGGTATCCACGGCAACACCCACACCGACCCGCGGATCCATGCGATAAGGTGATGGAAGTTTCCCAAATAAAAACGCGCCCATACAGGCGCGCATCCAGTCTTGTTGAAGACGACACATCGTGGTCATCATTTCCTCGATCTCATCATGCGGCATGATTTTCCCCCTCATTCGCAGATTACATTCGTGCAAGCGTTCGACCTGTCGCGCCCAAATCATGAAACGCCTCGGTCAACCGGTCAACGACCCCGAGCTCCCCAAGCCGAAGCCAAGTGCGCGGATCGTATTCTTTTTTGTACGGCTGATTCGTCACGGGATCAACCTGATGGATAAACGCCGCTTGGTGCGCTGCAACATACGCCCCAACGGGCGCGGCAAACGCAAACTGCGTATCCGTATCAATATTCATCTTAAAAACGCCGTACGAAATGGCCTCAGCAATCTTTGCTTTTTCCGACCCCGACCCCCCATGAAATACCAGATCGAGGGGATGCCCGTGAAGACCATGCGTCCGCGCAACCATATCTTGCGAGGCTTTTAATATCTCAGGCCGTAACTGAACATTTCCGGGCGCATAGACGCCGTGGACATTCCCGAAACTGGCCGCAAGCGTAAAATGCCCGAGCGGGGCCAGCAAATTATACGCGGCCAGCACATCATCCGGTTGCGTATAAAGCCGCGCGTTATCGACATGGTCCGACCCCACACCGTCCTCTTCACCACCCGTCACACCCAGTTCAATTTCAAGGCTCATATCGATGCGGGAGAGGCGTTCCAGATAATGCGCGCAGGTCGTCAGGTTATCCGACAACGACTCCTCAGATAAATCAATCATATGGGAGGAAAAAAGGGTTTTCTTGGTCGCCTCGAAATACCCCTCACTATGCGCAATCAACGCATCAATCCAGGGCAGCAATTTTCGGTTGGCATGATCGGTATGAAGGACCACACACACGCCGTATTGCGCCGCAAGTAAGTGCACATGCTGGGCCGCCGCCACAGCACCCAGGACACGCGCCTTGAATGAATCGGCGAGGCCCTTGCCTGCAAAAAATTCGGCGCCGCCGTTTGAAAGTTGAATAATAACATCGGCTTTGTTCTTTGCGGCAGATTCCAGCACCGCATTGATCGTGGATGTATTCACGACGTTCACCGCCGGCAGGGCATAGCCCCCCGCCTTACAGGCCGCAACTAACGTACGGTATTCGGACCCCGTGACCACACCCGGTTTGATATGCATCGATTTATTCCTTTATCCAATACACGACAAAATAAATTCGGCGGCTTTATCTGCCGGTTTTTGTTGATCTTCGGCCCCAATCAAGCGCCGCACATCGGCAAAAGCGACCCGCTGCGCCGCGCGCATCTCTTCATTCCAGATCATGGGCGACAGCGCCTGGGCCAAACGATCCGGTGTGCAGTCCTCCTGAACGCATTCGGGCACGACCATTTTATTCAAAACAATATTCGCAAGATGCGCAAATTGGCCCTTTTTGACCATACGCCGCGCAATAAAATGGGTGAGGCCACTCATCCTATACCCCACCACATGCGGGACATTTGCAATGGCCAGTTCCAACCCCACCGTCCCCGATACCGCCAAGGCCGCGTCGCACGCCCGCATGGCGACAGGTTTCAACAGCGGATCCGTCATAATATGATGCCGCACGGTTAATCCCGCACACAGGGTGCGCACCCGGTCGGCATAGGCCGGAAAAGTCGGGACCAACACACGCATCCCCGGACATCCGCGCGCCAGGATATTGATCGCCTCGATAAATGTTTCGGCGTGGCGTTCAACCGACCCCGCCCGACTGCCCAGATACATCCCCACAACTGGGGTGTCTTCTCCCAAATCGAGCGCGCGACGTAAAGGCGCAGGATCTGCCCACGCAATGGGCGTATTAATGGCCGGATGCCCCATGTGAATCGCCGGGAGGTCGTGCGCGGTAAAATAAGGGGGTTCAAACGGAAAGAAACAAATCAAGCCATCCAGAAACCCTGCAATATGACGCGCACGGTCCGGACGCCACGCCCAGACGGAAGGGGCGACCACGTGAATCTGCTTGCCCCGAAAATTTCCACGCGCGCGCAATTTCTTTTGTATGCGAAAGGATAAATCCGGTGCATCGATGCTTAACACCAAATCGGGCTTAAATTCCTCGGCGGCGCGGACCGTGCGCGATATCGTACGCAATAAAAAAGGGATTTTAGGGAGAACTTCGGCGATTCCCATGACCGCCAGATCGCGCATGATGACAAGCGAACCTTTTAACCCGGCCTCTTTCATCGCATCGCCACCAATGCCGCGAATATCTAGCGAGCGGTCCGTATGGTGGGAAAGCGCCTGCAAAATCGCGCCACCCAAAACATCTCCCGATGCCTCGCCAGCAATTACAAATATTTTTAACGGGTGCATCGGCGGTTAAACGATCCAGGTTAAGACGCATTCTTAATCACAAGTATAAATTTACTGGGCCCAAACAAACAAGCCCCCCGCATCGGCCAGATGAGCCATTTCACCCGGATCGACCATGAGCGTACTGCCCGCCTGCACCGCAATGCCTTGGAATCCCGCACTTACGGCCGCCCGGACGGTATCCGGGCCGATCGTGGGTAAATCGAGCGCCCGGTCTTGATTCGGTTTCACGGATTTCACCAGAACCGGCCCCGGTCCAGACCGTTTTAATGTTGCGCAGCGTTCAATGAGCGCCGCTGTGCCTTCCGCGGCCTCGACCCCCAAAACAACGCCTTGCTGCACGACAACCGATTGCCCAACATCTACTTGACCCAAGGCGCCCGCCACCGTGAACCCCCGTACGATATCCTGCATCGCGTCTGAGGACGGTGTATGCGCCCCAAGAGCCCCAGACCGCGCGAGTAAATCTGGCAGAAAGTCATGCACACCGCAAATCTGAAACCCTTCGGCTTCAAAAACGCGGCGCACCGCGCGCAGCAACCCATCATCGCCAAGATTCCCACGCAAAAGAATGCCGCCCAAACGTGAAAGCGTCCACCAATCAGGGCGCACATCAAAAAGCGATGGCCGACGCACCGCGCCAATCAAGACAATATCACGCACCTGATGCGCGCGAAAAAACCGCACCATCCGCGCCCCTTGACCAATCGATAATAAAGAGGACGGAAAAGAGGAAAAAGCGCCTGGATCCGCAAAGCCTTTGAGGACAACAATCACCGCACCGCGGCCGGATTTTTGACATGCGGTCGCCAAAGCGGAGGGCAATACGCCCGCGCCAGCGATAATGCCGACGGGGCCGCGGTTCGTTTGATTTAGGCCGCTTTTTTCTGGGGCTGGCATAGCGGAAACTTTGTCTTTGCACGCGCAAAATCGACAATTTGCGTGACCAGAGGATCATTTGCAAAATCACCTGCAACAGTCTCAAGCCGCTGCTCCATCGTGCCTTCATCCCCAAACATCTGGTTAAAGGCGCGTTGTAAGACCTTGATTTGATCCTTATTAAACCCGTTGCGTTCAAGGCCAATCAGGTTCAGACCCGCAAGGAATGCGCGTTCGCCCTTGACCCGGCCAAAGGGGATCACATCACTTTCGACCCCCGACATGCCGCCAATAATGGCATAAGATCCGATCCGCACAAATTGATGGACAGCGGACAGCCCTCCAATAATCGCGTGATCCCCAATACTGACATGACCCGCGAGCGTCGCTTGGTTCGCCATGACCACGTGATCGCCCACAGTACAATCATGGGCAATATGCACGCCCACCATAAATAAAGAATGCGACCCGACACGCGTCACGCGGTTTCCGCCTTCTGTCCCCGGATGCATAGTCACATATTCGCGGATCGTGTTATGCGTGCCAATGTCGAGCGACGACTCTTCGCCGTGATATTTTAAATCCTGGGGCTGCCCGCCGATCGAGGCAAAAGGATGCACAACGGTATCGGCCCCAATCGAGGTCTGGCCATCGAGAACCACATGCGCGCGCAACACAACCCGGTCGCCCAAGGTCACGCGCGGACCCACGATACAATAGGGACCAATATTCACATCCACCCCAAGCCGCGCGCCGGGGTCGATAATTGCTGTCGGATGAATTTGTACGGCCATGATGCCGGGATACTACTCGACGATCATCGCGCTGAAAACAGCTTCGGCGCAAAGTTGGCCATCAACTTTTGCTTCACCTTGAAACTTCCACACATTCCGGCGATTTTGTATTTTCTGAATATAAATGTGCAGCGCGTCGCCAGGAACAACGGGCTTTCGGAATTTGGCCTCATCAATTGACATAAAATAAACAAGCTTGCCATCTGCAGCGGCACCTGTTGTCCCCGCCACCATTACCGCGGCCGTTTGGGCCATCGCCTCAACAATCAAGACGCCCGGCATGACCGGAAAGCCCGGAAAATGTCCCTCAAAAAAAGGCTCGTTAATTGTAACATTTTTCAAGCCCACCGCACTTTCACCTGGCACAAAGGACAACAGGCGATCCACCATTAGAAAGGGATAGCGATGGGGTAAAATCTCCATCACCCGCTTGATATCAATCGAGGGCACGGTGGAACCCGCGGGGGCAAGGTTATCTTTTGTCATTCAGGCGTTTCCCTTGTCGTTGCGGATGCGGGCAATCCACCCGTCATCCGGTTCAGATAGGCAACATGCCGCAAAAACCGGGTCTTTGGCAAGGCCGGATAGCCCATCACCACTGACCCTGCGGATAAATTGTTGATAACTCCCGATCCGGCGGCGATCTGCACGCCTTTTTCGATATGTAAATGTCCAGCAATGCCTGCTTGGCCGCCAATCGCCACGAAATCATCAATCACGGTGCTTCCGGCAATGCCGACCTGCCCCACCAGGATACAGCCCCGGCCAATTTTGACATTATGCGCGATCTGAACCAAGTTATCGATCCAGGTGCCCATACCAATCACCGTGTCTGGCCCCGCACCGCGATCAATACAGGTATTCGCCCCGATCTCGCAAAAATCGTGGATGATCACACGCCCCAGTTGGGGCACCTTGACGAATCCTGCCGGATCAATCGCAAAGCCAAAGCCGTCTTGGCCCACACGGCATCCGGGATAAAGCCGCACCCCCTGCCCGATGACCGCATGTGACACACTGGCGCCCGCCCCCACACGGGACCCTGCCCCAATCGTCACACCGGCGCCAATCACGGCCCCCGCTTCAATCCAAACGTCATCGCCCAGGACCGCGCGCGGGCCAATCACGGCAAAATGTTCAATATGGACCCGCGCGCCGATCTGAGCTGTGGGATGAATCGCGGCATGCGGGGAGATTTGGGGCACACCCGGGCGTTCGGCCGGATAAAACATTTGGGCCGCAAGGGCATAGGCCTTGTATGGCGTTGGGGTGACAAGAGCGACCATCCCCGAAGGGGCAAGAGAAGCCAGATGCGGCCGCATAAAACACGCGCCTGCACGCGATTCCTTAAACGCCGCCTGGTATTTCCGGTTATCGATGAAAGAAAGTTGGTCCGGCGCTGCAGTATCAAGCGGTGCAACATCAGTCATGACCCGCGCGGGATCGACCCCCTCGGGTAAGGTCGCGCCTGTTTTTTGGGCAATCTGGGCCAAAGTCAACGGCCCGTGATGATGAAAGAAATGCGGATCCGCCATGACCCGCGCCCTTACATCTTGACCTTGATCGTTTTGATCTTGGCGTTCAGCGCCTTCATCACTTGATCGGTGATTTCCAGCGATTTGTCGCCGATGACGACGTTTTGCTTGGTAATCACGAGTTGAATCTTCTGCGCCGCCGCGATATCGGTGACAACCGTCATGATGTTCTGGCGCAGTTCACCAATCGCTTTGTTAAAGGCGTCATCGGCGGCAGCGCGGCGTTTATGCACCTTGCCCCGGCTGTCGATCAGTTTTTTCTCGAATTCCTTGCGGGCGGCGGCGAATTCATCGGGCTTGGCGGTTTCTTTTTTCTTGATCAAGGCTTGTTCGTCTTTTTTCAAGGCCTCCTCCATGCCTTTGATTTCTTTTTCAATCGCGGCACGTTGATCTTTCAGTTGCGCAAGAATGCTTTTTGCAGCATCTGACTCGGTCAAAACCTGCTGCATATCCACAACGGCCAGTTGCGCAAAAGCCGGGACCGAAAAAGCCATCATGATGGCCACAACGAGGCCCACAAAAAACACACGCATCAGAATATATCCCTTTTATATGGTGTTAAAATTAAAAACGCGTTCCAAAGTTAAACCGGAAATGTTCTTCGCGGTCATAATCTTCGGACAAATATGGCATCGCCACATCCAAACGGATGGGGCCCATGGGCGACCGCCAGGACATCCCCAAACCGGCCGAGGCCCGCAAGCTGTTCTCATCGACGATGTCTGTATTATCAGCCTCATCCAGTGACCAGAGGGAGCCGGCATCGGTAAAGGCATGGCCCAGCACACCGTATTCTTTCGGGAATCCAATCGGGAAGCTTAACTCCGCTGATCCGCGATAGAACAGATTTCCGCCCAAGGCATCATCGGTTGACAAGTCACGCGGACCGATCCCCGATTTCTTAAAGCCGCGCAAATTCGACCCGCCGATGAAATAACGTTCGTTAATCTGAACATCATCATCAAGACCGGTAACACCGCCCACCTCACCCAGCGCGTTAAACACGATGCTTTGGGTTAAAGGATAATAAAAACTCGAACCCGTTTTACCCGAGATATAGGAGGCATCGCCACCCAGCCCTGCGAATTCGGTATCAAGCCAATACATCCAACCATCAGTCGGGAACAACTTGCTATCACGCGAATCATAGGTCAAACGTTGAGAGATCGCCGACGTTACGCGCGTGCCTTCCTGGTCGCGAATGAATCTCGAGGCATCAGATTTAACATTTTGGATATCGTTGTTTTCAAAACGATATCGCCAGGTTTGCCGCCACCGCTCAGACAGGGGATACCCCAACCGCACGGCGCCGCCCGTCCGGCGTTGATCATAAGAACTTTCATCCTGCAGATCGCGCGTGATATGGAACGCATCAATCCCAGCGTCAATATCGCGGCCCATGAAATAAGGTTCAGTGAAAGAGACATCGAATTCTGTCTTGCTGCCCGCAATCGTCGCCGACAGGGATACATCCTGACCACGACCGAGGAAATTTCGTTCGCTTAACCGCAAATCAGCAAGCGGACCGTCAGATGTTGAAAATCCGCCCCCGACCGAGATTTCTCCGGTCGATTGTTCGGCGACATCAATATCAATGACGGTTTTATCCGGCGCAGATCCGGGCAAGGACCGGAGCGTCACTTTTTCAAAATAGCCCAAATCTTTCAAGCGCTGTTCCGATTTCGCAAGGAGCGCACGGTTAAAGGGGTCCCCCTCGACGAGCAGCAATTCCCGCCGCAAGACTTTATCTTCGGTCCGCGCGTTGCCACGTACATCAATGCGTTCGACGAAAACGCGGGGGGTTTCATCAATCTGGAACGACACATCAATCGTCATATCGGCGCGGTTGCGCGTGACATCCGGGCGCACGGTGACAAAGGCGTATTGCATGTCCCCAAGCGCAGCCGTCATTTGATCAACGCTTTCGCTCACCTTGTCGGCGTTATACCATTCGCCAGGGGTGAGTGCGACTTTATCCTGAAGCGTACGGGTATCAAATTCGCGGAGTTGTGCGGCGACCGTGGTTTTGCCCACGCGGTACCGTTCGCCCTCTTCCACCGTATAGGTGATAAAGAACGATTTCCGATCCGGCGCCATTTCGGCCTCGGCCGCGACCACGCGGAAATCAGCATAGCCCTGGCCCAAATAAAACTTGCGGAGTTGTTCCTGGTCAAAGGCCATCCGGTCTTGGTCATACTGATCACTGTTCGATAAGAAATTGTACCAGCGGGCCTCTTTCGTTGTAATCACATCGCGCAAGGAATCGTCACTAAAGCGCTTGTTGCCCACAAAACGGATCGACCCCACCTTGGTCACATCACCTTCATCCACTTCAAAAACCAAGTTGACGCGGTTTTGATCGAGTTCAATGATTTTGGGCTCAATATTGGCGGCAAAGCGGCCCGAGCGTTGATACACCTGATACAGGCGCGCGACGTCACTTTGTACCTTGGTCCGGGTAAAAACCTGGCGCTGTCTTAACTGCACTTCGGCCATCAGGGTTTCATCCGAAATGCGTTTATTTCCCTCAAACGCAATGTCATTAATAATGGGGTTTTCGGCCACCGTGACGACCAGCGTATCGCCGCTTTGGTTCATCGACACATCAGCGAAAAGCCCGGTCCCAAAAAGGCTTTTGAGGGCACGGTCGATCGTATCGTCATTCAAGGGGTCCCCCTTGCGCACATCCATATAGGTCGCGATGGTGGCGGGTTCAATCCGTTCAGCCCCGACCACGCGAATTTCACGCAAAGGCGTCCCGTCCAAAGCGAAGGCCGGCACAGCAAACCCGGCACACATCACACCCAACGTTAAAAAGGAAAAAAATTGGCGCATCGCATCGTCCCTATCAGTGATCCTAGGAGCTTAGGTTAGCAGAGGTCTTGCGCGCTTAAAAGGGGCTAAAAAACTCAATATTTACGGAGACGGAACACCATCCGCCCCGAGCACAGCACCAGAAGCCGCCTGTTCGTCCCGGGCGTGAATTTCGGCGGCAATCCCATCAGAATTCAATACAGCAATTTCGGCGCGTGTCTGGGCATCATCCCGCACGTTTTCCTGACGCACGCGCTTGATTGTTTGAACAATTGCCGCGAGGCTAAAAGTCACGAAAAGAGCAATCCCCGCCCCTTCAGCCATATGGACATAAGGAACAAATTTTGTCTCAGGAACGGGTTTCACAACCCCCGCCTCAATCAACGCGACCGTTGCCCCACCAACACCGGCAAACGCAGCACAAAGCCGCTCTCCAAGTTTAAGTTCATCCACACGGGCATTGGCCGTTCGCGCACGTTCCCCAAATACGTTTATCGCTTTGTATTGCTCACCTAAACCTTGATGATTTCCCCGTAACGCATCCAGGCTCCATACATTAAGATTATCATACGGGAGCTCATTATAGGGATCCAAAAGAACCCCTTGTCGAGCAAGTTGTCGCGCAAGCTCCATTCTTTTTTCATTAGGTACTTGTCTATAGCCTTTAGCCATTTTTACTCTCCTGTTTTAGATGTTTTTCTCGATGTACCATAAGGCGCATGTGGAATACCATAAGAAACAAGAGTCTCCCTGTCAATTTATATTTGTGCCCCATGGGCGGCTATCACGGGAAAGAATTTAATCTTTCCGCCGTTCAATCCTTAACACCGCCCAATCGTCAAGAATATCTTGGTGGATCAGGGCGAGGCCATGCGGCGTATAACTTGCCGCCACCTCATCAATTTGGATATCGAGGAGACCCGAGAGGATAATCGTCCCGTCTTGGGATGTAACTTGGGCAATCGCCGGAGCCAGTTCGCGTAAAGGGCCTGCCAGAATATTCGAAATAACAAGATCAAAGGGGCCGTGGCCGGCCACCTCATCTGCCGTTGGTGTTCCGGCCAAAATACAGCGCATCCGGCCTTTGTCATCTGTTTCGGGTGTCGCCAAGGGGACGTTATTATACCCCGCATATTCAGCGGCAACACGCACAGATTCGGGGTCAATATCAACGGCGGTGATCGATGCCGCAGGCCATAATCTGTGGGCTGCAATGGCCAAAATTCCCGATCCTGTTCCCAGATCCAAGATACGTCCTGGTTTTTTCCCTTCTTGTGCCAGTTGATCCAGCATTAAAAGGCATCCTCGGGTTGTCGGGTGCTCCCCCGACCCAAAAGCGGTCACAGCGTCAATGACAATCGGAAAATGATCTTTTGGAACATCAAGATTGACGTGGTGTTGTCCACGCAACGCAAAGCGGCCAATGGTAAAAGGCATAAATCCTTGATAGCTGTATTCCAGCCAATTTCGATCGGGGACATCGGCACTCGAAATATTTTCAGGAGTCAGGCAAATTTGTCCCTGAAGACCCGCGGTTGTTGCCGCCGTGTTGATGAGTGTTGCGGCGTCAACTGGCGTGACAGGCTGCCGGAACAACCAAGCAATGCACCAATCCCCTGTATCCGGGTTATCGATGCGGGTTGCGGATGTCGAGATCAGATTGGGAAGTTCGATACCCGTCAAAAAATCAAAAACGGGGGTCGATAAATTTCCGGGCTGTCTTGATTTAAGCGTATGAAACATAAGGGTCATGATCATGTAAACAGGTTGCAACTAGTTCTATATGCTGCCCACATATACTAAAGTATATCCTTAGAAAATGCACGCGGTTATTCACCGCGGTCCCCGCGCTTACTTTTTATGCAACCGCGCCAAGTAGGTATTTAAATCACGCTTGAGTTCGGGCGCGAGGATATAAAGCGCAATGATATTGGGGATCGCGAGCGCAAAGAACGTGGCGTCTGTAAAGTCGATCACGTTATCCAGACTTGCCGAACATCCAACGACAACCGCCGCCAGATAGATGATTTTAAAAATCCATTCGACGCTGCGGCGCTGTCCGAATAAATATGTGCATCCCAAAAGCCCGTAATAAAACCAGGTAATTTGTGTTGAATATGCAAACAAGAAAACGGTAAAGGCTAGAACATAGGGGAACCATGGCAAAGCCGTTGCAAACGCTTCCGATGTCAACACCACCCCTTGATACGTGCCCGAGACGGCACCGGCCTCGGCATAGACGCCGGACATCACAATCACAAGAGCCGTCATCATGCAAATCACGACCGTATCGACAAACGGACCAATCATCGCGACGAACCCTTGGGTAATGGGTTGATGGGTGCGCGCATAAGAATGGGTAAAAGCGGCTGTTCCGAGCCCCGCTTCGTTCGAGAACGCGGCGCGTTGGACCCCTGCGATCATCGCGCCCAAAATTCCGGCAAACCCCGCCTCAGGCGTCAGTGCCCCATGTAAGATCGTCATGATACCCGAAGGAATATGCGCTGCGTTCATCGCCAAAACCATGCAACCCGCCCCCAAATACACAAGGGCCATCACCGGAACAATCAAGGAGGAGACGCGCGCAATCGATTGAAGGCCGCCGATAATGACGACCCCCACGAGCGCCGCAAGGACCAGTCCAAACATCCATCCTTTTTCGGCAAGAAAACTGACCTCACCGCCGGTCACATTGACCATCTGCATATAGACCTGATTCGCTTGAAACATATTGCCGCCGCCAATCGTCGCGCCAATCGTAAACACGGCAAACGCCGCCGCCATAAACGCGCCAATGGCGTTCATGCCATAACGCGAAAACGCTTCACGAATATAATACATGGGCCCGGCGACATAGCCGCTTGAAAAGCCTTCAGCCGCCGGTTGACGGTATTTACACCCAAGCGCCGCTTCGGCAAATTTGGAACACATGCCGAAAAAGCCCATGAGTCCCATCCAAAATGCCGCCCCCGGCCCGCCCAAGGAAATGGCGACGGCGACACCCGCAATGTTCCCCAAGCCCACCGTCCCCGATAAACACGTGGCGATCGCTTGAAAATTTGAAATCTCGCCGGGCGCACCCTCTAAATTTTCTTCCTTATGTTTGCCCGTGATCAGGTGCAGCCCATGACGAAAATACGCAATCGAGACAAACCGCAGATAGAATGAGAAAAAAAGCGCGGCGGCTGCAAGCCAAACAACGATCAATTTGACCTTGGGCCCATCCGGATCATCCGAAAGCGGCACGGCATATAAAACCACATCACTTGCGATTTTTGAGAGCGGCGCAAAAGCATCATTCAAAACGGCATCAATCGACATGGTGGACTTCCTTTTGAATAAAGAAAAATGTTAAGAAAACACCTTAACGTCGATATATCCTTAATCGTCGCGTTGGGTGCGCTCTTTCCGTTCGTGGCGTTCCTGGGCCTCAAGCGACAATGTGGCAATCGGACGGGCATCCAGGCGACCCACCGAAATCGGTTCACCTGTTTCTTCACAGTACCCATAGCTGCCGTCTTCGATCCGGAGCAATGCTTCGTCGATTTTGCTGATCAGTTTGCGTTCGCGGTCGCGGGTACGCAGTTCAAGCGCGTGATCGGTTTCCTCTGAGGCGCGGTCGACCAGATCCGGTTTCTGAAGTTCGGTCCCCTGAAGCGTGTCATGGACGGTGTTTTCCGCCTCACGCAGAAGTTCGGCCTTCCACCGCAACAGTTTCAAGCGAAAATATTCGCGCATCACCGGGTTCATAAACTCTTCGCGGTCGCGGGGTTTATAATCGGGCGGTACAACAGCCGCACCGGGAACATGGATCTCGCCTCGAGATTGTTTTAAGGAAGAATCTTTTTTCGTTGTTGTTGTCATTCTGGTCAAAGGCTTGGTTACAGGTTTTATTGAAGGCTTTGGTGTGGGGACGGGTAATTTTTTAACCGTCGTCTTTGTTGGAGAAGCCGTTTTCACGGAGGCTCCTTTTTTCTCGGGCGTTTTGATCGGCCCTGACCGTGTGGGTTTAGCAGCCATTTTGGGTGATTTTTTGGCTGTCTCTGGGGGTTTTACCACTTTTGCATTCTTTTTCCCCGATGACTTGGCAGGGGTCTTGGCCGCAGGTTTTTTCGCGGCTCCTCCCGGTTTCTTTGTAATCTGTTTGGCCATCTTTCTTCCCCAAAAATGACATATCCTAGGGGCAGGACTATAGACGCGGAAACCCCACCTCGCAAGGGGATTTCGCGCGGTCATGCACAGAAATTATGCTGTGATTTTATGCGTCCGCCAAAAAGAATTGGCAATTTTAACCTTTTACTCTATATAATAGAAGTGCTGGCTTGCCAGCTATGACGCTAAACGCCGTGTGGAATAGGCGGCCGTGGACCCGGGGGCAGTGCCCGGCGGCTCCACCAAAATCTTCGGGTCAATACGGGGATTTTGTTGGGGCCGAAACAGGATCGACACGCGCGATAAAGACATTGGCTTGCGTCCGATTGCGTGTCCCGTGCGTTACTCGGGGCAAAAATGATAAATGCAAACGATAACTTTGCGTTCGTTGCGGCCAACGACAATTCGTTCGTTGGTGAAGAAAAAGCAGCTGCGTAAGCGCTAATTTTTCTCGCGACACTTAAATTCCCCTGACCGTCGCAGGTCAGAGGTGGGGTTTTTGGACGGTTTTCCTAGCAACAGAAAACCGTCCTTTTTTATCATTATAAAACAAATTGATATAAAAAATGAGAACCGATTAGAGGGCAACCATTCAGTAGTTATGTATATAATTATTGTCCAATTAGGTTCATTTTCACCTTGATTTTTACCCCAAAATGGTCTATTTATTAACGATCAGATAATGGCTTCCTCGGCACGGCCCGTAAACCTCTGGTTTGCGGGATGTTATGCGCCCAAAGATACAATTTTCATCTTTGGCGGTGTCGGACGTCTTTTCTGTTTGGGGTTCACGTATTGAACACCTTTTTATTTCAATATGTTGTTTAAACAATCAGTTGTCGAGGCGCAAAAGCATGAAAACAAAACCAGCTTCTACCAAAGCGCAAAACGAATTTCGGGCCGGCGATTATGTCGTATACCCGGCGCATGGCGTTGGTAAAATTGACGGAATCGACACGCAATCCATCGGCGGCATGGATGTCGCCCTCTATACCATTACCTTCGAAAAAGACCGTATGCGCTTGAAAGTACCTGTTTTTAAGGCCCAGACCTCGGGCTTACGCAAGCTTGTGACCGTCGACCGCATGAAAGATGCGATCAAAACCCTGAAAGGACGCGCCCGCGTCCGCCGCACCATGTGGAGTCGCCGGGCCCAAGAATACGAACTGAAAATCAATTCGGGTGACCCGATTGCCATCGCCGAAGTTTTACGGGATTTGAAACGCAGTGCCGAGGATACCGAACAATCCTACAGCGAACGCCAGATCTATCAATCGGCCTTGGAACGCTTGGCCCGTGAGCTGGCCGCTGTTCAAAAGATTACAGAAGTCAAGGCGTCGGAACAACTGGAACAAATTATGCGCGGCGAGCGCAAGCGTCTCGTCGCGGCGTAACTGATTCGGCTGCGGGAGAATATTCCCCCGTCGCCTCTTCTCTTTCTTTAGGTTATGTAGTGTCTGTCAACTCTCCTTCGGGCCCGCAATTTCCGCGGGCCCTTTTCTTTTTTAAAGAGGCGGACGGAGTCAGACCCGCCGAAATTAACCTTTATGTGAAATTTTAAGTATAAAATGCTATAAATTATTCATGCTTGCCGCGCCACTTCAGTTTTTTAAGGTTACAAAAACTAATTTAGTATTATAAATCAATGTTTTATAATAAACTTCAAAAGTGCTCACTAAAAAATGGGGTAAAAACACCCCTCCTTTTGACTAAAAATCGCCAAAACACCCCGTTAATAATTACCATAACTTAGAAAAAATCAAAGACTCTCTTGAGAAAATCCCAAGTTTCAAAAAAAACATCACCTTTTGGTCGAAAAAATTTGCCCTATGGAAATGGAGGGTGGTACAACTATGTATGCCTGATGCAGAACATACAAAACAGTATCTGGCATATTGATGAGTAACGCAAAATTGTATCGGGGGATATCATGATTGCAGGAATGATGATTGCGATGATCTTGTGTGGGGGCATGTTTTTCGGAGGACTTTATTCCGCATCTCATCTGACCCATGATTTGGGCGCGAACTTGACCTATACACGGAAGCTGATCTGATCTAAATAGCCCCCTTCAAGGGCTGTTGTGTGGGGAGATCAATAATCAAGCGACTTGTATCTCAGGGGCGGGGGGAGTAGAACATAACCCCATGCCCCTGACTCTTTTATGTATCCGACATGGCAACACGTTTGATCCCGGCGACACGATTTTACGAGTCGGCAAGCGTACCGACTTGGCTTTATCCTCAAGCGGGCGGGCTCAGGCTGAAAAACTGGGGCATTATTTTGCCGAACAAAATTTACGCCCGGACCTGGTTTTCACCTCAACCTTAAAACGGACAGAAGAAACCGCGCGAATCGCCCTGGCCGCGGCCAATTTCAACGCGCCCTGCGAGGCCCGCCCAGAACTTGATGAAATCGATTACGGGATCGATGATGGTAAACCAGAATCAGAGGTCATCGCACGGCTCGGGCCCCAGACACTCAAAGACTGGGAAGAAAAAACGATCATGCCCGCCGAATGGAGCCCTCGGCCAGAAAAATTGCAAGAAAACGCAAAAAACATGCTCTTAGGATTCTCGATGACTTCTCAAATTCCCTTTATTTCTGAGGAAATACAAACCATCTGGCTTGTCACCAGTAACGGGATCGCACGATTTTTTACCGATGGCTGCATTTGGGACTGCCCGGCCCCTGAACAATTAAAGCTATCGACCGCGGCTTTTGGCCATCTTGAGTACGATGGGAAAGACTGGCACATTAAGGGCTGGAATATGCGACCTTAACTTGATGTTTTTTATGGCCAGATCCCCGCCTGCGCGGGGATGACAGATTGTATAAGAAATATGCTCACCTATATCCTCCGTCGGTTGCTGCTGCTGATCCCCACACTGCTTGGGATTATGCTTATTTCTTTTATCATCATCCAGTTCGTACCAGGCGGCCCCGTTGACCGGATGATCGCGGAACTGCAAGGCCACGGGGGCGATGCCACAGCGCGCTTTACCGGCGGCGGATCCGGAGAAAGCGCTGGGGCCATGACCAGCATTGCCCAAGCCGGCGAGAACAGCCTGTACAAAGGCGCCCAGGGCCTCGACCCCGAATTCATCAAAGAACTTGAAAAAATGTACGGGTTCGACAAGCCGCCCGTGACCCGCTTTATCCAGATGGTCGGGAATTACCTGACCTTTAATTTTGGTGAGAGTTATTACCGGGATACATCGGTCATCGGTCTGATCCTTGAGAAAATGCCGGTGTCCATTTCCCTGGGGCTCTGGTCAACCCTGATCATCTATCTCATTTCCATCCCCTTGGGCATTCGCAAAGCGGTCAAGGACGGGACGCCGTTTGATATCTGGACATCGGCCGCGATTTTTGTGGGCTATGCCATTCCGTCGTTTATGTTTGCGATTTTGCTGATCATTCTGTTTGCCGGCGGGCGGTATTTTGATCTCTTTCCCTTGCGGGGGTTGGTGTCCGACAACTGGGTGGATCTCTCGACCTTTGGCAAGATGACCGATTATCTGTGGCATATGGTACTGCCTGTGACCGCGCTTGTGATCTCCGGGTTTGCGGGGCTCACCATGCTCACCAAAAATTCATTTCTGGATGAGATCAACAAACAATACGTCCTGACCGCGCGGGCCAAGGGATGCACCGAGCATCAGGTCCTTTATCACCATATTTTTAGGAACGCGATGTTGATTGTGATTGCGGGGTTTCCAGCCGCGTTTGTCGCGATTTTCTTTACCGGGTCACTTCTTATCGAGGTGATTTTTTCACTCGATGGCCTGGGGCTCCTCGGATACGAATCGATTATCAACCGCGATTATCCGGTTGTCTTGGGCACGTTGTATATTTTTTCGTTGATCGGGTTGGTCATGACAATTATACGCGATGTGACCTATGTCCTGGTCGATCCACGGATTAATTTTGAGGGCGTGAGGTAAGAAATGATTATTCACTTTAATGGTATGCCGGGTGTAGGAAAACTGACAATCGCTCGACAACTCGCCCTGTGTTTAAACGCACACATCCTCGACAACCACGCGCTTATCAACACAGTCTACGCGATGGGTTACGAACATGGATCGGATGGCTACTTAAAAGCGCTTTCTGATCTGACGCGTTTGGTATACGAAGAGTTGCTCAGGCCAGACGCCCCTAAAGATATCCTACTGACAAATGCACTCGTCAATGAATCCAATGCAGACGTTGAAAGATTCGAAAAAGTGATTGCTTTCGCACACGCCCGAAAACAAATTTTTGTACCCATACTACTGACCTGTACTCCAGAAGAAAATTTGCGCCGGGCTGTGAACCACGAGCGAAGCTATAAACAAAAATTAACAAACCCTGACGTCCTCGCAGAAATACATCAAAAAAACTATACGTTCTGCCACTTACCGAACTCTCCCTATCAAATCACGCTCGATGTGACATCCCTTACACCTGATCAAGCTGTTCGTACGATTTTCTCTTGTCTTCAAAAAATAGAGTTATCTGATTCATGTGCCCCCTCACCCTCCCAAGGCTAACGCCTTGGGTCCTTCCCTCTCCCGGTGGGAGAGGGGTTTACAGCGCCATCTCCTCTGATTAGCATAAGAGTATGACCCTCTCCCCCCTCACCCGCCGTCGACTGTCTCAATTCCGTGCAAACACACGCGGGTTCACCGCGTTTTGGATTTTTCTTACCCTCTTTCTTGTGACATCGGCGGCGGAATTTATTGCGAACGATAAACCGCTTCTCATCTGGTATAAAAACGCGGTGTATACCCCCGTCCTCACTCTTTACCCCGAAACGGTTTTTGGCGGCGATTTTGAAACCGAGACCGATTACCGCGATCCCTTTGTTCAAAACTTGATCCATCAAAACGGGTTTATGATCTGGCCGCCCATTCGGTTTTCCTATGACACGATTAATTACAATTTACCGAGCCCCGCGCCCTCGGCCCCCACGCTTGAGAATTGGCTCGGGACCGATGATCAGGGGCGCGATGTGCTCGCCCGAATTATTTACGGCTTTCGCCTGTCTGTTCTGTTTGGCCTCATTCTCACGGTGATCAGTTCGATCATCGGCATTTTTATGGGTGCGGTTCAAGGGTATTTTGGCGGCAAAACCGATCTGATCCTGCAACGCGTGATCGAGATTTGGGGGTCCCTGCCCTCGCTTTATATCCTGATCATTTTCTCGGCGATGTTCGTGCCGGGGTTCTGGACACTTCTGATCATCCTGTTGGCCTTTTCCTGGGTGTCGCTTGTCGATGTCGTGCGCGCGGAATTTTTACGCGCGCGGAATTTCGATTATGTGCGCGCGGCGAAAGCCTTGGGCGTGCCCACACCCATCATCATGTGGCGGCATGTTTTGCCGAACGCGGTCGTCGCCACCTTGACCATGCTGCCCTTTATTTTGACAGGATCCATTACCGCGCTGACATCGCTGGATTTCTTAGGCCTGGGGTTGCCGCCCGGCTCGCCGTCCTTGGGCGAACTTTTGGCGCAGGGCAAAAATAACCTTCAGGCCCCGTGGCTGGGCTTCACAACGTTTATTGTGCTGGCCCTGATGCTCACGCTTCTCACCTTTATCGGCGAGGCCGTGCGCGATGCGTTTGATCCACGGAAAGCGAAGATTTAATTTTCATAGAGTCAAAACCCCTCTTTAACCACCTTTCGTTAGAATAAAAACGCCATGTGAAAGAAATCCCTTCCCCCTCTAAGGGGGAAGGTTAGGATGGGGGATCGTTATTTTGTCATTCCTACCAATGCGGAGATCGAGTCCTTTCACTTTCTGGACCATGCGTTTTCGTTGGGGTTACTCCCCCACCCCGACCCTCCCCCTTAAAGGGGGAGGGAGAGTCCTCTACCTGTTGTGAACGTTCTGAAGAGGGATATCCATGCCCATTCGCCCCGACATCGCCGATCTTGCGCCCGAAATTGCGGGGTATCGCCGGATTTTGCACCAGCATCCGCAACTGATGTTCGCGGAAACCTTCACGAGTGATTTTGTCGCAAAAAAACTGACGGAGTGGGGCATTCCCTTTACCCGCGGGCACGCCAAGACAGGAATCGTCGCGCGGATTGACGGCGTTAAAAACACCTCTGGCCGGGCGATTGCCATTCGCGGCGATATGGACGCGCTCCCGATTACTGAATGCTCTGGTTTGGCCCATACGTCGCAAAATCCGGGCTGTATGCATGCCTGCGGACATGATGGGCACACGGCCTGTGTCCTGGGTGCGGCCAAATACCTGAAGGACCACCCGAATTTTAACGGCACCGTGTATGTCATTTTTCAACCCGCCGAAGAAGGCGGGGGCGGTGCCATCGAAATGATCCGCGAGGGCCTGTTTGACACCTATAAAATCGATGAAGTGTATGCCATTCACAACGCTCCCTATGCGCCTGTCGGGATTATGGGGTCGCGTCCGGGGCCCATCATGGCGTGCAGTGATGATATCTTTATCACGCTCACGGGCCGTGGGGGGCACGCGGCCCTGCCCCATTTATCCAATGATCCGCTCATTGCCGCGTGCAAACTTGTCTCGGCGCTGCAAACCATCATCAGCCGAAATGTCGATCCCGTCGATAACGCGGTCTTAAGCATCACCAATATTCAGGCGGGGTCCGGCGGCGATGCAACCAACATCATTCCGGACAGCGCCCAAATCTCGGGCACCGTTCGCGCCTTTACACCCACAACACGCGACTTGATCGAAGCACGCATTACCCAAATGACACGCGGAATTGCAGACGCATTTGATTTGGAATGCGCTGTGAATTATACCCGCAACTATGAACCCACGATCAATGATCCGGCGATGACCGACATAGCAATGGATGCCGCGATGGACGTCGCGCGCAACGTTGTGGGGAAAGAGGCCGTGATTGTGCCGCCGCCCATGATGGGCGCCGAAGATTTCGGTGCCATGCTGATGCACAAGCCCGGAAACTATATGTGGGTAGGCCAAGCGGACCCAACAAACCCAGACAGTCCGCACAACAAAAGCCTGCACCATCCGGGCTATGACTTTAACGATGCCATCATTCCGATCGTGATCGAATATTTTGTGCGTCTTGCCGAGACGCGGCTTCGTGCTGACATTTAATCTATCCAGGAATTACTCCTCTATATGCAAATTACTTAATTCAGCAGCAATTGTCCGAAACGCGGTCAATAAATTTTGCTGGGTTGGTGCATCGTAATATTTATTCGGATCACTTGCACAAGTCCGAAAGAAATTCTTTGTTGCGTTATCAATTGCAGATGTAAACGTAATCGTATAGATTTGAATCCCCTCATCCTTCATATTTTGACAGGTTGTGACCAATTTTTGATTCAAGTCATTGTCTGTCAATCGCAACACATTCCATGGGCCATAGGCACTATAGCTATTTCCGATGTTATTATCCCCATCTGTCATCAGGATGGCAACTTTCCGAATCTCTGGATCATCAAAAGCGGATCCTTCACGGAAAGGGGCTTCAGGTGATAAGACGCGATATCCCCAGACCATCCCAACGTTGCTTAATGTATTGCCGGATGGCGTCAACCCCGCAATTCTTGTTTTCAGGATTGTTTTTTCTATTGTTAAAGGTTGAATATAGGCTTTGTTACAATTTGTATTCGGAGCTGTTGTATTACCAGCATTCGATACATAGCGATACATATTCCATTTCCATGTTCCATCGGAATCTTGTGTATCTTGAGGAGGCGTTCGTTCCAAAATACATCCCCACCAAGCCGTTGTGCTTCCTGTCCCACTTTGTTTAAAAAGCAAGCCCTGTGGGTTATTTACAAACGGTGTATCATAGGTCGCCCCCGATGGCGTTTTGCCAAGGCCATAAGGACCGACATTCACTGTTGTTGCAAATGGCACCAAGCCAATTTTTACTGTCTCATGACATGTCGCGTTGGGACAAACAATATCGACAAAGTTTGCAGCAGCAGTACGTAACGTGGCGATATTATTGTTTGTCGACATCGACCCCGTGACATCCAGAACCATCGCCACTTCCAGCCCGCGGGTTTCTTCTTGAACAACAGCTCCACTGTCCACGTTCACTGTACTTACCCCAAGGACCTGCATAAACGTTGTGTCGACATCTGCCGACCCTGTAACCCTTAAGGTCGTACCATTAAATTCTATACTTAACGCGCTGGCTTGGGCACCTGGGATTGACCCGAAATTCTTTTGAAAATACTTGTTAATTCTATTCTCTATTTCACTTTGGGACATACCTACAGATCCTGCCCCTGCAAGCGCAGCGGCGTCCAGTGCATGGGATAAACGCGCCTTTACCAATTGTCCCCGCGCAAGGTCAACGGATACCCCAATCGATCCCACCACAACCGGTATAGCCAAGGCAAAGACCATGAGCGTCGCCCCTGAAACATCACGGCGATAGGCACCTAAAAGATTTTTAATTTGCTGTATCATTTACTCCCCCTCATCTATTGGTATTAAAGCGGATTACCCACGATGGGCGACTTCCGACCACGTAAATACGCAACTTCTTTCATTGGAATGTCACCAATCACAAACCCCGTGAAAAATGGCGTGTACACATATTCAATTTTGACAACGACAACACCTTCACCCGGCCCCCCAAGGTCTGTCAGGCCATTGGTCATGTCGGCATCAATTTCGGTACCACCGCTTGATTCCTGCCAAACGACTTCTGGTGATCCATTGTTGGCAAACCGATAACTCACGACGATATATTCGTATGTCGTCAAGGAATAGGGCGACATGGCGAGCTGTCCCGCCTTAATCGCATCCGCCCGTTCATCCAAGGTTGGATTTTCTTCTCGCGTGATAAGATCAGCCGTTGTTTGCGCCGCCGTAATCACCTTCTGATTTGAGACAAAAGCATTCCCGATATCGACCGTACTCACCAAAATAACCAGTAACGCCGGAAACAACAGCGCAGCTTCAACCGCCGCCAAACCTTCTGTTTCGGACCAATATTTCTGAACGAAATTTTTCATCACTATGTGTGCCATCATCAAAACTCGTAAGGCTCCGTTTGTAAAACAAGTGTCGTCATCATCGTTTTTGTTTGGTTCGGGCCGCTCGCCATAAGAGGGCCAATCACAGGCGTCATAAAACGATATCGATAAACAGATCGAATTAAAACAACATCGTTCACACCGCCCGGATCAAATCCTTGAGGAATTAAATCACCATTTTGATCAAAAGACGGCTGATTACTATCGGCATCGCTAAACCCGCCGGGTAACGTAACGACTTCATACTGGATCGCATTACAATCCAAGAAAACATTCGCAAAGTTACAAAGTTGATTTTTAAAAAGATCTTCAGGCATGCCAGATTGTTGAACCTGACCCGTGCGGATCAGACGCGCCGCTGAATTTGTGGCCCCCTCAAGCATACTGTTGGCGGCATACATCAGGGTAATTTCAATGACCGCAATCAAACAGAATGTAAACGGGATCCCCACGATCGCAAATTCGACCGCGGTCGCGCCATCCTCCCGCTTTATAAACCGCCTGAACATCTTACCCCCAAATTTACCACAAAATCGTCGTAAATTTTGCTCATAAAAAAACATGCCTTGTGGCATGCCCTACCTTTTAGGATACCCGCAAAAAGTAAAAAACACATGAGGAATCGTTAAAATTTTAGGTAAATTCCGGGGCGGCTAGAAGAAAATAGAACGCCCACTTGCCAAACGCCCCAAAACCCCCTATCCTCCCGCCACCTTGGATCTGACAAGGGCTCGTAGCTCAGCTGGGAGAGCGCCGCAATGGCATTGCGGAGGTCGACGGTTCGATCCCGTTCGAGTCCACCATCTTTTTCTGAAAGAATATCTACTCTCCAGAAATGTCGTCTTCCCCCGCATCCTCCTCTTTCAACCACGCAACGGAAATTACTTTCTCATCACCTGAGACGCGGAACAGAGTGACACCCTGGGCGGAACGGCCCGTGATGCGCACATCCGAGACGCCCGTGCGGATCAGTTGCCCGCCATCCGACACCAGCATGATTTGATGTTCGGTCGTAACAGGGAAGGTCGCCACAACATCGCCGTTTTTCGCAGACAGGCCCATATTCACGATTCCGGACCCGCCGCGACCCGTTAAACGGTACTCATAGGCGGAGGACCGCTTGCCAAATCCCTTGGAGGAGACGGTCAACAAGAACTGTTCCCGCGCCTGAAGTTCGGCAAAACGTTCGGACGAGAGTTGAATGTCGTTGGTGACACCGTCCTCACCGGACTCATCCACGTCAAGGGCCTCGTCCCCCTCTTGGCCACGCAACTTGGACGCCATTTTCAAATAGGCCGCACGTTCATCGGCGCTCGCGTCGACATGTTTCAAGACCGACATGGAAATCACGGCGTCGCCAGTTGCAAGTTTGATCCCGCGCACCCCTGTTGATGTCCGTCCCGCAAACACGCGAATGTCATCCACCGCAAAGCGAATGGCCTTGCCGTTTCTGGTGGCGAGAAGAATATCTTCATCGGCCGCGCAGATTTTGACATCGACCAGTTTTTCGCCTTCTTCCTCAAGCTTCATGGCGATGAGCCCGTTGGACCGGATATTTTTAAAGTCCGCCAGTTTATTCCGACGTACACCGCCGTGGCTTGTGGCAAACATGATATCCAAACGATCGATAATCGCGTCATCTTCCGGCATACGCAGGATGACCGACACATTTTCGCCACTTTCAAGCGGCAACATATTGACCAGGGCCTTACCGCGGGCCTGGGGATTGCCCAAGGGGAGTTGCCAAACCTTTAACCGATGGACAATCCCGCGTGAGGTAAAGCACAAGATCGGCGTGTGGGTCGAGGCGACGAACAAATCAGACACAAAATCTTCGTCTTTTGTGCTCATCCCTGATCGGCCTTTGCCGCCGCGTTTTTGCGCGCGGTAGGTCACGAGCGGCACACGTTTAATGTACCCACCATGCGTGATGGTCACGACCATATCTTCGCGTTGGATTAAGTCTTCGATGTCTTGTTCAAATTCGGCTTCGACGATTTCGGTCCGGCGGGGTGTTGCGAATTTTTCTTTGATCTCTTGAAATTCCGCCCGCATCACTTCAAACAATTTGATTTTTGAGGCCAGGATGGTCAGGTATTCCGCGATCTGGTCGGTAATGGTTTTCAGTTCATCACCAATCTTATCGCGTTCAAGACCCGTCAGGCGGTGAAGACGCAGATCCAGAATGGCCTTGGCCTGTTCTTCCGACATTTGATAGGTGCCGTCGGGATGGACCGGATATTCGGGATCATCAATAAGCGCAATGAGCGGCGCAATATCCGTTGCGGGCCAGCGTTTCGCAAGCAACTCTTCGCGCGCGGTGGCGGGATCTTTTGCCGCACGGATGAGCGCAATAATCTCATCAATATTGGCAACAGCGACAGCGAGGCCCGCCAAGATATGCGCGCGCTCCCGCGCCTTACCCAGATTGTAAATCGTGCGCCGCGTAATCACCTCTTCCCGGAATTTGATAAAGGCAGTCAAGAAATCGCGGAGCATCAAAGTTTGTGGCCGGCCATGGTTCAAGGCCAGCATATTGCACGGAAAATTCGTTTGAAGCGGTGTGTGTTTATACAGTTGGTTCAAAACCACATCGCCCTGGGCGTCGCGTTTCATTTCAAGAACGATACGCACACCTTCACGGTTTGATTCATCACGGATTTCGGCGATCCCCTCGATAATCTTTTCCCGCGCCACTTCGCCCAGCCGTTCGAGCAAGCGACCCTTGTTCACCTGATACGGAATTTCATGAATGATGATCGCTTCGCGTTTTTCGCGAATGTCTTCAACGCTTGCGCGTGCGCGCATGATGACCGACCCATTTCCAGTGAGATACGCCGAACGAATCCCCATACGTCCCAAAATCTGGGCCCCCGTTGGAAAATCAGGCCCCGGAATAATGGTCATTAAATCTTCAGAGGAGAGATCGGGGTTTTCAATGAGAGCGACGCACGCATCAATCACTTCGCCCAAATTATGGGGGGGAATGTTGGTGGCCATCCCCACGGCAATGCCGCCTGCGCCGTTCACCAGAAGGTTCGGGAAGCGTGCGGGCAACACTTCGGGTTCCAAGGTTGAATCGTCATAGTTGGGTTTGAAATTCACCGTGTCTTTGTCGATGTCCTCAAGCAAAGCCTCGGCGGATTTCCCAAGCCGCGCTTCGGTATAGCGCATGGCCGCGGGCGGGTCGCCATCCATGGATCCAAAGTTCCCTTGGCCATCAATGAGCGGCAAGCGCAGCGAAAAATCCTGGGCCATACGGACAAGCGCATCATAAATCGCCATATCGCCATGCGGGTGGTATTTACCCATGACGTCCCCGACGATCCGCGCCGATTTTTTATACGCCTTGTCGGAATGATAGCCGCCTTCGTTCATCGCGTGAAAAATGCGGCGATGCACTGGTTTCAACCCGTCGCGCACGTCGGGTAGCGCGCGACTGACGATGACGCTCATCGCGTAATCGAGATAGGATTTCCGCATCTCGGATTCGATGGAAATCGCGGGGTGTTTCACAGGGGGGACGGCATCGGCAGACATAGAAAAAGCCTTTTAAAATCAAAGTGAAAGTAAGGCTTTGTTTCTAGCAGATCGGGGGGAAAAGAACAAGGGAGATTGGGGGGAAACAAGGGGGTTTTACCCCCTGTAAACTCAAGGAAAACTCTTCAGAAATACGGTTATATTGAATGGTGACCCCGACTGGATTTGAACCAGCGGCCCGCAGTTTAGGAAACTGCTGCTCTATCCACCTGAGCTACGGGGTCGTACCCCCACTATAACAGGCGTTATTTAAGGCTTCAATAAAAGGGAAAAGCCCCCTTTATTAACGAATATACAAATGCACTTCGTTGCTGCTGGCCTCACCTGATGGGGCATAGGACAGGTTAATGCGTTCAACCGGCAAGCCCATTTCGGTCAGTGTCCGCAAGACCTTTTCGGCGTTGCGGCGTGCGCGGCTGCTTTCAATCGCGACCTGCGCCGGATTGCCCTTTTCGGGATGAACCGCGACCAGATCAAACGTGGCGTTCGGGTATTTTTGAAGCGCCTCATGCACCGCCAGGTAAACAGGCTCTTCGTATTTCACGTCGTTCTTGTCGAATTTAATCTTTGCCAAGGGGCGCGGGGCGGCCATTGCAGGCGCGGCGGTCGGTGGTGCAAAGTTATTTCCCGACACCGACATCGGTGCGCCGCCAGTGCTCGAGAATACCGGCACGCTGGAGAACGGGCGGTTCGACAAGGCCTTGCCGTACATATCGCCGTTTTCGATCGCGAGCGCGAGGGCGCGCAAATTGCTGCGTTCGGTCGCCAGATACGCGCTTGTCCGCGTCACGTCATCGGATGTATTGTTTTGCAGGCGTTCCAAAACCACAATCGTGTTGTTAATGGAATCCTCCAGTTGCGCAAGACGGGTATGATCTTCTTCGATCGCGCCGGTCAGGCCATAAGCTGCGCGCACCGATTCAAGCAGATACGACGCAAACGACGATTGGTTGGCAATCTCCATCCCCAAATCATTCATCGCGGAAATACGGTCGGCCAGATTTTCAAGCGCATCCTGGGCCGAGGCCAAACGTTGCACCAAACGCGGGTTACCGGGGGTTGATCCCGCTTGTAACTGCGTGCTGATCGTGGCGACCGAGGCGTAGTAGTCCGCCGCGCCCGATTGGGTATTACCCTGAAGTTGTACCGCGCGTTCCGAAAGCCCCGTCACATTTTTTTGCAAATTAAACAAATCACTACGCAGTTCTTCAATCTTACGACTGACCACTGTTTGTGACGGCGTGTCGTAAATCGTTGAAAGAATACGCTGTGGGCTCACCTCAGGGGCACGAGCGGGACGGCTATAAACCTGGGCCGCAAGATCGGCGGGCAAGGGCTGGTTTGAAATGATGAGTGCCGGCGCGGCTTGAGGATTAACCGTCGCCAGTTGCATATCCGCGGCCTGCACGCTTGTACAGGGAGCTAAACTTGCCACCAAAATAAGTGCCGACGCAGAGCGGCATAAAAACGAGCGGTGAAGCGAAGTGGCGCCAAATAAAGGGGTCATAGCATATCCTGCGGCAAAAAATCTGGTTAATATTTGGTCAAATTCTGTTCAATCAGGGGTCATCCGGAAAGATCACATTACGTGGACAGAAAGATTACAAAAAGAGAATAGAATCAAACACAAAGCCTAGTATTAACAGACTCGCCTGAAACCTGCATATTGTCAAGCGGTACATCCGTTTATTGCTTTTTTAAATTATTTAATTATAATACATATAATTAATCACGAACTGAGGGTATAAAAATGACCGGGCATGACTATATTCCTGATCCTGTTAAGCCGCTGAAAGACCGTCCGTCTTTATTTTTAAAGCCGGGCGAGCCCCCAGATCCCGGGCCACGAGTGAGTTTGCTTGAAGGCGTCGAGATCGCTTTTCGGCGCGCGCGCCAAGGGCCGGTCCGCCGTGCCCTGTCGGGTGTTTTTCGCGAGCTTTCAGGACAGCCCCTGATCGGGCCTGTGTCGCAGTGGATTGTACAGAAACTAGATCGTTGATCTAGATTTTTGTTAATTTATTCCCCCTTGAAATTAAAATACTTTTTATGTATGGTCCCCGACACTTGCTGAACACAAGTGCGCACCCGTAGCTCAATTGGATAGAGCACATGACTACGGATCATGAGGTTTGGGGTTCGAATCCCTACGGGTGCGCCATTTCATCAAGGGCTTCGCAAGCCCCACAATTTACTTCTTCCCCCGTTTTTACCCAACAGATCGGATGATTTATGATCCAGTCCCGGTGCTGCCTTGCGCCGAGGGGATACTGTCGTATAGAGTTCTGAAGATTATTAATTAGTCCCCGACCCAAAAACAAGGTCACGCGCCATGATTCTTTCAGAACTTTTCATTGCTGGGCTCGCGGCCTATCTGATCGGATCGATCCCCTTTGGACTGGTCCTCACGCGACTTGCGGGTCTTGGGGATATTCGCAACATTGGATCGGGGAATATCGGCGCCACAAACGTCTTGCGCACGGGGAATAAGAAACTCGCCGCGCTGACTTTGCTTCTGGATGGATTAAAGGGTGCCGCGCCGATTCTTCTCGCCCGTTATTTGGATCTATACCCGAACAGGAATTATTTGGATTGTCTCAATCCTGGCAAGTGCGGATTTACACCTAACGAAATCGATCTATTCCTCCTTCTCCTTGGGGCCTGCGCCGTGATTGGCCATATGTTCCCCATCTGGCTCAAATTCAAAGGGGGAAAAGGTGTTGCCACCTTTTTTGGAATGATGCTGGCATGTAACTTTTTTATCGGCCTTCTTGCCCTCGCAACATGGTTGATTGCAGCCATCGTCTTTAGACGTTCGTCACTTGCGGCCATCATATCCATTCTTTCGATTCCAGCATTTTTTCTTTTTTTCGAACGATCCATTACCTTTATAGGGCCGAAACCTGGAAGTAACCTGCCAACTCCCGTTGAATCTTTCTATTTTTATCCCCTCTGTATTTTAATCCCGTTGATTTTGCTCATCCTCTTAAAGCACCACGAAAACATCAAACGCCTCTTGAACGGGACCGAACCCAAGATCGGGGCGCGGACCCCATGAATATTACGCCTCTCTCCGATTCCGAACGTGTGGCGTGGTGGCAGCTTTTACAGACCGACCGCGTGGGGCCGATTACGTTTTTCAAATTGATTGAACGCTACGGCACCGCCGCCCGCGCACTTGAGGCCTTGCCGGATTTGTCGCGTTCCGGCGGCCGGGGGACGCCCCTTTCTCCCTATCCTGTCGCTCGCGCCGAAGACGACCTCGCGGCCATCTTGAAATCTGGGGCGCGGGTGATTGCCGCGTGTGAACCCGATTACCCGGACCTCCTGCGCCAGATTGACGATGCGCCTCCCGTTATTGTCGTCCTCGGCCACACCGCCCTCTTTAAAAAACCCTCGGTCGGGATGGTGGGCGCGCGGAATGCCAGTCTGCCGGGACGAAAAATGGCCTTTACACTCGCCCGTGATCTGGGCGCAAGCGGTTATACCGTTGTCTCGGGCCTGGCCCGCGGCATTGATACGGCGGCCCATGAAGGCGCGCTTGCCACCGGCACCATCGCCGTTGTGGCGGGCGGTGTGGATGTGATTTATCCCCCTGAAAACGAGAAACTCTATCGCCAGATCGCGGAATCGGGCGCGATCGTTTCCGAACATCCGATGAGGACCGAACCGAAATCCCCCTATTTCCCTCGCCGTAACCGCATTATCTCGGGCCTTTCGCGCGGCACCGTGGTGGTCGAGGCAACGGTGAATTCCGGATCTCTCATCACCGCGTCCTGCGCCGCCGAACAGGGTCGCGATGTCTTTGCCGTGCCCGGATCGCCGCTTGACCCACGCGCGGGTGGACCCAACCGCTTGATCCGTGATGGGGCGGTATTGGTCGAACGCGCGGACCACATCACCGGCCACCTGGCCCTCTTCCAATCCCGCGCGGCGCTGTCCGACCAACCGGGCCTTGGCTACGACGCGCCCACAACAGAACCCGACCCAACAACCCTGGCCGCCACGCGCGCCGCCCTCCTTGAAACATTAACATATTCACCCGTGACAATTGATGAGGTTGTCAGAGCCCTGCCTTTTCATGTACAGATGGTGCAGATCGCCCTTTTGGAACTTGAGCTCGGCGGTTCGCTTGAACGATTACCCGGTAATCGTATCGTATTGATAGATAAGGATATTTTAAGTGAGCGCGAACGCTCTCGTCATTGTTGAATCACCGGCCAAGGCCAAAACCATCGAGAAATATCTGGGTGGGGGGTATACCGTCTTGGCCTCCTATGGCCATGTCCGCGACCTGCCCGCCAAGAACGGGTCTGTCTTGCCGGATGAAGACTTTAATATGCGCTGGGAACTGGGGGAGCGGGCGGATAAACCGCTCTCCGCCATCGAAAAAGCCTTAAAAAAGGCCGACACCCTGTATCTCGCGACCGACCCCGACCGCGAGGGCGAGGCCATTTCCTGGCATGTCCAACAAATTTTGCAAGATAAAGACTTACTCTCGGGTAAGACGGTCCAGCGCGTGACCTTTAATGAAATCACAAAAACTGCGATTAAAGACGCCTTTACCCATGCCCGCCAGGTGGATAAGGACCTGGTGGATGCCTATCTCGCGCGCCGCGCGCTCGATTATCTTGTGGGGTTTAATCTGTCTCCCGTCCTGTGGCGGAAATTGCCGGGCTCGCGGTCGGCGGGCCGGGTCCAATCTGTGGCGCTGCGCCTGATTTGCGAACGCGAGGCCGAGATTGAAAAATTCCGGGCGCAAGAATATTGGAGCGTGATCGCGCGGCTGCACACTGTGGACGGCGCACCCTTTACCGCGCGCTTGACACATCTCTCCGGTAATAAACTCGATAAACTGGACATTCCGAACGAAGACGCCGCACATACCGCGGTCACACGGATCAAAAATAAATCCCTGCGCGTCACCAAGCTTGAGAAAAAGCAAGCGCGCCGCAACCCCTATCCGCCGTTTATCACCTCCTCTCTTCAAATGGAGGCGTCGCGGAAATTGGGTTTTTCGGCGGCGACCACCATGCGCCTGGCCCAACAACTTTATGAAGGGATCGATATCAACGGCGAAACCGTGGGGCTCATCACCTATATGCGAACGGACGGCATTACGCTCTCGACCGATGCCGTCATGCAAACGCGCGACACAATCAAAAATATCTATGGTGATAAATACCTGCCCGCAAGCCCGCGCATGTACAAATCCAAGGCCAAAAACGCCCAAGAAGCCCACGAGGCGATCCGCCCAACCTCCCTCGCCCGTTTGCCCTGGGATGTTGCAAAACAAGTCTCGGATGACCGTCTGGCGAAACTTTATGATCTGATTTGGAAACGCACCATGGCGTGCCAGATGGAAAGCGCCGTCCTTGACCAGGTTGTCGCCGAATTATCCGATGGGACCGACGATGTGATTTTGCGCGCAAATGGCTCGGTTGTTACCTTTGACGGGTTTTTGAAACTCTACCACGAAGACCGCGATGATGCGCCCCGCGACGGCGATGATGACGATGATGAAAAAGATCGCCGTTTGCCGCCCCTGACCCAAAACGATCCCGTCAAGACAATCGACGTGATCCCGGATCAACATTTCACCGAACCCCCGCCGCGATATTCCGAAGCGTCCTTGGTCAAGGCGCTTGAAGAACTGGGGATTGGTCGTCCGTCCACCTATGCCTCCATTATTCAGGTGTTGCAAGACCGAAATTACGTGACACTGGACCGCAAACGCTTCACCCCCGAAGATCGTGGGCGCTTGGTCACAACGTTTTTGATGAAATTTTTTCCGCGTTATGTGGACTATGATTTTACCGCGAATCTAGAAGATGAGCTCGATGCGATTTCGGCCGGTCATGTACACTGGAAAGAGGCCTTGCGCCAATTCTGGGTCGATTTCTCGGCGGCCATTGACGGGACCAAGGATTTAAAAGTCCGTGATGTCCTCGATCATCTCGACGCGGAACTGGCCGTGCATTTATTCCCGCCGCGCGCGGATGGTAAAGATCCACGTGTCTGCACCGTGTGTGGAAATGGCCGCCTTTCCTTAAAGCTTGGGAAGTTTGGCGCGTTTATTGGCTGTTCAAATTATCCTGAATGTAAATTCACGCGCCCCCTTGCGACTGAAACCGATGGCGACGGGGCCGCAACCGCAGGTGATGATATTCTGGCGGCGGGCCCGAAAGAACTCGGGACCGATCCGCTCTCGGGTCGCACGATTTCTTTACGCAAAGGCCCCTATGGTCCCTATGTGCAAATCGACGCGCCCCCGGAATCAAAAGACAAACCCAAACGCCAGGGCTTGCCGCGCGGGATGAATGTTGCGGATGTCGACCTCAAGGCGGCGCTCAAACTCTTGGAACTGCCGCGCGATATTGGCGCGCACCCGGAAACAGGCAAGATGATTACGGCGGGCATTGGGCGCTTTGGCCCATTCGTGAAACATGACACGACCTTTGCCTCGATCCCCAAGGGCGAGGATGTGTTAACCATTGGCATGAACCGGGCCGTGGATCTCATCACCCAAAAACTCGCGAACCCCTCCAAGGGTCGCTGGGGCAAGAAAAAAGCGGATACAGCCGGAGTAACAGACGCAAAAGAAACCGAAAAACCAAAAAAATCAGCAACAAAGAAATCGGCGGCAAAAAAACCCGCCGCCAAGAAATCCGCGACTAAGAAAACAACAACGAAAAAGAAAACAAAAAAAGAACCTACATCCTGACTCTCCCTGAATAAGAGAGGGTTAGATAAATAACAAAGATTGAATCTAAAAATGAAAAACGAACTCACGCCCTCTACCCTCATCACGTTCTTACGCGAACAGGGCCCGTCGACACGCACCACCATTGCCCAGGCCTTTGGCATCAAGGGTGATATCCGCTTGGCGCTCAAAGATATCTTGAATGATCTTGATGACGCCGGAAAAATTATCAAGGTCGGTGGACAACGCTATGCCGTTCCGGATGGCCTGCCCGATGTTGCACCCTTACGCATCACGTCTGTGACACTAGATGGAGATTTGATCGCCGAACCCACCGATTGGGATACGGATGCCCAAGGCCCCCGGCCCAAGGTAATGATTGACGCGGATTCCAAAGATCATGCAAGCCTTGCAGAAGGCGACATGATCTTGGTACGCGTCAAACGCAATGATGATCCCGTGGATGACGCCCAGGCGGCATATACCGGAAAAATCGTCCGGCGCATCGATGCGTCCACCACCACTATTGTCGGGGATATCATTAAAACCCGCACGGCCTATGCCGTGCGGACCCTTGCCAAACGCGGTGCCGATCATTTTGATCTTGCGGAATCTGACCTGAATGGTGCAGAACCGGGCCAACTGGTTCGCGCGGAAATCATCCGTGGCCGTGGAACGGACAACACCCGCGCACGCGTGCTCAGCATTATCGGCGCCGTCACCGATCCAAAGGTTATTTCACTGGTCGCCGCGCACGAACTCGGGCTTCGCACCGAATTTCCAGACGCGGTTGTGAAAGAAGCAGAAAAAATGCCGCGCCCCACGATGGGTGATGGCCGGATTGATTTGCGCAAGATTCCGTTGATTACGATTGACGGTGAAGACGCGCGCGATTTCGATGACGCGGTATTCGCCGAACCCGATGACAGCCCGGAAAACCCCGGCGGGTTTCACTTGATCGTCGCGATTGCCGATGTGTCGTATTACGTGCGGCCTGGCACGGCACTGGATGACGAGGCGTATAAACGCGGAAACTCCACCTATTTCCCCGACCGCGTTCTGCCCATGCTGCCCGAAGGGCTTTCAAACGATCTCTGTTCTTTAAAACCCAAGGAAGATCGATATTGCCTCGCCGTGCACATGTGGATTGATAAAAACGGCCTGATGATCAAGCATAAATTCTTGCGGGGCCTCATGAAATCGGCGGCGCGCCTGACCTATACCCAGGTCCAGGCGGCCTATGACGGTAAACCCGATGCCACAACCGAACCCCTTCTGCGGTCCGTTATTTTCCCGCTTTATGCCGCCTATGAACTCTTAAAAAAAGCCCGCGCGACCCGCGGCACACTGGAGCTTGAGGTCCCTGAACGAAAAATTCTAGTTGATGATACGGGCGCTATGTGCGGCATTGCCCTTCGTGAACGATTCGACAGCCACAAATTGATCGAAGAATTGATGGTGCTCGCGAACGTCGCCGCCGCCCTTGCGCTTCAAACGAAAAAAGCGCCCTGCGTCTACCGCGTGCATGACCGCCCCTCGTTTGAAAAGATTCAAAATCTTCGGACATATCTATCGACGTTTGGCGTGGATGTCCCCAAGGGGGATGTTGACGAACCCGCGCAACTGGCCGCGATCCTTAAGAAATCAAAAGGGAAACCGTTTGCACAACTGATCAGCGAGTCCATGCTCCGTTCGCAAATGCAGGCGCATTATTCCCCCGATAATATCGGCCATTTTGGCTTGGCCCTTAACCACTATGCGCATTTCACCTCGCCCATTCGCCGCTATGCCGATTTGCTTGTCCACCGCTCGCTTATTTCCGCCTATGGGTTTGGACCGGGTGGCTTGTCCGACGATGAACGCCTAGGCCTTGCGAATATGTGCGAGCATATTTCACTGACTGAACGCGCCTCGATGGAGGCCGAACGCAATACCGTCGACCGCTTCTCGGCGGCATTTATGATGGATAAAATCGGCGCGACATTCACCGCGACGATCGCCAGCGTCACGCGCTTTGGCCTTTTTGTGCGCCTCACCGAAACGGGCGCCGATGGCCTTGTCCCCATTCGCATGCTCGAGAATGATTTCTTTATTCATGACGAACGCTTGCACGCCCTTATTGGTCGGCGGACAGGTATTGTGTACCGTCTGGGCGCGCCGATACGCGTTGAACTGATCGAAGCAGCACCACTCGCAGGCGCCCTGATGTTCCGTGTGACCGACGAACTGGGCGCGGATATTCCGGGATATGAACTGAACATCGATCCCCAGACCTATCGCCCGCCCTTTGAACCGCGCGAGAAACGTACCGGTGGCGGTGGCAGAGACCGTGGCGGCAACGACCGGGGCCGGTTTGATCGCGGTGGACGGCCCGGCGGCACATCGCGCGGATCAAAACCAAGCCCGCGCGGGAATAAAGGCGGGCGTTCAAGACGATAGGCCAAATTATTGAATCAATATCTTTTCGAAAAGAACATCCTTGACCTTGACCGGCGCGGCGGCTTGATTCACGCGGGCGAGAAGTTCAATTTGTAACCGGTAAATCCCCGCCGATCCCCGCAGATCTTTGATCCGGAGTTCGCGTAAATAGGTCTGGAATTGGTCGATCACGCGGGGCATGACCGCCTTGACCTTCTCGATATCTCCGGGTTTTGCAAGCTCAAGCTGAACCCCCAGTTGTAAAAAGCGCATCTGCCCATCGGGAGAATTTAAATTCACGACCAAATCCTGGCCTTTTTCATCGGCGACTTTCAGGAAATACGGCCCCGGGCCCACGGGCGCCGCGCCATGTTCTCCACCGCCCCCATGTTCGCCGCCGCCTTTACTTTCGGCCGCCGCATGAGAATCGGCCCCGGTCGACTCGTCTTCCGTAGCGGCGGCATCGGCATTTTCTTCATCCTCCGCGCCGTCTTCCCCGTGCGCACCCGCTTCGGCAGCGGGTTTTTTGCCCAAAAGTCCGTCGAGCGCGCCTGTCACATACGCCCCCGCGCCCCCGCCCAAAAGCAAGACAATGGGCACAATAATGATCAAAAGTTTCTTGATATTGCGGCCTTTTGCGGGCGCACCCTCCCCTTCCGCCCCGTCGGCAGGCGCGTCGGTTTCGTCGTTTTGTTCTTTATCGTCGGCCATGTGCATCGGTTCCAAGATCAGGAGAAAACTATAAACACGCGAATCCTACCCCATTTTACCCCCATAAACCAGAGTGTCATCCCTGCCCGGGTGCCATGCAAAATTTGCCCATAACCCAGGCATCACACACGAATAGCCCATAAAACAACGCGCCTCTCTGGCACGGAACATGCAAGTCACTTGACCGGAAAGAAAGGTTTACCACCATGGAAAACGCCCTTTACGTTGGATTGTCCCGCCAAATGGTGCTTCAGGCCCAGATGGATATGGTGGCCAACAACGTGGCCAACATCAACACGCCCGGATACCGGGAACAAAGCCTATTGTTTCGGGAACATATGATGGACCCCAAGGGCCAGGGCCCGGCCTATTCCATGGTCGCGGATTACGGGCAGTATACGAGTGCCGCACCGGGTGTGACCCAAGTCACGGGCGCGCCGCTGGATGTCGCGCTTCAAGGACCTGGGTTTTTTGAAATCGCCACACCGCAAGGGCCGCGTTACACCCGCGCCGGGTCTTTTACCATGGGTCAAAGTGGAAATATCATCACGCCGTCGGGCGATAATGTCGGCATTACCATTCCGCCGGGATCCCGCGAAATTCATATCGACGAACAAGGTAATGTCTCGAACGAAGAAGGCATTCTCGGGAAAATCTCCATCGTCGAATTTTCAAATGCGGATCAACTGGTCCGTGAAGGCAATGGCCTCTACCGCGCCGAGAACAACGCCGCGCCAACCCCGGCGGTGAATACGCGCGCCCTTCAAGGGGCGATCGAAGGGTCGAACGTTCAAGGTGTGACCGAAATGACCCGCATGATTTCAATTCTGCGCGACTACCAAGCGCTCCAGCGCATGATCCAAAGCGAACACGATCTGGAACGTACCGCGATCCAGCGCATCATCTCACAAAATTAAACCGAACGGAGCATATCCATCATGATGAGATCTCTTGATATTGGCGCAACCGGCATGCTGGCCCAACAGATGAACGTCGACGTCATCTCGAACAACATTGCCAACATGACGACCTCTGGGTTTAAACGCCAACGCTTGGAATTCCAAGATTTATTGTATCAAGATCTGCGCCGCCCGGGTGCGACGTCATCCGATTCCGGCACGATTGTCCCCACGGGGATTCAACTGGGCCTCGGCGTACGCCCTGTCGCGACAATGCGTAGCCACGAACAAGGATCCATTTCACTCACGGAAAACCCTCTGGATCTCGCGATCAGTGGAGAAGGATTCTTCCAAGTCCTCCTCCCCAACGGCGAAACGGCCTATACCCGCGCGGGTGCGCTCAGCATGGATGCCGACGGCACGATCGTCACGCAACAAGGCTATATCGTAGAGCCGCAAATCACGATCCCGACCGATGCCACATCGATTGAAATCAATGAAAGTGGCGAAGTATGGGTGAAATCCCCGGGACAGACCGCGCTTCAAAACGTGGGACAGATCGAACTTGCGATGTTTGCAAACCCCGCGGGTCTTGACGCGATTGGCGACACGATGTTCCAGGAAACAGATGCCTCGGGCGCCGTCACAACGGGTGCACCGGCCACAGAAAACTTTGGTAAAGTCCAACAAAATGCCATTGAACAATCGAATGTCAACGTGGTTGAGGAAATTACGCGTCTTATCACCGCGCAAAGGTCCTATGAAATGAATTCAAACGTGATCAGCACGACCGATGAAATGCTGAACACTGTCAATCAACTGAGGTAATAAAACCTCATGAAAGGGACATGCACCATGCTTGACCAATCTTTCTCGCCTCATGACACACGTCCCGCGCGCGTCATTTTGCGCGTGGGGCTCCGTGTCTTGATGACGGTTTTTGTCGTTTTTCATTTACTCCCTTTGGTCATTTCATTCGCCTATGCGGGGCCGAATACCCCGACCCAGGAGGTCCGTGTGATTGACCGCGGGGTCATTCATCTGCAGGACGTTTTTCCAGATGTCCCGGCATCGCGCAATCAGGAAATCGGCCCTGCGCCGCAACCGGGACAAGAGGTCACGTTAAATGCACGCACGCTCATGACCCTGGCCTCGGCCTATCATGTCGACTGGACACCCAAAACGGCCGATGACTCCGTGACGCTGAAACGTGACGGGATGTTGATTGGCGTTGAGGAAATCAACACGGCCGTAAAAGACGCCCTTATCCGTTCAGGCGCGCCAGAAAAATTTACGCTGACCTATACATCTGCGCCCACACCGATCGCGCTTCCCAAAAACACAGCGCCGGATTTATCGACAACAGATATTCAATGGAACCCTGCCACATCAATTTTTTCGATGCGTCTTGCGCCGGCTACGCTTCCACAAAACACGATGCTTGTCAGTGGAAAAATTGAGGTGCTCATCGATGTGCCTGTTCTCCGTACGACCTTGACCAAAGGCCAGATTATTGATGCCGATGACATTGAAATCGCCGAAACAAAATCCAGCCTGGTGCAAGGAAAAATTATTCTGGATCCAGCCCAGATTGTGGGCCTCACGGCGCGGCGTACACTCATGCCCGGAAAAACAATGAAAGAAGGCGATGTCGAAATTCCGCGCCTTATTGCACGGGGTGATAAAATTGCGCTTGTGTACAAAAATGGCCCTCTTGAACTCTCGGCCCAAGGCCGCGCGCTTGATGATGGTCGTCAAGGGGACCGCGTGCGCGTGGTGAACACCGACAGTAATAAAAATTTGCAAGGCACGGTCCTTGCCGACCACCGCGTGATGATCGATTAACAAAAGGAATATATGATGAACCGCCTTTTATATACGCACCTGATTGGAACGACGTTGCTGACCCTTGCGCTTGCGGGATGTGGGACAACCGCCGAACGTTTGGCCAATATCGGCAAGGCCCCCGATCAAACACCTATTACCAACCCGACAACTCAAGAAAATTATCGTCCGGTGTCGTTGCCCATGCCGCGTGAAGAAGACCCCAGGCGTTTGTCCAATTCGCTTTGGGCCAGTAACCGCCAGACTTTTTTTAAAGATCAACGCGCGCGCAAAGTTGGCGATATTCTGACCGTGATGATCCAAATTGATGATGATGCAAAACTTTCGAACGAAACGAAACGCACCCGCGCAGGATCTGAAAATCTGGATATCCCAGCGATCGGTGGCTTTGAAAAACGGATCAAAGACCTGTTGCCCGATGGCGCGGATCCTGCAAATCTAACTGAAACAACGAGCAATTCATCCACAAACGGCAAAGGCAGTGTCAACCGCAAAGAAGAGATCAACTTGCAACTGGCCGCCATGGTCACGCAAATTCTGCCCAACGGCAATATGGTCGTTCATGGCCGCCAAGAGGTGCGCGTCAATTTTGAAAACCGCATTCTTGATCTGATGGGCGTCATCCGCCCCGAAGATATCGAAACGAATAACCGCATCAGCTATGAGAAAATTGCCGAAGCGCGCATCTCGTATGGTGGGAAAGGACAGATCACCGATTTGCAGCAACCGCGCGTTGGGCAACAAATTTATGATGTGATTTTCCCGTTCTAAAACGACTTCTGATCAACGTTTAGGCGCGCAAAGGGCGGCCACACGGTCATATTCCACACGCGTATCCACCGCCTGCTGACGGGCCCCGCGGTCCTTTTCCATGCGTTTCGTCACAGCGGATATGGCGTCACGCAGTCCGGCCATGACGCGCGACTGGGCCGCCTTTTCCTGGCCTTTTGGAAACGGCCCCATAAAAGGATTTTTCTGAAGGTACGCGCGCACCGCACGTTCATACACCGGGCGATATTGGTTGATGATTTCACGGTCCACACGAATATGCTTGTGCTCATGGTCCCAAACGGCGTTATGCATGCATGTCCGCGGCGGATAATCGCGCGCCACATAAACGCGTTGATCCAAACGCAGCGTCACACTGACCCGTGTTGGCCAAACACAAATGTCATCGCCATGCCGTACACCGCCAACTGCCATGGTTTGTTCGACTTTGACCGTCCCCGATGTCAATCCCCCGACATGCGTATCCACATGCGCGCCATACGGATTTTTTGTATCAATCCGAAACGTTTCAAGTTGTTTCATCGTCTTTGAGAAATCGGCCGTCGGTGTCGGGGCAATCAACCCCACCTGAACCACGGGCGGCCGCGGCGGTGTACACCACGACGCCTCGGGCACCATGCCCCCTTGCGCCGAGGCAAGGATCAGCGACGCAGACACAACCGTATCCAAAAGCATACCCACGGATCAGCTTTCTTTCACAGAAGGATCATCAGGTGATATAGATTCTTCCATTTCCTCATCATCCAAACGCCGCCGCGTCATTTGTTCGGCATTTGTGATGAGAGCTGGAAAATCTGGCCGTTCCGGGCGGTAATGCACGACATGCAGGTTCTCAAAGGTTCGAATGGCAGCGTTTGTTTCGGCAAGCCGTGTGCGCGCGGATGAGACCATGCGTCCCTCTTCCGAATGCGCCGTGAAGACATTTCGGCGTAATTTTTCATTCCCGGACCCCAGCGTAAACGCAAGTTGAATCCCCTCGAGGAACGCCGCCGCCGCGTTAATAAAGTGCACAGGATTTAAATGCCGATCCGGTGGCATATCGCGCGCCTCGCCAGTAAAGGTAAAGGTGGTTCTTTTTTGTGCCCCCCGTAAAATGAGCGAGGCGCGGCCCTTGGCAGCTCCAATCTGAAATGTCGCGGCAATGCTGGATTCAGGGGTAATTTTCACAGGTTTCCCCGCGCGAATAAATAATTCTTCGGCCGTTTTGAGCGACGCGCCGTAATCGCCATCGCCGCGCGTATCGCATTGTTCGATGATGTCGAGAAAATTATGCCGCGCGCCATTCTCAAAAATCACCTTGCCCTGATGATACACCGCGACCCATAACTGTGGATTATGCGCGCGTTCATGCGGCCCCGCCGCCAGATCCCAAATATGATCCCAATCAAGCGGCACCTGACGATGGAGAAGCGGACCCGTGCGCGAAAACGTGTTCATCATCGATCCGACCATACGCACCACAGAATGCAGCATATGCCCGCGCACCACGAAGCGTTCGACAACATTCCCATCACTGTCGATGAGGGAAAGCGGCGCGCGGTTCGAGAGCGCAATGATCGGCTCGGTCCCATCATCGGGAAGCGGCGCAAAAACAAAGCGTTCGCGCAAAATTTGGGTTGAAAAATCTTTCATAGAAACCTGATCCCCGCGGGCGGACCGTTAAAGAATAAAACAGTTTTCATTCTATCATGGCTTATTCTATTCCCAAAGAGGGGCGGATCAACCGAATAATAGTGCGAACACCGACCGCTTGGGACGGCGCGTCATCATAGCTAGTCCCTGATTCCGGCCCAGATGGGCACGCGGATGATACCCAAACCGCGTTGTCATCCGGTTTTTCCGACCCGCCTTGGGGTCAAAGGCGGAACGTGCATGCGTATATAAATCAACCACATCTGTCGCCCCGAAACCCATGAGCAGCCCCCCTAAAGGCGGAAAGGCGGCCGTTAGAAACGCATCCAGAATAACCCCGCCCAGAAAACCATCTTCTGACGCGCCATTCCGGCGACGTTCTGCAGCCGTGATCACCCGCCCGCCCGATGCCGCCCGACGACGCACCGGGGCGGCAAAGGCCCGACGCAGACGCCCCGATTCGACCTTCTTGGTCATAGAAATAGGATTATATACGGATTTATACCCGTAGCCACGGGGTGGTGTGATTGCCTGAAAAGCGTGATTGCACATGGTGAAACTCCTGTTTAGTTGTGTCTGGCGTACCCCTAATCTAGCGGGAAGCCGTAAACACCCTCCTAATTTTCGATAAAATTTGAAATGATACTTTTACAGGGATTGACAGCGGCCGCCCGACCCGTTCTGATCGGGCCATGAGCATCCGTTCTTTTTTCAAACCCATCACCGTACGCGACGATTTACACGCCATTTTACGGCGTTTTTTTGAGATGTATTTTCGTCCAACCATGCAGGTCTATGATATTGGCTGCGGGACAAAACCGTTTGCCGCCGCTCTTCACGGCAAGGTCGCGGCCTATCTGGGCGTCGATATGGCAGACGGATTTTACGATGCGTCCCACATTGATATTATCGGCACAGCCTATCATGTTCCGGTCGCGGACCAGGTGGCGGACGCCGTAATTTGCGCCCAGGTGATTGAACATCTGGAACGCCCGACCGAAGCTCTCTATGAAATCGCGCGGCTTCTGAAGAAGGACGGCATCTTCATTTTGTCCTTTCCGTTCATGTACCCGATGCATGCGGAACCCTATGATTTTAACCGCTTCACGGAATTTCAAATTCAAAAGATGCTGGATAGCGCGGGATTCGATATCGTCACATTGGAACGTATCGGCGGGTTTTGGTACATGATGGGCATTTGTACCAGTATCTATGCCCAGGTTTTCGACCGCGGGATCTTGAAAAAAACGGGGATTGCCGCGCTGCTTTTATGGTTCATCCGCGCCGCGTTTTATGGGGTGCACGGGATCGAAGGCGCGATGTTCAAACTCTTCAAAAAAGATGTCACAACCTGGCGCCGTCGGTGGACCGTCAATTACGCCCTTGTCGCGAGAAAGCGTTAAACCCCATAAATCTTCCCGCCGGTCAGGGGTGCAGAAACCCCCGTTGTGCCGGGAAAACTGATGGGCAAGCCCTCAAGCGCGCGCACCGCCATATAGGCGAATCCCTCGGCCTCAAGGGCGTCGCCGTTTAATGCGTATGAATCAACGGTTTCAACGGGACAGGGCAAGCATGCCGCGAGTTCCCGCATAATCGCGCCGTTATGCCGACCGCCGCCTGTCACCAAAACACGCGCCGGCATCTGGGGCAAATGCGCAAACCCGGTCTTGACCGCCCGCGCCGTAAAGGCGGCAAGCGTTGCGGCTGCATCTTCTGTCCACAGATCGGCAATTTCACCCACCTGAAAGGCATTGCGGTCGAGTGACTTGGGCGGCCGGGCCTGAAAAAATGGATGGGCGAGCCACCGGGCCAGAACCGATTCGTTCACCTTGCCTTTTAACCCCGTCTCGCCACCGTGGTCATAGGAATTTCCCGTGCGTTTCAACATCAAATCATCAATCAAGGCATTGCCCGGCCCGGTATCGAACGCGACCAGATCATCATCCTGCGCGCCGATATAGGTGATGTTGCCCACCCCGCCCAAGTTCAAAAGCGCAATCGGGCGTACCAATCCCGCACGCGCCACAAGTGCCTGGTGATAGATGGGGATCAAGGGCGCGCCCTGCCCGCCTTGCGCCACGTCTTGCACCCGAAAATCAAAGACGACGGGACGCCGCAATGTCGCCGCCAGATGATCCGGATCGCCGATTTGCCAGGTAAAGCGTTTCTCCGGCAAATGCGTAATCGTCTGGCCATGAAACCCGATAATGTCGATTTCATCGGCCTGAAACCCCGTCTGCACCAAAAGGGACAAAATCGCGGCCAAATGATGATCTGTCAAATCACGCGCGAGCTTGGCAATCGTGCCTGCGTCATCTTCTTGGGTCATACCGAACACCCCGCGCACGCGTTCACGAAAACCGGATGGATAGGGCAAGGTCACAAACCCAAGCGAACGCACCTGCCGCCGCCCATCTGTTTCAATGAGCGCCGCGTCAACGCCATCGAGCGACGTCCCGCTCATCAGGCCAATGGCGCGGTAAAGAGGGCTTGGCAATGTTTCAATATTTCTGGTAAGGATCATAGATGGGGCAGACATGTTTTTTATAGTTTAACAAAAGGTTAAAAGTTTTGAAATCGGAATTTTTAAATATTATGCAGGCCCGGGGATTTTTGAACCAGTGTTCAGATCTCGAGGGGCTTGACACGCATCTTGCAACAGGACCCCGCACCGCCTATTTCGGATGTGACGCGACGGCGACCTCCCTTCATGTCGGGAATCTGATCGGGATTATGGCGCTTTATTGGTTTCAACACTGCGGCCACCGCCCCATTACCCTGATGGGCGGCGCAACCACCCGCATCGGCGATCCGTCGGGCAAGGATGACGTGCGTAAACTTTTGGATGGCGCGACGATTGATGAGAACATCAAACGGATCCGCGGCGTCTTTGGGCAGTTTCTCTCCTATGAAAGTGGCCCGACCGCCGCTGCGTTCGTGAATAACGCCGATTGGTTTCTGGGCATCAAATACATCGACTTTTTGCGGGATGTCGGTCGCTATTTCTCGGTGAACCGTATGCTGTCGATGGACTCGGTCAAATCTCGCCTGGAGCGCGAACAGCCTTTAAGCTTTCTTGAATTTAACTATATGGTGATTCAAGGCTACGACTTTGTTCACCTGCACGATCAGATGGGCGTGACGATTCAATTTGGTGGATCGGACCAATGGGGCAATATCATCTCGGGCGTTGATTTGGGGCACCGGATGCGCGGGGATGATTTTTACGCCCTCACCTGGCCGCTCCTCACGAACAGCGACGGCAAGAAAATGGGTAAATCCGTGAATGGGGCCGTGTGGCTCAATGCCGATATGCTGCCGCCCTATGATTACTATCAGTTTTGGCGCAACACCGCGGACGCAGATGTTGAAAAAATGCTCAAAACATTTACGACGCTCCCCTTGGATGAGATTGCGCGGCTCGCGGCCTTACGCGACGCCGAGATCAACGAAGCCAAGAAAATTCTGGCCTTTGAAGCCACGCGCCTGTGTCACGGGGAAAAGGCAGCGGAGGACGCTGCCGCAACCGCCAAAACAACCTTTGAACAGGGCGGCACGGGTGGTGATCTGCCGACGCTTGACCTCCGGGCCGACGATATGGCCGCCGGGATTGCATTGGCTGATGCCTATCTGCGCCTGGGCCTTGCCGACAGCAAAAGCGAATTTCGGCGCCTGGTGACAGGCGGCGGCGTGCGGGTGAATGACAACAGCGTGACCGACCCGACGTTAACACTCGATCCCGCTTGGGCGAATGCCGACGGCGTGATCAAACTTTCTGCTGGCAAAAAACGCCACGGTGTGATTAAAGTTACTCAATAAAACCAATTTAAAAAATGGAGGATTTCTTATGACACAAAAACTTTCTGACGTGGTGAACGGCGTTTGGCAACGAGCCGTCGCTGATAAAAAGCAAGCAGAATCGATGCTTGGGGAACTTCTTGGTTCTGATCTCGCCCGCCTATTGATCAACCTGCGCGGCACAGAAGGACGGCAACTTCTCAAATTTGCCTATCTTCCAGGACAAACAACCTACCGCGCAGTTGTGTTATCCGACACGTCCAAGCCTTTTCATTTTTGCCCCGTCGGTGGCGAACGCGTGATTATTTCAGAAAAAGAGCGCATCCCTTCCGAGGATTTTGCCCTCCGTTTCGTCACATGGGCGGCGCAGACGATGGCGCAAGAGGACGTTCCTCTTCTCGCCAAAGCATTACAAGAACACGAAACGAAGGCTGCGCAACATTTTATCCAAGCCCGTGAACGCGCCTTCCGCCAGTCTTTGGAGCAATGATCCATATCGGCAAAAAAGCTAAGAATCTTTAGACGCTCAAAAACATGACCCCCCAAAAGCGGGGGTTTTTCTTGGAGACCTGGTTAAATAAAGGTTTTTATCCCTAATACCACAAAAATCATCACTTTTTTGAAAATAACACTTGACATTTCGGTATTGTTCGCTTATACTCTGTTTCAATGGAGTCGACGACCAGAGGGGGAAGCTCTTTTTTCAAAGCGTGTTGGTTCAGTCCAACCGCCCGAAAAAAGGACAAATCCTCCACCCAAAACCGGGCAGCCCAAATTGTTAGGGCGGCGCGCGCTGTTCCCTTGTGTTTTTCACGAGAAAACACGGGGGAATATAAAGCCAAAGAGACTTCTTCTGGATCCCCGCCTTCGCGGGGATGACAGGGGAAAAAGAGCTGTAACCCCAACGTAAGTTGGGGTCCAGGAAAGAGAAGGAAGGAAGACACAAGGAAACAAGTACTCGATCCCGGGTCAAACCCGGGATGACAAGGGAAAAAAGAGACAAGAAAAAAAGTGAGGGCAGAGCAGCATAGGCCGCCCCAATCACGCCACTTGGCTCGCCTTGGGTGGGGTCACGATAAAAGTGAGTGCATCTTTCGCCGCGCCCCCCTGCACCTGTGCGCCGTCCATCACGCTGCCCGATAAAATCATCTCGGCCAATTTGTTTTGCACCGCGCTTTGGATCGTGCGTTTCAAGGGCCGCGCGCCATACACCGGGTCATACCCCCGATCCGCGAGCCATTTTTTCGCCGCGTCATCAAGCGTCAATGTGACCTTCCGGTCATCCAGCAACCGCTGAAGACGTTTGAGTTGAATATCGACGATTCCCGCCATATGCGCGCGGTCAAGCCGCCGGAACAGCAAAATTTCATCAAGGCGGTTCAAGAATTCAGGCCGGAACGCCGCGCGCACAGCGGTCATTACGGCGTCACGCGCCTTTTCAACATCAACGCCGTCGGGCAATTCGGCCAATGCCGCCGCACCCAAATTACTAGTCATGATGAAGACCGTATTTGAGAAATCAACCGTCCGCCCCTGCCCGTCTGTTAACCGTCCGTCATCCAAGACCTGAAGCAAAATGTTAAACACATCGGGATGCGCCTTTTCCACTTCGTCGAATAAAATGACTTGATAGGGACGGCGCCGCACAGCTTCGGTGAGTGCCCCGCCTTCTTCATACCCAACATAGCCCGGCGGCGCCCCAATCAAACGCGATACCGCGTGTTTCTCCATGTATTCCGACATGTCGATGCGCACCATCGCCGCGTCGTCATTGAACAGAAATTCAGCCAAGGCCTTGCAGGTTTCGGTCTTCCCGACCCCCGTCGGCCCGAGGAACAGGAACGATCCAATTGGACGATGCGGATCCTGAAGCCCCGCCCGCGACCGCCGCACCGCGTCCGCGACAGCCTTCAAAACAGGGTCCTGGCCCACCACGCGGGTTGCAAGTTTTTGTTCCATGGTCATCAGTTTTTCGCGCTCACCGGCCAGCATCTTATCGACCGGAATCCCCGTCCAACGGCTAACGATTCCGGCGATATCGTTATCCGTTACTTCCTTGTTGATCATGACCGAAACCGACTCGGCCTGACCCGACGACGCCGCCAGTTTTTGCTGAAGCTCCGGAATCCGACCGTATTTCAGTTCCCCGGCGCGGGTCCAATCGCCCGAACGTTCGGCTTTTTCAAGATCAATCCGCGCGGCGTCCAGTTCTTCAACCAAACGCTGGGCGCTATTCACCTTGTCCTTTTCCGCGCGCCACGCGGTGTTCAGTTCGATTGCGCGTTTTTCAAGATCGACCAGATCTTTCTCAATCTTGACCAAACGGTCCTTGGATCCGGCGTCCGACTCTTTTTTCAGCGCCTCACGTTCGATTTTCAGTTGAATAATCTTGCGATCGAGTTCGTCAATGATTTCCGGTTTACTGTCCACCTGCATCCGCAAACGGGCGGACGCCTCGTCAATCAAATCAATCGCCTTGTCGGGCAAAAAGCGATCCGTGATATAACGGTTCGAAAGTTGCGCCGCCGCCACAATCGCGGCGTCTTGAATCCGCACCCCGTGATGCAGTTCGTATTTTTCTTTAAGCCCTCGCAAGATCGAAATCGTATCTTCGACCGTGGGTTCGGTCACAAAAACGGGTTGAAAACGACGGGCCAGCGCGGCGTCTTTTTCAATGTGCTTGCGGTATTCATCAAGGGTCGTCGCCCCGACCATGTGCAATTCGCCCCGCGCCAAAGCGGGTTTCAGCATGTTCGACGCATCCATCGCGCCGTCTGCCTTGCCCGCCCCGACAAGGGTGTGCAGTTCATCCAGGAACAAAATAATCTCGCCGCTATTTGCCCGAATTTCATCCAAAACCGCTTTTAAGCGTTCTTCGAATTCCCCGCGATACTTGGCCCCGGCGACAAGCGCCCCAAGATCAAGCGCCATCAACCGTTTATTCAGCAAGGTTTCGGGCACGTCCTTGTTCACAATGCGCTGGGCCAGGCCTTCGATAATCGCGGTCTTCCCAACGCCCGGTTCGCCGATCAGAACCGGGTTGTTTTTGGTCCGGCGCGAAAGCACCTGAATCGTGCGGCGAATTTCTTCGTCCCGGCCGATGACCGGGTCCAGTTTTCCGGCGCGCGCAACTTCTGTTAAATCGCGGGCGTATTTCTGGAGCGCCTCGAACTGGTCTTCCGCCCCGGCGGTGTCTGCCGTTCGACCCTTGCGCAGGTCATTCACCGCCTGGTTCAGGCGGGTTGCCTCGACCTTGGCGTTCTGCAGGATGTCGGCAATTGTGGTGGCCTTGGCCATCGTCATCGCCTGAAGGATGCGTTCAGAAGTGACAAAGCTGTCACCTGATTTTTCAGCCAATATCAAGGCGTTATCCAGTATCTTGGACAAATCACCCGAAATACGCATTTGCCCCGCGCCCGACCCTGTGACGGCCGGAAATTTCGCAACGGCCTTTTGCACATCGTCCGAGAGCCGGGTGATATCGCCCGCGGCCGCAAGGATCAATCGCGCGACCTGCCCCTGTTCATCATCGAGCATGACCCGCAGCAGATGTTCGGGCTCTAGGCTTTGGTGATTCATGCGCGCGGCAAGGGTTTGCGCACGCTGTATAAAACTGCGGGTTTTCTCAGAAAATTTTTCAAAATCGATCATGGCGACACCTCAGAAAAACAAAGGATCCTATTTTGAAATATGATCCTTTTCCGTGAGGTTTCAAGTGGGGTGCGCAGATATTTAGGCGATCCCGGGTCAAGGCCCGGGATGACAATAAAGGAATTATCCCACCATCGTCCGGGCGGGGATATCGCGGGTATTCCCGTCTGTCGTCGAGGCGGATGCGGCCCCGGCCCCTAAAATACTGGCGGGCAGGCCCAAATCGTCATCCGCCGGAGCGGGACGTGCGGGACGCGTCACCACGGCATCGGCTTGCATGTTTTGGGGAGTATCTGCGGCCTGAACCGGGGGCTCATTATAATACGACGCGCGCGGGGCTTCTTCGGCCCAGGCGCCGATCATGCGTTGATAATGTTCGGCATGTTGGAGGTAATTTTCAGCGAGCACGCGGTCACCCGACGACATCGCATCCTTGGCAAGAGTCATGTATTTCTCGACAATTTGAAAGGCCGTGCCGCGAATCCGCACATCGGGCCCGTTGCTGTCAAACACCGTCGCTTTGTTATGCTGGGGACGCCCGCCGCCCGGACCGCCATTCCCTTGACGATTCCGACGCCGATTTGCCATTGCATGTCTCATGGTGTTTTTACCTTTTCCACAAAGTTATCAACAAACTTATACAATCACACTACCGCATTTTTGCGGGGTGTGCCAGTCCGATTCCCATAAACGAATCAAGATCTTATCATCCATCCGGCTTTTTGTCCCGCCGCCAAAGCAAGCGAATCAAAAACGAATCTTTCACCCGGATGATGTTCCAGTCGTACACGGTCGAATCGCCGGGGTTCAAGCCCCCGAATCAAAAATATTTTTATCGACCCGTGCCGACACGTACCCCGACCACGCGGGGAATACCCGCATCATCGTTCCAGACGCCGCAAACGTCAAGGCCCGCGCGTTTTGCAAGGTCTGTGACCCCCGCCGCCTGATCAAACCCAATTTCAAAAAGGCCGAGGCCCCCAGGCTTTAGATAACGGGGGATATCCGCAAAAATCACCCGGTACGGATCCATCCCGTCTGCCCCACCGATAAGGGCAAGGGCCGGATCAAAATCACGCACAGCAGCATCCAGTGTCGGTACCACATCCTCCGCAATATAGGGCGGGTTCGAAATCACCAAATCAAATGTAACGTGGGAAAGGGCATCAAACCAATCCGATTGAACGAGCGCCAATCGGTCGGCAACACCATGCACACGCGCATTACTGGCCCCAACGGCCAAAGCATCCGCCGAAATATCCACCGCGACCGCGCGCGCGGCCGGATATTGGGTCAGGATTGAAATCGGGATACACCCCGTCCCTGTCCCCAAATCCAGGATCGATATTGGGCGCGTGTCATCCGCATTTTCGAGCCGTGAATCGATAAAGGCACATGCACGGTCAACCAACAACTCTGTCTCGGGGCGTGGATCAAGCGTCGCGGGAGAGACCAGGAAATCGAGGCCATAAAATTCGCGGCGCCCCAAAATGCGGGAGAGCGGCTCGCCCTGAAGGCGGCGTTTTGTCATGACGTCAATTTGATCGATTTGTTCCGACGACAAGACGGTATCTGGATTCGTGATTTGATCGACGCGCGAAATTCCGGCTGCATGGGCGATCATGGCCCGCGCGGCACGACGCGGATCTTCTACCCCGGCGCGTTCCAGGCATCCTGTCAGCTC
>CAZSIB010000002.1:24916-42474 GCA_964607245.1 uncultured Pseudobdellovibrionaceae bacterium | reverse complement strand
ATTTTATTTTTGAGGATCATCGCGGTCCATCTGAACGTCTACTCAACCGTCACAGCCTTAGCCAAATTTCGCGGTTGATCCACGTCTGTGCCTTTGATCACGGCGACATGATAAGCCAGCATCTGGATCGGCAACGCATAAAGGATCGGGGCCAGAACAGCCGGCGCGTCGGATATCGTCACGTGCCACCGCGCCATCCCGGCCGATGCCTTTTCCCCGCGCACATCCGTGATCATCAAGATTTGCCCACCACGCGCCCGCGCTTCTTGGACATTAGAGAGGGTTTTTTCAAACAATATATCATGATGAGCAAGCGCAACAATCGGCACCTGATCGTCAATGAGCGCAATCGGCCCATGCTTCATTTCCCCGGCGGCATAGCCTTCGGCATGGATGTACGAGATTTCCTTGAGTTTCAACGCCCCTTCAAGCGCAAGCGGATAGAGCATCCCGCGCGCAAGGTATAAAACATCCCGCGCAGCGGCGATATCGGCCGCAATGTTTTGGATCGCCCCTTCAAGCCCCAGCACATCGCGCGCAAGACGCGGCAAATGCCGCAAGGCTGCAACCAATTGATCAACATCTGTGGCGGTCTGGCCCCGCGCGCGGGCCGCCGCAAGCGCCAAGGCCAGCAAGGTGGTGAGTTGCGTTGTAAACGCCTTGGTCGAGGCCACCCCAATTTCCGGGCCCGCCCGGGTGTGAAGAACAAAATCGGCCTCGCGCTCAATTGTGCTTTCCACCACGTTCACAATCGCCAATATCTTTTGGCCCATGCGCCGCGCATAGCGCAGCCCTTCAAGCGTATCGAGTGTCTCACCCGATTGCGACACGACAATGGCAAGACCACCTTGCTCCATGGGTGCCTCGCGGTAACGAAATTCAGATGCGACATCCACATCGCAGGGAATGCGCGCAATTTGTTCAAACCAATATTTCGCGACAAACGTCGCGTAATGCGCCGTGCCGCACGCAATTAAGGTCAGACGCGGAGCGGACGACAACGCCGCCAGCACATCCGGATTGATCATCACATCGCCCGTTGTCGGGTTGATGAGTGCCGAGAGCGTATCCGCGATTACACTGGGTTGTTCATGAATTTCTTTATGCATGAAATGGCGGTAATCGCCCTTTCCTGTCGTTAAACCGGATTGCGCACTCATCCGCACGGGCCGCGTGATCGGTGTTCCGTGTGCGTTAAAAATATCAACTCCGGTCGGGGTCAGCACCACACGGTCCCCGTCTTCTAAAAACGTGACCTGACGCGTGAGTGGCGCAAGAGCATAGGAATCAGACGCCAGATAATTTTCGCCCTCACCATACCCGACGGCAAGGGGTGTGCCCACGCGCGCGCCAATCATCAGATCATCCCGTCCTGCAAAGATCAGGGCAATCGCATAGACGCCTTTCAGTTCATCAAAAGCCGCAAAGCTTGCGTCTTTTTCGTTGTATCCTTGCGCTAAATAATCGGTCACCAAATGCACGATGACTTCGGTATCCGTCTCGGTGTCAAACATGCACCCTTTTTTCTGAAGCTTTGATTTGAGATCCGCGTAATTTTCGATGATCCCGTTATGCACGACCGCCACGCGCGACGTCGCGTGGGGGTGCGCGTTTGTTTCCGTGGGCCCGCCATGGGTTGCCCAGCGCGTATGCCCGATGCCCGTTCTGCCCGGTAACGGTGCGTCTTTTAATTTCCGCCCCAGATTTTCAAGTTTCCCGGGCGCGCGCGTGCGGTGAATATGGGCCCCAACGACCGTGGCAATTCCCGCGCTGTCATATCCGCGATACGCCAGGCGCTCAAGCCCCGATAAAATACGCGGCGCGGCGTCTGTTTTTCCCACAATCCCGATAATCCCGCACATGCGATGACTTACCCCTTCTTCTTTTTGGTCGAAAACGCGCGCGTTTTATCGGTATGATCCCGCACGCTTTGACGCGCACGGCCAAAGGCCAGTTTATCCGCTGGCACATCGTCGGTAATCACACTGCCCGCCGCGATATAGCTGTCGGCGCCAATCGTCACAGGTGAGACGACTGTGGCATTCGCCCCGATAAAAGAACGATCGCCGATGTTTGTACGTGTCTTACGAATCCCATCCCAATTACTAAAGTTTGCGCCAACGCCAACATTGACAAACTCACCAACATCAAGATCACACAAATAAGTTAGATGTGATGCCTTCGTTTCACGTCCAACAACTGATTTTTTAACTTCAACGAAATTACCAATTAAAGCGCTCTCTCCAATTAAACTATGCTCCCGAATTCGAGCAAATGGACCAATAATGGCTTTATCCTTAATAATCACATTCTCTATATAACAATTCGCCCTGATCTGCACATCATCGGCAACCCTGACACCCAGGCCAAAAAAGACATGCGGTTCCACAGTGACATCACGACCCAAAACTGTATCGGCCGAGAAATAAACGGTATCGGGATCAATCAAAGTCACGCCGTTTTGCATGGCCCGCACCCGCGCGCGTTCCTGAAACCGACGTTCAACGATTGAGAGTTGAACACGGTCATTCACACCGTTTAAATCCTGGGCATCGCCAACCGTATAGGCGCAAAGCCCGCCTTTCGCGCGCGAAAGAGCCAGAACGTCGGTTAAATAATATTCGCCCTTGGCATTTTTATTCTGAATGGAATTTAATAGACCCTCCAGCCCCTCGCCCCGCAACACCATCATCGCACTGTTACACAGATTGATTTTTTTGGTTGGTGCGTCGGCATCCAGTTCTTCGATAATCGCGCTCACATGACCGTCCGCATTGGTAATCAACCGACCATATCCCGTTGGATTATCGGGCTGCATGGCCAAAATTGTGACGTCCGCATCCTGATCCCGATGTTCCGCCAAAAGATCCGACAAAGATTCAGGGGCCACAAGCGGCACATCACCGCAAAGGACCATGACATCCGCGCCGTGCGTCGCCTGACCTGCAAGGGCCGTGCGGACCGCGTGGCCTGTCCCCAGTTGTTCGGTTTGAATCACGACATCGTGCGGTGCCGCCACCGCCGCCACATTATCCATCCCCGGCCCCACCACAACAATAATTTGATCCGGGGTCAGGGTTTTCGCCGCGCGGATCACATGCGTCAACATGGGTTCACCCGCAACCTTGTGCAAGACCTTGGGCAGGGATGATTTCATCCGTGTCCCCTTGCCCGCTGCCAAAATCACACAAATCAATTTTCGTTCGCTCATGGCCTCTATCTCCGCAAATTCAAGAGAATCCATCAAATCACATGATGTTGCAACGCGTTACCGAACATCCGACAGATGCATAAACAGCGTCCCATAATCCGTTTTCATCATAATCCGAACGGGCACGGGGGGCAAATCGTCCTGCACACGGGCGACCCACATCGTCGGCAACGTCCCCTTTTTTCGGCCTTGTTCCTGAATCGACAGCCAGCCACGCGGCTTTTTCTTCCAGGCACCGCCCTTGGGCGTCACCTCCACCGTGCATTTATACGCGGGGCCCGTATAAAAACTACGTTTTGAGGGTTTGAGCGTCTCAACCCCCTGCGGCGCAAAGGCCAGGGTAAACCGCCGCCGGCTGTCAAATACATCGGATTTCCCAGCGCATGCCTTGGCCGCATCGACGTTCTGCATCATGCGGAGGGTTGCAGTTAAGATATCGACCGTCTGGCGGGTCAGCGCAGGATCAATATTTTTGGGTGTTTTATCGACGCCGTCATCCGTTAATTTTAAACTTTTGAATGCCCCGCGCGCATCGTACCGATAGATCGCTGTATCATCCTTTTCTTTCCATGTGGACACGGACCGATGTTCAATCGGCATCAGATGCGCGTGATTCCCCCGCCCTTGTGTCGCAAAAGATCCGCGCCACGGGACCAGTTTTCCCAAAAACCCCCGCGTCTGGGCGTTTAAATCCGCCTGATAGGTTTTGTTCGTGAGCGATAAATCCAGATCCGCCGCAATCACGTGAACGCCACCTGCATAGACTTGATAGGTCAAGCGATGTGGCGCCTCCGCGGCCCAAGCCGCCCCCGTCAGAAACAGCGCGGCCAGCAGGGCAAGATTAGCAATACGGATGATCGAAACAAACATGCGTCCCTCCAAGGCCTTTTTTAAAATGCGCAACGCCACGGGCATCATCGTCGTTTACACCGCCGAGATCAAGCGCCCGAACGCCGCACGCCGCAAGATGCTCGATCGCCCGCCACAACAAAACATGGTTTGCCGCAATATCTCGCCCCGCATCATTCACCCATCCGGTTTGATAGGTGGCATCCAAACCATGACGTAAAAAAATTGCCCCGGCCACGTCATCGGGGCCCTTTTTGGCCCGCGCGATCACAACACCGTCACCGGCCGCGCAAAAACGGATGAGTTTCATCAAGCGCCCGGCGGACAAGCCGCAATATCCCCGCGCGCGTTGATCCACCGCGGCGTGCAAAATAATCGGCAAGGCACCCTGCGGGGTCGTCGAAAATGTGATCTCAAGGTCAGAGCGCAGAAGTCCACGCCGCAGATCATACCGCCACGATTTTGTCATGCGGGCCTGGATTGTTTCGGGCGGCAGCGTCAAATCTATCCAAATCGTTTGATACGGGGAAAGTCGCGGATTGGGCCGAAACCCCAAATGCGTCCAATCGGATTCGGGGATAACACCCGGGCCACATTCCGGGATAATACGACGCCGCCCCAGCCACGAGCGGGGAAAATCCCGTGAAAACGCCTCAAAAAACCCATAAATCCAATCTTGCGGTGGATCCGGCACAAGCCACAGCGGCCCACGATCCAAAATCACGGCCCCAACACGGCCCTTCATAAACCCCTGGGTCAGGATTTGGACCATCCCCACCATGTTTCCGTCCACACGAATCATCGCAAAATGCGGGCGGTACCCTTCTGTTGTCGCCATGAACCGTGCGTAATCGTAACTTTGTAACAAATTTGTGCGACAAAGTGATTTAAAATTCTCTCTCCACAAAGGTAGCGAAACTGGCGTAAAATCGAGTTCGACGCACCCAGGCACAGCGGAAGATAAAGGTTTCGGCATGGTCATCACAATCATTGACAATATCGGTATTGGCCTTGCCATGATTTTGGCAACTTTTTTCTTTCATGCCTATAGCCTTGATTGGTTAATCCGCATTATTGGCCGCATTTTACCTCGCGCGCGCAAGGAAAATCAGGCCGGTACGCATATTTGGAAGATTTTGGTGCTGTTCTTGACGGCTGTCGGCATTATCCTTATCCATTCTGCTGAAATTTGGGCCTGGGCGGTTTTATATCTGGCCCTCGATATCAGCGCGGTGCATGATTTTGAAACGGCGCTTTATTTCTCGACGGTCAGTTTTTCGACTGTGGGCTATGGCGATGTGGTCCTCTCCCCCGATGACCGATTATTGAGCGCGATGCAAGCCGCATCCGGCATGATTTTATTCGGATGGAGCACGGCCTTTATCTTGGAAGTTCTGGCGTCAACCTATTACCGATTAAGTATCCGGGAACAAAAATAAAAGGTTTTTCATGTCTTTAGATCCCTCACGTTTTTCTGGATACCAGGACCAGGCGGCAGCATGGTTTCGAACCTTGCGTGACCAGATTTGTTCGGAGTTTGAAAAATTAGAACAAGAATTATCAGGGACAAAATGGGCGGCCCAGCCGCCCGGCACGTTTACCCGTACACCATGGCACTCAACGCCCAAGGGAAGCGACCCTGCAGGCGCCATCTTGAATGGTGGCGGTGAGATGTCAGTCATGCGCGGACGCGTTTTTGAAAAAGTGGGTGTTAATATTTCGGTCGTCAGCGGCGTTTTTACGCCGGAATTTCGCGCACAAATCCCCGGCGCAGTGGAGGCTGAGGGGCAATTTTGGGCATCTGGTATTTCCCTTGTCGCGCACATGCAAAGCCCGCTTGTCCCGGCAGTGCACATGAATACGCGGATGATTGTGACATCAAAGTCCTGGTTTGGCGGCGGAGCCGATTTAACGCCGATGGTTGAAAATACAGACGACACCACGCGGTTTCACGGGGCGTTACGTGCCTGTTGTGATCGGTATGATCCGACCTATTATCCTCGGTTCAAGAAATGGGCGGATGAGTATTTCTTTTTGCCTCACCGGAATGAACCGCGCGGCGTGGGCGGTATTTTCTATGACACACTGAATACCGGACATTGGGACGCTGATTTCGCCTTTACCCGCGATGTGGGCGGTACCTTTGCGACCGTTTATCCCGAGATCGTGCGCGCACATATGAACAAGGACTGGACCGAGGATCAGCGCACGCATCAACTGGAACGGCGCGGTCGTTATGTTGAATTTAACCTGCTTTATGATCGCGGGACGATGTTTGGGCTCAAAACCGGCGGGAATACAGAGGCGATTTTGATGTCCATGCCGCCCATGGTGACGTGGAGGTAGGGTTTATACCATTAACGACCACACACCATCTGTGTCAATTTTGATCCGGCCTGCCCCACAAGTTCCTGCGTTGCAAACCCAGCGGCAAGGCCGCCAATAGGTGTCGTCGCCGGCGTTGCCAAAAGTCCAACACCAATACCAGCCCCTGCAGAGGCAACACTTGTCGCCGCCTCTCCAAACTGCTGACAAAGTGTTTTTTCGCCCCTTAAATTCGTCGGGAGCATCGCATCGACGGTTCCTGCCGCGTGATGCTGCATGGATTGCCCATCCTTTGCACTGACCATTCCTGCCGCGACAAGACCGACGGCACCTGTCACCGCTTTACTAACAATACCTTTGGCGAAAGATGCGGATCGTGGAGCGGACACTGAAGGCTTATCTGGTGTAGAAGCATGCGCCGCGGGGGTTGGGGTTCCCGCGGGAGCAGCAGGAGTTGTTTTGGGATATTTCTTTTCTTCCATCGACACAGGCGCGGCATGCCGTTCAGCAGCCGCGACGTTTTGGGGTAAGGTGGGGCGCCCTTCGATACTTACAGCACGTTGTCTGCCGGCCTGTTGTTCTGGTGGTTTACGCTTGTCGGCGGCGACATCGGCGATATTTCCTGCCTCGGCGCTATACTCATTTTGCATTTTTGCGAGAAACGCGCGGCCTTCCGCGCCATTCGGGGAACCTGACAAGAATTTATCATAGCTGAAAGGCTTACTGTTTTTTTTCGCCTCGGCCTCGGCCTTGACCATATCCTCGACGACTTTTGCACCTGCGCGGTTTTCCGGTTTCGCCAGTTCAGCGGCAATCCCGTCATATTTCCGGTCAGTCATCAGGGGGGTCGCGCCCGTATGGTCCCGCAATCCTGTAAATTGCGTCCCGTCATTGCGCGTATAAACTGGGTGATCGACCATTTATGCCCTGTGTGTAATCGGTTTTACCCCCTCATCTTATAAAAAATATGTGAAATATTTATTAATATAGGCACTTATACCTACACCATTTCGGCGAAGGCCGGAATCCACAGACGTCAGGAGGTCCCAGCCGGAGCTTATCCTCGGGCGCGCGCTCCCGCGCGACCCGGGGGCTGGGACGACAGTCTGTGCCTATTTATTCAAACAGATTTACGATGTTCGGCCCGGTGAGCAGCCCCGATGCGCGCGGCACGCGAGCGAATGATCATATTGATCACCTCGACCCCAAAACTGAACGCCATGGCGAAATAGAGATATCCTTTCGGAATTTCCTGATGGAACCCCTCGCCCACCAGCGCCAACCCAATCAGCATCATATAGGACAGAGCCAATACTTTGACCGTTGGGTGTTTGACGATAAAGCCGTTCACCGCCTCCATCGCAATCAACATAAAGACAACAGACACAAGGATTGCGGCAATCATGACCTCAAGGTGATCGGCGATTCCCACAGCAGTCAGGACACTATCGAACGAGAACACCACGTCCATCAAGACAATCTGGCCAATCACAACCCCCATCGATGCGTAATGGTGGGGGCCGCTATGCCCCTCGCCCGCACCTTCGATCTTGTGGTGAATTTCGAGTGTTGCTTTCGCGAGGAGGAACAGCCCTCCCACGATCAACAGGATTTCCCGCCAGGAAAATGCCATATCGAAGGCCGTAAAAAGTGTGGCCGTCAAATGCGACATCATAAAAATAAGTGACAAGAGTAACAGGCGCGTCACGACCGCCGCCAAAATCCCGACTTTCCGGGCGATCGGTTGCTGCTCTTTCGGTAATTTATCGGTGAGGATTGAAATCAGGATCAGATTATCAACACCCAATACAATCTCGAGTAGAACCAGCGTCACAAACGAAATAAGAATGTGCGGACCTAAAATCATTTCCATATTTTTGTTGACTCCTCTTGGATCTTCAGAGTACAGTGTGCTCCTGAAAAATTCCAGCGGTTTGTCCTTGCGAGGGCGAAGAAATCCGCTAGCATAACGTTGCAGCGGCGGCGGGGATTGGGGAATAGGAAATTATGACCACAGTTAAAGAAACAAACGATAACACCCGGGGCATTCATGTTCGCCTGGCCGAGACGCCCGCCGAGATTGAGGCGGCCCAGCGCCTGCGTTATGAGGTTTTTTACCGCGAATTTGGCGCCAAAGCCGATGCCGAGATGGAAAAGTCCGGTCTTGACCGCGACTATTTCGACGATTTCACCGCGCACCTGATTGTCATTGACCCGAACGCAAAGGACCAAAATCTGGGCGTTGTCGGCACGTACCGCTTATTGAACGCGAACGCCGCCAAACGTGCAGGACGCTTTTATACGAGTGACGAATACGATATTGCCCCGCTCACGACCTCGAGCAACAATATGCTGGAAATGGGGCGGTCATGCGTTCTGGAACCCTATCGCACGATGTCTGTCCTGCAACTTTTATGGTCAGGGATCGCCCATTATATTTCCGAGCACCAGATCGATTTGATGTTCGGTTGCGCCTCCCTTCATGGCACAGACCCACAGGCGTTAAAACACGAACTTTCGCTTTTGTATCACAATCATTTGGCCCCGGCGGAACTGCGGCCCCGCGCCGTCGCGTCCCGCTATGTCGATATGAATATGCTGCCCCGCGACCAGATCGATGCGCGCCATGTGTTTATGAAGTTACCTCCCCTGATCAAGGGCTATATTCGCGCGGGTGCCATGGTGGGCGACGGTGCCGTGATCGATCATCAATTCAATACCGTCGATGTGTGCATCGTCATGCCGACCTATATGATCACTGAAAAATACGTGAAGCATTATGATTTGATGGTCACGGGATCAAGCCTACCCAATCGCGCCCTGAAAAAAGTCGCTGGTGGCGAGGACGAATAATAATGCGCAAGGCTAAAGCCTATATGCGCGTGCTTTTGTTCGCCTTATGGTCGATCCCCCTCGTTCTTTCTCAAATGCTGGTCTTGATGGTCCATCGCGGCCGTTGGGCGTACAAGGTCCCGCGTGCCTGGCATTGGGGGTTATGCAAGATTTTTGGGATGAAGGTCCGAATCGTTGGCACCCCCTCCTCCACCACCACACCGGTCATGTTTATCAGCAACCATGTGTCGTATTTGGATATCATGGTGATGGGCAGTAAAATCGAGGCGTCTTTTGTCGCCAAAAACGACGTTGCTACATGGCCTGTCTTTGGATTTCTTTCAAACCTCCAACAAACAGCCTATATCTCGCGTGCGCGGCGCGATGCCGTCCAAGGGCGAAATTCGTTACAAGCCTATCTCAAGGCCGGAAAATCGATCATTTTATTCCCTGAAGGGACAACGAATAACGGCGCCGAAATTTTGCCGTTTAAATCCTCGCTCTTCGCGCTCGCCCATGATCACCACCTGACCGGCGGATTATTGATGGTTCAGCCCTTTTCGTTACGGATTATCCCAAAGACCCACCCACAAGGGATAGACGACGCACGCGCCTATACCTGGGCGTTTGATGACGATACCCCGCTTGTCACCCATCTGATGCGGTTTCTTTCGGGCCGCGGGTGTATTTTGGAGCTTGTTTTCCACCAGGTTGTTGACCCAAAACAGTATAAAAACAGAAAACCCCTTTGCCGTGTGGTCGAAGCTATGGTCAAATCAGGCCATCGAGACGGAACGATCCAGGCGATTCCCCCCGTGCCGGGTCTGACCGGCATTTTTAACCAACCCTTTTTCATCGAAAGGAAAACCGCCGCATGAAATTCGACACCGCCGAGCTCCAAAAGCTTGAAAAATTTTTACAAACCCGCATCAGCAATAAAATTTCACTGAAATCCCGACCCAAGGCCGACGATTCGGCAGAAGTTCTGGTTGACGGGGAATATATGGGGACGGTCTATAAGGATGACGAGGAAGGCGATGTGTCTTACAACATCAATATCTCAGTCCTTTCGATCGACTTGGATGATATCTGAACCAAGAAGCCGATCCAACCATGGCTTTTCGCCCGAAAATCGGGTATCATAAACCATTGTGGCGGGGCAGAACCCCGCAAAATCTGCAAAAGGTTAGAACGATGTTCACGACACGTCTGTATTCCGTTTTTCATCTGGTTTTCGGGACTGGTATTTTGCTGGCCGCATCGATGCCAGGCACGTTTGCGGCCGATGGTGGCTCCAACGCCTATCCGGCCCTCCCCGTTTGCGATCCCAATTATTACCAAACCTTGCGTGAAAAGGGATGGATGGAAGCGATGCGTGAGGTTCAGGTGAATAATACCGTGATCACCAAACCCGCAAGCGTTCTGGCCCTGTCGTGTTTTGACGCCCACGTGAAACAAATTACGAGTGGGGGAAGTATATTTACAGACACAGGGGATAACCCATCGGATGTTGACGATGCGATTGACGCCACGATCGGCAGCTCTTTTACCAATTACATCAAAGACTCATTCAAAGAACCCTCAATTGGTTCAGGCATGGAAGTGAGCGCCAGCGGCGGAAGTGGTGACTGCGCCCGACTATGGAATGCCTGGGAAAAAATTAAATGCGCAGTCGTTGATAATTCCGGTGACAATGGTGGATTCCTGATGTCGGCCCTTGATCAGCACCGGACCAATGCGGCGTCCAGCAAGGATGTGCGCGGATCAACCGGAACCCCCACCTGCGAAGGCGTTGTCCCTTCATCCCGGTATGAAGACGGCATGAAATCATCAAGTGATCTGGTGGGTACGGGTAAAAAACGGTACGGCAGCGATGAAGACGCGAAAAAATATTTCAGCTTTGTCCATCCAAATTTCTGCGCCTATGATCCGAAAACCGGTGGCGCACTCGAGGACGGCAAAATTTGTAAACTAGGAAGTTCCGAGGGAAAAAGTTGTAAAGACATGCCGGCTGTCCCGACGGGTCTGGTTGTCGCCTATGCCGGTAGCAAGGCCGATAAAGACGCTTTTGACCAAGAAAAAGGGACGCTGTACTGGACCTATCGTTGTTTAAACCCCGGCTGCTATTTTGATGTCAAAGCAAATGCCAGCAGCATCAAATTCTCAAGCGGCGGCACCGCCCCCGCAATGAAATGCAGTCCCAAACCGTATGAGACCGAGAAAAAAGCAAATTAATGGGGTAGACGATTGACTCTCTAGTTTGCTTAGGCTGCACCAACGTCCCTTGTGTGTCTTCATTCATTCAAGCGTCCGGAGCAACGCCTCGGCCTCGCGCCGATTGATGTGCCCGGCTGGAAAATGCGCGATATACGCGCCGAGGTTTTCGCGTGCGAGGCCGATCTGTCCAATGCGCGCATAAAGAACCCCGGCATCCAACCACACGCGCGGTTCTCTCGGGTCAATCTGGCGCATGGTTTCAAGAGTGCGGAGCGCCGCGTGATCATCCCCCATTTCAATCTGGCGACGCTTGACGTTATTTTCGAGACGGATCAGCATATCACGCGGGGAAAGCGTTTGGTAATAGGACGCCGACAACTCGGCCTGCGGCCCATGTATTTTTTTGGCAAGATCACGCAAATCCGGAGCCGCCATCACACGCCCCTGATGAAACGGATCGATGATACAGGTGTGTGATCCCGCCCCCAGGCGGAGAAGAAAATGCCCGGGAAAATTGACCCCTTCAACCGCCATCCCCGCCGCGCGCGCCGCGTGGTAATAAAGAAGCCCAAGCGTGATGGGCAACCCACATCGGCGATCCATCACGCACACGAGGTTCGCGTTTTGCAAATCATGATAGGTTTCTGTGTCGCCGTGATAGCCATCCTCGGTCACCAGCACATAGCAGAGCGCCGCGTGATCTGCGATCAGATCGTCTTCCGTCGCGTGCGCGGCACGCCGCACACGCACACGGGGACCAAGTGCCTCCAACCGATCTAGATAGGGGGTAAGATCACAAGGCGGCAAACGCCGGGCCCCCAGCAAAAGTGCGATCCGCGCTACCGGAATCTCATCTGGAGATTGATGTTCTAGTGCAGAGAGCAACGATGCGAGAGAGTCATCCATGGAAGCGGAGGCTTTTTATTGGCCTTTTTCTTTAGGTGAATCCAGATCCATCACCAATCCCCAGCTTGTTTTATCACCGCTGGGCGGCATCAGGGTCGACATGAGGATTTTTGTATTGGATTTAAGTTCAAAAACCGCCCGGCTATTATTTTTCTGACCTTTCACCGTTTCGAGAGCCATGTTTTTGACAAGGGCGCTTGAGGGCACATCTTGCCGCGCGGGATCCACCACAACCCCCGGCAGTTCAATCACAAGAAGATGTTTCTGATGATCCAGATCTGCGGTAAACGCAATCTCACGTGGGACATCTATAACCAAACGCAACTTGTCCTGATGGTGCCCCAAGCGAATGGATGAAAGCCCGAGTGTCTGATCCGCAAGAGGGGCTCCCGGGGTTTCCGACGAAGGTAATTTTATTTCTCCTTTTGAGAGTTCTTTCGGACGGGCCGGGGGAATAACAACCGAAGTCAATTTTTTCGGTTTTATACTGACCTCAGGCACGGATTCGCCCAAGATATCCGGGTTCAGGGGGTCAATGCTCTTTGGCGCGTTCGATTTTAGTTGTTTGATCACATCCCCCGTTGGGTCGGATGCCGGGGGCGGAGAAATCTCCAAAGCATCGAGAGGCGCAATCGAATCAAGGGGCAGATGATCTCCTGACTGATCGGCCCCTTTCCCTTCTTCGTTCAATAAGGCTTGGAGTTGGGTTGTCAGTTCCTGAATATCCGCCTCGATCGCCAAAAGCCGATTGATCGCCGGAATGACCGAATCAAAATCACGCCGCATTTCAAGCACCGTATTTTCAAGCCGTTTGATCCGTTCGACGGGGTCTTTAATATCCTCTGAAAACATTTTTTCAACATTTAGGCCCTTGGCCTCAAGGATGGGAAGGCCTTGCTCATTCCGCGGGCGGCCCGTTTCTCCGGCGCGCGGCGGACGCACATCCCCATCCGGGGGTAAAAGAGGGTCAATGGTCAGGATATTTTGTGACGAATCGCCTTCAGAACGAATCACGTCGGGGGGATGATTCGCGCCGGACGTACGCGGCGGCGATGCGCCACACCCAACCAAAATAAATGGAAAAACAGTCAAAAACGCACACAATAGTAACCATTCGCCGCGCCAACGTGTTCGCGGCGTCCGAAAAAATTGTCGTTTTCGAACGTGATTCATTTAGAGTCATTAGAATGGGCAGGATTGCCCATTATTATGATACGGTCCGTTTGAGAGCGAGGTCAATATCGCTTTGATCGAAAAGGATTTTTAATTAGCGCTAAAAAAAATGGGACGAGCGATCCAGTCCATTTTTTGAAGGTCGGCGTGGGGCGCAAAAGTATTCTCTCGAGACTGGGTTATTTCCCGATCTTAATCTCTTGTTCTGCAAAGATTTTACCCCGCTGGGGGCCGTCTCCCTCGTAAATCAAATGCAATGTCCCCGAAGGGATCGAGCGGGTATTCATGGGGACTTTGGCGCTCCGCGCCGAGTTCTCGGCATAGACCGCAAAATTATTGAGCAGCCCCACTTCTTCCTGCTTTTCGCCATTATTCCAAAATACCCGCAAACGCCCATAGGTGCCGTGTTTACCCGTCCGCGCCACCTTGACCATCAAGGCCGGGTTATTTATCCCCTCTTCCTTGGCCGGAGGAACAAAACGGGCGTCAACAATTTTAGCTTGGGCGTCATATTCACCTTGACGCACAACAACCGGGATCGACACGCCAATTGCCACACGCATGCCCATGGTGATCCCAGGCCCTTCATGGCGCGGCAGCGGCGTTTCTTTGGGAAGCTGTTGGAAAGTTAAGTGGATCCGATATTCACCATCTGGCAAATCGCTGGGGCGTTGCAGATGAAGCCGCACGCTTTGACGGCCTTGGGGAGGAATCGTAATTTGTCGTGGAGAAAACCGGATCATACTGGCCAAATCCGGCGTACCGGGTAAGGGCTCTTTCAACGACTCATAACTTCCGTCCTCTTTTTGGCGGTTATACGCCCAAGAAAGACGGTACACGTTCGTTTCATCCGAAGTGTTGAGTAACGTCACTTCGGCACTGCGCATCCGGTTGTCAAAAATAACATAGATGGGACTGACCATCACATTCGCTTGCGCGAGATGCGGTACCATCAGCAGAATAAAACAGAATGAAACAACTGCAAATTGTTTGATCATCTTTCTTATTTTCCTAGTATGTAATGGTGATATCGATGGTCCCCGAAAACGCGCCATCGACATAAAGAGCACTGTTCCCAGAGGTATACAAACTTGCTCCAATAAGCAAGGTGGCATTCCCGGATCCATCGGTTGTCAGGCTGGGCGTGGGGGTAAACGATTCAAGCGTAAATCCCGCCCCACCTCCGCCGGATGTTACCGTCGAATCCGGAATTGTAACGTTCAGAGGCGTAAATGCTGGAAATCCAGATAGGTTATATTCGGCGGGCGTAGGACCAGAAAAGATAATAAATTCAGGATCGGCCGTGACACCACCGGTACGAGAGACACGCAACATATGCCGCGCCGTATTGTCCTTGATCGCGAAACTACCAAAAGAAAATTCGTCGACCGGGGTGATTGTTTGAGCAAAACAAGTCGACATTCCCGACAACAAGCCCGCCACCACCATCGTCAAAAAAAAGGCGACCGGATGCTTTAAAAAAACGCGCGTATTGTCTTTGGATTTCATCATCGCAATAACTCCGCACCGCTCCTGTGGAATTATAGAGGAGAAAAGATCAAAAACAAAGGGACGGATAACTCCGCCCCTTTGTCGTCTATTCTATTTAAAAGGAGAAATAATTAGTAGTTCACAGTCAGCGTATAGGTCCCGACATAGGCCCCATCTTGATATTGGGTCGCACCTGTTTTTGTTGTTAAAACAGCACCCACGTTAATTGTCGCATCACCACTACCATCTGTTGTCACGGTCGCCGTAGCGGGGGTAACAGATGTCAACAGAATATCATCCGAACTAGAACATAAAGCGCAGTTCAGGTCGTTCAAACCCGATGTCGCAACGTTAATGACGGTGCTGGCGGCCGCCCCTGTGATACTAAATATACCCTGCGAACGGGCGGCTGGTAGGACCGCACTGACCGATGTAAATGTTGCCGGGGCGTTGTTTGAGGGCGTTGCGGTACCGTTTGAGGCCATGGTCAGGGTTGCCGTGTTGGCACCTGCTGTATCCTTGACCACCAAGAAAGTTCCAAACTCCATCGGTGTTGATTCGGTAATACTGATTGCGTTATTGACGGTCAGATTCACATGACCGGTAACGTTTGTCTGTGCTTGGGCCCCAAAGCCAATAACAAGGGCGACGCCAGCGGCAGAAGTCACGGCAAACGCCCGTGCATTAAATTTTAACATATTGATCTCCTTCAATTTTGATGCCTTGAGGTCCTTCAAGGTGGTTACAATTGTATTCAGTCTTTTCATCGGCCGCAAGATAAACTTGCACCTTACATTCAGACTCTCATGTATAAATTTATAATTATTTAAATTCAATTTTAGGTTTTAAGGAATTTATTTATCGCGCTATGCGTGTATGTCTTTATTTCTTTTTATAGCTGCGTTTACTTGGCCTTTTTCTTGCACCCATGGCCACGTGAAAAATTTCTGGTCTCCATTCTTACTCCCCCTCTTTTTGGGAGTGGTTATTCTTCTTGCCCTCGAATCATCCGCGGTGGCAGCAACTCTGTCGCGTCCAGCGCTTTTATCTCTTGCGCATAATTTTGTGTCCCGTATGGAGCAAAAGATGCCGGGTATCGTCCCACAGGACCCCTTGCGCTATGTCCCCGAGAACGAAGTTCTCTTCTTGCAACCCCGTATTCGGGGAAATATTTTGATTGATGGCCAAGTGAGCGCTCTGCGCCGCGGGCCGAATATTTATCTTTCGCTTGGCGGGTTATTTGGGTCACTTGCTTTCCCGATCCAAATTGATTTTCAGAATAATTCTGCACAAGGTTGGTATATCCGCGAGAATTTACGTTTTGATCTTGATTTGGAAAAAGGCGTCGTTCTTTCGCGTGGACAAGAATTCCCCGTTACGCGAGACGAGTGGTTCACACAAGACGGCGAGATTTATGTTCTCGCACCGACCATCAACAAATGGATGAAGATTGATTCCGAATTCATCTAGGATTCTTTGCTTATCGACCTTGCCGCGGACCTTCCTTTCCCCTTGGAGGATAAATTAAAACGCCGAAAAGAGACCCCTCCTCTTGATAAAAAAGATCATGATCCCAAATTGCCCCGTATGGATCAACCGTACCAGATGGCCACCGTCCCGCGCGCGAATGCGCGCATTACCCATGATCTGACAAAAAGGCCTGGCGACGCGGCAGAAATCCGGCGCACGATGCGACTTGATACGGCCGGCGATCTTTTGGGCATGACGACACGGACCTTCAGTACACTCAGCAACGATGGCGGCTTGAATAATTTTCGATTTACCATGGAACGCGAACACGAAACCGGCGACATGATGGGGCCCTTTCGCGCAAGTCGCGTTGAGTTTGGGGATCTCACACCCCGTGGATTAGATATGGCGGGCTATGTCGGGCCGGGTCTTGGGGTACGGATCACAAATAACAAAGACGAGATGATTTCCGGACAGACCTCGCGGACATTTGAAGGGGACATTCCTCCGGATTGGGATGTTGAGCTCTATGAAGAGGATACTTTGATTGGATTCCAAAGCGTTGGGAATGATGGGCGATATCGTTTCGAAAATGTTGATCTTTATGCCGGAGATAATAATTTTCGTCTGGTGTTCTATGGCCCGCAAGGAGAGGTCCGCGAGGAAGAGTTAACTTTGCCCATTGACATCACAGATGTCGGTAAGGACAACCATTTATACGATATCTCCTTATCTTTGGCGGAAACGCAAACATTTACCGATGATCCTTCGCGAGATGTCGATAAGAATACGCCGCAAATGGTTGTCACGTATCACCGCGGTATTCATGACGGCCTGTCTGTCAATGCAGGCTTGGAAACCGTTCAAGCCAATGGAACACAGAAATTATTTGCAAATATCGGCACCGCCCTCCGGTCTGGGCGTAGTTTGTGGAACTTTGATCTATTAGCAGACGACGCCGCAGAAGGCGCGTTCCGGACCATTGTACGGCGACAGTTTTCTGGGCATGATTTTTTTGGAAGCGCGACGTTACGTACCCCAAACTATAACCCCGACGGATCCGACGACATATCGGGAGACAGGT
>CAZSIB010000002.1:0-24906 GCA_964607245.1 uncultured Pseudobdellovibrionaceae bacterium | reverse complement strand
ACCAGAATTGGTCTGCGCGGCCCCATAGCCACATTCCTTGATCAAAAAATCTCGTATCATTTTGATACGAGTTATAGCGGTGATTATGAAGAGAATGCCGATCTATCAACACGACTTTCTTTAAATACGCGTTTTAGAGGTGTTTCGATCGGTGAGTCTTTGCAATACACCCGAAGCGAAACTGAATCCATAACCACCGAAGAATATCTGGGGTCTTTATCGGCGCGGACACAGATTGCAGGAACGCGCCTACGCAGCGATGTACAATATGAATTAAGCCCCGAATTCAAATGGAACCGATTGCTCTTGGATGCCGAACGAAATGTGACCGATACCGCGACAATCCGTGGTGAAGTCACGCTTGAAAATCCAACACGGCTGGAAGGCGCGATCTCATCCAACTGGCGGACACCAAAATATACAGTCACACCCCGTCTTTCATACAATAGCGAACATGACTTGCGCGCAACTGTCAGTGTGAATTTAGGCGCGCTTTATGACCCCAAAGGGAAAGATGTTTATTTAACAAACACCGCGAGTGTCAATTCCGGCGCTCTGCGCGCATTTGTATTTTTTGACCAGAACGGAAATAATATTTTTGATGGGAAAGACGAACCTCTTTCGGATGTAAAAGTTATTTCGGTACAAGTCTCGCGTTCAGCGAAAACAGATGAAACCGGGGTTGCCATCATTACTGATCTCCCCGAATACCAAGTGACCGATATCATGGTCGACCGTGCGACATTACCAGATCCCTATTACGTTGTTGGGTATGAGGGCGCATCGATCTATTCGCGCCCAGGAAAACCCGTATCACTCGATTTCCCCGTCCATTTATCCGGTGAAGTTGACGGAACGATTATGACTGCCGAAGGTCCGTTTTTTGGAGCTCCCCGTCAAGCAGCCGGCGGTCTTCACATCGACCTCATTGATCCCGTGGGGAATATTGCGGTTTCAACCTTGTCAGCTTTTGATGGCTATTATGTTTTAGGAAAAATTCCACCCGGAGAATATCTCGCCAGAATTCGATCGGAAGATTTAGCGGGAACAAACCTACGTCAACCTACACCACGTTTGATCAAAATTGGCTATGACGGCAAACTCGTTCCGGATCAAAATATTCAATTGGAACAAGGAACAGAGATTCCGGTGATCATACGACGTTTAGAAAAAAATACCCCACGTTCCACGGAACCAGAGCCGATTGCCATCGATTACGGGACAACATACCGTTCATTACTCATGGCTCAATTAGTTCGCTTACGTGTGGCTAATATCTTGCGCCAATACAGCGATCTCTCTATTCCCATTTCGATGATAACAAATCCATCATCTGGGACAGCAAAAAAGGCAGGGGCATACGCCTTACAGTCGACGATGCCTGCGCAATCAGTCGCAGTAGCGGAAGATATCTGCCAATGGATGGCGGCACAAAAAATCCCGTGTACCCTAACGGTCTCGCCGCAAGTGTTATTCAATCAACCCTCTGATATCATGGAAGCCCGTAAAGGCAACACGGCAACACCCAAGGGATAGATCACCCCCTCCGCAAGAATCCGGATTGCATCCTTTGTCCCTAACGTGGCAGTCTTTCAAGATGATATCCTCAAATTCTCTCTCTCACGGGCGTTCCACACGCACCTCGGCCGACCTCAGCACTCCGGCATCCGATGTTCTGGCCCGGATCATTGATGAGATCGTGACGAACCCAGGGCATCGTCTACAACTTGAGGAACTCGCCGAACACGCCGGATACGACCCGACGCATTTTCACAAAATATTTAAGGCACATGTAGGGATTACGCCCAAGCAATTCCTCTCTTATTTAACACTGCGCACAGCGCGGGATTTACTCTCGTCGGGGGTCTCTGTAACCGATACAAGCGGTCTTTTGGACCTATCGAGCAGTGCACGTTTATACGATCTTTTTACCATCAATGAGGCGATTTTACCGCGCGATGTTCAACAGCGTGGCGCGGGGATGGTCATTCATTATGGTTGGCACCCCACGTGTTTAGGGGATTTATTGATCGCGGAAACCTCTCGCGGAATTTGTTACATGGGATTTCGTGCCGACCAGGCCAGTCCTGATGCCACCACACGTCTCGCTAGATATTTCCCAGCAGCGACAATGATTCCTGATTCCGAACAGACGGCGCGCACAGCCTCTCTGGTCAACGCCCGGTGGCTTGGGCACACATCGCACCCCGTGCCTCTGCCCCTTGATATTCACGGCAGCAATTTTCAATTGATGGTATGGCGGGCCTTGCTGCGGATTCCGGTGGGGTGCACCGTTTCTTATCAAGATGTGGCGCGCGCGATTGGCCGCCCACGTGCTGCACGCGCAGTCGGCACGGCGGTGGGCAGCAACCCGATCTCTCTTTTGATTCCCTGCCACCGTGTGATTCAACAATCGGGAATCATCGAAAATTACGGCTGGGGATCCGACCGCAAACGCGCGGTATTAGGCATTGAGTCCTGCCTTCGGGGCTCAAAATAAGGTCGATCGCCCTTATTTTTGAATTGTTTTTTCCTAATATTCCTATCATTTTTACTTTTTGTAAATTTCCCTTGCATCAACGCGGATTATGGATTATATAAAACTTGGTTTTTTCCCAAGTTAAACCTGATATAAATGAAGTCTGTATGACCATCACGACCGCACAGATCCGGGCCGCCCGCGGCCTTTTGAATTGGAACCAGTCCGAACTTGCGGACCGGACGGGGATCTCTGCGACCACAATCGGCACGATTGAAAAAGGTGTGACCCATCCGCGTGAGGATACGATTCATGCGATCCAGCGCGTTCTTGAAAAATCCGGGGTTGAGTTTCTGGGGGATTACGGTGTCCGCCTGCGTGCGCTTGATATCCAAACCTTCACCGGTCAAAAAGGTTTCCATGATTTTTATGACGATGTGTATGAGACGCTCAAAGAAAACCCCGGCGAAGTCGTCGTCAGCAATGTCGATGAACGGGATTTTGTTAAATGGTTGGGTGCGTTTAAAGATACGCATATCGATCGCATGAAGCTTTTAAAAGATGTGACGTACAGAATTCTTATTCGTAATGGCGATGATTTCACCCCTGCATCGGCCTACGCGAAATATCGGTGGATGCCCCAAGATCTTTTCGCCTCTGTTCCCTTCTACGTCTATGGAACGAAAACCGCAATTCTCCTTTTTGGTGCCGAGCCACGTATTATCTGCATGATGTATCCAGAAATATCAGCCGCTTATCGACTGCAATTTGATGATATTTGGAATCGTTCGTCCCCCATCCACCAGCGGAGGGCAAAAGCATGAGCGCTATCCCCGCCCTTCAGATGAGATTCCCAACAGAGTCTATAACCCCACAACAAGCGGCTGTTAGCGCGCTGCGTCTTTTATTCAACCACGATGGGAGTGGCCATCTTGGGCATTACGGATATTTTGGGCAGGGTGCAGAAATTGTTTCAAAATTTTACGGTGAACATGAGGGCTATTATCTACATAGAGGAGAGATCTCTTTTCTATCGAGTCAGGCACCCCGGATTGGACATGAACTTTCGGCAACGCAGCGTCTGGTGATTGTGGGCCCAGGTCCTAAAATCAAAGAAACTGTTTTATTTCCTCACCTTCCCAATCTTTCTCACGTCGTCTTAATCGATGTAGAAGGGGAGTTCTGTACAAATGGTGAGAAATCGTTACGGGATATTTTCGCCCAAGCAGAAAGAAATATTCGCGTAACCTCACTCGTCACAGATTTTCAAGAAGCTGCCCCTCTTTTGCAGCCTATGCGGCATACAACCGTGATTAGTACAGGAAGCCTTTTGTCAAACGTTTCACAAAAATCAGATGAAAAGTTCCCAGAAACGCAAATTCTTGTTGCGCTTAGCAAATTTAAACGCCTTGCCGGAAATGGCGGAAACATTGTTTTGGGATACGATTCCTGCCAGGACCCTTGGCAGGTGCAAGAGTCCTATAATCATCCCATGTTTGATCAATTTGTTTTGAATTGTATCGGACAAGCGTTTGAGCGCGCCGCGATCAACGAGGTAAACAGCCATAATGTTGCAGATTATTTTTATCGTGAAACACGCACAGGAATAAATGTGGTCCCGCACCACAATGTTGTCGCACGAAAAGATATGAGTATCCGGTTTAACGGTTCCACTTCTTCCTCTGTATCAATTAGAAAAGGTGATGCTTTCCCTGTCATGTACTCAGTCAAGCCATTACCACACCAAATCACGGCCTTGGCCCATAATATTGGATTAAATGGCTTCTCCATGACATCGGATGAGGGACTCACGCTTCACCTTCTACGCTAACAGGCTCTCTAATATGCCCCCTATTCTTCTCACCGGTGCGGCGGGATTTATTGGATCCCATGTTGCGCGGGCGCTTGTGGCCCGCGGCGAACAGGTCATGGGTGTTGATAATTTGAGCCCCTATTATGATGTCACATTAAAGCAAGCACGGATCGCAGCCGTCCGTGGCCATGCGCACACGGCGTCAACAACCGGCGGCAGCTTTACCTTTATCCAGGGCGATATCACCGACCGCGCCTTCATGGAAAAACTATGGTCGTCACACGGCCCTTTCCTGCGCGTTATTCATTTGGCGGCGCAGCCCGGCGTGCGTTATTCGTTACAAAACCCCTATGAATATGTGATGACAAATGTGCTGGGGCATTTAACCGTTCTTGAAATGTGCCGTCATACGCCGGGGTTTGAACATCTGGTCTATGCGAGTTCATCGTCTGTTTATGGTGCCAATACCAAGCAACCATTTTCTGTGGATGACCCTGTGACGACGCCGCTCTCCCTTTATGCCGCGACCAAGCGCAGCGATGAACTGATGAGTTATACCTATGCCCATTTATATGGGATTCCGCAAACGGGATTGCGGTTCTTTACCGTTTATGGTCCGTGGGGACGGCCCGATATGGCGCCCTTTATCTTTACCCGTGCCATTCTGGCCGGCGAAAAACTCCCTGTCTTTAATCAGGGGAATATGCGGCGTGATTTTACCTTTATCGATGATATTGTGACGGGTATTTTGGGTGCTCTTGATCATCCTCCCATCTCCGCGGATGCCCATCCACCGCACCGCGTCCTCAACATCGGGAACAACAAAAGCGAAAAACTCCTCGATTTTATCCATGAAATTGAAAAGGCGCTGGGTCGCAAGGCGGTGCTTGACCTTCAACCCATGCAACCGGGTGATGTGTATGAAACCTATGCGGATATCACCGAAACGACGCGTGTGACCGGATACCAACCCACCACCCCCATTCATATCGGAATTCCAAAATTTATTGATTGGTATTGCGGTTATTTCGGCGTTGCGCGAACGGCAAATGCCAGTAATTCTTCCCACGCATCGACCACGGGCGACGCCGCATAGCTTGCGACGCTCGACGGCCCCTGTCGAGAAAACCGCACGCGCAAATCCGCGTCATTCATCAAACGCATAAGCCCATCGGCAAAGGTCTGGACGCGGTCCTGCCCCCTGACAAGCAATCCGTTTTCTCCATCTTGAATTAAGATATTGACCCCCGGACAATCCGCAAAGGCAAGAACGGGCACGCCGTGGGCCAAAGCTTCAGCCACGACCAAACCAAAACTTTCATAAAGAGAGGGGAACGCAAAAATATCCGCCGCGCGATACACGGTTGAGACATCGTCTGTTTGAGGTGTCCATTTTACACGGTTTCCAAGGCCACATGCATTGATTTGCGCGTGTATCTCCTCGCGTAACGGACCATCGCCAATCAAATGCAAATTCCAATCCGGAAACTGTGGCGCGCATAACGCAAAGGCCGCAATTAACGTGGTGTGATCTTTCTGGGGGTCAAATCGGCCGATGTGAAGAATAATTTTTTCTGTCGTTTCTTTTTTTGGCGTCTTGTGATCCGCCGGAAAGAAAACAGGATTTTTCATCGGGATAATTTTATGCTGTATCCACATAGGAAACAATTTTTTAACTTGGCTCGTCACAACGGTCATTCGATTTGCACGGAACGCTGCCATCAGCAAAAGGAAAAATTCTATTTTTTTATTTTGATAGTGCCGCGGCACAATATGTTCACTCGCAATAATCGGGATCTTTTGATCCAGCGTTCCAAAGACAAGCGGAACATAGGCACTGTCCATAAACCCAACCGCAATATCTGGATTTAAGATTTTCATGTGCCGACGGAACCCCCACATACGGCGAAAAAAATCGATGATTGTTGTTTTTTGACGTGGATCTTTTTGCCCCAATCGCCACGCGGAAACACCTGAATCAAGGGGATAAACAGGACGTCCCCCCGGGATATCAAACGACACGATATGCACATCATGCCCGCGTCTTGCAAGTTCAGACGCCACGACGCAAAGAACGCGTTCTGCCCCGCCTTTCACATGATCAAGTGTCTTAATGACAAAAACAACTTTCATTTTTTGTTTTTGCCCGCCACTCGAATAAAAAGCTGTTCCCAGGTGTTAAATATCTTTTCTGGCTCGAATGCAGTAACTTTTAATCTTGCGGCCTGCCCCAAACGGGCGCGACCCTCATCATCACGCATGCATTTTTCAAGCGCATGGGAGAGGCTTTGATCGTCATCCATGCCGGGCGCCAAGACACCATCAACATCATGTTCAATCAAATCACGCACCCCTGGACACTCTGAAAATCCAACACAGGGGAGGCCATGCGCCATGGCTTCAGCCAAGACATTCGGGAATCCTTCCCACCGCGACGGTAAACAGAAAAGATGCGATGATGGATAGGCGGCGCTTACCTGGTCTGGTGCCAAGACGCCCAAAAGCTTTACTCTGCTTGAAATATCAAGGGTACGAATAAGCTCCTCTAGCTCGCCTTGGCGTTCGCCATTCCCTCCGATATGCAGTTCCCAATCGGGAAATTCGCTTGAAATACGGGCAAAGGCACGGATTAAACAAGGAAAGTTTTTTTGATAGGCCAAGCGACCAATGGCCAGAAGTATTTTTCTTTCGCCCGGTTTCCCCGCCGGATTTGCTTGATTTTTTGCAGGAAAAACAGGATTGGGTATCGTCACAATACGCGCGCGCAAGAATTTTGGGTATGTTTCCCGGTAACTTTCACACTGTACCGTTATCGCGCGCGCAAGGCGCATGGTTTGAAAAACAAAATTCTTATTTTCAATCCGGTCGTTATATTTCATCCGGTCAAGCGCGTTACGTTCCGCGCAAATCATTGGAAAAGGAAGTCCCCATGTATAGAGACGCGCTGCCAAAAAGGGTCCGTGTTGAAACCCAATCCCAACATCCGGGTTTATCTTTCTAATCATCGATCGCACCGCCATTAAACGATGGAGTCGGGTTAGAAAAGAGGCTCTTTGATTTGGATCGCCTACAGAAATCTTATGCCATAAAATGCGCGAGTCCATATTAAAAAATGCGTCTTGATCGCCTGCGCGGTCCCATGTCATCACATGCACATCATGTCCGCGCGCGACCATCGCATTCATGAGTGCAATCGACATGCGTTCAACACCGCCTGCGATACCTGAAAAACTGCGGCAAACAAACAATATTCTCATGATGTTTTGGCCACTCTGGCCAGGCGTGAAAATTTCCATTCATGTAAAAGACGCGTCGGTACACGCAAGAAAATACGCTTTATTGCCCGCACAGGGTGTTTGAAAATAAATTTCGCTAATAATAAGGCAGCGCTTAATTTTTTCCCTGCGTGATGCGCGTATTTCATACGCGACCATAATTTTGCCTCATCATAACGGCCTTCTTTGATGAGAAGATCACGGTATTTTTCAATGATATAAAGATCACTCTCGAGAGAGATTTCTGGACGCTTATCATGCCCCCCCGATGCTGCTTGTTCGACGAGAATATCTGGGCATCCAATCGCGTGTCCGCCACAAAGCCCCAAACGAATGCAGAATTCACCATCTTCATTGCGGCGCAATTTCTCATCAAATCCGCCCACTGCACGTAATGTCTCCACCCGCGCCATAAATGTCAAACACGGCGTCCCGTTCCCGTAAAAGACAGCCGGATCACGATCAAGATAAAGATGATAAGCCACCAGATCATGCCCTTTCGGGATTTTTTCTTTTGACCCAATCGCTTGAAAAACTGGTGCATAACCATTCGGGTAATGTCGGCGCACTCCGGTAAAACAAACAACCTGAGAGGCGCCATTCTCTTTCTCGTACATGGCTAACCGTAAATATTGCTTTTCGAGTCGTCTGGGATCGCTCATGTCATCATCATCAAAAAAGGCAATAAATAGACCTTGCGCGGCGTTCATGAGGGTATTTCGGGCGCCCGCCACACCTTTATTTTTGTCATGAACAATAAGAGCGCATCGCGCGTCACCTTCAATGGCCCGTTGAATACGGGTAACCGATTCATCTGTCGATGCGTCATCGACAATCAAGATGTCAACGCTCGGCCAGGTTTGCGCCCGCGCGCTCTCAATCGCTCTTTCAATGGAGTCTTCTGCGTTATAGCACGTGATGCCGATTGTAATCCGTGGCGTTTGAACATCCGACATCATGACGATTTCGCCTGTTCGTGGAAAGTACGTAACTGACGACTTGCACGGTAATTAGGTAACGCCCGGCATATTTTTCGGATTGATAATACAGGATGAGTGATTATCAACCTCATCAAACGACAAAAGAATGATCGCGTTTTTCTCTCCAGATAATCATGCTTCATCTCAAGCCAGTCACAATCAAAATGCCCACGGTTTTCGGCAATTAAAAACGGTTCGTGTTTTTGATATATCTTAAGCGCATACACGCGTTCATCATGAATTTTCTTATCCGCCGCAGAGGTCATATGTTGACGCACAAACGGCGTTTCAAGGCCAATAAAATGCCCTCCCGCAAGTGCCAAGCGAAGACAAAATTCAGTATCTTCGGACCGACGAAAACTGGGATCAAACCCACGGCATGCGCGATAGGTTGACACACGCGCCGCCTGAGAACATGTCGCCATCGCGCCGTTTCCCCCAGGAACAGGGTCGTTAAATAAAATTGCCCGCGCAACATCATGGTATGACGGTGCCGGGATATTATCGCCCACACACCCCATTGTTCCGATATATGTTGTCGTACCATCCGGAAAAATTTGAGTCCGTGCCGTGTGACAAATCACGGGCGCCCCTTGCGCATAATTTTGTTCATAGCGTTCAATCGCAGCGATTTGAGCACTCACCCGGTCCGGCAAACTTTCGTCATCATCATCAAAAAAAACAATGAAATCACCACTGGCTTGATCAATTAAACGATTGCGCGTTACCGCAACGCCTTCGTTCTTTTCATTCCGAAACAAGGTGAGTGGAACAGGGCCCGATTCTTTCAGCGTATTTAATATCTCCCATGTGGTGTCTGTCGATGCATCATCCACAACGACAATTTCGACATGAGAGTAGTTTTGATCCCGGGCAGACCGCACCGCCCGCGCAACAGTTTCGGCGGCGTTATAGGTCGTCATGCCAATTGTGACAAGAGCAGGTGTCATACGGCGCACACCCAAAGCTTAAGCCGCGCGCGTCTGTTGATCAAGACGGATCATATACAAACTTCCATAGGCAAAAAGGTTTGGGTATTTTTCACCCAAATATGTTTCAACAGGTTCAAGAATTGCTTTTGTTCGCCCGCGCTCAGGCACAATGCGAAAGGATTCAACAGGATTTCCGTTTGCATTCTTTTCGATGAAATCTGTTGCTTCATCATAGGATAAAACCCAACGGTGCCGATCTAAAATGGGCTCTGCAGGGAACGCATACTTCCCGGACAATCCCTTCCCGAATAAAAAATTATACCGAAACTTCCAATAGTACATATTCGGTAAAGAAACGATCACCGCACGCCGTGCGACACGTTGCATGTCCTGAAACACCTGATGCGCATGTTCAAGATGCTCGAGGACATCCAACGCAACGACAACATCAAAAGACCGATCTGGAAATTTGAGGCCCTCCTCCAAATTACACTGCAATATATTTGGACCCGGCATCAAATCCGCGCCAAAATATTCTCTGCACCCCTGCAGTAAAGGCTTGAGCGCCATTGTGCGGCACCCAATATCGAGAAGCGTATAATCCGAAAAATTCTTATTGATCAAATCCGCACACATCGGCAAACGGCGTAATGTCATGTTATAAACCTCTTTCGTTGAATATTTTTTGACCACCTGGGCTCAGTTCTGCCCAATTTGGCGTTGCGCCCAAGCGCCCCAGGATCTCACTCAAAGTTCCTCGCTTTTCTGCACGATACGCCGCAAATTGTTCGGGCTTCTCCATACCTGGTGCAGGTAATAATTTCTCTGAAAACAACGATGCCAGATATGCCGGGAAAAAGCAAAAAGCGCGGAAGATTTTTTGGATCAGGCTCATCTTTGGCCATTTTTTAAATTCGTATCGAAAGAAATCCGCGAGACTGGATGACGCACGAAAATCATTCAAAATATGATCAAAGGTATATAATAGAGATCTATATGTTTTCTGAGACGGCGGCTTGGGCAACCGGGTAACAAAATCAACATGATCAAAGGGGATATAGCCATCGATCGCCGCAAGCCGTGCCCATAGGTCACGATCTTCCCCTCGAAACATGTTGCGATACGGGCCATGAGACAACAGAAAATCACGTCGCGCCATATTAATATGCTGGCCACTCACAAGAACATCGCGCCCTATTGCTCTTTCAATTTGGTGGAATGCCTTCACAAAATCGATCAAGTACGGACCATATAGATCATCACAATCAAGGTGTAAAAGAACATATTGTCCGCGTGCCTGGCGAATACTTTCATTCCGCGTTAATCCTAATTTTCTGCCACGATCACGCAGGAAAGGAAAAACCTTCAGGGCGCTATATTTCTCTTGCATTTTTTTAAGAACTTTTACGCTGTCATCGGATGACCCATCGTCCACCACAACAACTTCAAAGCGATCATCCAACTGATCAAGAATACTCCTTAACGCACGTTCAATCGTATCCGCCATATTATAGTTGCATATACAAATTGAATAGATTGGAGACATCGCCGGATCCATTACTTTCTTGCCCCTGCGCGGACCCGATGCAACACCTCTTTGATTTCATTGAAAGAAGGCCAAGGGATCATCTGTCCTGCCGTCAACTGAAGCGGTTTATTCAGAAGCCGCACGATTTTCTGATGTTTGAACAGATTCGGTTTAACTCCCTTTTGGACGGGATCACGCCCTTGTTTTATGCGCGCAAAAAGATCAATCCATTCGTGCACAACGTTTTGGTAATCGTATCTTTCTTTGACAAAGGTGATCCCATTTTGACCACACGCCCGGGCAAAATCGGGATCCTTCAAATAGCGCACGACATTTTGAACAAGATCATCCTGGCCGTTCCCGAGGAGCCCTGTGACGCCATGACGAACGGTATCGAGCGCGCCATAGCGCGCACCGGAAACAACAGCCGTCCCCGCCGCCGACATTTCGAGATTTGTTCCGGGGCAATTTTCATTATCCCCTGTTGGGTTCGGAATACCCACGATCGCACGCGCCAGGATTTGTTTTTTCTCAAGGCCCATTTTCCCCAAAAACTGAACGGACGGATGCGGTCGCCCGTCTGTCCCGGATAAATAAGGGATCATATACTTGTGTTCATAAGCCTCATCCGCAAGCCCCCAGGGACCCAAGGTGCCGCCTGTCCCATAGATATCCCCCGATCCAATGACAGCCAGACGCGCGGAGGGATGCGCCGCAAGAATTCGCGGCCACGCCTGGGCCACTAAATGAAAATTCTTTTGGGGGACCAATGTTCCGATATGAACGACCAAATTTGGATCTTTTTCGATGTTTTTCAAATCTGAACGGAACCCATCTACATCAAATCCGTTCACAATATAGGTCAATTTTTTACCAAGCGACGTATCATAAAGTGTATCGTGCTGTTCGTGTTCAACACATACGAATGCCCGGACATAGGGGTTTGTTGCGATTTTGCGAATATAGGCCGAGGTTGGAATCACGTGGATCCAGAGAACCGACGGCATTTGAAGTTCGGCCATCAAATCCAACATATCCATTTCTGTTTGGCGCTTTGGACGATACACAAAAATATTGCATCCAGATGCTTTTGCGGCGCGCAAGGCCGCATAGCAGTCATCCACGCGATGCGCAGTAACTCCCAACGGCAAGTGATCCGTATCATTTGCAAATAAGACCGGCGTACAGGCACTTTGTCCAAATTTAATCAAATAATAAGGCAGCGTGGCAAAGAGATACTCGGTCCCCCCACACCCGGGATTCCCAAGTTCAGGCCGCGTAAAATCAACATCCGGAATCGTCGCATTCTCAAGATAAAATGCAACCTTCATATTCATACATCCTTTTTTCGCGTGCCTAAAAAGAACCAGGCGCGCCGGTGCGAATCTTTGATGATATCAATATCAAATAATGATGAGAGCTTTTCACGAAGATCAGAAAAATAAACCTCGTTATCAACGCCATCAAACGCCTTATTAAAGGCAAAGAAAAGATAACGCGCTCGCGCATAGAGCGGCTCTAGTCGTACCCGCGTCGCAAGCGGCATTTCGCTTAAGCTAAACGTTCCAAAGATAAGAGATTCAGAATCAATATGCGTACCATCGACATTCTCGCTTGTATAAAAATCAATCCGCTCACAGGTTGCGCGGGGGAAAATATGCTCCAGATAGTGCCGCTGAAGCGCCTGCATGGCGGGAAGATCAATCACCGTATAGCATGCAGTATAGCCCATGCCGGACAGCAACCGGAACATATTCCCATATCCTGCACCAATTTCGACGACTTGGCGGACGGGATTTTCAGGTAAGTAGATGCCAAACTTATGGTATATCATGTTGAGGTAATAGGCATGCTGCATGGTCATTGTGCTCGCATACGGGAAAAACGGGCACAAAAACGGGTCCCCCATCGGATGTTCATGGAGTTGGGAAAAAATCCGTGACCGAAAAAACTCATCCGAGCAGAGCTCTTTGAAATATTCTTGCGCAAGTGTGTATTGGGCCGGATGCACCGTGCGACTGATCGTCGGTTCGCGCAAGAATCCGCCTGGGTTGCGCGCAACCTCATCCGCAATATTATGCACCAGTTGATCCCAATCATTGCCCGCGGGCCCGGCACCCCTGTCCAAAAGGTCGACCGCGCGCCCCGGCGTTTCAGAAAAAATATGGCGCACCGATGCGCTGGGCGGCATACGGAGCTGACGGATCTTGTTGCGAATTCTTTTAAACATGCGCTTATTATTCGTAATAAATAATTCTTCCTGTTTGTTATACCGCGCCTATTATTTTGACTCAAGCATATGCGACCTTTTTTTCTGCTCCTTTTAACGACTGGGGACTAGGAGATGTACAAAAATTTATCTATTGTGGCGCGATGACAAACGGACCTTTCGACACGATACGCACCGCGCTTCATTTTTCCCCGAAAACATGGCTCATTACGGGGGTTGCGGGGTTTATCGGGAGTCATCTGCTCGATGCGCTCTTAACCCTTGACCAAATTGTCATCGGCATCGATAACTTGAGTACAGGATCCCGGCGCAATCTTGAGGATGTGAAAGCCAACCAAACGCTCCTACGATGGAAAAATTTTACCTTCATTGAAGGTGACATTCGTGATCCTGACCAATGCCAAAAAATTATGAATTTCAAGGATGAAAAAGGCACCCACCTAAAGATCGATATTCTTTTACACCATGCGGCCATGGGGTCGGTTGCCCAAAGTATGATCGATCCGATCACTACCCATCAAGTAAATGTTGATGGATTCCTAAATCTCCTTGTTGCCGCACGTCATGCTCGGATGAGCCGTATTGTTTATGCCTCGAGCAGCGCTGTTTATGGCGATGATGAAACTTTGCCAAAGATAGAGTCTGTCACGGGGCAGGCACTTTCCCCCTATGCCCTGTCAAAACAGATGAACGAACAACACGCCGATCTTTTTGCAAGAGTGTACGGACTAAATACGATTGGTCTTCGGTACTTTAACGTGTATGGCCCCCGTCAAGACCCGCAGGGTGCGTACGCTGCCGTGATCCCAAAATGGATCAACACCCTCATACAGAAAAACCCTATCACAATTCACGGTACAGGCGAGACGAGCCGTGACTTTTGTGATGTGAGCGATGTTGTCGCGGCAAATATTCTGGCCGCCTGCGCCCCTCTCATGGGGCATCACGTTTACAATATCGGGACCGGGACAGAAACCACGTTGAATGATCTGTCCGGTATCTTGAAAGATTTACTTGATACGGGAACGCCTGTTATCCACGATGATTTTCGATCAGGCGATATTTTTCGTTCTGTTCCAAATATATCGCGTGCAGAAAAAGATATCGGATACCGCCCAACTGTTTCCATTCGGGACGGCCTTCAAAAAACTGTGACATACTACACGTGCCGGGAAGAAACAACAGATCGTCCCCACTCTAACACCCAACAAAAAACAGCATCATGACATCACTCAAGAAAAAAGTTTTAATCATAGAACCGCATAGTGACGACAGTCTGATCGCCGCGGGGGGATATTTGTTAAAGTACAAAGATGTTCTCGACTTGCATTTTTGTCTTGTGACGGCGTCTGATCTCAATATGCATCATGGCCCCGTGTCGCGCCAAACACGACTGGACGAATATCAGAAATTTGTCGATTCTTTTGGTGGAAAATGGCTTCGCCCCACTGTTCTTGGACAGCAATTACCTCTTGACCGAGAATCAAAATTAGATCAAGTCGAACGATCTTTTCTCGTTAAATTTTTTGAACAGGCCATATTAGATGTCAAGCCAGATGTTTTGATGATCATGGGCCCGTCATTCCACCATGATCATACGATCGTCTACGAGGCCGTGATTGCCGCGACGCGCCCCACATTTAAATTCTGCCCCGAGGCTATCTATGTCATGGAAAATTCAACCTATGTGCATAAACTTTACCCGGGCAGTGATTTAACACCGAATCTTTACGTGGAACTCACCGAAGATGTTATCAAGGAAAAAATTAGACTTTTTGACAGTATCTTTACCTCACAAAAACGGCCGAAAGAAAACTCCCTCTCGGATGAGGGTATGTTCCGGTGGGCCGAATATCGTGGCCTTGAAGCCCGGTGTCGGTTTGCTGAGGCATTCTATCAATACTATGCCCGTCTTTAAATTTTTGATGAAAGACATCTTTCTATGCATGCATTAAAAATTTTATGGGGTATGGTGTCCTCCGAACATCGCAAGTACGCGGTTCTTCTTGTTTGTTTTCTTTTGATCGGTGCGTTTTTTGAATCGATCGGCCTGGGGCTTATCTTGCCACTCATTGGACTCATGACGGCGCCCGATACAATCATGAGAAACCAGGTAATTGCACCATTACTGGATGATCTGGGGAACCCTGATCATATAACGCTTTTTTTCATGTGCCTGGGGTTGATGAATGCACTTTTTCTTCTCTCAACATGTTACCGCGTCTGGCTCGCGTGGTATCAAACGACCTATTTAAACAAATTGAAAGTTGATACAAGCACGCGGCTTTATAACATTTATCTGCATCAGCCATGGCCATTTTATACCAGCCGCCATTCATCCACCCTCATCCAAAATGTTGGAAAGGAAGTTGAACTAATCACCCAGTATGGCTATGCCGGCGCACTCAATTTAACGCGCGAATGTATTTTTATACTCGTGATTGGGGTTATGCTGATCAATATGGCGCCCCTCCCTGCCATTCTGGCCGTGGTAAGTCTTGCGCCGCTTGCCTGGGGGTTTCAGAAACTCAGCCGCCTGCGGATTCGTCTTTGGGCCGACAAGCGCCAACAAATCGAAGCCGCGCGGCTTAAAACCCTCCAAGAGGGCCTCAGCCTGATTAAAGAGATCCGGTTATCTTCTAAAGAAGATGTATTTACCTCCGAATTTGACAAGCTGTCAAAAAAGGTCTCGGATATCGAGCGTTACCAAAGTTTTATGCGGCAACTCTCGCGCCCCACATTCGAATTTTATGCGATCTTGACCGTGTCTCTCATCATCATCCTAATGTGGAACACAGGGCTTTCACTGACCGATATCGCGCCTGTTCTGGGGCTTTTTTCGTTGGCGCTACTCCGCTTTATTCCGTCGATCAGCCAGATTTTAGTTTCTGTCCATGGCATTCGTTACATCACCCCTATTCTGGGACACATTGCAGAAGATTTAAAAAAACAACCCTCCCTTCAAAATCAAAACGTCACGGCACGGCTTCCTTTCACATCCAAACTCACTCTCGATCATGTCGTTTACACGCACGCGGGGTCGTCAGAACCGATCTTGAACGATATTACGCTTCATATCCCGCAAGGAAAATTCATTGGAATCATCGGCAGCACGGGTGCGGGGAAAAGTACACTGATTGATATGATTCTCGGCCTCCTGAACCCAACATCTGGATCCGTGGCGATCGACAATGTTGATATCCAGACAAATATTTCTGGGTGGCAGCAACAAATTGGCTATGTTGGGCAAACGATTACTTTGCTTGATGATACGATCCGAAAAAATATTGCCTTTGGCATTACCACCAACATGATTGATGAAGATGCTGTATGGCGTGCGCTTGAAGATGCGCAACTGGCCCAGTTCGTACGGGCGCTCCCCTCTGGGCTTGAGACTACGGTTGGTGAACGTGGCACACGTCTGTCGGGTGGTGAACGGCAACGCTTGGGTATCGCACGCGCGCTCTATCATGATCCTTCTGTCCTTGTTCTGGATGAAGCCACAAGCGCACTTGATCAAGAAAACGAGGCCCTGATCATGGGGACAATCAACGGATTAAAAGGAAAAAAAACAATCATCATGGTGACACATCGCCCGGCGACCCTTGTAAACTGTGACGAAATTTATTCTATATTTCGTGGAAAAATAGAACGCGCAGATCCCGCGATTGTTTACAAACACGCTGTTTAACCTGATGAGAGATGCTCCAACAGAAAATTTCTCTATGGAACCAATTCTTTTTACGCCAACCGTCCTGATGCGCCTCAAGCGGCACATGAACAAGCATCCGCTTGTTCATGTCAGTCTCGCACATCACGGAGATATTGATTTAAATGCACAAGATACATTGGCCTTAAAAAATATTTTTACGTTTGATCAACCGTCGAGCAAACAGACCCCGGATGCGCTTCTGATTACCTTTCATACAACAACACCGGATATCCTGAACACGTATCTGACACGTCATCCAACCGTACAGCTCGTTTTTATCTATATCCCGCCCGATACAAAAAAAACGCCGCTTTATGTAACGCTTGAATCGCATCGCTACCGTTTATTGCACGAGGAAGATACGCTCTCTGTCTTTTGGCGCCCCTCTGAAACTCCCTCTCATTCCATACCTCCAGAACGATTTGATTCACTCCACATTCAAAAGTTCCTTGAAAAAAGCGCGCGTTACCTGCGGCATCTTCCACCTGAAACACATGCGATTTCTTTCCTTGCGTCTCCTGCCTCTCTTTTAACATCGCCACGGTTTGATATTGCGATCAAGGCACATTACGCGCGGCTGTACCTGAATGATCAGGCGAAAGAATGGCGCGACTATTGTTATAAAGAACATGCGGCGCGGATCACCGGCCCTGGTCCCGATATTGTTGAATATGACGGCACAGAAAAACATGGCCTCAAGGCATTTCTGGATCAGTTCCATCAACTTCTTGTCCCGATTCCAGATCCCCGAAATATCCCTGCCGTTCCTGTTGATCGGTCTCTTGTTGCGATGGATGGCGCACACCGCATTGCGGCCGCCATTGCCATGAACCGCCCTGTTCACACCGTCCAACTGGATACAGAGGCCAAGAATAGGGCAGATGCCGATTTTTTCTTAAATTCGCCCGATGGTCATCCCCTCTGCCCTATAGAGATTCTGGACGAAGCCGCGATCGAATATTGCCGGATCAAAGACGGTTTAGCCCTGGCTGTTGTTTTCCCTTCTGCTGGATCCGACAAAACCGCAATCCATTATTTAGAGGGGATGTCAAAAATTGTTTATAAAAAAACAATTATTTTCTCTCCTTCTATGGGAGAACGCCTGTTACACCAAATTTATTACGGTCATTCATTCATGAACCCCGAAACCAATAGTGATGGGTTCCTTCATAAAATAAAAAGCTGCTTTCCTTTTACAGGCCCGCTCCATGTGCTTTTAATCGATGATTTTGACCCAAGAGACCTTCGCAACGTGAAGGAAAAAATCCGGAACGCCTATGGCATTGGCAATCACTCCATTCACATCACCGATAGCGATGATGAAACTTTGCGCGCCGCGCGTGTTTTATTCAATGAGAATAGCCTTGATTTTTTGCGCACAGGGATACGCCCCTTCCCCTCTTTCCATGAAAAACTGACAACATATAAAAAATGGATCGATGAAAATGGCCTGGAGATAGAGCACTTTTCAATCGGCGGAAGTGGCCTCTTGGGGCTTTTTGGATTAAGAAATCCAAATGACATCGATTTTATTTACCATGGCGATTCTTCCGCCCTGCCCCCCTTGCCTGATATGATCAGTCCACATGACTACAATACATCACCCTATCCACATTCTGTGCCAGATATCATCGGTGACCCGCGCCGCCATGGTTGGTATATGGACATGAAATTCTGTGCTCCAGATGTGATCTTGCGGATGAAAAAAGCCCGGAACGAAACCAAAGACCGCAGTGATATTTTTCTTTTACAGTCTTATCTTCCCCGACAGGGAAATGTTTTTTTGAAAGAAACGGCCCTCTTTTTTCACCGTTTTTATGGGCTTACGCGCGTTTTTCTTGCGCGGACGCTGGGACATATCAAGAAACCCTTACGCCCCTTTGTCCGACACATTCGTCGATATCTTGGTCAAGTACGCTCATGATGATTCCCTGGCCGATCAAAATCCTTTTGAAAGTGATCATCGCGCATCTACCGATCCCCTATGCGTGGTGGCAAAAATTGGGCGTATTCCGGCATGGCCAAATGGACCGGGCCACCTATGCGCATAAAATATTTTCTATTCATACGGCGCGCGCCTATCCAGATGGATTACCGCCTCACCTCACTTTTCTTGAACTTGGGCCCGGGGATAGTTTGGCAAGTTGCCTCTTAACATCTGCCCATCACGCCCGGCACGTTTATTTATCGGATGTTGGCGCGTTTGCCGAACGCCGGATGGATACTTATCGCCGTTTGGCCGATGATTTTTCGGGCCTTGGCCTTCAGGTGCCGGATCTTTCGACCTGTGATGATTTGGAAGATCTCTTACGCCGATGCAACGCCACGTATTTAACACATGGTCTTGCCGATCTTTCCCCCATCCCAGATGGTTCTATCGATTTTTCTTGGTCGCATTCTGTCCTGGAACATGTGCGGCGAGATGACGTTCAGAACTTATTCGAAATCTTGCACCGAATTACGAAGCCTGGTGGATTTTCATCGCATATTGTCGATTTACAGGATCATTTAAACCATAGCCTGAATAATCTGCGATTCCCCGCGAAAATCTGGGAAGCCTCCTGGTTTTCAAAGGCTGGATTTTATACAAACCGTCTACAAGCCGGGATGATCATGAAAATCGCCCAAGACACTGGTTTTAAAATGATTTTTTCCGAACGCGGCCACTGGCCACATCTTCCCCTAAAGCGAGAACAACTCGATCCTTTGTTTCAAGATATCGACGAAAACGAGCTTAGAACACGGACATTTTCAATGTTCCTCCAACGTATTTAAAAGATCCCAATGAAGAATCGAACATGCCGCTTTTTCCCTCTCCCTTGAGGGAGAGGGTAGGGTGAGGGTGTCGAGCGAGACAGATGATGCAAGAAAAAAGACCATTCTGGGCGTTGATTTTTTAAATGTTTAAGGTCCGTGATAACGAGTCATCCCCACCCCGTGCGCGCAGGCGCACAAAACCTAAAGAAAGCGGGCTTTCGCCCGCGGGCCCTCCCCTTCAAAGGGGAGGGGGAGTCCTCGCGGCTTGTTCAGTTTTTAATTGGAATCGTTATCACTCAATGCAGTTCCAGTAACATACACCGGACACTGCCGCCGCCATATGTTTCTATCGTCGGAATACTGGAGGCCACAATTCCCCCATCGAAATACATCATAATCGTATCTTTTTGATCCGGGGTCAGTGCATCATACGCGCGGGCGGACATCGCCAAAATCCGACGATCCTGAACACCACGTAATTCCAGCGCATTTCCGCAGAAAGAACGCAGTTGATCCATACTTAATAAAAGCGGGCGATGCGTCTCACGGATTTTTCCAAGAACGCGGTCAATATCTTCGGGGAGAATACAATCTGCGCAAATCCCAATCATCGAGGATCCAATGTACATCACCACATCTGTGTGATAAACGGGCTTTCCGGCATGATTGCGCGTATTGAAAAAGATAAGCTCATAGCCCATCACATCGGCCCAGCGTTCGGCCAGTTCCGGATCCGTCCGCGGTGAAAGGGCCACATACGCGCGCTTATTCACCCGGTCAAGCGCAAGTGACCCCGTGCTTTCTAAAAAACGCCCTTCTAATTCCTCGGCCGACAGGTCAAGCGCAGTTCGATAACGTCCCTCTAGAAAACGAAGAAGTTCGGGCCGACGTTCCAAACGACGATTAGGGGCCAACATGGGATAAAGTACCATCGACCCATCGCCGTGAGTCGATACCCAGTTATTACAGAAGATATCATCAGGTGATCTTAAACTGCCCTGCACCGTCGTCACGATGACACCCGCCATGACCAATCGGTCACGAAGGGCCCGAAACTCGGCAATTGCCTTGGCGTTAATACTTGCCGTATCGGCTGGGTTGACCGACTGATAGGTATTCGTTTCCATCGTTTCAGGATTAGACAGGAATGCAAGCGGTTCCATCATCATAATGTGGCGGGTGGATTGAGAAATCATGGGGATACCTGGCAGGAAGAAAATTTAAAATCTTCTCTCTATCCTAGCGGATCACACAAGGCCGTCAATTCCGTAGATTTACGCGCTTAAAAGCCGAAAGACTTCAGGGGTGGCGATGGCCTGCATGGGGATGATGATGTGCCATAGCTTCGGCATGTAAAAGATCATCATTCCCACGATGGAGGGTCAGATAGACGGTCACGTTCACAACAAACAGAATGGATGCGACAACCAAAATCGACAATGTATTATTCTTTTGCGGCGTACATATACGCGCATGGGGTTCGCAGTGCGGTTTCTGGCATTCAATCTGTCGACTGACCCCATAAAGCCCCCAGCCCAGAATGAGGACGAGCCCAGAAAACACGATCATTGGTATTTCATAAGTATGAAGAACCTCGTGCATGTCCAGAATAAATCCCGGCACCTGGGCCATGGCGCCCAGACTTGAGATAACAGTCAACACCGTTACAACTGTCGGTAGAACACAGCAAAAGACATGGGTACTTTCAGCCAGGATCACCGCCCAGGCGATGTGACGCTGCAATTTTTGGTGCGGTGCACGCATATCCCTTAACTTTCCTTTGACGCTTAATAAAGGGGGTTATATAAAAATAATGCCGAGATGCCAAGCCCTTATTCAAAAAATGGATATTTATTCCTATGATATCGACACCCAACCCAGAACCCCTTGAGCTGACCGTCATTTCAGAACGCACGATGGATCCAGCAACGGCAGCGCGTCTGCGCCTTCAATTTCTGCCCAAGGATCTGACTCCCCAAGACCAACCCATCGTTTACGCCATGGCGGGTATCCCCGGGTCCGGGAAAAGCGTTTATGTCGACGCCGCGATTGAACGCGGCGAACTTCCCCGGAACGCTTATCTTCTCGATCCAGACCGCGTCATGATGGCCATGCCGGAATATATTGATGATATTTCGATGATGGGGGCCGCGAGCGCCTTTCGCCATTGGGAAATTCCGGCCCGACTTTTGGCGTATGACATGGCGCAAGAAGCGGCCGAGAAACGCTATCATATTATTCAAGACATGGGGTCCGTTCGACGCGAAAATTTAGATCGTTTGTCTCAATTCAAGCAACGCGGCTACCGTATCCAGATGACTTATGTCTTTTGTCCTGTGGATGAGGCCTTGCGGCGGTTACAAACGCGTGCAGGTCGCTATACGGCCGCCGCCATGGTGAAAGAACGCGCGGCGTCTTTAAACCTTTTACTCCCGGCCTATGTCGATCTTTGTGACTCCTTCCGCGTTCTTGATAACTCTGATCCCGATCATCCCTTCCAAGAGACAACACTTGACGCTGTGATGGGATAATACTGGCCATGCGCCTTGTCACCTGGAACATCAATTCGGTCCGGCTCAGATTGCCGCTCTTGATCAAACTCATCGATAATCTTCATCCCGATGTCATCTGTCTTCAAGAAACAAAAACCATCGATGACCTTTTCCCGCGTGACCCGTTACAGGCCTTGGGATATACCGCGCATATTCACGGGATGAAGGGATATAACGGCGTGGCCATTCTTTCACGCCGCCCGCTTGAGGATCCACAGATCCATCATCGTGCGGGACGGATGGATTGCCGGCATATTTCTGCACGCGTGTCGGGCATACATCTTCACTGCCTGTATATTCCCGCAGGGGGCGATATCCCGGATCCGGCGCTTAATGATAAGTTCCTCCACAAGCTGAATCTCATCGATGATGTCACGAGGTGGTTTCCGGCAACACATACGCGATCGGACAACGTCATCGTCTGTGGCGATTTTAACGTTGCCCCGCTGGAACACGATGTCTGGTCACACAAACAACTCCTGGATGTTGTCTCACACACACCGATTGAGGTTGAAAAATTGGCCCAGTTTCAAGACTCTCTCGGGTGGATTGACGTTGCACGAACATTCGTTCCGGGGAATGAAAAATGTTACACATGGTGGTCGTACCGTAATCGTGATTGGCGGGCGTCGAACCGTGGCCGGCGTCTGGACCATATGTGGGTGACACCGCCCTTAAAACCGCGCCTTGGATCGCATGATATCTTGGTTGATGCCCGCGATTGGGACAGCCCATCGGACCATGTTCCTGTCATTGTGGAGATCAATGATTAGGGTTTCACCAAGACCCGTGTCAAGAAATCCGCACCCAGTTTTGACCCATAATCGTTGATGCCATGCATCAAACCATGCAGCACATGCCCATCAAACGGGAATTCGTTTTCTTGCAACACTTGTGCCGCATGATAATACGCCGCAACGGGGACAACGTTATCTGCAATACCGTGAATGAGGCAGATATCCGGCTTTTGAATCTTGATCTGCGACCACTCTTCCGTGCAAATCAAGGCCCCCGAATACCCTAAGACCCCCGCAATCTTTTTTGCGCGGCGCAGCGCAATATAAAGCGCCATCATCGTGCCTTGCGAAAATCCGCAAAGGACAAGGTTTTCATCACGAATTTTGTATTTTTCAAGTTGCACGTCAATAAAATTATTGACCCAGGGCGCAGCCGCACGCGCCCCCGCAGACAGTGACATCGGCGACCAATCTCCAAGCGAAAACCATTGATAACCAAAAGGCGACATCTCACAAATATTCGGTGCATCCGGTGCAATAAACACCGTATCCGGAAGAATTGTTTTCCATTCCTCCCCAAGTCCGATTAAATCTTGTCCGTTTGCTCCATACCCATGAAGCAGAATAACAGCAGAATTTGGCGATTTTTCTGCCCCTACAATGTAAGTACCCATTTTAAACCCTTATCTGCCGCGGCCAAGAATATTCTTTAACACCGCACGCACAATTTCACGTCCAACTGTACTCCCAATTGTACGTGCTGTTGATTTCAGCGTTGCATCAATAATGCTGTCACGGGGGCGTCCAGAACTGCGTTTCGCGCCACGATCATCGTTTGAGGGAGAATTTTGACGCGCGGGGACGGATTCTCGGTTACGCAGAATATCTGCCACAGAGGATGTTTCTTTCCGTTCCGTATATTTATGCGCGACTTTGGAATAACGCATGACTTCTCGACGTTCAGCATCTTCAATGGGGCCCATGCGCGCGCACGGCGGCCGGATCAATGTCCGTTCAACAACCGACGGTTCTCCCTTCCCTTGAAGAACAGAAACCAACGCCTCTCCAACGCTCAGTTCCCCAATCACGTCCGCCGTTTTAAAGGCTGAATTCTCGCGTAGCGTATCGGCTGCGACCTTGACAGCCTTTTGACCGTCGGGAGTGAACGCACGTAACGCATGTTGCACACGGTTCGATAATTGCGCGGCAACGTCATCGGGAATATCCGTCGGATTTTGCGTGACGAAATAAACCCCAACACCCTTTGACCGGATCAAACGAACCATTTGCTCAATACGTTCCAGTAATGATTTCTGCGCACGCTCGAACAATAAATGCGCCTCGTCAAAAAAGAAGACGATCTTGGGGGCGGGTAAATCTCCAACTTCGGGTAACACGTCAAAAAGGCGCGACAAAAGCCACAGCAAAAACGCGCTATACACACGCGGCGATCCAATCAATCGGTTTGCTGCCAGGATATTGATATACCCCTGCCCTTGATCATCCACTTGTACAAAGTCTTGAATATCGAGAGCAGGTTCTCCAAAAAATGTACTGCCATTTTGGGTTTCGATTTCTAACAACCTGCGCTGAATCGTCCCCAGTGTTGCGGGCGCCACATGACCGTAATCGCGCCCGATTTGATCTGCCCGCTCCGCCATGTCAGCCAGAAGTGCACGTAAATCAGAAAGATCAATAAGGGGTAAATTTTCTTGGGCCGCCAGATGAAAGGCAATGTTTAAAACACCACTTTGGGTCTCGTTCAAATCGAACATGTGCGCCAACAATAACGGTCCAATATCGGCAAGGGTCGCACGGACAGGATGCCCTTTGACCCCAAACACATCCCAATACATCACCGGAAACGCGGTGCCTGTATAATTTTCAAGCCCAATGTCCTGTGCGCGTTTT
>CAZSIB010000001.1:0-366094 GCA_964607245.1 uncultured Pseudobdellovibrionaceae bacterium | reverse complement strand
ACACGTGCATCGCCCGCCGATGCGTCCCAATCTTCGAACGGATCAAATCCAAAAGCAGAAGACCATGTTAAAGAGCTGATTGATGTCTTCCGTCAGGCCATCAGGCTTGTTGAAAATTTACAAAAGATACAAGAGGCGGCACGGGATTTGAGTCGTGTTTTTACAAACATCAATCCCCCTTATGACCCTTTTAATGGTCAATATCGTTATTTTGATACGACCTGTATGTATAGGGATTCTCAGTCAGGAGAACGCTTTATTTGCGCAGGGTTGAATAGTCGTCCTGGACCCATCCCAACTTTTCCAAATGGGGATGATTGGCAGGAAACTGGGGAGTTTTGGCTTTCAAAATACGTCGCTAATCTTGAAGCGCGCCAGTCTTTGAACAAGACGCCAGTGGGACAGCACAATTTATTACAGACGCGATTGGCGTTGTATCGCACTCAGGTGGACGCGAAACGTCATGGTGTACCGCTGTACACCCCAGATGTAACGCAAGCCTGGGCCGCGGAACTCGCTCCATTGGTGCGGAGTCGTCCACCAATGAAAACGCACATGTTTCCATTTCCACGGGCTGCTAATCCGCTTGAAACCGCGCTGAAACAAATTTTTTCGTAAAACTAAGTCTCACCATCGATTCCCAAGAAATACCCCCGGCTTTCCCCTTGCCTCTCGTTCTGAAGATCGGTATAGTCCCCGCACTTTGATCGGGGCGTGTTATGTGCCCTTCGGTCTCACCGGGTTTTCCGGGCACGTAGCTCAGCGGGAGAGCACGCCCTTCACACGGGCGGGGTCACAGGTTCAATCCCTGTCGTGCCCACCATTTCTGGCCATTTGCCGTGCTGGATTTGCGACCAAAAAGTTCTATAATCATCCCATTGATCCACAATTTAAATTGCAAAGGACCAGGACCATCATGTTTTGGCGCAAAAAAATCAACCAGGGCGCGCAAGCGGCGGATGAAAAAAGCGACCGGGTGATTCATCACCCCTCTGACCCGGCGATTGCCCCGTCCCTCGAATATGACGCAGAACCCGATGCCGCGCTTGTGCATACCTTGAATGAAACCGAGGCTGAGGTGATCGACGATCTGGCGGATCTTCCGGAACAAAGCGGTGAGGCCATGCCTTTATTTGCTGCCCCACCTGTCGTTCAGATCGCCCGTGATGAATCATCCCGCGATGACGACGCAGGCGGGTGGTTTTCGCGTTTAAGCGCGGGCCTGACCAAATCAACCTTGAAGATTGGCCAAGGAATTACGGATCTGGTCGCCAAGAAAAAACTGGATGCAGGCACGCTTGCGGCCCTTGAAGACATTTTAATCGCGGCGGATCTGGGGCCTAAAACGGCGGCCAAGGTGATTGCCCGTATCCGGGACAAATCGATTGACCGCGATATGAGCGAAACGGAAATCCGCATACTGGTTGCCGATGAAATTGCACGTATTTTAGAAGTATCGGCGAAGCCCCTGGTCATCAAACGCCCGGATCAAGGGCCGTTTGTGATGCTGGTCGCCGGCGTGAACGGCGCCGGGAAAACCACGACGATTGGAAAAATGGCCAAAATCATGCACGACCGCAAGCATCACAAGGTGATGTTGGTGGCCGGTGATACATTCCGCGCGGCGGCGGTTGAGCAGCTTCAAATCTGGGGAACCCGCGCGCATTGTCCCGTTGTCACCCGCGATATTGGGGCGGACGCCGCAGCACTGGCCTTTGAATCCTATGATCAAGCAAGGCGCGACGGTATTGAAGTGATGATTGTCGATACCGCCGGGCGGCTTCATAATAAATCCAATTTAATGGATGAGCTCAAGAAAATCGTGCGGGTGCTCAAGAAACATGACGAAAATTTGCCGCACGAAGTGCTCTTGGTGCTCGATGGCACAACCGGACAAAACGCCTTTGCCCAGGTGGAAACGTTTAAAAATATGGTCGATGTGACCGGGTTGATCGTCACCAAACTGGATGGGTCAGCGAAGGGCGGCGTTGTCGTCGGGCTTGCCGATCAATTCGGACTGCCGATTTATGCGGTTGGCGTGGGCGAGGGGGTCGATGATTTGCAACCCTTTACCGCGCAAGGGTATGCCCGTGCCTTGATGGGTGTCGGATAAAGGGGTTTATTTTAAGGTAAGAACTTGACACGCGAAAGAAATACCCTCTCCCTTTTTTAAAAGGGAGAGGGAAAAAGCGGCGTGGTCTGTTCTTGGTTTAAAGTACTATAGATAGAGGGTAAAGTGACATTCGAATTTATTAAGACGGATACAATGCCAAAAGACGGCGTGGTCCAGTTGCCGACGCGCGTGCTTCCCTTCATTTGGTATTTTGCGCGCCAGGTCAAATGGCAATTGTTCACGATTACGTTTTGCTTTGCCGTGTCGAGTTTGATGTTTACCTTTTTAAGCTACGGCGTGAAGGGAATCGTTGATGCGTTCACAACACCACACGGGTTAGATTTGGCTGCTTTGTGGTATGGGATCTTTGTTTTCTTTACGATCTTTATCTTGAGATTTGCATTCGAGTGTTTGGGAGATTATTTGGCGGCACATGCGCAAGCGCCCTATGCGAATTTTATTCGTCGTCAAATCGCATCGTATGTGAATAAGCATAGCTATCGTTATTTTCAAGATGATTTTGCAGGGCGGATTGCAGCGAAAGTACTCGATACACCCAAGGCTATTCGTGAATTAACATTCACACTTGCAGATCAGGTCGTTTACACAATTTCCCTTGTCGTCGGAACAGCTATTTTATTTGCAAGTGTTAGCCCACTTTATTTATTGGTTATTGTCCTTTGGGTTATTGTTTATGCATTAATTTTGCGCGTCATGATTCCGCTTGTACGTGAGCGAACCCGTGTTGCGTCAAAACAGATCAATATCGTGCATGGTCGGTATGTTGATATTATTGTGAATGTATTACAGGTGAAATTATTTGCACGCCAGGCGCATGAAGATCGAGAAGTGAGCGATATGATGGCCAAAAGTTCAGATTTATATGTGATGCGGGCCCGTGCCGATATGTTTATGTCGTTTATGGTCTACTTATCGATCTTGTCCTTGTATGGCGGATCATTGGCTGTCTTGTCTTATGACGCGCGGTACGGGGGTTTAACAGCGGGTGAGGCCAGCATGATCATGGGGGGGTTGATGTTCATGGCCAATTCTTCTGTCTGGGTGTCAAGAATGATCTCCAGCTTATTCCAAACCTACGGCGAAATATACGAAGGGATTGATCTAATCACGCAGTCGCATGATGTGCAGGATCGCCAAGGGGCAGGCAAGATGAATATCACGCGCGGGGAAATTGTTGTGCGCGATTTAAATTTTTCTTATCCTGGGCGGCCTGTCTTTAAAAACTTGAATCTGCGGATTCCTCCGGGTCAAAAGGTGGGGCTGTTGGGCCCATCGGGTGCTGGGAAGAGCACGTTTATTCAAATTTTACTACGTCTTTTTGATGTACAAGGCGGTGCCGTTGACATCGACGGACAAAATATCGCAGAGGTACAGCAAGAAAGTTTGCGCGGACAAATTGCTGTTATCCCACAAAATTCTGATCTGTTGCATCGCTCGATCCGTGAAAATATTTTGTATGGACGATTGGATGCAACTGACGATGATATGATCCGGGCGGCGATGGATGCCAATGCCCATGATTTTATTTTAGAACTTCAAGATAAAGAAGGTCGTCGTGGGTATGATGCGCATGTGGGCGAGCGCGGGGTTAAATTATCTGGAGGGCAACGTCAACGTATTGCGATTGCACGGGCGGTATTAAAAGACGCGCGCGTGTTATTGCTGGATGAGGCGACCTCTGCGCTCGATAGTGAATCCGAGGCAAAGATTCAAGAAAGCCTTTTCAACATTATGGCCGGGCGGACGGTGATTGCGATTGCGCACCGGTTGTCCACCATTCAACATATGGATCGTTTGTTGGTGATGAAAGAGGGGCAGATCATCGAGGATGGGTCGCATGCCGAACTTTTGGCCAAGAATGGATATTACGCCACGTTATGGGCACGCCAAGCGGGCGGATTTTTGAAAATCTAAAAATAAAAAACGGGGAACGATTAAGCGCTCCCCGTTTGGATTTTTATGTGGCGTAGGACTTAGTACCCGCCCTTGTATTTCTTGCGTGGGGCAGCATCGCCGTCATCGCGTTTGGCCCGAGGGGCATAGGGCTTTTTGTCCCCATAGGATTTTTTATCGCCGCCAAAGCTGCGCTTGCCGCCGCCAAAAGATTTCTTGTCGCCATAGGCCGGCTTGTCCCCATAGGACTTGCGCGCATAGGGTTTACGTTCACCCCGGCTGTCATCATCGCCGCCTTCATCCCGGTCACGGCCATAAGATTTCCGTTCATACGGTTTGCGGTCGCCAAAAGAGGCCTTGCGCGCTTTGAACCCGGCTTCGCGTTCTTGCATCAGCGCCAAGATCGATTCAAGCGTATCGCTGATTTCCAGCAAGGCTTCGCCAATGGTGGTGAGTGCATCCGGAGCGGCGGTATCCGCGTCATTATATGTGTCTGTCATTGTTTTCTTTCAAAAGTTAAAAAGGGGGCCATCACGGGCGAACACTACCGATTTCATCGCATAAACGCCAGATATATTTACAAAAAACATAAGATATTATATTGTCATATTATTATTTTCTAGGGTAGGGGTGAGGAAAGTGCTTGATTCATATAATTTTCCAATAATATATTGCGGTAATATTTGGGAGGGCACATGACAACGCAACAAGAAAATACTATCCTTTTTTGGCATCAAAAATTTCGGGCCATCGCGCAAAAACTTGGGACCGCGCCAGGAATCCAAGGTGTAATTTATCCCCCGCGCGTCACGGCAAGAAATAAAGACGCCGCGCGGGTGAGTATGATTTCGATTGAGCATCAAAATGGCCTTTGTGAAGCATTTACAGTTGCCGCGCATCCCAACGGTCTGGCCGACATGACGATGGATTTACGCTGGACATCGGCTGATAAAATGGAATTTCGTGCCTACCGGATTACGACCCAGCCATTATCAACACCAGATATCATCAAATGGCTGAAAGGGCGGAAAAAACAAACAGGCTTTGGCGCACATTTTGATGCCGCCGTGGATCGCCTCGTGCCTGTTGTTATCATCCCCCCATCTCCCAAGGAACAACGTATTTTGGATATTTTGCGTGGTCTTGAAAAGCAGGGGATAAAAGATATCCATCCGCCCATGATTGTCCGCGCCGCAACATCTGGAATCACGGCGAATGAGATCTATATTTCACTTCAAAGATTAGAGAAAAAAGGATGGGTCACAAGAGAAACGCGGGAGCTTGATATAATGGGAGCAAGGGTTGACCGCGCCTGTTATCAAAGTGTTGCGAACAGACCAGGCTGATGTTCTCCCAAATGAAGGATATCTTTGCCAGAGAGAAGATCCCTTCACACCCAGAGCTTAGCAAGAATAGGGCTACGTCATGACTTAATAAAAGATAAAAACGGTACTATTTCTAAACAAGTATCGACTTTGGGTTGTAAAAAAACTTGGCAAAATAACTTTTCGGGAGGATACTGGAGGGGTAGTTTATTCTAGAATCGAGTAAATCGAAGGAGCTTGGACATATGGCTCGCCCAGTCGCCACCCCTACAGGAGTAGAGCGGTTCTTTCCTGATAACGAATTGATTGTGAGTAAGACAGATGGGCGGGGTGTGATCACCTATGCCAATGATCTGTTTTTAAAAATCGCTGATTATCAGTTATCAGATGTAATCAATCAGCCGCACAATATGATCCGTAACCCGGATATGCCCCGTGTTGTTTTTAAACTGCTCTGGGATCGCATCCAGTCCGGCAAAGAAATTTTTGCCTATGTCGTTAATAATGCAAAAAATGGCGATCATTATTGGGTTTTGGCGCACGTCACCCCCAGTAAAGATAGAACGGGCGGCATTGTGGGATTCCACTCGAATCGCCGGGTTCCACGGCGTGATGCTGTTTCCACCATTCAAGGGATTTATCGTCTGCTCCTTGCAGAAGAACGTAAGCATGGCGGCGGAAAAGATGCGCTTGTCGCATCTGAAGCGTTGCTCATGAAACTTTTGGCCGATAAAGGAGTCGATTATGACCGTTTCATCCATTCTTTATAATTCTACGCTGGCGCTTGGTCTCGCGGTTGTTTCTTCCGTTTCTGCGCTTGGCCTTCTTCAAACCGGTCAGGTTGGGATGGCATCGGCGGCCATTGTTCTGTGCTTAGCATGCCTTTTGTGGGCGTTTTTGTGCGGGCAGCGTTTGAATAAATCCGTGCGCCAGATGACGGATTCTTGCACGAAAGTGGCCAAGGGAGATTACGAATCCCGTGTGATGTTGACACATGAACATAATCCCGGCCTGATTGCGCTCGGGAACGCGATGAACTGTATCATCGATAACGCAGACGCCTATTTACGTGAATCTGTCGCTATGTTTGAACATGCCGCAGAGGAAAAATTTTATCGCAAGATATTAACAACCGGGATGGTTGGCTATCTCGAGACAGGTGCGGCTGTTTTGAACAGCGCTGTTGATAAGGTTCGTGCCAATATCTCCAAGCGAATGGGAGTTGCCGCGAAAGATCTCGAGGATACGGTTGGGAATATTGCGAAGAAGCTCACCGAATCTGCAAATAACATGGCAGCGACGGCCGAACAGATGAAAAAGGCGGCAACCCAGACATCGGAAATCAGCTCGATCGTTTCTGCGGCGGCGGTGCAGGCCGCATCGAACGTCCAGACCGTGGCGGCCGCAACCGAAGAATTAACGTCGTCCTCATCTGAAATTGCGCGTCAGATCAGTTCTGTCGCCGAAGAAGCGAATATTTCGGCCCATGGGGCGGAGGAAACGCGGAAAATGGTTCAAAATCTGAACATGCTGGCAAATTCCGTTGGAGAGGTTGTGAACACGATCCGTGATATTGCCGATCAGACAAATTTGCTCGCCTTGAACGCAACGATTGAGGCTGCGCGAGCAGGTGAATCAGGTAAAGGATTTGCCGTTGTCGCGGATGAGGTGAAAAAACTTGCCAATGAAACCGCTTCGCGGACAGGCGAAATTGATGAGCGCGTTAAGAATATTCAAGAGGCGATCCGTTTAAGCGGTGAGTCCATGGAAAGAATTATTCAGAACGTGAGTAACATTAATGCGGCAACGGCGACGGTCGCAAGTGCGGTCGAAGAGCAAAACTCTGCCACAGCAGAAATCGGACGTAACTTGGTCGAAGCATCGGCAGGGACGCAACAAGTCACGCAGTCCATTGGCCAGGTACAGCAAAAAACAGAAGAGACTGGTCGCGCGGTTGAAATGGTGTTTGTTGCCTCCAATGACTTGATGTCGCAGTCAGGGGCATTGAAGACCGAACTTGATAAATTCGTGGCTAATATCCGCGCGATTTAAAATTTTTAACGCGATTAAATAAGTTAGCGGGCTTTTGCGTATGCCCCTCTCTCCTCTGAGAGAGGGGCTTCGCTTTATTCTTTTCGGCCACTACATTTTCTTTTCTTTTTCCCTTCTCCCTGTTCTTTTCTGGACCCTAACTTTAGGCTGGGGTTACAGCTATTTTTTCTCCCTGGATCCCCGATCAAGTCGGGGATGACAGAGAAGTCCGTTTGGCTTTATATTCCCCCGTGATTTTTGTGCAAAAGCACAAGGGAACAGCGCGCGCCGCCCTAGCGATTGGGCTGCCCGGTGGTGGGTGGGGGTTATCTCCTTTTTTTAACGGAGGGCTTATTGTGGATTTAAAAAATCCCATTGCCGCCGGTCTTAAAAAAAGGGGGTCCCCCTCTGGTGGTCGACTCCATTAAGAGAGAATATAAATAAACAATCCCGAAATGTCAAGTATTATTTTTAAAAAATTGATGATTTTTGTGGCGTTAGGGATAAAAACCTTTATTTAACCAGACCTCATTAAAAACCCCCGCTTTTGGCGGGGGTTCTATTTTTTTAAGGCTGTGCGGTTAATCCGCGGGCTTTTTGAATGCTTGCCACGAGGGCTTGCGTTTGTAATTTTACTTGGGCTTGGACTTGAGCATCCAGGACTTTTTGCTTTAGACGATTTGGGGCCATCTTAAAGGCGGCTTTTAAATATCCGTTCTTATTAACCATAAGCGCTGTTTCTGGTGATGTGAAATGTGTCGCGATTAAATCAAGGGCGCCTTGTACGGTTTGAGGCATGATTTTAGGCCGGGTATCTTCAGGAAGAACGGCAACGGCGCGTTGGAAAGAGTCATAGGCGGCGCGCTTTTGTGCAGCCTGTATTTGTTTTGGTTTTAAGGTTTTTGGATCGACGTAAAGGCGTTCGTCCAGATCGCACGTGAATCGTTTTGATTGAGTTCTTGTCATTTTATTACACCCTTTTTAACATGTTGCCGTGATCGGCTTGGGTGGGAAGGTAGCCTAGGATCAGGCAGCGTGTCAATCAAAAAGTTATGGGAATGGTAGAAATAGACTTATTTTCCTGCGTTATCCAGATTTCAGCCCCTTGGAGGACCAACGTTGATGGACCCAAAGCCACTGGGCGGGGTGCGCGCGCATCCAGGAATAGAGGAGCGCGTGGGTCTCGGCAACGATATCGGCGACGGCGCGCGGGGTGGTGCCGTCGTTTTCCCAAAGTGACAGGGCCGGGTACAGCGTGATGTGAAAATGGGCCCCGTGCGTGCGCACGACCTGGGCCGGGTAGACCGGGCAGTTAAATTTTTGCCCCAGTTGCGCATAGACCGCGCTTGCCATCGCAGGCTTGCCAAAGAAATCGGCGACGATGCCTTCGTTATATTTTTGGTCGATCAGGATTCCAATTTTACGGTTGTGTTTTAAGGCGTCGACAAGCGCGCGCATACCGGTCCGCGACTTTGGAAAGCTTGAGAGTTTGCCGTTCAGCGATCGGTAACGTGCCAAAATACCGTCAACGCCGCGATTATTCGCTGCGCGATACAAAAGGTCGAGCGGCGTGTGGTAGTAATGAAGGAGCGCGGGCCCTGCGACTTCCCAGTTTGCGAAATGGCCACTGATGAAAATGGCGGCGGTGGGATCGAGTTTTTCTTGGGTCAGGCCCGCTTGGTTCTCGTAGGTCACACGGTTGGCCGCGATATATTCGAGATGCGGATATTCCGCCATGGTGCGGCCCAGATTGTCCCACATATCAGCGAGATATTGATCGATTGTCGCGGGCGGCGTGTCGCACAGGATATCCAACATTTGGCGCCTGGCCTTGCGGTGAATGCCTGTCATGGGGCCAAGTGCGCGGCCAATTGCCCCGCCGATAGCGGACGCCGTATCAACGGGGAGTAGTGAAAACAACCCCATCAACAGGCGAATGGCAACAGATTCAAGGCGGTGTTTTAAGGACATGAGATTTCTTTGATCCGGTGGTCGATAAATGTTTTCAATGTCTCAGGCGTATCAAACACCACGCGCATTTTGAGGATATCAATATCCGGATGAAACCGTGACGGGATTTTGACATGGTCTTTTTCTGTTGTGATCAGGCGCGCATTGTTTTTCTGGGCCTCGGCGCGGAGGTGTTCGATGTCCTGGTCAGTATAGGCGTGGTGGTCTGCGAAATCGTGGGTGGCGATGACGCGTGCGCCCATTTCAGAAAGGGCTGTATAAAATTTTTTCGGCTGCGCGAGGCCCGAAAAGGCAAGATAGGGCATGGTATGGGGAAGGGGATCATATTCTGCATGCGCTGTAAAAACAGGAAGATGTGGCGGTAGGGCGGCGCGGGCGTTCGTCGTATCATCGCCGATCAAGATGACAGCCTGGATTCGTTGGATCAGGTCGGGCAAGAGTTCGCGCAAAGGCCCAGCGGGAAGAAGTTGGCTGTTCCCAAATCCGGTTGCGCCGTCGATCACCAGAATATTCAGGTGGGCGCGTAGAGATCGGTTCTGAAGTCCGTCATCAAGGATCAGTAATTTTGTGTTCTTTTTCCCGCCGGCAACAGCGCCGTCATAACGATTTTTGGCGATGATCACGGGGCCATCGCGGGCATGAAGCATGGCTTCATCTCCGATGTCTTGCGCGGTATGGGCGGGCGTTACCCAGGTGGGCGTGGTGATCTTTCCGCCGTATCCGCGCAGGAGGACTGTTGTATGATAATCGTTTAAGAGGGCGCGTAAGGCGCGCACAACAGGGGTTTTCCCGGCGCCGCCCGTGGTGATATTCCCGACACATAAGGTCGGGATGGGCGCATCTTTGGGGTGGGTGAGTGCGACGTGAATTTTGCGGGCGTATCCATAGATCCGTGATAAGGCACGCGCCCAGAAGGGCGGAGATATCGATGGGGTATACCAAAATTCAGGAGCGTTCATCATTTGTGCACCTGGGATAAAAAGGAATGAAGGGCGGAACGGAGCTGATCTTTTGTTGACCCACGTAACGCCTGGCAAACATTCTGTGCGGTTTGGCGGCGTGTCTCAAGTTCAGGCGGATGTGTTAAAAGGAATAAAATGCGTTCTGGCAAGGCCTGAGGCGTTTCGATGATCTCAGCCGCGTGGTGATGGATAAGGGTATCAAATACCGTATCCATGTTTTGGACGTGCGGGCCCGAAAGGGGATAACAACCCGTCATTGCGGCCTCGATCGGGTTATGTCCGCCGCCGCCGTCTTGACTGAATGATCGGCCAATGACGGCAAGCGGTGTGGCCGCATAAAATAAGGGGAGTTCACCCATCGTGTCGGCGATGTAAAGGTCGGTGTCGGAGGTGATGGGGTCGCCCTGGCTCCGGCGTGCGATGTTCAAGCCGAATGGCGCGAGAGCGTTCAGAATTGACGGCATGCGCGTTGGGTGACGCGGGACGATGATCGTTAAAACCGACGGGATTTCTTTCTTTAGGGCGATGTGCGCTTCGGCAGCGATGATTTCTTCATCCGCGTGGGTGCTGGCGTAAAGCCAATCCGGGCGGTTGTTAAGCTGGGCCATTAAATGGTGGAACGCGTCCGGTGGGCAAGCCGCAGGAGCAGCCAGAAATTTGATGTTCGGAAGGGCGGATACGGCGGTCGCGCCCAAAGCGCGCAGTCGTTCCGCAACAACATCGCCGTCGGCAAGGATGATCTTGAATGTCAAGAGGATCGTTTGAATTGTTTTTGGGCATTTGCCCCAGCGTGCCGCGCTTTTGGCAGAGAGGCGCGCATTGATCAAGGCAACCGGGATATTCCTTTTCTGAAGCGTGAGTAAAGTTACCGGCCAGATTTCGGATTCCATCCGGATCGCGGCGCAGGGGCGCCAATAATTCAGAAACCGTGCAATCCATATCGGGTGGTCATGGGGCGCGAATTGGTGATGGCATTCACCCGGTAAACGGTTCTCTATCACGCGAGCCGATGTGATCGTGCCCGTCGTGATTAAAATAGGTTGTTGCGGGCTTCTGTCACGGATGATCTCGATCAGATTGAGCGCAGCAACGGATTCCCCCACACTGGCCGCGTGAATCCAGATGGGCGCGGTCTGAAACTTTGGTGCGCTGGCGTGTCCAAAGCGTTCGTTCAAACGGTCCGCGTCTTCCTTTCCCAGGCGGGCCCGGCGGCGTAAATACAAGCCGATCAGTGGGCCCAGCAGAACGACGCACAGGCGATACAAGAAAAGAGGTAAAGTCACGTGAGTGATGGTCCTTTTGTGTCGTGTGGATCAACCAAAGGCCGCGTGGCCCGTGATGGCGCGGCCCAGGATCAGCGCGTGAATGTCGTGCGTGCCTTCATAGGTATTCACCGCCTCTAGGTTCATGACGTGGCGGATCACGTGGTATTCATCGGAAATGCCGTTCCCGCCCAGCATATCGCGTGCGGTGCGGGCGATATCGAGGGCCTTTCCACAGTTATTGCGTTTCAGCATCGAAATCGTTTCAGGCGGCGCAGCGTCGATATCGCGCAATTTCCCAAGTCGCCAGGTGGCCAAGAGTCCCAGAGTAATTTCTGTCGACATATCAGCGAGTTTTTTCTGAATCAGTTGCTGTGCGGCCAGAGGTTTTCCAAAAATCACACGGTCCATGGTATAGGCGCGTGCCTGGTCCATACAGGCCTCGGCCGCGCCCATGACGCCCCAACAAATGCCGTACCGGGCGGAATTGAGGCAGAGGAAAGGTGACTTGATCCCCCGCGCCAGGGGTAAGACATGGTCATCGGGGACAAACACATCTTCCATCACAATGCCGCCGGTGATACTAGCCCGGAGCGAGAATTTACCGTTGATTTTCGGAGCGCTGAGGCCTTTCATATCACGGTCCAGGATCAGGCCCATGATGTCGCCTTCATCATTTTTCGCCCAGATGACAAAGACATCGGCAATCGGCGAATTCGTGATCCATTGTTTATTCCCCGAGACGATATAGCCGCCGCCCGTGCGTCGTGCACGCGTCGTCATGGCGCTGGGGTCTGACCCGCCGTCAGGTTCGGTCAAACCAAAACATCCGATCATCTCGCCACTGGCGAGTTTCGGGAGATAGTGGCTTTTTTGATCTTCTGTCCCGAAATGATAAATTGGGTACATGACAAGCGAGGATTGTACCGACACGGCCGAGCGATAGGCGCTGTCGACCCGTTCGACTTCACGCGCGATCAGGCCATAGGCGATTTGTGAGACGCCGGGGCAACCATAACCATCGATGAACGATCCCAAAAGCCCCAGCGTTCCCATATCGCGCATAATCTGGCGGTCGAATTGTTCATGACGATTGGCCTCGATAATGCCGGGGAGAAGGCGATCCTGGGCAAAGTCGTGCGCGGTCTCACCGATCATGCGTTCGTCATCGGTCAAAAGATCATTCAGGTTCAGGGGGTCTTGCCAGTTATAGTCGGCGCGAGGAAGGGGCATGGGCTTTTATCCTTGGGTAAGCCTTGACGGTGACAAGTAAGAATACTTTGGTTATGGTGGTTCAATCTAGCGCAGGAATAAAATAAATGTCAGATCCTTTGCAAAACCGCGAGATTATTTTTGAGTTCGCGCCGATTGGCAACTATATGAAAATAACCGCAATGGATGTCGAAAGTTTAACAGAAGTCGTTATTCAAGGGCCGCTGTCGGCACCCGAGGTGATGCTGAAGAAGAATGCGCTGAAACGGTTGGAATTTGTTTTGCGCAAGAAGGGGATTGTGGGGTAGTTATATAGTCTCAATTTTGGAGTATTAATGATGAAAATCGCAATTGCCGCGGATCATGCTGGCTTTCAGATGAAAGAAGCTTTGATGCTGTCGTATCCGACTATTGAATGGGTCGATCTGGGGACGACATCGGAGGAATCAACCGATTTCCCGGACTATGCCTTTACCCTGGCCATGGCGGTGGCGGGCGGGCATGCCGAACGCGGGATTTTGTTGTGCGCGACGGGTGTGGGGATGAGTATGGCGGCAAACCGTCATCCGATGATCCGTGCGGCGCTGTGTTCGAATAACGATATTGCACGTTTGGCGCGGGCGCATAATGATGCGAACGTTTTGTGCCTGGGGGCGAAATATTTGAGCGTCGAGGCCGCGCGGGAAATTGTGGATACATTCCTGAACACCCCGTTTTCTGGTGTGGACCGCTATGTCCGCCGAAATAACAAGCTGTCGCTCCAAGACGATGGGGCCGGGCAGGGGTGTTGTCATGGCGACGGGTCTTGCGGCCAGGGTCATGACCATGCGGGCCATGATCATGGTGGCGGATGCTGTGGCGGGGGATGCAGTTGAAGGATTTTCGTTTATATCGTTTCTCACGGATCGAAGATCAAGAAAGGTTGATCGCGGCTGTTCGGTATGTGGCGGAGTCGACGACCGACATGCTGAAAGAGATCACAGGAGAGTCATTGCCGATCGGGCCCCTGACAGTTTTTTCTCATTACCCGGATGAATTTGAAAACCTAAAATCCATTTTGGTGTCGATGGGGCAAGTGACCCATCAGAACAATGGGCCTTTTGTGAGATTAGATCAGCCGATCAAGGTGGGTGATCAGAAGATCGTAAATTTACGTGTGCGTATGCCCGACCCGTACCGGATGCAAGTTGGGTGCAATGATTTTATTGTTAACGATTATGTAAAATACAAAGGAGGAGTGCTCCATACTTTTTCGCAGAATGTGCGCCTGTTTGATCGGCCAGACTTCGAGATGATCGAGTTTTATCATCCGGATTATGATGTACTCGCGTATGTACTTGGGGAGCGTAAATGAACCAAACCCTTAAAGCTTTTGGTTATCCAGATACTTTGATTAAAGAATATGATCATTGGGTTTTGGTTATCCGTCCGAAACAAATCACCTTAGGGGCGTGTACAATTATTGCCAAGTCCGATGTAACCAGTTTGGCGGCGTTGCCCTCCGCTGCCGGAGCAGAACTCATTACCGTGATGGCAGATTTTGAACAAACGCTGCGTGCGGCATTTGGTGCCGTGAAATTTAATTATTTGGCCTTAATGATGGTTGATCCAAACCCGCATTTTCATGCGATTCCAAGGTATGACCGGATTGTTGAGTTTATGGGAGGCCAGTATCTGGATGAACTCTGGCCAAAGCCGCCGGATTTAACTAGGCTCTTGGATATTGACGATACAAAATTGCAAGCTATTCAAAATGTTTTAATTCAAACGTTAGAGGGATAAAAATGACATCACCGGCACAGAAAATAGGCTCAACCGCCATGGATCATTTTTTTCAAGACGACTTGGCCCATGCGGATCTGGATGTGTTCAACACGATTACCCGTGAACTGAAACGTCAGCAAAATCAAATTGAACTGATCGCGTCGGAGAATATCGTGTCCCGCGCGGTGCTTCAGGCGCAAGGATCAATCCTCACGAATAAATATGCCGAAGGCTATCCGGGCAAGCGGTATTATCAGGGGTGCGAATTCGTCGATCAGGCCGAGGAAATCGCGATTGAACGCGCAAAGAAATTATTCGGATGTGGATTTGCGAATGTTCAACCCCATTCGGGCGCGCAGGCGAACCAAGGTGTGTTCCAAGCGTTGTTACAACCCGGTGACTGTATTTTAGGGATGAGTTTGGACGCCGGTGGGCATTTGACCCATGGCGCGTCTGTTGCTCAATCCGGGAAATGGTTCAAGGCCGTGCAATACGGCGTGCGGCGCGATGATGGCCTGATTGATTACGACGACATGGCGCGCCTGGCGCGTGAACACAAGCCGAAATTGATCATTGCGGGCGCGTCGGCGTACCCCCGGGTGATTGATTGGGCACGGTTCCGTGCGGTCGCCGATGAAGTTGGCGCGATGTTCATGACCGATGTCGCGCATTACGCGGGGTTGATCGTGGGCGGAGTGTATCCATCCCCGTTCCCACATGCGCATGTTGTCACGACTACCACGCATAAAACATTACGTGGCCCGCGTGGCGGGATGATTTTGACGGATGATGAGGCGCTCGCCAAAAAAATCAATTCGGCGATTTTTCCCGGGCTTCAGGGCGGGCCATTGATGCATGTCATTGCCGGCAAGGCTGTTGCCTTTGGTGAGGCCCTGCGCCCTGATTTTAAGGATTATGCGGCGCGTGTCGTGGCGAATGCGCGGGCTCTCGGTGACACGTTAAGTGCGGGCGGTCTCGCCCTTGTATCGGGCGGCACCGATTGTCACATGGTGCTGGTCGATTTGCGGCCCAAGGGATTGACCGGTGTTGTGGTGGACAGCGCGCTTGAACGCGCGGGCATGACATGCAACAAGAATTCCGTGCCGTTTGACCCCGAAAAGCCGACCGTGACGTCGGGAATACGGCTCGGCACACCCGCCGGGACAACCCGCGGGTTTAATGTGGCAGAGTTTCGTTTGGTGGGGCAGATGATTTTGGAGGTTCTGGACGGCCTTGCCAAAAACGGCCCTGACGGGAACGGTGCTGTTGAACAAGCCGTTCGCGTGCGTGTGGCAGAGTTGTGCGGGAAGTTTCCGATTTATAATTAGGAGGTATAATCATGTCTTTAAGAAAAGCATTTTTAGATTCAGTCCAGCATCTTTTGTCGGACCCTACTTTGGGTGTACCGCGTATTGCAATTGGACGGAATTGGAAACTGTGTAACCCTCAACTAAAGAGTGTATTATCTGATGCTGGGGATAAGCCGATTGTTTGGTCGAAGCCTATGGATCAATACGCAAAAGAAACGGATGTTCTTGCGGATGTCGTTACAGAAGCTCAGGCAGATTTAGAAAAGCTGGCAGCTGATCCTCATGGGAAAGAACTTCTCAGAAAAGCTGAAAGCCTAAATTACTCTGTATTCTTATTACCACCAGGTGGGCGCCCCATGTGCCAGTTTTCGCCGACATTCTTAAGTTTAACAGGCGAAGATTTAAGTCAACTTGCTGTTGGTAGCTATGATTCGGCAGATCTCTTATCTTCAAGAAATACAAGTTTTTTTGTGATGCATATCAATCTAGCGGCGGATGTCGCGGGGCGATGGATTAAGAAAGCGCCCGTTGCTGATTTATCTCATTCTCCGGGATGTAATTCGCCACTACCAAGCTAACCTATGTACTCCCGTCAACTCACTTTACCTTTTTGACTTATCGTTGAATTAACATGCGCTGTCCCTTTTGTGATCATGAAGAAACCAACGTCAAGGATTCGCGTCCCGTCGATGATGACGCGGCGATTCGGCGTCGGCGTGAATGCCCCGCCTGTGGCAAGCGCTTTACCACGCGGGAAAAGGTAGAATTTCGCGCGATTACGGCGCTTAAAAATGACGGCAGCCGCGAACCCTTTGATGCCGAAAAACTCACGCGGTCGATGCATGTGGCGTTGCGCAAGCGACCGATTGCGCCCGAGCAGATTGAAAAGATTGCGGGGGGCATCGTGCGCGAGATTGAGGCGAATGGCGACACCGAAATTACCACGCGCGACATCGGCGAGATGGTGCTTTCTGAACTCTTTACCATGGATGAAGTGGGGGCCGTGCGTTATGCTTCGGTCTATCAGGATTTTCGGTCCCTTGGCGATTATACCGAGTTTTTAAAAGGCCTCGCCGCACGGCGGAAGAAAAAATCATCGCTTTCTGACGGGCCGAGCAACACAAACCTGTTGACGGTGAAACGGGTAGTGAATGAGGAATAAACGGTTAAATAAAAAATGAAAGCCACTTTATACGTTGCATCGTCGCTTAATGGACTCATGACCAATGGCCCCACTAATTCGAGTTGGGTATCGGGTGGTGATGAAGTTTTGTTTGCTGAAACGTGCAAGGAGGTCGGGTGTATTTTAGTCGGTCGTCAAACTTTTGATCAGTATCAGGGGGTTGTTTACCCCGTTCCTGGTGCCAAGAATATTGTACTTACCGCGCAAGATAGAACTTCAGAGAGAGAAGACGTCTTTTTTGAAAAAAATTTACAGAAGGCTTTTGAAAGAATAGATGCTTTGGGGTTCAAGCGTTTCGTTGTTGTCGGCGGCGCAAAAGTGATTGAGCAATGTTTAAACCAACGCCTTATTGATAAATTTTACATAAGTCTGCACCCTTATCTTTTTAAAGAAGGGTTATCGATTGTTGGGGGCTATCGTGGAGATATTGATCTTGAGTTCGTCGGTATCAAACATCAGCATCACGAATTCACTTTGCTGGAATATAACGTCAAAAACTACAAAGATAAGGAATAAAAATGTTTACAGGCATCGTCCGGACCATGGGTCATGTGAAAGGCAGCACGCGCGGCGACCGTGATACACGGTTCGTTATCGCGACAACTGAATTATTACAGGGCGGGCTTTTTGAACGCGGGTCCTCGATTGCGTGTAACGGTGTGTGCCTGACTCTGGTTGAAAAGGGACCGGATTGGTTCGCGGTCGAGGTGAGCGCAGAAACGATGTCGAAAACGACGATTTCCGAATGGATCGAGGGCACGCCCGTGAATTTGGAGCCGTCCTTGCGCATGGGCGATGAAATGGGCGGGCATTTGGTGATGGGCCATGTGGACGGCGTGGCCGATATCGTGTCGGTGACGCCCGAAGGGGGCTCGCACCGCGTGCGCGTGCGCGTGCCGGCGCCTCTGGCCACCTATATCGCGGTCAAGGGATCGGTTGCGCTGGACGGCACATCCCTTACGGTGAATGAGGTTCACGGGGATGAATTTGGCGTCAACATCATTCCCTATACCTGGGATCATACCACGTTTAAAAACATCAAGGCGGGCAGCCGGATGAATTTAGAAACCGATATCCTGGCGCGCTATGTGCAGAGGATTGTTAAAGGGGCGTAATTCGCTCTTTGTCATTCCAGCCCACGGGCGCAGACAGTAACTCGTGGTACGATACCGATGAAGAGCGGAACATACCACTTTAACCCTCTCCCTTGAGGGAGAGGGTAGGGTGAGGGTGTCAAGCAAGACAAAAGATTCAAGTCAAAGAGTCCTTCTGGACGTTGATTTTCTTCGCATTGAACGACAGCAATAACGTTTCATCCCCACCCTAACCCTCCCCTTCAAAGGGGAGGGGATATTTCTCACATTCTTATCTCCTGTTTAAATGACTTTATTTTTAATGCACCAAGGGCGGCGGCGTATCGGCCGTTGTTTCGAGGCGCAGGCGGGCGCGCAGGCGGTCAATCGGTTCCATACGTTTCCCGTCCTGATAGTGCCAGAAGGTCCAGCCGTTGCAGGACGGCGCGCCCAGCATCGCCGCACCAACCTTGTGGATCGATCCTCGATGCGTGTCGGTCATGATCGACCCGTCCGCGCCCACCCGGGCACGAATCTCGCGTTTTGAATCGGTCAAAATCGTACCGGGCTTGATCAGGCCGCGTTCCAAAAGCCAACCAAACGGGATGCGTTTCTCGTCACGCTTGGCGGTCAAGGGTTGTAACAATTCGTCATCTGCGGCTGCGGTTTTGATTTTGGCAATGCGGGCCTTGGCCGCGCGCGCATAATCCGCGTCGCGTTCAATGCCGATAAAATTGCGGCCCAGTTTTTTCGCAACCGCGCCGGTTGTCCCGGTTCCAAAGAACGGGTCTAGGATCACGTCACCCGGCACCGTGCAAGCATTGATAATCCGGGCCAGCAAAGCCTCGGGCTTTTGGGTCGGGTGAACTTTTTTCCCGTCTGAATCCTTCAGGCGTTCGCCCCCGGTACACAAGGGAAATTCCCAATCGGACCGCATCTGAATATCTTCGTTCATGGCCTTCAGACTGTCGTAATTAAAGCGATATTTCGACCCCTGGCCCTTGGCCGCCCAGATCAAGGTTTCATGGGCGTTCGTAAACCGCCGGCCTTTAAAGTTCGGCATGGGGTTTGATTTGCGCCAAACGATATCGTTTAAAATCCAATACCCCAGGTCTTGAAGTTGCGTGCCCAGGCGGAAAACATTGTGATAGCTGCCGATCACCCAAATCGTCCCGTTGGGTTTCAGGATGCGCCGCGCCTCTTTAAGCCACGCGGCCGAAAATGCGTCATAGGCGGCAAAGCTTTCAAATTGATCCCAGTCATCATCGACCGCATCGACGCGGGAATTATCGGGACGGTGCAAATCGCCGCCCAGTTGTAAATTATAAGGGGGATCCGCAAAGATCATATCGACAGACTTGTCCGGCATGGCCCGCATGATGTCGATGCAGTCGCCGCAGTGGATGGTATTTTGCGCCTGCTTTGATTCGGTGGATAAGTCGGATTTTGATTTTGACATCGGGGGTCCTTTGCGGTTGTTACCCTCGAATCATGAATCATTCGCGATTCGCCGTCAATAGGAAGATATTGATTCAATAATAGGAATCAATGGGTTGTAAGGTGATTCTGATATGGAATCAAATTAGGGGATCGATTTCATAATAAAACGAACGGGGCGCGCCGCGCGTGGCGGGTTGACGGTAGATTCGTGTACGCAGCGATCATTGAAATGATAGAGATCGCCCGAAACCAGATCGTCGTATGTGGCGTGGCCGCGCGCGACCAGCGCGTCTAACTGATCGCGGTCGACATCTTCGCTATTTGAAACGATATTTAATCGACCTTGCGTCGCCGAATAAACACGCATGCCGTGATGTCGTGACAGGTGCCAGTGGCCGGTAAGGGATGTATCAAAATGTGGAGAAAAATCGACTTGCTTTGTCCAGAATTCTCCAAAAACCCGGCGACCGCCAAATCGTTCAAAAAAATGCCGTAAGCAGGAATCGGCTTCCGCAAGGAGAGTAGGTGGCGTTGCTGCTTTTGTTTGTTCATGGAGCTTCTGAATATGATTGGTATTCATATAGAAAGGATTCAGGCTTCCACTGCCATAAGGTAAATACATCATCCGTTCACCATTAAAATGAAGTCTGGATGCTTCAAGCCGGTCCAAATCATTGGGGTGAAGTTGATCCAGTTCATCCTGCGCCGCTTCTGAAAGAGGGTGATGATATTTAATCGCGGCGATGCCAAAATCTTTCTTTAACAAAATCGCGGGTGTAAGGCTCTGTGCGGCTAATGCTTCGGCGGTAATGACGCGGCCCGGAATCATTGATCCCCAATGGTCGCGATCGCGTGGTTCTCTCATCGTCCATCTCCTGTCCTGCTTGTATTGCGGGTTTTAACAGGAAAAAATTAATATGTCAATATTAATTTTTATACGACTTTATCGGTGCGAAACTGGTCCGGTGATGGGGGCAGGGGCCGTGTTTTGCAAGGGCTGCCAGATGTGCAGGGGTGCCATAGCCTGCGTTCCCGTCCCAGCCATAGGCGGGGTAATCCCGGGCGAGCGTTGCCATCACGGCGTCGCGCGCGACCTTGGCGATGATCGACGCTGCCGCAATTGACGCGCTGATCTGATCGCCTTTAATCACCGTTTGGGTCGGGATTGGGAAATTTTTTGGGGTACGGTTGCCGTCGATCAGGGCCGTCAGATGAGCGGATGACGGGATGATCAGATGATCGGATGATCCGATCATCTCGTGATACGCGCGGGTCATCGCGATAAAGGTGGCTTGCAAGATATTGTGCGTGTCGATTTCATCGACGCTGGCGTGCCCGAGGCCAAAAGGGACCAGCGCACGAATGGCACCCGCGTATTGCGCGCGTTTGGCCGCGGATAATTTTTTACTGTCGTTGATTTGTGCCCAAAGGGGGTGGCCCCATAAATCTTGCGGGATAAACACGCACGCGGCAAAGACAGGCCCGGCCAAGGGCCCACGACCCACTTCGTCAATGCCACATGCGCGGCCCGCAAAACGATGTTCAATTGAAAAATCGGGCATTTCCTTGCCTGTCATCTGAATGACAATTTTATGATTTTTCCTGAGTTTTTCCAAGATGACTTAAGTCGAAAGGATCTTCTGGTTCTTCCGGTGTCATCCGGGCGGATTGGATCGTCGATTTGAGCGCAAATAAAACATCGCGCACGCCCTTGTGTGTGACGCCAGAAATTAAAGATACGGGCGCGTGCGTGTGAGCTTTTAATGCCGCAAGTTTTTCTGCCGCGATATCCTCGGGCAGGGTATCTGATTTATTGAGCGCGATGATTTCCGGCCGCGCGGCGAGGCCCGCGCCATAGGCCGCGAGTTCCCCGCGAATCACATCATAGGCCGCGCAGATGTCCTCGTTGTTGATGTCAATCAGGTGCAAAAGCACGGCGCAGCGTTCGACATGGCCCAGGAATTGGTCACCCAACCCCTTGCCTTCACTTGCGCCTTCAATCAAGCCGGGGATATCGGCCAGAACAAAATCAAAGTCATCAATTTTCACGACGCCCAGATTGGGGTGTAGCGTGGTAAAGGGGTAATCCGCGATTTTGGGTTTGGCCGCGCTGCAGGCCGCAAGAAAGGTCGATTTTCCGGCGTTCGGCAGGCCGATAATTCCGGCATCTGCAATCAGTTTAAGCCTGAGCCACACGGCCATTTCCTGGCCGGGCCAGCCGGGCGTGCTTTTGCGCGGCGCCTGGTTTGTGGGGGTTTTATAATGCGCGTTGCCAAAGCCGCCATCGCCGCCCTTGAGTAAGACAAAGCGCTCGCCGGCAGTTGTTAAATCATATAAAACCGTGTCCCGGTCTTCGGCCAGAATTTCGGTGCCGACCGGCACGCGGATCACGATATCCGATCCGTCTTGGCCGGACCTGAGCTTGCCCTTGCCGTGTTCACCGTTCCGCGCGGAAAAATGTTGCGTAAAGCGAAAGTCAATCAAGGTGTTGAGGGTATCCGCGACTTCGATCACCACATCGCCGCCGCGCCCGCCATTGCCGCCATCGGGCCCGCCGAATTCCAAGTGCTTTTCATGCCGGAAAGACAGGCAGCCCGGCCCACCATTGCCGGATTTAAGGAATATTTTCGCTTGGTCGAGGAATTTCATGATGCGCGAGGTATAGCGGTTTTTTGTGATCTTCTCAAGATTTTTATTGAAATAACGGAGAGGGAATGTTAGTTGTGAGGCTTTCAAGTATTGTCGTATTAGGGAGGCTAAATGGAAAAGGGATCAGGTATACCAAGATTGCCCGGTTTGGTTGAAATGTGGCGGAAAGAGTACAATAACTTACTTTGGGCAGACTTTATTTTGCCAGAAAAGCGTACTCATTTTGCAAGGCTTCATCGGGTCTTAAGTAGATGTGAAGATCGCTATCTCAGAAAAGTATTTGGAGAAGAAGCCCCCGCTAAACTTAGGGCTGCGCAGGAAAACTTACCAACCATAAAGCCTTCTCACACGATTCGTTCGGTTAATGTTTCTACACCTCAACACATTCTGAATTTTAGGGCTATCCGCGAGAAGCTGATGGAATATTACATGTAATTGTTATTGTGCGCATTCATTTCTGGGAGAAAAAAATGATTAAATTTAATGATGTTCATATCAATACGCCGCGGTATCGGCAGTTGTGCAAAGTGTGGAATCAGAAAGATCAGGCGTTTATGTCGACAAACGAAACAGATGAACGCCTTGCCAAAGAACTCGTCGATTTAGACCAAAGAATGACGGCGTATGAGCATCGTTATTTGGGTAAGTTTTTATTCTTTGTTCTGACCCCGGGGCGGATTAAACTGATGGGGGTTCAGATGAGATCGCTTGCTGAGATTGAATGGGCACGGGAAAACGTTGACGAAAATGAATCGCGTATGCTTTCCAAAATTACAGATGCGCTATCTTTGCCGAATCGTTTGGTACAGGTGAGAGAAAGCCGTCTCACTGCCGTTGAGCGCGCGCGTCAACTATTCCCTGTATTCTAGATCCAAAAACAGATCCCCGCTTTACGCGGGGATGGGAAAGGCCAGCAGGGCAGCGATGAAACGTTACGTCGCTGCTTGGCTGGTGTTCGCGGGCATGACGTTCACAACCGAACGATCACCCGCCGTGCGTGTAAAGACGACTTGGCCGTCGATCATCGCATAGATTGTGTGGTCTTTACCCAGGCCCACATTTTTACCGGGTTTAAATTTTGTCCCACGCTGGCGGAGAATAATGCCGCCCGTCCGAATGGCCTGTCCGCCATAGACTTTGATGCCCAGACGTTGGCCCGCACTGTCGCGGCCGTTACGGACGGAACCACCTGCTTTTTTATGTGCCATGGTAAAAACTCCTTATAATTCTTTGATTCTTTAGGCCGCTTTGATGTCGGTGATTTTGATCATCGTCAAATCCTGGCGGTGGCCATGGGTCCGACGATAGTTTTTGCGGCGCTTTTTCTTGAAAACGACGATTTTGTCATCCCGGATATGATCCAGAATTTCAACGGTGACGCGGGCGCCAGCCAAAACGGGTTCTCCAATTGAAGTTTTACCTTCAGAAGATACCATAAGCACTTGATCCAATTCGACTTTTTTACCTTTTTCAGCGTCGATTTTTTCGACCTTCAGGTATTGGTCTTTGGCAACTTTATATTGTTTCCCGCCGGTGCGGATGATGGCAAACATGATGAACGCCTCAAAAAATAATAAATTCACAAATAAAATCAATGTCTTGGTAAAACAAGGCACCGATTCCCCTTTTTCAAGGTGCCGGGAATATACAATATGAGATGGGTAAGTCAAGCAAATCTTTTCTGGGGTAGCCTCCTTTGAGGGGATAAAACAAATTTCCCTTTACTTTTTGCTGAAAAAACGCCACTAGAGGACCAGATCTGATCTAACCCGAAGTCAAAAGGAGACAAGAGAAAAGATGTCTATTGCCGCAAGCACCAATAAACGTGGATTAAAGCGCATTTGCATGTCGTGCAGCACCCGTTTTTATGATTTTAACAAACGCCCGATTGTCTGCCCGAATTGTGAAACCGAATTTACGGGCGATATGAAAGTCAAGATTCGCCGTTCACGCATTGCAAACGACGATGATCAAGCCTTGATTGTGAAGGATATCGCGATCGAACCTGAAATCGAAAGCATCAAAGATTTAGATGATGACGAGGCCGAAGAAAGCGATACCGTCAGTCTGGATGATGTTGAAGAAGATTCTGCCGATGACGATGAGGAAACCATCGATGCTGATCTGGATCTGGACGAAGAAGATCTTGATGATGATGCAGACGATGATGACGACGAAGATGATGATTTAGAAGACGAAGACGACGAGGAATAATCGAACGTCTTCCCTGCGCCTCGGATCCGGTGTAGAATCAGCGAGCGATTTGGTTCACCTTCTCTTGTCACCGGAGCTTGTTACGTCATGCCGAATGCCGTTATTTGCGGTTATAAACGTTCGCCCTTTACCTTTGCGAATAAGGGGGCGTTGGCCAAAACCCGGCCCGATGATCTGGCGGCAGCCGTTGTGCGGGCCCTTGTCGATGAGACGCGTGTAAAACTGGACGATATCGAAGACTTACTCCTCGGTTGCGCGTTCCCCGAGGCCGAGCAAGGATTTAATCTGGCTCGGATCGTTGTGAATCTGGCTGATTTACCCGTCTGTGTTGCAGGCGCGACTCTCAACCGTTTCTGCGGATCATCGATGACGACGATCCACCAGGCCGCCGCCTATATCATGGCCGGGGCGGGGCAGGTGTATATTGCCGCAGGCGTTGAAAGCATGTCACGCATTCCCATGGGTGGCTTTAACCCGATGCCGAATCCAGCGCTTTTTGCGAAATACCCTCAAGCCTATATCAGTATGGGGGAAACGGCTGAAAATCTGGCCAAGAAATATGGCATCAGTCGGTTGGATCAAGATCAATTCGCCTTGACATCGCAAACGCGTGCGTCCGCCGCGGCGGCGTCCGGAAAATTTAAGGATGAAATCGTCCCGGTAGGTGATGTGACCGCAGATGGATGTATTCGTCCGGATACAAGGCTTGAAACGTTGGCGGGGTTAAAAACCGCCTTTGATGAAAAGGGAACCGTCACGGCTGGAACAGCAAGCCCCTTAACGGACGGCGCGGCGGCTGTTCTTGTTGCTTGCGAAGACTATGCGCGGGCGCATAACTTGCCGATTCTGGCGCGTATTAAATCATTTGCAGCGGCGGGTTGTGCCGCCGAAATTATGGGGATCGGCCCTGTTCCGGCCACACAAAAGGCGCTTACCCGCGCGGGATTAACCCTGGATCAAATTGGCTTGGTTGAACTGAACGAGGCTTTTGCCGCGCAGTCCTTATCGGTACTCAAGGAATTAAAGATCGATTCATCCAAGGTGAACATCGATGGCGGTGCGATTGCGCTGGGGCATCCCTTGGGGGCGTCGGGTGCGCGGATCACCGGGAAACTGGCAAGTTTGATGCAACGGGATGGAAGTGTGAAATATGGTCTTGCCACCATGTGCATCGGCGGCGGGCAGGGCACGGCGATTATCTTGGAACGCATTTAAGAGCGAAGGCGCCTATTTATTATGAAGATTGAAGGACCGAAAGGACCGCAAGGGGCGGGGGGCGCACGCAAGGCAGGAGCGGCGGCACAACCACTTGACGCCGCGATGTTTCGTGGCCTGATGGCAGCGACCGATGTGGATGACACGGCCGCGATGCATGCGCCAAAGACCATTGCTCAGCTTGATTCTTTGCTGGCGCTTCAAGCCCTTGAGGATCCGACGGCGCGTGCCACCCGACGGCGCATGGTCAAACGATCGGATGATGTTTTGGTGGCGCTGGACCGTATTCGCATGGGGATGTTGAACGGCACGATGACGGTTGGGGACATGATCAATATCGCCGATGTGGTGGCCACGCACCGCGAACGGGTGCAGGACCCGGAAATGACGGCACTTCTCGATGAAATTGACCTGCGCGCCCAGGTCGAAATTGCCAAATTGCGCTGCGCCCTTGATGCACAAGCATAATTGACATTTTACCCCCTTCCTGCCACGTTAGGGCAGCATGAGACACCACTTAACCGATGATCCGCTCCCGAGCGACGCGCTTTTGTTCGTTCCACTCGGGGGATGCCAAGAATTTGGCATAAACCTGAACGCCTATGGATATGGCGGGAAGTGGATTGTTGTCGATTGCGGCATTGGGTTTGCCGGCGATCAATATGCCGGGGTGGATCTTTTATTACCGGACCCGATTTTCCTTGAAGAACGACGCGACGATTTATTGGGTATTTTTGTGACACATGTGCACGAAGATCATATCGGCGCGATCCCGTATTTGTGGGAACGGTTAAAATGCCCGGTTTATTGCACCCCCTTTGCGGCGTCGTTCTTGCGGCGTAAATGCGCGGAATTTGATGGTGTCCGAAAAATGACGATCCATGAAATCTCGCCGGATCAGGTGATTTCAGTGGGCGATTTTAAAATTGGCGTGATTGGCGTCACGCATTCCACACCCTCAACCGTCTCGTTTACCATCGATACGCCAGCCGGATTGCTCGTGCACGGGAATGAATGGAATTTGGACCCAACGCCCAAGGCCGCGTTGCCAACGAACCGCGAAGCCTTTAAGGGCGCGGGGCGGCAGGGGGTCTTGGCCTATATTGGCGACTCAACGAACGCGCCCTATGACGGGACACCGATTGGTGAAACTGCGGTCCAAGAAGGGCTTGAGGCCGTGCTGTCACGTGCGCCCGCGCGTGTTGTTGTCACGATGTTTGCATCCAATGTGGGGCGCTTGATCAGTATTGCGCGCGCCGCCGCGCGGACAGGACGCCAAGTCGCCCTTGCCGGACGGTCTCTTTTTAACTTTGCCGGGATTGCAGCGGATCATCATTTACTCCGCGATATGCCGCCGTTCTTGGATACGGCAGAGGCGGCGATGTTGCCTGCAAACCGCGTTGTTTATATTGTTACCGGATCGCAAGGGGAGCCGCGCGCGGCACTCTCCCGTATTGCGCGGGGCGATTACCGCGATATTACGCTTGGGGCAGGGGATACGGTTGTGTTTTCCTCCCGTGCCATTCCGGGGAATGACCGCGCGATCAGCAAGGTCAAAAGCGACCTCCTCGCGGCTGGGTTAACGGTGATTGATACCGATACCGCGCCGAATATCCATGCGACCGGCCATCCGTACCGCGACGAAATTAACCAAATGCTCGATTGGGTGCGGCCGCGCATCGTGGTGCCGATACATGGGGAACGTTTACATCTTGAGGCGCAGGCCGATTTGGCGCGCGCGAAACAAGTTCCCCATGTGATCGTTCCTGAAAATGGGTCGGTCATTTGCTTGGACCATGATCACCCTGGTATCATTGGCAAGGTGTCTGTGGGCGTTTTAGCGGTTGAGCCCGTGCGCGTCGTGGCAACCCATCATCCTGCCATTCAAGAACGCCGACAATTGAATACAGCCGGAGCTTTGCATGCAACCGTTGTGATCAATAAAAAGGGGCAGTTGGTCGTGCCGCCAACGGTTTCTGGTGTCGGGCTCTTTGACCCGCAAGACCCCGATGATGCGGTCGTTGTTCAAGCCGTGATCAAGGAGCTGACCGATACGTTACGTGATTTGCATGATGCCGGTCGGATACATGACATGACGTATGCGCGTGAAGAATTACGGTTAAGCGCGCGCCGCGCCGTTGCCACCGCCCTGGGGTTTAAACCCAAAACAACCCTTCATTTGGTTCAAGTGCCGTAAGAGCCTGTTCATGATCTCTACTCGGACGTTCGATTTTAGAGGATTTTCTGCGCTTCCGGTGCTCAGGTACATTTATATACGCTGCGCTCCGGTTCTCGAAAACCACAAAAATCGTTTGTCCGAGCGAGATTCCGGACAGGCTCTCAGGGGTGTGGGCGGGGGATTGGTATGAATATCTTATCTGGAATTGTTCTGTTCGTTTTAATCTGGTGGAGCGTTATTTTCACGACGCTACCCTTTGGGAATAAACGCGCGAGCAGCGTGACGCCCGGGCATGCCGGGTCCGCCCCGGTTCATCACCATATGCGCCGCAAGGTCATCGCGACCACGCTGATCACGTGCGCCCTGTGGTATCCGCTCCATTCCGCTTTTGTTCGTTATCTGGATTATGCTCGCGCGCAAGGCCAGGAAATGGCCGATGCCGATACACGCGTCCATGCGGAAGGTGAATAGGCGCAGGGGCGGTTTTTTCGCGGTTCCCTGTTTATAACCCTCGGCCTGGGACAAGCTGTCACTAGACAGGGGGAAGGGGATGGGTTATGACAGATATATTCATTTAAAGGATATTTATCATGACGAATGCCGCACCAAAGACTGCTGAGAAAACGGCGATTACGCCGACACGTGCCGAGAACTTTCCTGAATGGTATCAAGAGGTTGTTCGCTCTGCTGATCTGGCTGAAAATTCTCCTGTGCGCGGGTGCATGACCATCAAACCTTATGGTTTTGCGATCTGGGAAAATGTTCAATCGATATTGGGGCAGGCAATAAAAGACACGGGCGTTCAAAATGCCTATTTCCCACTTTTAATCCCACTCAGTTATATCGCGAAGGAAGCGGAACATATCGACGGATTTGCAAAAGAGTGCGCTGTGGTCACACATCACCGCCTTGAAAAAGGTGCCGACGGAAAACTTGTTCCAGCAGGAGAGTTAGCAGAGCCTTTCGTTATTCGCCCAACATCTGAAACAATCATTGGTGAATCGATGTCGCGTTGGGTTCAATCTTATCGTGATCTTCCTCTTAAATTAAATCAGTGGTGCAATGTGATGCGTTGGGAAATGCGCCCTCGGGTGTTTTTGCGGACATCAGAATTTTTGTGGCAAGAGGGGCATAATTGTTTTGCGACAGCCAAGGATGCGCGAGATGATGCGTATAAAATGCTTGATGTCTATGCAGACTTTATTACAGGCACCCTCGCCATCCATGTGAATAAAGGCGAAAAAACCCCGGATGAACGGTTCCCAGGGGCGATTGCGACATATACTTGTGAGGCTATGATGCAGGACGGAAAGGCTGTTCAGTCATGTACTTCGCATGATTTGGGCCAAACCTTTTCACGTGGTGCAAATATTCAATTCCAAGGTGTCGATGGCCAACAGCATTATGCACACACGACATCTTGGGGGCTTTCTACCCGGACGATCGGTGCAATGATCATGACACATGGCGATGATGATGGTATGGTCATGCCACCGCGAATTGCACCGTATCAAATAGAAATTATCCCTATTTTTAAGGATGAATCTGAAACCTCGAAAATAAAAACATTTTGTGAGCATCTTGCATCTGAAATAAAAAAGAAAGGAATACGCGTCACTTGCGATCTTTCGGACAATCGTTCCAGCAACAAAATGTGGACATCCATTAAAAAAGGGATCCCTATTCGACTAGAAATCGGTGCAAATGAAATGAACGCGCAGCAAGTCACAATGACGCGCCGCGATTTAGGGCGTCCGTCTAAGAAAACGATCTCGATAAAAGAACTTTTGGATTGTATTCAGGGTCAATTAGACAATATCCATGAATCCCTGTTGTTGCGCTCAAAGAAGTTTAATGACTCTCATACCTATGAAATGAATGATATGAAAGATATCCGAAAATTCTTTCAGGATGATGGTTTTGGATTTATTTTGATGGATTCAAATCATCTTGATAAAGATGATTTCTTGTCTATTCGAAAAGATTTTGCTGTGTCACCGCGGTGCCTCCCTTTCCAATATGACGGCGCGAAGGTTCTGATTGGAAAATCTTATTAATGTTCTCCCCCTTTGAACGCATGATCGCCTTCCGGTACTTGCGCGCGCGCAAGGCCGAGGGGTTTGTCTCGGTGATTGCGGCGTTTTCGTTCCTGGGAATATTACTTGGGGTGGCGACCTTGATCATCGTGATGTCGGTGATGAATGGTTTCCGCACCGAACTGATCACGCGAATGCTGGGCCTCAATGGGCATTTGAACGTCTATGCGATGAACGGGCCGCTTTTGGATTACCAGGCACTCACAACCGAGATTCAGAATGTGCCAGGGGTGATCAGCGCTGCGCCGATGATTGAGGGGCAAGCGCTCCTGACATCCAATGGCACCGCGAGTGGTGTGATGGTGCGGGGGTTCTTGCCGCAAGATTTTGCGCGCAAACCGATTATCAGTACCACGATCACTGACGGACGCCTGGACGATTTCCAAGATACGCGTATCGCCATGGGGGTAAAGCTTGCGGATCGATTGGGGTTAAAAATTGGGGATCCGGTCACGCTTATGTCGCCTCAAGGGCGGTCGGGCCCGTTTGGCACGATCCCGCGGATGCAGACGTTCCGCGTGGCGGTGATTTTTGACGTCGGTATGTTCGAATTTAACAATGGTTTTATTTTTATGCCACTTGCTGCCGCGCAGAAATTTTTTCAAATGGATGACCGCGTGAATTCCATTGAAATCATGACGAAAGATGCTGGCCATATTGCCGATGTCAAACGCGATATTCAATTAGTCACGGCCGGACGCGCGGGGGTGTATGACTGGCAAGACACAAACCATACATTTCTGGGCGCGTTGAATGTCGAACGAAACGTGATGTTTTTGATTTTGACGCTGATCATCCTGGTGGCCGCGTTTAATATTATTTCATCGATGATTATGTTGGTGAAGGATAAAGCGCGCGATATCGCGATTTTACGCACCATGGGTGCCGCGCGGGGCAGTATGTTACGCATTTTTATCTTGACGGGGGCCAGTGTCGGTATCGCGGGAACGGTCATCGGCACAGTCATCGGCGTTGTCTTTTCCATGAATATCGAGAAAATCCGCCAAGTCATACAGTCACTTACCGGGACAAATTTATTTTCGGATGAGATTTATTTTCTCTCTCAACTTCCATCACGGGTTGAAATCGGGGATATCGTTACGGTTGTTGCCATGGCGTTTTCTTTATCGTTGCTGGCTACACTCTACCCCGCCTGGCGTGCCGCAAAGCTCGACCCGATTGAGGCGATCCGTTATGAGTGAGCACCCGACACAAAAAACAAATCTGCTGATGGTCCGGAACCTGAAAAAGACATTCACGGGCGGCGCCGAGGATTTGACTATTTTTAAAGATATTCAACTCTCGCTTGCACGCGGTGAAATCGTTGCGCTCGTTGGGCAATCGGGGGCGGGGAAATCGACGCTGTTGCAACTGATTGGTCTCTTGGATACACCGACATCGGGGCAAATCATTATTGATGGGCGCGATGTGAGTAAACTGGATGACCGCGCGCGGACGGCGCTACGCCGCACGATGATCGGGTTCGTTTACCAATTTCATCATTTATTACCTGAATTTTCTGCGCTTGAAAATGTCGCCATGCCCCAAATGATTGCAGGGGCGCCGCGGACGCACGCCATGAAAATGGGCGCAGAAATGCTCTCTATGATTGGTCTTGCCCGCCGGATGGATCATCGCCCGGCGCGTCTGTCGGGTGGAGAGCAGCAGCGCGTGGCGATTGCGCGTGCCCTCATGAATGCCCCCAGCATTTTACTCGCCGATGAACCCACGGGGAATTTAGACCCCGAAACATCGCATATCGTCTTTGATTTATTACTCAATATGGTCCGCCAATCCGGGGCCGGGGCGATTATTGCCACGCATAACCTGGACCTTGCCGACCGGATGGACCGGATCATTGAATTAAAACAAGGGCGGATTATTTCGTATTAAACGGGGGCTTGTAGATTCATGACATCTTTGCCCTTCATCCACCTGCATGTTCATTCGGCCTATTCCCTGGCCGAGGGCGCGATCAAGGTCAAAGACCTTGTCAAAACATGTGTCAAAAATAATATCCCCGCCGTGGCGATCACCGACACAAATAATCTGTTCGGCGCGATGGAATTCGCGCTTGAGGCCGTGAAGGCCGGTGTCCAACCCATTATTGGCGTTGAGTTGCAAATGGAACAGGATGGTTCGGTGGTCCTGTTGGTTCAGAACGACGCCGGGTATAAAAATCTTTGTAAACTGGTGAGCACGGCGCATTTAAACGCGTATGACATCCATGCACCTGCGGCAACATGGCAAGATCTGCGGACGTATAGCGGTGACTTAATTTGTTTAACCGGTGGGGCGCGCGGCCCTGTTGGGCGTGCTCTTGCAACCGGTCAGATTGAAAACGCAAAAAAACATCTTGATACGCTCAAAGCAATATTTTCGGACCGCTTATATGTTGAAATTGAACGGCACCATGAACCAATAGAAACTCAGATTGAACCGGATTTGATTGCCCTCGCCAATTCTTTCGATCTTCCTCTGGTCGCCACAAATAACGCGTATTTTTCCGATTCTGATATGCATGCGGCGCATGACGCGCTCCTTTGTATCGCCGAAGGTCGCTATATATCGGAGGATGATCGCCGGAAAGAAACGCCGGAACATTATCTTAAAAATCATGATGAAATGGTCGAGCTCTTTGCTGATCTTCCCGACGCCATTGAAAACACAGCGAAAATCGCCGAGCGTTGCAGTTTTATTTTAAAACCGATTAAACCACTTCTTCCAAAATTTGCAGATGATGAGAATGAGGAACTGCGGAGAGAGGCGCGTGTGGGTCTTGCCTGGCGGCTTGACAACTATGTCCTTCCAGGTATTGAGGCACAAGAGAAGCGAGAGGAAATCACAAAACAATATCAGGACCGTTTGGAGTTTGAACTGAATGTCATTATTCAGATGAAATTCCCTGGGTATTTCCTGATCGTGTCGGACTTTATTAAATGGGCCAAGGATCACGATATTCCGGTGGGGCCCGGCCGGGGGTCGGGCGTGGGGTCTTTGGTGGCGTGGTCACTTAAAATTACCGACCTTGATCCGATCCCGCTCAATTTACTTTTTGAACGATTTTTGAATCCTGAACGTGTGTCGATGCCGGATTTCGACGTTGATTTTTGTCAGGATCGCCGCGATGAAGTCATTCGATATGTTCAGGAAAGGTATGGCGAGGACCGCGTTGCGCAAATTATTACCTTTGGAAAATTGCAGGCGCGCGCGGTGGTGCGCGACGTCGGGCGGGTTTTACAAATGTCCTATGGTCAGGTCGACCGAATTGCGAAGCGTATTCCCCAAAACCCCACCCATCCCATATCCCTAGAAGATGCCCTGGCAGCGGATCCGGAATTATCGGCGGAACTCAATGCCGATGAAACGTCCAGCCACTTGATTGATATCGCGCTCCAGCTTGAGGGGCTGTATCGCCATGCCTCGACCCATGCGGCTGGGGTGGTGATTGGGGATCGGCCCTTAACCGATCTCGTTGCGCTATATCGTGACCCGCGCGCGACATTACCCGCAACGCAATTCAACATGAAATATGTGGAACAAGCGGGGTTGGTTAAATATGATTTTCTTGGGCTTAAGACCCTGACAGTGATTAAACGCGCACTTGAATATATCCGCACGACGACGGGGCAGGACATTGATATCCTGAAAATCCCGCTTGATGACCCCAAGACCTATGCCTATTTGAATACGGGCGATACGACCGGGTTGTTCCAAATTGAAAGCGCCGGAATGCGCGACGCGATGAAGAAAATCAAGCCTTCGCGCTTTGAAGATATTATCGCGCTTGTCGCCATGTATCGCCCAGGCCCCATGGAAAATATCCCGGTCTATGCCAACATCAAGGATGGCCGAGAGAATCCCGATTATCTGCATGATAAACTTGAGCCTGTCTTAAAAGAAAGCTATGGCATCATGGTGTATCAGGAACAGGTGATGCAGGCGGCGCAGGTGTTATGCGGATACTCCCTGGGAGGTGCCGATCTCTTGCGCCGTGCGATGGGCAAAAAGATCAAGGCTGAAATGGACGCCCAGCGCGACGGGTTCGTGAAGGGTGCGATGGAGACATCGGGCCTAACGCATGCGCGGGCCAGTGAAATTTTTGACATTATTGCGAAGTTTGCCGATTACGGGTTTAACAAATCGCACGCGGCGGCGTATGCGCTCATCACGTATCAAACCGCGTGGCTCAAGACCCATTATCCGGTTGAATTTATGGCGGCGTCCATGACTCTCGACAAGGGAAATACGGACAAATTAGCCGTGTTTAAACAGGCGGTCGACCGCATGAAAATCCCTCTCCTTCCTCCTGATATCAATATATCGGATGCAGATTTCAAGGTCGAAGGGCAGGGTATTCGCTATGCCCTCGCCGCACTGAAAGGTGTGGGGGATCAGGCGATGCGTCTGGTCGTTGACGAACGGACAAAGAGCGGCCCGTTTAGGTCGCTTGCCGATTTTCTATCCCGCATCGATCCAAAATGGATCAACCGCCGCCAGATTGAAGTGCTCGCGGCATCGGGCGCATTTGAATGTTTTAATCCGAACCGCGCGGCTGTCTATGCTGGGGCCGATCATCTCTTGGCCCATGCGCACCGGATCGAGGACGAGCGCGCAACCGGCCAGGTGAATTTGTTCGGTGCAGAAACAAACGCCCTGAATGAAAGTGATATTATCCTGCCGCAGGATCGATGGGATCCGCTTGAAAAATTGCAACATGAATTTGACGCGGTGGGATTTTATTTGTCGGCACATCCCCTTGATGCACGCCGTGCGCAACTGGAACGCATGGGAATCATGGCGTATGCGGATATCCCATCTCTTCTTCAAACCCGTGCGTCGATGCGTACAAAACTCGCGGGTGTTGTTATCCGCAAGCAAGAAAAAATGTCAAAATCCGGGCGCAAATTCGCTTTTTTACAGCTTTCTGATTCAACGGGTGTGTACGAAGCGACCGTCTTTTCAGACACCTTATCGGCCGCGCGGGACTTGATGGTTGCGGGGAACGCCTTGCTTTTATCCGCAGATGCCGAAATGCAAGAAGATCTTATCCGTGTCACCATCCAGGATGTAAAACCACTGGATGAGGCGCTTATCCGTCAAGTGCGTCAGGTCACGCTGGATCTGGATGATACGCGCGCGATCCCTGAACTTCAGAAAATACTGGCTGGAGATAAAAATGGCGCAGTGAAAATGCGGGTCCGTGTTCCCGCGGCCGGGCGGCATGTCGTGTTGGCCTTACCCGGAAGCTATAGCTATCCCGCGACGATGCGCGATGCGTTGTATCAAATTGACGGGCTCAAAGGGTTAAATGAGGCTTAAGGCCTAGTCGCCGCCATCGCACGTCGCAAATAATGTGCCCCTGTCACCAGTGTTAATGCAACGGCAATCCCCAGGACAGCCAGGCCCGGTTCACGCATGCCGGGGAATAACAAAACCCCAAGAGCGATCATCTGAAGCGTGGTCTTCCATTTTGCAAGACGTGTCACCGGCAATGTAATCCCGCGCGGCCCCAGAAATTCGCGTAACCCCGCCACCAGAAATTCGCGCGCCAGAATAATAATGGGGGCGGCAAGCCATGGCCCACTGATCGTGCCGTTTGCAGCCAGCATGACAAACAACCCAGCGACAAAAATTTTATCGACAACAGGATCCAGCATTCGCCCGAAATCAGAATGTTGATGATAGGTGCGTGCCCACCAGCCATCGACCCAATCGCTCGCCGCCGCCACAACGTAAAGCGCAAAGGCAAAAGCCTGAGCGTTCCATCCACCGGTCAACAGCCAGCAAATGGGCAGAAGTAAAATAAGACGGCAAAGGGTAATAATCGTCGGGGTCGTCAACATGATTCGACAACTATAAACCAGTTTTTGTTTCTTGTGAAACTAGGCGAGTTTTGCGCCAGCGGCTTTTTTCTTTTCGGCTTCCGGGTCACGCAGGACATAGCCCCGACCCCAAACCGTTTCAATATAATTTTCGCCGGTCATTTGTTCGATTTTCTTGCGCAGTTTGCAAATGAACACGTCGATAATCTTGACCTCGGGCTCGTCCATCCCACCATACAGGTGGTTCAGGAACATTTCCTTGGTGAGCGTCGTGCCTTTGCGGAGCGAGAGAAGTTCGATAATCCCGTATTCTTTTCCGGTCAGGTGCAGGGGGCGGCCATCGACCTCAACTGTCCGAGAATCAAGATTGACCAGCAATTTCCCCGTTGAAATGGTGCTTTGGGCGTGGCCCTGGGAACGACGGACAATCGCCTGAATCCGCGCGACCAGTTCCCGTTTGTCAAAGGGTTTAGTCAGATAATCATCGGCCCCAATACCCAAGCCTTTGATTTTATTATCAAGTTCTGAAAGCCCGGACAGGATCAAAATCGGGGTATTCACCTTGCCCGCGCGCAGGCGCTTTAAGACTTCGTACCCGTCCATATCGGGCAACATCAGGTCCAAGATAATAATATCGTAATCGTAAAGTTTGCCGATTTCCAAGCCATCCTCGCCCTGGTCCGTAATGTCAACGATATAGCCTTCGGATTTCAGCATAAGCTCGATGCCCTTGGCGGCGGAGGAATCATCTTCAATCAAGAGGACACGCATGGTTTTTCTCTTTCTCCTCCGGTTTTGTGGAGGGTATGGACAAAAGGAAGGCCATCGGATGGCCCCGGATTCGGTCTATATTAACCAAGATTAATTTTAACAAAGATTAACGGAGAAGGCAACTGAAAGATATAAAATTTCTCTTGATTTTTCGTAAATAAATCGTTAATATCATGGCCACAGGATAAAAGTGCGGAATAAACGCGCAAAGTAATAAGGGTGATGATCATGACAACAGCAAAAGAGGCGTGGCAGACCAGCCAGCCACCAACCCCACCTCACCGCATCCGCGTTAGCCGCGAAGGGGGGGTCGTGGGAGTTCGTTTTAAGAAGGATCTACACGTTGATGTGAAAGGTATTGCAACCTTAGATCAGGCAACAGACGAACGGTTAAAAACAGCGATTGCCTATGCCGTTATTCGTGATGTTAAAAATAATGCGTTGAGTCTTCGTGAACTGATCGATACGCAATTGTATAGAACTGTCATCCCGCGAGATGTTGTCTTTCCTGCCCTCGATATTTATGACGCGGCCATAAAGATGATTGAGGCGGATAAAAGTGTAAGCCGCAAGAAGGGGCTATCCAAGATACGCATGAACCTTGCTGCTGCGGTTATGGAACATCTTTCGCCGCGCACGCGCGGGCCTGGTCAAACGCCCGTGGGCATGGCGCCAAAACAATAGAAAAAACGGAGAGAAAAATGAGGGTTCCAAAATTTTTACAAACTGCATTCCGCCGTGTCCGCGGACATGCGCGGACCATGGCGCAGGTTCTGCCAGGCGCGCCGTTACGAAGAGATATTTCCTTTTTCCTTCTCGATGCGACAAATCGGTCTATTTTTCTTGATGAGAAAACACCTCTTATTTTAAGAATTAGCGCAAATCCAGATCGTCTTTCAGATGAAAGGTATCGGAGAGAACGCGCGGCGATGGCCGTTATAAAAGCAATTGGTTTAAAACAAGTGGGGTCTCAGACTTTGTCTCAAGTAAAAGGATTCAAACTTACTGGCTATCCTGGGACATCAGCGGCGAATGTTTATGCGATCGCTGACCGATTTCTTTCTCATCCAGAATATGGCGCACGGCTTTTAGGGGATAAAGTACATCAAGCTCGTGTTATATTACATACCGCAAATCGAGCATCTTTGCGTGCAGTCGAGGGCACCGGCGGGTACAGCCCCACAGTTCATGCGGATTTATTCCCGCCTGGAAGATAAGCCAGAAATCAAATATACGGCGGTTTGTGCCAACCTTTGGGGGAGAAGGTGAAAATCTCAACTCCCGTCTCGGTGACGCCCAGCGAATGTTCAAATTGAGCCGAGAGGGACCGGTCGCGCGTGACGGCGGTCCAACCATCCGACAGGATTTTTGTCTCAAACCGTCCGGCGTTGATCATGGGTTCGATGGTAAAGAACATACCGGGTTTCAAAACCGGGCCGGTGCCGGGATGACCAAAATGCATGACGCTGGGGGGCATGTGAAAAATACGTCCCAGACCGTGGCCACAAAAATCTTCAACCACACTGAACCGCGCGGCGTGGGCTACCGTTTCAATCGCATGACCGATATCGCCCAAGGTCGCGCCGGGTTTAACAGCGGCAATTCCGGCCATCATGGCTTGATACGTGACTTCGACCAAATTCTTGGCCTTAATGCTAACCTTGTCGCCCACCAGAAACATGCGGCTGGTGTCGCCGTGCCAGCCATTTAAAATCACCGTGATATCCAGATTCACGATATCGCCGTTTTCAAGCTTTTTTGGGCCGGGGATGCCGTGGCAAACGACATGGTTAATGGAGGTGCAAATCGATTTCGGGAACCCCTTGTAATTGAGGGGAGCGGGGATCGCATGATGCGCGACGATATAATCATGGCACAGTTGATCGAGGTGTTCGGTCGTGACACCCGGCGTCACAAAGGGGGTGATGTAATCAATCACCTCGGCCGCCAGGCGACCTGCCGCCCGCATGCCGATAAAATCATCCTCTGTGTGAATTGTAATATTTTCTGCGTCCGTGCCGTACATTATATATGGTGTATCCCTTTAACCCGTTTTCCAACCTTGACAGGTGGACCAAAGGCTTTGAATATACGCGAGTTATCTTGATTTTGGAACATATCTTGTGGCTAAAATCGTTAAAACCATCAAATTTTATTGTTTATCCAAGGGGTTAACCCGCTGTGACTGACTCTGTATCCTCAACTCCTCCCTCAAAAACCTATCATGCGGCGGTCATTGTGATCGGCAACGAAATTCTGACCGGGCGGACCCAGGATACCAACACGCCGTGGATTGCCGAAAAATTGGGGCCTCGCGGCGTTGTTTTGCGTGAAGTTCGGGTCATTCCGGATGAGGACGACAAAATTATTGCGGCGGTGAATGAACTGCGTGCCCGTAACGACTATGTGATCACGACGGGCGGTATTGGTCCCACCCATGATGATATTACAACCGAAGCGGTCGCGCGCGCCTTTGGGGTGAAGACACATATCGACCCCGATGCGCGGTCGCGACTTTTAGAGCATTATGGGAATGAAGAGGAGTTGACCGCGCCGCGCCTTAAAATGGCAACCGTGCCTGTTGGGGCCATGTTGATTGATAACCCGGTGTCAAATGCTCCGGGTTTTCGGATCGAGAATGTTTTTGTTTTGGCGGGGGTACCGCGCATTATGCAGGCCATGCTGGATCACGTGATGTCGATGATGGAGCCGGGGATCCCTTATTTATCGACAACTGTTTCTTGTGGGCTTGCCGAAGGAAAAGTGGCGGAAGATCTTGAGAAGCTCCAAAAACAATACCCGCAGATCAGTATCGGGTCTTATCCCCATTATCGGGGGGGTGTTTTGGGCTTGTCGCTGGTGTTGCGTGGCACGAATGTAGATGATTTGCACCGCGCGACGGATGCGCTTGTTGATATTATTCGCGCGCATGGAGATGAACCCCGCGCCATTTCGCGCCAGTCAAAGACGGCTTGAGATTTTATTCGTACGAATTTTCTTCTTGAAAACCCTTGGTGGTGCCCTATCTTAAGGGCATCGTGTTTTGTTTTTGAAAGGCCTGTTTTCTGATGACGCAAGAACCTTTATCGCTGCCTGTCCTGCCTTTGCGCGATATTGTGGTTTTTCCGCATATGATCGTGCCGCTTTTTGTCGGGCGGGAACGTTCGGTTCAAGCACTGGATCAGGCGATGCGGGAACACCGCCAAATTTTCCTCGTGACCCAAAAAACGTCTGATGATAACGACCCGACGCCAGAGACATTGTTTTCTGTGGGGACCGTCGCGACCGTGCTCCAAATGCTGAAACTGCCTGATGGCACGGTCAAGGTGTTGGTCGAAGGTGGTGCGCGGGCGCGTCTTGACCTCATGCGCCAAACCGACCCGTACTTTGAGGCAGATATTTTGCTCCTGGATGAACAAGGAATCATCAGTGACGACGCCGAGGGCTTGACCCGTGCGCTCGCGTCTCAATTTGAGCAATACGTGAAACTGAATAAAAAAATCCCGCCCGAAGTCATGGTCGCGGTCAATCAAATGGAAGACCCATCCCGCTTGACCGATATGATCTCCGCGCACTTAACGCTCAAGATTGAAGATAAACAAGCGCTTTTGGAATGTGCATCGGTTGCCGAACGCATTGAGAAAATCTATGGCCACATGGAAGGCGAGATCGGCGTTCTTCAAGTTGAAAAACGTATTCGTTCACGCGTTAAGCGCCAGATGGAGAAAAGCCAGCGCGAATACTATTTGAACGAACAAATGAAGGCCATTCAAAAGGAACTCGGTGAAGGGGAAGATGGCACCGACGAACTGGGTCAGATTGAAAAGAAAATCAACACGCTGAAACTTTCTAAAGAGGCCAAGGAAAAGGCGCTTGGGGAACTGAAGAAACTTCGCATGATGTCGCCGATGTCGGCGGAAGCCGGGGTGGTCCGCAACTATCTGGACTGGATTTTATCGGTGCCTTGGCACAAACGGACCAAGGTGAAAAAAGACCTGCGCGAGGCCAAAAAAATTCTGGATCACGATCATTTTGGCTTGGACAAAGTGAAAGAGCGGATTCTGGAGTATTTAGCCGTACAGCAGCGCGCGGGCCAGGTTCGTGGGCCCATTTTGTGTCTCGTGGGACCGCCGGGGGTCGGGAAGACGTCGCTTGGGCAATCGGTTGCCCGCGCCACAGGGCGTCAATTTGTGCGCATGTCCTTGGGCGGTGTGCGGGATGAAAGTGAAATTCGCGGGCATCGTCGCACCTATATCGGCGCGCTTCCTGGTAAAATTATTCAAGGCATGAAAAAGGCCAAAGTATCGAACCCTCTTTTCCTGCTCGATGAAATTGACAAACTGGGGTCCGATTGGCGCGGGGATCCGTCGTCTGCGTTGCTTGAAGTCTTGGATCCCGAACAAAACAACAGCTTTAACGATCATTATCTGGAACTGGATTATGATCTTTCGGACGTGATGTTTGTGTGTACGGCCAACTCGCTCAAAATGCCGCAACCTTTGCTGGACCGGATGGAAGTCATCCGCCTGTCGGGCTATACCGAAGATGAAAAACTGGAAATCGTCAAACGCCACTTGCTCTCGAAACAAATGAAGGCAGCGGGGTTGAAAAAAGGGGAATTCAGTGTGTCGGATGACGCCGTGCGCCACCTGGTGCGCTATTACACCATGGAGGCAGGCGTGCGGAATCTGGAACGCGAAATCGCGGGGCTCTGCCGCAAGGCGGTCAAGGATATCCTCCTCAATAAACGCAAGTCGATCCGCGTAACCCCGGCGAACCTTGAAAAATTCGCAGGCGTGCGTAAATTCCGTTACGGCGAGGTCGAGGCTGAAAATCGCGTGGGCGTGGTAAACGGTCTCGCTTATACCGAATTTGGCGGCGATTTATTATCGATCGAAGCCGTCACGATGCCGGGCAAAGACGGTAAGGTATCTATGACCGGAAACTTAAAAGACGTCATGAAAGAATCCATCACCGTTGCCGAAATGTTGATCAAATCGCGCGCGGCGAATGTGGGGGTGGATTACGAACGCCTCAAGGATTTGAATATTCATGTTCACGTGCCCGAAGGTGCAACGCCCAAGGATGGTCCATCGGCGGGCGCCGCGATGACGACCGCGATTGTGTCGGCGCTCACGGGCATTCCGGTGCACCGCGATATCGCGATGACCGGAGAGGTGAATTTGCGCGGCTATGTCACCGAAATCGGCGGCCTGAAAGAAAAGCTTTTGGCGGCGCTCCGCGGCGGCATTAAACGCGTCATGATCCCGCAAGATAACGTGAAAGATTTGGCCGAAATCCCAATGAACGTGAAAAAGGGGCTCGAGATTATCCCGGTTGCAAAAATCGAGGATGTCTTCGCCCATGCCTTGACACGCAAGCCCGAACCCCTGGCTCCTGATGTTCTGGACGTTTCACGGCCGATCGTGGATATCGACGACCGCATCCCCCCAACCACCGTGCGGCATTAGGGAAGCGCTCTAAATACATTTTTGGTCTGTCGTTGGGATGTTAAAGGGAATCCCCTTGATATTTTCGGCAAAATATCCTAATTTTTGGGTATGAAAGCCGATTTTGCTTACAAAATGACCTTGGTCACACGGACCGCAACCACCCGCTAGGGCGGGGGTATTTTCTTTTTTCATTTAAAATTTGGACTTGACCCGCTCGCGACCTTGCAAAAAGGCGGTCCTTGGTCTTTGATATAAAGCTTTAACATACACGATGGATAAAAATATGCCCAACCCAGCCCCTGCCGATGCCCGCCAAATTACCCTGACCCTGCCGGATGGATCCGCGCGGAACTTTACCGCTGGCGTTACGGGCGCGGCCGTGGCGACCTCAATCGCCGTATCTCTGGGTAAGGCGGCGGCCGCGATCAAATTAAATGGCGAGATGTCGGATTTATCGTTACCGATTACGGCGGATGCCCGGATTGAAATTATCAAGCGCGAATCGGAAGAGGGGTTAGAGCTGATCCGGCATGATTGCGCGCATGTTCTGGCCGAGGCCGTGCAAACCCTGTTCCCGGGAACTCAAGTGACCATTGGCCCGGTCATCGAAAACGGGTTTTATTACGATTTTTATCGCCCAGAGAATTCCTTTACCACGGAAGATTTCGAAAAAATCGAGAAAAAGATGCGCGAGATTGTGGACCGAGGCAGCGCCTTTACCCGCGATGTCTGGCCGCGCGACAAGGCGATCCAGTATTTCACGGACAAAGGCGAATTGTTCAAGGCGGAACTGATCCGTGATCTGCCCGCAACCGAACAGATCAAAGTGTACGATCAGGGCGGGTGGCTGGATTTATGCCGCGGCCCGCACATGCCCACGACCAAACATGTAGGCCATTCCTTTAAATTGATGAAAGTCGCCGGGGCCTATTGGCGCGGGGATTCGTCGCGCGAACAACTGACCCGTATTTACGGGACGGCCTGGCGGACGGACGCGGAACTGGGCGCGCATTTGACCCAAATTGAGGAGGCGGAAAAACGCGATCACCGCAAGATCGGTAAGGAAATGGATTTATTCCATTTGCAAGATGAGGCGCAGGGGTCGGTGTTCTGGCACCCGCGCGGTTTCGTGATTTACCACCAATTAGAACAATATATCCGTCGGCGTCTGCGTGACGCCGGGTATGTCGAGGTGAAAACACCACAACTGATGGACTCGCGCTTTTGGGAGGCGTCCGGGCACTGGGGCAAATACCGCGAGAATATGTTCGTGGTGCCCGATGTGATCCCGAATACGGAAGAAGGCGCGGATCCGTTCAAGGATAAAAAGATCGAGAAATTGATGGCGCTCAAACCCATGAACTGCCCCGCGCATGTGCAGGTGTTTAATCAAGGGATTAAGAGCTATCGCGATTTACCGATCCGGATGGCGGAATTTGGGTGTTGCCACCGGAATGAGGCCCACGGGGCCCTTCATGGTCTGATGCGTGTGCGGCAATTTACCCAGGACGACGCGCATATTTTCTGCCGGGAAGATCAGATTATGCAGGAAACGCTCGATTTCTGTCGTCTGGTTCAATCCGTCTATCGGGATATGGGCTTTGATGATTACATTATTAAATTAGAAACGCGACCCGAGAAACGGTTTGGATCGGATGAGATCTGGGACAAGGCCGAAAATGCCCTCAAAACGGCGCTTGAGACGCTGGGTATGGCCTATCAAATTTCCCCTGGGGACGGTGCGTTTTATGGACCAAAACTCGCCTTTATCATCCGCGATGCGATTGGCCGCGAGTGGGGATGTGGCACCATTCAGGTTGATTTTGTTTTGCCAGATCGCTTGGATGCAAGCTATATCGGTGAGGATGGCGGCAAGCATCGTCCTGTCATGCTTCATCGTGCGATTTTGGGTGCGATCGAACGCTTTGTTGGGATTATGATTGAAAACTATGCGGGCAAATTGCCCTTGTGGCTTTCTCCGCAACAAGTGGTTGTCGCCACGATTACGTCCGAGGCCGATGACTATGCGCGCGATGTGGCCGCACGCCTGCACGCGGCGGGCTTGCGCGTCGATATCGATCTCAGGAATGAGAAAATCAATTACAAGGTGCGGGAACATTCCCTGATGAAGGTGCCCGTGATGTTTGTGGTAGGGGCGCGCGAAGCAACCGAGAAAACCGTCGCCATTCGGACCCTGGGCGGCAACGCACAAACCGTGAAACCGCTCGACGTCGCGATCACCGAACTTTTAGATCAGGCCAAGGCACCGTATTAAAAGGAATACTTTCATACTTAAAATAATTTACTCTTGACGTCAAGCGTAAATCATGAGAGAATAGAACATGCTTATTCCACCAAAATACAGGGACAAGCGAACGCGCAAATTCGTGGATGGTGAACGTGTCCCGGTGTTTGAGCCGTTTAAAGATCAGATTATCCGGCGGTTAACGGTGCTGGACACAGCAACAACGCTTGAGCAATTGCGGGCATTACCCAGCAATCGTTTGGAGGCATTACATGGCGACCGCAAAACGCAATACAGTATTCGGATCAACGCGCAATGGCGTATTTGTTTTGAATGGTGCGCAGAAGAAAGTATGGCTGTGAATATTGAGATTGTCGATTATCATTGATGGAGGATTAAATGACATTACGACCCGTACACCCTGGTGAGATTTTGGCAGATGAACTGGACGCTCTGGGCGTGTCGGCGGTTGCAGTTGCGGGTGCCATTGGCGTGCCGCCCAATCGGTTGTACCAAATTTTAAACGGTTCGCGTGCGCTCACCGCCGATACGGCGTTGCGTCTGGGGCGATGGTTTGGAATGGATGCGGAATTTTGGCTTAACCTCCAAAAATTATATGAGCTACGTTTGGCCGAAGCCGAACACGGGAAAGAAATCGGGCGGATTAAGCCGTATCATGCACGCGTAGAGAGCGATGCGCGCGTGTAGGGGGACTATTGTTTTTAAGAAAGAGGGTTCTTATGGGTAAGTTTAAAGAGACGCCAAGTTTAGTGGTTAGTTTTATTCTTGGAGCGGCCTTCGCGCTTTTAAATTATGGAGCGATCTCTATTGCAGATTTTGGTACATTGATCTTTTCTGTCCTAGCTAGTTGGTTGGCTTATTTGGCCTACCTCAACACCTTAGAAAGATTACGTCTAGATCTATTAGATAAGAGATGGGATTTTTACTTAGCTTTGTTAGAATTCTGCTCGATCGTTCAGGCTTTAGGTGGACTACCAAATACAAAAAATGAAGACTGGGAAAAACTTAAACTAAGGGCTTATGACTTAGCGGGGAAGAGCTTTCGCGGTCAAGGGTTTCATCTAAGTAAAATTTTATTTGGAAAAGATGTAGAAAAAATTATAGCTGAATTAAATAAAGCTTATGCCCATTTTGTTTCCTACAGTGATGTAGATACACTCTTGGAGTATAATCAAATAGAAGAACGTCATAACTATTTAAGAGCAGTTATAGATATTACGACAGATTTGCCGGATATTTTTCGGCCGTACATGTACTTCGGTGATTATCACAGAAATCGGATTCTTTAATTACTGCCCCTTTTTCTTACTCCCATAGACCCTTGTGGGCATGAGGCCCAAATCCGCGGCTTCAAGCTGTTTAATTTGATCTCGTAAACGTGCGGCGGTTTCAAATTCCAAATCGCTTGCGGCCCGCACCATTTGATCGTGGAGTTTGGCGATGTGTTTCTTGAGCGCCTCGGGCGACAGTTCCGCGCCGTCCACCATCACGCCCGATACGCCGCCGGGCCGCGCGATATGATCCCCGCGTTCATAGACACTGTTCATCACATCGGTGATATTTTTCTTGATGCTCGCGGGGGTGATACCGTGCGCGGTGTTGTATTCCGTTTGCTTTTCCCGCCGCCGCGCAGTTTCATCGAGCGCCCCTTGCATCGATTTTGTTACATGATCGGCGTATAAAATCGCCCGGCCATCGACATTACGCGCGGCGCGGCCAATCGTCTGGATCAGGGATGTTTTGGACCGCAAATAACCTTCTTTATCCGCGTCCAAAATGGCGACCAGCATACATTCGGGGATATCAAGCCCCTCGCGCAGCAGGTTAATGCCCACCAGCACATCAAATTCCCCCAGGCGCAAATCGCGTAAGATTTCAATCCGTTCCAGTGTGTCAATGTCGGAATGAAGATACTGCACACGCAGGCCATTTTCGGATAAATATTCGGTCAGGTTTTCAGCCATTTTCTTGGTCAGTGTCGTGACCAGAACGCGCCCACCCTGTGCCGTGATTTGTTTGCATTCATGCATCAGATCGTCGATTTGATTTTCTGTGGGGCGGATATCGACCGGTGGATCAATAAGCCCCGTTGGGCGCACGACCTGTTCCGCAAAGAGGCCGTTTGTCCGCGTGAGTTCCCAAGGACCAGGGGTCGCCGAAACAAAAACCGTTTGCGGGCGCATTTCGTTCCATTCGTCAAATTTTAAGGGACGGTTATCCATGCACGAGGGCAAGCGAAACCCATATTCGGTAAGCGTGCTTTTCCGCGACCGGTCGCCATGATACATGCCGTTTAATTGGGGAATCATGTTGTGAGATTCATCAAGGATGAGGAGCGCATCTTTGGGCAGGTATTCAATCAGCGTCGGCGGCGGCTCGCCCGGGGCGCGGCCCGTCAGAAAACGAGAATAATTTTCAATCCCCTGGCAAATACCCGTGGCGGCCAGCATCTCGAGATCAAAAGTTGTGCGCTGTTCCAGACGTTGCGCCTCCAGTAATTTACCCGCAGCGCGAAGATCATCGAGGCGGGTTTTCAGTTCGGCTTTTATATTTTCAATGGCGGACTGAATCGTCGGTCCGGGTGTAATATAGTGGGAATTCCCGTAGATTCGAACCCCGTCCATGGTGCTGTATTTATGACCCGTCAGCGGGTCAAATTCCGTGATGGCATCGATATCGTCACCAAAAAATGAAAATCGCCAGGCGCGATCTTCCATGTGTGCCGGAAAAAGTTCAACCGTATCGCCCCGCACACGGAACGCGCCCCGTGAGAAATCGATGTCATTTCGTGTGTATTGCAGTTCAATCAATTTCGCGATGAAGGCCTGCCGGTCTATGACAGCGCCGCGATTGATCCAAAACGTCATCGCCTGATAGTCTTCTTTGGATCCAATCCCGTAAATGCAAGAAACAGAAGCGACGATGATCACATCACGGCGTTCAAACAACGCGCGCGTTGCTGAATGCCGCATCCGGTCGATTTGTTCGTTAATTGTTGACTCTTTTTCGATATAGGTATCGGAGCGGGGGACATACGCCTCGGGTTGATAGTAATCGTAATAGGAAACAAAATATTCAACCGCGTTATCCGGAAAGAATGATTTCATTTCGGAATAAAGCTGGGCTGCCAGTGTTTTATTGGGCGCCATGATCAAGGTAGGACGGTTTGTCTGTGCAATCACATGCGCCATGGTAAAGGTCTTGCCCGACCCGGTGACCCCCAATAAAACTTGATCCGTTAGGCCTTTATTCACGCCGTCAATCAATTGCGCAATCGCAGCGGGTTGGTCACCGGCCGGCTGATAATCTGAGACGAGTTTGAACACGCCAGAGGACGCGGGGTGTGTCGGCGCTGGATCAGTAACAGAAGGCGATGGCGACATTACCGCACCAACAAAACGTGATAGAACCAATAGGTGCCGCTGGACGCGACGCCACTGATATTCGTTGCCTCGAAACATCCAGTGCGTTTGGCGGACAGGAGGGTTCCGGTATCAAGGACCGGCTCGCCCACAGCACTTCCACTAAACCCAGCGATTTTGGTCGTGCCATCAAAGTTTGATAAATCAACGGGGGGAGGATCGGAAAAATCGGTTACTCCGGTTAAGGCATTCAGTTGCTTGCACACATTTAATGTGACGTTCGGCAATACGGCCATGAGATCAATACAGCCAGACGCGCACGACCCATCATCCGTTCGCGTGACGCCAGAGACGGCATTACCACCGAGCATACGCCAGCTTGACCCGTCATTCGCATTTCCGGGTGGGGTCGGCCAAACTAAACCTGCGCCCGCGCGTTCAAAAACATTGCATCGGTCATCGGCTGGGGCGCCCGCATTCGTGTATCCCGCAACAACCGTATTCTCAAAGTTAATTTCTTGTTCACTGCATCCGCGCGAGATCAGGGTTGAGACAGCTTGTTCCAGTGTGCGTGCCTGGCTTAAGGTTTGGGCGGCAAGAATACGCGCTTGTTCCGGGGCGACGGCATCGGCGTCGGTCACGTCGGAACGCATAATACTCATGGTGAGTGCGCCCACCAAGACAACCGCGATCAAAATCATGAGGAGCACGTTTCCCTGGGATTTGGGCGCATGAAGAGAAGAAAAAGCGTGTTTCATCTTGATTTATTCCGGGTAAACAGGCCATAATCGCTTGGAAAATCATAGCACGGAGCATCAAAAAATGGCAACCGCCCAATCGACACCTGTCCAATCAGCACATGATGGTGATCCTCGTGCGGCCAAGGAAAAAAAACTGCAGGCCTTAAAGGACGCCGGGATTAACCCCTATCCGCATGTTTTCCCGCGTACGCACCGTGCGGTCGAGGTCCAAGAAAAATATGAACACCTTGAAAATGGGCAAGAAACCACGGATGTCGTCCACGTCGCGGGCCGCGTCATGGCCATGCGAAATTCAGGCATGTTTATTGATTTACACGATCCGTCCGGCAAAATTCAGGTATTTTGCCACAAGGATTCAATGCCCGAGGATCAATTAAAAAAACTCGACTATATTGATCTGGGGGACATTGTTGGCGCCGTTGGAACCGTGCGGCGTACGCCGCGCGGGGAGTTGTCGGTCCGCGCCACATCGGTTGAGATGTTAACCAAGACCTTGGCGCCACTCCCTGAAAAATATCACGGATTGACGGATATTGAACAACGCTATCGGCAACGCTATGTCGATTTGATCGTCAATGACGATAGTCGGCGGACGTTACGGTTGCGCTCTCAAATTATTGCAAAAATTCGAGAATTTCTCATTGGTATGGGCGGGCTTGAGGTTGAGACGCCTATGTTGCACCCGATCTTGGGGGGGGCCAGTGCGCGCCCCTTCGTGACGCATCACAACGCCCTCGATAATGATTTTTTCCTGCGCATTGCACCGGAACTTTACCTGAAGAGATTGATGGTGGGAGGTCTTGCGGATCATGTTTTTGAAATCAATCGTAACTTCCGGAATGAAGGCATCTCTGTTCGGCATAACCCTGAATTCACAATGATCGAAAGTTACCATGCCTATATGGATTATCACGATGTGATGACCGTGATCGAAGATATGGTGCGGTATGTCGTTATGGCGGTTCATGGGTCGGCCCAGGTCCAATTTGGAGATCATACGATTGACTTTGGTAAGCCCTGGGTGCGCAAAACCATGTGCGCATTGGTCCTTGAGAAAACAGGCGTTGATTTTATGACGGTCGAGACGGCAGAGGCCGCGCGTGCGAAATGTGCGGAGCTTAAAATCCACGTCGATAAAAATGCCAATTGGGGCCAGTGTGTTGAGGCTGTGTTTGAAGATCGCGTTGAACAAGATTTAATTCAACCGACACACGTGATGGATCATCCGTTTGAAATTTCACCGCTTGCTAAAAACCATCGTGACCACCCGCGCGTTGTTGAACGTTTTGAAAGCTATTGCTGCACGTGGGAAATCGCCAACGCGTTTACCGAACTCAATGATCCAAAAGTTCAATATGAACGGTTTATGGATCAGGTGGCGCAGCGTGAGGCGGGCGATGCCGAGGCGCAAATGCTCGATTCTGATTTTATTTCTGCCCTCGAATACGGCCTTCCACCTTGCGCCGGGTGGGGAATGGGAATTGATCGCTTGATTATGATCTTGACCGGGTCGTATAACATCCGCGATGTGATCTGCTTTCCCACATTAAAACCGATTAAGGGTTAAGCGCGGCGATAATTTTCTTGGATATTTTTTCAGCGGTCAGGCCAAAATGATCGTAAAGTTTCTTTGCCGGGCCGGATGCGCCAAACGTCGAGAGGCCAAAGAAAAGGCCTCCAGGTCCGATAATGTCATCCCACCCTTGGCGGATTCCCGCTTCGATGCCGACAGACAGGACATCTGAATCGCGTTGAATACTGCCTTGTTCACGAAGAATTTCGAAGGAGGGAATGGATATCACGCGTACACGAATATTACTCGCGTCTAGTTTTTGGGCGGTATCCAAAGCGATTTCGACTTCTGATCCGGTGGCATAAATCACAACACGCGGGTTTGGCGTATCCAGGACAACATGCGCCCCATTGATCATCCGACGATCAGCGGGCAGGGGTCGCACGTTCTGCCGCGTCAAACATAAGATACTGGGGCCTGTTCTATGCTTCAGGGCCAGTTCCCAACAGTACGCTGTTTCAGTCGCATCTGCGGGGCGAAAGACACGCACGTTTGGAATGGCCCGAAGAGATGCTAAATGCTCGATCGGTTGGTGTGTGGGGCCGTCTTCACCCAGCCCAATGGAGTCATGCGTCATCACATAGATCACTTGAATCCCCATCAGAGCGGCCAAACGGATCGCGGGGCGGGCATAGTCGGCAAAGCATAGAAACGTGCCGCCATAAGGAACAAAGCCCCCATGCAAGGCCAAACCGTTCATGATCGCCGCCATGCCATGTTCGCGCACGCCATAATGAATATAATTCTTGTCGTTTGTGACTTTAGTTAAGTTCGATCCTGTTAAATCCGCGGACCCGCCGATTAAGTTCGGCAACGCAGGGACTAGGTGTTCAAGAACGATCTGAGAGGCCTTGCGTGTTGCGATTGCGGGTGGGGCAGCCATGAATTTCTGCGTGACGCTATGGATCGCGGTTTCTACCGCATGCGGGCGTACGCCAGACTGTGCATCAATATAATTTTGCCGCATCTCGTCGTTTAGTGCCGCAAGCGATTTTTCCCACGCCAGATAGGCATCGCGGCCCCGCATTCCAACATCCTGCCAACGTGCGCGGATGTGATCTGGTATCACGAAAGGATCATGCGGCCAGTCGAGATTTTTTCGGGCTTGTGCAATTTCTTCCGGGCCCAGGGGCGATCCGTGACAATCGGCCGTTCCCGCCTTTGCCCCCGCGCCAAACCCAATCGTCGTTTTGCAGGCAATGAAAACCGGCCGATCTTGTGATCTGGCCCAGGTGAGGGCGTCGTCAATTGCTTGGGCGTCATGCCCATCAATCCGGCGCGTGGCAAAGCCATAGGCGTTAAAACGCGCGCAGGCATCCTCGGTAAATGACAGCGCCGTTGGCCCGTCGATCGAAATTCCGTTATCATCATAAAGAACAATCAAGTTTTTAAGGCGCCAGTGTCCCGCGAGCGCGCAGGCCTCGTGCGTGACGCCTTCTTGTAAATCCCCGTCGCCGCACATGACATAAGTAAGATGTGCGCAAATATCCGGTCCAAACAGAGTCTCTTGCCGCGCTTGCGCCAGGGCAAACCCAACAGATGCGGCAAGCCCCTGGCCCAGGGGCCCGGTCGTCATTTCAATTCCGGCCTGAAGGTGACGTTCTGGATGCCCCGCCGTGATCGCCCCCAATTGGCGGAAATTTTGGATATCATCGAGCGTGATCCCCGGATACCCCGTTAAATAGGCAAGGGCATAAAGCAGCATCGACCCATGCCCGCCCGACAGGATAAATCGGTCACGATTTGGCCATTCTGGCTTTGCGGCATAAAAATTCAGATGCCGCGAAAACAGAACGGTTGCCACATCGGCCATGCCCATGGGTTGGCCCGGATGGCCGCTTTGGGCACGTTCCACAGCATCCATCGCGAGGGCCCGGATGGCGTTGGCTTGTTCCCGTAAAACGGTGAGGTCGAGAGGAGGCAGAGACATATACAGAACTTATCCAAAAACTTATCCACTCCCCTTATAATACTTGAGGATAGATGCAAGCTCAATGCCCGAAGTTCTTGCAATGATTGATTAAATTTGCTACTGGTTCAGCATTCGTTCATCTTATTTGTCCTTTGCCTTGGTTTCCAAGCGTCCCGTTGGGTCGTTCCTTTGTGGAAATCAAGCAAACTCTGGGGTCGTTAAAGGGGAATTACGCCATGCCAGCCACGTCGGATGTGTTATCTGTGCTTGAAAAAATGACGGAGACAATCGCAGGTCTCGAAGAAACCCTGACAAAACTGGAACAACGCCCACGAGGTGGGCCGCGACGCCGCGACAATCAGATGGATTTATTTTCGGCACCCGCCAACACAGCACCAACGAAAGATACCGGTGATTTAGCCCGTCGCCTCGACAAGGCGATGGCAAAAATCCAGTCGGTTTTACAAACGGCATAAACAGGGGGAGTCATCATGAGTGAAGTTAATTTATTGATTCGCGGGCGTTCCTATGGCGTGGGATGTGATGATGGTCAGGAAAAGCGCGTCAAAGAACTTGGGCAATATATCGACCGCAAGGTTCGTGAAATCGGCGGTGGGGCAGGAGCAGCCGCGACCGAGGCCCATCTTTTGGTCCTGGCCTGCCTTGTGATGGCGGATGAACTTTTTGAAACCCGCGAGGGGATTCAATCCATCCGGGCGCAAATGACCGCCCAAACCCGTGAAATCGAAAATTTACAACAACAAATGGCCCATATGGCCGAAACAACCAACGTATCCGCGTCTCAAAAAGGGGTGGATATTGATCCAGTGCTTGAGGCCAAGATTGCAGGAACGATTGAAAATTTGTCGTCTCGTCTGGAATCTCTTGCGAAACGGTTGCAAGCAGCTTAAACCAAAGGTTGGACGGGCTGTGGGGTGCGTTTGATACTTTATCCCTCGGGCCGATAATCGTTGCTATTGGGAGCTGTCCCTGTCGCCCTTGTGGCGGTATATGGCGCCCACCTGTTAAACCGGGCCAGCAGCGGATATTTCGTGTCGACGGCTTTCGCGGCTCGTCCTTTTTTGTTGCTTAAGGATAAGATATGCCACGTAAATTTGATATCCTTTCCGAAGAAATCATTTATCAAGATGATTATACAACAATGATGACCTTAAGGACTCAAGCAGATAAAAAGAAAATAGAGAAGCACCCAAGAATAATTAGAAATCCGTATGTTATTGTTGTGCCTGTTACTCCATCAAGAAGAACTGTGCTTATTCAACAATATCGCTTCGCTATAGCGGAATTTGTATGGGAGTTCCCAGGAGGGGGAATTGATGACCAAGAAGACGCGCGAGAGGCCGCGATAAGGGAGCTTTATGAGGAAACGGGGATTGAGGCAGATGATTGCAGATGTATTGCGAAAGTCCAACCTAACGCAGCCGTTCTTTCTAATCCAGGTCAGATATTCATTGCTCATATTACAGATGAATCATTGGATCAAATTTCTTTTCCAAAAAATGAAGACCAGATTAATGCGCATCGAGTTTTAAGCATCTCTGAACTTGATAAAATGATTCAAGATGGGGATGTAATTTGTGGATTAACTTTGACTGCATATGGCCTGTTTTACCGATATATGGATTGGAGGTGATCTAATGCCCCGTCAATTTCGTATTCTTTCCGAAGAAATCGTTTATCAAGATCAATACCGCACCTTTAAAAAACTGGCGATCGCGCGCGATGGTGTGCCTGGGACTTATACTTATCTCAGTGGTAAAAAAGTTGTTGTTGTGGTGCCATTGTCCCCAACAGGTCGGACACCCATTATTCAGCAGTTTCGGTTTCCTTTAAACAAAGCAAAGTGGGAACTTTGCGCCGGAACTTTGGACCCGGGTGAAACATGGGAAGTTGCCGCCAAGCGTGAATTACAAGAAGAAATGGGGATCGCGGCAAAAGATCTTATCCAAATTGGCCGGGGCTATCTAAGTTCAGGGGATAGTGACACTGAAATCTATTTTTACCTGACACATGTAAGTGACGCCGATTTAAATGGGTTAAAAGCGCCCGAGAAGATGGATGAAATTCTGGATCTAAAAATCGTCACGCTCGATGATCTGGATGACATGTCCGCGCGGGGTGATTTGGAATGTGGCCTGGCCTTTATGGCGCTTTATCATCTGCATCGGTATCTCAAGGCGCACCCCCATGGATAAAGCTACCATCCGACAAGAAGCTGAACGTGTGCGCGCTGCTCTGCGCCTGACCGGTGATGAAGGTGAAAAAGCCGCGCAGGTTTTCTTGACTCATTTCCTCCCCCAGGCTGGGCACAAGATCGCCCTCTACTGGCCTGTTCGACGTGAACTGGATACTTTTCCTTTGATTGAAGAACTTCACGGGTTAGGGGCAGAAACCTTGCTTCCAGCGACGAACACATCGACAGGGATCTTGGATTTTATTCATTATGACGGCCGACAAATGCTAATCCCTGGTCCGCACGGCATTCCACAACCCCAAGGCACACCCGTTCTGCCCGATATCATGTTGTTGCCGCTTTTGGCGTTTGACCGCAAGGGATATCGGTTGGGGTATGGCGGTGGGTATTATGACCGGACACTTGCAAAATTCGCTGAAATCGGGCATAAGGTCGTCACGGTCGGCTATGCGTATGCCGAACAAATTTGTTTATTCCCTTTGCCGCGTGAGGATCACGACATCCGTCTTGATTTTGTCGTTACGCCGCAAGCCACCCACGATTTTCGTGGTTAGAAAGCGTCTTTCTTTTGAAAATCTTATTTATCGGTGACATTGTTGGCCGGTCGGGCCGAGATGCTGTCCGCGATTATTTGCCCTTGCTTCGCACGCGCCTGTCGCTGGATGTTGTGATTGCGAATGCAGAAAACAGCGCGCACGGCTTTGGGCATACACCCAAGATTTGTGATGATCTTTATAGCTATGGCGTTGACGTGATTACATCGGGCAATCATGTTTGGGATCAGCGTGAGATTATTCCTTATCTTGACCGCATACCGCGGATGATCCGGCCTATTAATTATCCGCCGGGTACAGTGGGGCGTGGACATGTGATCCTGGATGTATCGGGGGGGCGCAAGATCATGGTGATCAATGCGATGGGCCGGTTGTTTATGGACCCACTCGACGATCCTTTCGCTGTGATCCGCGGGTTGCTCGACCAATACCCGCTGGGATCGAACGGGATTCACGCGATTTTCCTTGATTTTCATGGTGAGGCCAGCAGTGAGAAACAAGCAATCGCGTATCACCTGGATGGCCGGGTCAGCGCGGTGATTGGCACGCATACCCATGTGCCCACGGCAGATGCGCGTATTTTGCCCGGTGGCACTGCGTTTCAAACAGATGCCGGTATGACTGGAGATTACGACAGCGTGATCGGAATGCGCAAGGATTTGGCGGTGGCGCGTTTCGTACGTAAAGTACCCGGCGAGAAGCTAAGTCCGTGCGAAGGGCCTGCCATGCTCTGCGGTGTTTTCATTGAAACGAATGATACAACAGGCCACGCGACAGAGATTCGGTCCGTGCGGATCGGTCAAGGGCTTATTTCAACAGATACGGTTTGAAATGAACAAGCACACGTTCATACGTATGACGTTTGAACGGAACAATAATATCCAACAGTTCAAGCGGCGTACACCACCGCCAGGCACGAAATTCCGGCGGGTTATGATTGGTTAAAATGATATCCTTGTCATCGCCGCGATGAATCGCGCCAACCCATGTTTGTTCCTGTCCATCATAGGCACCGTTATACAAGCGGGATCGTTTCGCCGGGGGAAAATCATAGCGGATGGGTTCTGGGTAGGAGCCCACAATGTCGGCATCCCGCACCCCGGTTTCTTCCCAAAGTTCACGAAAAAAAGCAGTTTGTAAATCTTCACCGGGGTCGATTCCCCCTTGGGGCATTTGCCAGGCACCCGGATGATCAATGCGTTCTCCAATAAAAACTTCCCCTTGATTGTTCATTAAAACAATCCCCACACAAGGGCGGTAAATCCCTGTACCCGGTGGATAGGTGGATCCATGGTGAACCGTCATCGACTTAAATCCTTTCCACGTTCGGAGATGATGGAGAGGGGCGCGAGAGAAAATCCTCGCGCAGTTAATTGTCCAGTCCAGTCGAGCATTTTTTTCTGGGCAAAGGGCAGGGGAGAAAACACGATAATCGCGAAACCGTTTTTTTGCGCCTGCGCCTCGGCCTTTGCAAAAGCATCTGGATATAGGCGCGGGTCTGCCGCCACAATCATGTCACCCATATAAAACGGAGCTTTGGAATCAAGCGCCGCATTGCGGACGATGGGAGAGGTGGTCGACGCATTGATCATAAGCCCTAGACCGCGGTCGAACATCGCATTCGCGGCAAAATCGGCGTCCGCTCCCGACAGAAAATAAGGGCTGGGCAGAGGAGAGAACACGCCCGCATAACCCACTGCATGGCCGAGTTGTGCAAGTAAAGCATCTTGGTTGCTTTCAATCGAGCCAGCGGTCATGAGCGCATGGGCACCCGGGTCGCTTGCCGGGTAATCTGGCGGTTCGAGGGCCAGTTGTAACCAAACTTCATGCCCATGATCGTAGGCCTTTTGGACCCAGGCGCGCGTATCGCGTGCGGCGGTCGAGAGTAACAAGTTGACGCCACTGGGCAAAACACCCAAGATGCCATCCGATCCTTGTTCGGAAAGACCGTAATCCATCATTACAACCGCAATCAACGGCTTGCTTAAATTATCTTTTGCGAAAGGGTGGCGATAGGCATCAAATGGCCGAAGATGATCGCTTTTGCGAATGATCGGCAAATCGCCGTATTTTGCATGTTGTTCGGTCAAGCCCGGCAAGGGTACGGAAAATTTCTCTGGTGCCGCCGTGACCGGGGTATCATGTCCGGTATCTTGATGTTTTGTATCCTGAGGTATTGTGGTCTCTTCTGTTTTGGCAGATGTGCCTTCCTCCGTTGTGGGCGGGGTCAGATCCAAAATATACCGATAGGGTGGATCAACAGGTGTTTGTTGGAAAATCGCCCAGACAAGAAGCCCCACCAAAGCACCCGACCAGATCGAGATTCCGTGGATAAACGCCGCCTGAAAATCGGGCGTATTTAAAATACGTTTCCACTCCCCCTGATCAGGGATGCCAGCAGGATGATATACCTCCGCAGGAGAAAGAGGCGTAGCACCTCGTTTCAGGCGATTTAAAACATACCCAAACACGGTACGCAAAGACGCCGGTGCGTTTTGAATGTACGCCTTGATCGTTGCATGTGTATGGCTGTTCAAAATCATTCGGTCGTCTTTTTATCTTGCAAAACGGGTGTTGGCGTTACCGTGGTTGCTTTTTCATCACGATGGGCCGGAACCCGGCTTGCATCTTCGGTATAAAGCGCAAGCCCTCGAATAAGATCTAATCCACGTTGCAGTTGGTAATCTTTAAGGCTTTGTTCGGCCTGCTCTGCCTTTTGTTTTTCTTCGGGCGTCAGTGGTTTTTCTGGCGCATCCGGCACAGTTTTTTCCGGGGTGGGTTCTGCTTCCGGTGTGGTCTTGCCGTCTGGATTGGCAAGAGCACCTTTCAAATCGGACTCTTTAATCATATCGCCGTTGTTTTTGTCGTTTTCAATTTTTGCCTGTTCGACCACGATGTCCGGTTCAATTCCCTTCGCCTGAATGGAACGCCCTGAGGGCGTGTAATACCGTGCTGTTGTCAATTTCATCGCGCCTTGACCGGGGATCGGCATCACGGTTTGAACGGACCCCTTCCCAAAAGATTGGGTCCCCAGAATAATCGCGCGGCGATGATCTTGGAGGGCACCCGACACAATTTCGGCCGCTGATGCAGTCCCGCCGTTAATCAAAACGACGACTGGCAATCCGTTTGCACGGTCTCCAGGGGTTGCATTGTCGCGGCGCGTATCTTTTTCATTCCGGCCACGGGTCGACACAATTTCGCCCTTATCGAGAAAAGCATCCGAGACACTGATCGCTTGCTCTAACAACCCGCCAGGATTATTCCGCAGATCCACCACATATCCCTTTAGCTTTGGCCCAAGTTCTTTCTGAATATCTGTGAACGCTTTTTCAAGCCCGGTGTCTGTATGATCGTTAAAGGATGTGATCCGGACATAGCCGACATCCCCCTCGATACGGGACCGGACGGACTGAATCTTGATCACATCACGAACAAGAGGAACCTTGATGGGCTCCGCAACTCCTTCACGACGTAATGTCAGGGTCAGCTTGCTTCCAACTTTCCCGCGCAACATATCGACAGCCTCGGCAAGTCCAATCCCGACCATGGGTTTTCCGTCAAGATGCGTAATAAAATCGCCTGATTTTACACCGGCGCGAAATGCGGGCGTATCATCAATGGGTGTGACCACCTTGACCAGACCATTTTCTTGCGTGACTTCAATACCCAGTCCGCCGAATTCACCACGTGTTTGCACCTGCATATCTTTAAAATTGTCATCATTCAAATAGCCTGAATGTGGGTCAAGCGCGGTCAGCATCCCGTTCACGGCGTTTTCAATCAAAACCTTGTCCGACACCTCATCGACATATTGTGCACGCACACGTTCAAAGACTTCACCGAATAAATTCAGCTGCCGATAGCTTTCATCATCCATCTCGGCCTGGGTTTTCTTTTGGGGCGGCAGATCAACTTTTGTGGATGAGGACGCGGGTTTCTCAGGCGCTTTTTGCGCTTGGGCCGGGGCAGCAAAAGTCAAAACGAGGCAGAGTGACAAAAGGGCAAAGGAGTAAAGTGTGTAACGCATGATCATCCAATTCTATGCTGTCTCGTTAAATCCTATCCCAGATCGGCAAAAAGCCGCGCGGGGTTGACCGGTTTGCCATTTTGGCGAAGTTCGTAGTAGAGAGCAGGGCGGGCCCGTCGTGTTGTCCCCAAAGTCCCCAAAGGTTCCCCAGCGACAACAGATTGTCCGACTACTGTATCGATTTTTGCAAATCCGGCAACCAGGGAGTGATAGTTTTTCCCGTGCTCGATAATGACCATGTTACCGTAATTTTTAAACTTGCCTTTGTACCGGATCACCCCGTTGATGGGGGCAACGACCAACGCTCCGGCCCGCCCTTCAATCTTTAACCCCTGGCTTTCGGAACCAATATCATCAGTCGCGCCGTATCCAACACGAATAATCCCGGAAATCGGCATTTGGATATCACCAAAGGACCTCAACGCCTTTTGATCTAACCGTGGCGGAAGGCTGGCGTGACGGAAAAGACCTTTTTTAGGCGTGGCCGCCGTGGCATCGGCGCTCGCCAAATTTCTGTTTCGTGCCTCAAGTTTTTGGATCAGATCTTTAAAGTCCGCAGCGTCCTGGGCCAGGCGTGCCAAATCCGCCTCTTGTGTAGCAAGATCGGATTTCAAATTGTGATAAGCGGCTTCACGCCGACGGATCAAGTCAGCAAGACGTGTTTGATCGGCCAAAATATGTTTGGACGCTTGCTTGAGTTCGGCCTGCCGTCCGCGCAAGTTTTGCTCAAGAGTTTGAAGTTCGGCAAGGTCCAGATGAATTTCGCGCGCATGTGCGTTAATTGGGGCCATGACATCGCGCAAGATCATCGCGGCTTGCGCGGTTTCAAGTGGCGCGCCGGGACGGGCCAAAAGGGCTTCGGGTGGAATGGTTCGGATCCGGAGCAGCCCCGAGGACATTTGCGCGATGACCTTATGATCTTTTTGCAGTTTCCGTTGCAAGACCGTCCGCCGCGATTGAAGCGTGCGAATTTCCTCCTCCAGGCCGCTCATATCGGTTTCACGCTTTTTCACCTCGCGCGCGACACGGATCATGCTACTCCGTAACCCGTCGATTTCGTCATCCACCTTGGCCAGATTTTCTTTCAATCTCTTTTGCGCGGCGCGATGGACGGCCATTTCATCGGCGTTATGCGCCATGACGACCTGCTTGTTTTGCGGCACGGGTACAGCCGTTTGCGCTTGGGCAAAGCCGGGCAAGGCTAATCCACCAAGGAATATCAAGATGAGAACGATTCGACGCATCCCCGCATGATAGCAATTGTGCTTGGTAAGGCTAGGGGGAAGAATGACTATTCCCGATGATAGGGGTGGCCCGCGACGATTTGCTGGGCGCGGTAAAGTTGTTCAACCAACATCACGCGCACCAGTTGATGAGGCCAGGTCATCATCCCAAAGGCGATCAAATGTTTCGCGCGCCCGCGTACGGTGTCGAGGAGCCCATCCGCACCGCCAATCACAAACGCCACGTCACGCCCGTCATCAAATTCGGTTTGGATCATGCGCGAAAAATCTGCGCTTTTCATGGTTTTTCCCCGCTCATCCAAACAAAAAACGGTGGCACCATCCGGTAAAGCCGCGAAAACCGCTTGGTTTTCGCGAACCTGCTGCTGTGGGCCGGCATCCCGGATATCGATCTCATGAAGGCGTAAATTCCAGCCGATCCTTTTTTGATAATCTGAAATCAGATCTTTTAAAGGGCCAGGTTTGATCCGCCCCACCGCAATAATATGGACCGTTGGCATTTGATTTATTCATCGAGCAAACTGCGCAGCATCCAAGCAGTTTTCTCGTGAATATTGATCCGCTGGGTCAATAAATCTGCCGTGGGTTGGTCTCCTGCCGCGTCGGCGATGGGAAACAAATCACGCGCAGTTCGGGCCGTCGCTTCCTGGGCTGTAATAAGGTGTCGGACCATATCCATCGCGCGAGGAACTCCATCAACTTCACGAATAGAGCCGAGTTTTACAAAATCGCTATATGTTCCTGGTGCGGGGAAGCCCAGTGCACGAATACGTTCGGCGATCAGATCTAATGCCGCCCATTGTTCGGTGTATTGGGCCATGAACATGGCGTGAAGCGTATTAAAATGCGGGCCCGTGACGTTCCAGTGGAAATTATGCGTCATTAGATAAAGGGTGTAACTATCCGCGAGTAAAGCCGAGAGCCCATCCGCAATTTTTTGGCGGTCACGTGCGGAAATTCCGATATCAATCGGCATGACGTGCGATGATTTTTTCACAGAAGGATTACTTTTTGCCATGGTGATATTCCTAGAAATAAAATAGGACAACACCAGGTACTATATCGAGTACCTTCGCTCAGGGCAAGGAAAAATCATCAAGAAGAGAAGAGAGCAGCCGCTACGTTCGGGTTTCCGTCTGGGTTCCCATCAAGGGCATGGCGCGCCACATCTTTTCAATATTGTAGAATTCCCGCACTTCAGGGCGAAACAGATGCACGATAATATCGCCCGCATCAACGATCACCCAATCACCCTGGCGTTGGCCTTCGGTGCGGACGTTTTTTATCCCAATTTTTGCGAAATGATCGACCAGTTTGTCAGCAAGAGCGGCGACTTGTCTTGATGACCGGCCCGAGGCCACGATCATATAATCAGCAAGGGCGGAATGGTCGCGTAAATCAATAGCTTCGATGTCTTCGGCTTTGTCGCTATCAAGAGCGGCGCAAACCATGTCTTTTATCTTGTGTGGATCAAGGACGGATAAGGCGGCAAGGGCGGTTTTGCGAACAGGAATTTTCATCTTCTCCTTTGGATAAAGGCCAAGCGGCGGCATTGCGGGGCAGGGGGACCAGAAACGGGTTCGTTCGTAAACGATACATCCATGATTCTATTATACCGCGCAGGGGCAGGGGGGGCAAGTTTTTGTAGAATAGGCATAAATCCCTGCCCTTTTTGTGCGTTCATAAAATATACATAATTTAATGGTATTCTTCCAAATATTACAGTCCAGAAAAGGAGATTTCACGATGTCAACGGATACACCGGTTCCCACTGCCGAAGAAATAAAAAGATTCCGCGAAGTTGTGGCGGGGGCGCCGTACACGCCTAAACAAACGGCGGTCGCGCCATCGATAAATAACGCGGGTGGCGGAACATCTTTTGCAGCGGCACAAACAGCAGGGCCCACGGCGGAGAAAAAGTCAGGGAGTAGGCTCTCTAGCTTGTTTAATGCGATCGGGCTTGATAAAGCAACGTTTGATAAAGGCCTCATCAAAATCGGGCTTGGTGGAATGTCTTTGCCTAATCCCTTTGGGAAAGAGCATTACGTGGTCCCCGAAGACCCGAATAAGCCTCAGAAAAGCATGCTGCCCAAGCGGGATCCAGGGACGACGATTGATGTCATGGACAGACAACCAGCATCACCCGCACCCATGGGCCCTGGCGGGACGATTTGATGATACGCGCCTGCGGCGGCTTATATTACATGCACGCGTCTCTGGATGATGTCTTCACGCCGAAGGGGTCGGCCCTGATTCTTTCGACGCAATCTTACGTTTGATGTTTGACCCGACATCAGCAAGATAAGCTGCGGCCATAAAGGGAATGCCAACAGTAAGTGTTACTAAGCCCATTGTCGTACAAAAAACGTTGGTGATGCTGTCATTAGGCGTGGATCCTTCCATTGCCCCTCTATTAATCAACCTTCCTGCCCCAGCCATGTGACCCAGTCGGGTGAGGTTGTTTCTGAAGATGTCTTTTAGTTTCATCGTAGTTACTCCCATCAAGAAATTTATTGCTACACGCTACACGCAAAGGCAAGAATACGTCAATATTTAAATACGGTAGCGCTTCACCCGTTACAGGCGACCCCATCCCCGCCCACCTGCACCAGAGTGATAATGTATATTATGTAAATTAAAACCAAGAGCACGGGACAGGGGGGTATCCACCTCAAAACCCTCTATATATCTCTGGTATATAAGAGATTTGTGGCAGTTTGAGGTCCAGACCATCAAAAAGAATTATACACAGATGATTCGCGCGACAAAAGACGTCCGGGTGGCGCGGAACGAGCGAATCAGAAAAGATAAAGCTCTTCAATTTCCAACCCGATCCAAAGTGAAAAAGGCTAGCCACGCGACCATGACCGCAGAAATTTTTGTGACCCACGACGAAGCACCCGAAGATATGGCGATGCTTCAGGCCCTTTATTCAAGGTCGCCAGCCGGCGTCAAATCCCACCTGGAAAAACTGAAAGCCAGCGGCAGCGGGTCTTTCATGGAACGTTACTATGTTGGGTATGGCCACGCCTCAATTGGGGATTGCGGCACGACAACCGTGTTTATCGAACAAGTTTCGATGCTGGCCGCCAAGGCGATCCAAGATCACCCGCTTTACAGTGGCCAAGAAGCATCCACCCGTTATCTTGATTTCTCGAAACAAGAAATCCTAGATCCTTATCATCACCCTCAATCGAGCGCGGTCCAATCCGCCTGGCTCGACCTTTACAAACGGACGCTTGCAGAACTTATCCAGGGACTGACGCATCGTCGGCCCTTTGATCCGTCTGAATATAAAAACGAAACGGTTTGGAAAAATGCACTTTCGGCCCGCGCCTTTGATATTGCTCGGTGTTTACTGCCTGTGGGTGCAACAACCCTCCTCAGTTGGACAACGAATTTGCGTCAGGCGCGCGACCATCTGCGCAGCCTGAAACACCATCCCTTGCCCGAAGTGCGGGATGTGGCACACCAAATTTTTTCGGCATTAAAAGACAAGTACACGCACAGTTTCCGTGGGGATGAAATGACATCCGTGGATACGCGCGATGCCTACGCTCAGAAATATGCTGAAACGAATTTCTTTATTGCCCCGGAAACGATTCAGAAACGCTCTGATTTGACCGCGGATGAGATGAAAACCTTGGCCCGTGGCGGCCTTGTCGTCCGGCGTGACGCGATTGATATCGATGGACTCAATCGTCATGAGAAAGAGCTGTTGGCGACGCGGCCTTCTGGGGCGGCCCTGCCGCGCTGGCTTGATTCCTATGGTCGGTATAATTTATTCTTTTTAATCGATTTCGGCTCATTCCGCGATATTCAACGTCACCGCAACGGCGTCTGCCAGATCCCCCGTATTGATGGGGCGTTTGGCCTCAACCCCTGGTATGAAGACCAACTCCGCGCCCTGCTCTCCCCCCCTTCTTATGCTGCGTTTAAGAAAGATTTCGATGCCCAGATGGCGCGTATTCAAAACCTATCGAATGCGGGCGTGCCGACAACTCCCCTTCTCGATCAATATCTCTATCCCATGGGGATGCAGGTGCTGGCGCATGTCTCTTATTCCGTTCCCCAGGTGGTTTATGTGGGCGAGCTCAGGTCTGGAAAAACGGTGCACGGGTCTCTTCGCCCTGCGGCACAAAACATGCTCCGCGTTTTGCAAGAAGACTTACCGGGAATTGCGATCTATGGGGATTTCGATCTCGATGATTGGTCGGCCAAACGGGGCGAGCAAACCATCCTTGAAAAAGCCGCTAACGGGTAGGGGGTGGATATCGCCCCCTACCCTTTCGGTTTGTCGATTTGCACCGGGTTAACAGTCAAGCCCGTGAGATCCGTATTATGGTGTAGGCTGCTCAACTCCAGAGGGAGTTCCTTTATTGGCACTTGCCGTCCGAATACGCTTATGTTTTTGGGATACGCCATGGACGGTCATGTCGTTAAAATACTCGGCCCATTCAGTAAGACCAGAGACCTGGATCATCCGCAGACTGTCTCTAGAGTATCCGTGGCGGCCAAAATCCATCTGGTATTGAAGGGCAATTTTGTCTGGTGACAGCCCCGGCCGAATGACAAGCGAAGTTCCGTTCATATTCGTTGTTTTTTCATGGGGGTTTGGGCCCGTATAATCGACAGTAATGGACGTAATACTGGCTTTGCCATCTTTGCGTCCATTGGTTGAGACCGAGCCTCCAACAAAATAGCCTTCTTCCTGCCGCCCCTCAAACAGATGGGCGATTATTTCCTGGGCCTTGGCCATGGTGGCATCGCACGCCGCGATCTCTTGCGCCTGCTGTTTTTTGGATTTAATTCCTGAAACTTTTGCCAGAGCGGCCTTCAATACTGCTTTTACCATTTTATTAACACCCTCATTTTATTTAATCGTTTGTGGTGATATTTTTATAATATTATGGGCAGAAAGGCAATCAGAAAAACGGCCCTTCTCAAAAAAAATCATGCGCGAGCCCGATAAATTAAACTACTATCCCCATAGGAATAAAAGCGATAATCATGATCCATCGCGTGGGCGTAAGCTGCCTTCATCTGGTCAAGCCCCGCAAAGGCCGAGACCAGCATAAACAGCGTCGACTTGGGAAGGTGAAAATTCGTCATCAACATATCGACCGTTCGGAATTTATACCCAGGTGTGATAAAAATCGCCGTGTCCCCGGAAAATTCCCGGATATGACCGTCTTCCCCTGCCGCGCTTTCGAGTAACCGAAGGGATGTGGTGCCAACGGCAATAATCCGCCCGCCCCCTGCCCTTAAATCATTAAGCAAATCAGCGGTTTCCGAAGTTATTTCGCCCCATTCAGCGTGCATTCTATGGTCGTTCGTATCCGCTGTTTTGATGGGTAAAAAAGTGCCCGCCCCGACATGAAGAGTGACGTACACCAGACGTACACCCTTTTCTTCAAGGCGTCCCAAAAGTTCGGGCGTAAAGTGAAGACCGGCGGTGGGCGCGGCAACAGCCCCCTCTTTTTCGGCATACACTGTTTGATAATCTTTCGTGTCCCGATCGTCTATATCGCGTTTATGGGCGATATAGGGAGGAAGCGGCATTTGACCGGATTCGGCAAGGGCCGTTTCCATCGACGCCCCAGGGGGAAGAATAAAGTCGATTAAGGCGCTTCCGTCTTCATTTTTTTCTTTAACAACAGCGCTTAAATTATTATAAAATAATATATTCTTTCCTTCTTTGGCGCGGCGCGCGTTCTTCATGAAGCAGGCCCATGTACGTGTCCCTGTACGTTTGTGCAAATTAACCTCAACGCGCGCGGCGCCGATCGTACCGACGAGGCGAGAGGGGATGACTTTCGTGTTATTAAACACCAGGGCATCCCCGGCGCGTAATTGATCCACAATCTTATCCACACGAGAATCCACAAGCTGGTGTTCAGGACGTAGATTCGGGTTGATGATCAGTTGCTTGGCATGATCGCGCGGGGTCACAGGGCGGAGCGCAATCCGGTCGTTGGATAAGTCAAAATCAAATAAGCCAACATCCATTTATAACGTGACCTCAATCGTCATACCGTCATAGGCGGGGGCGTACCCGGGTGGCAATTCATCACAAAGTTTTTTATAATCCATATTCGGCGGCATATGGGTTAAAAACACGTTCGGCGCGCGGATCACGTCATTCAAACGACGAATGGTCGCGAAATTCGCATGCACATAGGGGGTCTCTTCTTTATATGACGCGCAGTCGACGAGCCATGTTTTGACGCCCTTTAAAACCTCTTGTGATCTTGCGGATAAATCAAGCATATCAATGGAATAGGCGAAATCACCGACACGTACACCCAAAGACGTACAGGTCTTGTGGTCTTGTTCAAAGATTGTGACGGGGATCCCACCCAGCCGAAAGGATGTATACATGTCGTTTTGGTTCAGGATATGCGTCTTGATCAGGATGGGATAAAAATCATTTGGCGCTTGGTCCAGAATATGGGCATAGCGTTTCCCCGTATCCGCCCATGTTTCACCCGTCATATAGACTGGAAAATCGGTGAGTTTACGGTATCGGCACCAATGGCGCAGATCGTCGATGCCGCCCGTGTGATCCGCATGATGATGAGAATAAATAACGGCGTCTAATCTGTTGATATTATTTGTATTTATCTGTTCACGGAAGTCAGGCCCAGTGTCGATGATAAAGGCCCCCTCTTCACCCCGTACGTATATACTGGAGCGTGTACGTCTGTTCCTTTTTTCGGTTGGATCACAGGCGCGCCAGTCATTCCCGATCAAAGGGGTGCCACCGGAATGCCCACAGCCCAGAACAGTAACACGGCTCGTCATTTCGCTGTCCTAAAAAGATCAAAAAAGTTTTTATTACAGATATTTACCATGTGTTCTTCACTTAAATTCTTAAGTGCGGAAAGGGCACGTACAGTATGACGTACATAGGCTGGTTCGTTAATTTTGCCGCGCAAGGGTTCGGGGGCCAGATAAGGCGCGTCGGTTTCAACCATGATCCGGTCGAGCGGAACAAATCGCGCAATATCGCGTAAAGATTCGGCCTTTTTAAAGGTCATAATCCCTGAAAAAGAGATGTAAAAACCGATATCTAACGCCTGACGGGCGAGCCATTCGGTTCCCGAAAAGCAATGCATCACCCCGCATACGCTTTCGTTACGCCCCGCCCCCTCTTCCAGCAGGATACGCATTAAATCCTCATCCGCGTCACGGCCATGAATGATTAAAGGCAATCCTGTCCGGGCCGCCGCCTGAATATGACGGCGAAAAACGTCCTGTTGGACCGCGCGGTCGGAATGTTCATAGAAATAATCCAGCCCACATTCTCCGATGCCGATAATTTTCGGATCCGATCTTGCGAGGCGCACAATCTCATCCACCGTGACGGCCTGTTCGGCGGGAATCTCGGCCTCGTGCGGATGGGTGCCAATCGTGCACCAAACATCTGGAAATGCGCGCGCTGTGGATAAAGTTGTGGAAAACTCATCATGAATACGACAACAAATATTCAAAACGCCGCCAATCCCTTGCGCGCGCGCGCGCGCCATCACCGCCGCGGGTGTATCCCCCGGCGCAAAATTTTCGTGCCCTAAATGGCAGTGAGAATCGATCAGGCCGACCATGCGCTCTTCGAGGTTCATGCAGCGTCCTCGGTTGCATCGAGCCGCGGGAAAATCCCCCTAGGTTCCGGAATAGGGGTTTGTGCGGGAATCGCCCCCGCCGTGCCCAAGAAGTTATACCCACGTTTATCCCCAGGAACCGCCAGCTGGTCAAGTAATTTTGTTGCGGAATCCGGCGTCACCGCCTGCATCAGAAGCGCAACGCAGCGGATCGTTTCGGAAAGGACATAAAGAACCGTATGCATCCGTTTAGGATCCGTTTTCTTCAATGTCCATGGGGCTTGTGCATCGATATACACGTTCGCGTCCGACACGGTTTTAAAGATAAGTTCAAGGGCGCGATCAAAGCGTTGACGGTCAAGTTCGGCACGTACACCCTGCAAAAGCGACACGTACGCCTGATCGAGGAGCGACTTATCCACGTTATTCAACGGCCCAGCTTCCGGGATTTTTCCGTCGCAATTCTTATATATAAAGGAGAGCGTGCGTTGCGCCAAATTCCCCAGACCATTCGCGAGATCGTTGTTAATGCGGTTGACAGCCGTTGCGTGGGTGATATCCCCGTCATTTCCAAACGGAATACTGGCCAAAAGGAGGTATCGCGTGCCGTCCACGCCATAACGGGCGATCATATCATCAGGATAAATCACATTTCCCCATGATTTTGACATTTTCTTCCCCTCTGACGTCAGCCAACCATGTGCAAAAACGCGTTTTGGCGGCGGCAACCCCGCCGACATCAGAAAGGCTGGCCAATACACGGTATGAAAGCGGATAATATCCTTGCCGACCATGTGCAAATCGGCGGGCCAGAATTTTTTGAAATTTTCTGCCCCTTCATCCGGATAGCCAATGGCGGTTAGGTAATTGGTGAGCGCATCCACCCAGACATACATGACATGATCGGGTTCGCCCGGAATTGGAACGCCCCAGTTAAAGGTTGTCCGGCTGACACTTAAATCTTTGAGGCCGGATTTCACAAAGCTGATGACTTCGTTCCGGCGGCTGTCGGGCAGGATAAAGTCGGGATTCTTTTTGTAATAATCAAGAAGACGATCACCCCAGGCCGACAGGCGGAAAAAATAGGATTTTTCTTCGACCCACTGAACTTCAGAGTCAAAAGGAGAATATTTTTTGCCGTCGGGGCCGGTTTTTAACTCGTCCTCGGCATAGTATGCCTCATCTCGCATGGCGTACCACCCGGCGTACGTGCCGAGATAAATATCTCCCGCCGCGATCATATTATTCCATAACGCTTGAGCAGCGGCTTTGTGGCGTGGTTCCGTTGTCCGGATAAAATCATCGTTGGTGATATTTAGTTTGGGCAGAATATCCCGGAAATTCTGGGAAACTTCGTCGGTAAAGAGCTGGGGGTCCTTGCCTATTTTAGCTGCTGATGCCGCAACTTTTTGCCCATGCTCATCCGTTCCTGTTAAAAAGAAGGTGTCATAACCATCGAGGCGTTTAAACCGTGCCAGTACATCGCAGGCAATTGTGGTGTAGGCACTGCCAATATGGGGTTTATCATTCACGTAATAAATAGGTGTGGTGATGTAATAGGTCTTTTTCATTTTATTTATATCCTGTGGATTATTCTGTGGGTTGTTTGATCAGGCGGCGCTCGAATGTGTCATGCACATTCGTGCAGAAAACAACGCCTGACGCTTTTCAAGCGAAGATCCAAGTGTACGCGTACGGATCGTATCGACCGCATCCCGAATATCGATCATCTGCCCCAGCGTTCGTATATTCATATAATTTTCCATCATCCCGTTCCCCGTCATTTGTTTTAATCGGGTCGCGGCCGCATTGTCAACTTTTGCGTGGATCATGGCCGAGAGCCACCAGACCCAGAACGAAAAAACATAGGCATACGCCTCAGGCTCAAGCGCGCTCAGGCGTTCGGCATAATCCACCCAGGCCAGATCATTAAGATTGGGGAACCCTGTCCATATTTTTAAAAAATCATCAATCAACGCGGGGGCGTCCAGGTCCATCATCATCTGGGCCTGACCGGGGCAGTTTTGAGACAGGGTCCGGATCCAGGATTTGGCCTGGGGATCAAGGTGTACGTCTGTACGTTTGAGCCAGGATTCAAAATCATCATCGGTGAGAGGAGAAAAACGGAGTGTTTGCGCACGCGAGCGGATCGTGGGCAAGATCGGGCCCAAATGATGGGTAATCAGGATCAGGATAGCGCACGCCGGCGGCTCCTCAAGGATTTTCAAAAGGGCGTTTTGGGCATTCCGATTTAATTTGTCGGCGTTATCAATGATAACAACCCGCCATCCGTTGTCGGTTGAGGGTTTTAAACGTAAAAATCCTGGGACTTTCCGGGCTTCATCAATCAAGATCATGCCGGATTTTGATTTCTCGGCGTCTTCTCCGCCTAAAATCAGTAAATCGGGGTGCGCCCCCGCAGAGATAAGGTGTACGGCGGGATGATGATCGGGCGTGTTTAACGATTGAATAGCGGGCGCCGGCCCAAAGAGCCCCTCGGCAGCGTCATTCCCAATATCTGCTCCGTACGCAAGAAGTGTACGTGCCAGCCGGAGGGCCGTTGTAAACTTCCCTACTCCGCGCTGTCCATGGAACAAGAGCGCATGAGGAATCCGGTTTTCGGCGATCATGGTGAGAAGACGCGCCTCGACACCCGAGAGGCCAAATAGGGGAGCAGGCCCATCCACAGGCTTATGCACAGCGACAGATTCTTGCGTGTCGAGGGATGAGAGGTTATCCACATCGTCATCCACATCACTGTCATAGAACAGGTCTGTCATGATGATTTTACCTTTTGCCCGACAATTTTCCACACATCTTCGGACACTTTATCCACAGTTTGGGTCGCGTCGATGACATGGCAGCGTTCGGGTTCCCGCGCGGCGATATCGAGATAGCCACTGCGGACACGTTCATGAAAATCTGTGGCCAAGCGTTCAAACCGATCTTCAGTCTGCCGGCGTGCATCGGTCGAGGTCGACATCGCGCGGGCAGATCGGGCAAGACCAATTTGAGGGGGCAGATCAAGGATAAAAGTCAAATCGGGTTTTAATCCACCCAAGGCTGCCGCTTCAACCTGTTCGATGTACGTGCGCCCCATTTCCCGACCGTACGCCTGGTACGCCATGGTGGAATCGGCGTACCGGTCGGCAATAACGATCTGCCCGTTTCCGAGTGCAGGGCGGATCAGCGTTTCTGTCATCTGCACGCGGGCCGCGAAAAAGAGAAAGACCTCAGTGTGTGGGACCCAATCCCCCCCGTCACGCTGGACAAGTAAATTTCGTATTCTTTCCGATTCAGGGGTACCCCCCGGGTCACGCGTACAGAGAGGCGTACGGCCCAAGGCAATAAGCCGGTCATTCAAATGGCGGATTTGGGTGCCTTTTCCGGCGCCTTCCCCTCCCTCAAACGAAATGAACAACCCCTGCCCCATGATAAGGTTTTAATCCAACCCCCGGCCTGTTAAACTATAGATGGCTTTGGCAAACGTACGCGGGATCAGACCCATTTGGGGGATATTTTCCGCAACCACCAAGGGGAGTGTGATCGGTTCAGCGGTGCCCGCCATTTGGACGCGCACCATGCCCACTTCGTCCCCGATTTTGAGGGGGGCCATCAAAGGTTCTTTAAATTCGGCTTCAAGCTTGATCCCCTGCCCGCCGCCGACACGCGGAACGGTCACGTTAAATGTGCGCCCGAGTTTCAGAGGGACTGAGGCTTTTTCGCCCAAAACCACCCGCGCCTCGGTCACAACCCGCCCGCCCGCATAGGGAGAAAGGTTGATAAAGCCCGAAAGGCCCCAGGTCATGAGTTTTGCCCCGACATCCGCCCGGGCTTGCATCGATTCAAGGCCGTTCATCGCAAAAATAACGCGGCGGCCATCCCGTGTCCCCGACCCGATCAGGCCATAACCCGCCTGGTCCGTGTGGCCTGTTTTCACGCCGTCCGCGCCAATATTGCGGTACAGCAAGGGGTTGCGGTTGCCTTGCTTGATATTATTATAGCTATATTCCGTTTCACTATAGAATTTATAATAGTTGGGGAAACGCTCAATTAATGCGCGTGCTAAAATCGCGAGATCATGGGCAGTTGAATAATGGTCCGGATCCGGCCACCCACTGGCATTGATAAAATGGCTGTCTTTCATCCCCAGTTCCGCCGCCATTTCATTCATCGCGGTGGCAAAGGCCTCTTCCGACCCGGACAGCCCTTCGGCGAGCACAATCGCCGCGTCATTTCCAGACTGGATAATCACCCCACGAATAAGATCCTCAACCCGGACCTGATCCCCGACGGCCACAAACATTTTCGATCCCTGCATCCGCCAGGCCTTTTCAGAGACTGGCAATTTGTCATCCATCCGCAGACGGCCCTTGTCCAGCGCGTCAAAGACAACGTACATGGTCATCACTTTGGACATGGAGGATGTCGGCATCCGTTCATTCGAATTTTTCTCGAGCAGCACTGCGCCAGTGTCATAATCAATCACATAAGCTTGCTTGGCCGCGAGTTCATCGGCGGTTAAGGCCTGGGCAGCGGGCGACAGCAGCGCGGCGAACCCGACAAAAAGAATCGTGAGAGATAATAGGCGCGAGGTTAAGGAGGACACGGAAAACATATTTTTTCTTTTTAAAACAAAGGGTAAGGAAAAAGAAAAGCCAGTCGCACGTTACGTGCACCGGCAGATCTTGGAGGTCTTAGCTTTGTATTTGAATTGTATTTTGAGAGAAGGTCAAGATGCTGCGGGTGGGGGCCCCTAGGAACTATTATCGATGGTTATTCGGGCCTCGGGATACCCTAGGTTAATCACCTGGGACAGGAGGCCATCCGCCTGTTCAACCGATTGCAACGGCCCAACCTGAACCCGGTAATATTGTTGGCCGGAAATAGAGACGGGCGCGATGCGGACCGCTCCCAAGGCCGACAGCGTTTGCGAGACACGGATCGCATTATCATGATTACCGTAAGATCCAGCCTGAATATAAATCGCTGTCGGCGCAACCGGGAATTGTTCGACGACAGGGTCCGGATAAAACTGTCCCGTCGGGGCAATATGGCCGGGGACACTGGGCCGCCCGTACCCGCTTGGGTTATTATCGGGTAATCTTTCGGATGTCACCGAAGTGGCGGCGGGATCGCTATTATACACCGGAGCGCTGATTGAGGCTGTTTGGTACAGATTCGGCGGCATCTCGGCCGGCTGTTGATTCAAAGCCACTTCCATCCCCCGCGTATCGCGCCCGGCGCGCGCGGCCTCTGCCATCATCCGGCTTTCTTCCGCCAAGACCTGGACCCGCACGCGGGCGGTGCCCTTTCCGCGGAATTCAAGAAGATCGGCCGCACGTTTGGACACATCAATAATTCGGCTGCGTGCAAAGGGCCCGCGATCATTCACGCGCAAGACAACCGATTTTCCATTTTCCAGGTTTGTAACACGGACAAGAGAGGGAAGTTGCAGTGTCCGGTGTGCGGCCGTCAGTTCGTTTTCATTAAAGCGTTCGCCGTTTGCGGTTGTTTTGCTGTGGAATCCGGGACCGTACCACGACGCGATGCCCGTTTCATCAAGCGCATAGCTTTCGGTGGGACGATAGGTTCGTCCATCGACGCGGTAAGGTTTGCCGACCTTGAATAATCCTTTGGATCCCGAGGGGGGGCCTTCGTATTCTTTCCATTGCGATAAAAGAAACTGAGTACTACTGCACGCCGAGAGGGTGCTTGCAAAAAGGCATAAGCAAAGAACAGCGATCAAGCGGAGAATGGGAAAAACCCGCGCGCGCTTATGCTCAAGAGCGGTCGATGTCGTGGTCGTCACAAGGGGCGAATAATTCGTCATGCGGTGATCACAGTTAATGTCCAGGGCCAGGTGCCGCAATGCGGTCGGCCAGTAATCCCACGGTCGTAGCAAAATACGTGGATTTATTCCAGGCCATGATCGCACGATAATTGGGGGTCACAAGGTAGGCTTGATCCCCTGAATCCTGGGGGCGAATAAGAGAGGCGGGCGCATCAGAAAGCGTTAAACCACGGCCATTTGTCTGCATAACACCTTTCGCCGCCCAGACCCGTATCGGATGGGTAATATCGAGGCCAATTTGGGTCTCGTCGAAATTTGGGGATAACTTGACGGGCTGCCCCCAGCCCTGCCCTTCCTCCCAGCCGGACTGATTAAGGTAATTCGCCGCCGAGGCAAAAACGTCGGGCAGGGTTCCCCAAATATCGCGTCGGCCATCATTGTTGTGGTCTTGCGCAAAGCGCAAAAAACTGGTCGGCATAAATTGGCTTTGCCCCATGGCACCGGCCCAAGACCCTTTCATCGCTGCCGACGTGATGTGTTTTTCCTCAAGGATTTTAAGGGCAGCAAAGAGTTCTTTTTTAAAGAAATCGTGGCGGCGTCCTTCATAAGCCAAGGTGGAGAGCGCGTCGACAACGTGATAACCACCTGTTAATTTGCCGTAATGCGTTTCAATCCCCCACAGGGCCACAATAACCGGTGCGGGTACGCCATATTCTTGTTCGATTTCTTTGAGGAGTTGGCGGTGAGTTTGGTACAGGCGACGCCCCTCGGCAATTCGTTCTGGGGAGAGGATGTCTTTTTTATAGGCGTTAAAACTACGTGTTTTTTCGGGTTGTTTACGGTCAAGTTCAATAATACGGGGAATAAACTTTGGGTTTTTTAAGTTGGTATTGACGATCGCTGGTGAAATTCCCGCGGCGATCGCCTCCGCCCGCGTTTTTGCAAGCCATTGCTGGTAACGTTCGGGATTGAAGGCGTGGGCCTGAGACGTCGCAAGCCACGACAAGCCGATGCCGAATGCCGTCATCAAGAAAACGCGAGAGAGTGAGGAATGGAATATTCTAAAAGGCATGAATGGTACAAAAATGTCTCAAACGAGGCGGCAGCGTAACCGATTCATGCGCATCCGGCAAGGTGGGGGCAAAAAACAGAAACCCCAGCATGAAGCTGGGGCCCCTGTTATCTTGTGCTTGTGTTGGGATTTTATTACTCCGGCGTTGTTTTTTCGGCAGGTGCCGGGTCAGAATTTTTTGTACCCGCAGCCGGTTCAGCAGTCGTCGCGGCGGCCTGGCCGTCTTGCGTCGGGGCATTCATGCCTTTTTGGGCGGCGGCTGCGGTTTGGACAGGTTGCCCCTTGGCGTCAAAAAGTTCGATTTTGGCGTCTTGGCGCAGGTCGGCAATCACGGTTTCAAGCGCTTGGCGTTGCAATTGGGCTTGAATTTGTGGTTTGAGTTGTTCAAAAGTTGGCGCTTGCGACATCCGGCGGTCATTCACACGAATCACATGGTAACCGAACTGCGTTTTGACCGGTTTTTGGGAAGTTTCGTCTTTTTTCATCGCAAAAGCAGCGTCCGCAAATTCTTTAACCATGTCGCCTTGCTTGAAATAGCCAAGCTGGCCGTCATTTTTGGCGCCTTTATCTTTTGAATATTCCTTGACCATGTCTTCGAATTTGGCCCCGGCATTCAATTTAGCGATGACGTCTTTCGCTTTTTCCGGCGTATCGACTAAAATATGCTGGGCACTGATTTCTTCGGCGGGTTTAAATCCTTTTGCAAATTTATCATATTCCTGCTGCATCGCGGCGTCCGTTACCTTGGCGTTCACGGCACGTTCCAGCCACGTGGCACGGATAACGTTTTCTTTTAAGAGGCCCAATCGTTTTTGAACTTCCGGGTCGTTATCCAGGTTTGTCGCCTTCGATGAAATAATGCTGCCGACAACCAATTGATCTTGAACCATGGGGAAAACCTGTTCCATCGGGGCAGCGGCGACCTGTTCCGGCACAGTTTTCAGGTAGTCGTTATAATCCTGCATCGTGATTGTTGCGCCGTTTACGCGGGCAATCACAGTTTTATCCGTATTTGCATCGCCGGCCGACGGGGTAATCATCGCGGCTTCGCGTTCTGCTGTTGTATACATATCGTTGCTATTTGGGGCCGCGACCGTATTCATCAGGAATGCTGTCCCTCCTGCCCCTAGGGCAAAAGCGGCAATCAATCCCATCATCCATTGGGTTTTTTGTGTTTTTGTGTTGAGTGTTGGCGCATTGCTCATGGTGTGATGATCTCCTAAGTCAAATGAAACGTGGATCGTGGCGGCGATTATGCGAGGATATCCCCCCCGGATCAAGGGGATTCCGTATCGCCATCCCCAGAGGTAAGATGTCGCAGGTTACGACCTATATATCGTGTGGATTATGATGCCCAAGAGTTGACGGATAAGGGCCAAGCCCCTATATCCTAGGGACAGTTTTATTAAAAGAAGAAAAGACCTTTTCGTATGTTTATCTCCCTTGCGACCAAGTTATTTGGATCTTCCAACGAACGCACCTTGAAATCGATGCAGCCCATGATCGCGGCTGTTGGTGCATTCGAACCCGCGATGCAAGAAAAGTCAGATTCGGACCTTGCCGCCCAAACATCCAAACTGCGTGCACGGCTCTCTGCTGGTGAAACACTCGACGCCGTTTTGCCCGAAGCTTTTGCCACCGTACGCGAAGTGTCACGCCGCGTCATGGGGATGCGCCATTTTGATGTGCAGTTAATCGGGGGGATCACCCTGCACCAAGGCAAGATTGCCGAAATGAAAACGGGGGAAGGGAAGACGTTGGTTGCGACATTACCCACGTATTTGAATGCGCTTTCCGGAAAAGGTGTGCATGTCGTGACGGTGAACGATTATCTGGCCCGCCGCGATGCCGAGTGGATGCGCCCAATTTATGATTTTCTGGGGCTGTCTGTGGGGGTGATTGTCGCAAATATGCATGACAGCGACCGCCGCGCGGCTTATGCCGCCGATGTGACGTATGGCACCAATAACGAATTTGGGTTTGATTATCTGCGCGATAATATGAAGTATCGCCTCTCCGATATGGTGCAACGGCCCTTTAATTTTGCGATTGTCGATGAAGTTGACTCTATTTTGATCGACGAGGCGCGCACGCCGCTCATTATTTCGGGCCCGTCCGAAACGGCCACAGATTTATATGTGAAGGTCGATGCCCTGATCCCGCGCCTTGAATCCGCGCATTACGAGAAAGAAGAAAAACACAAATCGGTGGCCTTGACTGATGCCGGGTCCGCACGGATCGAAGAACTTCTTCGCGAGGCCGGACTACTTGAAACAGGCGGGTTATATGATCCTCAGAATATCGCCCTTGTCCATCATGTGAACCAGGCTTTGCGCGCGCATAAACTCTTTAACCGCGACACAGATTATATCGTCAAAGATAATAAAGTTGTGATCATTGACGAATTTACAGGCCGGATGATGGATGGGCGCCGCTTTTCCGAAGGGCTGCATCAGGCGCTTGAGGCCAAAGAGCGCGTGCAGATCCAAAACGAAAACCAAACGCTGGCCTCTATTACGTTCCAGAATTATTTCCGCATGTATCCCAAACTGGCCGGGATGACGGGAACGGCGCTCACCGAAGCCGCCGAATTTGGAGAGATCTATAAATTAGGTGTGGTTGAGATTCCAACCAACGTGAATGTCACGCGCAAGGATCATGACGATCTGATTTATAAATCCTATGCCGAAAAAGAAGCCGCGATTATCGAGGTGATCCACGACTGTCGTGAACGTCAACAGCCGGTGTTGGTCGGCACGGTATCGATTGAAAAATCGGAACGCCTGTCGCGCGCGCTTGAAAAGGCAAAAATCCCGCACAGTGTGCTCAATGCGCGTTTTCATGAACAAGAGGCGGAAATTATTTCTCAGGCGGGCCGTCCGGGCGCCGTGACGATTGCCACCAACATGGCCGGGCGCGGGACCGACATTAAACTGGGCGGTAACGCCGATATGATGGTCAAGCAACAGATCACGCCCGACATGGGCGACGCCGAACGCGCCGCAAAAGAAAAATCCATTCGCGAACAGGTCGAGAAAGATAAAGAAATTGCGCTTGCCGCGGGTGGTCTTTACGTGATTGGAACCGAACGGCATGAATCGCGCCGGATTGATAACCAACTCCGTGGACGGTCGGGGCGTCAAGGGGATCCGGGGGATTCGTTATTCTTTCTGTCCCTTGAAGATGATTTGATGCGGATTTTCGGCAAAGACACGCTTGAGGCCTTTTTATCGAACAAACATATCGGATTAAAAGATGGTGAAGCGCTGACCCATCGCTGGCTTTCGAAGGCGCTGGAACGCGCCCAGCAAAAGGTCGAGCAGATGAATTTTGAAATCCGCAAAAACCTTTTGAAATTCGATAACGTTTATAACGATCAACGCAAGGTGATCTATGAACAGCGCCGTGACGTCATGGACGCCGAAAATGTCGAAGAATTGGTCTCCATCATCCGCCATGATGTGATCGACGATTTGATCGTGCAGACAATTCCGCCGCAAACCTATATCGATCATTGGAATCTAGAGACACTACATACCGAACTTGTTCGCTTGTTTGCCCTGTCCCTGCCGGTGCAGGACTGGGCGCGTGAAGAGGGTATCGCCGATACCGAAATAAAATCGCGCATTGTCGACGCGATTGACCGGAAAATGGCGGCCAAGGTGGCGACGGCCAGCCCCGAAATTTTCCGCCAGCTTGAAAAATCGCTTGTCCTGCAAATGCTGGATCAACACTGGAAAGAGCATTTACTGAACCTGGATCACCTGCGCCAGGGGATTAATCTGCGCGCCTTTGCCCAGCGTGATCCGTTGAATGAATTTAAGGCCGAGGCGTTTGGATTGTTTGAACGCATGCTCTCGGCCATGCGTGAATCGATCGTCAGTGCGCTGTCGCGCGTTGAATTTCAAATCGATCCCGGCATTTTACAACAACTGGAAGAACGTCATGCCATGATGGCGGCCCGTGCACGTGACGGGCGCGACGATCCGGCTTTGGTTGATGATGCGCCGGCGGGTATCCGGAACGTGGGTGGGGACAATAACGTTCAATCGCTACCCATCCGCCATGCAACATTTAACAAGAGCGATCCCACGACATGGACCGATACGCCGCGCAATGCCCCCTGCCCTTGTGGGTCGGGGAAGAAATACAAACATTGCCACGGGGCGCTGACCCAAATTGGGAACCAATATAACGGCGAAATGATCGCCGGATCATCGTCTGGTGAATTATAATTCTGAGGGAGAAACTAAACGTGAATATAGTAATGCCAATTGTCGCTATTGGAGTTATTCTTTTGCCGGCAGTACTTTCTATTCGGTTGTCTTTTCTCGCTTGGCACGGGCACCCCACTACTGGCATAGGGGGTTATTTTCCTTACACAAGATGCTATCTTAAACTTAGTTTTTTTCGTATTTTTGCCTATGTTTCAAGTGTACTGATCGTATTTTTTTCGCTTAGCGCCTTTACCATGCCGCTTTTCTTTCATGACAGTTACGGTGCCCAATATTTTTTTTGGAGGATAATTAGATTCCCAATCTTAGCTCATTTTGTTGCACTTACAGTTTATATCCCCCTGCAAGTAGAAAGAAAAAATCTACTTTGTTTTGAAACCTTGTACCAACTAACAACTTTTAGTCTTTTAATTCTTTGTTGGTTTATTTCCGGCATGATACTCTCAAGTGTCTGATCTTGTAATAGGTCATCGCCTACTCCCCGCGATAGACCATGTGTTTCGCGCCAAAGCCGTTAAAATGCGTGCGGCAGGATTGGCTGTACGCGCCGGTCATCGACAAGACGATCCAGTCCCCCTCGGCAATCGTGCCTGGCAGAAAAAACGGCCCCGTGATCATGTCGTATGAATCGCAGGTGGGGCCACAAAAACGAAATGGCATCGGAACCGATCCGACCCCTGACATGCGAGGATCTTTCGGCACATGGGTTAACGGATAAACGAATGACCCGAGCGCCGGGGTCATTTCAATCATGCCGCCATATAATCCATCATTCAGGTAAAGCGCATCGCCGCGCACCAGTTCAACACGGACGACAAGATCCGCGGCCTCGGCCACAAGCGCCCGGCCCGGTTCACAAAAAAGTTCAAGATCCCCCAGTTTTTCCGCCGCCACAGCCGACGCAATCGCCGACATATAGGCATGAAGGGGCATAATCTTGCGCCCCGGATAAGGGGCCGGGAATCCGCCGCCGACATCCAACGCCTCGACCGCAACGCCGGCCGTACGGATAATTTTCCCCGCGTGCGCAATACCGCGGACAAAAGCCGAGGCGTCACTGGATTGTGTTCCGGGGTGAAACATGACCCCCAATTTGCGCGCCACAACACGCGCATCACGCAAAAGGGCCACCGCATCTTGCGTATGAGCCCCAAATTTAATGGAAAAATCGGTCGCGGCTTTCTTATTCTTGGGCAGGGCCAGGCGAATAAAAATCGTTAAATCATGGGCCAGGTTTGTCTCGGCCAAAATTTTCCTGAGTTCATCTTGGGTATCCACCACAAAAACCCGAACACCGTGTTGAAAATACGCCTCACGGATCGCTTCGCGGGATTTGACCGTGTGCATAAAATGAATGGTCGCATGAGGGGCGAGGCGCCGGACCAGACGGACTTCTTCAATCGAGGCGGCATCAAAGGTCGTAATCCCCGCCTGGGCCAGGGTTTTGATCACATCCGGGTTCGGGTTGCATTTCACGGCGTACATCACGGTGCCGCCTGAAAATCCACGAATAAATTCCTTTGCCCGTGCCGACAGGCGGTCCGGATACAAAATATGCAAGGGTTCGGTGGGGCGCAACCGGCGCACCAAATCGACTAGTTTCTGGTCATCTTGTTTAGTTTTTGGAGAAAAACGACGAGAGGAAGGCGCGCGGACGGAGAAATCAACCATTCGACCCTTTCAAAAAAAGCGTGAGGACAAAACCGGAGCAGGACGCCCGCGGTAAAACCCACCTTTCACTTTTTACTATAGGGCAGATTGATTAAATAAAAATAAAGGGCGGAATATTATCCGCCCTTTGAATCTTAAATCTGTGCGTGACTTTATCACGCCCCCGCCGCGACTTTGGCGACTTCGGCGGCGAAATCGACTTCTTCGCGCTCAATCCCCTCGCCCAATTGGAAACGAGTATAGGCGGCAAGTTTGCATCCCGGTGCGTCTTTTTCGACCAATTTCGCGATCTTGGTTTCGCCGTCCATGATGAAAATCTGTTCCATCAAGACAACTTCTTCGTAATATTTACGGATCCGGCCCTCGATCATTTTCTCAACCACGTCGGCGGGTTTGCCCGATTGGGCGGCTTGGTCACGAAGGACATTTTTCTCACGTTCCAAGGCTTCGGGGGCAACTGATGCAACACTCAAAAATTCCGGGTTTGCGGCGGCGACATGCATCGCGATTTTCTTCGCCAGTTCTTGCAATTTGGCGCTGTCCCCGGTGCCTTCCAAGGCGACCAGAACACCAATTTTGCCCATGCCGGGTGCTGCGGCATTGTGGACATAGCCCGCGACACAACCATTCGCAACGGCCAGTTTGTTCATCCGGCGCAGGGTCATGTTTTCACCAATCGTGGCGATATTTTCGGTGAGTTGTTCGGCGACGCTCTTGCCGTTGCCATAGGGGGCAGCGTTCAGCGCGTCGATCGTATCGACGTTCAACGCAAGCCCGCCCACCTTGGCACAAAACTGTTGGAATTGTTCGTTCCGCGATACAAAATCGGTTTCCGAGTTCACTTCAACCACAGCGGCGGATTTGCCGTCCGCTGCGACCGCCAGGGCGACCAATCCTTCAGCAGCGGTGCGACCCGATTTTTTCGCAGCCTTGGCCAAACCCTTTTTACGCAAGTAATCGACGGCTTCTTCCATGTTGCCGTTGCATTCGACAAGCGCCTTTTTAGCGTCCATCATCCCGGCGCCGGTGCGTTCGCGCAGATCTTTCACGGCTGAGGCGGTAATTTCGGTCATGGTCATCAGTTCCTTTTATCGAGTGGGTTGTGGTGTTTGTGTTTTCGTAGCTGTAGTCATGGCATCATGAATGACTATAATCGCGGGGGCTGCAATAGCTAAAGCCGATGTAAGGGCGGCAGTTCGAAAAACGTTTCGCATGAATCGATCCGGATTTTGCAAGGACCGCTTGGCAGCATCGGTTAGTAAACGAGGGGGTTTCATGTCAAAACTCCTTATTTCGTTGTTGGTGCGGGCGCGAGGGCCTGACCAGATGTGGGCTGTGACGGCGAGGCTTTCTTATCTTGTGGGCCGCGCGCAGCCAAGGCAACCGCAGCAAGAAAACAAGCAAGTAATAATGATTTGTTCATCTTCCTCTCCTATTTTTTATTTAATTCTGGCTTTGGCCTGTTCGTGACATGATTTTCTGATGAAGCATCTTTTGCATTTGCTGCACAGGCGCCGATAAACGCTGCCACAGCAGCTAAAGCAAACAAAGATCTACATTTCATTTCCTGTTCTCCTTATCTTTTCGTTAGAGCAGGAGCGGATGCTGCCGGCGATACTGCGGCCTGACGTTCTTTATCTAACTTGACACGTAAAGCGTAGTGGTCCCAGTTCAGCATCAGGTCACTAAGCGCCATGGCCGCGAATCCTGTCACCATGAGAGCCACAGAGCCAAAGGCATTTGCTAAACGCGTTTTTGTTTGTTCTTTCATTTCTTCCTCTCCTATTTTTAATTTTTCATCCCCGCGCAGGCGGGGATCCGGATTTAAGTTTTTCCTCGCGTGCTTTTATGGCGCTGGACTCCCGCCTCACGCGGGAGTGACAGTTCATAAAAAAAATTACGCACTCGCGGCGGCTTTGACGGCAGCGGCATCGGCAGCTTCATTTGCGGCTGTCGCCGCGGGGGCGGCCAGATCTGCCATTTGCGGCTTGGCATCTTTGCCCTTGCCCGAAACTTCGGCCTGAAGACCCGCCAGGACCGATCGTGCGGCCATGTCGCAATACAGGTCAATCGCGCGTTGCGAATCGTCGTTACCGGGGATCGGGAAATCGATAAATTCGGGATCCGCGTTTGAATCCACAATACCGATCACGGGGATGCCCAGTTTACGGGCCTCGAGGATCGCAATATCTTCTTTCACGGTGTCAATGATAAACAGGGCATCAGGTTGACCGCCCATATCTTTGATCCCGCCAATTGCCGCCTCTAATTTCTCTTGTTCGCGGGCCATCAAAAGGAGTTCTTTTTTCGTCCGGCCCGAGGATTCGGGGTGTGCCAGAATTTCCGTGACTTCGCGCAGACGGTTGATCGACCCGGTAATGGTCTTCCAGTTGGTGAGCATCCCGCCGAGCCAGCGATGATTTACGTAATATTGACCGCAGCGCTTGGCGGCTTCGGCGATTTTATCCGCAGCCTGACGCTTGGTCCCCACAAACAGAATACGGCCCCCGCCGGCAGCGATATCGTGCAGCGCCTTCATGGCGGCGTTCATCAAGGGAACGGTTTGTTGCAAATCGATAATGTGCACGTTATTGCGCACACCAAAGATATATTCGCGCATTTTTGGGTTCCAACGGCGGGTATTGTGGCCGAAATGGACCCCGGCTTCGAGAAGTTGTTTCATAGAAACGTCTGGCTGTGCCATCGTTGTTCATCCTTTTCCAGTTTGTCCTCGGTACGGGCGTTGATCGCAAAACCAATCTAACTTCTTGATTCTGCACCGGAAAGTGGTCCGCCGAAACCATTTCGGCTTGTCGACCCACCCCTACCTGTGTGATGGGGGCGGTTATAGGGGATATTTTGCCGGAAATCAAGAGGAAATTGGTCTCTATTTATATCCCTAGATCCTGATGGATTGAAGTGACAACGGCCTCTTTCGCCATGACGACACGGCCCGGGACAAGAGACATGTTTATTTCTTTGCGTACAAACCGGTCATAAAAGGCATCAACAGGATAGAGCGCCCATTTGCGTTTTAATAATTCGCCCTTTTGGTTTTCTTCTCCGTCAAAGATACCCCGAATATTTCCCGATGAGATATAGGGCAGGTGTACATAAGTCACGGCATGGACATTTGTATCCATCTGGCCTGGGGCATCACCAAAGACCCGGGGGGAAAGAATTTTATCGCCAAAGGGGGTGCGTTCAACGACGCTTTCTGTCAGACCTGGTACAGACAGACACGGTGAGCGGGTTTCAAAATGATCTTTTAAGCGAATATCGGCGCGGCCATGGGCATCCAGAATTTGAGGGAAACGTTCGCGTCGTTCAACGAGAATAGCCGTTTCCTGTCGCGGATCAACACGGTAGTCTTCTGGAACAATATGAATTGCGGTATCACGACCTGCGATTGACGCAACAACGAACATTTCCTCGTTTACTTCACGAAGTGCCGTTAAATCGATCGATCCTGTCGATCCGCCTGCTGCACACGAATAAGCCCCTGGGTTCGGCGCGCCTGAATCCGTTTGTTTTGGCGCCGTACGTTCAACAGAGGCGTAAAAAACACCATTCGATAAAACAAAGAAGACGTTTGTGCCACAACCGACCGTCCGCATGTTGCGTAATTCATCATTTGTTGGGGCATCAAAATCGTGCCGCGCCTTGGCAAGAAGATCTTCCGAGGCATCTGGTTTAGCTAATTTCTGAAAGTCAGATTTTAACCAAGCAGTCCAGCCTTTCGGTTGGGTCATAACCAAGCCAGGATCAGTCTCATATAATTCGAGAACATGACGGCCATCGGTATCTATACCAGGCTTATAATGTGTCGAAAAGGAACCTGGGAGCCGACCGGTAATCACATCGGTATTGCGTAGAGTTGGCAATAACCGGGGATGTGTGGCATCTGTAAGATTTAAATCTGATCTTACAATTTCATCGATATTTCCTGTCGTCATGATGTTCTCCCTTTGTTGGACGTGGTATAAGGCGATACCCTACATCAAGGACATAATAAAAGCAACTAAAAAAAACGGAAAATAAGCCTAATTTTCCTATTCTCTTGTCTCACTCTGTTGGCGGCGGGCGAAGGCCTCGATCCCGATATCATCCAGTTCTTGGACGGATTTATCCTCAATAGCCTTTTTTTCGCGTTTTTTCCGTTCCCGATCGGTGATTTCGATTTTCTTGAGTTCAGCAAAGGCTGTGCGCATATCGTCAGTGGCAATTAAAATACGTGTCTCCAGTTTTTGCACGGCCGCGTCGATCAGATCCGATTTCTTTTGTACCCCAGCGATATAGGTGGTGAGCCACGCCCGCGCCTCAAAATTAGTCATATCCGCGTCAACCAAGGCCTGTTCGCGCGCAAGTTCCAGCAGCAATTGTTCTTTTTGAGCCCGCAAGGCTTCTTGCTGACGATAGAGATCAGCAAGAACGCGTTGCTTTTCCTCGACCAGATGTCGCCTAACTTTAATGAGGGGGTCAAGCCGGGCCATGACGCGTTCTTACTTCTTCCCCTCGCCTTTCATCACGCGGCGGATCGGGGCGGGTTCTAATTTTTTATCGGCGTCACCTCCGACCATGGCGGCCCCTGCCCCGCGATACGGTAGCCCCAAAATCCCAGCCAGGCGCGTAAAGCTTTCGTCAATTGTGTTATGCTCGCCCTTGTTTTGGGTCAAAAATGCCTCCAAATCCGGATAAAGCCGGATCGCTTCGTCTACTTTCGCGTCCGACCCCTTGCGGTAGGCCCCCAAACGGATCAGTTCCGCCATATCCTCATAGGCCGAGACGACTTGTTTCGCCTTGCGAATAATCGCGTTTTGTTCGTCGTCAAAAGCGGCGGGCAAGGACCGCGAGACGGATTTTAAAACATTGATCGCCGGATAACGCCCACGGTCCGCGATTGCGCGTTCCATGACGATATGCCCGTCCAGAATCCCACGCACCGCGTCGCTGATCGGTTCGTTGGGGTCATCCCCTTCGACCAGCACACTGAACAATCCGGTCATTGCCCCCTCTCCCGCCAGGCCCGGCCCCGCGCGTTCCAGCAGGCGTGAAAGTTCACCAAATGTTGTCGGCGGATAGCCCTTGGATGTGGGCGGTTCCCCCGTCGAAAGACCAATTTCGCGTTGCGCCATGGCAAATCGTGTGACGGAATCCATGAGGCACAACACCTGTTTTCCTTGCGCCCGGAAATATTCGGCAACCGCCAAGGTGACATACGCCGCCTGGCGGCGTTTGAGCGCCGGTTCATCCCCTGTCGCCACAATCACGACCGATCGTTTCAAGCCATCGGGGCCCAACTCATCCTCAAGAAATTCTTGAACCTCGCGCCCCCGTTCACCAATCAGGCCAATGACCGCGACATCCGCCGCCGTATATTTCGCCATCATGGATAAAAGAACGGACTTTCCCACGCCAGATCCCGCAAAAATTCCCATGCGCTGCCCCTGGCAGGTTGCCAAAAACGTATTCATCACGCGGACGCCGAGGTCCAACTTTTCACCAATACGTTGCCGCGCATGGGCGGGCGGCGCCGGATGACGTAATGCCATCGCGCGTGGCCCGGGGGACAAGGCCCCGCGGCCGTCAATCGGTTCGGCCAGGCCGTTGATCACACGGCCCAACCACGCCTCAGACGGATAAATCGCGGGACGCGTGCCGACAATAATCGCGCGGGCCCCAAGCCCAATTCCCTCAAGCGGGCCAAAGGGCAACAGCAACGCGCGTTCATCCCGAAATCCCACGACTTCGCAGGAAATGGCGTCGGAATCATGGGCGCCCGTTTCCACGCGCACGACGGAACCAATCGTCAAGTTATTGGGGAATCCGGCAATTTCAATCAAAAGCCCCAAAATTTTCGTCACCCGGCCATACATAATATGGTCGGGAATGGGCGCAATCGCCGAACGTGCCTGATCCGCAAGGTGATCCATGCGCCAAGTTTAGCAAAGATCACGCGCCATGTCGTGGGGGATAAAAAGAAAGGGGCATAAAATAATGCCCCTTTGCTTATCAAAACACTAAATCGCCTAGCTTAACAAAGGCTATTCTATAGTCTTGGGCCAGAAGCCCGCTGCTGTTGCGCGGCGAGGACACGTTTATATATGTCATGAAACCCTGGGCCTTGGAAACGTCTGATCGGCCCTCCAACAGCACGGTTAAAAACATAATCAATTGGCGAGGAATCATAATGGTCAAGGCCAAAACAATAATTGATCTGTCCGCGTAAACTCCGAATCTGCTGCTTTCCCCGTCGAAGGTATACCTCTGGCAATGCTCCCAAAAGGGCCGGATACGGATTTTCTTTAACAATGCTAACAACCGTCCCTTTCGGGGTATTCAAGCTCATCAACGCCAACGCATCAGCGACCATCCGATCCCCATGCTCTTGCGCAAAAGCCTTCGATAACGTAATCGTGCCGCTTGACACGCGATATTGACGGTTCATCCCCTCGGGGAGCTTTGGTTGTATCCGCGCCCGACGGCGTTTTTCATTTATCTTTTTCCATTGATCTACCATGTTCATCTCCTTGTTCCTGTGTGAGGGTGTTCTCTTATAGCCACTAAAATTATGAGAATAAAGAAAACAGAACGGCCAGCCCCATGATTTTTATAGGACTACAATACTATCCCTCTTGACGGACGGAACGATTACGCTGATGCTAACCTTATATTGATGCCATATCCACGGGGGAGTCGCCGATTTTGAGTACGTTAACACTTTTCGTTCTTTTGTATCTGGCGGCGTCGGTCGCGATTGGTCTTTATGCCGCCCTGCGGGTCCATGGATCCAAAGATTACGTGGTCGCGGGCCGATCGCTGCCTGTCTATATTGTGACGGCCACCGTTTTCGCGACATGGTTTGGGTCGGAAACGGTCTTGGGCATTCCCGCCACATTTCTCGATGAAGGCTTAACGGGCATTGTCGCCGATCCCTTTGGCGCGTCGGCCTGTTTGATTTTTGTCGGGATCTTCTTTGCGTCCAAACTGTACAACATGAACCTTTTGACGATTGGGGATTTCTACCGCCGTAAATATGGCCGCACGGTCGAGGTACTGATTTCCATTGCGATCTGTATTTCGTATCTGGGATGGGTGTCGGCCCAAATTGCGGCGCTGGGCCTGGTGTTTAACGTCCTCTCGGATGGCGGGATCAGCCGCGAGTTCGGGATGTTCATCGGCGTTGCGATTGTTCTGTTCTATACGATTTTTGGGGGGATGTGGTCGGTCGCACTTACCGATTTCGTTCAAATGGTTGTGATCTCCGTCGGGATGTTGATTGTGTGTTACATGATCTCGGGCATGGTCGAGGGCGGCGCGGGGGCCGTGATTGATCACGCGGTCGCCGCCCAGAAATTTGATTTCTGGCCCGATGCAAACGCGACCAGTATTCTGGCCTTTGCCGCCGCATTCCTGACCATGGCGCTTGGGTCCATCCCGCAACAAGACGTTTTCCAACGCGTGATGTCCGCAAAAAATGCGGTGATAGCCCGGCGCGGTGCCATTTTGGGCGGGTCTCTGTATTTCTTGTTCGCGTTTATCCCCCTCTTCATCGCCTATGCCGCGACTATTCTGGACCCGTCGCTTGTCGAACGACACATGACGCCCGAAGGCGACACGCAACTGATCCTGCCGGAATTTATTCTGATTCATATGCCAATCTTTGCCCAAGTCATGTTCTTTGGCGCGCTCCTCTCGGCGATCATGTCGACGGCGTCGGGGACTCTGCTCGCTCCTTCTGCGCTGCTCGCTGAAAACATTTTGAAGCCCATGATGCCGCAAATGGATGACAAGCACTTGCTGCTCCTTTTGCGCGGCACGGTGTTGTTCTTCACTGTTGCAGTCACAATTTATGCGTATTTCAGCCACATGCAGGGGCTCACCATTTTTCAAATGGTTGAAAACGCCTATATGGTCACACTGTGCGGCGCGTTTGTGCCCCTTGCCTTTGGGGTGTACTGGAAACGGTCCAATGTGATGGGCGGGACCCTCTCAATCCTGATGGGGGTGTCGACCTGGATCGTTCTTGAAAGTTACGCGTTTGATTTGCCCGATGGATCGGCCGATTTGGTGGTTCCGCCCCAACTTGCGGGTCTGGGCATGGCGATTATCGGCATGCTGATCGGCGGGTATTTGGGCAAGCAAGATCACCGTCATCTGGATCTCCTCCATCCGCACGAACATCATCACGGGCATGGACACAACTCAGACCCCGTCTCACACCCCCATCTTGAGGACCGCGCACCATGATCAAAATAAAAGCTGCGAATACGAGCGGAGAGTCGACCCAAAAAACAAAAGTTGGGGTTGGTATTCTTTTAATTTCTCCGACCGGTCAATTTTTACTTCGCCACCGGATATCTGCCCACGGAAACGACACTTGGGCCCCCCCCGGCGGGCATGTCGATTTTGGAGAAGATCCGGTCCAAGCAGCGATACGCGAAACCAAGGAAGAAGTGGGGATTGATATTCACGCGCCAACGCTGCTTGATTTCACAAGCGATAATTTCACATCAACAAATGAACACTATGTCACGCTCGTTTTTGCCGTGCGGGTGAATGACACGAGCAGTGTCAAGAACATGGAACCCGAGAAGTGTGATGAACTCAGATGGGTCTATTCGGATGAATTGCCGGAGAATATCTTTTTGCCGCTTAAAAATTTCATCAAGAAACAAGGGCCCACGGGTCTGCGCCATATGCTCGCTATGTTCCCCCGCGCGGCGTAAGGCCACTACCCCACGCCCAGTTTTTTCGCGCGGTCCTCAAGCGTCGTGGGCCCCGTGATCGCCATCGATCCTTTGCGACCCTTTTGCGACCCGACCGACGGGGCACGCCCGGCACGCAGGTCGTCAAGCAAGACGACAATATTTTCTGGCGTCAAATCCTCGTAATAATCATCGTTAATTTGCACCATCGGGGCGTTCACGCACGCGCCCAGGCATTCCACCTCGGCCAAGGTAAACACCCCGTCATCGGTCGTATCGCCGATGTGAATACCCAAATGATCTTCGCACGCCTTTAAAATACCGCCGGCGTTACAGAGCCAGCACGGCGTGGTCGTGCACAGTTGAACCAGATATTTCCCAACCGGGGCCAGATTATACATGGTATAAAACGACGCCACTTCATACACGCGCACGGGCGGTTGCCCCACAATCTGGGCGATATGATCCAGTGCCGCGCGCGGAATCCACCCGCCATAGGGCACACTGGCCCGCGCGCCATCCTCGGCCACTTGCCGCTGGGCCAGATCGAGTAACGGCATAATCGCCGATCGTTTCTGCGTTTCGGGATAACGGGACAAAATGTCGTTGACCCCCGCCCCGTTCCGAAAGGCAAAGCCCGGATAAATTTGTTCCGCAATATCAAAAGCAGGGTGTTTTTTCATTTTTTATTATCCTTATATGGTTGGTTAGGCAACATAAAACTGCCCGGATATTTTTCATGTTTGACAATTATTCGCGCAACCTCACGACTATAAACCAACTCTAATATCGCCTGATCTAAAAAAGTTTTTAGATCAGGCTCGCCACGCTTAAACACCAAAACATTCCCAAAGACACGTAAAGGTTCATTCGAAAGCTGCTTGATAGATTCGGGGTTAGCTGCCAAAAACGCCTTGGCGCCCGAAGGTTCGGCGAAAGTAACATCGGCCTTACTCGACATTACATTCATAAAATTATCTGTAAATGGATTTGTCGATGGCATAGAGACTCTTCGTGCCAAAGGGAAATCAGTTTTTGCAATGATATCCTCCTGTGCTCCATCAATGGTTGAGATTCGCACCGATTCATCGTTGATATCTAGAATCCTATCAAAACGCTTCTCATCATATCGTCCCCAAGGAACGACAACACTATAGAATGCAGCCTCCGAAAATCCGCCCATTTTAGCGCGCGTTGTATTGGGCCATAATCCTCCACAAAAAACATCGTAGCGTCCCGAATCGAGACCAGAAAAGATTGACTCGTAACCAACCTCTTCACTCCACTCAATTTTTAAACCGGCGTTCTTGCCAATCCCTTCCATGATATCGTAGAAGATGCCTGAGTAAGCGCCGGTATTCGGATTTTTAATCAAATAGGGATCATAGACCAAATACCCACATCGAATCGTCTTGGTCCGCATCACACGATCAAAGGTCGATTCTCTGACCTCAGATACGGTCCCCGCCCTTGCCTGGCCTCCTTGCCCACCGCCCCCTTTTTGTTGATTATGTAAAATCGTATAAAGGGAAATAATAATGGCGATGACAGACAGGAGGAGAGGTAGTTTCGATTCACGCCGCATCATTTTTCAACCTTGGATACCCGCGTGCGCGGGAATAAAAAATAGCCCCATGTTTTTCTTTTTCGAGGTCATCGATCAATCTCTCCAAACACAATATCCATCGACCCGATGATCGCCACCGTGTCGGCCAGCATATGCCCGCGCGAGAGGAAATCAAGCGCCTGAAGATGCGCAAAGCCCGGCGCACGAATGTGGCACCGGTACGGTTTATTCGTGCCGTCGCTCATCAGGTACACGGCAAATTCACCTTTTGGTGCCTCGACCGCGGTATAGGTTTCGCCCGTGGGTACATGAACCCCTTCGGTATAGAGTTTAAAGTGATGGATCAAGGCCTCCATCGACCGTTTCATTTCGGCGCGTGGCGGCGGCGCGACCTTGTAATCATCGATCATCACGTCTCCATCCGGCATGCGTTCAATGCACTGGCGCATGAGACGCAGGGATTGCCGCATTTCTTCCATCCGCACCAGGTACCGCGCGTAACAATCGCCGGTTTTCCCGACGGGTACATCGAAATCCAGTTCGCCGTACACATCATAGGGCTGCGACTTACGTAGATCCCACGCGACGCCCGAGGCGCGCAGCATCGGCCCGGTAAAGCCAAGGTCGAGCGCCTCTTGCGTACTCGCCACGCCAATATCAACCGTGCGCTGTTTGAAAATGCGGTTATCGGTAAGGAGCGAATCAATATCATTCAGGAATTTGGGGAACTGATCCACCCAGGCGGAAATATCCTCAAGCAAGCCGTCGGGCAGATCTTGGTGCACGCCGCCCGGGCGGATGTAATTGGCATGCAGGCGCGCGCCGCACACACGGTCGTAAAATTCCATGCCTTTTTCACGTTCCTCAAATCCCCAAAGGGCGGGGGTAATGGCCCCGACATCGAGCGCAAACGTCGTGATGTTCAAAATATGGTTCAAAATACGCGTGAGTTCACAGTAAAGCACGCGGATATATTGCGCGCGGCGCGGCGGCGTGATGCCCAGTAATTTCTCAACCGCGAGCGCAAAACAATGTTCTTGGTTCATCGGCGAGACGTAATCCAGCCGGTCGAAATAGGGCAAGGCCTGGATGTATGTTTTCGCCTCGATCAATTTCTCGGTCCCGCGGTGAAGAAGGCCGATATGCGGATCCGCGCGTTTCACGACCTCACCATCCAGTTCCATGACCAGACGTAAAACCCCGTGCGCCGCCGGGTGTTGCGGTCCAAAGTTCATGGTATAGGACTTGATCTCGGTCCCGTCGTTCGTCAGCGTGTTTTCAAGTGTGAGCATCGATATTACTCTTTATTTTGATTGATAGAGAGGTGAGATACGTAACAGAGTTGCATCATAGTCAGGATAGTTTTTAAGAACACGGTCAACCGACCCGATATCAAGAAGCGTTTGCAAGGTTATATTAAGCATTGATTTTAATTTTTCTTCACCAAGAGGGATAGGAAAATTCATTGGCATGGTCCGAAGTGGTCCGCCCTCAACAAGGCGAATTTTTCCCGGGTTCGATTTCATAAACAAAATCGCGCTCGTCGGCTCCATCGCGGCAACGTCAGCCTTACGCGTCACAACTTGCATAAAAATATCTGTATTCGCGCCGACCTGTGGGATGTCAACTTTCTGAGCTAGCGGAAAAATTTCGCGTCCTAAAATCGCATTCATGTCCCCTTCAAAACTCGCGTATTTAATAGCCGGATCATTGATTTTTTCAAAATGATCATCAAACCGCTTGTCATCCGCACGCGCGTATAAATTATAAGAACCATACGCAATTGGAATCGTAAAGTCAGATGCCCGCGCACGTGCAGGATTTGCAACGAGTGGGGCACAGATCATATCATACCGACCATTCGAATACCCCTCGAACGCTGTATCTAAATTAATCTCGGCGACCCATTCGATCTTCATTGATAACTGTTTACCGACCTCATTAAACCATTCATAAGCCATTCCTCCCATTTCGCCCGTATTGACATCTTTAGTCATGAATGGCGGCCAGACGTAATAACCGCAACGGATCGTATTGCTTTTAATAATCCGGTTATAGACTTCATTATTTTCGGCCCGGGCGGATGGCACCTCAGCGAATAAAAAAATCGCTATCAGCGTAAGCAATAAAATATTCTTATACCTTGATCGTATAAAATTTTTCATCTTCTGCCCCCTCACCAAGATAATCTCCCCCTACCCCACTTTTTTATCCGTGGGTGTCCAACCCCGTTGGGGCTTGGTGGCTTTTTCGTCACCCGGTAATTGCATATCGGTCATGCCTTCCCACGGGGAAAGAAAATCAAAATTCCGAAAATCCTGCACCAGTTCCACCGGGCGATAGGTCGGACGCCCTTGCGCCGGGTCATAGCGCAGCTCAACAAATCCGGTCATCGGAAAATCTTTGCGCAAGGGATGCCCCTCAAACCCATAATCGGTCAAGATGCGGCGCAAATCCGGGTTGCCGTCAAAATAAATACCGTACATATCATAGGCCTCGCGTTCGAACCATCCGGCGGTTGTATAAACCGGGATGATGGACGGCACAGGCATCGCCGCATCGGTCGCAACCTTGACCCGCACGCGGTGGTTCAGGCGCAAAGATAGTAAATTATAAACAACCGTAAACCGCTGGGGCCGTTCCGGTTGATCGACGCCGCATAAATCAACCAGTTGCTTGCAATCAACACCCGGATCGTCACGCAAGAAGAACAAAAACGGCACGATATGATCGCGGCGCACGGTGACAATCAATTCGCCGGAGAGGATTTGGGTCCCCAGCACATCGCTGCCCCGTTGGGCATAAATATGGTCCGCGAGTTTTTCAAGCCCCGTTTTTTCGGGCGGTGTGTCGGGGGAAGCAACCCCATCCGGCGGCACAGGTGGATTAGAAGCGGTATTCATTGGCCGAGTCTCCTCGCTTTTTAGCCATGAATTGGGCATATCCATGTACAAGATTTATCGGCTGATCTGCGGGTAATGCGATGGATTTTTTTAACCCTATATTATCTCTTTCAACGCGTAATTCAAAAACTCTATCTAGACAACCCGCATGGTCTTGAATTGAATCATAGTAAATTGTTGCATGCGGAATCGTGTCCAAAAACAAATCCCAAGCTGCTTTATTCTGGGAGGAATCGTTGGCAGAGATTGCAAAGGGGTATCGTGCTGTTTTCATTTTCTTACCTCACTAATCTTGTATCTTCACGACGAATTTTCTTTTGCAGTTGTAAAATCCCGTATACCAACGCCTCGGCGGTGGGGGGGCATCCCGGCACATAAATGTCAACCGGGACAATCCGGTCACATCCGCGCACCACGGAATAGGAATAATGGTAATACCCGCCGCCATTCGCGCAGGATCCCATCGAGATGACCCAGCGCGGTTCCGGCATTTGGTCATAGACGCGGCGCAAGGCCGGAGCCATTTTATTGGTCAATGTACCGGCAACGATCATCACATCGCTCTGCCGAGGGCTTGGGCGTGGAATAATACCAAAACGATCAAGGTCATAGCGCGACATATACGCGTGAATCATTTCAACCGCACAACAAGCAAGTCCAAACGTCATCGGCCACATCGACCCCGTACGCGCCCAGTCAAATAAATTATCTGCAGTCGTCAGGACAAACCCCTTTTCCTCAACCGTTTTGGCAACGGCCGCGGCGGCAACGTCCTGTCCGGATTTCGGGGTGAGCATCGGCACGTTGGTCGTGATGGGCGCAGGGGGCGCGAATTGAACGTTACGGTCGTGTGTCATCCTATATTGTCCTATTCCCAATCCAGCGCGCCCTTGCGCCATTCATACACAAATCCAACGGCCAAGACGCCCAGAAAGGCCATCATCGACCAAAACCCGATCGCGCCAATATCACCGAGTGTAATGGCCCAAGGGAACAAAAACGCAATTTCTAAATCAAAAATAATAAACAAAATCGCGACCAGGTAAAACCGGATATCAAATTTGTGTCGGGCATCATCAAACGCATCGAATCCGCATTCATAGGCCGAAAGTTTTTGAGCATCGGGCCGTTGTTTGCCCGCAATCAGCGACAGGACAATCGCCGCCGATGAAATGACCCCGGCAATAAACAAAAAGAGCAAAATCGGAAAATACGTCGACAGGAATTCGGCGGACGCCATGGGGCAACCCCTTGAACGATCAGTGGGAGTAAAAATACCCCCCAAGAGTCGCCCATGCGCCAGGTGAAGTCAAGCGGGATCACGCCGGACTCCTTCCCTCTGCTGGTATGAAGTGGGTTAAAAACGCGCAACAGCTTGCCACACCGCCCTTATTAATATTATGTATAATAAATACCTTCTCAACATGATTATCCCGTGGATAACGCACCCCGGTCCATGCGAAAAAATTTGACAGATTTATTATAATACGGCATGAATGGGCGGCCCCAAGAATCGCCGTTCGCCCTATACGTTTAATGCGTCTATAGAGGAGTTTATTGCTATGTCGATGCTCAAAAATAAAAACGCGGTGTCTGTTTTTCTGGCACTTGCCGCTGTCCTGGTCCTCTCGGTTGGATGGTTTATCGCCCGTGACCAGGGGGAAACGATTCCCCCTGAACCCACATTAAATCAGGCCCCCGCCACACCGGGCGAAGGGAAATTAAGCACGGCCGCTGATCTGACTGCTGCTGACCCGGCGAAGGCGCAACCAAAACAAGACACCCCAACCCCGGTCATTCAGGCCGAAGGACGATTTATTGGCCGTCCCGATGCCCCCGTTCAAATGATTGAATTTGCATCGCTTTCCTGCAACCACTGTGCGCATTTCCACAACGACAGCTTGGATGCGTTCCGGGTCAAATATGTGGATACAGGTAAAGTGAGGATTGAATTCCGCTCCTTTCCGTTAAACCAACCCGCGCTCGATGGGGCTAAATTGCTCTCTTGCTTGCCAGACGCCCAATTCTTTCCGTTTATGACGATGCTCTATCAAACCCAAGACCGCTGGGCGTTTCGTGATAACTATAAAGACATCTTGAAGCAAAATGCCAAACTTGTTGGCCTATCAGATGATCAAATTACCGCCTGCTTGGATGATAAAAAGAAAGAAGACGATTTGGTTCAGGCCGTCATTAAAGACGTTCAGAAATATAAAATCCAATCAACCCCGACTTTTATCCTGAATGATGGTGCCGGCAAGGTGGTCGGCGGATCGATCGATGCGTTATCCAAAGAAATCGACGCCATCCTGAACGGGACCGCAACACCCTCCTCCACCCCCACACCCCCGGCAACCCCTGACCTTCAAGGCGCAAGTGCACCATGATTCAATTTGACCGCCTGACCCTTTCGGGTTTCAAGTCTTTTGTTGACAAAACGGATCTTGATATCGCGCCGGGTCTGACTGGAATTGTGGGGCCCAATGGATGCGGCAAGTCCAATTTGGTCGAAGCCCTGCGCTGGGCCATGGGCGAAAGTTCGGCCCGCAGATTACGCGGCGGCGATATGGACGATGTGATCTTTAACGGGACGTCAAGCCGCCCGGCCCGCAATTTCGCGGAAGTCGTTTTGCACCTCAATAACGGAATGCATACCGCCCCCGATCCTTACGCCGCGTTTGACCAAATTGAAATTTCTCGCCGGATTGAACGCGAGAATGGATCGACCTACCGGATTAACGGCAAAATTGCCCGCGCGCGCGATGTCCAAATGTTGCTCGCCGACACGATGACCGGTGCACATTCGCCCGCGCTTGTATCCCAAGGGAAATTAACCCAAATTATTTCAGCCAAGCCTTTTGACCGCCGCATGATCTTGGAAGAGTCCGCAGGGATCAGTGGGTTACACGCCCGCCGGCACGAGGCTGAACTCCGCCTTCAGGCCGCCGATAACAACCTCGCCCGCTTGCAAGACAGCGTGGGTGCGCTCGATACCCAACTGGCTTCGTTAAAACGACAAAGCCGTCAGGCCGAAAAATACCGCACGATGACCGAGGAAATCAAACAACTTGAAACCACTATCGCCGCGATGGATTGGGTCAAGCTCTCGCGCCAAAAACAACTTGCACTGCACGATGTGACATCGATTGAAACAACTGTCGCGGATGCGTTATTGGCCGTCACTCAGCTCACGCAAACACTGGATGCCCGCACGGCAGACTTGCCTGCGCTTCGGAACGCAGCGGCCGAATGCGCCGCGCGGGTTCAGGCCGTGACCATTGAACTCAAACAACTTGAGGTTCAGGCCCGTCAAATTGATGATGCCATGCACGAAGCCGAGCGCCTGATTGCCGAAGCGGCCAGCGACATCGCCCATGACGAACAACTGATCAACGATTCACGCGCACTTTTGGCCGCGCTTGAGACAGAAGAGCAACAATTGATCGCCGAAGGTACGGGACAAGAAGACCGTCTGCCCGCCTTGGAACAGACCCGTGATACGCTTACCGTGCAACTCGAAAAACTTGAATCTGAGCTTCAGGAAAAAACACGCACCCTGATTGAACATCAGGCCCAGCGCACGGCACTCGCCCAACAAATCACGCAAAACGAACATCGTTTGGTTCAGGGGCGTGCCCGCGCGGATGATATCCGCAAACAACTGGAAGATGTCGAAGAGTCAACCGATTTTACCGCCACCTGCCTGATTGAAGATCAAATCAAGGCAGCAGAAATGAAAATCGACACTTGGCAAACTGATGCGCCAGACTATATGGCCGCAATCGACACGGCCGAACGTATCTTGGCCGAGGCTCGCGCCGTCCACGACGCCGCACGCGATCATGTCACAAAATTACTCGCCGAGAAAAAACCGCTTGAAGATTTTCTAGCCGCCGATTTATCCACTGCACATCCGATTTTGGATGATATCAAGGCTGATGCCGGATTTGAAACTGCGCTTGCCAAGGCGCTCGGAGACACGCTTTTTGGATCGACCGATGAACAGGCGGCCATGGTCTGGCGTGGCCGCGAGGGGTTAACCCCGCCGGCATTCCCGTCAACTGTGGCCCCGATGGATGAACGGGTCAAGGCCCCCGACGCACTTCATGGTGCCTTGGGTTATATTGGCTATGTCGCAACACGTGCGGATGGCGACGCCGCCGCGGCCGATTTAAAACCGGGCCAAACCATCGTCTCGATCGATGGGTATTTGTGGCGTTGGGACGGGTTATTTGTGAAACCCACCAGCAAAGATCGCCAAGCGATTATTCTGGAGCAGAAAAATCGCTTAACCGATATCACGGCCAAATTACCCCAGGCCCAAGCCGATTTAGCGACCGCAGAAAAAGCTTTTACCGCCGCAGAAGAACAGATGACAGCGGCCCGTGTGAACAAATCACGCCATGACCAAGATGTGCGCGACACGCAAACGGCGCTCAATACCTTGCGTATTCAACTTCAAAAGAAACTTCAAGACGAACAAAACCAAGAAAACGAACGGACGCGCCTGACTGAACAACTGAACTTTATCGGACAAGAAAACGCCGAACGGGCCCGTGAAATCACCGCGCAAAAAGATGAATTGTCGCGCCTTCCCGATCCAGATGAATCAAATTTACAGGGGGACGTTGCGGCCTTACGCGAACAAACAGCCACGCTTCAGGGCGATTTGCGCACGGCAACCTTGGCGGTCGATCGCTTTGTCCAGGATCAATCGCGGCGTCAGGCTCGCCTTCACGGTATCGCCGATCAACGGATCGCCACGCAAAACCGCACATCCCGCGCGGCAGAACATTTGGCGGCACTTTCCACGCGTAAACAACAGGCTGAAGAAAAATGTGCTGCGCTGGCTGCTCAACCGAACACAGTCCGCGCGCAACGCGACGCCTTGATGTCGCGCTTGTCCGAACTTGAAAAATCACATAGCCAGGCCGACGCGGCGCTTCAGCATGTCGAAAACGACGTGGGCGCCACCACCCGCGATTTGCGCGCGGCAGAAAGTGCCCTATCGACCGCCAAAGAAACCCGCGCGGGGTTGATTGAGCGTCTTTCGGGCTTTACCGAACGCCTCACCTTAATGGAATCCGAGATGATGGGCATGTTCGGCGTCTCGCCCCAGGATTTGCTGGTCCAGTCAAATGTGTCATTTGACATGAGCGATACCGACCTTGCTGAATCTGAGACCAAGCGCGCACGCAAGGAAAAATTGATGCGTGACCGCGACGCAATGGGCCCGGTGAACTTGCGTGCCGATGTCGAGGCCCAGGAAATCGAATCCACTCTGGGTAAAATCTTAACCGAACGCACGGATTTAATTGCGGCGATCGAGGAACTGCGCGCAGGCATTGCCAAGATCAACGCAGAAGCCAAAGAACGCCTGGCGACCGCGTTCGAAACGATCAACAGCCACTTTAAAGACCTGTTCACGCGTCTCTTTGGCGGCGGCCAGGCTTATTTACAAATGATTGAAATGGATGGCGACCCCTTGGCGGCCGGGCTTGAAATCTATGCCCAACCGCCTGGAAAATCACTCCAATCGATTTCACTCTTATCCGGGGGAGAACAATCATTAACGGCCGCCGCCCTCATCTTTGCGATGTTTTTAACGAACCCGTCACCCATCTGCGTGCTCGATGAAATCGACGCGCCACTCGATGACGCGAACGTCGACCGCATTTGCCATTTACTGCGGCATATCACCGATACCTGCCAAACCCGCTTTTTGGTTGTCACACACCACCGCTTGACGATGGCCAAGATGGACCGCCTGTACGGCGTCACCATGGGCGAAAAAGGCGTGTCTCAACTGGTATCGGTCGATCTGTCACAACAGATGGATTTGCTGGACGCCGCCTAGACGGGGAACAGAACCATGTCCCTGCCCCCCACGCCGGATGATCGATTGGACAAGATCCAAGGTGATATTCGTCAAGCCCGCGCGGATTCGAATCTTTCTTCACCTAAAAAAGATTCAAATTCCAGTGCTGCAGAACGCGCGGGCATGCGGGCGGGGTCTGAACTGATTGGCGGGATTTTGGGGGGGTTGATGTTTGGCTATTTCGCAGATTCAATGTTCAATACCCGCCCTTACGGCTTGGTTTTGGGCCTGCTTCTTGGGGTTGTTGCCGGATTTTACGGCGCGTACCGATACAGCCAAGCAAGTAAGTGATCCGCCCCTTGCCAAATTTTGACAAACAGGGTAGAAAATCTGGAATTTATTTAATGGAACCAAACGATGTCGGACGCTGCGCACTCCCCTTTACATCAATTTGAAATTCAGCCGATTGTAAATCTGCCCGTTACGGACCATATCAATCTGGCCTTTACCAACTCATCCTTGTGGATGATGGTTGCGACCCTCGCCTCGATCGTCTTGTTTTCCGTCGCCACCGCCCCGCGCGCGGTTGTGCCCGGACGCCTTCAGGCGCTCGCCGAAGGTGTGTATGGCTTTATTGCGAATATGGTGCGTGAAAACACCGGCCCTGCCGGCATGGCCTATTTCCCCTTCGTTTTTACAACCTTTATGGTTGTTTTCCTGGGCAATGCCTTGGGGATGATCCCGCATTCTTTTACCTATACCAGCCATATTATCGTGACCGGGGCCCTCGCCCTCATGATTTTTTTTATGGTTCTCGGCATTGGCCTTGTCCGGCACGGGACACATTTTTTACACCTGTTTTTACCGCCCGGCGTGCCGCTGTGGCTCGCCCCCATCATTATCCCGATTGAACTGATTTCGTTCCTGGTCCGCCCTGTCACCCTGTCGGTCCGTCTTTTTGCGAATATGATGGCGGGACACATTATGCTCAAGGTTTTTGCCGGGCTTTCTGTCGCCGCCATGGGCCTCGGGGCCGGGGGAATTGCCGTCGGGCTCATGCCTGCCTTGTTTAATACCGTCCTCATGGGCTTTGAATTTCTCATCGCCTTCCTTCAGGCTTATGTCTTTACAATTCTGACCTGCATCTATCTCAAAGACACGGTTGAAATCGGCCACTGATTTGTGTAGCGTGTCGGCGGTTGATTCACGAATGAACCCTTTAAAATCGAACGAAAAGGAAGATAAAAATGGAACTTGACGCAATGCGTTTACTCTCGGGCGCTTTGGCTTTGCTGCCGCTCTTTGGCGTGGGGATTGGCCTTGGGCTGATTTTCTCGTCCTATAACGACGCTGTCGGGCGTAACCCCGGTGCAGCCGAGCAACTCGATAAAAAATTCTTCCTGACCTTTGCGCTCACCGAGGCGCTCGCGATTTTCGCGCTGCTCATTTCGTTCATGATTTTGCTGAAAATCGTTTAATGCGCGGCTACGCACGACATATTTTAACCTTTGGCGCCGCGACCCTGATTACAACAGGGGCCGGGGCGTTTTCTGCTCTGGCGAATGAAGCCGAGGGCGGCGCCGGATTGCCTCAATTTAACGCCGCCTGGTTTCCCTCGCAAATTTTCTGGCTGGCCGTGACTTTTGCCGTTCTGTACGTCTTTTTCTCGCGCAGGGCCCTGCCCCGCTTGACCCAAACGCTCGCCGATCGCCAGCGCAAGATTCAAGCCGATCTCGACTCCGCGCGTGACTTATCGGACAAGGCAGCGCAAATCCGCGCGGCCTATGAACGCAATATGAACCGGGCCAAAGAACGCGCGACCGACACACTCCGCCAGGTGGATGCCCAACTGAAAGAAAAAACGGCCGATCTTCTTTATAGCTACCGCACCAAATTCACCCAAGAAGTCGCACGGACAGAAACCGAACTTGCCGCGCTGCGCCCGCGCCTTCTCTCCGATATGCGGGCGGTTGCGGCGGACGTCGCGGCCCACGCTGCAACCGAAATTTTAGCAACGCCTGTGTCGACCCAAGAAGCTCAAAGTGTGGTCGATGCGTTGTCACACGAACAACAGGCGGCATAACGCCGCGAAAACGGCGCGTATACTCCCGCCGGCACGATCGATGAATTGGATAACGACATGGATATCTTGAACGACAGCTATACCTGGATTATTTTTTCCTTTGCCGTTTTTGCGTTGCTCGCCGCAAAATTCGGCTGGCCTGCGCTTTTGGCTGCGCTGGATACCAAAATTAAAACAATCCGTGATGAAGTGGCGGCGGCCGAGACCTTGCGGGCCCAGGCGAACGCCCTTCTCCTTGAATTTGAACAGCGCCAACGCGACGCCGCGCGCGATGCGGATGCCTTGGTGGCTCAGGCACGGGCGAGTGCCGACCAATTCCGTGTGCACGAAGAAGCGCGTCTCACCGACATGATGGCGCGTAAGGAAGAACAACTGACCGCACGCATTTCCTTACTGCGCGATCAAGCGGTGTCGGAACTGCGCCAAGTGGCGGCGGATCTGGCGTTTGAGGCGACCGAAAAACTCATGACCCGGAAATTAGACGCCGATACCCGCGCCCGGCTTATCGACCGCGCGCTGGATCAGGTAAGATCGCATACGGGAATATAAGTATCCCTAAAAGGCGTGGGCACCTGGCAGTCTTGCAACGGTTGCTGCGAGATTAAGGCGAGGAACATGCCCCTCCTTTATCATTGGCGCATAATGAAGGAAGGGTCGTACATTCCCCATCCCCCTGTGGTTGCAGGCATGCCGCCAGACCGTCCCTAATGGAAACACGTAATGTGGCGCACCTGGCTTCGCTTCAAAAAACGCTCCCACGTTCGTGGGGATACCGTTTCTCACTTCAGGTGCTTTTACCTCTGCATCATCGTAACAGACCCATACCGTCCGCGGGGTGTTATAGTTGCATAAAAGCTGATCAAAATGGAAAGACGTGCGTGCCCCATCCGCATGAAGCATAAAATCTTCTTCAGGTCCTGTGAAGGGCGCGCGCACACGTAAAAACGCGGGGCGGTCCGGTGCTTCTTGGTGCAAGGACTCCATATCAGAAATCACCTCCTCCAAGGCTTTTGCTTCATCCCCCTCTGTGGAGGAACCATAGGACTCAAGCTCTTGACGCGTTAATTGCTTGTATCCAAAAGCAGAAATCTTCGTATCATGATCTAGCCGTAAGGCAAGGGCATTAAAATCACCAGTAAGTGGCCCCCGCAGGAGCGCAAAACAGCTCTGTTCGGGGGTATACCTCGCTGCGATCAGCTCAGAAAAACTTGACACATGATGCACCCCCATGCGCGGGGAAGAAATTTCGGGTGAATATTCTGTAACCATGAGGACCTACCGCGAAAGGAAATGAAACAGCAGGATCCTATAACAAAAAATTTATTACGTCAATTTATTAATTGACCGTGACTCATTTCTTCAAAATCACGTCCAAGTCCTCGGGGGTGCGGTATCCCAAAACCGTCCGGGCGCGTTCTTCCAAAAAGTCACGGTTGATCGACCCGGGGCGGAGCATTTCAACCTTTTTGGTAAGCTCCTCTCGGGTTGAGGCCAGGGTTTCTGCATGCACGGTTTCACGGGCAATCGCCTGGTTCAGGCCAATCAAGCGAATATAACTCCGCCCCCCTTGAAGAAGATGATACGAAAAATAAACAGAGAGCAAAACCCCCAGGATGAATACCCAGTTCTGGCGGATGGCATAGCGGCGATCGAAAAAATCTCTCATGCGTTTATTTTGGAGCGGGCATCGTGGCGCGTCAAGACAATTTTACAAATTTTTTGAATGGGTTAGGGGGTGGGTAGATTTTTTGATGAGGCACCCCCAAGGTCGCGCTGTAACCTTTCAATCTCTGCCCGAATATTAAGTTGAGCACCTTGACGACGAAGATTCTGAACATCTTCATCACTCAAAATCAGTCCAAGTCTTCTGTAGACATCACGAGATGTTTGGCACCATGCACGTCTCCAGGCCAAGTCAAATGCTGATGGAATCGGCTCTCTATGATTTAACATATTATATACTCATGATGCGCTATCCCGCCCCATGACCAAACCGAGCGTTTTCCCCGAGTTCCGCCTCAATCCGGAGCAATTGGTTATATTTTGCCATGCGGTCAGAACGTGACAATGACCCGGTTTTGATTTGACCTGCATTGGTGGCAACCGCCAGATCGGCAATGGTTGAATCTTCCGTTTCGCCCGAACGGTGTGAAAAGACCACACCCCAGCCGGATTTTTGAGCCATTTCAACGGCCGCCAAGGTTTCGGTCAAGGTGCCGATTTGGTTCACTTTGATCAGGATGGCATTTGCTGAACCACTATCAATCCCTTGTTTTAAGCGTTTTGTGTTGGTCACGAACAGGTCATCACCAACCAACTGAACCGTATCGCCCAAGGTATCTTGCAGCGCCGACCATCCTTTCCAATCATCCTCGGCCAAACCATCTTCGATCGAGATGATGGGATAGTCGCGGGTCAATTTTGCCAGATATTTGATCATTTGATCGGTTGTATAGGCTTTCCCTTGAAGGGTATAGGTATTACGGGAGAAATACTCGGTCGCAGCGCAGTCAAGTGCAAGTGACACATCATGACCCGCTTTAAAACCAGCATTTTTAATTGCAGATAGGATCATGTCGATCGCATGATCCGGACCCTTTAATTTGGGCGCAAAGCCCCCCTCATCCCCAACAGCCGTGACATGACCCGCTTTTTTAAGATCGGATTTGAGTGCATGAAAGATTTCGGATCCCCAGCGCACGCTTTCGGCAAAACTGGGGGCGCCATGCGGAACAATCATAAACTCTTGAAAATCAAGGCCATTATCGGCATGTTTGCCGCCGTTCAAGATATTCATGAGTGGAATGGGCATTTGGCACGCACGCACACCGCCCACATAACGGTAAAGCGGCAAATCACATTCCGACGCCGTCGCCTTGGCGACAGCCAATGACACGGCCAAAATTGCATTTGCGCCGAATTTGGCTTTATTTTCCGTGCCATCGAGATCAATCATGACCCGGTCGACAGACATCTGATCCTCGGCCTCCATCCCAATCAGGGCATCTAAAATGGGGCCCGTGACATGGGCGCATGCCTTTTTAACCCCCTTGCCCCCGTAACGTTTTTTATCTCCGTCCCGAAGCTCAACCGCTTCATGGCGACCCGTCGAGGCCCCGGACGGGACGGCGGCACGGCCCCAAGCGCCAGATTCCAAGAACACATCGACCTCGACCGTGGGGAAGCCCCGACTATCCAATGTTTCACGTGAAACGAGATCAATAATGGCGCTCATGCGGCCCTCCGTAAAGATGATTTAGTCACGGTATCAATTTCAAGTAGAATCTCAAGAACATGCTTTAAGTCCTTGATTTTTAACATATTAGGACCATCTGATGGTGCATGATCTGGGTCTTGATGGACCTCCATAAACACCCCCGCAACCCCGACCGCCACGGCCGCTCGAGCAAGCACCGGGACCATCCGTCGATCCCCGCCTGAGGACGTGCCCTGCCCGCCCGGCTGCTGAACCGAATGGGTGGCATCAAAAATAACGGGATAGCCCGTTTCGGCCATCACGGGCAGAGCCCGCATATCGGATACAAGGGTGTTGTATCCAAAGGATGCCCCTCGTTCACAGAGCATGATTTGATCATTCCCTGTACTAGCGATCTTATCCGCCACGTTTTTCATGTCCCACGGCGCCAAAAATTGCCCTTTTTTCACATTAATGACCCGGCCTGTGCGACCCGCAGCGAGGAGCAAATCGGTCTGACGACACAAAAAAGCAGGTATTTGCAGGATGTCAACCACGCGCGCAACGGGTTCACATTGATCCACTTCGTGTATATCGGTCAACACAGGCACCCCAAATTGCGCCCGCACGGAGGCGAGAATATCCAATCCCTCATCCATCCCCACGCCACGGAACGACCCACTGGACGTCCGGTTTGCCTTATCAAACGATGATTTGAACACGAGCCCGATCCCCAGGTTTTTTGTTACCTCATGAATCGCCCCCGCCATGTCGTGGATATGCGCGCGGCTTTCAATCACACAGGGCCCGGCAATCAAGGAAAACGGCGCGTCATTCGCAAAGGTCACATTCTGGATCGAAATCTTTTTCATTGCTACTAAACCCAAGACCTTCAAAAAGCTATGACACCTTATGAAACACTGTAAAGTATATATAAATCAAAGTTTGACCCATATATGAACCACCTCTTTAATCCCCCATCGGAACTGTGGGTTTCGTAGACTCAGCGGGTGTTGTGGCCGAATCCGCACCTGCTGCGGGCACGGTAATGGCTGCCGGTATTTCGGAAAGTTTATCGATTAAACTGGTGGATCCTGCACCACCCTGGCCACCCGCCAATACGGCGAGAACCAGAGACAGCACCACAAACGCAGCAAAGCAGCCCATGGTCGCACGCGAAAGCGCATTCGCCGTGGCGCGTGGCGAGGCAAACGCCCCCAATCCGCCAGACCCACCGCCAATCCCCAGCCCGCCCCCTTCGGAACGTTGGAGCAAAATGAGCCCGATCATCAAGACCGTCACAATTAAATGGATAACCAAAAGAACCTGGATCATCTTTTTTTCCTTTTTTCTTCTTTCTTTATGACCGGACTGCCGCGGCCGCCCGAATAATTTCGCTAAATGTATCGGCCTTGAGGGACGCCCCCCCAACCAAAACACCCTCAACGCCCGGCAGCGCCAGTAGCGCCCCCGCATTTGCGGCGTTCACCGAACCGCCGTACATCCTACGCAATCTCACGCTTGATGCAAGCTTTTCATGACAGATCCGGCCAATTTCCTCGTGCATTTCAATAATATCATTCTCCGCCGCCGCAGCCCCCGCCCCAATCGCCCAAATCGGTTCGTAGGCAATGACGCATTCGCGCATGGGTCCAATATTTTTTGCGGATAAGCCGTCAAACGCCCCAGCGATTTGCGCCCGCACAGCCGCCACCGCCGATGTTGCCCCTGTCGCACGGACCTCCGCGCTTTCTCCAACACATAAAACAGGGATCAACCCCGCCCCATAAACCCCAGCAAGCTTGGCCGCAATCTGTGCATCCGTTTCACCGTACCGCGCCCGCCGTTCGGAATGACCAATAATCACATAAGAACACCCCAGATCAGCAAGCATCGCCGGTGACACATCGCCGGTCTGCGCCCCTTTTTCGTCCATCGCGACCGCCACATCCTGGGCCCCCAAACGAATCTCTGTCTCCGCAAGGATGGCACCAACATCCGCCAAATAAGGAAAAGGCGGGCAGATCACAACATTCGGCGCAGTCGCGAGCCCCGTGACCGCCGCAAGACTGGCCCCCGCCAGATCGCGCACCAAATCCCGCGTGCCATTCATTTTCCAATTTGCGATGATGAGTTTTTTCATGTTCTTTTTTCCTCTAGGCGACTCTCTGCCTGTTTACTTCTTCTCACGAGCGGTTATAGTTCCGCAACCATTATTACAAGGATTCTCACATGATGAAATTCATGCGCCATGGCTTTTTCTCGTTTATTTTTCTGGCAATGCTGGTTCTTGCCGGATTTTCTTTGGTCTTGACCGATTGGACGGGCAGTTTTCGGTCTGGCGTCGGCAGCCATGATGTCGCCAAGATGGAGGGTGAGAAAATTGGCCAGGTCGAATTTGCCCGTCTCGTTGAACGCACTTTACGCGCTGAAAATATCCGCCCTGATCAGGCGTATCAAATTGGCTTGATCAACCGGATCCTGACATCCGAAATCTGGCAGCGCATGCTCTCCCGCGCGGCCTATGGGTACGGTCTGGCCGTTGGGGATGAGGCGTTGCTGGCCCGCCTTGCCGCTATGGCTGCCCCGGTTGCGACCGAACAAAAAACGACGCCCGCCGCGGTGATCAAGCGGTTTATCGAGGCGCAAGGTGTGTCAGAACCCGAATTTCTGGCCGGATTTCGTCGCGAAACCACAACCACCTTGCTCCGCGATGTTGTCGGGGCCGGTGCCGCGCCGTCACGTCTGATGCTCCATGGGCTTTATGCGGCCGCGCACCAGACCCGCGCGATTGATTATCTTGTCTTCCTCGATGATGACGTGCCCGGCATCGTGCCGCCGTCCGATGTTGCGCTTGAGACTTATTATAAGACAAGGCAGAACGAATTTCTGTTGCCCGAACGTCGTGATTTTCGTATTGCAACGATAACCCGCGCCGCGATCCAATCGAGCGTGACCGTATCCGAGGCGGATGCCAAAGCGTTCTATGAAGCACACAAGGATCAAATGACCCGTCCTGACACCAAGAATATCACCGTGTCCACCTATAAAACAAAGGCCGATGCAGATGCACGCGCGCACGCGACCCGGACGGACACGAACGATTTCGCGATGGATGATAGTCTGCCGGATTATCTTTCGGATATTCGCGAGGCCGCAATCGGTACCGAAACCCCGCCCACCCAGACCCCCCTGGGGTGGATCACCGCCAAGGTAAACAAAATGACCCCAGGCGGGGCCGAACCCTTTGATCAAGCCAAGAAAAAAATTATCGCGCAATTGACTGAGGACCGTTTGAGTGATGCGATGGACACACGCCTTGAAACGCTGGACCAGGCGCATGAACGCCGAACTCCTTTTGATACAGTAGTTCAGTCGAATTCAATGACCGCCAAAGAATTTAAAAACATCGCCCGTGACGGGATGAATGACCAGGACGCCGATGCGTTTCGCGATTTGGGGGCGCTCAAGGCCCGGGCACTCCCCGCTGCCTTTGATATGACGGAAACCGGGCAAGTCTCTCCCCCGATCGAAATGTCAAATGGAGATATCGCCGTCGTTGTCGTCGACCGCATCACCCCTGCCCGCCCGAAAGATCTGGCCCAGGTGCGCGAGCGTTTAATCAAAGATTGGATGGCGTCCGAACGTAAACGCGCGAATGTGATGGCACTTCAGATGACCTTAAATGATTTGACCGCTGGGAAGACCAGTCTTGCGGCCATTGCAAAAGAAAAAGGTCGCGCTCTGGTACAACTTGCGACAGCACAAAAATCACAAGAGAAACTCCCTGACTTCATCGACCGGGCGGCCTGGACGCGTCTTTTTGATGCGGAGATCGGTAAACCCATCTTCCAGACCTTGCCCAATGGGGTTCTATTGGCGGTCGTGCACGGGGCTACCTTGGCAGATCCGGCCCAGTCGAAAGATGACGCGATGAAATCCCTGGGGGATGACACCGCGCGCGCGATGAAAGATGAACAACTGGTCCAATATCTGGGCGCGCTGAATGACCGATATAACGCCAAAGTCAATGACCGCCTGCTTCAGCAAATGTACGGCCCGAAGAAAAGCGCGGAGTAGTTATAGAAACCGACTTCGCCGCTTTTCCCCTCTCCCTTTTTTAAAAGGGAGAGGGGGAGGGTGAGGGATTTCCTGAGGGGGTAAGGGATTTCTTAACCTCACCCTAACCCTCTCCCCCTTGAAGGGCGGAGAGGGAATTTTCTCTTGCCTGTCGGCTTCCTTCCTCACCGTCCTGCAACACGGCTCCGACGCGCGGCATCTGCCATCAGAACAGGGTCACGTTCTGCGGACCCGCGATAGGTCAGTTCTGACATCGGGACAATTTGAACCCCGCGCAGTTTGGCCGCGGGCAACCAGGTCTGTAATACATTGATCGTATCATTCTTGGGATGACCAATCACGACAGATGACCCATGGCGCCGCGCCAGATATTCGGCCTGTTTCAAGGCATTCCACACGGCCGCCTCACCTTCATAATGGTCAAGAAACACATCACGCCGCCCACGAGGAATATCAAACGCCGCCGCCGTTTGGTACGCAACGGACCTTGGGCTGGTCCAGGAATCCACAAAGAAAACGGATTTCCGGTCGATCTCGCGCATCACGGCCTCCATCGCGACGGGATCAGAGGTCAGGCGTGACCCCATATGATTATTGATCCCGCGATATCCCTTGAACGCCGAAAGGTTCTGATTGACGCGTTCGGCCAAGACATCGGGAGCAAGCCGTGTGGTGAGCGCGCCCGGCCCGGGATACATGTGATGATCAAACGCCTCCATCGGCAAATGGAGCATAATTTCGTGCCCCTTCGCACGGGCCTCATCGACCTGGGCCTGAATGTCGTCAGCATAAGGCAGATACGACAACGTCAAGGGTGCATCGATATTCACCGCGCGGAGGCTGTTGCGTCGCGCAAGCCCCATATCGTCAATAATAATGGCGATCCGTGGTGTGTCATGATTCTGTTTTTGAACCTCTTTGTTGACCCCCGGAAGAGACGCCGGAATCAAACGCGGCATCTGTTGACGGTCAGGCCCTACCATCACTTGAGCAGAAGCTGCATCAAAAGATTCCGTCGCATGAATATCGGGGACGAGAACAGGTGTCGCCGCAAGAACTGGATGCGGCGGAAAATCTATCCGCGCGGCGGGTTCGGTCGCGGCAAGCGCCCGCGCCATGGGTAATGTCATCGATATGTCCGCCTTGGGCGCGGTATACGCGGCCTCGGCCACACGCCCCTGAAACGCCGACCAGGCCCAAACAAGCGCCAGCGCAAAGGCGGCCATGACACAAACAAACGCAAAAACAGGCGCAAAAAAACGGCCCGTGCGCCCCGGGGGCTTTGGCACAGATGATAAGGAATCAGAGGGGGAAGAAGATGCCGGCGACGTGTCCGACGTTGAGCGCGAATCCATAGCGTCAAATGATACGCGATTCGTCGCCGCCACCAAGAGGGCGAATCTGCTCACTAAAGAAAAAAGAGCACCTTATTGGGTGGTATGGAACCCCATAAAGAAAAATTACGACGGCGCGGCAGATTGTTCTGGTGATGGCCGCCGTCTGCGCCGTAAAAACCGATCCGCCGCCACACCACTGACAACCGCTCCTGTTCCGGCCAAGACACTATAAAGCAAAAGCATCACCCCACCACCAATGGCATAGGCGGCCGACGAAACCGGCTCTCTCTCATTGTCTTTTTGAATGTCGATTAATCGGGCTCGTACACAAGTCGGCAGATCCAATGTCACCTGATGATATTGATAGGAGTTTGCTGTTTCAAATTGAACACGCACCTTCCCCTCGCCATCCGGTTGAAGTTGCGCCTGGGGATCCAAACGATTCTCTCTACGAAAATCAGAAAGGCATTCCTGCTCTGCATGTTTTGCATCTTGACCCGCCTGCCCCGGTCGATTAACCGAAACATCGCTTAACCGGCCCAATTGGTCTTTCATTTCAGCGGTGCGGACGGCACGTTTTTCCAAAGCATCCGCCCGAACTGCACCCGGGGAAACGACAGCGCGAAAAGAGGCACGAACACTGCTATAGAATTCTGGGATCAATAATGTCGGGACGGCGAGTGCACCAGCAACCGCAGACGCCGCGATAAAAGATTTGTGGGTAATGGATCTCATTTTTTCTCCCCTTTTTTTAATGACGGACAGATCCTATCTATTTTTATAATACTATGTCAATATTTTATGATTTTCGGTGCGGTTTGTTTTTTCCTGTTGACAAAGCACAGGAACTTATATAGAACATAAGGGGACAGGAAAAGAAACAAAAACGGATACACGATGCTCACCCAAAAACAACGCGATCTCCTTATTCTCATCCACACCCGGATGAGTGCGGGGGATATCGCCCCTTCTTTCGACGAAATGCGTGAATTATTGGGGCTTAAATCGAAATCGGGCATTCACCGGCTCATCACCGGCCTGGTTGAACGCGGTTATCTCGCGCGGCTGCCCCATCGCGCCCGCGCACTTGAGGTCGTGCGCCTGCCCGAGGGGTATATGCCCGCGCCTTCCGCCAAAGCGGCCGTAAAGCCAGAACCGACCGGAATGCCCGCGTCCATACGTCCGCCGGCCCCGTCCCCGGGCCAAGATTTTACATCCGTTCCCCTTTTGGGGCGCATCGCGGCCGGCACGCCGATTGAGGCGATCCGCGATGATGGCCAATACGTGCACGTCCCGCCCGATCTGCTGGGCCGCGGTGAGCATTATGCCCTGACCGTTCAGGGGGATTCAATGATTGACGCCGGAATCCATTCGGGCGATACGGTGATTATTCGCCGGTCCGACCGCGCCGAAAACGGTCGCATCGTGGTGGCCTTGGTCGACGGCGGCGAAGTCACGCTTAAACGCCTGCGCCGCAAGGACGGTATGATTATTCTTCAAGCCGAAAACCCCGCCTATGACGACCGCACCCTGCCCGAAGACCGCGTGCAGATTCAGGGCGAGCTTGCCTCGCTCATCCGGACGTATCATTAAAAGAGTTCTATTGCGCACCTGACATCCTTGTTGACAGTTTAGTTTTTACCCCGGGAAAAAGGGTTTACGAACCGGGTTAATCCCTTTATAACCATCCCCAAGGTATGGAGATGTGGCCGCCCGCCGACGCAAGTCGGTAGATAAAAGGCCCCTCTCTTCATGCCCCCGACGGAGACGTGGCCGAGAGGCTGAAGGCGGCGGTTTGCTAAACCGTTATACGAGGAAACTTGTATCGGAGGTTCGAATCCTCTCGTCTCCGCCATTGATATAAATTTAGCCCTCTTATATGTGGTTGCGATAAGAATTTCCCCACCAACAAAGCTTTATAAATCAATAAACGGAAGGATATCACTTTATGGAGATACTTCTTATAGTTGCTGCAATCTTCGGGGGCCTGGTTTTATTATTCTTTATCTCTGCTGTAACTCAAAAACTACTTTACCCTCATGGTTACGATGCAACAGCAGAGAGTGTTCGCATAGAATTGCAGGAAATTTTAGATGCTAAAAATGAGCTTGCGCTGGATGATTTTATATCGATAGGGCCACTCAAAAATCCCGATCTAGAAAGAATACGCCAACGAGTTGGCCAACTGGACAAAGAGTTTCCGCCTCTTTCAAAAAACGAGTTTTGTAATTTAGATGGAATAGAAGTAATAAAAAAATACATCCAAAATTTAAGTATAAAATAACCCCAGAAATACCCTTGCGGGTTAGACATACGCTACCCACGACCAAAAAATCTTTTAACAACGGCGATCAATTCTAAAGGATAAATGGTGGCCCTGGCCGGAATCGAACCGGCACGCCCGTTGCCAGGCGACGGATTTTAAGTCCTTCCCTTTGGATAATCTACAATAATTAGCAATCATAACCAACTGATTTTTAAGGGCTTCGCTTCAAAAATGTGGTTGTGGTGTTTTGGCTTTTGCGGGGATGATTTGCGCGTGAATGTCCCAAAACTGTCCCATGATGACGATCTCATTTTAGACGGGCAAATCGCTATTCGGCGATATTAGGAATTTTCAGGATTGGCGATGTGCGATCGTAGAACAGTCATAGCTAGTTCTGGGCGCAATACGCTTGTAAAAATATACCGTAAATTTAGATTGCCAATTCTAGTTTTTGGCTTTGTATCTTCCGCGCAAAATCAATTCGGGCGAAATGACCTTTCTCAAGCCCTACAGGGGCCCCCGGAACATCCCGACCTTGAAAAGCTGTCGCGGCAAAGATGATCGTTCCTGGATATTCTATAGGTCTGGAGCCTAGTACGGGCAGCTCATTTTCACTTTCTATTACTAGAATATCTTTCAAAATAATCTTTGTATCGATATCATCATTGATGATGGGTGTTATTGAGAATACACCCTAAATGAAGTGATCTCCCGAAGCACAACGTGTGCAGGAAGATTGGTAACCGCCAAAAACGCGCCCGCATTTATCTTTGAAAGATCATGCCATGAAAACGATCATCCTCTTAATTTTATGCCCCATCATCTCCGCCTATGCGACGGTTCAGGCATCTGCGCTCGACTCTACATTATTAACGGACGTTAATAATCTCCCTTTAACGTTTGAATTGGTCAAGAACTGTGGCAATTGGCAAAACAAAGACGAGACCGGATATTATCGGTTAATTGTTGGGAATGTTTATGATGGTGTAGGCCAAGAAATTTACCTACAATGGATTGCTGATCCAAATCCAAGATTCAATACACACGCCAAGTTGATCAAAACTCTATCTTTTCCGGAATTAAATAATGACCACGCCCAATATTCATTTCAACATGTAGATTGCGAACAAAAAGGTAAAAACATATACATTCTTGCCACGGGATATTTCGAACATGATGAGCACAACAATATCCACGATATATCTATCAAACTGATGGATACAGGACGTTATGAGCTGACAGAAAAATTGAGACCGCCGGAACCTTAAACAAACCTATACGCCCTGATCAAAGCATCAGATTTTGTCTGACCCCAAAAGGGACAGCCATGGGGCATCCATCAATTTTTTACAGTCACTTACTATATACCCACAGGCCGAAGGATTTCGTGGCGTTCTTACTGTCCCACGAGTGTCCCAAGGACCTGAAACCCAAATGCACGGCGATCAAGCCGGGGACTAAACTATTCAAAAACACAATATTTTCAAATAGTTATGGTGGCCCTGGCCGGAATCGAACCGGCACGCCCGTTGCCAGGCGACGGATTTTAAGTCCGTTGCGTCTACCTGTTCCGCCACAGGGCCTTCCGCACGGCCAGAATGTTACACAGCCCGCGCCAAAAGAAAAGAGGGATGTGAGCCTCTGATAGGTGCTTACTTTGCTTTTTCTCTCTCTATTTCTGTTCACACTGAAAAAACAGGGTCTGCCCGTTTCCTTTTGCCCAGAGCATCCCGCCACGGAAAGAATACAATGAGAACACCAGAAATCTCTTCCCCCGCCCCTATACACGAAACGTTACAAAATTTATATTATGCATAATTTTAACAAGCAACCTTGTTTTATTTCTTGTTGTTTCTCTCAATTTATTTCTGTAATAATTACGCCACAACATCACAACTATAAAAAACAGGTACGCCCATGACGACGCTTTATTTTGTTCCCGGATTACAAGGCCATTTGAATGTTGGCCAAGATAGACAAGCACACGAGGAAAGCAATCAGGCCGCGGCTGAACGCGCTGCACTCCGACTGGTATTCGAGTTTAATAAAGTCTCCTATCAAACAAAAGACCATCCGTTTCCAACACTTTCCCGCATGGGATCAAAATTGGCCCTCGCCTTTACACGCGATAATGCCCCCTCACTTTGTGTTGCGGCCAGTGTTGGATTGGGGGTATTTGTCCAGTCCTTACGAAACATGTTCAGTATTGGGCATACCCCACCCCATGTCATTGGCGTGATGGGTGTGCCAGATCCGTTAACCGCGATTGAACTGCAGGTTCGGCATACAAAACCCGAGGCCATGCCCCTGTTCAATGCTGTCAAGGAAGGAAACGCTGAGGAATTCCCCCTTCCCGTGATCAAAGCCGAGTATGGCCCCGAACCCGGAAATTTTCTGTTAGAACCGGATCATTTCAATGATAAAGAAGCGCTGCGTGTTCTTGGGAACCCAGGCGACCGTGGAATTCTCACGAAATATATTGGACCCTCGGAAATTTTTGGAAACAAACGCGATTTCATGAAAATCCCCAGTATGTTGTTGATTACATCCAAAGAGGACCCATTTTATCAAATGAATCTGACCTTTGCAGAAATTGCCCAACCCTGGGTCGCAACCCCGATTCAAGTTGAGGAATGGGGTGGATCTCACGGTGCAGCCCGCTCACACGATGTCGAGCAAAGAATTGTGGCCTACGGCATCAAAAACCTGGGACTTTAACACGTCTCCCCCTAGAAATCCGCGCGCCGCATGCTATATAAGCAGGGAGCAAAGGTTCTAAACCGCCTTTTACGTTGAAAAAACAGGCTGGTGCTGCCATACCATGCGGGCTGGCCTGTTCGTTTGCCACTTTATGATGAAGGGAACATTATTATGGGAAAAATTATTGGGATCGATCTGGGGACCACCAACTCGTGCGTCGCCATCATGGACGGGAAAAACCCCCGTGTCATTGAAAACAGCGAAGGTGCGCGCACCACGCCGTCGATGATTGCCTTTTCGAAGGACGGCGAACGTCTGGTGGGACAACCCGCAAAACGTCAAGCAGTGACCAACCCGGATAACACGCTTTATGCCGTGAAACGTTTGATCGGCCGTCGTTTCAACGACCCTGAAGTACAAAAAATGAAAGCCAAAGCGCCTTTCAAAATTATTGAAGGCGAGAATGGCGATGCGTGGGTCGAGATTGACGGGCAGAAATATGCCCCGGCGCAAATCTCGGCTATGGTACTCCAAAAGATGAAAGAAACCGCCGAGGCGTTTTTAGGCCAGACCGTCGATCAAGCGGTCATCACCGTGCCTGCGTATTTCAACGACGCCCAACGTCAAGCCACAAAAGACGCGGGTAAGATTGCCGGGCTTGAGGTGTTGCGGATCATCAACGAACCGACAGCGGCGGCACTCGCCTATGGTCTTGATAAAAAACAAACTGGCACGATTGCTGTTTATGATTTGGGCGGCGGGACGTTTGATATCTCGGTCCTGGAAATTGGCGACGGCGTGTTCGAAGTCAAATCGACGAACGGCGACACGTTCTTGGGCGGGGAAGATTTTGATTCCCGCATCATCGATTTTCTGGCCGATGAATTTAAAAAAGAACAGGCCATCGATCTGCGGAACGACAAACTGGCCCTGCAACGTTTGAAAGAAGCGGCGGAAAAAGCAAAAATTGAACTCTCGTCATCCATGCAGACCGAAGTCAACTTGCCTTTTATCACGGCGGATGCGTCGGGCCCGAAACACCTGAACATCAAACTGACCCGCGCGAAACTGGAACAACTGGTTGATGATCTGGTCAAGCGCACGATTGAACCTTTAAAGGCGGCACTGAAAGATGCCGGCGTCAAACCCTCGGATATCGACGAAGTCGTCATGGTCGGCGGGATGACGCGTATGCCAAAGATCATCGAAGTCGTCAAAGAATTCTTTGGCAAGGACCCCCACAAGGGGGTGAATCCCGATGAAGTCGTGGCAGATGGCGCCGCCATTCAAGGCGGTGTGCTCCAAGGCGATGTCAAGGACGTGCTGCTTTTGGATGTGACACCGCTTTCCTTGGGGATTGAAACATTGGGCGGCGTGTTTACACGCCTGATTGACCGGAACACGACCATCCCGACCAAGAAATCGCAAGTGTTCTCAACCGCCGAGGATAATCAAACGGCCGTGACGATCCGCGTTTTCCAAGGAGAGCGCGAAATGGCAGCGGATAATAAACTGCTGGGTCAATTTGACCTGGTGGGCTTGCCCCCTGCCCCGCGCGGTGTGCCGCAAATCGAGGTCACGTTTGATATTGACGCGAACGGCATTGTGCATGTGACCGCCAAGGATAAAGCCACCGGCAAGGAACAGCAAATCAAGATCCAGGCCTCGGGTGGGTTAACCGATGCCGATATCGATAAAATGGTCCGGGATGCCGAAGAAAATGCGGATACCGATAAAAAACGCCGTGCCTTGGTTGAGGCGCGGAACAAAGCCGAAACCATCGTTCACATGTCGGAAAAAGCCATCGAGGAAGCCGGCAAAGATGCGCCAACATCAGATCGCAAAGCCGTCGAGGACGCGATTGCCGACGTCAAATCGGCACTTACCGGAGAAGATGCTGATCTCATCAACCAAAAGACAACGGAACTTGAAAAAGTTGCGATGAAACTGGGCGAAATCGCGTACCGCAAGGCGCAAGAAAAAGAATCCGCGTCCGGTGGAAAAGGTGCTGATGCGGGCGACCTGACCCTTGAAGATGATGATAAACCAGAAAGCGGCAGCGAGAGCGATGTCATCGATGCCGACTTTACCAAGGGTGACGACGGGAAGTAACTTTTTCTCCTCTCCCTATTGTAAAATAGGGAGAGGATCCGAATCGGTTGCATCGTCTGACCGAATCCGGCGAGAATGAGCGAATTTAGTGATTCTTTTTTCTCTTCTCCGACCCCGGATTTTTCCTTGTGACACGGCCTCCTTTTCATTCTTCACAACGATCTTCTATGTCCGATCTGACCTATTACGATCTGCTTCATGTGGCCCAGGACGCCGATGATCACGTGATCCGCGCGGCCTATCGTCTTCTTGCAAAACGCCATCACCCCGATACGAACCCCACCGATCGACACCTGGCTACGGCACGATTTCGGCTGATCCAAGAAGCCTATGATCATTTGCGTGATCCCGCCCGGCGGCAAGCCTATGATGACCATTTGGCGGCACGACGGTGGCACCCGCCCCGCCCAGAAAACGACAATACCGACCAGATCCAAGCGAGTGACATGTTCTCATCGGCACGGCGCACTCTTGAACGATTGATGCGGATCATGGTATCAACACGGGATATGCGGATGACCCATCCCCCGCGGCAGGATCGTTAATTATGTCTGATCGTGATTACTACGAGATTTTAGGCGTCGCGAAAGACGCTACCGACGACGAGATTAAATCGGCGTACCGCAAGCTCGCCATGAAATACCATCCCGACCGGAACAAAGACAACAAAGAGGCCGAGGAAAAATTTAAAGAACTGAACGAAGCCAACGACGTTTTAAAAGACGCACAAAAACGCGCGGCCTATGACCGCTTTGGCAAAGCGGCCTTTCAAAACGGCGCAGGCGGCCCCGGTGGATTTAACCCCGGCGATTTCGCAAGCGGCTTTGGCAGCGCGTTTTCGGATATTTTTGAAAGCATGTTCGGTGAAGGTGGCGCGCGCGGCCGCTCGGGCGGTGGCGACTTACAATACACCCTCGAAATCTCACTCGAAGATGCGTACAAGGGGAAAGAAGCGACCATTCGCGTCCCTTCGGCCAAGGTCTGCGATCAATGCACGGGATCGGGCGCGGAAAAGGGCACAAAGCCCGAAAAATGCACAGTCTGTGGCGGGTCCGGGCGCATGCGCTCGCAACAAGGATTCTTCACGATCGAACGGACCTGCAGCGCGTGTAGCGGGACCGGCGATGTCATCAAAAACCCCTGCAAAAAATGCGGCGGGGGCGGCATGCTGCGCGGGGATAAAAACCTAAAAGTCACAATTCCGGCGGGGATCGACCATGGACGGCGCATCCGCCTGCCCGGCGAGGGGGAACCCGCACGCAACGGCAAGCCCGGCGATTTATACGTCCTCATCAGTATCAAACCGCATCCTTTGTTTAAACGCGAAGAATCCGATTTATTCTGCCGTGTACCGATTTCATTTGCGGATGCGGCGCTTGGGGGCACAATTGCCGTCCCGACCCTGTCCGGTAAAACCGCAAACCTGAAAATTCCCGCAGGCACCCAAACAGGGCAACAATTCCGGATTAAAAATCAGGGTATGTCGACGCTGCGCTCTGATAACAAGGGTGATTTATACATCGAAACCTATTTGGAAACGCCCGTGAACCTCTCGAAAAAACAAGAGGATTTGCTCCGCCAGTTCGGCGATTCCTTAAGCAAAGGCGGTCGTCACAGCCCCGAAACCGATAGTTTCTGGACCCGCGTCCGCAGTTTGTGGGAATAGGATGTCAGTTTGACGATAAACCTAACTGGTCTATTCTTTTGGCCAGTCTTTGATCGTCAGATAATTTCTGAACAGCTTTCACCGATGAAATTCCACCGATATCTTCAATGAATGTATCCGGAAGCTCGAAAAGCGCGGCGTCATCCGATTCATAGTACATTTCAAGCATTTTCAAACCTGCAGATGTACGATGGAACACAATGCCCAAACGTTGATCATTTTCTAAAACAGCAATGACTGGGCCATCTTTAATTTGAAGCCCAAAATTTTTATTATCAAACCCACGAAAAATATCACCTGATACTTGCCGACATCCAAGATACCCAAAAGAGTGTAGTCTGTTTTTCGCCGCCGAACTAAACACGCCGATCGTCTCAATCGCTTGCCGAATTGAGTCATGAAGATCAGGAAGCGTTATCCGCCCACCCGCCCCTGTCAGAATTTGTGCATATGTCAGATCATCAACATTTTCCGGCAAGGGTCCACCCCCACGCGCCTCAACAGCCCGCTTAAAATGGGTCTTCCATTTGGAAACTTTGGTAATAATTTCTGTTTTTATTGCATCATTAGACATCACAAGGCTCCCTGAAAAATCATTTTTTTGCTGTGAGTGTAGCTACTCTATGAATAATCATATACGAGACAGCCCGCCCTTCTGTCAATCTTTTATGCTTTAATTATGTAATCATAAACGATCTTCCCGACTGGACAAGAACCCCACAGCTTTTGAGTTCAGTTAGATAGGGGGCAAAAAACCCGCCCCCCTCAATACGGCTGGACGATATCCGATGGGGCGGTGTGCACGCTCGGGTCTTCCTTGGAAAACGCCGCGCGTTTCTTGGGCGCCGTTGTTTTTAACCCTTGATCCGCGGGGGTTTGCGCGGGGCGGTCCATCATATCTTCATTCACGACGTCAAAAGGCGAAACCGTATCGCGGGCATGGGCACCCGGCAAATCCGACATCCGCGCACGCGTATGCGTAAAATCGACAACAATGCGTTCCGGATATTCATAGAGCGCGCCCGAGAAATGGTCATACACACTGCCCACTCCCACAGTCGGCACGCCGGTTGAGGACACTTTGTTCATCGCGGCCGGAACAACAATGGTTTTTTCCCGGTTTCCGGGCGCAGTACAGGTCACCACCAATTGATCGGGCATGCGGCGCATCACAATTTTTTGAGGGGGGTAGGCAACCGCCCGAAAATCATCGGTCGCAAGGACACAGCGCGCGTCTTTGGCCCCGGGGGTCAGGATATGAATCGTCTGATTCGGCGTATCGAGAACAGAGGCACAGCCAGACAAAAGCGTCAGCAAAACGCCAGACACGACAAGACGACGAAACGGAACCGACATCATAACCTCTTTGATTATCAGGGACGAACGGTACAGTGCGCACCACGACAGAATCCTATCTGATTTAAATGGGTATTAAAAGAGGCGTTTGACAATTCCCTTGGTATTCCGCCCCGTGCCTGTATAAAATACGCGCATGACCTTACCCCCCGACCCGGATCTATCTGTTGACTTGTTCAAGGACGCGACAACGGCCGCGCTCAAAACGCTCGCGCGGACGGCCGATATCGACGTGACCTTTGCCGCGGCCGAGACGCTGGACCGCCCCTCTCCCATCACCGATCATACCGCGCGCCTTCCTTTGCCGGATAAAAACCTGTCAACCACCCAAAAAACATTGATCCGCGCGGCGGCGGATGCCAAGGCCTTACGCCTGCGGTATTCAAACCCCTGCGATCATGCCCGTTTAAAACCAAATGATGCGCACGCCGCGATGATTTTCGAGGCGATGGAACAAGCCCGGGTTGAGGCGCTTGGGGCACAAGATATGGCCGGCGTCGCTGCGAATTTATCGGCCGGACTTGCCGAACGCTCACGCCTGTTACATGGGACGGGGTTTGATACGCGCGATCCGGCGCACCTGGATGAAGCGCTTTATGTCCTCACGCGCCTGACCTTGACATCCGAACCTCCACCGGAGAGTGCGCATAGCTTGATTGCGACCTGGGGCCCTTATGTTCAGGAACAGGCGGGTCAAGGGGGCCTTACCCGGCTCCGCAACGTCATGGCCGACCAAAGCGCCTTTGCCCGGGTTGCGCGGGATGTCTTGGGGAATCTGGATATCTGGCCCGAAGGTGACAACGACGAAGAGACACCTGCCCCGCCCGCAGGCGATGCAAAAAACCCCTCGGATCCCGCGCCCCCCCCGCCATCCGACCCACAACAGGCCGATCACACCGAACAAACAACGGCTGGGGATGATGCCCAAGACCTGGGGGACGACCATGCGGTCGAAGAAAGTTTCGTGGGCACAGAACAAGATGTGTCGCAAGTGGATCATCCAGATTCAGGATCAAGCGACGCTGCACCATCCCCTGGCAAATCGTCCGTGCAAATCGCAGACACCCCGGAACGCCACGCCTACCAAATCTTTACAACCGAATTTGATGAAATCGTCGCGGCCAAAGATTTGGCCGATCCTGATGAACTGGACCGGTTGCGTGCGGTCCTTGATCAACACGTGGGCGCAAGTTTGGGGATTGTGAATAAACTTGCCAACCGCTTGCAACGCTTACTTCAGGCGCGCCAAGAACGCGCCTGGGAATTTGATCTAGAAGAAGGGCATTTGGACAGCGCGCATCTCTCGCGCTTTGTCGCGAACCCCACGATTGCCCTGACCTTTAAACGCGAACGCGACGCGCCGTTTCGGGATACGGTCGTCACGTTGCTGATCGATAATTCCGGATCCATGCGCGGGCGGCCTATTGCGACCGCCGCCATGACCACCGATCTGATTGCACGCACGCTGGAACGATGCGGGGTCAAATGCGAAATCCTGGGCTTTACCACGCGCGGATGGAAGGGCGGACAATCCCGCGAAAAATGGGTGGCCGCCGGGCGCCCGGAAAATCCAGGTCGATTGAATGATCTGCGGCATATTATATATAAGTCCGCCGATACACCGTGGCGCCGCGCGCGCACCCATCTGGGCCTCATGTTAAAAGAAGGGCTACTCAAGGAAAATATCGACGGCGAGGCCTTGGTTTGGGCGTATAACCGCCTGGTCGCGCGGCCCGAGGAGCGTAAAATTCTGATCGTTATTTCAGATGGCGCACCGGTTGATGATTCAACACTGTCAGTCAATTCGTCCAATATGCTCGAACGCGATTTGATGAATGTCGTCCACTGGATCGAGGGCCGGTCGCATATCGAACTTTCCGCCATCGGGATCGGGCACGATGTGTCGCGCTATTACGACCGCGCGATTACAGTTGCGAGTGTCGAAACCCTGGCCCAAGCGCTTGTCACGCGCTTGGCCGAGTTATTCCAGGAGGAGGATTAGACTTTATTAGTCGAGCGTAACCGCACAATCCTTTGCGATTTTCCGCGCTTTAGATAAATCTACATCAGCCGGCGACCGATCAAGCGTAAAACCTGTCGAAAAATGCTCTCCATCTCTATTCAGTCGGAAAGAATGACGAAGGCTTTGTCCCTCAGTCGGTAATGGAGAAAAGGATTCTCTGTCTCCCTGCACGTCCAATGGTATACGCCCAAACTGACCCTTAAGGCCTGCTCTCGAGAGTGCTTTTGTAACACAATCCGCTTGCATGCCATAGTCTATGGCACCCCCAATATCTCTCAACGTACGCCCATGCGACGTGACATAGGTGCTTCCTCTTGGGCCGTCGCTGTAAACAGGTTCTGATGCTTGAGAAGAAATCGCGACGGAAGATACCCCGACAAGGGCGACTAAAGCTTTTCTTACAAAACCAACAACCATTTTTTATCCCCTTAATTTAGAAACTGTGATACAAATCTGTTCCGACTATATCATAAAATATAATTATTATGCAAATAATGCGTATTATAAGGCCCGCGTATTCATATAAGATATTGATCTAACATAATATTTAAGTATAAGCGCCTATCATGACCGACCGCAAAATTTACAAACCCAAGGCCATTTCTGGCTTTCCTGAATGGCTTCCTGAATACCGCCGCGTGGAACAAGGCTGGATGGATCATATCCGCCGCGTCTTCGAAAGCTATGGCTATGCCAATATCGAGACCCCGGCGGTCGAAGAGCTGGACGTCCTCGCCGCCAAAGGGGAAGTCGACAAAGAAATCTATGTCCTGGAACGCCTGCATAAAGAGGACGGCGCCAAATCCGAAGCGCGCCTCGCCCTGCATTTTGACCAAACTGTCCCCATGGCGCGGTATGTGGCGCAACATTTCGCTGACCTAACCTTCCCCTTTAAACGGTACCAGATGCAAAAGGTCTGGCGCGGTGAACGCCCGCAACTGGGGCGCCTGCGGGAATTTTATCAGTGCGATATCGACGTGATCGGGATTGATAACCTGCCCCTGCACTTTGACGCCGAAATGCCAGCTGTGATGTTCGAAGCCGTGTCGGGCCTGGGCCTGGGACGTGTGCAGATTCGCGTGAGTAATAGGAAGATTTTACTGGGTCTTCTTGATGCACTTGATATCACGGACACTATTTCTGTGACCCGCACGATTGATAAACTAGATAAAATCGGACGGGATGAGGTAAGACGGCTGCTTGCCACCGAATCTGGTCTGTCGCAAGACGCCATCAACAAGATCATGGATCTAATTACCATACGGGCAAATGGACGCGATACGTCTCACCTGGAGCGCATCGCATCTGAAAATGACCAAATGAAGGCCGGTATCGACGAACTGATTTTCGTCATGAAAAACCTCTCCCACCTTCCCGAAGATGCCGTCGTCGCGGACCTTTCGATCATCCGCGGCCTCGATTATTATACCGGCACCGTGTACGAGGCCAAATTGCTCGATATGCCGGAATTTACCTCGACCGTTTGCGCCGGCGGACGATACGATGACCTTGCCGGGTCGTATATCAATAAACATTTGCCGGGTGTGGGCATTTCGATTGGCCTCTCACGCCTGTTCGATGTGCTCCTCGCCAAGGGGAAAATTACACCCGCCGCGAAATGCCCGACCGATATTTTGGTTGTCTTGCCCGATGAAGACCGCCGTATGGACGCCGCGCACACGGCGCAGACCTTGCGCGCGCGGGGGTACAACGTGGAACTCTTCCACAAGGCGGCCAAAACCGGCGACCAGATCAGTTACGCCAGCAAAAAAGGCATCCCCTATGTCTGGATCCCGCCGTTTCAACCCGGCGAACCGCACAAGGTCAAAAACCTGGCGACAGGTGAGCAGGCTGAGAGGGTGGATCCCGCGACATGGGCCCTACCCCACTAAAACCTTCACCCGCTCGACCATCGCGAAAAATCCACTCCGACGATTGGGCGACAAATGAGCGCCCAGGCCCAGGCGCGTAAAAATTTCTCCTAAATCCAGCGAGCGAATCTCGTCCGCCGTTCGGTCCTGCACAAAGACCATCAACACCGCACACAGGCCCTTGACGATCGCCGCGTCCGAATCGATCGTGAAATGAAAACGCTCGCCCGCCTGCCGCTCGCCCACCAACCACACGCGCGACGTACAGCCCTTGACCAAGACTTCATCCACCTTTAACGCCGGATCCATCGGGGGCAGCGCGCGGCCCAAATCGATTAAATAGGCATAACGCGATTCCCAGTCCGGAAGCAGCGCGAAAGTTTCGATAAGATCGTCTGAATTCGGCAACACGGGGAAAACCTTTCGCCTGTTATGAAAGTCTTAATAATCCCCTTTATAGGATGAGATCAAGGGGGGCCAATCGACCTTCTATGCGACGCAAAATTTTTTACACGATAAGGGCTTGCGCATAGGGCGACCGCTTGGCAAAGTGTAGCAAGAATCAAAACGGATGAAAGGCAGAAGCGCCGAACATGAGTAAAACACCCACATCGACCGACAGCAAAAACACGCTTTACTGCTCATTTTGCGGAAAAAGCCAGCACGAAGTGCGCAAGCTGATTGCGGGCCCCAACGTTTTCGTGTGTAACGAATGCGTTGAACTGTGCATGGATATTATTCGGGAAGAAGACAAAACCCAATTGGTCCGCACAGGATCGGGGATTCCCAATCCGTCTGAAATTAAAAAGGTCTTGGATGACTATGTGATCGGCCAAGAACGGGCGAAACGTATTCTGTCGGTCGCCGTGCATAACCATTATAAACGTCTGGAACATGGGCAAAAGGGTGCCGATGTTGAACTGGCCAAATCTAATATTTTGCTGGTGGGGCCAACGGGGTCCGGAAAAACCTTGCTTGCGCAAACTTTGGCGCGCATTTTGGATGTTCCCTTTACGATGGCGGATGCCACAACCTTGACCGAAGCCGGTTATGTCGGTGAAGACGTTGAAAATATCGTCCTGAAACTCCTTCAGAACTGTGATTACAACGTCGAACGCGCCCAGCGCGGCATCGTCTATATCGATGAAATCGACAAGATCAGCCGCAAGGGCGACAACCCCTCCATCACGCGTGATGTCTCGGGCGAAGGCGTGCAACAGGCCCTTTTGAAATTGATGGAAGGCACGATCGCCAGTGTTCCGCCGCAAGGGGGGCGCAAGCATCCACAACAAGAATTCCTCCAAGTCGACACCTCGAACATTCTGTTCATCTGTGGCGGGGCGTTTGCGGGCATTGAACGCATCATTTCCGATCGCGGCCGCAAAACATCGATTGGATTCGGCGCCAACGTGGTTGGCCCGGATGAACGCCGCGCGGGCGAACTTTTGGGATCGCTTGAAACTGAAGATCTGTTAAAATTCGGCCTTATCCCCGAATTTATTGGCCGTTTGCCCGTCATTGCCACACTCGAAGACTTGGATGTTCCGGCACTGATTAAAATTCTGACCGAGCCCAAGAACGCGCTGACCAAGCAGTATCAACGCCTCTTTGAACTCGAAGACGTGAAATTGACCTTTACACCGGAATCGCTCGACGCCATTGCGAAAAAAGCGATTGACCGGAAAACGGGCGCGCGGGGCCTCCGTTCCATCGTGGAAACGATGCTCCTTGATTCCATGTACGAAGTGCCGGACCTTGAAGGAATCGCCGAGGTGCATGTCACCGAAGGCACTGTGAACAAAGGTGAAAAGCCAGAATACGTCAAAGGCGAAAAGAAAAAGAAGCTGAAAGCCGAAAAAACAGACGGGGATAAAAGCCCGGAATTGACGGCGGCATCCTGATCCTTTATCAAGGCCGGGCGCGCGTTTCCCTTCCCCGGGACCTGCGCGCCGTTCCATGGAGAGGTGGCCGAGTGGTTGATGGCTCTAGTCTTGAAAACTAGCGTACTCGCAAGGGTACCGTGGGTTCGAATCCCACCCTCTCCGCCACCCTACGCTAAAGCTTCGGGTGGCAGGCCATCCCGCCAGGGGTGGAATGACAACCGCAACAAAAACCAGTAGGGTGATCTCCCGACGAAGTCCACCGAAGCTTTAGCGTAGGTGGAAGCTCCGAAGGAGCGCAGGGAGACTGGTGCAGTTATGTGGTACGTCTATTTTCTTCAGTTAAGCAATGATGATATTTACGTTGGATCAACGGATGATTTGAAACGTCGATTTTCATCTCACCAAGCTGGACACGTCATTTCGACAAGAAATTATTTGCCTGCAACTCTAAAATCATATGTCGCCATAGAGACAGAAGACCATGCACGCGAACTTGAAATATATTTCAAATCCGGATCAGGAAAAGCCATCGCGCTGAAACGTTTTATCAAAAAATAAGCCCGTTTTAAGACCTACTTTTCAATGCTATGCAGGGTCGACAATTTTCTTAATGAACACTTCAGACTCCAACCGCCAGCAGCGTTCTAACGTTTGCACCGACATGCCTCAGCGGGCTGCCAAGTCGTGTTGATGTAGATACTTGATCACGAGCAATTCCTCCGTATAATAATCGCATGTAGTGGTGAGCTGATGAAAATTAAGTTCCTTCAGTTTGAAGGTGATTTTGATAAGGATGACGCAAAAATTGTCATACCTACGGCTCTGTTGATTCTTAGCCTTACTTTTACAAGTTTCAATAAAGAGGCATCCATTTTAATTGGCGTATTCTACTATATACTCTACTTTTTTGCAGGTGGCTGGTTAGCCGCAACTAAAGATATGTTGATTAAGATAAAATTTAGGTGCCCCAAATGTAAAAGCAGGAAAATTCTTCTGCAAGGATATCAGGGCTGGCATTCCGACGAACAACATGCCTACTACATATGTACGTCTTGCAGAACCACCTCTATTTTGACAGAGGGCGGTTTGACTTGTCCTTAAGTCTTTTAACTAAAAATCCATACAATCTATCGGCGGGTGTGTTTATTGTTGAGCGAAGTTCCGGTGTGAGTCCCGTTCACACCACCATCACCGCCAAATACCGCAATAAGGTGACATAGGGTGACATTAAAGCATGAACATTCCGCAGTCTTGTACGGGTTCATTCTTCCAGAACGAGACTCATCAACTCAAATTTTTCAGCTTCGTTTCTAGTACTCCCCCTTCTCTATCTGAGCACTTTCATTCATACTCATACAACGCCCTGCCCCACACCCAAAGGACACATCCATGACGCCTCTTTCTCCCGCAAAAATTATCCTCCTCTTTTCTGCCTTGGTGGTCTTGCCTTTGGTCGGCGGGTCATTGATCCGGGATGGCTTGCGTGATTTTCAGGGGAAAAGCCGCATCCTGTCGGTCCGTGGCCTGGCCGAGAAAGAGGTCAAATCGGATCTCGCCGCGTGGCCCTTTATCATCTCGGCGACTGATAACGATTTGGCCCAGGCTCAAGGTGAACTCGACCGCCAGGAAAAAACCATTCGCGATTTCTTATCCGCCGCCAAACTTTCCTTGGATGATTTGAGCGTTGTGCGTTACGAGGTACAAGATTTGCTCGCTCAATCGTATCGTCCAGAAGGAGTGGAACGCGGGCGTTATGTGCTCACAAAAACACTATTATTACGCACGAATAATGTCGATGCGGTTCAGCAAGCCTCGCAACAAATGGATGCTTTGGTAAAACAACGTGTTGCCTTGGGTGGGGGCAGTCAACCCAGTTTCCTGTTTACATTACTGAATGACATCAAACCCGGCATGATCAAAGAGGCGACGATCAATGCGTCTCAGGCCGCCGCGCAACTGGCCGAAGACAGCGGCGCGCAGGTCGGCGGAATCGTCTCGGCGACACAAGGCGTGTTCTCCATCGACGGTCGCGATCAAATCGACTCTGTATCCGAAAATATGCAGATGTATAAAAAAGTCCGCGTGGTCACAAGCGTCACCTACCGGATTAAATAAGGACCATTCATAAAGAGAGTTACAGGAGATAACCTGAATAAAAAAACGGGGCTTTATCGGCCCCGTTTTTGTTCATCCGCTTATCCGATCATCTGATCATCCGTTACGCTGCATCCGCCAAGGTCGACAGATCGATTTTCACGCCCGGACCCATGGTCGATGTCACAACGACTTTCTTGATATACACGCCCTTGGACCCTTGGGGTTTGTTGCGGTTAATCGCATCCATAAAGGTTTTCAGGTTCGCCATCAGTTGCGCTTCGGTAAAGCTCAACTTGCCGATCCCAGCCTGGACAATCCCGGCCTTTTCGGCACGCGCTTCGACCGCGCCGCCTTTGGCACTGGCAATCGCTTTTTTCACATCCATGGTGACGGTGCCCAGTTTCGGGTTCGGCATCAGGCCCTTGGGACCCAAGACTTTCCCCAATTTACCGACAACACCCATCATGTCCGGGGTCGCGATGCACACATCAAAGTCAATCTCGCCCTTGGCAACTTTATCGGCCAGATCATCCGATCCGACGATATCGGCACCCGCCGCTTTGGCTTCGGCAGCTTTGGCATCCTTGGCGAACACCGCGACTTTACGGGTTTTGCCCGTCCCATGCGGAAGTTCGATCATGACGCGCAATTGCTGATCGGCGTGCTTGGTATCTAGTCCCGTGACGACCGCAACTTCAAGCGTTTGATTGAATTTGCGCGAATCACCGAGCGATTTCATGAGCTTCACAGCCTCGGTCGCGGAATAAAATTTATTCCGGTCAACCGCTGCGTCCAGTTTTTTCATTGTTTTGCTGGTCATGTTCTTAACCCTCCACCACGTCGATACCCATCGAACGGGCCGAACCTTCAATCATCTTGACGGCTTGGTCCAGATCGGTCGCGTTCAAGTCTTTCAACTTGGCTTGCGCGATTTCTTTGCACTTGGACTTTTTAATCGTCCCGGCAACGGTTTTACCCGGCGCTTGCGAGCCTTTTTGCAGGTTCGCGCCTTTTTTGATGAAATACGTCGCGGGCGGTGTTTTGGTGATGAAGGTGAACGAACGATCTTCGTACACGGTAATCACGACCGGCAAGGGCATGCCCTTTTCCATTTTTTCTGTATCGGCGTTAAACCGCTTGCAGAATTCCATGATGTTGACGCCGTGTTGACCCAAGGCAGGCCCCACGGGTGGCGACGGGTTTGCAGACCCCGCACCGATTTGCAGCTTGATATAGCCGTTGACTTTCTTGGCCATCGCTTACTCTCCGTTATAAAAGTTAAACAAAACGGGCGGTGGTTCATTGGCGAGCCCGATGGCCATTTAAAAACGGCGCCGATAAAGCTCTCCCACCTCTCGTAACAGCGGGTTTATAGCGGAAAATAGAGGGAAAAAGCAAGGGGGATGCGAGGGGTACTGCAAAAACTGCAATTTGCAGAAACAAACCCGGCTTTTGACCAAAAAAAGGATATTAAGCCTATTGTTGTAAATGGGTTGACAATCTCTTAAAGTTTCCGTATTGTTATGACATTCCTTCTTTATCCGGTGCCGAACGTACGCTAAATTACCCCGTGCTTGATCAAGAAGCCCAGAATTTTACAACGGATTGTATAAACAGGAGTGTGTCATGGTTGTGCGTGTTGTTCGTCAGGAAGTTGCCCCTGGATTTTTGGCAAAGCGTCAAATTGACCGAACCAAGGGATTTACCGCGATGGCGGGTTCAGGTGTTTTGGTACCCGAGCATGTAGCACAAAGCGATAAAGCCGCTGTTGCCCCCACCCATAACTACGAGATCGGCCAGATGGTCGAAGACAAAGGCGTTTATGTCGGCATCTGGCGTCCGGTTGACCGTGAAGGCCGTAAATTGAACGCCGAGTTTAATGTGTTTGCCGCACCGAAAGACACGCGGTATTTAACCAATACCAAGTCAGGCAAACTGGCGACCTATAACGATGATGTTAAACGTATCGCTGGTCTGCAAGACATCTGTGGTAATGACGGCGTTATGCTCGCCAACGATACCGCAATTTATGACGCGGTGCGCACCGGAAACCATGCGGTCCTGGCCAAATGGCACATGCCCGTCAAAGAGCTGGTTAATGGCCGCAATATTGACGGTGACGAAATCCAACCGGATAACCTCTATGCCCATAAAGACAAAGGTGCCTTGAAAGGCACATTTACGGATAAAGTAGGCTCAGGCGACGCCCGTTGGTACTGGACCGCGTCTGAGCACCGTGACCACCCGTCGGGCGTGTTCGTCGTGGGCTTCTCGGGCGGCGGCGTTGGCTGGGATCATAAGGACCTCACCGGTTTGTCGTCCCGCCCAGTCCGCGCGGAGCTCCGACCGGCGGCGTAGCCGACGCGCCTACACGGGGGCAAGCTGTCGTTAATTATTTAAGCATGTATAGCGGCTTGAATAAACATCTGCACGGTTATCATCCCCCGAATTTTCGCGAAGAAAATTCTAGGGGGATCCAGCGTGACAATATCTGGATCGCCTTATAGTAATTTAATTTAAGAAATAAACATGCCGCTTTTTCCCCTCTCCCTCCTAAAGGGCGGAGAGGGAATTTCTCTCGCGTCTTAAATTCTTACCTTAAACCACGATAGAATTCTTCTGGCACGCAATTCAGGCGATGACGTTGTTCTTTTATTTATTCAAGCCGCTGTATACCACTCTTACCCCTCTTTCCTCTCCGCCTTCCCCATTTATTCCGCCCCCCTGTGCATCCCCCTCCCCCACCCGCTCCCGCCCGCCCCTTTTCGCCTTACCTTCCTCCGTTACGCGTTACGTGAAATATTATTGTATAATGGCCGGTTTTTATTTCTTGGATTCGAGCGGCTTTAATTCCTATAAACACCCCCATACGGGTGCGAATCACCGGTCATTTTTCCCCTCCCGTCGCGCACTCTTTCTGTGTCGCCCCCACAGCCCATATTATGAGCTATGTAAATATTTTAGCGCTAATAAATACCATTTTATCCCTGATTTTATTGGATTTTACCTTGAATCGACAGGAATTTACTATATTCATAATAATATACCGTATTCTGTCCAGTGTATCAAAATGCGACTCGCGCTACAGGGGGTGTAGCGTTTTGATACAGTGTCGGGTTATAAAGTTACAAAATAAAGGTGGGGTTACCGATCCGTTTTCGTCTTCCCGCCGCCGCCAAAAAACCCGCCGACCGCATCCCGATAGGCTTTTTTCCGCTCAAGCTCACCTTCAGCGCGGGCTTGTTCGCTCGCCAGTGCGGCAATATACGCGGCCAGATCATCCACCGAAAAACTGCTTAAATCACGGGGTTTTTTGGGTTGTTTTTGGGGGGTCAGGTCATCATCCGTGGACAGCATGGCGTTCATTTCCTTCGTCAAGGGTGGATTGTGTATCAATAAACCTTGGTCTAGGATAATCCGATGCGCGATATGATGCAAATCCCTGAAAAAATGACGGTTATTGGGGTCAAAAACCCCGGCGGGCCCGATGTTTTGCTGCCGGAAACCCGCCCCGTCCCAACCCCAAACCCGGGGGAGGTCTTGGTCAGGGTGCGCGCGGCGGGGGTGAACCGTCCCGATCTTTTGCAACGTATGGGGAAATACCCGCCGCCGCCGGGGGCGTCCGATGTCTTAGGCCTTGAAATTGCTGGGGAAATCGCCTTTATCCCACAGGGAACGTCCTGCCCCTATCCTGTGGGAACACGGGTCTGTGCGCTCCTTTCTGGGGGCGGATATGCCGAATATGCGACCGCCCCTGTGGGCCAAATTCTCCCTCTGCCGGATCATATTTCCGATGTTCAAGGCGCCGCCCTTCCCGAAGGTTTGTTCACCATCTGGCAAAATGTGTTCAAGCGGGGCGCCCTCACCCCGCATGACTCCGTCCTCATCCACGGCGGCGCGTCGGGTATTGGGACACTCGCCATCCAGATGATCCGGTATTGGCAGAAAATGCAGGGGAATCAAGATCCTCCGGCGCTTTTGGTGACGGCAGGATCGGCGGCGAAATGCGCGGCCTGTGTCGCTTTGGGGGCCAGTGCCGCCATCGATTATAAGACCCAAGATTTTGTGGCAGAAGTCGACCGAATCACCCATGGGCGAGGGGTCGATTTGATCCTGGATATGGTGGGCGGTGATTATATCCCCCGGAATCTGGCCTGCCTTGCACCGGGGGGCCGGCATGTCACAATCGCGATGCTCCATGGGTCCGCCGCCACAATTGATCTGCGCTTGATCATGACGCGGGGATTGACCCTGACGGGATCAACCCTCCGCCCCCGAACGATTGAAGAGAAATGCGGTTTATGCCGCGATATCGAGACCTATATCTGGCCGGGAATTATCTCGGGGCAGATTGCCCCGGTTATTCATCGCACCTTCCCACTTTTGAATGCCGCTGACGCGCATACCATGCTCGAATCCGGAGAGACGATCGGAAAAATTATCCTCAATATTTGACCCGACTTTTGTTTGTTTATTATGGTAATAAAATGAGGGCTAGACATGAGGCCGCGGGTTTTTTACTTTCCTCCCTACGACTCCGATGATTGGGGTTCACTTTGGACGGAGCAAATGCCCGCCCCTGAATTCAATGCTAACCAAGGAATGAAAATGAGCAACGTTGCCGAACGCGTAAAGAAGATTATTATTGAGCATCTGGGCGTCGAGGATGCCAAGGTTGTCGAGACCGCCAGCTTCATCGATGATTTGGGTGCCGATTCCCTGGATACCGTCGAACTCGTCATGGCGTTCGAAGAAGAATTCAGCGTTGAAATCCCGGATGACGCCGCAGAAAAAATCCAGACTGTTGGCGATGCCGTCAAGTTTATTAGCCAGGCGTTAAACGCTTAATCATACTGCGTTTCCTTTCTATTTGACATGGGCAGCCATTTACCCTCGAATACTTGGGTGTCTGGCTGCCCTTTCCTTTGACCAATAGGCCGGAAAGAAATTTCGTATGCGTCGTGTCGTCGTGACAGGTATGGGAATCGTCTCACCACTGGGAACAGGGGTGAGTAAGGTTTGGTCAGATCTGATCGCCGGAAAATCCGGAATCCGACGTGTCGAACATTTCCCTGTCGACGATCTTTCCTCTCAAATCGCAGGGTATATTCCCTTACCCGGCTATGCAGGTTATGACGATTGCGGTTTCAATCCTGATCTCGTGATGGACCCGAAAGAACAGCGTAAGGTAGATTCTCTTGTTTTGTTCGCGATCCAGGCTTCTCAGGAAGCTATAGAAGATTCAGGATGGGTTCCTCAAACAGAAGAAGATCGTTACCGTACAGGCGTGATGATTGGTTCCGGGATTGGAGGCCTCCAAAGTTTTTATGAGGCCAGCGTAACCCTTGGGAACAGGGGGCCACGACGTTTATCCCCCTTCAGCGTCCCGATGCAACTCATCAATCTGGCCTCGGGCCATGTATCCATCCGTATGGGGTATAAAGGTCCCAATCATTCAGTCGTCACCGCCTGTGCCACCGGAACACACGCGATTGGGGATGCGGCACGACTTATCCAATTCGACGATGCAGATGTCATGATTGCGGGAGGTGCCGAAGCCGCCATAAACCGTATCGGGATTGGTTCATTTGCGGCTGCACGGGCCCTGTCGACTGGGTACAACGATTACCCGACCGAAGCTTCTCGCCCGTTTGATGATGCACGAGATGGATTTGTCATTGCAGAGGGGGCGGGGATCGTGGTTTTAGAAGAATACGAGCACGCCAAAGCACGCGGTGCAAAAATTTATGCGGAGATCGTGGGGTATGGCCTTTCGGGCGATGCACACCACATCACTGCCCCACCTGAAGATGGGAATGGTGCCTATCGTGCGATGAGTGCCGCATTAAAACGCGCGGGCGTCACGCCCAAGCAGATTGACTATATCAACGCGCATGGAACATCGACACCCCTTGGGGATGCGGTTGAATGTGGTGCCGTGAAACGGCTTTTTGCAGATGCCTTGTCATCAATGTCCATGTCGTCCACAAAATCTGCAGTGGGGCATTTACTTGGGGCCGCGGGTGCGGTTGAAGCGATTTTTACACTGAAGGCCATGACCGAGGGTATCCTTCCTCCCACGCTTAATCTTCATACCCCCTCCGAGGCCTGCCAAGGAATCGACCTTGTCCCCTTGGTTGCCAAGAAAAAGCCCGTGAACATTGCCATGTCCAATTCGTTTGGATTTGGAGGCACGAACGCGTCATTGGTATTCCGCCGCGTAGAATAGAGTTAAAATCAGAGGGGGCATTTTTCTTCCCCTCTCTGATTCTTAGCTTAAGCGGGGGTAAGTCCCTTTACCGAATAACCAAGAACAGCGCGCCATCGCCGCGACGGATATTCAACAGAATCGCACGTTTGTTAACAGCGGCGGCTTTAAAGAAAGAATCAGGCGACGTGACCGGCATACGGTTACACGAGACGATAATATCCTCGACCTCCAGCCCTGCACGCTCCGCAACGCTTCCGGGTTCGATCGACACGACATACACCCCAGCCGAAATTTTCATTTGATCTTTCACGTCATCGGGGATACGCGCGAAAACAGCCCCTTTTAACAACGGATGCGTGGCTTCGGTACCCTTGGCTCCCCCAGATTCAGCCAGTTTCCCAGCACGTTTTCCAACAACGACATCAAACGTTTTTTTCTCCCCCGCGCGGAGGACGTCAATATTCACGCTGGACCCCACACGAATCTGTCCCACACGGTTTTTGAGATCAGATGCGCCCGATACCGGCTGGCCTTGGAAATTGGTGACAACGTCACCTTCTTTTAATCCCGCCTGCTCGGCCGGAGATCCTGGTTGAACCCGTGCAATCACCGCGCCCACATGCGCATCAATCCCGAGCGCCTCGGCAAGGTCTGGTGTGATATCCTGAATCTGGACGCCCAATTGACCACGTTCGATCTTGCCGTGCGCGACCAATTGATCCATGGTCGTTTTCACCATATCGATCGGAATCGCAAAACCAATCCCCACATTTCCACCCGTCCGCGACAGGATTGCCGTGTTCACGCCGATCAGTTCACCCTTGAGGTTCACAAGCGCGCCCCCGGAATTCCCAGGATTAATCGATGCATCGGTCTGGATAAAGTCTTCGTAACTTTCAATTCCCAAACCACTGCGGCCCAGGGCGCTGATGATGCCGGATGTCACCGTGTGCCCCAAACCAAAGGGATTCCCGATGGCGAGGACAAAATCTCCCACCTCAAGGTTGTTCGAGCGTCCCATCGGAATGGCGGTTAAATGGTCTGGTTTGACGCGCAACACGGCGATATCTGTCTCATCATCAACCCCGACCACCTCGGCTTTGAGTTGGCGTTTATCTTTCAGAATGACGAAAATCTCATCCGCCTTGTCGATCACGTGATTATTTGTCAGGACATATCCCATCCCCGCATCGACGATCACACCGGATCCCACACCCTGCACTTCTTTTTCGGCGTTATTCGGGATTTGGAACTGATCCCCAAAAAATTGCCGAAACATCGGGTCTTGGAACATGGGGGGAAGTTCCACCTTGACCTTACTTTTGACGGAAATATTTACAACCGCCGGCATGATATCTTTCAGGACAGGGGCGAGACTGGGCATCGGCGCCCCAGACCCGGTCTGCCAGGGCATCGCCGCAAGAGCCGGAGAAATCGACAACACACAGATCGAAACCAAGGAACAGAAAATAAGGCGCATAGGTTTTTCTCCTCGTGATGATGCGGGAATTAAGATGGCTTAATTGTACAGAAAGCCGTGCACGGTCGCACGGATACATTTCGTCGCATTCAGGGTTGAATACGGAGTGGGATCGGTTCCGCAACCAAGGGCCGGATACGGGCCATATCCCGCGCCGACACGGCAATACACCCCAATGTCCAATTTTCATTAAAACTTTGCCGCACGTTACGCAAAAATCCATCCCCCACACTGTGAAGGCCAATTTGCCCCCCCAGTGTACCCACGGGTTGACCCATCTTTTTTGCACGAGCAACATCGGCGGCATTGGGGTAATCAATAGGCATGAACCATTCCCATTCTGTCGACGACCGCGCCGGCGCGATCCAATAATCTCCTTCCGGCGTTTTTGAATCCCCTTCGCGTGTTTTTGGCCCCTTTACTTGTCCAAACACAGCGTGGGCGCGCAGAATTTCCTGGCCCTGATCATCGAACAAAACAACAACGCGGTCGCTTTTATCGGCGAGCGCCTGCGCCGCCTCTCCCGCCCAAGCCGGAGAGGTTAGTCCAATCCATACCCATACCACAGGAAAAATAATTTTGATTTTGTTCCGCATCACAACAGAAACCCGACAAGTGGAAGAAAAGATAAAAACCGCCAGATGGAATGACTGATATTTACTCGGACAGCATGCAAGACCAACGGCGCCACGCAAAACAGGGGGACAAAAACCATCCCCCCTGCCCGGCTTGCAAAAATGAGGTCTAGACCAACAGTGATCATCGCCAAAAGAATAACAAGGCCGTCGATTTGACGGGGCCAGCCGCCAGATGCCGACGCCCCGATCCAGGCTATCGCGGCAACAAACGGCAAGACGAGAAACCGAGGTGTATCCACCAGATCAACGCCATGCCGATATCCCACGATTAAAGTCAGTGTCAGAACCGCCATTTCGATCATAGGATAGCGCAAGGAAATTTCTATCTTCCCACAGGCACAACGACCGCGTTGCCAAACCCAGGACAGCACGGGGATCAGTTCCCGTGCGCGCAATGTTCGCCCGCAGGGCGGACAGATCGAGCGCACAGGCCGCCCCTGAGGATCATGTGAAAACGGCAATCCCCGCGGCAAGCGATAGGCCAGGGCTGTTGTAAAACTGCCCATGGCGAGACCGCCCAGGATTAAGAAGAAAAGGTCAAACAGGGACAAAACAAACCTGTCAACTTAGTGCTGGCGCAAACGCGACAAACGGTCATAGACCAAATCACGGTTCACTTTGTCGCGCGGATCGGACACCAACGCATCAGCCTTGAGCGCGCGCTCGTAATAGGTAACCGCCAAATCCGCCTTGCCCATACGTTCCGCAATCACAGCCATATTAAAGGGGTGCTTTGGATTTTCAGGCTCTAATCCGGCCGCAATTCCCAAATAACGCAAGCCTTCATCGAAATTTCCAACGCCTGCATTGGCAAGACCCGTTTGCGCGGCGACCACAGCGTTATTGGGGTAACGTTGCCGAAGTTCGACCAAGCGTTGAAGCGCGGCCGAGGGATATTGTTTACGCACCAACCCCAACATATTTGTCATGACCTCGGGTGAAGCCGGATTGAGGGTCAGGAGTTCATCATAAACTTTAATCGCTTCATCATTGCGATCCAGTTTTTGAAGCGCGACCGCGCGACCCATTAAAATACGCTCATCTCGTTTATTCGTCTTGTAAAGATCATCAAACATTTCAAGAGCGGCCTGATAACGGCCAAGTTCCAAGGCACGGGATGCCGCAGAAATTTTTCCCTCGGGATTGGGGGACGCGTTCGTTGCCGAAACACCCGTCATCGGATCGGCTGTTTTCGCGCCCGAATGCGTAACGGTCACGCCCAAATTCCGATCCATTTGATCTGCCGGAATATTCAAACGCGGCGTCATCGCCCGCGCAATATCCTGGGTCGGTTCAAGAGATTCGAGATATTCGTCCGCCTTGGCCGTATCCATCGCGGCCGTTGTTGGCGGCACGGATGGTGCCGAATCCGTCACAGAAGGCGGTTCTTGCCCGGGTGGATATTTGGGCAAGGGTTCTTCTTCGTCCTCATCAATGATGATGTCTTCCTTATCGTTTTTTACAGAGGCGGGTGTCACAGGCGTCACATCTTGAACCACCGCAACGGTATCAGGTTTGGTCACTGGAACAGGCGGAGCCGCGGCAGGCGCCGTATCCGCAGGGGTAACAACGGGCGGCGGCGCATTTGTGTCAACAAATTCCGGAGCAACCGCGGTCTCAACCGATGGGGGGGGCGGTAACGGATCTGATGCTGCGACAGGCGCCTCCGCCGCCGGTGTTGCTGTTGCTGGCGAAGAAGTATCTCGCTGGCGCTGTCGGTTCATCCGTGACGATGGTCGTCGTTTCTGGAGTTGGATCCGGCACGTTTGGTACGGGAGATGGAGACGCCGTTGGCGCCAGGGCGGCTTCCGAGACAGTTGAGGGCGCAATAACAGGCTGAGGAAGGTCGGAGAAATCAGCAGGGTTAGGTGCCGGAGATGCTTCAGGAGGAGACGAAGTCGGTGCCGCCGCCACATCGACCGGCGCAGAGGCAGGCGGCGTCGCCGGCGTTTCACCCGCTGGCGTGGAGGTCGGTGTTGTTGCGACTTGAGCTGGCATCGCAGGCATATTAGTCGACACATCCGCGATCATGCGCGTCAAGATATCTTGGTTCATGGCGACGAAACCGCCACCCGCGACAAGAACAAGTAAAATCAAGACCCAGAGAGTCATGTTCGACTTGCGCTTACGCTTGCGGGGCGTGGGGGTCAATTCAGCGAAATCATCATCCAGTAAATCGTCATCATGGACCAGGTCATCGCCCAGATCCAAATCTTTCAGATCCTCATCCTTGACGTCCACATCCAGAATATCAGCGGTGTTCATTTTCACATCTTGAAATTCGCGGCGATCGGCCATGGTATCCCTCGGGTCATAAAAAATTGCGCTAGAAGCCAGATTACACTGCTCTTGCCTTTTCCTCAATAACACTTAAAAAAGCTTTTTCTAAAGACGCGTCGCCTGTATGGGCACGTAATCCAGCCGGTGCCCCAATATAGCGTAATCGCCCCTCATGTAAAACCGCGACGCGATCACATATTTCGTCCATATCCGATAAAATATGGCTGGACATGAAAATCGTCCGTCCTTGGGATTTCATCCGGGAGAGCAAGGTTTTGACCTGGACCCGTGCGCGGGGGTCCAGGCCGCTCATCGGTTCATCCAAGATCAATAAATCACACCCTGTCATGACGGTTGCGATGAGGCCCAGCTTTTGGCGCATCCCCTTGGAATAGGTTTGAACCATGCGTGGCAACGCCACCGGGTCCAACCCCAAATCCTCCGCAATTGTCACAATTTCAGAATCTGGAAAAGAAACGCCATAAAAGCGCGCCGCGAACCGAATAAAGTCGATCCCGCAAAGAAACGACGGTGGATCAAAACGTTCTGGCAAATAAGAAAGGCGCATCCGACCCGCCGGATTTCCTTGGTCCTCACCAAATACAGACACCCGCCCCGACTTGGGCTCGCGCAAGCCAAGAATTGTTTTAATCAAGGTTGTCTTGCCCTGGCCATTCAGGCCAATCAAGCCAAACGTTTCGCCCGCATGGACATCAAATGTCACGTGATCGACCACGGAGACCCGTCCGTCATAAGAAACGACTAAATCGTCAATGTTCAATGGAATCTGGGCACTCATCGCTGGATCATCCAGGCATAAAGCCCATCGTGTCGAGGTTAAACCGTTGGTTTGGGCGCAAACGGATCGGAACGATCGTTCTCTTTTCGTCATCCATCCATTTCATCTCGACGTAATCTTTGTAGACACGGATTTCTTTAATCTCAGGGGGCAGGCGCCCGGGCGTCAAACGTTGCTTATTTAGCCAGACGATCCAGTCATTCGGGCCATGAAGAACAATCCCCCCTAGACTGATTTCACGAACATAATCGAATGCTTTCGCGACCGGAGAATCTTGCTGATCTTGTATCCCTCGACCTTCGCGCGCAGCAAGAATAGCGGCCTGATAATTAGCCAGCTCAGAGTTGAGGAAAAATAAAGACGGCAACCCTTTATCGAGATTATCCAGCCGTTCAAGCTCGGCCTTCATATCCTGCGCCACTTTTTGCAAAATAATTTCCTCGGGCGCCATCCCGTTTGAGGCATTGTAATCAATAATATCGACTTCTTGGGCTGCAGAGTCCGCAGCCGGGTTATCCCCAGGAAGTTCCGGTGGAACCAAACCCGTTACTTCTGCAGGCAGTTCCTGGGCAAGGACAGGGCGGACGACGAAAACTCCGAAACAAGAAAGAAAAACAGCCAGATAAAGAGACAAGTTTGCCATTTATGGTGTCCCTCCACCTATCGTATTCCCAGGATTTGTGGGGTCTGTCGTTCCAGTAGGAACGGGTGTCACCGCCGTCGGGTTAAAGTAGGGGTTTGCTTCCATTTGCGCGGGTGAGGCCATACTCCACCAGTTAAATTGAAGCTCTCCCTCAATTAATCCTTGGGGTTTCCCTTTAAGGATGGATTGAACCGTAATGTCTGCTGGTTCATATTTTCGGGTAAAATTAAAATCTTTAAATTCAAGATACCCTGGAAAGACATTCTGTAATGCGACCATGTATTTAAAAACATTCTGATCTAAAATTGAGCTGATCTTGATACTCATCGGTCCAGAAATAAGGACATGCTTTGCGCTTTCTGCATTCTGGTCCTGAACAACCGTCGCAGCCGCAAGGTTCAATTCGGCTTTCAACAGTTCCGACTTTTCGGTCAACTGGGCGATCGTCTCGCGCGCGGTCACGCGGTCTTGGGCGTTAAAAAACCCTTTTTTCTTAAGAATATTGAATTTTACAATCTGATCCTTCAGCAGATCATATTCGATCTTGAGTTGCGCAATTTCAGCCCGCTTTCCCCGGATTTTCAGATCAATCGATCTCTGATCCTGCTGCACCTGTGCCTGCGTTGGAATGAGATAATAATAAAGACTTGACCCGGCCGCCCCAAGAACGACCATCGCAATCAAGATCGATAAAACGACCCTAGTTCCCAGCAGGTTGATCATTTGTTATTGGCCTTTTTCTAATTCCGATAGTCGCTGCCAGGCGTGCATTTCCCTGGTTTGCGGTATTTTCAACATCTTGCCCGGTTTCATATTTAAAATCAGAACGGAACGTCAAGTCGCGCACCGATTGATCGACTGTGACGGTATAAGTATCATCCAGTTCCGCATCAATCCGATCACGCAAATCGCTGACCATTTTGTTTCCGATTTCTGGCTTGATCGATGGATCAAAACTGACCCCCAATTGTGCCACGAATATTTTCTTTTCAATCGTCTGAACCGCCATGGGATCGGGGTTTTCTTCTTTAATCACCTGATAACCCATTTGAATTTTATCAAAAGCAATATTGTTTCCTGCTCCACGCCCAAGAGCCTGGATAAAATCAAGGATATCAATTTTATTTTTCTCAAGCCGATCAAAAATAACAATTGACCCTTGAACCAGCTTCACATCAATTCTAAATTCGTCTTTGCGTTTCACCTCGGCCGCGTATTCTTTTTCAAGACCTCCTAAAACATTTTCGGCCTGTGCATAAGCCTGATTGGCAACGATTAAATTCCATCCTTGATATCCGGCATAGGAAACCGCACCCACGGCTGCAAGCGCCAACACGCCAGCGACCGCTTTTGCCGCCATCCGCGCCCGGGAGACAAAGGCAAGCTCTTTTAATGTAAAAGGCAGAACAACGCGGATCTTGCGAGCCAACCACGCAACATGGATGACATCACCGTAACGCGAATCCGCGTCAATATCGACGGAAAGCCGCAAGGCGGCCGCGGCCTCACGGACAGAAATCCCATGAAAATACGTCGATTTAATCTGTTTTTGTAACTGAGAAAGCGCTTCGGAATTCCCAAGGGCAATGACTTCTAATTCCGAGTGAGCACCATACCCAAATCGGCTGAGGTAGCCCATGGTCGCCGAAAATTCCTGCGCGACTTCACTCGCCCAATTCGCGGGTTCAATATCTGTATCCACGATGGGCGTCAAACGCGTGAGGGCCAATTCGCCATTCCGCACGACGATCTGGCGTAACCCCCCGCCACGATGCTGGGCCATAAAGACAATCCATCGATCAGGCGATGATTGACCATCGTTGAGCGCAAGCGACAACTGCCGGACCATCGAGACCGATTCAATGGGCAACAGCGATAATGATGTTGCAACCGTCATCGAAAGACGAATGACGTCCGTCAGTCGCCCAATCTGATCCATATCAGGCAAGGCCGCGAAGAGATATTGCAAGCCATTCGCGAGAGGAGATTTGTTATTCGACTTTCCGCTGTCTTGATTGTTATTATTATTCGCGCGTTCTGCGGCGGCGCCGGTCAAAGCAACCGCTTGCGGACCCTTTTTGTCGGGTTTTAAGGCAAGGCATGCACGGAGCGGATAATTGGGAAAGGCCGCGGTCAACCGACGTTCGATCACCCGGCGTTGGTCCAAAATAGCCACTTTTGGGACGGTTTCTTTACGGTAGTATTGCTCCACCATGTCGTAAAGAATCATGACAGGGCGCGACCGCCCCTTTAACGTCAATAAATCGGAAAGCGCCGTCAAAAAATCAGGATCGCCCCATTTTACATCGCCCAGGAACGAAAAGCGCCCGCGCACGGGGGTATAGACAGCCACCGCGTCATCCGACAACACAAGAACGGTCTTTTGTGATCCCAGCAAGGAAAAGCCTTTCAGATATCCAGTTTCGCCATCATTTCGTAGATCGGCCCGAACACGCCCGCCGCGATCCACAGAATCATCGCCCCCAGTATAGAGGTGAGTGTGGGTTCAATGGAAGTGATCATCGCTTGTACCGATTCATCCACGTCTTTTGTATAAAATCCAGAGACTTGTTCCAGCACAGGGGTCAGATTACCTGATTCTTCACCAATTTTAACCATCCGAACGACAAGAGATGGGAATTCGCCCGACAAATTAAACGCCCGGGACAAGGGTTCCCCGGCCTGAACATAGACAATCACGGATTCAAGGGCATCAGACAATGCAAGGTTTGAGACGGTTGCGCGAGAGGCGCGTAGCGCGGAGAGCACATCAATACCGCTTGAATACAAGGCACCAAATGTCTGGCAAAAACGCGCGATACTAATTTTACGAATGAGCGGTCCAGCGACAGGCGTCCGCAGCCACAGAGAATCCATTGTGAACGCAAAGCTATCCGACCCGCGGCGCATAAATTTATACCCCACAAACAGCAAAATCGGAAACGCAATAATCAAATACCACCATTTGGCAAAGAACGACGATGTCGCCATCAACGATGTGGTGTACCAAGGCAATTCCTGGTCCATATTCTTGATGAAGTCGACGATTTGCGGCACGACATAGCCCATCATGACCGAAATCGTAATAATCACGGCAAACAAAAGAATCGTCGGATAGCGCGTCGCTTTACGAATTTTGGACTGCATGTCGTCCACCCAGTAGAGGTATTTGAGCAATTCGCGAAACGTAAAGGGCAAATCCCCGGTTTCTTCCCCAGCTTTCACCAGTGAAATATATAAATTCACAAAAACCTTGGGGTGCATGGCCAACGCTTCGGAAAGGGATGTCCCTTCCGACACTTCACGATATACCTCGGTCATAATGTCTTTAAGCGCCGTATTCTCGGTTGTATCGCGAATATCGGCCAGCGAATCAAGCATCGGCACGCCGGCACTTTGTAATTGTTCCAGATGGGTAAATAATTGGATGAGATCCCGCACACGCACTTTTTGCTTGCGCAAGAACGCCGGCATCCGCTCCGCGCCGCGCCCAACAGGAGACGCATCAATCAGTTCAAGACCAGACGCTTGCAACTGGCGGAACAAATCATTCTCGTTCGCCGCCGCCAAAACACCGCGAACGGGACGTCCTTTTTGATTAATAGCTCTATACTTGAAACGCTGCACGATTGCGGCTCCAAAGAAGATCGATGAAAGACTTAACGGGTAAAGTCGACGCAGGTCGCCGCCGACTCGAAGGACGTGATGCCCTCTAGGATTTTCAGAATAGCATCATCTTTCATACTTTTAAAACCCTTTTCGACAGCTTTCTTTTTTAGCTCGGCCTTTGTGCCATTACGGGCCACAATTTCGTCAAGTTCTTCTTCAAAGGCCAGGATTTCCGCCAAGGCGATTCGGCCTTTATACCCCTGCCCCCGGCACATACTGCACCCACCTTCTTTGGCACGGTGAATCATTGGCGGATGATCCGGATCAAGCCCCAATAACTTGCACCGTTCATGATCTGGGGTATAGGGTTCACGGCATGTGGGGCACAGACGTCGCGCCAAACGCTGGGCAAACACAGCAATAATGGCTCCGGCGATCATCCCCGGCTTTAACCCCAAATCAAGCAAACGCGGGATTGCCCCAAATGAATCGTTCGTATGCAAGGTCGTATACACCTGGTGCCCCGTCATCGCGGCTTTGAGCGCCATTTCAGCGGTCGTCCCATCACGAATTTCACCGATAAAGATAATATCAGGATCCTGACGGAGCATCGCGCGGATCCCGTCTGCAAATTCAAGAACCCCTTCCCGCACAGCCGTTTGACGTATCATCGGCAATGAATACTCAACCGGATCTTCAAGCGTCTGGATATTCACCTCAACGTTATTGATCGCGTTAATCATGGAATAGAGCGACGTCGATTTTCCTGACCCCGTTGGCCCCGTGACGATAATAATTCCCTCGGGTCGAGTCTGCGCCCATCTGATTTTCTCCATGTTATGCGGAGAGAACCCGAGTTTTTCAAGCGGCAGAATACTGGCCGTGCGGTCCAAGACCCGCATGACGATATTTTCGCCAAACACGGTCGGCAAAACACTCACACGAAAATCCGCCGACCGCGGGCCGAATTTGACTTCAAACCGCCCATCCTGAGCGGACAATTTATCCGCGATATTCATATCGGACATAATTTTGATGCGCTGAGCAATCGCGCCCCAGTGCTTTTTATGAATGATTTGCGCCGTATAAAGCACCCCATCCAAACGATACCGCAGACGCACAAAGTTTTCTTCGGGTTCCCAGTGCAAATCGGAAACACCAATCTTGACGGCCTCAGATACCAATGAATTGACCAAGCGCACAACTGGGTGGGCATAGATTTCCTGCTCTGGAATCTTCGTCAGATCATCAACCTCGCTCCGGTCCATTTCGGATAAAATGGCTTCGACATCGCTTGAATACCCATAGGCGGCATCAATCGCCTCGGCCACCACCGACGGCGTTGTGACCAAAGGACGAAATGTCATGCCCTTGGGCAACGTACGGCGTAATTTATCAAGCGTCACCACGTCGTGCGGGTCCGCCATCGCCACCATCAATTCATTTTCAATCAAAGAGATCGGCAAGACGCGCATCTTCGTCGCCTCTTCCTTGGTCAAAAGCGCCAGGGCTTCGCCATCAACAATGGTCGATTTGGCGTCAAAAACCTCGTATCCTGCCGCCTCGGCCAAAACCTCGGAAAGAACCGATTCGGTAATAAATTCGAGATCGACCAAGACCTCGCCCAGCATTTTTCCGGTCATGCGCTTTTCTTCAAGCGCGACTTTCAATTGCTCCTGGGTAATCAGGCCGCGTTCAATCAGCCGGTCGCCAAGGCGCAACACATTCCCGCCGCCTTTGTACATATTGGCTTCGTGAATTTTCGCAAGCATTTGCGATTGACGGGCCGGCAGATTTGCAATCGTCTCATCAACTTTTTTCTTTGCCGCATCGGGCATGACCTCTCCATAGGTCTTCACGGGGTCCAGAGAGGAGGAAAAATCTTGGTTCGATGACATCACGCAGATTCCTTCGGGGTGTGCAAAAGGCTTTGGAACAGAGTTCTTCCGGTTTATAAATCATGCCGGAATTTCCTCTTTAATTCGTTAAGATTTATTTTCTGTATTACAAAACGATCCACACTCCCCATGACCCGGTATGTCTATTCCGTACGCCGTCCTCTTGGGAGATATCCGAATGTGTGGTAGAAGGGTGCTAACGAAGAATTAACGTTATGCACGGCACACTTAAAATTGTGTCGCCTTCATTTTTGATCTCTACTGCGGGAGAATCCCATGGATGATTTAATCGTCGAATTCCTGACTGAAACCAACGAAAGCCTTTCGGCGCTTGATAACGATCTCATTCGGTTGGAACAAAATCCGAATGACCGCGACCTTCTCTCGAATATCTTTCGCTTGATGCACACCATCAAGGGGACGTGTGGTTTCCTGGGGCTGCCGCGGCTTGAAACGGTCGCGCACCGCGCCGAAAACGTGCTGGGTCGATTCCGTGATGGCGATCTGGGGGTGACCCCGGCCTATGTCTCGCTGATCCTTGAATCCCTTGACCGCGTGCGTTATTTGCTGGCTGAGCTTGAAATGAACGGGCATGAACCCGAAGGAAATGATACGGATCTCACCGTCCGTTTGGATGCTGTTTATGAGGGGCGCGAAGGGGCGGAGACCGCAGAAGCACCAACACCATCTGCGGCGCCCGAACCCGTTGCGACAGCGCCGCGCGAGGAAGTAGCGGCGGCTCCTGTTGCACCAGAACAAAAACCAGAAACCCATACGCCAGAACCAGAATCTCATGGCACAGATGTCGCCGCCGCATCAAAAGAAACCAAAGAATCAGCAATTGCCGGCCAAAGCTTGCGCGTGAACGTGGATGTCCTTGAAAACCTGATGACGATGGTGTCGGAATTGGTCCTGACCCGTAACCAACTTCTCCAAACCGTGCGGAACCGCAAGGACAGTGAATTTTCGGGGCCGTTGCAACGGTTAAACCACGTGGTGTCGGATCTTCAAGAAGGCGTCATGAAAACCCGGATGCAGCCGATCGGCAGCGCATGGTCAAAACTCCCCCGTATTGTCCGTGATTTGGCCAAGGAACTTGGCAAAAAGATCGACCTTCAAATGGTCGGGGAAGAAACCGAACTTGACCGCCAAGTCTTGGATATGATCAAAGACCCCTTGACCCACATGGTCCGTAATTCTGCCGATCACGGAATCGAAGTCCCAGCGGACCGATTAGGCAAGGGAAAAACGGAAATCGGTACGATTGTGCTACGTGCCTTCCACGAGGGCGGACATATCATCATCCAAATCGAAGATGATGGGAAAGGCCTGCCACTCGACAAGATTAAAAAGAAAATCATCGCGAACAATCTGGCCACGCCCGACGAGCTTGAGGCGATGTCTGTCCAACAAATCCAGCAATTTATTTTCCGCGCAGGATTTTCAACGGCGGAAAAAGTGACCTCTGTCTCGGGGCGCGGCGTTGGGATGGATGTTGTCCGCACGAATATCGAGAAAATTGGCGGTTCCGTCGAAATGAACTCGGTCGAGGGTAAGGGATCGACCTTCACGATTAAGATCCCCTTGACCCTGGCCATCGTTAATGCCTTGATCCTGGGGTCGTCTGGGGAACGTTTTGCTATTCCTCAACTCGCCGTCCGCGAACTTGTCCTCACATCGGCACAATCGGAAAACCGGATCGAAATGGTCAATGGTACCCCCCTCTTCCGGTTACGCAACAAGCTTCTTCCCCTTGTGTCACTGGAACAGCTTTTACGCTTACGCGGTGATCACGCAGGCTCGGCAGGGCTTTTACAATCCCTAGCCGAAGGGAAAAAATATATTGTTGTAACCCAGGTCGGCGGATATCAATTTGGCATTATCGTTGACCGCGTTTTCGACACCGAAGAGATCGTGGTCAAACCTGTGGCCAAAATCATCAAGAACATCGAACTTTTTTCCGGAAACACCATTCTTGGAGATGGTAGCGTCATTATGATCTTGGATCCGGTAGGGCTTGCCAAAGCCATGGGCAAAGTCGATCTATCCCAGGCGTCAGGCGATAAACAAAATATTGATCACGCCAGTACATCCGGCCAAAAAACGGCCCTCCTCCTGTTCACGGCTGGAAAACAAGCCCCCATGGCGGTCCCTCTGTCGTTGATTGCTCGACTGGAAAACATTTCGACGAGCAAGATCGAAAACGCTGGCGGCCGCCTTTTGATCCAATACCGAAATCAACTGATGCCCCTCTTACCCATCAATGATCAGGTCGATATGACCGCGCCGGAAAAGTCCATCTTGGTCTTTGCCGACCGTACGCGTTCCCTGGGGTTGGTCGTCGATCAAATCGTCGATATCATCGAAGACACGCTCGATGTCCAACTGAACTCTGACCGACCTGGATTTGTGGGGTCTACGGTCATTGCAGGGAAGGCCACTGATATCGTCGATGTTGCGCATTATCTTCATAAAATGGATCAGAACTGGTTTAAAAACCACGACGACGAAACCTATGCATCCAGTCGAGATCCTCGTGGAAAGTCAGCAAAACGTAGACTTCTGTTGGTGGATGACAGCCCCTTCTTCCGCAATATGCTCACACCCATCCTCACGGTCGCGGGATATGATTTGACGGTGCTCGATAGTGCGGTCAAAGCCATGCAACTTTGTGATGATGGCAAAGAATTTGACCTGATTATTTCAGATATCGAAATGCCTGAAATGGATGGGCTTGAATTCGTCAAGCGCGTTAAAAATGGGTCTCGATGGGCAAATACCCCCATGGTCGCGTTGACCTCGCACGCCACACCAAAAGATATTGAGTATGGTTATCAAGTTGGCTTTAATAAATATGTGGCAAAATTTGATCGAGAAACATTGCTTTCGACCCTGACCGATGCTTTATCGAATGATTCGACGCCTACGACTGAAAAAGGAGCCGCGTAAATGACCGCAACACAAGAGATCGCGCTTCAATCGATACACCAAACATTGCCGTCGATTTCCCAGACGAATGAACTTTTGACCGTGATGCTTGACCAACAAATTTTTGGCATCCCGATCTTACAGGTCCAAGATGTACTCGGGACCCAAACTGTGACACACATTCCCCTGGCTCCACCAGAAATTGTTGGTTCCTTGAATTTACGGGGTCGGATTGTCACTGCGATTGATATGCGCAAACGCCTGGGACTTTCCCAACGCCCTGAAAACGTAACGGGTGTCAGCATCGTTGTCGAATATGAGGGGGAGCTCTACAGCCTGATTTTTGACAAGGTGGGTGATGTCATGAACCTGAATATCGGGGATTTCGAATCAAACCCCAGTACACTTGACCCGTATTTCCGCGCTGTATCCGATGGGATCTACCGTCTTTCTGGGCAATTACTTGTCGTTCTGGACGTCCCGAAGCTTCTTTCGGGCATCGGCCATAACGCCTCTCTTTCTGAATGATAAACACAACCAAGGAGCCATTATGCCAGGTTTGACCTGCTTGATTGTCGATGACAGCCGCGTTGTTCGAAAGGTCGCGCGACGCATCCTCGAGGATTTGACCTTTATCTGTGAGGAGGCCGAAGACGGCGCCATCGCCCTTGAAAGCGTGAAAAAGAGCCTCCCGGCCCTTGTGATGCTCGATTGGAATATGCCCAACATGAACGGTCTCGAATTTCTTCAAGCCATGCGCGCCCTTCCGGGCGGTGATGCGCCAAAAGTCGTGATGTGCACCACAGAAAACGATATGTCGCATATCATGCAGGCGATGCAAAACGGCGCAAATGAATACATTATGAAGCCGTTTGATAAAGAGATCGTTGAAAACAAACTCTCTCAAATCGGCCTACTCTAAGAAATAAAAACACTGGTTTTTTACACAAAAGACCATTCTTACCGGGAGCGCTTATGCCCACAACGACATCCAATTCTGCGCCTGTTGTCTCTGTCATGTTGATTGATGACTCGGCGGTTGTCCGCGGACTTTTATCGCGCGTCCTTGAAGAAGATCCCTCAATCCGGGTTGTCGCAACGGCATCTGATGGGCAGCAAGGCCTTGATGCCTTAAAAAAAATGTCGACTCCCCCGGATATCATTATCCTCGATATTGAAATGCCGGTGATGGATGGCTTAACCGCCCTGCCCTTGATCCTCAAGGCGGCCCCTGGCGCCCGTGTTCTCATCTGTTCTACACTCTCTCTCAAGGGCGCGGATGTCACGATGAAGGCACTCTCGATGGGCGCGGCCGATACGATTGCCAAACCAACCGCAGCGGGGACAATTATCTCAAGCGGCGGAGAATTTAAAGAGAACCTGATCCATATGGTCAAACAAATCGCCCGCGCGTCAAAGAAATTCTCAACCGCCGCCCCCGCGACCGAGGAGGTTGAGCGTACAAAAAAGACCGGCGTGCCGATCGTTCAATTTGGACAAAACAAGACGATCGCCCTACGCGATCCCCGTTCCGCCTTTTCTGGCAAGCCCGCAATCGTCGCGATTGGTAGCTCGACGGGCGGCCCCCCGGCCCTCTTTACCGTCCTCAAATCCTGCAAGGATATCGACGTCCCCATTGTCATTACGCAACACATGCCGCCCACATTCACCGCGATGCTGGCAAAGCACATTACGGCAAACACGGGCCTCCCCGCTGGCGAAGGGCTCGAGGGCGAAACACTTCAACCCGGTCAGGTTTACATCGCGCCCGGCGGCAACCACATGACGATCAAGTTAGAAGACGGGAAACCAACAATCCGTTTAAACCAGGATCCCCCAGAAAATTTCTGCCGACCGGCGGTCGATCCGATGTTCCGGTCGCTCGCGCAAATCTATAAAAACCGTATCCTCGCGGTCATCTTGACCGGCATGGGGTCGGACGGGTATTTAAGTAGCAAGGAATTGGTGGAAATGGGCGCACGACTGGTTGCCCAGGATGAGGCCACATCCGTTGTCTGGGGCATGCCCGGCACGGTTGCGACGGGCGGTCTGTGTCATGCTGTTTTACCGCTTCAAGATATCGGCCCGATGATTTACCGCACCGTGATGATGCGCTAGGAGTATATAATGGGTGTCAAGTTAAGTGATTTCGACCTCTATCAAAAGCTACTGTACGAAAAGTCAGGGTTGGTTGTCACACCGGATAAAACCTATCTCCTTGATTCCCGTTTAACGCCGATTGCCAAAAAATGGGCGTTCGCCGATATCGATGCCATGACAGTCGCCTTGCGCGGCATGCCTGATAAAAACTTGATCAAAGATATTATCGAGGCGATGACGACGAACGAAACATCGTTCTTCCGTGATCAAAAACCATTCACCCTTTTTGAAAATGTCGTCCTTCCGACACTTCACCCGGCACGGATGAAAACAACGCGAAAACTACGCATTTGGTGTGCGGCCGCCTCGACAGGCCAGGAACCCTATACCCTCGCCATGGTATTACGTGAGAAAGAATCCCTCTGGCGCGGCACGACCATCGAAATCATCGCCACTGACATCAGTGATGAAGCCCTCGATCTCGCCCGCGCGGGCAGTTATTCGCAATTTGAAGTCCAGCGCGGCTTGCCCATTACCCATCTCATGAAATATTTCAAACAGGTGGGAGATAAATGGCAAATCTCGGATGATATTCGCGGGATGATCAAATACAGCAATTTTAACCTCCTTTCCGATATGAAAGCGCTTGGGAATTTTGATGTTATTTTCTGCCGTAACGTCCTGATTTATTTCGATGAAAAAACAAAAGGTCAGGTCCTGAACCGCATGAGCCTACAAATGGCCCAGGACGGATTTCTCTTCATGGGCGGGGCGGAAACGACGATTGGGATCACCGACAAATTAAAACCGCTTGAAAATCAACGCGGGCTTTATGTGAGGCCCGATCATCCGGGTCTCCCCCCTGAAATCTCGGCCTCTTTACAATCTCCGGGAGTAGGGACCGCGGGTCTACGCCCAACGACTGCGCCTTCTGGGATTAAACCTATAATCGCTGGTGCCCTAAAGTAACGGACCGGCCACAAAGTGATCTTATTTATATAGGTCTATATTCCTGATTAGACAACCAGAGGGGGAAGCCCACGAAAATGCAAAAACCCGATAGGAGGGTGAGAGGATAAACCTGCCTACTATTTGTTTCTCGAGATTGCCCTTGATCCTTTCCTGAAAACCCTTGATGATACGCGCCAGAATAAACCCAAAGATCAAAGAATCTTTTTACTATAGCACATGGCACGCACATCCCCTCCTCCGGCACGTCCACCCCATGACGCAGTGATTGACCAACCGCTGCGCACGCTTCTAGCCGATCGGTATTTGTCCTATGCCCTCTCCACCATCATGTCGCGGTCCTTGCCCGATGTACGCGACGGATTAAAACCTGTTCACCGCCGTGTTTTATTCGCGATGAGCGAATTAAAACTTGACCCCAAGGACGCGCCCAAGAAATCTGCCCGCGTGGTCGGGGATGTGATTGGTAAGTTTCACCCACACGGCGATCAATCGGTTTATGACGCTCTGGTCCGTCTGGCCCAAGATTTTTCGGTCCGCTATCCTCTGGTCGATGGCCAGGGCAATTTCGGCAATATTGACGGCGATAACGCCGCCGCCATGCGCTATACCGAGGCTCGGCTGACGGACACCGCCATGCGCCTTTTGGACGGGATTGGCGAAGACGCGATTGATTTTCGCTATACCTATGACGGCGACACGATGGAGCCGATCGTCCTACCCGCCAATTTTCCGAACCTTCTCGCCAACGGGTCCTCCGGCATCGCCGTCGGCATGGCGACCAATATTCCGCCGCATAATGTCGCCGAGATCTGCGACGCGCTCACCTTGATGCTGGATCATGAACCCACCGACAAGGAACTCGTGAAATGCATCCCGGGGCCAGATTTTCCAACGGGCGGCGTTCTGATTGAACCCAAGGAAAATATCCTGACCGCCTATCAAACCGGGCGGGGCAGTTTCCGCCTCCGCGCCACCTGGCAGGTTGAGGAATTAAAAGGCGGCGGATACCAGGTCATCGTCACCGAAATTCCGTATCAAGTTCAAAAATCGAAATTGATCGAACAGATTGCGAATCTTTTGCTGGATAAAAAACTTCCGCTTCTGGACGATATTCGAGATGAAAGTGCCGAAGACGTGCGCGTCGTTCTGGTGCCAAAATCCCGCAATGTGGATGCAACTTTGATGATGGAGACGTTGTTCCGCGCGACTGATCTTGAAATTAAATTTGCCTTGAATATGAACGTGCTGGATAACGGCGTCGTGCCGCGGGTGATGCCGCTCCGTGATGTCTTACGGGCGTTTTTAAACCACCGCCGCGATGTCTTGGTCCGCATGTCCAATCACCGCCTGGGCCGTGTGACCGCACGGATCGAAGTGCTTGAGGGCTATCTGATCGTTTATCTGAACATCGACAAGGTCATTAGAATCATCCGGACAGAAGATGAGCCCAAACCCAAACTGATGAAGGCGTTTGGATTAACGGATAACCAGGCCGAAGCCATTTTAAACATGCGCCTGCGGTCGTTGCGCAAACTGGAAGAGATGGAGATCCGGCGGGAACATGATGATCTGTCGGCAGAAAAAGACAAACTTGAAAAACTTCTCGCCTCTGAAACGCGCCAATGGTCCGAAATTGGGCGGCAGATCGGTGCGCTCCAAAAGGCGTATGACCCGAAATCGCCCCTGGGTCGGCGCCGCACCCGTATCGCCACCGCGCCCGCCCCTGCTGTCCTTGAAAATCTGGATGAGGTCCTGACCACCAAAGAACCCGTGACGATCATTTGTTCGGACAAGGGATGGATCCGCGCGATGAAGGGGCATGAGATCAACCCCGATGACTTGAAATACAAAGAGGGCGACCGCGGCAAATTTATTTTCTCCGCGATGACCACCGATAAACTCCTCCTCTGCGCCACAAATGGACGTTTTTACACGATTCAGGCGGATAAATTGCCGCCCGGACGCGGATTTGGCGAACCTGTTAAACTGATGGTCGATATGGGCGACGCCGATGTGGTCCGCATGTCTGCCTATGACGAAAACGCGCGCTATTTATTGATTTCGACCGATGGCGTTGGATTCATTGTGCGCGGGGTGGATTGTCTTGCCCAGACCAAGAACGGAAAACAGATCATGACCCTGGGGGCACAGGCCGAAATTGCCGCGTGCCTGGCCCTGCCGAAAGACGCCGATCACCTCTGTATCATCGGCACCAATCGCAAAATGAGCGTGTTCCCCTTGGAACAAATCCCCGAAATGGGGAAAGGCAAGGGCGTGATTTTGCAAAAATACGCAGACGGCGCGTTCAGCGATGCCCAGGCGTTCACCCTTAAAACCGGGGTGACATTCACGTCCGGGTCCAAAACGGTGACTGTCTCTGATATGAAACCCTGGCTTGGCACCCGCGCGCAGGCGGGCAAGCTGCCCCCCAATGGGTTTCCGAAGAGTAACAAATTTTAAGGGCCGCTTTTTCCCTCCTACCCTTAAGGGAGATGGAAAAGTGGTATGGTTATTTCTAAATTTAATCCGCTTAGCCCCTCCTTCATCAGCCTTAAATATTGACATATTCTTATATATGCGTTATTGTTCTCTTCTAAACGAAAGAGATCAAAGAAAATGGCTATAAATCACAAGTTCCCAAAAGACCCCCAAGGCATGCATGGTATTCGTCTTTGCGTGAATGGGAATTTCGACGACCCTTTTACTTTTCAGGATTTTTCAGTTAGGGAACGTTGGATTAGTCGAGGAATTGAGGCGTCAAAAGACAAATCTCTACTCGCGTTACTTCTTTTTTGCGAACGATTCGCGGGCGCTGTTGAACAACAGATTTACAGTCTTAACGCAGAAAAATCAGGAGAAAGAATCGTTTTGGCTACATATCTTGGCCAAGATATAGCGGAACTGGGCTTGCAATGCCGTCCCAGTTTGGATGAGGTTAAAAGTCAACTTTCTGGAATATGGCAGTTTGATAGTTACTTGGATGATGCTATAAAAACAGTCCCCAGTTCCCCAGTGCATGTTTTCCCAACTGTAAAAGCCTCTATGAATTAACTATTATCTCACGGAAACTGCACGGCACCCGGGGTGACTTTATATCCCGGGTCCGCGACTTTTGGTGCGCCGGCGCCTACGCCGCCCTTACCGGAACTGGCATTCGCCCCGGCCGTGTTGGTTTGTTTTTCGTGAAGCAGGATAATCGAAATACGACGGTTCCGTGGATCGGTGGCTTTATCCTTAATATAGTGATCTGTATCGGCCTTACCCACAACGTTCGCCACGCGCGAGGGCGGCACGCCACCCACAGTTAACGCCACGCGGCTGGCATTCGCACGGTCCACCGAAAGTTCCCAGTTCGTATATTCCGGGTTTGCACCCTTGTACGGCACGCCGTCGGTATGCCCCCGGATCGAGACTTGGTTCGGCATGGTTTTGATCACACCCGCGACCATCCGCATCAATTTATCGGTCTTATCGAGCATCTTGGCGCTGCCCGATTCAAACATGGCCGCGCCTTCTTGATCCACAATTTGAATCCGCAATCCTTCGGGTGTCATATCGACAACTACGTTTTTCATCATTTCTTTCAGTTCCGGCGACGCGTTCATCGCCGCCTCAATTTCTTTTTTGACCTTTTCAAATTCTTCTTCTTCGCGCCGCGCCACTTCTTGATCCAGGCGTTCTTGTTCTACTTTCTTCAAATCAACATCAGGTTCGCCCATTTTTGGATTTTTTTCAGGCTGGGCCAGGACGGGCGACGGCATCGGATTGTTCAGATCGGTCGATCGCGCTCCCTGCGTCGCCATCGACAACCCCCCAAGCATTCCGCCCGCACCGCTTTGGCTTTGAGAAATTTGCGGGTTCGGGTCAAAGAAATTTGAAATCCCCAACTTTTGTTCTTCAGTCGTGACATTCAGCAACCACATCAGCAAAAAGAACGCCATCATGGCGGTCACAAAGTCGGCATACGCCACCTTCCACGCGCCGCCATGGTGCCCACCCGCCTTTTTGATTTTCTTGATAACAAAAATCGGCTGTTTCGCGTCGCCGTCTTTTCCGCCTTTATCCTTGGCCATGTGCGTCGGGTCCCTTTATTAACTTGGCGCGGGCAGGTTATTGATCGCGGCTTCAAGTTCCTGAAAGGTCGGTTGCACATCATGGGGCAGGAATTTACGCGCAAATTCCACCGCCACCTGGGGTGCCGCGCCGTTCAAAAAGGCGATGATCCCGACTTTCATACATTTAAAATACATGATCGCCGTTTCGGCTTTGCCGTTAATGGCACTGGCAAGAGGAGCAATCATGGCATAGGACAGCCACACCCCCAAAAACGTTCCAACCAGCGCCGACCCAATCATTTTCCCAAGAACCGCCGGGGGTTCGTTAATCGACCCCATCGTCTTGATGACCCCGAGCACGGCGGCCACAATCCCAAGCGCCGGAATACCGTCCGCCATGCTTTGCACCGCGTGGCCGGGATGCATTTGATCTTGTGTGATTGTTTCGATTTCTTCATCCATCAACGCTTCGATAATCCGGGCGTCTTCATTCCCTAAAGAAATGATCCTGAGATAATCGCACAGAAACACGGTCGCGTGGTGATCATGATGGAATTCCGGGAATTGCTTGAACATCTCGCTTTCATGGGGGTTCTCGATATGCTGTTCAATCGACAGCCATCCCTTGGACCGCACCATCTTGAACACCGTAAACAGCATCGACAAAAGTTCGATATAGGATTGCTTGCTGTGGGCGGAAGGCTTCACCAGGCATTTTAACCCACCCCCCACCGCCTTGATCGTGTGCATGGAATTCCCGATTAAAAAAGCAGCAATGGCGCAGCCCATGATAATCGTAAATTCCGGCAAAAACGCCTTCATGATCACGCCCGTGATAATCGCAAGGCCGTGTTCGACGCCCGCCGCCATCAAGAACCCGCCCCATGTGGCGACAAAAATTAAAAGGATACCAACGAGTTTCATGAGACGTGCGTTTCTCGCGCGTAAAAAAGGCAAAAGGAATCTGTCAGATCCTATTGTGCCTGCGGCCTCTTAAGAACGTTTTAATTGATTATGTACAGATCAAGAGCGCCCGTCTTATCTCGGCCCGGCAGGATTTAACCCACCCAAGGCGCGAACAGCCTCAACTGCGTCGCTATAGGTCACGACGACGTCCCCCAGAACAAGCATTTCTGAGTCATCATCTGGTTTAAAAAGAACAGCATCGAGTGCACGGCCATCACTCATTCGAACAACACGGATATGGGGGCTTTCAAAAACTGTTCCGTTAAATTTCATGGATAAAGAGGATAAATCACGAACGATATCAACAATATTGTGAATTGCTCCATTCGGCTGATTACGCTCATCCAAGTCCAAATCCCTTTCCGGCAAGGTTTCCACAGTGATTGCACAAGCATCGACAAAATGTGTACATAAGCGAATAATTTCTTTCCCGTACTTTTGACATGGTCCAGTCGCCGGAAGGCTATAACTATTTGCCATTTCAACAGAGGATGCGAGCGCACAAACAGCACGGAAGGGCTCAATCTCTCCGTCATGATGTGCAATCGCGGCAACGGCGGCAAGATCGGAAAGCACCAAAAAATAATCTTCCATCTCCATAGGAAGCCAAGGATCTTTTGGAAGATCATCCGAAAGATTTCTCAATAAACGCTCTGCATCTATGTTTGGAGCATAGACCTGCCACGCACGAAAAGCCCTATTACCTGAAAAATAAGTCAACTCTCTCCGGGTTGGTACTTCTGTTTTTGTGGTGTCAATCATGTCGCGCCCCTGTGTTTCTTTAATTGGAAACGCCGAAAAATATCAAAAATAAATATCTATGTCAATAAATCACAGGTACTCTGATTTCTTTAATAAATTCAGGTATTTATAGTGTATATCTAAGAAAGAAAATGAATATCGGCAAGAAAATAATGGTGACTGCGGTGGGGATCGAACCCACGACCACTCGATTAAAAGTCGGGTGCTCTACCGGCTGAGCTACGCAGTCACTAAACGTCCAGAACATCTTTGTTGCCCGAAAACGTGCGGGCAAGATAGGGGGAAGGTCTTTTTTCGTCAAGGGGTTTTTTGCGTCCTCCACCGGTCAGATTGAATATTTCTTTGATTCCGGCGGGCCTGCAAGCTACCATAGGGTATCCCCCGGCCCGCCCGGGGTCTCCCTGATCAACAAGGACCCCTTCCATGCCTTTTCAAATGGCTGCCCGCGATACCCAGGTTCAACGCGATTTCCTGCGGCTTAAAATGCCCGCGCGAGTTCATCTGGAGGGTGAGGCTTTCCCGGTCCGCGATCTTTCCCCAGGCGGCGTGGGGGTTGAAGGAATCGCCCGGAACTATGGCGACGCCGCCGAGATTCCGGTGCGATTATTACTCCCCTTTGATGGGGTCGTGCTTCATTTTCGCCTGACCGGCCGCGTGCGCCATTATGACCACGCGAGCAAGGTTTTAGGCCTGCAATTCGTGCATCTCACCCCCGCGCAAGCGTCCATCCTGACCCAGGTCGTCAAGGCCTATGTCGCCGGGGATATGCTGAATGAAGACGATATCTTGAAATGGGTCTCGGATGACAGCTTTATCAAGGTATTGCACCCGAACGCTGCCGCCGACGCGGCCTTTACTGCCCGCAAAAAGAGGGGCAAGGCTGGCTCTTTTGCTGGACGTTTTGGCGCCGTCCTTTGTCTTTTGGGCTTTGTCGCCCTGTTCTGGGCGTTATCGATCGCGCAAGGGGATCACACCAAATGCGAACCCCAAATGGCGATCACGGGAGAAATCCCGGGTTGACGCGCCGTCCCGCCCATGCGATAACACGGTTGTCGGATAAGTACAAATAGGGAACAAATCATGGTCGCCACCATCCGCACCGTCGCCTTTCAAGGCCTTGATGTTCAAGATATCGATGTTCAAGTCCAATTATTACCAGGGCTTCCGGCGTTCAATATTGTAGGCCTGCCCGATAAGGCGGTGGGCGAAAGCCGCGAACGCGTCCGCGGGGCCCTGCACGCCATGGGCATCGCAATTCCCGCAAAACGCGTGACGGTCAACCTTGCCCCTGCCGATGTGATCAAAGAAGGCTCTCATTTTGATTTGCCCATTGCGCTTGGGGTTTTGGCGGTGATGGGTGTTTTACCCGCAAGTGAACTTGGGGAATATATTGCCCTTGGGGAACTTGGGCTCGATGCCGGGTGCCGCGCAAGCACCGGGGTTTTACCCGCCGCTCTTCACGCAGCGGCGCATGATTTGGGAATCATCTGTCCCGCGGCCTGTGGGGGCGAGGCCGCCTGGGCCGGCGATTTAAACATTCTTGCGCCCGCGCATTTGCTTCATTTGATCAATCACTTTAAAGGGCAACAAGTTTTAAAACGGCCCGAGGCGCAAATGGCCGCCGCCCCGCTGCAAACTGGCCCAGATTTATCGACCGTCCGGGGACAGGAAACGGCGCGCCGCGCGCTTGAGGTTGCGGCAGCGGGCGGCCATAATATTTTGATGATTGGGCCCCCGGGTGCCGGGAAATCTTTACTTGCCGCCTGTTTACCAGGAATTTTACCCGACCTTTCGGCGCGTGAAGCATTGGAAGTCTCGATGATTCATTCCTTGGCCGGCACCTTGCCCGAGGGTGGATTGATCCGCACGCGTCCCTACCGCGATCCTCATCATTCGGCGTCACTCCCAGCGCTTGTCGGGGGCGGGCACCGCGTCAAGCCCGGTGAGATATCGCTTGCCCATCATGGCGTTTTGTTCATGGATGAAATGCCCGAATTTGCGCGCGATGCCCTTGAATCCCTGCGTCAGCCCATGGAAACAGGCCAGGCGGTCATTGCGCGGGTCAATCAACACGCGACTTTCCCTGCGCGTTTTCAATTGGTTGCGGCCATGAATCCGTGTCGTTGCGGGTATTTGGGTGATCCGTCCCAGGAATGTACGCGCGCGCCGAAATGCGGAATGGACTATCAAAATAAACTCTCTGGTCCGCTTTTGGACCGGATCGATATGCAGATTGACGTGCCCGCCTTGCCGGTTTCTGAACTGACATCTTTGCCGAATGGCGAGGCATCGGCCCCGGTCCGTGCGCGCGTCACGGCCGCGCGTGCCCTCCAAACCGCGCGGTCAGAGACATTAGAGGGTGGCCCAGCGACCGGATTAAACGCGCATTTACAAGGGGACGCACTGGAATCCGTCACCCATATGGACCCCGCCGCGCAATCGATGATGCACAAGGCCGCCGAAAAATGGAACCTGTCCGCACGGGGATATTTCCGCTTGCTCCGCGTGGCACGCACAATTGCTGATTTGGACGGCGGCCCCGATATCCTGGCGACCCGCCACGTGGCCGAAGCCTTAAGTTATCGCCGGTTGAAATATGTTGAGGATGATATAAATCCGGACATTGCCCTTTCCCGGCACGCGGCAGGGTAATACCAACTTACCCCCATTTTATCCACAGGTTTTGACCAAGCCCCGAATTTCAGATATATAGATAGAGTAGTTGGGTCGGAACGGCCCGCTGATTCTTGCCTTCTGCCTGGAAAAAAGAATATGTCAAAATACAATATTGCACGCCGTCACATGGTAGAATCGCAACTTGCGCCGAATGCCGTAACGGCCCCGCGTCTTCTTGGTGCGTTTACGGCAATTCCGCGCGAAATTTTTATTCCGAAAGCCGCCCAGGCAGGGGCGTATACCGACAGTACCGTCCCCATGGGAGCGGGCCGTTTTCTTTTAGAACCCAGGGTCTTGGCCCGTATGATTGATGCGTTACAGGTTGAGCCCGGCGCAAAAATATTAAGCCTGGGCGGAACCAGTGGATATGCCGCCGCCATTTTGGCGTATTTAGGGGCGGATGTTACAGATATTGAACCAGATCCGCAATTTGATGCGCTCTATACCGCCGCGATGGCAGCTTTAAAATGCAACCGGGCCACCCGGAAATCTGGCGATTTACGTCAAGGCATCCCAACGCCCGATGGCTATCACGGAATCTTGGTCCAGGGCGCGGTCGATGCCATCCCCTATGGACTGGCACATTTGTTGCAGCGTGGGGGACGATTAGTGGCGATTGTCGTTGAAAACGGGGCCCCGACCGGTCAAGCCGTCTGTCTTGAAAAGGCGGATAATGGCCATGTCTCGGCGCTGCCGCTCTTTGATGCGTGGGCGCCTTATCTTCCAGGCTGTGCGCCACAGCCCCATTTTTCTTTTGCCTGATATCATTCGGGCGATTTTTTAGGATTGAATGATTGATGCGTGCGGTTGTGTGTTTAACCCCAAAGGATGTGCAGGCTGGCTTGAATGGCGGCCAGGAAACAACTCACGCTCTTTTGGTGGATGTACGCACCCCCGATGAGTTCGCGCGGGGCAGTGTCCCGGGGGCCTGCAATATTCCGCTTGATACCTTGCCTGAAAAAATCTCTCTTTTCGACCGCGCACGCGACATTATTACGATTTGCCACCATGGCCGCCGCTCGTTACAAGCGGCTGAGTTCCTCTGTGCCCAGGGGTTTTGCGCAAAATCCATGTCGGGGGGTATGGATGCCTGGGCCTTGACGATTGACCCGCGGATAGAACGGTACTGACACATGACAACACACACGACCCGACCTGCCCGCACAATCATCATGGCCCTGCTTTTATCGAGCGGCTGCGCGGCCGTACCTTTGGCCTATGCCGGGGATGGGTCGGCCCCGCCTCCGCCCATGATGATTGGGGATGTGCTCCATCGCGCGACGGAAAAGGAAAAAGACGGGGCCCAAGTTGTTATTCCCGAATCACGTTTGCCTGTTGTGACATCGGCCCCGGCAGAGAAAAAGAAACCCGCCAAAAAATCGATCGTCGCGGATACGCCTGTGGTGACTGAAAGGGCTGCCCCTGTTCAAAAAGCCGAGAAAAAACAGGCGGATAAAAAGAAAACGGCAAACCTGGCCGAACAGAAAACAACGCCCGCGCCTGCCCTTGCCGCAACGGATAAGGACGTTGCTCCCCCCGCCGCCGCCGTCCAAGAGAAACAAACACCAACGCCGCGCACGGCCATCACCCCGGATGATTTGGTCGCCCCGGCTCAAGAAAAGTCGCCCGTAAAAAAAGACGTCACCGTTGCGCGCGAAAAATTGGCGCCGCCCCCTGCCCCGGATCTGCCAGACACCGGACAAGACCCCGATGATGTATCAAAACTCATTGATGATGTGGCCGCCGCGATGGCTGCCCCGGATACAATCCAGCAAAAGAAAATCGAGCGCACGAAAAAAATATCGATCGAGAAAACGGAACGAGTCATTGATACGTTGATTAAAAGCGCAGGCGCGGGCGCCGAGACGCTCTCGATTACCGACGCGCTTCACGATGCCTATTTAAGTAACCCCACGTTACGCGCCGCACGCGCCGAGGTGAAGGCCGCGTTCGAGAAAAAACCTCAAGCCGCCGCCTATTGGCAACCGGATGTCAGCGCCGCCGTCGATGTGACGTATAAAGGGATTAAAACAGATCCGGGCGAAAGCGAGGGTGCGCTTGAAAAATCAGCGAGCGTTGCGCTGGTTCAACCCTTGTACCGTGGCGGGCGCACCTTGGCTGGTGTGCGTGGCGCAAATGCCGAAGTCGATGCGCAACTTGCCATCTTGGCCAGTACCGAACGCCTCATCCTGTTCCGGACGGCCCAGGCTTATATGGATGTCTTAAGTGCCCAGGCCAATGTCGGCGTGAACGAACGTAACCGCGATGTGATTGCACGGCAATTGCGCGCGGCGCAGGATCGATTCCGCTTGGGCGATATTACGCGCACCGATGTGTCGCAATCGGAATTTCGTTTGGCGCAAGCCGAAGCTGACTTAACCACGGCCAACGGTAATTTACGGGCAGCGCGCGCGGTTTTTGAACAACTTGTGGGGCGACTGCCCGAACGTCTGGTTCTGCCGCGTTCAACATTCCAATTCCCGGCCCAGGTTGATGAGGCCGTGAAAATGGCCGAAACACAGAATTCAGACGTGTTGATGGCTGAAGCGTTACGCGTTGCCGCTGAACAAAATGTCAAAGTTGCCTTGGGCGCGCTACTCCCAGAAATTGCGCTCAAAGCCGGGGGTAGCCTAACACGTGATCCGGTTGGATTGGGCTATGATGATGCGCGGGCGGGCCAAGTGGGCGTGTCCTTGTCGGTCCCGCTCTATCAAGGTGGCGCGTTAAAATCAACCGTCCGCCAGGCAAAATATACTGCCAACCAGAAGTTTATGAATGTGCTTGAGGCCCGGCGCGCCGCCCGTGAAGATGCGGTCCGGGCTTGGGAAGGACTGGCTGCCGCCCGCGCCGAAATGACCTCCCGCGAGGCCCAAGTACGTGCGGCTGAAGTCGCGCAAGCTGGCGTCCATGAAGAAGCCGATGTGGGCGAACGCACGATCTTAGATGCGCTTGATGCCGATCAGGCCGTGCGCGACGCGCAAATCGCCTTGATTAACGCCAAACGGAATGAAATTGTTGCCGAATATGCCTTGGCTTCCGCAATTGGCTTGCTGGTCCCCGACCAAATCGGGATCACTGAACAGCCCCTCGATACCACCCGTTTGGGAGGAAAAGCCAGCGGATTTACCTTTGGCGATGCCGATCTAGACGTTGAGACCGAAACTGAAACGGGGCGTTAATTCTAGCCCCAAGATGTGAATAAGTTGCTTTTTAAGACTTGGACAAGGGTTTTTGTTGCGCTAGACTTGGGCGCTTAATTAATTAGGGAACGATGCCGAACATGTCTGGAACCGCCGCCGAGCAGGACAATTCGATTGAGGAAATCCTGGCCTCAATCCGCCAGATTATTTCCGAGGATGAGCCCGCTAAGACCGAGGCCGCGCCCGCGCCTGCGGATGCCCCGTCTCCTCCCCCTGCCCCGCCACCTCCGCCGATTGAGCCGGTTGCTCCTTCGGTCACTGCTGAGGACGTTTTCGAACTCGTTGACCGTGTTGTTGCTGAAGAGGATGAAGAGGCTGTTCTTTCTGCGGCGACCGCCCCCGAACCGGCGGCACCCACCCCCCTACCTGTCCCGCTCCCTGATGTTGACGCGGTCAAGGCTGATGTTTTTTCAGAAGTCGCCTCTAACGCCACGTTGGGGGCGTTTGCCAAGCTGTCTGACACCATCAGCATGGAACGGCAAAAGAATGTCGCGAATGCTGTCACCCTGGAAGATATCGTTAAGGATTTGCTGTCCCCCCTGCTCCGGCAATGGATTGACCAGCATGTCCCGGCCATTGTCGAACGCCTAGTCACCGAGCAGCTTGAAAAACTTGCTCGACAGGCCCGCGAAGGCTAATAATACCCCCTAAGAAAACCGTTAACTTCGTGAAAGGCCTGAAACCGGATCTCCGTTTCAGGATGTGCGCCCATGCTTGAAAAAACATTTGAACCCGCCAAAATCGAAACCGCACGCTATGCGACGTGGGAAAAATCCGGCGCGTTTGCGGCCAAGCCAAATGGGAACGCCGCGCCGCATGTCATTATGATGCCGCCCCCGAACGTGACGGGATCCCTGCATATCGGCCATGCCTTGACCATGACGCTTCAAGACACGCTCACGCGCTTTCACCGGATGCGCGGGGATGACGCGCTGTGGCTGCCGGGGACTGATCATGCGGGGATTGCAACCCAATTGGTGGTCGAGCGGAAACTGCGTGAACAAGGGAAAACCCGCACTGATTTTTCGCGCGCGGAATTTATCGAGAAAGTTTGGGAATGGAAGGCAGAATCCGGCGGAAATATTTTTAACCAGTTACGCCGTCTGGGCGCGACCTGCGATTGGAGCCGTGAAGCCTTTACGATGGATGACGGCCTGTCCCGTGCAGTGCGTGAGGTTTTCGTGACGCTTTTTAAACAAGGTTTGATTTACCGCGCGAAACGACTGGTCAACTGGGATCCCAAAATGCACACCGCAGTCTCGGACCTCGAGGTGCATATGAAAGAACAAAAAGGTCATATGTGGTATATCAAATACCCCGTTGAAGGCCAGACCGAACGCTTTATCACGATTGCCACAACGCGCCCCGAAACCATGCTGGGGGACACCGCGATCATCGTGCATCCTGATGATGAACGGTACAAGGATTTGATTGGCAAATTTGCGGTCCTGCCCTTGGTCGGGCGCCCCATTCCCATTCTGGGCGATGATTATGTAGACCGCGAATTCGGGACGGGCGCGATGAAGGTGACGCCCGCACACGATTTTAACGACTATACGATTGGGCAGCGCCACAAATTACAAATCATCAATGTCTTTGATAAAAATGCGTGCCTGAACGATAACGCACCCGAGGAATACCAAGGACTCGACCGCTTTGACGCGCGCAAGAAAATTTTGGAAGAACTTGAAGCCCAAGATTTGTTGGTGAAGACAGAAAACATCACGCACAGCGTGCCGTATGATGAGAAAACAAAATCCATCATCCTTGAACCTCTCCTGACTGATCAATGGTTCGTTGACGCCGCAACACTTGCCAAACCTGCGCTTGAGGCCGTTGAGACCGGAAAAACAACCTTTTATCCCAAGCATTGGGAAAACACTTATTTCGACTGGCTGCGGAATATTCAACCCTGGTGTATTTCACGTCAAATCTGGTGGGGACATCAAATCCCCGCGTGGTATGGCCCCGACGGCACAGTGTTTGTCGATCACGACGAGGCCGGTGCCCAGCAACAAGCCGATGCGCATTACGGCGAACGCCGCCCGATTGCCCGCGACCCGGATGTGCTCGACACCTGGTTTTCATCGGCGCTGTGGCCCTTCTCGACCCTGGGGTGGCCGGATACAACAGAAGATCTGAAAAAATACTATCCCGGCGAGGTCCTTATTACTGGATTCGATATCATCTTTTTCTGGGTCGCCCGGATGATGATGATGGGCCTTCATTTCATGGGAGATATTCCCTTCCGTAAGGTGGTCATCAATGGCTTGGTGCGCGATGCTCAGGGCCAGAAAATGTCCAAGACCAAGGGAAATGTCGTCGATCCGCTTGAACTGATTGATCAATACGGTGCCGATGCATTACGCTTTACCATGCTGGCCTTTGCGGGTCAGGGACGCGATATCAAAATGGATACCGCGCGCGTCGAAGGCTATCGCAATTTTGCGACCAAACTGTGGAACGCCGCGCGTTATGCCGAAATGAATGGTTGTGCCCCTGTATCTGGGTTTGATCCCAAAACGGTCCGGCACACGTTGAACAAATGGATCATTGGCGAGCTGGGTGCCACATCCGCGCGTATTATTGACGCACTACAGTCCTATCGATTCAGTGATGCGACGGCCGCGATTTACGCCTTTATTTGGGGCAATTTCTGTGATTGGTATCTGGAATTTACCAAACCGATTTTAACAGCGAGCGGCGCGGACAGCACGGTTCAGGCCGAAACGCGTGCCACAACCGCATTTGTTCTGGAACAGATTCTGCACCTGTTAAATCCGTTCATGCCATACATTACCGAAGAACTTTACGCGAATACCGCGCCGCGAAAGACCGATGACATGTTGCTCACGGCCCGCTGGCCGGAGCCTGAAAATTTCCCGGTGGATGCGGCGGCGCGGGATGAGATTTCGTGGCTCATTACCCTCATCACCGAAATTCGCAGTGTGCGGGCCGATATGAACGTGCCGGCGGGGGCCAAAACCCGCCTCATCGTGAAAGACGCCGACGCATCGACGCGCGCGGCCCTTGACCGTCATCACGAGATTCTCTCGCGCCTGGCCCGTATCGACGGCATGGAAATGATTGCGGCGACACCGCCCAAGGGTGCGGTGCAGGCCGTGGTTGCGGGTGTTACATACTGCCTGCCCATTGCCGATATCATTGACCTTGACCGCGAACGCGCACGTCTGGCGAAAGAAATCGACAAACTCGCCGGTGACATCAAAAAGATTGATCAGAAATTAGGGAACGCGGAATTTGTCGCAAACGCCCCGGATGAGATTATCGCAGAGCAAAAAGAACGTCGGAGTGCAGCGGAAACGACCCTCAATAAACTGAGCCAAGCGCTTAAGCTGCTGCAGGCGGCGTAGGCGCGGCGGGGATACGGCGTAACGATGTTGTTGGCGCCGTATTCTCATTCGCGGCCTGCTTCGACATTTCAAGCAGCCGCAGGCCCAACATTAAATATTGATCATCCCCAAGGCCCACCCGCAAGGCAGAATCATATCGTGATTTTGGATCACGGAATTTTTTACCAAGCGGCCCCACAACAAAATCAATCATGGTTGTATCGGCGGGCACACGACGCCCCATTTTTGCCGCCATCAAGGCAATATTCAGATCATACATGCGCAGTTTATTAAACTTGCTCTCTATTTTTTCTTCAAGAACTTGCGCGTTTAAAATTTGTCCTTGGTCGCGTAAGGCCTGGGCCTCTTCGCGCATTGTATCCAAGAATTGATTCCGGTCCGGACGTCGGTTATGACTTGAATCGCAGAATTTAATCAACCAAGCGGCAAATTGCGCTTTCTCGGTTGACACGTCACTAAACCCATCCAAACACCCGATATGCCCAGAATAGACCAAGTACGGCATCGCCGGATCTGTCTTGGACAACATGATCGCCAAGTTTGTGACATCGTTGTCATGGCTATTAAATAAAGCACCCATTTTTTGGGTACGGTCCACTAATCGAACGGGGTCTCCCTTGGCCCCCTCCAAATAATCATGGCAAAGGCCAGCAAGCCAAACCGTCGTCGCCTCATGATCACTAAAACCAAACATCTTGGCTAATCGAAACGCATCATCGGCAACGGCCAAACAATGCATAAAAATCGGCACCCCCGACAAATCCAATTTTGATGTGCCATCTTTTCGACGACAATCTTGATCTATAAGTGTATGCGCCGCACGCACGACACCCGCATACGGCCAATCATCGGAACCCGACCATGACGAATGGATACGATCAAGATCACGGGTGAATTGACGTGTCATCGGATCAAACAGGGACGGTTGCGTCAGAAATTGATAGATATCAAAATCTTTTGGAAGCTCTTGCCCCCCGGTTGTTCGTCGAAAATGTTCGTGTAAATGAATATCCGCAGCACCCATTTCCTACACTCCCCCCATGCAAAAAACGCATGAAAAAGCCCCGCACAAAACGGGGCCTTTGGTCAAGTTCGGAACCGCAATACGGGCCAAACGACGCATCAACGTAAAACCAAAAATATTAAGCGGCTTTGCCACCTTTTCCATCTTTCTCTTCTTTTTTGGCATCTTTGCCCGCATTGCCGGACAGGAACGTACCAAAACGGTTTTCGAATTTCTTGAGCTGAGCTTTCTCAACCACTTTCGCGGTCCCACCTTGCCAGGCCGGATGGGTTTTGGGATCGACATCCAGACGCATAACATCGCCCGCCTTGCCCCATGTGGTGCGCGTTTTGTATTCGGTGCCATCGGTCATGACAACGGTAATTTCGTGATAGTCGGGGTGAATGCCCTCTTTCATTTTTAAGCTCCAAAAACGGGGTAACGATTTCTGGCGCGATTTATAATGATTCTTAAAGGAAAATGCAAGGGGAAAGTCATCCCGGTAAAGATGCTAAATTAGGTATATTATCCTTTTTATTGCCACCGCCCTTACTCCCAATAAAATTGACAGATTAACCCCTCTATCCTATACATTATGAACATCAAACAGGAGAGATCACGTCATGACACAAAACACTGCGGGTTTATTCCAAGAAGCCCTCAAGCACCTGCACATGAGAGGAGAGGATGGAAAGAGCAAACCACAAGATCACGCCGCTGCATATGAAATACTCGCCCCCCTTGCGTTAGGAGATAGCCCGGAAGCGGGTCAGGCCGCCTTCAGATTGGCTCAAATCTGTATTTATATCCTTAGAGAAGAAGATCGCCTAAAAAGAGATATTCCCGCAGATGAGACAGAAAAATTAAACAACGCGCTGACAAAATTTGCAGAAAGAAGACAAAAAATTGAAGCCCTACATGGAGAGCCGATTACATCTGAAACTTGCCTGAACTGGGCCGAAATCGGTCATCAAAATGGAAGCCCCGCTTGTTCAAGGATTTGCGGAGACTACTACAGATACGACGCCCCGCAGGATAGCATAGACCGCGCTGCAAAAAATAATGCCACAGCCTATAACTATTATCTGCAGGCCGCGAATGGTGGGGATAAGAAGGGGGCCTTTCGCGCCCTTAAAATGCAAGCGTATTTGATCGTTGGGGTCCCGCATGATCCTGAAACGATGCTTGCCCTGGCACGCGACCTCTATGCAGAGGCGGAAACCCCCAAAGAACAATTTGCCGTCACTGGGAAGATATTTGCGTATCTTAAGCGACTGGAAGAACAAGCCTGGAAAGAACCTTCGACTGGCTTAAAAACGGCTTTTATTCATGCCGTCCTCACCTCTGGGGTTTTTGATGGGAATAAAAAACCAGAATCAGCCCCAGCGGCAGAATCGGTACTCACCTTGGAAGATGTGGGGCCCTGTCCCGGCGGATCTATCTCAGACAACGATCCCGCACCGTGAACCCTCCGTCGGTTCGGCGCATTGCCCCGCCAAACGTTCGGCGCGGGATAAAAGTTGAGCGCGCGCGTCGGGCACGCCGCTCCGGTGATGATTATAGACCCAATGTTCGAGGAAATATCCAGTCATCCGGAGGCCTGTCACCACATCATCGATATCGCCCAGAACGTCAAGATCCGGCACAGGGCGCAAGAAATGCGGCAAAGGCAACAACTTGGCCTTATAAATGACGCCCATGTCGTAACTGACCGCCACGCCGCTTTTGGGGGACATATAGTATAGGTTACCCGGGTCCCCACCCCCCGCACAGCGCGACAGATCGAGCGCAAACCCCAGTTCCTTCATTAACGCAATTTCCCACGCTACATAGGATACGCCCCATAAATCAGTCGGAAGTTGATCCAGAAGCGCACGAAAACCGTGATACAGAGCGGGATGCGCCTCACGTTCTGGCAGGGCGGTATCACACAGCGCGCAAGCGGATAATAACGCCGCCAACTTGACCCCATCATCCATGATCAATCCCGCAACCTGGGCAATGGGTTCCAAGGTAAAAGTTCCCATTTGATCCAGAACGCGGGCCTGCCACTGCGCATGAACCTGCGCCCCCGGCTCAATAAAGGCACGTTTACTGCGCGATTGCCCGCCGGGTACGTACCCCACGGCTCGCCCCTGACCTTCGGTTAATAACGTGACGATCAGGCCGTTTTCCCCGTGGGGGCGTGCCCCAAGTACAATGCCGTCATCTTCCCAGGTGTTCATTTTTCTGTGAGTTATTTCAATAGAGTGCGGATCTTGGTTTGCCCGACCGATTCGTTTCGGTTAGGATTTTCGAACTTCTTCACATTCTAACAGAGGTCTTGATGTTCGCAAGACGGCCCCAGGATCGTGATCTTTCCGACAGAACCGCACTCCCGACACGGCGTGGGACACCCGCGCGTGTCGGTATCAAGCGGGGAAAAATCCCCCCGATTTTAAGCACCTTGCCCGAATCGCAACTGGATCATCTGGTCGATTACTGGGCCCGGGCCGACATTACCCCCAAAACGGCCACTGTCCGTCCAAATTTATTCTTGCAACACCTTAAGATCACACTGGAACATTCTGTTTTCAAATTACTTTCCAGGGATTCCATTTATGCTCATGCTGCCCTTCATGCCTTAGGAGAAGTCGCGGAATTTGCCTTAAAATCCGCACGCCTGCCTGCCCGCGCATTCAAATCCACCGACCGGGCCACAATCTCTTTGAGCAATTTTATTCAAGCCTTTACAGAGCGACTGACTCTCTCCTGCCAAGTGGATGCGCCTTTACGGGATTTAACCGGACGCTTGACTGCCGCGACGCTCGCAACCATTGTGCGCGACACGCTGGCCCAAATGTCGCACGAACATATCCTCGCCCAGCAAATTCGGGGAACCGCACTTCTCATCCGCAAGCTTGAAGGGAAATTGGCGCAAGGAACCCTGCCCGATGAAGATCTCTACGAGATCAAGTTGCGGCGCGATTTATTTATTGCGGATTTGCGGGTCTATAATCGTCTGACCCGCGCCCGCGTGGCCCCCACAGCCAAGCAGCCCCTGCATCCCCTGCCCCTATCGTTACGGCCGACTAAGGCTTAGAACCTATTCAGAATCTTAGCGATCCGGCAATAACGGCGTGAGTGCCTTGGGATGAAGCGATACATTCCGCCGAACCTGATTCACCCCGCCCAAAGCCGGCACCGCACGTCCGCCCACCTGAATTTCAACCCCTGCAGCGTTCCCCATGGTCACGGCATAGGCGTGACCAAATTCATCGACGGGGGCGGCGACATCGAATGTTTCCCCCTTGCGGAACACACGCGCCTGAACCACGCGCGAATCTGGCCCGCGAATTTCAAGCCAGCTGTCCTCACGGAGAACAATCCGCACAGGCGGAGATGTGGCAGACGATGTTGTTTCAGCCAACGCCACCGGGATTTCTACATTTTCTGTTGTTTTCTGTTCTTCTGAAGAGGCCGCCGCTTGCGGTGTCTTTTGTGGTTCTAATGAGGGTGATTCTGGTGTCGCGTTGGACTCGGCCATGACCGATGGATCATCAACAATTTTTTGAAGCGCCTCAAGCGGGGCTTGGGCCGACTCTTCAAGTGGCGCGATTTGATCCACCTGGCCAATCCGCGCGTTCTGATATACAACCCACAAAACAATCAATAAAATCAACCCGGCAAACGCCACCGCCATAACCGGCACACCCGGCAAGCGGTTATCACTGGGCAGGAGGTGCATATTCAAGGATTGCGGCGTCCCCAGCCCATCAGATTGGCGTTTGAGCAAATCGACGACGCGCGCGCCATCCAATCCCAAAAATTCAGCATAAGTGCGGATAAACCCGATCACATAGACTCGGCCCGGTAGCGCATCAAAATCACTATCTTCCAGGGCTTGCAGATGGGATTCACGGATATAAAGATATTGCGCGGCTTCGGGCAAGGTGAGGCCCTTTTGCAGACGTGCACGCCGCAAAATCTCTCCCACCGGGAGATCGGTATAAAAATCATCAGAAATATCGCTCATGGCACGCCGATAACAGAACCCATGAAAGAGAATCGGGCACAAAAAGTCCCCTTGCGGTCTCATTGGACAAAAGCTTGACCCCTCTGCCAAGAGGTTTTTCACATTTTGGGCCACGCCATACACGAAAATTTATGATACGATTCGGGCAAGGCGTTCGCCTTTCGGCCCCTATTTTCCATGATCCTATGATTACTGTTTATACACACGATGCCACTGGCTTTACCGCACGGTCTTTAATGCCCGGCGAGGATCTCCCCCTGCACGCGCTGTGGATTGATATGCGCGCGCCGACAGATGCCGAATTTTCGTTGGTTCAAAACCAACTGGGAGTCGAGATCCCCTCAAAGAACGAAATCTGGCGCAATCATATCCTGAACCGCCTGTATATCGAAAACGATGTGGCGTATATGAACGCCGCCCTGATCACCAAGGTCGATAGCCCCTATCCCGGGACAAGTCCTGTCACGTTTATTCTTTCTTCTAAGTTTTTACTGACCATCCATGATATCGACCCGACATCTTTTCGGAATTTTGCCAAACGGTTGCAGAAACCGCATGGCGCCATTCCGACATCTGGATTTATGTTTGAAGGTCTTTTGGAAGAAATTATTATGCGCGTCGCGTATAATTCCGAAGTTGTTGTCGACGCGCTTGATGAACTTTCGCACGGTATTTTCGGCAGCGAGGCAAATGATCAGACGAAGGGGCGCCAATCAACTACCTTGATGACTGGCATTTTGAAACGTTTAGGATCAGTCGCCGATTTGAATTCCAAAATTAATGAAAGTCTGCACAGCTTATCACGCATGTTAATTTTCTTTCGTGATATGGTGTCAGAGGACACGGCGCTTGATAAAAATGTCGAGATTTTGCTGACAGATACCGCGGCACTGACAACACAAACATCCTTTTTATCGGACAAAATCACCTTTCAATTAGATGCGACATTGGGGATGATTAACGTAGAACAAAACTTGATCATCAAGATTTTTTCAGTTGTCGCCGTGTTCTTTATGCCGCCAACGCTTGTGACCAGTATGTACGGCATGAATTTCGAACATATGCCCGAACTCAAATGGTTTTTTGGCTATCCAATGGCGTTGGCATTTATGCTGTTTTGCGCGGTCGTCCCGTATCTTTATTTCCGCCGCCGTGGGTGGCTCTAAAAATTTATTTCCGCGCGTGTGTCGCAACCCATTTCTGAAGCTCGGGTGTTCCCCAAGCATCCGCCCCCATAATGTGCCGTGCCTTGACCCCACCCGGCAAGACTAGAATGCTTTCAGGGTATGTTTGAATCCGAAAGATATCCCGCGTGACGCGTCGGTCAGAATCCATCGCAATCATGACCCGTGACGGATTGATTTTTGCGCCCATTTGCTTTTCAAGTGATGCAATAAACCGATCGACATCCGCTCGGGACTTGTCGCTTGACAACGCAACCAAAAGAACGCGGTCTGGATATTTTTCGGTCATATCCACCAGTGTTGGAAATTCCGCAAGACAAGGCGGACACCAGGTCGCCCAAAAATTAATAATGACCACGCGACCCTCGATATTACGGATCATGTGGTTTTTACCATCCAGTGTCGTAAAGGAAAATTCTGGAATTCTTTCTTGGGCTTGTTCTATTTGTTCTTGGATCATCCCGTGCGGTCGTGGATCAACCCACCGCTCGTAAAGTAAACTGATTCCAAATAAAGCCAGACCGCAACAAATCGTCACGATAAACGGTAAAAATTTATTCCCCATGCGTACCTCGCACCCGGTTCATGATATAAAGCGCCGCGATCAGGGCCAGATCGAGAATACAAAACACACTAAATCCCAGCATCGCGCTTTGCGTAAAGCCATAGCTATGAAGCCCAACACCCAGTAAATTCACACCGAACCAAGCCATCGCCACAACAACCAACAACGCGGCCAAGGCCGATGTGAACAAATGTGCCGTAAAGTGACCGCTAATCCGACCATGCAGCGCCCAGGCAATCCACAAGACAATCAATAACGCGCCGTTTTCTTTTGGGTCCCACCCCCAAAACCGTCCCCAGGATTGATCCGCCCAAATCCCGCCCAAAATTGTTCCCGTCGCGGTACAAAAGAGCGCAGCCAAGGCCAAGATCATCAAATGCCGACGAAACGGGAAATGATTATCATTCGCTGCGTGGTGGGGCCATAACGGCGCCATGAGGGCCATATGCGCCAAAAGCCCGCTCAGAATGGCCAAGGCATATCCAATCGTGACCATCACCACGTGGGTCGCAAGCCAAAAATTCGTATCGAGCACCGGCATCAAGACGCGCAACGTGTCGCCTTCTGAATCGAACTTGATCCCAATCGATTGCAACATCACGCCTGTGAATGCCGCAAGGATCAGGAACATGCCGTCACGCCGCTTGTGTTCGATCACCCATGCCACACAAACTGCCACAAGACCTACAAAAATAATTGAATCATAAAGATTGGTGACAGGCGGGCGGAGCGTAATCGCCATACGCAAAACCAAACCCAGCAGGTGGAATAAAATACCGCTTGTTAAAAACAACCCGGATATATGCGCGACGCGACGCGACACAAAAAACGTTTTGCCGACAATCACGAATACCAAGGCCAGTGCATAACACCATAAACTAAAATAAAATGGCTGGAGACGATTTAAAAAATACTCGGTCGACAACGGCGCCGCCTTGGCAAAGGGCGCGGTGATCATGTCGATCCGGGCAATCGTTTTGTTAAATTTAGGGTCGTCCTTGTTTGTATAGGCCTCGGCCAAATCTTGCCACAAGATCAGTATTTGATGGGCTTCACTTTCTTTGTTTTCAAGCGCCGCCCAAGGAGTTTTCCAATCTTTAACCCCGTGGGTCGGCACAACGCGGAATAAACCCAGTGCCTTGTGCGTATCACGGTCCTGCATCGTGCGGACAAGATCAACAAGCGCGATTTCATCATCTGTCATTTTTTTGTTAGGGTCTTGTTCCTGGGCCTTTTGGACCAAACCCCGCACTTTTTCTTCAAGTGTTTTGCGGACACGCAAAAGATCGATGTAACTGGCACGCACTGTCTTAAGCCCTAGATTTTTTGCGCTCTCCATCGACCCTAAATTGATATCGCGCCGCACACACGACAAGGCGCGCGATATCTCGATATAGCCATCGATGTTTTGAATGAGTTCCAAAAGCTGTTTTTGCGGCAAGCTTAATTTATTGATATCGGCCGTCAGCAGCGGTTCCCACGTCGTCCGCGCACTATCCAGTTTTGGCAAAATATCACGAAAGGCGTAACGATTCCCGGGACGTAAGGGTAAGGCCAACATGTCACGTACCATGGCGTTTTGTATCCGGAAAACGGGGATATCTTGCGTTTCTTGCGGCGTGAATAAAAGCATCGCCATCCACGCAGTTGCCGGCATATCATCGATGTGGTCGCGCCCCGAAAATATCTCAAGCCAGGATCGGGCGAAAGTGTCCATCGGCTTGATGCGCCCTTGATCCAGAATGGGTAACGCACCAAAGGATGTAAGATCGACTCTACGCGCATCCACCTCACCCGCTTGGGCCACCGATGAAAGCGCCAGGATCAGAAAGAAAACAGATAACCCAGCGCGCAGCCGGATGAGCACATGCCAAAGAAGCCCCACCATCATCACACTGCCCGCAAGATAGGGGAAAATCCGTCCTTTATTTTGGACAACCGCGAGGACAGACCCCTGCCGCGTCCCGTCACTGACAAAGGAGGATTGATAGAGCGTATATCCTCGATAATAAAGCGGGGCATTCATCCGAATGGTTGCGGGCCAACTTGTTCCATTCTCGTGGATCATCACATCCGATTGATAACTGCGTGCCATATCCGTACCGGGATGCAAATCTTTTGAAAACTTGACGAGTTCAACAGTAAAGGGAAGCGGCGTCCGAATTTTGCGCAGCGCGATATTGATGGTTTTTTCTCCATGCCGAAACCACGGGCTTTGATCAATAAAATCAGCACTTAAATGAATACCGTCTTTTTCTGTTGTCGTGCCGGATAAACGAAACAGGATCGCCGCACGATTGGCTTCATCGTCAAGCTCAAGGAGCGCCGGGGCGATATCAAAATTCTGCGCGCGGCCGCGTAACTCTTCTGGGCCATCTGCCCCTGGATTCTGTACCCGGTCTATAAAGTGACAGTTCCGGCATATTTTGATGATCTCGACCGAGCCCATCCCCGCGCTCAAATCGATGCGGGCCCCGGGCTTTAGCCGCGACCACGGGATCTGGGTCAGTACAGTACTACTCCCCCCATCCTCAATCACAAGCGCGCGATCATGATACGCGGTGTAATATCCTGTCTTCTCGGATTCAAACAAGGTGATCTGTCCGTCACGACTTGTCACAAACGTCAATAACGCCCCCACCATCAAGAGCAACGCGCCCGCATGGGTAATGATGATACCCGCTTGCGCGCCCGAGCACCGTGTCGCCACCAACAATTTCGCGGCAAGAGCCAAGGTCAGTACCGTTAATGCGGGCACACCGCCTGGCAACGGAACCGGCCCCGCCCACCACAAAACACTGTAAAAAAATGTTTGCTGCGCGGCATAAAGACCAACATAACGCTGGGCGAGCGTTCCTAAAACGAGCAAAACCATGAGCCAAGCCAGCACGTAAAACACGGTGGCAGGCCGAGCAAGCCCATGAATTATTTGAGAAATAAAGGAAAGAGTCGTGCGCATCACGCCCCCGTCATAGCGGGTTTTAGGGCATAGATAAAGCTGTTCCTAAATGCCATAATAATCCATAATCTTTCTTGCTTTTCAAAGTTTCTGGGGATAGTATCCCCGTTACGATTTGCTTGCTTTGCGAAGCCTAAACGCGGCCTTGGCGCCGTTCCCAAGCTTTTGCTGCCGCAAATACCGATCAACCTGGCAAAAGTGGAGAAACGAGATGCCGACTGGAACAGTAAAATGGTACAATGAAACCAAAGGATACGGGTTCATCACCCCCGATGGCGAGAACAAAGATGTATTCGTGCACAAGACCGCCGTTGACCGTGCGGGGTTTCGTACCCTGCGTGAAGGTCAGCGTGTGCGCTTTGACGTGACCGAACAGCGCGGCAAATCGGCTGCGGACAATCTGCAAGAAGAAGCCGCGGCGTAATCACCCGCACGTCTTTTCTGAAAGACCAACATTCAAAACCCCGCCCGATATTTTCCGGCGGGGTTTTTTATACCCAAATCAACAATAACCTATTCCTTGATCATAATAGTATGATCAAACAGCATTTGATGACGGAACCAGGTTTGCTGGCGCTTGATATATTGGCATGTTTCGGTCGTGGCCGCCTCTTTTGCCGCATCAAGTGTCATCTCCCCACGCACATGCGCCGCAAAGGCATGATACCCGAGCGCACGGATCACCGGCGCCCGCGTGGGCACCTTCCCTTGTGCAATATCCTGATCCATTGCCACCACTTCATCCAAGACCCCAAGATCCACCATTTGATCTAAGCGCTGCCGCGCGCGGGCACGCAGTTCATCCCGCGGACGGTCGATGCACCAGGTTTCAAACACCGCCTCGGGCAAAGGGGGCACAGCTGGTTTCTCTTGCCACCGGGCCAGACTTTCACCACTCGCCACAAAGACCTCATAGGCACGGATCAACCGCTGTGTATCACTAGGGCGCAGGCGCGCGGCGATTACCGGATCCATTTGCGCAAGTTTTTCGTGAAACGCAGGATTCCCCATCTCGGCCTGGGTCGCACGCGCCTCTGCCCGCACATCATCCGGAATATCCGGCATGGGCGACAGGCCCGACACCAAAGATTTTAAATAAAGGCCCGTTCCGCCAACGACGACAGGATGTAATCCATCGCGCCACGCCGCACGAATGGCCGCAACCGCCAACCCCACCCATTCCGCGGCATGGGTCGTATGATCGGCCGCGAGTATGCCGTAAAGGGCATGCGGAATCGCGGCTTGTGTTTTAAGACTGGGCTGGGCGGTCAAGATGGGCAGGCCCGCATAAAGTTGCAGCGCATCGGCGTTAATAATCACGCTGTCCTTTTCTCGCGCCATCTCTTCGGCCCACGCCGATTTCCCCGACGCCGTCGGTCCAGCGATGAGGGTAACGTCAAAATGACTCACTTCTTCAACTTGAGCGCAACAAACCGAACATCCCCCTTGGCACCAGCATCAACCAGTAACAAGACCGATGCCTTGCCCTCGCGCCGTGCGGTTTTGACAACATCGGCAACGACTTTGGGACTTGTCACTTTTTGCTGGTTGACCTCGACGATCACGTCGCCCGCTTCAATGCCTTTCAGGGCCGCTTCGGAATTTGGCTTGACAGCCAGCACGATCACGCCGTTTGTTCCGTCCGGAAGTTCCAAATCATCGCGGTCTTGCGCCGTAATGACACCCAGGGTCAAACCCGTTTCGGGAATATCCACACCCTTGTCGTCATCCTGATTCTTCGCAGGTTTTTCCCCGGTCACCAATCCTTGCGCCTCGGCGGTTTCAAGTTCGGCAATCTTGACGGTGATCGTCACAGTCTTGCCATCACGCCAAACCGTCAGGGTCGAGGTCGTATCAATCGGCGTTTCGGCAACAAGGCGCGGAAGTTGCTTCATCTCGCCCAATTTTTGACCGTTATAATCGGTCACGATATCACCGGGTTTAAGACCGGCAAGATCGGCCGGTCCCTTGGGTGCAACGCTCGCCACCAACGCACCACGAATATCGCCCAGGTTTAAACTCTCAGCGATATCATCGGTGACCGATTGAATGCGCACGCCGATCCAGCCGCGCTTGGTCCGCCCGTACTGAATAATTTGATCCACCACAGGTTTCACAAGGTTTGACGGAATAGCAAAGCCAATCCCCACCGATCCGCCCGACGGAGAAAAAATCGCCGTGTTAATGCCGATAATCTCACCCTTTAAATTAAACATCGGCCCACCGGAATTCCCGCGGTTAATCGATGCATCGGTTTGGATGTAATCGTCATAGGGACCTGAATTGATATCCCGCGCACGCGCGGAAATAATCCCTGTCGTCACGGTGCCTCCCAAACCAAAGGGATTGCCAATTGCGACGATCCAATCGCCCACGCGCATCTGATCGCTGTTCCCAAAACCAGCAGCGGAAAGTTTAGCCTTTTTCATGTCGACCTGAAGAACGGCAAGGTCTGTTTTCTCATCAATCCCCAAAACCTTGGCCTGCAAGGTTTGATCATTGTGCAAAGTCACGCGAATTTGGTCGGCATCCTTGATGACATGATTATTTGTGATCACGATTCCTTTGGCCGCATCGATAATGACGCCCGACCCCAGCGAGGCCTGAGGCGGCAACAGCCCGTCACCATCCCCGCGCTTGTCCATAAAATCTTGGAAAAAATCTTCAAACGGAGATCCCGGCGGGAATTCCGGCATATCCGGCATGGTCTCGGGCGTCATTGTTTTTTGGGATGACGAAATATTCACGACCGTCGGCAACAACCGTTCCGCAAGATCGGCAAAGGACGCGGGCGCGTTACTGCTGCTCGACCGAAGCCCAAAACCGAAACCCGCATCCGCGGCATGCACCGGCTGAGCTAGGAAGACCGCAAGACAGAAAAGAACCAGATAACGACGATACATAGAAATAATAAAATCCCAGTTCCAAGCAGAAAATACGAAGCTAATTCCAGCTTAACGGCATGAATCGGGCGCGGTCAATCCACTGTTGCTTTTTTGTCGCAAGTGCTCTAGCGACGTTGCTTTACAGCAACAGGAATCAGAGTCTACCTACATCCCCGGGCGGCGATTAAAGAACCGGAAAAAGTCATTTTCCGGGGTCAAGACCAAGGTCGTTTCCGGATCAGAGAGTGCGTTTTTATATGCCTCCATCGACCGATAGAAGGCATAGAATTTGGGGTCCCGCCCGAACGCCGCGCTATAGGTCATAATGGCCGACTTATCTCCTTCCCCGCGCTTGATCTGGGCCTGGCGTTCGGCATCCGCCAACATGACCCGGCGTTCCCGGTCGGCGTCCGCCGTAATCTTTTGGGCTTTTTCGGCGCCTTCCGCACGGGCTTGCTTGGCTTCTTGCTCCCGTTCGGAACGCATCCGTGCATAAATCGCATCACTGGTTTGAGCAGGTAAATCCGCCCGGACAATCCGAACATTCACGACCCGAATCCCAAAACGTTCGGCGTCGTGGTTCACCGCTTGTTGAATTTCTGCCATTAACGTCGCCCGTTTTTCGGACAACACATCGGTCAGTGGCGCCTTTCCCAAAACATTCCGCAGGTTCGTGTTAATAATATTCTGTAACCGACTATCGGCAATCTGTTCGTTTTTCAAGGCTTGAAAAAATTTGAGCATATCGACAATGCGATACCGCGCAAACGCATCAACCACCAAACGCTTTTGATCCGACAACAAGACTTCCTCGCTTGGCGGATCGACATTCAAAATCCGCTTATCAAACAGACGAATTTCTTGCATCAGGGGGATTTTAAACGCAAGGCCCGGCTTCGTAATTTGCTGGCGCACCTCTCCAAACTGCAAGACAAGCGCCTGCTGAGTTTCATTCACCGTAAAAATCGCCGAGGGAAAGGCGAGTAACAGCAACCCCGCAAATCCCAAAAGCGCAATCAGGTAAGGATTATTCTGTGGCATGATCGAAAGATTCCTTTCAAAATTAACGATACGCGGTCAACGTGGTGCATTCGCATTCGGTTGCGGCAACGCCGGCGGATTCCGTTTTAATTCATTCACAGGAAGATACGGGACGGTCCCTTGCCCGCCCTGCCCTTCAAGCAACACTGTTTTCGCGTTTTTCAAAATTTGCTCAACGGTTTCAAGGTACATGCGTTCCGCCGTCACATCCTTGGATTGGGCATAGGCGTCATAGACCGACGTAAATCGATCAGCATCCCCCTTGGACCGCGCAATCACCTCTTGTTTATAGGCTTCAGCGTCCGCCAGGGTCTTTTGTGCCTGCCCGCGGGCACGCGGGATAATATCGTTGCGATAAGCGAGGGCTTCATTCTGCATCCGCTCGGCCTCGGCACGGGCACGTTGAACGTCATTAAACGCATCGATCACGGGATCCGGCGGATCGACCTTGAGTAACTGAACATTATTAATCACAACGCCCGATTGGTAATCATCCAAAATTTTCTGCATCAACAATTTGGTTCCGGCCTGCACCTGATCCCGCGCCTCGGTCAACGCAGCGGTAATTTTCGTGCGGCCAATAATTTCGCGCATCGCACTTTCGGCCACAAGTTTAATCGTCGCATCGGGATTTCGAATCTCAAACAAATATTCCCGCGCATCACCGACTCGCCACGTCACCACAAAATCGATGTCGATGATATTTTCATCCCCGGTGAGCATCAGGCTTTCGCTCGCGCTCGTATCTGCTGTTTGGTACCCATACGCCCCGCCCGAATTAAACCCAATCTCAACGCGACGTTCGGATGTCACATCGACCTTTAAAACTTGTTGCATGGGCCAAGGCAAGGCATATTTTAACCCCGCTACACTTTCCGTCTTGGTATATTTACCAAAGGTCAAAACAACAGCATTTTCGTTTGGTTGCACAAAATAGAGTCCGCTCGACAGCCACAGCACCAACCCAACAGCGCCAGCGAGTAACGCCGCACGCCCAAATCCCCACTGTCCCGGCATAATATTCCGAAAATTATCCTGCGCGCGCTTCAACATCTCCTCAAGATCAGGGGGCATTCCGCCGCCGCCATTCCCGCCGCGCCCGCCACCCTTACCGGAACCACCGCCCGAATTTCCCCCGCGCCCCCACGGATTCTGCCCGTCTGGGTTATTCCCGCCATTCCCCCAAGGATTTCTTGGGCCGTTGTCATCATTCCATCCCATTGATACAGTCCACTTTCATGACAAGAGGTGTTTTCTTTTCGCGCTCCATCATATAATTCATTTTGCTAACAAGACAAGGAAAACCGGACATGCGGTTATGGCCACGGCGGACGCCCTCCATTGACCAAGTAAGAAACCATATTCTGGCGGAAATCGCGGGGTTTCCGCTGACGCTCGACTCATGCCGCCTTCAAAACGGCATCGCGGATGTCATTCTCTCATCAAACGCGTCGGACCCGACACAGGTCGAACCGATTCGTCAAACGCTCACCCATCATCTGGAACAGATCCCCGGGATTCGTCAGGCCCGGGTATTACTGACCGCAACACGGACCCCAGGCCAGCCGCCCGCGCGCCCCACTCCGAAAAAAATAGACGGCCTGGCCGCTGGGGTCACGCATATCATCGCGGTCGCCTCGGGGAAAGGCGGTGTTGGTAAATCGACCGTTGCGACGAACTTGGCCGTTGCGCTCGCCCAACAGGGGGTTCGAACCGGCCTTTTAGATGCCGATATTTACGGCCCGTCTATTCCCACCATGATGGGACAAAAAGGGGCCAAGCCCGCATCGAAAAACGGCAAATTGCGCCCCATTTCCGCACACGGTGTCGCCTGCATGTCGATTGGATTTATGGTGGATCCGGAATCGCCCATGATCTGGCGCGGGCCTATGGTGCAATCGGCCATCGTCCAGATGCTCCGCGATGTCGATTGGTCGGGCGTTGATGTTCTGGTCATCGATCTGCCGCCCGGAACGGGCGATGCGCAACTGACCCTCGCGCAAAAACTGAACCTTGCCGGGGCCGTGATTGTCAGCACGCCCCAAGACGTCGCACTCATCGACGCCCGCAAAGGGCTTGAGATGTTTCGCAAGGTCGGCGTCCCGATCTTGGGAATCGTTCAAAACATGGGGTTCTATTGCTGCCCGAATTGCGGGCATGACAGCGTAATTTTCGGGACGGATGGCGCACAAAAGATTGCGGAAACATTGGGTGTCCCGTTCCTCGCCGACATCCCCATCGACCCCCAAATCCGGGCCCAGGGGGATTTGGGCACCCCCCTCACCGCCCTGCCTCAAGGTGGAAATACAGACAGCAAAATAAAGGCGATGTATCACGATATCGCCCAGGCGATCTTGGAAAAATTAAAGGCAACAGCCCAAAATAATAGCCAAGCGGCAATGTAACGATATAGATTACGGACAGACCACAATATCCGCACTTTCCGTCCGCACACGGGCGCCCGGTGCCGCGCCTACCGCCGCGCAGGCATCTTTAATACTGATCTGCGGCAAGGCCTTGGCATTATTCGCCTGATGCTGTTGAAAACCATAAACACCTGCCTGCACGGCCAATGCGACGGCCCCCGTCATCGCGGCCTTTTTAAAACTTGTCCGCCAGGCTTGGGGTGGGTTGTTGTTCATCATCTCGGGAAAGAAAAGGCTCGACATCCCCGCGAACCATAGGGATAAGGAACCGACCTCAGATGTCGGTAAATCCGGCGCGATGGTTTTTCCAATCCCCACCCCGGCCGCCGTCATAAAAGGCAGATAGAGGCCAAGAACTTGGACCGAGCGGGAACGCCAAAAGGATACGCGCGACCGCGCGGGTTCGGGAACTTGTTCGGTATCCTCAAGATCACGACTAGAAAATCCATGCCCCGGACCATCAATTTTCATCTGATCGCGCGTCCAAGTTTGCCCCTGTTTTTTCCAAACAGAAATCTTCTGCCCATTATTCCCTGACATATTTCTTCCTCCTGATCCAAAAGTCATGTGGTGCAGGCAATTTAATCTCAAAAAAAATATGTCAAGAAGAATTAAGGCCCTGTTTGGAGAAAATTCTGTCCTTTATACCTCTCCGCGACTGCCTCTCGCCCGCGCCTATGCTCACCCCGTGCTCTGCCAACTGTTTCTCTCCCCGGTTGTTATTTCTCCCGCAAAGTAAACTCTCCATCCCCCACGCGGGTCTATGTTTGCCTTCCTTTCTACCCCGATACTCGTCATAGAGTCTGCCGCCCTTTCCCCGCGCTACCCAATTTTACATATTGTGTTATGTAAAATAAATAGGCGTTTGATTTATAACCAATTGAAAATATTAAATGTTTTACTCTTCGATCTACCCCGAAATCCCCATCCCCATTTAACCACAAAAATCATCACTTTTTTAAAAATAATACTTGACATTTCGGGATTGTTTGCTTATATTGTCTCTTAATGGAGTGCACCACCAGAGGGGGAAGACCCGTTTTCGACGCTGTCGGTTAAATCCACCGTCCGAAAAAAGATCGAAACCCCCACCACGCGGACAGCGCGCTGCTCCGGTGTGATTTTGAACAAAAATCACACCGGGGTTCAGATGCCGATAAAATGAATGAAAGACAAGAAAAAAGGACGAAAAGAGGATAGAACAGCAAAGACGAAAGAAAAAAGAAACGAAAATTTGGAGCGGGCGACGAGGTTCGAACTCGCGACATTTAGCTTGGGAAGCTAACACTCTACCAGCTGAGTTACGCCCGCAATTCAGAATAAAATCTGACGCCCCTTTCATACACACGCTGGCCCCAAACGGTCAAGCGGATTTGATCATGGGATTTTTTGGCCGCTTTTATATTATATGTCAATAAAAAATCCCTACCATCTCGCGGGTCAATCCTGTACATCCTTGTCCATCATGGCAAATTTATCTCCTCTCCTCTCCATTATGACCCGCGCGGCGGAAAAAGCCGCGAAATCTCTCTTGCGCGATTTCGGCGAGGTCGAACAGCTTCAGGTCTCGGTCAAGGGTCCGGGTGATTTCGTCTCGGCCGCCGATCGCCGCGCAGAACAGATTATTTATCAAGAACTCTCCAAGGCCCGGCCTGACCATGCCTTTTTGATGGAGGAAAGCGGAAAATTGGGCCCAGGCGATGCCGAATGCCGCTTTATCGTCGATCCTTTGGACGGCACGCATAACTTTCTTCATGGCATTCCGCATTGGGCGATTTCCATCGCGCTTGAAAAAGCGGGCGAGATCGTCGCGGGCGTCGTGTACGATCCCGTCAAAAACGAAATGTTTTATGCCGAAAAGGGCAATGGGGCCTATATGAACGACCGCCGCATTCGTGTGTCGGGGCGCAAAGACCCCGAACGGGCGATTGTGGGCTATTGGTCAAGCTATCCCGGCCGATATGACGAGGCCCGGTATACCGCCGATCTGAATAAACTGCGGGGACGTTTCGAACGTTTTCGTGTCAATGGCGCCGCCGCAATTGATCTGGCTTGGGTTGCGTGCGGGAGATTTGATGCGTTTGCTCAACACGATCTTAAATTCTGGGATGTTGCCGCCGGCACAATTTTGATCCGCGAGGCGGGTGGAAAAACCATGAATATGCTGAACCCCAATGCCGACGGGTTTGATAACAGTATTCTGGCCGCGAACCTGCACCTGATGCCTACGCTCCGGGATATTTTGAAAGTGTGACGGACGCCATGAGGACAAGAGCCAATCATGAAAAACGTGGGTTCTTTTTCCTTGCGGCCACCACCTGCCTGATGCTTGCTTCTTTGCCTGCGGTCGCCGACCCCACCTATACCCCCCCGCCGCTTTTTGGCGGATCCAGCGTTATTGTCGAGAGCGCGCCTATCGCGGCGCCCATCTCGCTCGCTCCCCATGACAACGCGGCCCTTGTTGAATCGGCAAGCCTTGCAGAACGGGTACAAAATCCGGTTCAAGACCACGCCCCGATCAGTGTAGACACACTCCTCAACCACCCCGCCGACCGTGTTGCACAAAACGCCCAAGACGTTTTAAACGCCCTGCCCGTGGATGACATGGCCTCTGCCGGAATCCCCGATCTTCTGCCGTATGATCTTGCAACAGAACCCTCAAAACCCATCAAAGATTTATCGATCCCTACCACCGCCACACGGGCGAAACCAGAGTCTCTCAAGAAAAATTTAGTTGCACGGAGCACACCAAAGAGAAAGCCCGAGATATCTCTTGCGCAAACGAATCCAACGCGTGATGACGTGAACACCCATGCGCGCGCCGTTCTGGAACCCATCACGATGGAAGAATTAACACTTGGGACGCCCACACAAGAACAGACAACAACAACATCCGCGCCCCCGCCCCTGTTCAATACCCCCATCGCACAAATCGAACCGGCCAGCGGTGATTCAAAAAAAGATGCCGCCCCGCGCACAATGACCGATCCGTTTATTGCGTTTTCAGCCGAAGCGACAGATTTAACCCCCGCGCAAAAAGCACAGATCACATCGATCTTGGGCACATTGTCGCCACAAACGCGGCTTGAAATTCGTGCGTATATTCCGCCCAAAACAAAAGACGGGCAACGCCTAGCTCTCGGGCGCGGGTTGACCGTGCGGCAGTTTTTGAAAGATCAAGGGGCGATCCCGCATCATCTGATACTCCGCGTGGTCGCGCCGGAAAGCCCCGCTGACTGGGATCATCATGTCGCACTGCATATTGTGCGCGACGCGGGCCTATAACGCTTGGCCCAATTCATCACTGGTTTTTCAAGATACGTGTAAGACAGTGCCGAAAGGCCAAGCGCCATCGGCAAGGCGATACCCATCAAAATCACCAGCATTATAAACGGATCGCGCACGCCCAGAATGAACGCCCCCGCCGCAACCGCCAAATAGACACTGGAATGATAAATATAAAGGCCATAGGACACACGACCCAAAAATAAAACGGGTCGAGACTCAAGGAACAATGCCGCAAGGCGAGCCCACGAAACGTCCGGATGCGCGGCGACAATCACAACCGCGAACCAGATCGCAAAGGGCAGAACGGGTTTTCCCCATCCACCGCTGAGCTGCATCAGCGCGCCCATGACGGCCAAAACCCCGACGATTAAAAGATGGACCGGCGCGCGGCGGATGACATCAAACAAAAAAGCCGTGCCGATCCCTGTTAAGAAAAGCCCGAGTTTCAAAGGCAAAAACGCGCCCATACCGTAATCGGCCTGGGCATAAATCCACGGAACGCACCACATCACACCGATCATCAAAATCCCCGCCACAACACAAAAACGGAGAGATCGGAGCGCGGCGATCAAAAGCGGCGCCACCAAATAAAATTGCCATTCAAGCGACAATGACCAGGCGGGACCGACAAACGCAACGGGGCTTGTTGGCAAAATATTCTCAGGAAAAATGCCGTGGAGCAACGTCAAATGCGACAGGAACAACGGCCAGAAATAGGTTTGTTCAATCCCCGCGCGTGCCACCATTCGTGCTTGATCCGCCTGTTCCCACGGAATTATCGCATAAATTTCCGAGATCAAGCCCGACATCATCACCCCCAGCCCCAAGGCGACCAGATACGCCGGATAAATGCGCGCGGCCCGGGCGCGCAGATAAACGCCGTAGGGCTCGGGCCGCGATAAGCGCAGCCGCGCAATCACAAATCCACTTAAGATGATAAACACATCGACACGAAGGCCCCCATCAGAAATAAGCGGCACATGAAACCCACAAAATCGAACAACGTGGAACACAAAAATGGAAAGTGCTAAAAGCCCGCGCAAGCCCTCAAATGCTGGAATAAACGCGCCTTGCCCCGCAGTGTTTTGATGAGATGTCATGTTATCCGGACCTGCGCCATTCTTCTTGCATTCTGCAACAAGGATTTATCCCAGACACAACCATAAGACAAGGCTAAATTATAACAAATGAAGAGAGCTGGGGATTAGCAAGAAAATATCAACTTTTTTTCTTGGATAGATTATACAAAATCTCTATATTACCTGCATTACCCGATCCATTCCATGTCACGTGCGTGTTATCGCCGTGCATTATTGAAGAGAATCTTCACGAGAGGTCCTTGACGATCTGATTGTGCCATGACTGTTGAAAATTTCCCCGAACGCCGCGCGAGCCCTCCTGATCGTTCCGAGCAGGTGCTTTTTCTTTTAAGCGAACTCTCTGATCGCCTGCGCAAGGGTGAAAGTGAACGCGACGCCGTGAAGCGCGAGATTCTGACCTTGCGCGACAGTATCCAAGATCTGGATGACCGGAACAGCCAAACACAAAAGGCTCTTTTGGCGTTTCAAAATAAATTTGATGATACAGAGACCAGTGTTGAGACAACCATGCGCCGCCTGACGGGCCTTGAGGGCACGATTGATAACCAAAGCGGCGAGCTTTTGGGCATCTTGCGCAAGATCGAAGAACGTTTCGAAGCCTATGACCGCGAATATAAAAATCATGCCGCCAGTATCCAACAATACGCCGATACACTGGACCGATTTGATTCTAAAATTGAAAAATTGATCCAAGATAAGGGCCGGTTATCCCGCAAAATTGATGCGCTGGAATTTCAACTGGCCGACAGCATCGAACGGATGCAATCCACACCACTGTCTGCCGCTTCCCGCGAGGTTCCTTTACCCCGGCGGCAAGAGGATGAGGCCCCAGGAGGATTGCAAGTCTGGTCGCCCGAAAGCGCAAAGCCCCAATTCATGCACGGGCCCGGCGAGATCCCCGCCCCCAGTTTTGCCAAAGCGGTTGCAACAAAATGGTCGCCGCGCCTGTGGCAATACGTGTCAATCGGGTTATTTTCTGTCCTGATGTCGGCCTTGGTTTTTGGGATCGTTTACGCGCTGTTGCGTCACCCTGCGGAAACGACAACACAAGCGGCAAGCATCTCGACGCCTGCTCCCGCCGCGCCTGTGGAAAATGTGGTGACCCCCCTTCCAGAATCAACGCCCACGGTCCCGGCCCCAGCGGTATCTTCTGCAACACCTCTGCCCGATAAAAATTTCTTTTCCAAATCGGTCCGCAGCGCCATGGATCAACAAATTATCGCTGCGCGCAAAATTGAAGATGACGACACCGCGCGCCTGATGGCGATGGCCGATCCAGGGCCGCTTTCGCGTCGGATCAAACGCGATACGAATCTGCCCCGCGTGATCAAAGCAATCGAAGCCAAAGCGATGGAAGGCAACCCCGAGGCCCAACATGATATGGGCGCGATGTACAGTTCGGGACAATCAGGTGTCGCGGTCGATTATACCCGCGCGGCCACGTGGTTTCGCACGGCCGCGGAAGGAGGAAATGGGAATGCGCGCTATAATCTGGGTGTGCTGTATCAACAGGGGCTCGGCGTTGAAAAAGATGTGGACCAGGCCTTGTCGTGGTACCGCGCAGCGTCGCTCCTCGACCATCCTGAAGCCCGGTATAATTTAGGGATCGCCTATGTCGAAGGAATTGGCGTCGCGTATAATCCAGCCATGGCCGCAGGCTATTTTGAACAAGCTGCGCGTGTGGGGGTTATTGAATCTGCTTATAATCTGGGGATGATCCTTGAAAATGGATTGATCGACGAACCCCGCCCCTTTGAAGCGTTATTCTGGTATAAACTTGCGGCAGATGGTGGAAGTCAGGATGGGCAAAGCGCGCTTATGCGCCTGATGGATCAACAAAAAATCGAGAGTACTGAGTTACAGCCACTGTTTGACCGTATGCTTGCCGAACGCCCTGATTTGAAATCCTTGGCCGAGAGCCGACGCACGCGCAGCGTTAAATCGGAACGCGCCGCGCCCCAGGTCCGGATTCATACGCCCACCAATAAAACCAATTCATCCGCGCCCAATGTCCCGCCCAAGGCGAAAACCATGCCCGAAATTTCGGCGAAGACTATTTCCGTGCCGATCGCATCCGTTTCCCCCACACTGTCTGCGCCCGACGATCTCAAAAAATCAGTGGCGTCAAACCCTGTTATCTCGGTGCCCCTGCCCCCATCGGATACGGATTTGACTCGTGCGACGGCACCTGTGGTATCCGCAAAACCATCGCTTGAGAAGACCCTGACCGCCGATGATCCGCGCACCGTCGCCCGGATTCAGACCATGCTTGCCGATGAAGGCCTTTATAAAGGAAAACCAGATGGGCAATCCGGTCCCGCCACGGCCGATGCCATCCGACGCTATCAAATCAAATATGAAATGGATGTAGATGGGAAACCGTCAACGAACTTGCTTGCGCAAATGCTGGCGCGGCGCCTGGCGATTACCGCCGAACCGGCGGCTGGGAACAATGGGAACGGGACATTACGACGCAGCGCCGACGAGTCCGTGGGCACGCGTGTCAATAATTGATGATCGATAGGGAGTAGTCTCTGTCCGGTCCAATACATGCGGAAATTTATCGGTCAGGGCCACAAGGTCATCCGAATTTTCTTGTTCAAACAAGCCATAGCTGAAGAACTCGGAAACACGATCGGCCACCATGCCCTTTTCACTGTCGACCGTCGCCAGATGATAGGAATTTTCAAGGATCAGTTTGGTGAACAAATTCGGCTGGATTGCTTGTTCCATGCAGGCCACACTTGCAAGACTGGATATCTCATCCTCACGCGGGTGAATCGCAAAGACAGGTGCCGTGATCCGGTGCAGATTTTTTTTGACGAATTTGTTCATTCTTCCCATTTGCCAAATCGCGCTTACAGGTATTTTTGAGTAATGGACTTTTTGAGAGGCCTTCATCTTTTTCATGACCAAAGCCCGAATAGATAAGTCCTTCACCCCATAAGGCTCGCTTTCATCAATGTTATAAAAAAACCAAAGGGGGCTATAAGGTACAATCCAAAGAAATCGTGTTTTATATGGCAGCGACCACCCATCGAAATTAAGCGTCGTTGAAATCGGGCAAATCGAATGAACTTTATTCCCGTACTTGATCCCGATTAAAAGTGAGAGCACCGCCCCCAAGCAAAGCCCCGAAACAGAGACTGTTTCATAGCGTTTCAACATATCTTCAAAGGCGGTGAAGGCGGCATCCCGTAACTCCGTCCATTTCACCCAGCGTAGATCATTATAATCGGTCGCATGTCCGGGCAAAATCGGCGTTTCAACCGCAAACCCCTGGGCCCGCAATCGACGCTGCACAGAATACATCTCAGCCGGGCTCCCCCCCAGACCGTGCAACAAAAGAACACCATGTTTTGATTCAGTAGAAATCGTAGGCCCCCATCTCAATCAAGAAAACGGACAAAAATATTCTGATAGAATAATTATCCTCTAGGTTGATTAAAAACATGATAAGGAAAATATAATAAATTCCTAATGCCCTGGCTTATCCTCTGCACGAGACAAACAAAGTTAATGTATCTATTGAAGATAGATACTTATCTATTTGATAATAAATCGTTTATTCGTCTTCAAATAGGCCCGGCGCAGAACTCATAGGCACGGCCAAGCCCAGATACGAGAACCCCCGCGCAGACAGCACCCGCCCCCGCGGCGTCCGCGCAATCAGCCCCTGTTGCAGCAAATAGGGTTCAATTACATCTTCGATGACATCGCGCGAATCGGACAGGGCGGCACACAGCGTTTCCACCCCAACCGGACCGCCTTGGTAATTTTCGGCAATGCACCGCAAATACCGACGATCCATTTTATCGAGACCCTGGGTATCGACATCAAGTCGGGCAAGGGCCGCGTCCGCCATCCGGGCATCCACACGCTTGACCCCATCAACCAGCGCGAAATCCCGCACCCGACGGGTGAGGCGCCCGGCAATCCGCGGTGTCCCCCGCGCCCGCCGCGCAATTTCGGCGGCACCATCCGGCGTCAAATCAAGGTCAAACAACCCACCCGCGCGCTGTACAATCAGGGTCAGTTCATCATGATTATAAAATTCAAGCCGCAAGGGAATCCCAAATCGATCCCGCAACGGATTTGTGAGCAAGCCACTGCGGGTCGTCGCCCCCACCAGCGTAAAGGGCGGTAAATCAATCTGCACCGTCCGTGCGGCCGGCCCTTCGCCAATCACCAGATCCAGCTTGTGATCCTCCATCGCGGGATAGAGCACTTCTTCAACGAGCGGATTCAACCGGTGGATTTCATCAATAAACAAGACATCGCGGGGTTGAAGATTGGTCAAAATAGCGGCGAGATCCCCGGCGCGCGCCAACATCGGCCCCGATGTTGTTCGAAACCCAACGCCCAGTTCACGCGCGATAATCTGGGCCAGCGTGGTTTTGCCCAACCCCGGTGGACCGTGCAGCAAGACATGATCCAGCGCTTCTCCCCGCGCGGCAGCGGCTTGAATAAACACGCGCAAATTGTCTTTAAGTGCGGATTGCCCTACAAATTCGGCCAACATTTGCGGACGGATCGACGCCTCATCCACCGGTTCATCCGCCAGGCGTTCAGGAATGAGCTCTGTATTTGTCCGCGGCATCGCCATGAATGATCCTTGATCAAAGAATCCCTAGTCTATTCTCAGGGTTTCTCACGATATCGCGCCCAGGCCCCTTGACGCAAGCAGAGAGATATTTTCGTTTATCCCCCAAACCCATTCATCACATGAGGAAGGATCTGCGTCAGGTTCGCTGCCGTGACGCGGGTGCCTTCAACAACAAACTGTTGTCGAGTTCCTCCGATCGCCATAACGGGCGCCATAACCTTGCGAAAGGCATCATTCAAATCGGGCGGCGATAAAGGATCGTGATGCGCTGTAACCGTGACCAGCCGTCGAATGGGTCGGTCGTTGAATATCTCCTTCATTCTTGACCGCTCTGCCCCAGATGGCCCACCAACCCCAACAAGGGACACCCATAGATCCGGCGAAAATAAAAGTTTGGAAGCTGAAAAAGCCTGTAACATCACGTGCAACCCAGACCCAGAAGTCACAAGATCACCCCCCCAACTATTTTTAAGCTGAAGTGGAAATAACTTGCGCGCGACATTTGTGGCCATATCTGAAATCGTCGCGGGTTGATCTGGATTTTCTCTTAAGGGAAGATTGTAAAAGGGGATGCCCTGCGCCACTGCAAAATCTTGAACAGCTTTGGACAGCGCAGCTGGCGCGGCATCATCCCTCTCAACACGCGCACCCGCACGATCGATGGATAACCCATCGATATAGGCAATAAATCTTTGCGCCATCTTTTATCATCCATCCCGTTTATTGTTGCCTGAGGGATGGACAATACGAAAATAATTATATGAATGTCAAGAGTGGCCCTAGGTTACCGTTGGACGTTCGTTTTCGGGAAGCAACGTATAAATCGCGGCCTTGATATCGGGTAAAATGCGCTCGACCGCGGCTTCGCCCTCTTCGATCAACTCCTTGGCGCGCTCGACTTCCAACAGCCCGTAATGCCCAATCAGGGGTTTAATATGAATATCTGGAGGATCCCCGGCCAAACGCGACCGGGTAATACGGTCAAGGATGATATTAAAGGATGAAAACATGACACCGAACACACTGGGTGTGTTTTCTTCACGTTTAAAGAGATATTTGGTGATGTTAAACTTGCTGAACAGGCGCTGGTCCTCGGGCGCGACATCTTTGTCATTAAAAATGTCAAACCCCATGACGGTGTGGTAATTCTGCCCCGGTTTGCGGGCTTTCCCAATTAAATCCGCGTTTAAATCGACGGCAATTGTCACCTTGGCCCCCAGTGCGCGGCAGGCAGACACGGGCGTGGGATTCACAAGCGCCCCATCAATCAATTGATGCCCAAACAAATTCACCGGCGGAAAAATCCCCGGCAGGGCAAAGGACGCCCGCATCGCGTCAATCAACAACCCACGGCGGAGCCAAACCTCATGACCCGTCACCATATCGGTTGCAATGGCGACAAAGGGGTGGGGCAAATCTGGAATTTGAATCCCTTTTAAGTGATCTTCCAGGGCTTGAGTGAATTTTTTCCCGGTAATCAAGCCCGGCGCGCGCAAGGTCAGGTCAAGATATCCAAACAAACTCCGGCGATTAAGAGACAGCGCCCATTCCTCAAGTTCGTCCAGTCGACCGGCCAGATAACACCCCCCCACGACCGCGCCGATGGATGTACCGGAAATGACATCAGGTTTTATTCCATGGCGGCGCAACGCCTTTATCACGCCAATATGGGCAAAACCACGCGCAACGCCCGCGCCCAGGGCCAGGCCAATACGCGGCACGGGGTATCCACGCATAATCGGGCGATCTTCTTGATGATCCGTTGAAAGGTCTTGCCAAGGGCGTTCATCCGGCGGCATGCTGGGGTTCCTTGTCGTTGAGAGAGGGACTCTATTTATTATGTTAACATATTTACGCGCCGACACAAACCCGGCGATTTCGCACCCGCAACATGTCGACGTCCTCTAGTTTGCCATTGATCCGCCGTTTGGTCAGCACTTATTTACGTCCCTATCGCGGACGTTTGATCTTGGCGATCAGCTTTATGCTGCTCGCCGCCGCTATGACGGCTTTGTTCGCCAAGTTGATCCAGCCCGTGATGGATGATGTTTTGGTGCGGGCCGCCCATGACCCGCATGCGCGCAGCCTGATCTTGCCTATGGGCGTTGCGATCTTTGCCTGTTTTGGGTTGCGCGGGATGGCGAGCTATGGCCAATCCTTGACCATGGCGCGGATCAGCCAGTCCATCATCGCCGATGTTCAAAATGATTTATTCCGGCATCTGGTCCATCATGACCTGTCCTTTTTTCATACGAACCCCAGCGGGCAACTGACCTCGCGCATCGTGTCAGATGTCAACGTCATGCGCCTGGCGGTATCCGACGCTCTCACAGGCATGGGAAATTCATTTGTGACACTTGTTCTTTTGACCGCGGTAATGATTTACCAGGACTGGCAACTGGCCCTGATCGCCCTCACAGTTCTTCCTGTTGCAAGCGGCATGGTCGCGATTTTAGGGCGGCGCCTGCGCAAAATTTCGCGGTCCATCCAGGATCAGACCGCGATTTTGGTGGATCGTCTTTCCGAGGTTTTCCAAAGCATTCGTCAAGTCCAGGCCTATGGTATGGAAGACGCGGAGTCCAAAAGCGCAGAAGGTGCGATTAACGATGTGCGCCGCCTGAATGTGAAATCAATCCAAGTCGGCGAAATGATTACCCCGATCAACGAAATCTTGGTGGGGATTGCCATCTTTGCAATCGTCGTTTATGGCGGATTAAAAATCGCGGATGGTATGGCAAGTGCGGGATCCCTTTTATCCTTTATCGCGGCGTTCGCACTGGCCTATGAACCCATGAAAAAACTGGGCAAGTTAAATAATTCCCTTCAAATGGGATTGGGCGCGGCCGAACGCGTTTTCACGCTGATTGATGATCATCCCCGTATTGTGAACCACCGCGATGCCATCCCGCTTGTTCTCCCTGCTCCACCGACGATCATTTTTCAAGATGTTTCGTTTACCTATCCGAGCACCGATACCCCCGCCCTTGATCATATCAATGCCATGTTTGGCGCGGGGAAAATGACCGCGCTGGTCGGTGCATCGGGCGGTGGAAAATCGACCCTCATCAACCTTCTTCTGCGCTTTTACGACCCAGATACTGGCGCGATATTTATCAATGGACATGACCTGCGCAGCCTGACCCTTGCCTCCCTGCGCTCACACATCGCCCTTGTCTCGCAAGATGTCCGCGTGTTCAACACCTCAATACGCGAAAATATCCGGTACGGAACAACCATCGACGATCCTGACCAAATCATCGATGCCGCACGGGCGGCGGCGGCCGATGAATTTATTCGTGACCTGCCCCATGGGTATGACACGATTGTCGGCGAAAACGGTGTTCGGTTATCGGGGGGGCAACGGCAACGCTTGGCCATTGCGCGCGCCCTTTTGCGCGATGCGCCGATCCTCCTTTTGGATGAAGCCACGTCTGCGCTGGATAATACCGCCGAAAAAATCGTTCAGGAATCGTTCGCGGCAACAGGAAAAGGCCGTACAATGATTGTGATTGCGCATCGCCTTTCCACCGTTCAACACGCGGATCAAATTATTGTCATGGACACGGCGCGTATTCTTGAAACCGGACGCCACGACGATTTAATGGCGCGCGGCGCGGCCTATGCCCGACTTTACGGTACACTTTCAACGGAATAAAGAAGGATCCTCGATCATGCCGAAAATCATTTACAACATCTTTGCCGTCCTGATCCTCGCTTATATGGGGCTTGTCGCAACGTTGTTTGTGACCCAACGAAGCCACATGTACTACCCTGACATTCATGATATGTCGCCCGTGGAGACAAAGGTTCCCGAAATGCATGAAGTCCGAGTCATGGTCCCGGGCGAAGATGCGCGAGAATCGTGGATGTACCTTCCGCCTGACGCCGCGCGCATCGTTGTCTTGTTTCATGGAAATTCGGGCAATGTGTCGACCCGTGACCACAAGGCGCGCGCGCTGATCGATTCCGGGTTTGGCGTTGTTCTGGTGGGGTATCGGGGCTATGGCGGCAATCGCGGCGCGCCCGATGAAAGCGGCCTTTACGCCGACGCCCGCGCGACCATTCGAAACCTGATCGATGAACAAGGAAAACGCGTTGAAGATATGGTGTTCTATGGCGAAAGCCTGGGCGCAGCGGTGGCAATCAAAATGGCAACCGAATTCCCAAAGATCAACGGCCTAGTCCTGGAAGTGCCGTTTGATTCCGCTCTGTCGGTGGCGGGTGAACGGTACTGGTACGTGTTGGGGCTATCCATGTTGATGCAAGACCAATACCCCAGTGATGCGCGGATCGGCAAGCTGACCATGCCCAAACTCTTTCTTATTGCAAAACAGGATACGGTGGTCCCCGCCCCACATGGTCGGCGTCTGTTTAAACTTGCGGCTGAACCCAAAAACCTGATCGAATTTGACCAAGGCGGGCACAATGATCTTTATGATTACGGCGCAGGCGACCGGATCACGGCATTTATCGCCGGTCTTCCCTCACCCGCCACGTACAACGCTTCGGAATAACCGAAGACATCATGATGCCTCGTGTTCTTTTTGTTCTTTTACTGTTCCTGATCGGGATGGATACGTCCCATGCGGCAAGTACAGGCGATACCCCGCCACCCCTGCCCCGTGAACGTGTGATTATCCGGGCGCACGACAACCCAAAAGGCGCCCCGCGTGCCGTTTTTCGGGCCGAGATTGCGCGGACCCGCGAAGAACAACAACGTGGGCTCATGAATCGCCCAAAACTTCCCAAAAATAACGGTATGCTGTTCGTCTTTGATCCACCTGCAACGGTTGGGTTTTGGATGAAGGATACGCTCATCCCCCTCGATATGTTGTTCATCGATGCGAATGGTCGCATTACAAAAATTTACGATCAGGCAGAACCCCATGACGAATCGCCGATTTCATCGGGGGGCGATGTCCGCGCGGTCCTTGAAATTTTGGGAGGAGAAGCCGAGGCCCGGGGGATCCAGGTCGGCGACAATGTTTTTTCTCCGACGCTGAAAAAACTATCTGCTGATCAATCACGCCGATAATTTATCCCGCATCCGCGCGGATACAGCCGGTGTAATCACATCCGATAAATCGCCGCCCAGGGTAAAAATCTCTTTCACGAAGGACGAACTGACAAACTGCCACTTATCCGCCGCCATCAAAAACACTGTTTCAATCGACGGATCCAGCTTGGCGTTCATCCCCGTCATTTGAAATTCATAGTCAAAATCAGACACGGCGCGAAGCCCGCGGAAAATACAGGCTGCATTCTGTTCACGCGCAAAATGAATCAGCAGGTTATCAAACCCCACAACGGTAATCGGGCAAAATTTTTCGGCCATGTTGTGAATATCGGTTTCCACCATATCCAGGCGTTCTGCCGCGCTGAACATCGGACCTTTACGGACGTTCACCGCGACCCCGACGATTAAATGATCCACCAGTTTGCTCGCCCGTTTGATAATGTGCAAATGCCCCTTGGTGATGGGATCGAACGTCCCAGGGTAAATTCCAATGCGCGGCGCGGTCATGATCAGGTATTACCGTTCGTTAATATCGACCGGCACACCGGGCGCTTCTTTGGTCACACGGATACGCAAGGAAGACCGGACCGAGGCGATATTGGGGGCCGATGTCAGCGTCTGGGTCAAAAACGCTTGATACGCATCCCAATTCTTCGCGACAATCTTGAGCATATAGTCTGTTTCACCGGTCAGCATGTGGCATTCCCGGACCTCGGGCCAGCTTGATACCGACTCTTCAAATTTACGTAAATCTGTTTCGGCCTGAGAGGTCAGTTTGACATGCGCAAAAACCGTCACACTGTACCCGAGGGCAGCGGGGTCCAGAAACGCGTGATAGCTTTTGATAAAGCCTGCCTCTTCCAATTTACGCACGCGGCGCAAGCACGGCGGCGCAGAAATCCCGGCCCGATTGGCCAAATCGACGTTCGTAATGCGTCCATTCTGTTGTAAATCATTCAAGATTTTACGATCGATTTTATCCAATTTATGGCGGCGCATGATTCTTTTCCGTTTCTAAATCAATCAAGGGTTTAGCGGGACATTCCGAAAATTCCCGCTGTTATAATCATCTTGGAAGAAAATTTCAAGACTGTCTTTTTACCCGCCGGAATGCTTTGATAACGGATGCAACAAAAATTAACGATTTGGGTCCTGACGGAACGGGGTCTCACCGGCACGGAAAACCAATGCCTGGGGGTCGCCGAGGCTCTTTCCGCGGAAATCCCGTGCGATATCATCACAAAACGCCTGCGCCTGAGATGGCCGCAATGCCTCTGGTCGCCGTATCTGCCCTTTGGCGAACATCTGGGCATGGTGAGCGCAGACAGCGACCCTCTTACCACCCCCTTCCCAGATATTTTGATTGCGGCGGGCCGAAAAGCGGTTGGGCCCGCGCGCGCCATTCGCCAGGCCAGCCAAGGGCGCTCTTTTATCTGTATTCTGCAACATCCGCGGGTCAATTTGAACGATTTTGATCTGGTGGCGATGCCTGTTCATGATTGGAAAAATGGGACATTCTCGGCCTTAACCGCCCCCTCAACCCCCGATCGGCTTTTCCTGACGCACGGGGCCCCGAACCGGATCACCCCCACTTTACTGGCGGCCGCGCGCGAGAAATGGAAGCGAGAGCTTTCTGCCCTTCCTGCCCCCCGCCTTGCCGTTCTGATTGGCGGGAACAGCAAAACCCATCGCCTGGGCACAGGCCAGATGGAGGACATCATTGCACGATTAAGAAAGCGGCAAAAAACAACCGGCGGCGGCTTGATGATCACCGTCTCGCGCCGTACCCCCAAAGATTTGGTCGAGAAATTGAAAGATGCCTTTAAAGATAGAAATACGGCCCTCATCTATACCGGAACGGGCGAGAATCCGTACCATGGATTTTTAGCTTGGGCAGACTATATTCTCTCTACGAACGATTCAACATCCATGCTCTCGGACGCGGCGACAACGGGTCAACCGATCGACATGATCCCCCTGCCCGGCGGGTCCAAACGGCATGACCGGTTTATGGCGCATCTGACATCCTGTGGGATTGGGGTTGACGACCGCGCTTATCCCCCGTTTCATGACGCGCAGGATGTTGCATTGAAGATCCTAGAATTGCTAGAACAAAGAAAAAAGAAAGACCTGCCATGACCCAAAACATTCATTCTTCCGTCCTGATCATCGGTTCTGGCCCGGCGGGGTACACGGCCGCCATCTATGCCGCGCGCGCCAATCTGAAACCCGTCTTGGTTCAGGGATTGCAGCCGGGCGGGCAATTGACCATCACGACGGATGTTGAAAACTATCCCGGCTTTGCGGACCCCATTCAGGGGCCTTGGCTGATGGAACAAATGCAAAAGCAAGCCGAACATGTGGGCACGCACCTCATCACCGATTATATCGCGACTGTTGATTTTAAATCCCGCCCCTTGACCGCGCGCGGCGAAAGCGGAGATACCTATACGGCGGATACGGTGATCATTGCCACAGGGGCAAAGGCGCGTTGGCTCAATATCCCGTCTGAAGAAAAATTTCGCGGCTTTGGCGTGTCGGCCTGCGCCACGTGCGACGGGTTCTTTTATCGCGGGCGAGACGTCGCCGTGGTGGGCGGGGGAAATTCCGCTGTCGAAGAAGCGCTTTTCCTTACAAACTTTGCAAACAGCGTGACCTTGATCCACCGCCGTGATTCGTTGCGCGCCGAAAAAATTGGCCAAGACCGTTTATTCGCGCACCCCAAGGTAAAAGTGATTTGGAACGCCGGTGTGGATGAAGTTTTGGGCGATCCGCAACATGGCGGCGTCACGGGGCTGCGCCTGAAAAACACACTGAACGGCGATTTGAGCGAGATTAAAGTTGACGGCTTGTTCGTCGCGATTGGCCATGACCCCGCGACAGAAATTTTTAAAGGTCAAATTGATATGGATGCAGGTGGGTATATTTTAACAAAACCAGACTCGACCGCCACGAATATTCCGGGCGTCTTTGCCGCAGGCGATGTGAAGGATAAAGTTTATCGCCAGGCCGTGACCGCCGCAGGCATGGGATGTATGGCGGCGCTTGAGGCCGATCGGTATATCGCTGCACATCACCTGCATCAACACGCGGCGTAACGCCATGGCGCTTGACTGGGATAAAATTCGAATTTTTCATGCGGTTGCGAGCGCCGGCAGTTTTACCCATGCGGGTGAGGCCTTGGGGCTTTCTCAATCGGCCATCAGCCGGCAAATCGCGACACTCGAAGACAGTCTGGGCATCATTCTGTTTCACCGTCATGCGCGCGGACTTGTGATGACGGAACAAGGCGAACTTTTGTTTCACACAACGCGCGATGTGTTCACAAAATTGGCAATGATCGAAGGGCAACTGAGCGATACGCGCGACAAGGCCGAAGGGCCCCTCACCATCACCGCGTCAGAATTTATCGGGACCTGGTGGCTTGCGCCCCTGCTGCCCCGTTTTCTTGACCAATACCCCGATATAGCGCCCACGTTAACGTTGGATGACCGTGTACTGAACCTGGGGCTGCGCGAGGCGGACGTTGCGCTGCGCCTGTTTCCGCCGCAAGAAAATGATCTGATCCAGCGACCGCTTGCCAAAATCAACTTTGGTCTTTACGCGTCGGAAAATTATCTTGACCGACAGGGCACGCCCCATGATCTGCATGATCTGTCAAGCCACCATATTTTAACGTTTTCGGATACACCGCCCTATCCATGTTCGGGTGGGATTCTCGAGCACATCCCATCGTCCAAGCGACCCAAAATCAAAATTACCCGCACCAATACCGTGACCGCCATGGCAGAACTGGTGCGCGCCGGTGTTGGGATCGCCGTCTTGCCTGATTTTATGATGCGGGGTCAAAAATCGATCATTCGGATTCTAGACACACAAATTTTCCCAGCCGTGGATCTGTATTTTGTTTATCCAGAAGTGCGCCGCCATTCCAAACGCATTGAAATCTTTCGGGATTTCTTGCTTCAAAACATCGACACGGCGGCGTTTTAGGCTTTTTCATCAAAAAGGCGTTGCAGATCATCCTGCATGCGGTGCGCAACACCCATGACTTTGGCACTCGCGCGATAGGCGATCTCGGCCGTTTTCATCGTGATGGCCTCGGTCACAAGGTCGACATTCGGAACGGCGACATTCCCGTCCGAATCCGCCTGGGGTGAACCCGGGTCGTGGATCAGGACATGCGCCGGGTCGCGGTTTTGGACCCGAGTGGACACCCCGCCCGTTTCATTTGTGACATTGATCACATCTTGAGGCGTATAGGCCGTGTCGCGCGTGCCCGCCGATCCCGCGTTTGCAATGTTATTCGCCGCAACCGACGTCTTACGGGTCGCGGCCGAGAGAGCAGATAAAGAGACAGATATCGCATCAACCATTTCTTTAGGATATCATGGAATAGTTAAGAGGGTAGAAAAGAAAGGCGCCAACCATGAAAACAAGCCATATATTCCTAGCATCGTTTCTGGGGCTCATCCTGACAGGGGCCCCCATTGCCGCCCATGCAACGGGCTGGGTGGACCATTTTATGCGGACAGATACCGATTTTCGCCCTTATCTGGAAAACGGAACAGATCCGCATAACGCCCAGTGGCGACGGGAATCATGGCGCGTTGCCGATTGGGCCCCGGATACGGGCGCCGGGATGGACCAGATCGAAAAATTTTTTAATGCATCGATCCTCACCGATTATCATCATGCCACTTGGATCAGCTCTCCACGCCTCGTTGTCGGGCCGATGTTCTATCGTTTATCTGGATATGATCAACGTCGTGTCCTTGAAACATTCGATGATGTCTATCATGTGACAGCGCATAAAAGCGGGACATTGTTCCTTGAAGACGAAACGACGCGTAAAACAATCGGGCTTTACACAAAATCTGGCGTACAATTTCAATAGGAATGGCTCCTAAATCTCGTACTGCCCGCCGATTTCCAAGACTTTCCCAGCCGGAACGCGGTAAAAATCGGCGGCCGATCCCGCGTTGCGTTTCATCCACGCGTAAAGGTGTTCGCGCCAAATCGCCATGCCGTCCCCGGGCGTAGGCAAGATCGACTCTCGTCCTAAAAAGAACGTCGTGTCGACCTCAAATATGGGGGCATCGTTATATCGACACAGGCTTAAATCGCGCTCTAGATTCGGTTCTTCAATAAAGCCATAGCGTAACGTCACGCGGTAAAAATTCTCGGTCAGTTCATGAATACCAAACCGGTCAGCATGATCCACCACGGGTTCGTTCATGATCTGAATCGTTAAAAGAATAATCGTTTCATGAAGGACTTTATTATATTTGAGGTTGAGGAGTAATGTTTCCGGGATGATATGCTTGCGCGGCGTCATATACACGGCCGTGCCGGGCACGCGGCGATAGCTTTGCTTGACAAAGTCATCGACAAAATCCCGGACGGATATGGATTTTTGAGCGAGGCGATCGGCCAGAATACGTTGCCCCCGGAACCAACTGGTCAGTAATGTAAAAAGAACGAGTGCCATTAAAAGAGGCAGCCATCCGCCGCTCCAGATTTTCAGGATATTCGCGGCGAGAAGGACACTTTCGATCGACAAAATGACGCCGAGGACAATCCCTACCCAGGCCATTGGCCAGTGCCACTTTTTCACCATCACGATACTGATCGCAAAGGTCGTAACCATCATCGCGCCGGTGACCGCGATGCCATAGGCTGAAGCCAGCGCACTCGATGATCCAAACAAGAAAATGACAAATACGACAGCCAAAAGCATCAACCAATTCACAAGCGGCATGTAAATCTGCCCCTGTTCCTGTGATGATGTGTGAAAAATACGCATGCGGGGCAAATACCCCAGTTGGATCGCCTGGCGCGTAATTGAAAATGCGCCGCTGATCGTGGCTTGGGACGCAATCGTGGTAGCAAGTGTCGCCAGAATGACCATGGGTAATAATAAGTGTTCCGGCACCAGCATATAAAACGGATTAAAAAGAGGATCTTGGGTAATCCCCGGAGCGCGTAGCAACAAAGCACCCTGTCCAAAATAGTTGAGCACAAGGGCAATCGCCACAAACAGCCAGGTCAGACGTATCGGAAAGCGCCCAAAATGGCCCATATCGGCGTAAAGCGCCTCGGCCCCGGTCACCACCAGAACGATCGATCCGCACGCAAAAAAGGCATCCATCGGGTGCATCACAATAAAATGAAGGGCATAGTACGGATTGAGCGCCGCAAGGATGCCAGGCGATTGAGAAATACTAATCAACCCCAGCGCACCGATACTGCAAAACCACAAGAATGTGATCGGACCAAATAACGTGCCCACGCGCGCGGTGCCAAATCGTTGAATACAAAACAAAACAACAAGAATAGTGACTGCTGCAGGAATGACAAAAGGTGTGAGACCCGTATAATAAACCTTAAGCCCTTCAACGGCAGAGAGAACGGAAATCGCGGGCGTAATCACCGCGTCCGCATAAAACAAACATCCTCCCAAAATCCCCAAAAGCCCGATCCCGTAATGAAGCCACGGCCTGTTCTCGGTGAGTTTCAGGTTCAGGGCAAGTAAGGCGAAATCGCCCCCTTCGCCTTTGTTGTCGGCGCGTAAAACAAGCGCCACGTATTTAAAACTGACAATAATCATCAAAAGCCAAAAGACCATCGACAATATCCCCATGACGTTTGTCATGGCGGCGTCGGGGGCATGATGGCCTGCAAACGCTTCTTTAATCGCGTAAAGGGGGCTCGTCCCGATATCGCCATAGACAATCCCCAGTGCCGCAAGCATCAGGCCCGGAAGCGCAGCATTCTTTGAACCTTCGGCAGAGGAGGAAAGAGTCATGGACAGATATTTCTTTCGCGGGGGAGGAATATAGGAAGGACAACAGCGTGAACCGGCTCTACTATAACGCTTTTTCCCGCGATTCGTAAACAGGACATGTGGCAGCGATGTCACAGTTTAAAAAGAAGATGAGGGTCAAATGACGACAGACTCTTGGCAGAGATCAAAACACTGTTCTAGAATCAAAAACAGATTCGTACATTTTCTTCACGCCTTCCCGATGTGATCTCCTCATCATGGCGCATGCCCATTTAAAGACTCTTTCTTCGCACGCTGAACGCCATTCGATCATCATGGCCTTTACGGCCCCGCCGTCGCTTGATGATTTGACGACGATTGCACAATCACATCTCGATACCTTGCCCGAAGAACTTTTGGAAAAATGCAACAGCCTGACTATTCAGGTCGATGAATTCCCAGATACGGCAACGGAACAAGAAATGGAACTGTCCGATCCTTATGATCTTTTGGCACTGTTTCGTCCGTCATCCCAAATCGCCCCGGGTGTCGTAAAAAAGATTTCAAAGGGGGATGATGTCCTCATTTTATATCGCCGCCCCATTTTGGATATGTGGTGCGAAGGCGGTGAAGATTTGAACCACCTGGTCCGACAAATTATTATCGGCGAACTGGGCGAATGCTTGGAATTTTCCGAATCGGATATCGATGAGATGATCGCGCGGCATTACCAAGGCCTTTTCTAGCGCGTATTGCGGTTATCAGCCGCATTGCGGCACTTGGGCGCAGCCTGAAAACCTTGCGCCCGAACCGAACTTACCCCTATGATGAATGTGTACGGCAGGCTTTCTTGTTCCATCCCTGACCGTTGATCGGACAATAAAGGAGTCCTTAAAGATGAAAAAAGGTATTTTGGCGGTTTTAATGGTGTCGGCGCTGTCTTTGACGGCCTGTATGGAGACATTTCAAAACGGCACGAGCGGCATGGGCAACAAGCAGATGATCGGGGCCGGAACGGGCGCGATCTTGGGCGGCGTTGTTGGATCCAAAGTCGGTAAAGGGTCGGGTCAATTGGTGGGGGTCGGTGTTGGGACACTCCTTGGTCTGATGGTCGGGAATTCGATCGGGGCGTCACTTGATAAAGCAGACTTGGCTTATGCAGAGCGCGCAGAACAACAAGCCTATACGGCGCCCATTGGCCGCAGCATTTCCTGGAATAACCCAGAAAGTGGTCGGTATGGCACCGTCACCCCGATCCGCGATGGCCGCAGCAGCACAGGCGACTATTGCCGGGAATACAAGCACACGATCTATATTGACGGCCGCGCTGAAACAGCCGTCGGCCAAGCCTGCAAGAATGGCGATGGCACGTGGTCGGTGATGCAGTAATTTAATTTTTCAGAATAAACGAACCCCCGGTTTTCAGCCGGGGGTTTTTCTTTAATTCCTTGAAACATCAGAGAAAAAGCTGGTTTTTATGGAGCCTCAAGGATACAACATCGGGTCTTAACCGTTCATCAACCGTTTCCGGCCTAGACTAAAGATCTGGCGGAAGAACTCTGTTTAAAGGCGGCAGCGAGAATCACATGGCCCTTGTCATCGATTTAAAACCCGGCGAAAAAATACTGATTGGCACAGCGGTCGTGACAAATGACTCGCAACGTACCCGGCTGCACATTGCAGGCGACGCGCCAATCTTACGTGAAAAAGATGTGATGAAGGAAGAAGAGGCGAATACGCCCTGCAAGCGCATTTATTTCATTATTCAATGTATGTACCTCGCCCGTAATCCCAAAATCTATCATGAAAAATATTTTTCCATGATTAAAGAAATTCAAGAGGCCGCTCCGTCAACGGCGCTGCGGTTTATGGCGATTAATGACAAAATCCTTGAAGGCGCGTATTATAAGGCCCTCAAAGAATCCCGCGAACTGATCAAGTATGAACAGGAGCTCATCTCTCATGCCCGCTAATCCCCCGCCCACCAATCCGTATTCAAATGCGGCGAGCACGTACGGCGATCATGCACAGAAAAGTACATCTGATCCGCGTGAGATTGAGGCGCGCGTGCTTCTGAAGGCCGCAAATATGATGCAAGACCTTCAGGCCAATTGGAGTACCGATAACACGGCTCAAATTGACGAGACTTTGAAATATAACCGCCAAATCTGGATGATCTTCTTTGATACGGCGATTGAGAATAAAGACGGGAACCGCCCGATTGAACTTAGGAATAATATTGTCAACTTGGCGAATTTTGTGTTCAAGCGGACGGTCGATATTATTGCTGACCCGAAAAAGGAAAAATTCGACGTTCTGATCAGCATAAACCGCGATATCGCGGCCGGGCTCATGACCCAAACGGCCCAGCAACGGACAGAATCTCGCTCCCCTGCCTCCCAAACCACGACGTCGGCATAAGGCCAGACTATAAAACACCCAAAAAATCTTCCCAAAAACCTTGCCTTTTGGGAATGGGTTGCCTATATAACCTTCAGCGCGGCGAAAGCACGTCTTTAGGGGCGGTTATATCGCTTGCGCAGGTAAGGGGCTGGGAATGTGGATTATGAAATCACAAACCAGCCCGCTGTGAAACCCTTTATTGATTGATAAGGAGCATCGTTATTATGCCCATGAAATTTCGTCCTCTCCATGACCGTGTTGTCGTCAAGCGTTGTGACCCCGTCACGAAGACCGCAGGGGGCATTTTGATCCCCGGCACAGCCGAAGAAAAACCCCAAGAAGGCGATGTAATCGCGGTGGGTTCCGGTACGCGTGACGAAACCGGCAAGGTCGTTCCCCTGGATGTCAAGGCAGGCGACCGTATTGTGTTCTCGAAATGGTCGGGCACCGAGATCACGGTCGATGGCCAAGAATATCTGGTGATGAAAGAATCCGACATCATCGGCGTACTGGCCGCTTAATTACACATTCATTTCATTTTTTAAAGGAGCTTTTACAATGGCTGCGAAACAAATTGCTTTTTCTGGTGATGCCCGCGAACAAATGCTGCAGGGCGTGAATATCATGGCGAATGCCGTCAAGGTGACCTTGGGGCCCAAGGGCCGCAACGTTGTGATCGAACGCGGATTTGGCGACCCCAAAATCACCAAGGATGGCGTCTCGGTTGCAAAAGAAATTGAACTTCCGAACAAAATGCAAAACATCGGCGCGCAACTGATCCGCACCGTTGCCTCCAAACAAAACGACATGTCCGGTGACGGTACCACAACCGCAACGGTTCTGGCCCAGGCGATTGTCGTCGAAGGTCACAAGGCCATTGCGGCCGGGATGAACCCGATGGACGTCAAGCGCGGGATCGACAAGGCGGTCGCCACTGTCGTTGCCGATCTGAAAGCCCGCGCGAAGCCCGTGAAAGGCAACGCTGAAATCGAACAAGTTGCTTTGATTTCGGCAAACGGTGACGCCGATGTAGCCAAGAAAATCGCCGAAGCGATGGACAAGGTCGGGAATGAAGGTGTCATCACCGTCGAAGAAGCAAAATCGATGGATACCGAACTTGAAACCGTTGAAGGGATGCAGTTTGACCGCGGTTATCTGTCCCCCTATTTCGTGACGAATGCCGAAAAAATGACGGTTGAACTGGACAACCCGTTCATCTTGCTCAATGAAAAGAAACTTTCGAACCTGCAATCTATGTTGCCTGTTTTGGAAGCCATCGTCCAATCCGGTCGGCCCTTGCTGATCGTCGCGGAGGACGTCGAAGGCGAAGCCTTGGCCACGTTGGTCGTGAACAAACTGCGCGGCGGGTTGAAAGTTGCGGCCGTCAAGGCGCCCGGATTTGGCGATCGTCGCAAGGCGATGCTGGATGATATGGCGATTTTGACCGGTGGTCAGGTCATTTCCGATGACGTTGGGATCAAACTGGAAAACGTGACGCTGAACATGCTGGGCCAGGCCAAGCGCGTTCAAATCACCAAGGACAACACAACGATTATCGACGGGAAAGGCGAGAAGAAGGATATCGATGGCCGTTGCGCCCAGATCAAGGCCCAAATCGCCGAAACATCGTCCGATTATGACCGTGAAAAACTGCAAGAGCGCCTGGCGAAGCTCGCCGGTGGCGTTGCCGTCATCCGCGTAGGTGGCGCGACCGAAGTTGAGGTGAAAGAACGCAAAGACCGCGTCGATGATGCCATGCATGCAACTCGTGCCGCCGTCGAAGAAGGCGTGATTGCGGGGGGTGGTGCGGCGCTTCTTTATGCCACTTCCGCGCTCAAGGCACTCAAAGGTGACAACGCGGATCAAGACGTTGGGATTGAAATCATCCGCAAGGCGATCCAATCTCCGGTCCGTCAAATTGCCGAAAATGCCGGTGCCGAAGGATCCGTCATTGTGGGCAAGATGTTTGATCAAAAAGACACGAACTATGGCTATGACGCGCAGAAGAACGAATTCTGCGACCTGGTAAAAACCGGGATCATTGATCCGGTCAAAGTCGTGCGGACCGCCCTTCAGGATGCGGCGTCGGTTGCGGGCTTGGTCATCACGACCGAAGCCATGGTCACCGAACTGCCGAAAGAAAAAGGCGACGGGGCCGGTGCGGGTGCCATGGGCGGCGGCATGGGCGGTATGGGCGGCATGGATTTCTAAACCGCCACCCCTGCCCGCGCTTTTCAAACATAGAAATAAAGAAACCCCCGGATTTCCGGGGGTTTTTGTTTTAGGCAGGGTGTTTAAGCGGCCCGAACAGAACGACCGAACAAAGATTCTTTATCCTGGATGGTTTCCGACCAGCGCCGTATCGAGGCAATTAAAGCATCACGCAGCCGTGTTTGATCTTGTTGATCTGACAATGATGCAAAATTTTTAACAATAAATTCTACGTGATCAAAAGGACTTCCGATAAACCGTATACCCTCGCGCTCATAGGCATTCATTTCTTCTTCGCTGGGGTACGGGTAATAGGTAACATCTCTGGTCTTGGAATTTAAGATTTTTTTCTTACTTTCCTGTCTTGCGGCAGCGTAATCAGAAAGAGCGCCTAAAATCATTTCAGATCCCATCGGGACCATCTCCATATAATCATCAAAAATCGGAGTTTGACGATCAATCTTAATCGTACACGTCCGAATGGCAGCCCCTTCATCTAACCCATAATCCATATGGTGCAATGTCCATCCGTAATCTTCTTCGTTGTTCTGAAGAACACGATACGGGATCAAAAGGCCTTTATAATCAGGGAGAATCCCGCCATGCAGATTCCAAAAAAAACCTTTCTTTGAAAAAAGATCGATCAAAGGCTTCTCAAAAATTTGTAGGAACCGAATAGAGATCGCCCCGGCATAGGTATGATCGTCCAAAATCTTGTTATAAAATTCTGGGTCGTTTATATCATCTTGCTCTTGATAAAGCAGATCAAACCGAGCCGAAAGCTCTTTATAACTATACGCTTCCGTAATTGGTGCCGCGCCAAGATGACACCGGCGCCCTGCATCCAGATACGGCAGAAGCCCATCATGAACGATCCCCGCGCCAAAAAATGATGGAATCGCAGGTGGTGGAACTTTGAATTGACGATTGCGTTTATTCGTTGTGTTAAATACACATGGCCGCCAACCTTGGGCGCATAATGCAGGAACCAATCGATTGAGGATCAATAGCCCAATCAAATCGTGACAAACGAAAAGCGCGAGTTTGTTTTTTTCTGGTGCTATGGTCATTTTTTTATCGGTCCATGGCCGCCCGCATCCGGAACAATCGTTGCATATTCCCACGCCACATTAAAAAGGGCGCGGAAGCTGTCCGAAAATTGCTTCTGTTTCAGAACGTAAATTTCGACACTTTCTTCTTGGAAATCCAAAAACCCAATCCGGTTACCGTAGGCATAAAAGGAGCGCTCATTCCACAGTTCATCCGGAACCCATCGATATTCGGCGTGCTTGCTTCCAATAAAATCATAACTACCGCGTTGGCAAGTGATCTTGAAATTAATTTGATTTACCAAAGCCGCCATACGTTCAGAATGGGCACGATTCCAATCAACCCCGAGCCATTTAATCCAATTTGCAGGCCGCGCATTATACAGGCAAATCTCACCCCCTTGATTTTTCGCTACCATATAAACGTCGTCCATAAACTCACGGAAGCCTTCGCTTCCCTTATAGACATGGACGTCTGTCCTGCGCCGTTCAATTCCGCGATCCGCGATAAATTCGATCCCGGCGTCATCGAACGCTCCGATGATTTTATCCATGGTGCTGGTATTGGGCGTGTTAATCCCGTTTTCAATCCGCGCAATCCCCGTCTGAGACAGGCCGGCACGGGTCGCAAGATCCCCTTGGGACCAGTTTAGAAGCGCGCGCGCCGCACGAATTTGATCAATACTAGGCATTCGTATCCTCACCTTTCGGCGGTATAAAAGTTAACAAAACAGCGTTAATAAACCGGACACTAACCAAAAATTAAGGACTTGTCTATAAAAAAAGCATAAAAATGACTTTTTTATAAATTTTCTCTTGACGTAAGGTTAAAAGTATTATAGAAATGTTCTCGAAGTCACCGATGGTGTCAATCCCCCACACGATGAGACATCGTTGGTTGATTTCCCCACACAACTGGACCGTCAGGGCAACCTGGCGGTCCTTTTTTCTGATCCACATGCGGGGCCACCATTGCCCCCTGCCCCGGGCCGTTTATTTTGCCCGCGCGGGCTCTTTTTGATCACAGGGCAGCGAGCTCAAAATATTAACGAACGCCGATGCCTCAATCATGCACATGAACCTTGACAAATAGGCCTTAGACGCCTAAAAACCATGAACCCGTAAAGAATGAAACGACCCAAAAGAAAACAAGGACTCTGAATAGAATGGCGAACCATAAATCATCCAAGGCCCGCATCATCCGTAACGCCAAAGTGACCAAGGATAACTCCAGCCGTAAAAGCGCCATGCGCACGGCCGTGAAAAAAGTTGAACTGGCGATTGCGTCGGGTGACGCTGCCGCCGCCAAGCAAGCGCTTTCTGCCGCCCAGCCGTCGTTGCAACGTAACGCTGCCAAGGGTGTGGTGAACAAAAAGGCCGCGTCACGCAAAGTCTCCCGCCTTTCCGCGCGCATCAAAAAATTACAAACCTCGGCGTAACGATAGTGCGGAAGAAATTTTTTCTTCCCTGTCGTGACCTGCAACTGAAATAATTTTTGTTTCAATCAAAAGTATAAAAGGGCTTGGTGTAAAATATTCACCAAGCCCTTTACTTTGTGCCAAAAGAACAAAAGAAATTTATTACTTCTAATCACGCGCAAAAAACTTGCGTTTTTACTGTTCGCGCTTTGACCCTGTTGCAAACAGAAAAATTTTTGCTATACCTGTGGATATCAGCGACAAAATATCTCATCCCACCGTTCTGCAACGGTCAACGGGGATGAAACAACGAAACGGGAATGTGTTCGGGGGAACACGAAGGTGCGCATCGCGCATCTGTCGTGCTTTCTTCTAAACATATCGGGTGTATGCGGTTTCGGTGTGCCTTTCACAAGGTCCATCCGAGCAGCGTTTTGCAGAGCGCGCGGGTTACGCGACGGGTTCATCACGACCCCGAAACGTACCCGCAGACATTGGGACTTCTTTGGTCGTCTCGCGGGCATGTGCCCCGATGACCCGTCCCGTATCACGACGCAAACACTTTATGAATCGAAAAAGGATCCAACATGGTTGATATCAGTGGCAAATCAGCAAAGTCAGTTCAGAACGCGGAAGGTGGCGATACACCCTCTTTCCTTCCGACGCCCGAACTAAAAGCACTTTGGGATGCTGTCTATGCCCAACTCCGCGAAGAATTCGGAGAAGCCGTTTTCCGCAGCTGGCTCAAGCCCCTGACGCTTCAGGCGTATTACCATGGCACACTTGAGGTTTCTGTCCCTACACGCTTTATGAAGGATTGGATTGCGTCACACTATGTTGCGCGGCTGCTTGAAATCTGCACCACACGCAACGCCGATATTCGCCGGATTGAAATTGTTGTTGTGGCGGCGCCCATTAGTGACAACACCGACGTAGACGCGAAAGCGCCCGCCGCCACCAAGGCAAACACGAATATCCCCGCCGCCGCGACCCCCGCCATTGACCCTGAACTTTGCTCCCCGCTTGATCCGCGTTATACCTTTGGCACTTTTGTTGTTGGAAAAACAAACGCACTGGCCCAGGCGGCGGCACACCGCGTCTCGGATTCATCGACCATCCCGTTTAATCCCCTATTCCTTTATGGCGGCGTTGGGATTGGTAAAACTCACCTGATGCATGCGATCGCGCACCAAATGCGCGAGAAACACCCGCATAAAACGGTTCTGTACATGTCGGCTGAAAAATTCATGTATCAATTCGTACGGGCCGTGCGCGCGCAAAACACCATGGCGTTCAAGGAACAGATCCGCTCCGTCGATGTCTTGATGATCGACGATATTCAGTTCATGAGCGGCAAGGATTCAACCCAAGAAGAATTTTTCCATACGTTTAACGCCCTTGTCGATCAAAACAAGCAAATCATCATCTCGGCGGATAAGGCCCCGTCTGACCTGACCGGTCTTGATGAACGTTTACGCTCGCGCCTGGCGTGGGGCTTGGTCGCCGATATCCAACCAAGCAGCTATGATCTGCGCCTGGGGATCTTGCAATCCAAGCGCGCGTTACTCTCAGCCAGTGTGCCCGAAACCGGTTTGGAATTCCTGGCCGCAAAAGTGACGAGTAACATTCGCGAACTGGAAGGTGCACTCAACCGTATCGTCGCGCATGCGGATGTGACGAAATTGGCAATCACCCTTGAATCAACCCAAGATGTGCTCTCAGACCTTTTGCGCTCGAACGACCGCCGGATTACGATCGATGAGATTCAGCGTAAGGTCGCCGAACATTACAACTTGAAACTGACGGATATGGCCTCGCCCCGCCGCGCGCGTGAAGTGGCCCGCCCCCGTCAAGTTGCAATGTACCTCTCCAAGCAACTGACCCCGCGGTCACTGCCCGAAATTGGGCGTAAATTCGGCGGCCGCGACCATACCACCGTCATGCACGCCGTGAAAAAGATCGAAGAACTGGTCCGTGACGACAACGATTTCGCCCAAGAAGTCGATTTGTTAAAACGGACACTGACGGGTTGATCGGGAGGCAGCGCGCACAATGACAATCGTTTGGTTTTTGTGCGCGCTTGCACCTGGCTTCCTGCATGCACTCAGCAGTCTTGCCGACCAATACGTTATTCGTGAACACACCTCCGATTCACCCCTTTTGTTTCTTTCATTTTCTGGGTTTGTCTGTTTCCCAATCGCGTTATTGATCTATCCCTTTATTCCCGCAACAGATCCTTTCGACTTGACCCAAGGATTGAAGGTAATGGGAATTGCGTGGCTCTTTTCTGCATGTTGCATCCCCTATGTATACGCAATGGCAGATGCCGATGCCCATGAATTTACACCGGTATTTCAAACAGCCCCGATTTTTGTTGCCCTTTTTGCTTGGGTTCTGTTTGGTGAAACACTGACAATATCTCAAATACTGGGTGGATTGATCGTTATTCTTGCCTCTGCCAGCAGCATGATGAACTGGCGGCAATTTCATTTTCAACGCCGCCCCTTCTTTCTGATTGTTCTCGCAATGATTTTGTACGCCTGTTTTGTCGTGGCCTTGCGTGCCGTTGCTTCCGATCTCTCTTGGATCACCATTAGTTTTTGGTCATGCCTGGGGTGGGTTGCCCTTCCAATTATCATCATGATATTAAGCCAAAAAATCCGCCATGAGGTACGGACCAAGATCCAAGACACCAAAGGAAAAATACTCGGCTATACAGCAATTCAGGAAATTGCCGACGTTGCCGCCAATACCTCGCGCACAGCGGCTTTAGGTGTCGCCCTTGTCCCAGCCGCGATAACCGACATTATGGGTTCATTCCAAGTCGTCTTTGTCTTATTTCTAAGCTATATCGCGGCAAAGTTAGTCCCTTCTGTCTATTCATTTTCTCTGACCCGTCGAGAAGTTTCTTATAAGCTTGGCTGTTTTGCACTGATGCTGGCGGGGCTATGGTTGTTAACAGCACCATAATCCTGTTCAAAACCCTTCCAAAACCTGTTCTGTCTGCATTTTCCCTGTGCTATAGATACGCTTATTCCGCTTGACGACTGATTCGTTTTTTATTGAAATGGATGACACCCCATGAAAATTACCATTGATCGTTCTGCTTTGCTCCGTGCGCTGAACCATGTGCAATCTGTGGTTGAACGCCGTAACACCATTCCCATTCTCGCAAACGTCCTCCTGAAAACTCAGGACGGAGCCTTGCAACTGGCCACGACCGATATGGACCTGGAAATGAACGAAGCGATCGCGGCCAAGATCGCAACACCGGGGGCAACGACGGCCCCAGCCCTCATGCTCCATGATATTGTCCGGAAATTACCGGATGGGGCATCGGTCGAGCTCAACCTCGACACCTCGGGCAATACGATGACGGTCAAAGCGGGGCGGTCGCACTTTAAACTGGGGTGCTTGCCCGTTTCCGATTTTCCTGAACTGGGTGCCGAGACCAACATGCCCACAAATTTCTCGCTCAAGGCGGCCGATCTGCGGGCGCTGATCGACCGGACAAAATTTGCGATGTCGACGGAAGAAGCACGATACTATTTAAACGGTATCTATCTGCACGCGACGGACCACGACGGGGTTCAAGTTTTGCGTGCGGTTGCAACCGATGGGCACCGCTTGGCACGGTTTGAAATGCCGCTGCCTGACGGCGCCCAGGGCATGGCCGGTGTGATTATTCCGCGTAAGGCTGTTGCTGAACTTAGGAAACTGATTGAAGAGGCGGCGGATACCATCCACGTCTCGCTTTCGGCGAACAAGATCCGCTTTGCCTTTGACCATATTGTTCTGACGACCAAATTGATCGATGGGACCTTCCCCGATTATGGCCGGGTGATTCCGGCGAATAACGACAAAATGGTTGAAGTTGATCCCAAGGTTTTCTCAAGCGCGATTGATCGCGTCTCGACGATTTCGGATGGAAAAACCCGCGCCCTGAAAATTACGCTCAACGGCAAGACCATGACTCTGTCGGCGTCGAGCGCGGAAAGCGGCAGTGCGACGGAGGATATCGAGGTTCATTCCGAAGCGCCGACGATTGAAATCGGGTTTAACGCCCGCTATTTGATGGACATCACCTCCCAGGTCGACGGCTCGGCCTGCCGCATCAAGCTTGCCGATTCAACATCGCCGACCATCATTGAAGATACAAGCGATGCCAGCGCCCTGTACGTGATTATGCCGCTGCGGGTGTAGTCGCGACGGTATCGACAGAAACGGATAAAGGCGACTCAAGACCATGGGACAAATTCGGTTTCTGACCATCTTGATCGGCATTCTCATGCCATTTTTGACGGATATTTTGGCAGAAACTTTAAAATCGTCAGCGCCTGATTTTGCGCTGTTTCTTGTCACTTCCGAAGATCCAAATTGGCGGCGGCTTGCCATTCAACCCAATTGGCCCGGTCTTTTGGATAAATGGACGCCGGGTGCGATTTTGTTTCTATTTTTGTCGGGATCGTTATGCTGGGGCTCTATTCTACTCGCGACCATGACCTATCGTTACGCGGCGTCTGCCCTTTTCCCTTTTTTCGCAGGATTTGGATTTCTAACCTATGCGTACCTGATGAATACTTTTAATCCAGATGCACAAGGGGCACTTGTCTATTTATTCGGTCCCATTTATTCAACAGGTTTTGTTTTTCTGGGTTGGCTGTGCGGGTTGTATCTGGACCGCGCCCGGGCAAAAGCCGCGGGTACCCCTCCTTCTGATTAAAATTTCTTCCGTCCACAGAACGGTTCATCATGTACGTGAGCGCGCTGTCCTTATCGAATTTTCGAAGTTACGCGGCACTCCATTTACGGGATGTGCCGCCAGGCCTCGTCGCTTTTACGGGGGCGAACGGTGCCGGGAAAACAAACATTCTTGAAGGGTTATCGCTGCTTGCGCCAGGGCGGGGTCTACGTTCTGCACATGATGATGATATTCAAAATAAATCATCCCCCGATACGCCCTGGGCTGTTCATGCGCGTTTAAACGGGAAATACGGCCCCCAGGAAATTGGCCTGGGCCATGATGCGCTTAAAAAGCGTCGGATTGTGCATTTGAATGGCGAAAAGTTAAAATCAAATGAGGAACGCGCTGAAATCTTTCGTTGCGTGTGGCTGACCCCCCGTGAGGATCGTTTATTCCTTGACGGGGCATCGGCGCGACGAAAATGGCTGGATCGTTTTGTTTTTACGGCGGATGCCGCGCATGCCGGACGCATTACGCGCCTTGACCGTTTGCTTGCGGAACGTAACCGTCTATTGTCCCTGGACCGTGTCGACCCACTGTGGCTCAATGCGATTGAAGATGATCTTGCCGCAACGTCCCTGGCCGTTGCAACGGCACGGGTCGATTATTTGGACCGCCTGCGTTCAGAGATCCCCAAGACAGATCCATATCTGTTCCCTGCCCCATCTTTACGCCTTCATGGCTTTTTTGAAGAACGCGTCGGTCAAGAACCTGCGCTTCAGATCGAAACGGATTACCGCCGTGCATTGGAACGCAACCGTGCACACGACCGCACGGTTCAGGCAACGACGATTGGCCCCCATCGATCGGATATCGTGGTGTCATATACGGCAAAGGATATGCCCGCCCGCGAATGTTCCACGGGTGAACAAAAGGCGCTCCTTTTTTCTTTATTTATGGCTCATGTCCGCCTGATTACCCGCGAAATGGGTGAAGCCCCGGTCCTACTTTTGGATGAGATCGCCGCGCATCTCGATCCGGATCGACGGATTTTTTTACTCTCCCATTTAACCGATCTTGGGGCCCAAGTGTTTATGACCGCGACAACAGATGACGCGTTTCAAAATGTCCAGGATGTTGCATTATATCATGTCAATCAAGGATCTGTACGTCCTCTCTCCGATGCGCCTCTTTCCGCGCCTTCTTTGAAAGTCTTATCCGCATGATCTGGTCTGGGTTTGCCGCGATTGCCGTTTTGGGGTCGGCGGCCATGCCCCTGTTGCATCAACATTTTAAACCCGACAGCGCGTCAATGCTGTTCTGGCTTCGGTTTTTTAGTTTTTGTGCCCTGTTTCCGGCGGTCCTTTATTTCGGCATTCCGCAAGATCCACGATTTTATATCGGCACGGGGATTATCGCGCTCTGGATGTGTTTTAGCGATATTGTTTATTTCAACGCGGTAAAAAGGCACGGGGCTGGGGTTGTCTCGCGCCTCCTTCCCGCCTCGGCCATGGTCACGTTTTTCTTGTGGTTTGCCTTTGATCCCGCGCTTATCTCGCGATATCTAAATGCCCCCATACAATCTTTGGCAATTATGGGAGCCCTTTTCTTTGGGATATTTTGTGCATCGCGTCTGCATCACGATCACGTATCCCGCGCCGCCATCCGTGATATCTGGTTTGTCATGCTGTCGGCATCCATTGGGCCTATTGCTGTCAAGCTTGTTTTGGCTTATGCCGCAAAGGATGTCGCGCCACTGGCCTTTACCGCGACCCAAGGGCTTTATTTAGCGGTGGTGTATTTAGTATACCAATTGCTGCGTCAACGTGTTGCACCTTCTGTCTTTTTCGGACCGCATGCCCGGTATACCGGCGCGATGATCGCGTTGGGGTCAATGGTGTCCATTGCGTGCAAGTCCTACGCCTATCAGTACGTGGATAATCCGGCCTATGTATCGATGGTGTTGTTTACCGCGCCTTTCCTGATTTCCCTTTATGAGCGTGCCATTGGCCACCCGGATGACAGCAACCGCCTGGCCGGATTTGGCATTGTTTTGGCGGCTGGTGCAATCATCTTTTTGCAGATCAAATAACAGATAATATTCCCAATAAAATCAACATGTTATAAAACGCCTCCTCCGCAAAAAAGCGGTGCTTTTTTCTGTCCATTGTGATATAAAAACAGGCTGCCCAACGCAGTTTGATTCCCCTTATTTTTGATGCACAAAGCCAATCCATAGAAAGCTTCCCATGACAATGAATGCCGCCGTAACCACCTCTGAGAGCGATCTTGCCGCCCAAGCCTATGGCGCCGATTCAATCAAAGTCCTGAAAGGCTTGGACGCCGTGCGCAAACGCCCTGGCATGTATATCGGCGATACCGATGACGGGTCGGGCCTGCATCACATGGTGTATGAAGTCGTCGATAACGCGATCGATGAATCCCTGGCCGGACATTGCGACCGTATTGATGTCATTTTAAACAAAGAGGGGTCCGTGACCGTCCGTGACAATGGACGCGGGATTCCGGTTGATCTTCACCCCGAAGAAGGTGTTTCCGCTGCCGAAGTTATCATGACGCAACTGCACGCCGGGGGAAAATTTGATCAAAACTCGTACAAAGTCTCGGGCGGCCTACACGGTGTTGGCGTCTCGGTCGTGAACGCACTGTCCGACTGGCTTGATTTAAAAATTTGGCGTCAGGGCAAAGTCTGGGCCATGCGGTTTCGTCGTGGCGACGCCGAGGCACCGTTAAAACCGATTGCAGACCAAGGAGACCACCGGAACGGTACCGAAGTCACGTTTATGCCATCGGCTGAAACATTTACCATGACCAATTTCGATTTTGGTACATTGGAAGACCGCTTGCGTGAACTGGCCTTCCTGAATTCCGGTGTCAATATCATCTTGCGTGATGACCGCAATGACGAGCCCAAAGAGGTACAATTCCATTTTGAAGGCGGAATTGAAAGTTTTGTGAATTACCTGGACCGCGCAAAGCAACCTATTTTTCAACCCCTGATCAGCGTAGCGGGCCAACACAGCGGCATCGGCGTCGAAATGGCGATGGAATGGACCGATGCCTATCATGAAACAATGTTGTGCTTTACGAATAATATTCCCCAACGCGATGGCGGAACGCACCTCGCCGGTTTTCGTGGAGCGCTCACCCGCACCATCGCAAAATACGCCGAAGATAATAATCTTCTTAAGAAAAAAGATTTTGATTTAAGCGGCGATGACATGCGCGAAGGGATTACATGCGTCCTGTCCGTAAAGGTACCCGATCCCAAATTTTCTTCTCAAACCAAAGATAAATTGGTCTCTTCCGAAGTGCGGCCTGTGGTTGAACAAACCATCGCCGAAGGCCTCGCCACCTGGCTTGAAGAACACCCCAGCGACGCAAAAAAAATCATCACCAAAATCATCGACGCCGCGACCGCGCGTGAAGCCGCGCGCAAGGCCCGTGAACTTTCGCGGCGCAAGGGCGTCATGGATATTTCGAACCTGCCCGGTAAACTCGCGGATTGTCAGGAACGCGACCCCGCCCTTTCAGAACTTTTTATCGTCGAAGGAGACTCCGCCGGCGGGTCGGCAAAACAAGCGCGGCACCGTAAAAATCAAGCTATTCTCCCCTTACGCGGGAAAATCTTGAATGTCGAACGCGCGCGCCTCGATAAAATTTTGACTTCCGAACAAATCGGAACACTGATCACCGCCTTGGGTGCTGGGATTCAAGATGAATTTAACATCGAAAAAATGCGCTACCACAAAATCATCATCATGACCGATGCGGATGTTGATGGGTCGCACATTCGGACACTTCTTTTGACATTCTTCTATCGGTATATGCCGATGGTGATTGAACGCGGGTATTTATATATCGCGCAGCCGCCGCTTTATAAGGTCAAGCGCGGGAACGCCGGTGAAATTTACTTGAAGAATGAATCCGCGCTTGATGATTATCTGATCAATGTCAGCTTGGATGAATTTATTTTTATCGATCACACGGGCGCCAAACGCGCCCAAAATGATCTGGCGGATCTGTTGGCCCGTGCGCGTGGATTCCGCACAACGCTTCAACTTTTGAATCAACGCGTGGGCGACCGGTTTGTTCTGGAACAGGCGGCAATTGCGGGCGCACTCGATGACTCCGTCATGACCGACCCGACAAAAGCCGCAAGCGCCGCCGCACGTTTTGCGGGTCACATGAACGCACACGCGATGGCGGGTGAAAAAACATGGGCCGCAACCTTTACGCCCGATCAAGGTTATGTTGCCGAACGTAAAATTCGTGGCGTGGGCCAAATTCTACGCCTGACACCCGATTTAATTCGCTCTCCCGATGCACGACGCTTGCATGGTGCGCAAACATGGCTTGCCGAAAATTTTGCAGGCCCTGGTATGCTTCAGGTCAAAGGCCGTGATCTTGGTGCCGTGACCGGACCTTGCGATCTCCTGGACCTTGTTCTGGCGACAGGCCGAAAAGGCGCACAGATTCAACGGTACAAGGGTCTTGGAGAAATGAACCCAGAACAACTTTGGGAAACCACGCTTGACCCCAATGTACGGTCCTTGCTTCAGGTCACGGTGGATGATGCGGCCCAGGCGAATGATTTATTTTCAACCCTGATGGGCGATGTGGTCGAACCCCGGCGCGATTTTATTCAACAAAACGCGCTGAAAGTCACGAATTTGGATGTATAAAAATGGAAAAGGACATTTCGTTTCCTGCACATGATGGAAAAACCATCTATGCGACCTATAATAAAACGGCATCCGAAAAATGCCGCGGGTTGATTATTTATGCGCATGGCTTACCGTCAAACCGAAACGATTACACCTATCTACAATCGGCACGACTGTTCACCAAAAAAGGTTACGACACATTACGCATCAGTTTTTATGACTGGCAAAAAAACGCGCGGAATTTAAAAGATTGTGGATTTGAAGAACACGCGCATGACCTTGAAACAACGATCAAAAAGTTTAAAAGCAAATACAAAAGAATTTACCTGATCGGTCATTCGTGGGGTGGCCCAACGATCCTACAAACCTCGATGAATGGCATCGCCGCTGTGAGTTTGTGGGACCCGAGTTATAATGTTCCATTCTGGTGGGATGCCTGCTTTCGGAAAGAAGGTAAATATATTTTTTTAACGGGCCCCTGTGATGCGATTCTTTCCCCTCGTATGCACGCCGCTGCTCAATCTCTAGATTATGCAAAATGTGAAGCTTTGGCCCGCAGGTTTTCGACACCGCTCCAGGTCCTCCATGCCAAGAAAAATGGCCGGCTGTACAAATTTAAAAAATCCTATCACACACACGCCGCGGGCCCGACAGACTATCACTTAATTGCCGAGGCGGATCATTGTTTTCTTGATGAAATCGCGCTGAAAAAAGCTATTCAACACACGCATAACTGGTTTAAAAAATTCTAACCATGCCCACCCTTCTTGACGAACTCACAAATCTGACCTCTGAGGCTTTTTTTAAAGTCGGGAAAAATTTATTTCAGGAAGATTTGGCCCCCTACGGCACCGTCCGCATCTCGGACCGGCCGGATCTTGCACAGTTTCAATGCAACGGGGCCATGGCGGCCGCCAAAAAATTGGGCAAAAACCCACGGGATCTCGCAACGCAAATTGTCAATGAATTAAAACAATACGAATTTTTTAGCCATGTCGAAGTCGCCGGCCCCGGTTTTATCAACCTGAACGTTTCAGATACCGCGCTTGCACAGGCATTAAAGGCGATGGCGTGGGATTCTCATGACGGTATCCCGCAAATCGGTACGGGCCAAACGGTGATCCTGGATTACGGCGGGCCCAACGCCGCCAAGGCCATGCATGTTGGGCATTTGCGTACCGCAATTGTGGGCGACACGCTGCGCCGTTTATTGATCGCCGTCGGATATCACGCGATCGGCGACATTCACCTGGGCGATGATGGATTACAAGCTGGCATGGTCATTTCCGAACTTGAAATCCGCTATCCCAACTGGCCCTATTTTATTCCGGGGAAAAAAGATGGATTTCCGGCACAATTTGAACTCGATTTTGACTCTCTGACCGACATTTACCCAGCCGCGTCCGCCAGTTCAAAAGCTGACCCCGCACGGATGGAACGCGCACGCCGCGCGACATTTGACTTTCAACAAGGACACCCGGGATATAACGCCCTTTGGCAAAACATTATTGAGATGTCCACCGCATCGATGCGCGCAAATTACGGCGCACTCAATGTCCATTTCGATTTGTGGAAGGGAGAGAATGGCGTAGCCCATCTGATCCCCCCCATGGTCGAGGATTTAAAAAAACAACACTTTGCGGTCGAAAGCGAAGGCGCATGGGTCATCCCCGTTGCCAAAAACGACGATAAACGCGAAGTCCCACCACTAATTTTGATTAAATCGGACGGCGCGTATTTATATGCGACAACAGATCTTGCGACCTTGATCGACCGGATGACGACGAACGATCATCCCCGCCCGACCTGGTGCATTTACGTTGTGGATCAACGCCAAGGGTTACATTTCGACCAAGTCTTCCGCGCAGCAAAAATGTCGGGAATTGCGCCGGAAAATCTGCGCCTTGATTTCGCGGGCATTGGTACGATGAACGGGTCGGATGGCAAGCCCTTTAAAACCCGTGCGGGCGGCGTTTTACGCCTGCAAGACCTGATCCAGATGGCAATTGACAAGGCGCGTGCCCGGATGGACGCGGCACAGATCGGCCTTGATTGGGATGCGCAGGAAAAAGAATCGGTGGCGCGCGCCGTCGCAGTTGCCGCCTTAAAATTCGCCGATCTTAAAAATCAACGCCATGTGGATTACGTGTTTGATCTCGATGCGATGACGTCATTTGAAGGAAAAACGGGACCCTACCTGCTCTATCAGGCTGTGCGGATTAAATCGATTTTGGCAAAAGCCGCCGCGCTTGGGATGAAGGTCGAGGATGCTTATACCCCCGATCATGTTGGTGATGAGGCGCTGACGCTTGCGTTACTCCTGACCGACTTTCCAAATGCGGTGGCTTTATCGGCCTCTCCCGACAATTTATCCGCGCATATTCTGGCCGATTATTTGTACCGGTTGGCGCAGGAATTTTCGCAATTTTATGCGCGCTGCCATATTTTGAACGAACCTGACGTCATCAAACAACAAAGCTGGATTAATCTGTTGGCGATCACGCTCAAAACGCTTGAAAAAGGCTTGGGTCTCATGGGAATTGATGTCCCCGCACGCATGTAAAACACTTAACGCGCGATCAGAACTTTAAAAAAAGTATATTCTCCGCTTTGTGCCCCATCTGTGATCAAACCTTTAAAGCAACCGGCGGTAATCCCGGTTCCGGGCGACACGGCGACAGCAGCATTATCCGCATAGGTGCCAACGAATTTTGTACCTGTGACCGTGCCTTGATCCGATGTTAAATCAATCGATACACCGAGTTGGTGATTAATTTCGCTACACAAATCAGTTGTCACAATCGGTAACGTCATCATCAAATCGCTCAATGCATTACTTTCCTGGCCTGTCACAACAACGCCACCCGTAAACAACCATTTATTGCCGCTAGCTGTTTGCCCACGCAAGGGGATTTTCCAGGTTGCGGTACCGCCTGTACTACTTCCAAAGACACGCGCAGAATCGGTAACAGCGGGCGTATGGGCATAGCCTGTGACCAAGCTGTTTTCAAAACTGATATCGCCTTCAGAAACGCCATTTTGGAGAAGATGCACCACAGATCGGTCGACCATTTGGGCATAGGCGATCACATCGGCGGCCATATTCCGAGCTTGCGCGGTGGTGAGACGCGACGTGCCTGTATCCATCCCACGAGAAATAACAAAGATCAACGCGGCAAATAACACAACCGCCAAAAGAAGAATTGCAAAGACGCTGCCTTGGTCGGCGCGTCCATACCCTATCGGCGCACGATCAAGCATCTTCAACCAGCATTTCGCGCGCTTCCTGCGCCGCATCACGCAACGTTGCAGAAACGGCGTCCGGTAATGTTGCGGGTTGAATTCCTGGTTCTTCGGAAACAGCCGGCGCGGCTTGGGGTAGAGCCGGTGAGGCCGCGGGCGATGCCCCACCTTGTACACCCGGTTTGATAAAACCGCCCAGTGGATTTAAGGGCCGCGAGGCCGTTTCAACCGGCGGGGATGCAGAAGGTGGCGGGACAGGCAAGGGTGCCGCGGCTTGTTCTTGTGCAGGCGGTAAGACCGCATCTTCTTGTGACAACGCAATCGGCTCAGAGCGCGCCAAGTCAACATTATTCACGGCGGCATAGGCCCCAGCGACGGCCATCATGGCCCCATCTACAAAGGACCCGAAATGTTTCATCCCTTGTTTAAACGCCTTGATGGCACCCACCATTTCACCCGGCAACGGTGTATCGACATCGGCCTTGGCCGCAGTCCATCCCTTCTTCACCATCAAATCACGCAACTTACTCATATCTCCGGCATGGCGGAGCAAGGTATCGGAGGGCGGCGGCAAGGGCATAAACCGTGTCACACGCATCGCCTTGGCAAAGCCGGGGTTCGAAAAATACATTTTGGTGATGACCGTATTGTCACCAAAGCAGACAACCGACTCCCCTTCTTTGAACCCGCGCAGCTCTTCGTAACTGATATGCGAACGCGATTGAATATTCGCACTGGCGTTTTCGTAGTAATTCTTGCTGAAGGAATCGAGTTGCGTGTTAAAGGACGTGACCTCGGTCACGAAATACGAACTTACCGTTTTGTCTAACAATTCTTTGGTCTGAGTCGCGTCTTCTAACTTTCCAAAAATTTTGATGTTACAGTTCGCAACGATCGAGCGCGCTTCTTCCTTCACGCGTTTTTCAAGCGCGGGCAAATCCTGTGCGGCAAAGACCAGGCTGAACCCCAATGAACGCGCCTGGGCCGCCATGACGGCCATCCCTTGGGTCGTGTAATACCCAACCTCGTCAAAAATCGTCATGAATGGCGTGGCCGAATTCGTCGCTTTGTTTTCGATGACGGTCGAGCTTTCCCCTTCCACCGTCGACCCCAGAGTGGCCCCCATCATGCCCTTAATCGTCGCCGCAACGATTTTCCCAAGGTTCGCAGTTTCATCGGCCGATTTTTCAAGCGCGGGGATCAAGACGACCAACACCCGCCGGTTGAGCACGATATCCAACATATCGACATCCGCCGCGAGTGAATCAAAAATATACCCATAGTCGTCGCCCAAGGATTGGAGCGCTCGGGTGAGCTGCATCGATAGATATCCGTGCTGAGTAAACGACGTGCTGGTATCGACGTTCGGCGTGTCGGGCCCGGGGGGCTTGACCTGACCATTATCATCAAAAGCGGCGTTCACAAACCCCGGCAACGTATCGAGATAACCCAAGATCGCGTTCCGCAACTCGACCGGCACCTGGTCATCACGAGACAGCTTAATAATATTATTCAAGATCATGTTGTGACGAATGGTCGACACCGACAGCGGCATATCCTGATGATCGCGTTTCCATGTCAAGGCCGGCATAATGGCGCTCACCATCGACACGGCACGCTCTTTCCACATCACGTTATCGCCGGTCGCATCCGGCAATAACGACACAAGCATTTGGGTCAGGTACGAGGCCGACCCGTTCGAAAACGGGTTCATCGTATTCGATGGTGCCTTCACATCCGAGTTACCAGTCATATAGTTAATGACGAATAAATCATCATCGCGACCAAACCGACGGACCATCGACGACAGGGACGACCATAAATCCGTATCCGCCTTCCCATCGATATACACAAACCCAGATCCCCAGGCGAGCGCATTACTGGCGATCGATTTTAACCCTTCGGTTTTCCCTGACCCGGTTGTTCCCAAATACATGATATGGGTCCGGGCATCCGAATTGGTAAACCACAATTCTTCGCCCGTCTTTTTATCGTTCCCGATGTATAAAATGCCCTCAGGCTTGCCGCTTTTGCTGTTTTTATCCTTGACCTTGGCGTACATGGGTAACTTGAACGGCAACGACTTATCCTGAACCCGCAGCCACCAAAAGAACAAACCCGCAACAATCAAAAAGATATCGGCCCATTGCAGCAGTCCCGGCGCCCAGACAAACAGGGCAAACCCCACGAAAATCGAGACCGAGTTACTGGGTTGGCGCAAGGCATGCGCCACACGGACAATCAACGGCCGCGTATCACGTAAGAGCGATTTTTGTGAAACGGAATAGCGTTTTGTGTCAAAACTCATGGCATCCGCCCCCGTAAGACATCATCCGCAGGAAGCGGCACGCCCACAGGCGGCGCCGAAACAGAATCCGGGGCCGTGTTTGTCGTGGATGCCCCACGAAATAAAACGCTCACCATCAGAACAAAAAGAACAAAAGCGACCCCTGCAACGATCCATGACCGCCGCGGTAATCCGCTGACCTCTTGTGTCCGCATATTTTCTTGAACGGCGCCAGAGCCTTGTTGTACGGGAAGAAACGCGCCGTGAATAACCGATAACACATGCACCGCCGCATCGCGCGTTCCATAGGTCGCAATATCTTGGGTGCTGCCATCTACGGATTTCAACCGCAGAACGTATTGATGTTGATCATTCGCGCGCACTTCGATTGACGCCGCCTGCACACGCGCCACATCAAATTGCCACACCACAGGGTTAACGGCATCGGGCAAATTCATGACCAAATGATCGCCACGAATAATCGCCGTTGGTTTCATCAAAAGATTTGATTGCATCGTCATTTATGCCGCGCGCCCCACTTTTTTAATCGCCCGGCGCTTGCTCCCACGATAATCAACCTCTGGGATCGGTCGCGCACGATAGCTCTTCATATAATCGGCAAGGGCTTGGACCGCGCCTTCAATTTTGGGACGTACGATGGGCCGGCCGATCAATTTCTCGGCCTTATAATGCGCCATCGCCCCCAGAGCTTCCATGTGAAAGGCGTTACGGCCCAAATTATTGAGCGGATACCACAAATTGCGATCATAGGCCCGAAGCCAAATAAACGTCGCCGGTGCCAACACACCCCCTTCTTCGCGAGCGGTCGCAAGCGCGCGCAGCAAGGCTGTTGTTTCAAACGCGTGCATATTCGCCCGCTGTAACACTTTGCCGGATACTTTTTCATTACGCAAAATTGCGCGCGCCTGACGCAGCAATTTTGAATCAAGGTTCAACCGCCCTTGACGCCAGCACAAGGCCAGATCCCCCAGCATCTTGTCGGATTCGCTCCGCTTGCGGGCTGCACGCAAACAAAAAGCGGCAAGCAACACCTGGCGATAAGGCTTCATCGCCTTCCATCCACGCCATGACCCGCCCAGTTGACGGGAAAACGCCTTGGCGGTCGCGTTTTGATCAATCCCTCGGTCGGTCAGGGTGGGGATCCCGCAATACGCAATCCACTCCTCGGGCGATAACGCCTCGGCAAAGGGGGGAAGTTCCGCCGGCACTGGCGCACCCGGCGCACGAAAGGGTTGTTTCGTGGGATCAAAATCGGCAAGCGGCGTCATATACGGGAATGTCTTCGCCTGGGCCCCCAGCAACCCACCCAGATCATAGCGCCGCCGATACTGGGTTGACGGACCATAAAACATCGCCCACAAGGCCATTAAAATCATACCGGCAGAAATAAAGACCAAATAAAATTTCATGGTGACGTTCGAGATCACCGCAATCATCGCCGGCGTTAAATCTGTCTTTGTTGTGTTTGCCACCATATCAGCAAACCGCGCAAGCGTGATGGGCGCGCCCCCATTCCCCGACAAAACGACTCGGTCGTTATCCACAAACAACATGACAAACCGCAACTCGGCCCAACGCACCCAACGCGCCACGCTCATGATTTCGTATTTGTTGTAATACCAAAAGATGGCACCCACAACGAACAGCACAAACGCCATCAACAGCCACCCAAAGGCATAGGTCGTATTGGTATCTTTACGTTCGGCCATAAAAACCAGCTCAGTCGGCGTGAATCAAACAAGGACAAGCGCGGCAATCGGTGCCCCAAGGGAGCCCGACGCAACACGCGCATATATTATCAAAAAATATACAGCCGGGTCCAGCCGTAAAAGCAGAAAAATCGCAGAAAATGGATTAAAAATAGGTATAAAAACCCCAAAACCCCCGGCTGTTTCCAGACGGGGGTTCCAGGAATAAGAGCAGAGTTTAGTTCTGCGCGTCGGCCAATGTATCGCCCATGTTTTCAAACAGGGCTGTCAATTGGTCACCGAATGCAAGCACGGCTGCAGAAATTGCAAGCGCAATACCAGCCGCAATCAAGCCATACTCAATCGCCGTCGCACCATCTTCACGGGCTAAATAGGCATCTTTCATGGCGAGTAATTTGATAATCATCGATCGATCTCCTTCGTCTTGGTTGAAACTGGCTGAAAGAGGCGCAATTGATCACCGACGTCCCCCTAACCATAATTTTAGGATAGCGCGAGACTATCTAATAAAACGTTAAAAAACCGCCCCTAGCTATCCTATCGGCAAATATATCTATTCGAATATTCTGAAAAATAGAAAGAATTTTATATAAAACTTTATGTAATTATAAAAAAGCGCCCTTATTATACTTTTTCTATTTTTGGAACACTTAATTTATACAAGCGAATACTCTAATTTACACGAGGACACAAATTATATTTAATAAAATTGATATTATAATACTTATAATACTACCCCTCTTTCTTGACGATATCCCCCTTTGACACATACGCGACTCTCGCTATCCTAATCCGTATGAATATTTTTCTTGTTTCGGCTTTATCTTTGGCGATGCTGGCCGTCCTCGCCACCTTGGTCTTGGGCGTGGTGGGTATGGCCCGCGGCGGCGATTTTAATCAACGCTACGGGAATCGCCTTATGCGCCTGCGCATCGTTCTTCAGGGCGTGGCCCTCCTCCTTTTTGCTCTTGCCCTTTTGGCCGGGCACTAATTCACAACAGGTATCTTCATGAAAATCCTTGTTCCGATCAAACGCGTCCTTGATTATAACGTGAAAGCCCGGGTGAAACCGGACGGTACCGGCATTGATCTTGCGGGGGCCAAAATGTCCATGAACCCGTTTGATGAAATCGCGGTCGAGGAAGCCGTACGTTTAAAAGAATCGGGCAAGGCAACCGAGATCGTTATCGTCACCATCGGCCCCGCCGTTGCCCAAGACGTTATCCGCACCGCCATGGCGCTGGGGGCGGATCGCGGTATTTTGGTTACGACCGACCTTCCGACCGACACATCCGTTGAACCCCTCTCCGTTGCGAAAATTTTAAAGGCGATTGTGGCACAAGAAAATCCAAACCTTGTGATCATGGGAAAACAGGCAATTGATGATGATTCGAACCAAACCGGCCAAATGCTCTCGGCCTTGCTTGGGTGGCCGCAAGGAACCTTTATTTCAAAATTAAGTGTTGATGGCACGACCGCGCACGTGACCCGCGAAGTGGATGGCGGCCTTGAAACCCTCTCCCTCACCCTGCCCGCCATTGTGACCACGGATTTGCGTTTAAATACCCCGCGCTATGCCGCCCTACCCAATATTATGAAGGCGAAACAAAAACCGCTTGCGACCATGACCCCTGACAGTTTGGGCGTCACCATCACGCCGCGTTTAAGCATCGTGAAAGTCGCCGAACCCGATAAACGCAAAGGCGGGGTCAAAGTGCCCGATGTGGATACGTTGATTGATAAATTAAAGAACGAAGCGAAAGTGATTTAACATGCCCATCCTCATCATCGCCGAAGTCATCGACAGTATTTTAAAACCCGCAACACACGCCGCCGTCGGCGCCGCGGCACAACTCCAAGGCCCCGTGCATGTTTTGGTCATGGGCCAGAATGTCGACGACGCGGCAAAATCAGCGGCACAAATCGCTGGGCTTCAAAAAATTCTTGTCGCGGATGACCCCTTGCTGGCCCATGGCCTGCCTGAAAATGCAACTGCTTTAATCGTGAATACAATTAAATCGGGCGGCTATACGCATGTTTTGGCCCCCGCCACCTCCTTTGGAAAAAATCTGCTGCCCCGCGTCGCGGCGCTCCTGGATGTCCAGCAAATTTCCGATGTCATTGGCATTGACGCACCTGATACGTTCCGCCGCCCCATCTATGCCGGAAATGCAATTGCCACGGTTAAATCCAGTGACGCGATCAAAGTCATGACTATTCGCACAACGAATTTTACCGCCGCGCCAGGCACGGGCGGCACGGCCAGCATTGAAAAAATCATCGGGGCCATGGACGCCGGAACGACCCGTTTTGTGAACCGCGAAACTTCCACCTCCGAACGTCCCGAACTCACGGCGGCGCGTATTGTTGTCTCGGGCGGGCGCGGGGTTGGATCGGCGGAAAATTTCAAAATTATCGATGCACTCGCGGATAAACTGGGGGCGGCCGTGGGCGCATCACGCGCAGCGGTCGACGCCGGATATGTTCCGAATGATTATCAAGTCGGGCAAACCGGAAAAATCGTGGCGCCAGATCTTTACATCGCTGTTGGTATTTCCGGGGCCATCCAACACCTGGCCGGAATGAAGGACTCAAAAGTCATCGTCGCGATTAACAAAGACCCCGACGCCCCGATTTTTGCTGTGGCCGATTATGGCCTGGTCGCAGATTTATTCACCGCTGTCCCGGATATGACGGGGAAGGTTTAAAAAGCCTTATCCCCGACATGATCGCGGATCCCGCCTACGTCCCCAAAACATCCTTCACCTTCTCGGCCAGTTGTTTCAATGTGAACGGCTTGGGGAGGAAGAAAATACCGGGACCCATGTAATCTTTCAATCGGTCTTCGGTATATCCCGAAATGAAAATAATTTTCATGTCTGGATTTTTGGCGCGAATTTCGCGCGCAACGGTGGGCCCGTCCATATTCGGCATCACGACATCGGTGATCAATAAATCAACAGGCGCGTTACCCTGTTCGCGTTCAAAGACACTGACGGCTTCTTCACCACTCGACGCCGCCAAAACTTGATATCCTTTATTCGTGAGCGCCCGGGTTGAAAAGCTCCGCACGGCGTCCTCATCTTCCACCAATAAGATCCGCGCTGTTCCAGTTAAATCCTGAGGCGTTAAGCGCGCGGGCGCCTGCGCAAGGGCCACCACAGCCTCCGCCGCAACACGCGGCAGGTATAAGGTAAATGTTGTGCCCTTAAAAAGAGCCGATTCGACATGCACGAACCCCCCTGTCTGGCGCATAATGCCGTACACGGTCGAGAGACCGAGGCCCGTTCCCTGCCCCACGGGCTTGGTCGTAAAGAAGGGTTCAAAAATACGCGCCATCACATCGGCGGGCATCCCGGTTCCGGTATCTTGAACGATAATCGAGACCCAGTCGCCGGGAGGCATCACCTCTGCCCCGCGCTGCATCGGAATATCCGTATGCACCGGGCGTGTTTCAATTGTCAACTTGCCCCCGTCCGGCATCGCGTCACGGGCATTCACGGCCAAGTTGATAAGCACCTGCTCCATCTGTCCTTCATCAACTTTCACGGACCCCAAATCCGCCCCATGGATCAGGTTCAGTTCGATATTTGCACCAATCAAGCGGCGGATTAAATGCGAGACCTCGATCAAGATATCGGTCACGTCTTGGACCTTGGGTCGCAAGGTTTGTTGGCGCGAAAACGCCAAAAGTTGCCGCACCAAATTCGCCGCACGGTTCGCGTTTTGCTTGATCTGATTGATATCCCCAAACGAGGGGTCGCTGGGCTTGTGCCGCAACAAGAGCAAATCACAAAAGCCAATCATGGCGGTGAGCAAGTTATTAAAATCATGCGCGACCCCACCGGCAAGCTGACCAATTGCCTGCATTTTTTGGGATTGGACAAATTGCGCCTCAAGTGCCTTTTGCCGCGAGAGATCAATAAAGTGCAAAACAATCTCGTCGCCATCGCGGAATTTACGGGCATGTAACTGCACCGAAATCGGTTCGCGCGCGCCCTTTAACCGTAACTCAATCGGCGGCAAGGGCTGCCCCTGCTCCATTGCATGCAGCATATGAAGCGTATCATCGGGATGATCGCTGTCTAAAAACACATCCAGATTTTTGCCCTCAACATCGGGAATCGGCATCCCCAGCATATGCGCGAGCGCCCCATTACAATCTTTGATCAAGTATGATTTATCGATAAGCGCAATCCCAAGTGGCGCCTCATCAAAGAAACGTTGGAATCGATCTTCGGAAGCTTGTAACGCTTGCCGCATTTTGCGTTCAGAGGTGAGATCACTGATCACCGCGCGGGTCCGCACGCGCCCATCCGGTTCATGAACAACAACCTGGTTCACCCCTGCCAAAATAATCTGGCCCTGCGGGCCTTTCATCCGAATTTCACCCACCTGTCGCACGCCGCCACCGGGCAAGACATCATACGGCGCATCATCAACCGGCGGATCCATCAAATAGTCATGCAAGCGCCGATTGGCCAAACGGTTCATATCTTCGGAAAGCCATCGGGCGAGTGTCGCATTCACAAAAACAAATCGGCCTGTCTCATCAACCGAAAAAAATCCAACGGGCGCGTTGTCGGTAAAATCAATCAGTTTTTCCCGCTCTTCCGCGACCTCACGGTCTTTGACCCGCTGATCTGTCACATCTTGTAAAAGCCAATGCAAATAGCCTGGAAATTCGGGCACGGGCTTGGCCGTCAAGCGCACATGACGCGCGTCATCCCCTTCCCCAAGGCTCAGATCCAAAATATCGATCAGCCCGCGATGCGCGGTATCGGCCATCGCGCGAATAACCCCCTCGGCCTCGGGGTTATCCCGGAAAAGGGTATAAAGCCCCGCAAGGGTTGGGGGGTTCCCTTGAAAATGTTCTGCAAACGCCTCATTGACAAAGACGGTACGGTCGCGCGCATCGGTCACCAATCGCCCGATCGAACTATTCTCCATCATACTGTGCAGGACCGCGCGTTCATGATCTTGAATCCGGACGATCTGAAGAATTCGCACGGCAGCATAGGCCGCGATAAACGTCATCCCAAACAGCGCGACGCCTAGAATAAAAATCTGGTGATACAGCCCCATGACATAGGCCGCGACAAGGAACAACGCGATATAGAGAATCATCATCAGCAAAATGACGAAAGGTGTGATCGCCCGGGCGCGGGCTTTTCCCGATACCGGCCGATCCATTTTGTGATGACGTGCAATAAAATCGCGATTATCGATGGGATCTGGACTCATGCCCCTAGAGTGCCAGAATCAAATCAAAACCGCAAAGGGCAAGTTATTGCGGCTAGGTTTTAAGCTTGGGCGGTTGATAGGGAACGTTGGATGTTTGGCCTCCACTATTTGTAGTTTTACAACTAGGCAATTCTTTTCCCTTCGTTGCGGCAATAATTCCCTGAGATCCATCCACCAATGTATCTTGTAGAAATGCGATGATATGTTTTTCTGGCGCCGTTGCCTCTAGCCCAACAACACTACCTCGTCGACGTTTTTCATGACACATGTGCCGAAAAGCATCTCCCATTTCTGTCATGATCTTCCCTCCATGAAGAATTAAACCATTAGCGATATTGTAATGTATTATTATTAACACCGGATGAATCGACGTCACAACCCTTGACCCTGGCATTTTTCTTTGTCATCATGGACTTATGGGCAAAAAATCTACTCCTCGTTCTGAAAAGACTCCCCTTTCCCACGCACATCTGGTTTTCGAAGATAAGGACAAGGCCTTGGCCCTGTTCGGTATCGGCCACGAACACCTCGAGATGTTGGAAGAAAAACTGGGGGTCGAAATCCATGACCGCGGCAATCACATCCTGATTTCCGGCCAACCGGCCGATGTCAAACTCGCCGAACAAATCCTTGATGGGCTTTATGAACTTCTCCACGTGCGGGACGATCTCACCCCCGAAGATGTCGAAGATGCGGTCCGCCTGGCCCAACATAACCGCACGGGCAAGGGCGAGAAAATCACCGATGATCGGCACGATCTGAAATCCCTCTCGCAAGAAAAATACGCGCTTAAAACAACCAAACGCACGGTTTATCCGCGGAATGAGACCCAGGCCACGTATATCGAATCCATCTTGAAACACGACTGCGTTTTTGGGTTGGGCCCGGCGGGAACAGGCAAAACCTATATCGCTGCTGCCGCCGCAATCGCCATGCTTCAGGCCGATAAAATCGACCGCGTTATTCTGTGCCGCCCGGCGATTGAGGCCGGTGAACGTCTGGGCTTCCTTCCCGGCGATATGAAGGAAAAGATTGATCCTTATCTCCGCCCGCTGTATGACGCACTCGCCGATGTCATGTTCCGCGATAAACTTGAAAAGGCCATGATCTCGGAAATTATTGAGGTCGCGCCCCTGGCCTTTATGCGGGGACGCACGCTCGCCCGCGCCTTCGTCATTTTGGATGAGGCCCAGAACACGACAACCATGCAAATGAAGATGTTTTTGACCCGCCTGGGTGAAGGATCGCGCATGGTCATCACCGGTGACCCCTCGCAAATTGATCTGCCGCCCGGCACCAAATCCGGCCTCGTCGATGCGCTTCAAGTCCTCAAGGGCGTGAACGGCATTGATGTCGTGGAATTTAGTGAAAAAGACGTTGTCCGCCATCCGCTCGTCGGCCGAATCGTCGGCGCGTATAATAAACGCGACAAGAAAACAAAATCCACCTGACCCAAAACATGGACGTCGCCCTGAACCTCTCTGTCATGGTCGAGGATGCCGCCTGGCAACCCAAAATCACGCGCCTTAAGAATAAAATCCGTATCGCCCTCGAAACGGCCATCCTCTCCCAACACAAGCTCAAACTCCGCCATAAAGCCTACGAGATCAATATCATCCTCACAAACGACGCGGATATGGCGGAGCTCAACCGTGACCACCGCAGGAAAAACACCCCCACAAACGTGCTTTCTTTCCCGATTGATACGGAACCCGCGGGCCCTGGACTTCCCGTCATGCTGGGAGATATTGTGCTTGCCCACGGCGTTATCGACCGCGAAGCCAAGGCCGAGAAAAAGACCTTTGCCGCCCATACGCTCCACCTGATCGTTCATGGCGCCCTGCATTTATGCGGATACGACCATGAAACCAGCGGCCAGGCCCGTACGATGGAGGGCCTGGAACGCCAGATTCTGGCAGGTCTCGGCATCGCCGACCCGTATAAAGCGTATAAATAGGGTAGGAACGTCGTCCCAGCCCCCGGGCTTGGCCAAGGGCCAACCGAGGGGATAAACTTCGGCTGGGACCCCCAAACATCATGAGATTCCAGCATCCGCTGGAATGACGACTTCCCCACCCCCATATTTTTACATATAAAATTTGACTTTATTTACCAAATTATGGGACAATGGGCGTAGATCAAAAAAATCGTCTTTAAAAAGAGAGGGTTAACCATGGATCTGGGGCAAAAATTGACCGAAGTCTGGCAAACGGTCAAAGCCGGTCGGAGAGGGTTAGATGAGGGTATGAGTGGTCTAGCCGCCACAGTCCCCGATTCGGGCCTTTTCCTTATCGGTGCAGGCGCACAGGCGATCGGCATCGACGTTGATAGGAAAAAAGGCCCATTGTCTGGAAAATGGGTGGAAACACGTATGATCGAACACAGCCGTGAACAAGCTGGATATAGACTAGAAGACGAAACCCCAGAAATGAAGAAGATCCGTGAAGGGACGGCGGTTGCAACCGAAGGCGTTGGGGTTATTGGCACACTCGCCGTATCGATTTGGCCCAGATTGGCGGCAGCGCTGCCAAAATTAACATCTCTAGGCGCAAGAGGGGCGACCACTATCGGTACAGCCGCCCCACTAGTTAAAGGTGTTGAAGAAGGCATGGAGAAAAGTGCAGCAAAAATCGCCCAGACCAGCCCCCCAGGGGCCGCAACACCCTAGAAACAGGAAAAGTTTGCATTTTAACGATTAAAAATGATATAGTTTGGTTAAATACATAAATATATAGAGGAGAGTGTGTGATGAGCAAATTTAGAGATTGGGTTGTAGCACCAATGGCTCGGGCCGCAACCGAAGCCTTTATGGGACTTAAAAACAAATTCTTTAAATCCGCTGCCCAAAAAGAGGCGGAAGCTACCGCCCGAGTTGAAGAGAAAATTTTAAACCAACGCGCAATTATACAGGCAGAAGGGGCAGGACTTGGGGATGTTGCTGCGGTCCTCCGCCAACAAGCTGTGAGACAAGAACTTGCCCCCCTCACTCAACCCAGCGTAGCAGGTACAGCAGCGAGAGGGTTTGTTGCAACGGCAGCGGTAACTGGCGCTATTGGTTTAACCTCTGGAGTTGTTGGAACAATAACCGATGGCGCTGGTTGGACTGGTGAGCCTGGCCAAATGAGTTGGGGTGCACAAGTTGGAAATAGTCTATTCTTTTTTGACGGGAAAGACGGCACCAGCTTAACATCTTCATATATTGACGTTGCTCGTCGCCGCAAGGACCCCGAGTATGATCAAAAAATTTTGAAAATGGGATCGAAAGCGCAAACTGAATTTCAGATTCCTGTTCGAGAACGAAGAGAAGCCGCTATTGCTATGAAAGACCAAGAGGAAGCGGATAAGGTTCGTCCGGCCTTCGCTGCTGCCTCAGCTGCAGCAGGGGTTGATACGCAGCGTGCAGAACAACAGAAGCAGGCAGCCGCTTTAGCCGACCAACGGCGTCAAGAACAAATCGCCGCGCAAAACCAAACAAACGTCGATATTGAACTTTCTTTAGCCGGAGGGAAGAAGGCTGCAACGCCTGCAAGCCAACCTGCCCCAACACCGTCAAGATAGAAACTTACGATTAAATAAGAGGAAAAAATGAGCACCACACCCACAAATGAACAACCATCTTCACTACCAGTAGGTTCTCCTAGCGAATTAGGCTTGAATTTTTCATCGCCCGCATTCAAGAGGACTTTTGTTGCTTCCCGTGCCGCAAAATATAAAGAAGGCGGCATGTCGGAAGAGGCTGCAATGGCTCGTGCTGATCGTGACTGGGATGTTCATTTACGTACTGTGTTAATCCCTGATGCGGTTCGTAACGCTCTTGCGGACGCCCTCAAAGGCCTGCCGGATCAGCAGAAAGAACACCTGAAAAAAGCCGGGAACGACCTTATCGACTTGCTGAAACAGGGTGGGATGGCAGATGTTGCCAATAACCAAAAAGCTCTCGATGATGTGCGCTCGGCTTTCCGTCATCACCAGGATGATGTGATCAAACGTGCGATTGCCGCCGGCGCATCGCCTTACGAAGCGATGGCGGGGCTTGCAAACCTTGGTGTTTTCTTCGGCGGTATTGCCTCATTCATTGGTAACGCAACGGGCAACCAAGGCTGGGTCGAATTTGGCCAAAGCACAATGCAACAATCCATCGCGCTTGGGAATACCGCGAAGGAAGGCATTCTGGCCCTGAAGCCCCTTGCCGACCAGGTTACCGAGGTCCCAACAGGTTGGAGATCAAACGTCATTGATAAATCTAACTTCCTTAATCAAGGACAAGCCCTTGTTGGTGGTATTGGCCAACGTATCAATGGGCCAATGACACTCGAGCAAATAAACCGCATGGTTCTAGATATGCTTGAGGGACGTACCTCCCCCGGTTCCGGCGCCCCCTTCACCATGCTTCCGCTTGGACGTGATACGACTTTTGATCAGGCTCATAATATTGTGGCGGCGTTCGAGGGTGGCTATGCGAATAATCCAAAAGATCGTGGCGGTGAAACGATTTATGGGATCGCCTCGAAACATCACCCTGACGCCTTTACCAAGGTGAAAGCCTTGTACGACAAAGGGGATACATCTAGCGCGGCTGAACTTGCGCGCGGGTTCTATCACACAAATTTTTGGAAGAAAGTTTACAAACCGGGCATGACCTCAATCGAGGCGCTCGTGACCTATGATACCGCTGTTAACATGGGACCGGACGTCGCCCAAGACCTTCATACGAAATCGAAGGGCAATGTGCGTGAAATGCTCCGCCTCCGTCAGGAACGTTATGACGCAATTATCAAGGGCGATCCAACCCAGGCCGAATTCAAAAACGGCTGGACCAATCGTCTGCACACCCTGAAAGCCTATGCCGATAGATACGACAAGGAAACAAACCCTGAATTCGCGGGTGGTAAGGGTGATAAGGTTGCGACTGCAGATCCCGCAGCAGACGCTGCACGGCTAGCTCGAGCAGCTACCGATAAAGCAAGCAAATCCAGTGCAGAAGAACTTGCGGACAAAACGAAAAATGACCATGCCGCTGCTGCGGCACGGACTCCGGCACCAAGGGCTGGGGATATGCGCGCGGCCAAGGCCCGGAATGACCAGGGCCTGAACGCTGGCAACACAGAAGGAAACAAAGTTCAGGATAAAAAGACTGTCTTTGTCGATCCTCGGACCCTGCCTACGCCTGCACCCGCGACGATTGGCGGCTAAGCCTCAACGGCGCTACAGTTTCAAACCCACTCTTTCACCAGGGTGGGTTTTGCTTTCTTCTTCTCCCTCCCCTCTCCCCCTTGCTTTGCCCCCTAAAACCCCGTAAAAAGGGGCCGGAAAAGGACGCCATGACCACCAAACCGCAATCTCAGATCCGCAACTTTGCCATTATCGCGCATATTGATCATGGCAAATCGACCTTGGCCGACCGCTTGATCCAAACGTGTGGAGGGCTTGAGGCGCGCGAAATGCGCGAACAGGTCCTCGATTCCATGGATATCGAACGGGAACGCGGCATTACGATCAAAGCGCAAACGGTCCGCCTCGCCTATACGGGGAAGGACGGCGTTGAATATCAATACAACCTGATGGACACGCCGGGGCATGTCGATTTTAGTTACGAGGTCTCGCGCTCGCTCGCATCCTGCGAAGGGTCGCTTTTGGTGGTCGATGCCACCCAAGGGGTCGAGGCGCAAACACTGGCGAACGTGTACCAGGCAATCGACAATAATCACGATATCATCCCTGTGATCAATAAAATCGACCTGCCCGCCGCCGATGTCGACCGCGCGCGCCAGCAAATCGAGGATGTGATTGGCATCGACGCATCACACGCGGTCTGCGTCTCGGGGAAGACGGGGCTGAATATTCCTGATTTACTGGAAGCCATCCACACGCATCTTCCGCCCCCGCGCGGCAATCCGGACGGCCCGCTCAAGGCGCTGCTGGTCGATAGCTGGTACGACAGTTATCTGGGCGTGGTGATCTTGGTTCGCGTTGTGGACGGTGTGCTTATAAAAGGTTCGCGCATTAAATTCATGTCGAACGGCGCCGAACGCGACGTGGACCGCGTGGGGATGTTTACCCCGAAACCCGTTCTGCTCGATGAACTCGGGGCCGGGGAAATGGGCTTTATCACGGCCAGTATCAAAGACATCAGTGAGGCCAAGGTCGGCGACACGATCACCACATCTTTACGCGGTGCCGACACCGCCCTGCCCGGGTTCAAGCCATCCGTCCCGATGGTCTTTTGCTCGCTTTTCCCGGTCGATGCCTCAGACTTTGAAAAACTCAAAGAGTCGTTAGGCAAGCTGAAACTCAACGACGCATCTTTGCACTATGAGGCCGAAAGTTCGCAAGCCTTGGGTATGGGGTTCCGATGCGGGTTTTTGGGCCTGCTGCATATGGAGATTATTCAAGAACGTTTGCTTCGCGAATTTGACCTCGACCTGATCCCCACGGCCCCCAGCGTTGTGTACAAGATTTATAAAACCGACGGGACGATGACGGAACTCTATAACCCCGTTGATATGCCCGATGTGGTGCGCATCGATAAAATCGAAGAACCGTGGATCAAAGCGACCATCCTGACCCCCGATGAATATCTGGGCGCCCTGATCCAACTGTGCCAGGAACGGCGCGGCGAACAAATTGAACTTACCTATGTCGGTAGCCGCGCAATGCTGATCTACCGCCTGCCCTTGAACGAAGTCGTGTTTGATTTTTACGACCGCCTGAAATCCATCTCCCGCGGATACGCCAGCTTTGATTACGCGCTCGATACCTACCGCGAGGGCGATTTGGTTAAAATGGCGATCATGGTGAACCAGGAACCGGTCGATGCCCTGGCCATGGTGGTTCACCGGACCCAGGCCGATCGGCGCGGGCGGCAACTCTGTGAACGCCTGAAGGATTTAATCCCGCGGCAAATGTTCAAAATCGCGATCCAAGCCGCGATCGGCGGCAAGGTCATCGCGCGCGAAGATGTCTCGGCCTTCCGCAAAGACGTGACCGCGAAATGTTACGGCGGCGACATCACACGCAAGAAAAAGCTTTTGGAAAAACAAAAAGAAGGCAAGAAAAAGATGCGCCAATACGGCAACGTGGAAATCCCGCAAAGCGCCTTCATCGCCGCCCTCCGCATGGGGGATGAGGGGAAGTAAACAACGTTATTTTAAAGTGCCATCTCCCTTCTCCGATGGTGCAGTCAGTTTCGCATTCAGCCGCCGGTAAAGTGTTGTGCGAGCCACCCCCAGCGCACGGGCGAGTTCCACCATATTCCCATCCAAATACCGATGCGCGCGTGCAAAGATTTCATCATTAACGTCATCCAACGGGCGCAAATATCCGTGCGATGTCACCAAAGAAACCGTCATCGCTGTGCGCGCGTTCACCTCGGCATCCGGTGCATTCGCCTCGATCGTGTCCTCGATATCGGCCGTCGCCGTACCGCGAAAATCATCAATCTCTAACACGGATCCACTCGATAAAATCAACGCGCGCCGAATCGCGTTTTCAAGTTCCCGCACGTTCCCCGGCCACGCCTGTTCAGAAAGCCATCTTTCGGCGTCCGCCGATAATGTTTTGCGCGCGAAATGTTCCGTCTCGGAAAACCGCGCCATGAAATGCCGGGCGAGTGGAATAATATCGCGCGGCCGTGCGCGTAGCGGCGGCAAAGTCATCGGCACCACATTTAAACGAAAATATAAATCCTCGCGGAATCGTCCCATCTTGACCATGCGGTGAAGATCTTTGTTCGTCGCCGATAAAATCCGCACATCAATCGGGATGGATTGCTCGGCCCCCACCGGCTGAACCTCATGCTGTTGTAAAACCCTAAGTAATCTTGTCTGCGCATGCATCGGCATTTCGCCGATTTCATCAAGAAAAATCGTTCCCTTCTCGGCCTCACGGAATTTCCCGGGCGTGCGACTGGTAGCGCCGGTAAAGGCACCCTTTTCATGCCCGAACAAAATACTCTCGATTAAATTTTCAGGAATGGCGCCACAGTTAATCGCGACAAAAGGCCCCCGAGATCGCCGGCTCTCCCCATGAAGCGCGCGCGCGAAGACCTCTTTCCCCGTCCCGGTCTCGCCCTGAATCAACACAGGCGCATCGGTGAGGGCAATTTTCCGCGCGGTCGCAGAAATATCCCGCAACCCGCAATCATACCCGATCAAATCTTTGAGCCGCAGCGGTGCATTGGGGCGCCACCGCGCCTGTTCCTGTTCTTGAGCCAGCATCGCAAATCGATCCGCGTTACGATAGGTCAAGCCCAACCGCTCGCCAGAAAATGGCTTGGTCAAATAATCAAACGCCCCCATCGCCATCACTTGATCCGCGATTTTGTCATCATGCATGGCGGTTAAAAATATAACGGCGATGGTCGGGTATTTTTCATGGATAATTTCCATCGCGGTAATCCCGTCCATCACTGGCATTTGCATGTCCATAAAGATGACACGGATTTCATGCGGATGCGCCTCCAGATAATCGAGCGCCGCGCGCCCATGGGAAACGTGAACGCAGTTTTTCTTTTCTCCGGTCGGATCAAATAGACGTAATAACAAATCCGCCTGAAAACGGTCGTCTTCTGCAATCAGGATCACGGGGTAACGGAACTGCCCCGGCGGCACCTTTTTAGCATTTCCAGATGACGATTTTTCGATATTCATAATAAACACCTATATTCTGTCTAGTGTAGCAAAATGCAACACGCGCTACACTTAGTGTAGCATTTTGCTACACTACTGAGCAATAAGATTATATACGGCATAACATAATACATTGATAAACCTCACATTTTAACTTTGGCACGGGTCTTGCTTATGTATAATATACGAAGAGAGCGGTGTGGGACAAGCGCCCAGGATCCCCCCCACCGTAACGCGGCCCCCCGCTCTTTTCGTCCAGTTTTTAAAAGTCAGAAGGGACGAAAAACAGATATATGGGCTTACAAATTATCCACGAAAACGTCGAGAAAACCCTGATCGAGACGGCCCGTTTGTGTCAAAAAATGAATGTCCCTCTACGGTGTATCCATTTGAATCTCATGGATAAAAACATTCACGCGCCGCCCGAGGAATGGCAAAATGCGATCCAAAAATCGATTGAAACCGCGCATGACAACACCGACACCGAAAGCATTCTATACCTTTATGCCGATGGGGATATGACCTGGCTGTCCCGGACAGCCACCCGCAAAACCTTCCTTCGTCTCCTGGAATTACTTCCCAGGACCTATGTGCCAGACCCGGAACACCCCGGGCTGGCACAAATTTTTGAACTTCACCTCGAAAGCGCGAAATTAATCAGAATTTGTGAAGAAAAAATCCGGGTGGCCCAAGCCCACGCGGCTCAGATAATGGTCCAAAAACAGGCCGATTTGGCCCAAAAACGCGAACAAATCGACCGCGACCGGGAACTGGATATCCGTCTGAATACCACCCTGATTGCCTCATTCTCGGCCCGCCGCAACGAACGGAAAGAACCCGGGGTTTTGGTGGTTGAAGACGATTTATTCTCGCAAAAACTGGTCTCTAACGCACTGCGCGCCGCAGGGCACACAGTTTATACCGCCGGAACATCCCGCGCCGCGATCCAGGCCATGATCAAAAATGCGCCGGATATGATTTTGCTGGATATCGAACTCCCGGACGTCACAGGCCTTGAAATTATCAGCGAAATCAAAGAGATCGACAAAGACGCCTATATCGTGATGCTCAGTGGAAATGGCAGCAAGGAAAACGTCATGCGGGCCATTTCGCAAGGCGCCAAAGGGTTTATCGGCAAACCCTTTACCTTGGAAAAACTGGGGCAGGCCAGTGATAAGTGCCCCTTTATCGCCCAAAAACGGGCTACAAAGGAGCCCCTTCATGCCTAATTCTGCCCCCCTAATTGAACTGACTGACCCGATCCAGGCGCTGCGGATGCATCTTCAGATGACCACACGGGTTTTATTGGTCGAAGATGACCCTCTGACCCGCCATATTGTGCGGAACACATTGAAAGACAAATGCTTTTTTGCGACCGCCCCGGATGCGCGGATTGCACAGTTGATGATTACGGCCTATCGCCCGGACATTGTGGTGCTGGATATTGGTCTTCCGGATGTCCCCGGGACCAAGGTCTTTGACTGGCTTCAGACCTTTGATCCGACGATCGGAGTCATCGTTTTTACAGGCGCACAAAACATCAATGAAATCAACATGTTAATGTCAAAAGGGGCACGACGCGTCATCACGAAACCCTTTTTACGCGATGATCTTTTAGAGCAGGTTTTGTATGGATAATTTGATTTATATGGTGCCGCCAACGACCATCCCGGTCATCCCAGGGGTCCCAATGGATGTGGTGTTGAATGTTTTCCCACATGGGGTGTACTGGAAAGACGATGAAGGGCGCATTTTAGGCTGTAATCAGGCCTTCGCCCAGATGGTCGGCGCGGTAGACCGCACACTTGTTACGGGAAAAACCTTTGATGAAATCTCCCCGGCCATTTCCCCGATGAGCACCATTGCCGCAACCGATCTTGACACCTTAAGCCAAATTGAAGACCAGGCCATGACCGCCGCAACCCACCAGGCGGCAACCACCATTGAACGGATGCGCCCGGCCTTAGGCCGTTGCTGGATCCGGTGCGACGCCCACGCCTTTACCGCCGCCGATGGCACGGGGGGGATTTTAGTCATCTGCCGGGATGTGACTGAACAAGAAAAAGGGATCCGCGACCTGCGCCTCGCCACCTTAAAATCCGAAGCAACCGCGATTGAACTTGAAACCCACCTGGAACAGGCCGAAATTTTACGCCGTCAGGCCGAAAGCGCCAACCGCGCGAAGAGCGAGTTTCTTGCGAATATGAGCCATGAGCTCCGCACCCCCATGAACGGCGTCATCGGGTTGATGGAGTTATTGTCCGAAACCCAAATGACGGGGGAACAGCACGAATTATCGGGGTCCGTTTTGTCGTCTGCACGCGGGCTTTTGGCCCTTTTGAACGACATTTTAGACCTGTCTAAAATCGAAGCCGGGGAACTTACCCTTGAAACAATCCCCTTCCATTTGGAAAAAACCATCGACACAACCCTGGCGCTGTTCACGCCCCTGGCCACTCGTAAACAAATTCGCCTGGACTTCCGTATTGCCGATGACGTTCCGGTGCGGATCAAGGGCGACCCCGCCCGCATCCAACAGATTTTGAACAATTTGATCGGCAATGCCATTAAATTCACAGATACCGGATATGTCCGCGTGACCGCCGAACGCCGGCACGAAGACAGTCAGGATTACGTGCATTTACGCGTGGAAGACACCGGGATCGGGATCCCGCGTGAAAAGCATCAGATGATCTTTTCAAAATTCACACAAGCCGATGTCTCAACCGCGCGTCGCTATGGCGGCACAGGGTTAGGCCTTGCGATTACCAGTGAATTGGTTCAGTTGATGCGCGGCCGAATCTGGCTTGAAAGCCAACCCGGAAAAGGAACAACGTTTTTTGTCAACGTCCCGCTTGAGGCCGCAGAGGAGGATTCCGTGACCCAAGAAATCCATACAAAATCAACACACATCCCTATTGGAACAAATTTCCACGTTCTGGTTGTCGATGATCATCCGATCAATTTGATGTTCATGCACAAAGCGCTTGCAAAAATTGGCCTCTCGGTCATTGATGAGGCCGCAAGCGGGGCCGAAGCCGTCGAAAAAGCGCGCAGCACAAATTATGATTTGATCTTTATGGATTGCCAAATGCCTGAAATGGATGGGTTTGAAACCAGCCGTCAAATTCGCCTGATCCCTGCTCATGAGCATACCCCGATTGTTGCAGTCACCGCCGACGCAATGAAAGGCGCCAAAGAAAAATGTCTGGACGCCGGAATGAATGATTATGTGACCAAACCCATCAGTCTCGATAAATTGCAATCTGTCCTCGGGTTATGGATGACCCATGATACCGCGGCCCTTGAACATGACGCACCCACCACGACAAAGACAGAGACCACGCCCCCTGCCCCGGAACCCTCGGCCGAGCTGCATGAGGCCGATGCCATGGATTGGGACCATTTCCAAATGTTCACCGATGGCGACCGCGCCCAAGAACAAGAATTGATCCAGATGTTTTCGACCTATGCCGAAGATACGTTGATGCGCATTTATGCGGCCGCCACATCCACCGACCGAAGCGAATGGAAAAGCGCGTGTCATAAATTAAAAGGATCCGCCGCGAATTTAGGGGCAAAACAACTCGCCGCCACATGCGCCAAAGGTGAATCCGATGCGATGGAGGGTGATCTTGCCAAAATGTTGCTGGATATTGAACGCGATTACGGCGTGATCTGCCGCGTTCTTCATGAACGCCTGGCGGCGTGACCTTTATATCCCTTTTGGCATTTTGGCATCGCGGTATAAATACGCAGACGCTGCGATGCCAAACCCGGCCAGGACCGACAGCATCGCCGTGCCGCCGTACGAAATCAGGACGAGCGGCACCCCCACAACGGGGATCAAGCCCATCACCATCGCGATATTGATGATCGCATAGAATCCAAAATTAACGGTAATCCCCAAAATGACCAAGCGGCCAAAGCGATGATGCACGCGGCTTGACATCCAAAACCCATAGGCGACGATCAGGGCATAGACCGACATCAGGACGAGTGACCCGACAAGACCCCATTCCTCGGCCCACAGGGTAAAGATAAAATCCGTGTGCTTTTCGGGCAAGAAATCCAAATGGCTTTGCGTGCCTTGTAAATAGCCCTTGCCGAGCACGCCGCCGGACCCCAGCGCAATTTTGGATTGGGTGATGTGATAGCCACTACCAAGCGGATCAGCATCTGGATTTAGAAAGATCAAGACGCGTTTACGTTGATATTCGTGCATCAACCCCCAGGCGATGGGAAGGCACGCAAGCGCCCCCGCGCCCGCCACCAGAAACATCCACAGCGCAACGCCGGCCAAGAAAAAGAGCGACGCCGCGACAAACAAAATCATCATGGCCGTGCCCAAATCGGGTTGTAGCATCACCAGACCCACAGGCACGCCCACCATCGCAAGTGCAGGAAGGACGTACAATATCCGGCGCAATTGATCGGCACGTGCGGCCTGATAATATCGGGCAAGCGCCAAAACAACCGCAATCTTCATGACTTCAGAGGGTTGAAGTTTCATAAAGCCCAAGTTAATCCAGCGTTGCGCACCCATACCCACATGCCCGGCCACATCAACCCAGATCAGCATCAAAACAGCGGCAAAATAAATTGGGTAGGCCAGTTTGTACCACAACCGAATATCGACAAAGGCCAACACCGCCATCATGGCAAGAGCGCCCGCAAACCGCACACCTTGACGTATGGCCCAAGGGGATATGTTACCGCTGCCTGCCGAATAAAGCGCCAAGAACCCGATTCCGCCCAGAACTGCGAGCAATAAAAAAAGCCCTGCTGGCAACCCCCGCAAGCGGGAAAGAAACGACGATCCATCATGGATGGGAATGGCCGATGTCATGATTTAATCTCCGGAGCCATCGTTTCTGTTTTAATCTGCGCCGGGTTCCGCGCAAGGGCAAGGGTCAGTAAATCCCGCGCAACAGGAGCTGCCGCTTTTGACCCGCCAACCCCATGTTCAACAATCACGCCAATCGCATAACGCGGATTTTCGGTCGGCGCATATCCAACAAACAAGGCATGGTGGCGATGTTTCCAAGGTAATGTTTCGTTTCGCACCCCCGCCGCGCGCATGGCCGCCGTAATCCGCCGGACTTGAGATGTTCCCGTTTTTCCGCCCATCGTCGCATCGGGAAGTTTTAGGCGCGATCCATAGGCCGTGCCGCCCGGTTCATTCACGACCCGCCACATGCCATCCATCACCAGTTTCAGATGCGCCGGATCCAACCCCAGATCCGGATATTTACCGTCATGCACCACGTGATCATCGGCCATCCCCACAAGCCAGGGCTTCACCGCGCGGCCGCCATTGGTCAACCGACTGACCATCGTCGCCAGCTGTAACGGTGTCGCGAGCATATATCCCTGACCGATTGAGGCGTTAATCGTTTCACCCGGCAACCATTTTTCTTTCATCTTTTTGCGCTTCCAGTCACGGTCTGGGACCAAACCCGGCTGTTCCTCGGCAAGTTCAATGCCCAGACGCTCGCCCAAGCCCAAACGATGCGCCATCTGGGCAATCCGGTCGATGCCGACGCGATTCCCAATCTCATAGAAAAATACATCGCATGAATGTTGAAGCGCGCGCACGACATTCACCGTGCCATGCCCTTCGGGCTTCCAGCAGTGAAATTTCATACTGCCAAAATTATAATGGCCGGGGCAAAAGACCGACGTGTGTTCGTTGATAATTCCAGCCTCAAGCGCCGCCATGGCGGTTACCATTTTAAAGGTCGATCCGGGGGGATATTGGCCTGAAACCGCCTTGTTCGAGAGGGGTTTGGTCTCATCATTCAATAATTCTTGCCACAATCCCGTGGTTAATTGTCGTGAGAATTGATTGGGGTCAAATGACGGGTGCGAGGCAAGCGCATAGACCGCGCCCGTGGTCACATCCATGATCACCGCAGATGCGCTGCGTTCCTGGGCCAGCCGGTCCTGCAATTGCTGTTGTAATTCCGCGTCGATGCTTAACGTCAACCGATCTCCATTTTCTGGCGCATGACGGGAAAGTTCGCGCACTTCGCGTCCCACCACGTTGACTTCCACCTGCTGGTCGCCCGCAATGCCGCGCAGTTCCGATTCAAGCGCCTTTTCCATGCCGCTTTTGCCTACACGAAATCCCGGCACGCGCAACAGCGGGTTATCCGCCCCATCTTCTTTGGCGGGCGCGCCGACATACCCCACGATATGCGCCGTACTTTCGGCAAAGGGGTAAAGCCGTGCCCAGCCTTCTTCAATGGCAACACCCGGTAAATTGGGCAGATTCACCTCGACCGTTGCCACCTGTTCCCAGGTTAAATAATCGCGCACTTCGATTGTTGCAAAAGACGGGGCATGACGCGCCTCTTTCAATACCCGCGCGATTTCATCGTCACGTAAACCCAATTTTTCCGCGAGCCGCGCCATGGTTTGCGTCAAGGGCTTTGCCTGTTCTGGCGTCACCACGACACGAAAATTCCGTGTATTATCCGCAAGCGGCACGCCAAAACGATCGAGAATCTGACCCCGCAAGGGCGGCAATATCTTGACGTTGATACGGTTACTTTCAGCGAGCATCCGGTATTTATTGCCTTGGACTACCTGAAGCCACGCGAGCCGCCCCGCAAGCGTTGTAAAGATCAGTCCCGCGCCCGCCCCAACGACAAGCGAGCGCCGCGTCAGGCGCAGCCCGATCAACGCATCGTCATCCATCATGAACCGACCTGCCACATGCGCCCCCTTTTAATTCACGACCATGCCGCGGCCCGCAGGCAGAAAGCGATGCACAAACACCAACAGCATCAAGACCATGGGGAAAATCAAAATCGTCACAAGCCCATTGAGCAGAATAATCTCTGTCGATGGCCGCGTCGCCGTAAAAACACCCATCACCGCAACCTTGACGGCCATATCAATCACCATGACCGCGATAAAACCCACCCAAATCATCATAAAGGGTTGGCCCATCAGCATGCGCCGCCGCGGCTTGAGCAGCCCCGCAATCAAAAGATACGAGAGCGCATGCGTCCCCATCGGCACCGCTGGGTTCACGGAGTCCAGTAATAATCCCGTCGCAAAGATTACCCAAGGTGGCATCAAACTAGGTCGGTAGAGTGTCCAGTAAAAGACCGCGATCAACACGATCTGTGGTTTGAGCGCAGTAAAATACGGCAAGGACCAATTCGCCATCAGCGTGAGCAGCAGCACCGCAAACACGCCATAGACCAGCAGGACACGCAGCAGGTCCATGAACATCTGAATAAGCGTGCGCGTGGCGTCTGTCATTTCTTCTTGTCCCCTTCGGTTGTTGTCCCGAGAGCCGGGTCAAGGGGCGCGCGTTCCGGTTGCCGCACCACACGCACAAACATCAACCGCCCGAAATCCGCATAGGGGCGGACATGGACACGCCCGTTTTCCTGGGGGTCTGCAATGCCAATGGGTAAATCAGGTGGAAACACTCCCCCAATCCCCGAGGTCAGCACGCGCTGTCCTTTTTTAATCAACGCATCTTCGGGGGCGCGGTCGATGACCAGTGTTTGGGTGTTCGTTCCGGCCAAAATCGCCTGAACATTACTGCCCTCAAGCCGCACGGGAATGCGCGAGTTCATATCGGTCGCAAGCAGAACAACCGCGCCGCGATCATGCACATCGGTAATCCGCCCGATCAGGCCCCCGCCCGCAAGCACCGCGTCGCCCGGATGAAGCCCGGCATCCCGCCCCGCTGAAATCATGACAATCTGGGCATAGGGGCCGCCCGTATCCGCCACCACACGCGTTGTGATAAACGTCAAAGACGGCTCTAATTTCACCTTTAATAAGTCTCGCAACGATTGATTTTCGGCCTGAAGAAGCTGGGCCGTGTTATACCATTCCTCAAGGCGTTTATTATCCGCGCGAAGTTTTTGCACCTCCGCCTTTAACCGCGTCATTGAAAACAGGTAATCGAGGGTATCGGCAAGCACAACAAAAGGTTGGCTCGCGACCGAAAGAGGGGTCGAAAGGCCGCCCTGAACCATACCTCGCAGGGGTTGAAACATCCCCGGACGCGCCGCCGAGGCCAAAACGATCAATAGCGATAATAACAAAAGGGCCGCGCCCGACACCTCGCCCCCGAATAAGCCAAAGGGGACGAAACGTTCAAAGCGGGAATGACGTGAAAACGACCGGCGCGACATGATCTACTAGATAGTCTGATCGAACAGATTCGTGCAAGACCAGCCCCAAAGTTATCGACGGGAAATGTTTTGTTTATTTAGATGGTTTTAGACTAAAGATTATGAAATGGCGACCCCTACGGGATTCGAACCCGTGTTGTATCCGTGAAAGGGATATGTCCTAGGCCTCTAGACGAAGGGGTCGTTCAGGGCGAAACCACCCCAAGCGCGCGTGGCAGAACCTTTACTGGGTCTTTAAATAAAAATCAAGCCCCTGATTGATCAAATATTCATGATCGCCGAACGGAACGGCGCCTCCCGCCCCCAAGAACGCCCCCGTACATGAAAAATCAATCTTAAAAGGGAATCTTTCGGGTTTCCCATCACCCTACCGTAGAGATAGGTTGATAATCCTAACACTTGCATTTTCTCTCCCGAAAAATGCAGATCCCCCTTGAAATGATTTGAAAATTTGTAGAGATTAGCCCGATTATGTGCGAACCCGAAATGATTCGGGGGCGCTGCTTTGCTTTGTTGTGAAAAATATGGTCGTCGCAAAAAAAACACCCGCTCCCAAACCGAAGAAAACAAAGCCGGCCCCGGCCGCCACGTCTGTCAGTGATGAATCACGGGACACGTCCACCCCGAAAGGGTCTCTTCAGACCATTTTGAAAAAACTGGTCGCCAAGGGGAAAGAACAGGGTTTTGTGACCTATGACGAATTAAACGCCGCCCTGCCAGCCCAGGAATTTTCAAGCGAACAAATTGAAGATGCCATGGCGACCTTATCCGATATCGGGATCCAAATGGTTGACGGCGATGGCGATGATGTTGAAGGCGAAGCCAAAGAAAAGGCATCCGATACCGACAACGAATACGAAGCCAGCGGCAATATCGACAGCGATGATCTGGGCCGCACGGATGACCCCGTCCGCATGTACTTGCGCGAAATGGGCACCGTTGAACTGCTCTCCCGCGAAGGTGAAATCGCGATTGCCAAGCGGATTGAAGCCGGGCGCGAAATGATGATTGGCGGATTGTGCGAAAGCCCCCTTGCCATTGAATCCATCATCGCGTGGAACGAAGGCCTGAAAAAAGGAAATATCTTCCTGCGGGAAATTATCGATCTGGATGCGACCTATGGGTCGGATGGCGCCGCAGAAGAGGATTTTGACGAAGAAGAAAAGCCCGAGGGCGAACCTGGGGCGGAAGGCGCCGAGGGCGACGAACAGGTCGTCACCCTGTCCGCGATGGAACAAGAACTCTTGCCTCAGGTTTTCGAAAAATTCGATAAAATCCAAAAGACGTATAAAAAACTCCGCAAATACCAAGACGAGCGGATTGAGGTCATTACCAAGGCCAAAAAACCCGAAGCCGCGCTTGATAAAAAATACGACGCAGTCAAGGCCGAAATGGTCTTGTTGATGAACGAGGTTCGGTTGCATAACGCGCGCATCGACCAATTGATCCAACGCCTGTACACAACCAACCGCGAACTGGTCGCGCTTGAGGGCAAGGTCATGCGCCTTGCAATCGACAGCGGTGTGAAACGCGAAGAGTTTTTGGAAAACTGGTACGGACATGAACTGGACCCGCGCTGGATGTCCAAAATTAAGAAACTGACGGGTAAAGGCTGGATCAAATTTTCAGGCAAACATGAAGATGCGGTGAAAGAACTGCGCGATCAAGTTGCGGGCCTGGCCGATGAAACGGGCCTTCCCCTGGCCGAGTTTCGCCGTATCGTTCAAACCGTGCAAAAGGGTGAACGCGAAAGCAACCGCGCGAAAAAAGAAATGATCGAGGCGAACTTGCGCCTGGTCATCTCGATTGCCAAGAAATACACCAACCGCGGCTTGCAATTCCTGGACCTGATCCAAGAAGGTAATATTGGCCTGATGAAGGCCGTTGATAAATTCGAATATCGCCGCGGGTATAAATTTTCAACCTATGCGACATGGTGGATCCGTCAGGCGATCACGCGCTCCATTGCGGATCAGGCGCGCACCATCCGCATTCCCGTGCACATGATTGAAACGATTAACAAGTTGGTCCGCACCTCGCGCCAGATGATGCACGAAATTGGCCGGGAACCCACCCCTGAGGAACTGGCTGAACGGCTGCATATTCCATTGGATAAAGTGCGCAAGGTCTTAAAAATCGCGAAGGAACCGGTATCTTTGGAAACGCCCATTGGCGATGAAGAAGATTCGACCTTGGGTGATTTTATCGAAGATAAAAACGCGTTGCTGCCGGTCGATGCCGCTGTGCACGCAAATTTGCGCGAAACCACCACGCGGGTTTTGGCGACGCTCACCCCGCGGGAAGAGCGCGTCCTCCGTATGCGGTTTGGGATCGGGATGAACACCGACCATACTTTGGAAGAAGTCGGCCAACAATTTAACGTGACGCGCGAGCGCATCCGTCAGATTGAGGCCAAGGCCCTGCGGAAACTGAAACACCCGTCACGGTCTCGGAAACTGCGGAGTTTCTTGGATACCTGATGGGTGACGGGTTTCTCTCTCCGCAACTCTGGGGCTTGATCAGCGTTGTTTTGGCGTGTGCCTCACTCGCACCCTATTTTTGGGCGACGATCAAGGGGACGAACAAACCGCATCTTTTTACCTGGATCATTTGGACGTTACTCACCGCCATTGCCTTTTTGATTCAGTTTCTGGAAGGCGCCGGCGCGGGCGCCTGGAGCGGCGCGGTTTCCACCTTGTTCTGCATCGCGATTTTGCTGGCCGCCATCCGACACGGTGAAAAGCACATCACGCGCAGTGATTGGGTCGTGTTCGTCGCGGCATTACTGGCTATTCCCATTTGGCTTGCAACCCAAAACCCGCTTTACGCCGCCATCTGGGTCACGGGAATTGACGGCTTGGGGTATATCCCAACCTTACGAAAATCTTGGATCAAGCCCTATGAAGAAATGGTCACAACGCACATCATTTCGACATTCAAGCATATTGCCGTTTTACTGGCAGTCGAGGCGATCTCACCCACAACGACGATTTATTCATTCGGTATGGTCACGATGAACGCCGTTTTGGTGTTCTCTATCCTTCTGCGCCGGTGGATGATCCCACGAAAACTGGCTTGATTTCGCGGCTGAAGTACGGTTTTATGGCGAAACTGGTGGGGGCCTGTAGCTCAGGGGTTAGAGCCGGCCGCTCATAACGGCTTGGTCGCAGGTTCGAATCCTGCCGGGCCCACCAATCTGATCGTCCTTCCCCTACTCTGGCATCTCAGGGCGCCTTGACACCGCATTCAGATTAAAAGACCTGATACTCTCCGGTAAAAAATAAAGGAGCGCCATACTAAATGGATACACAATATTGACTTCTGTCATTGTGATTCCGCCGGTCCCTTCAACTGAACTTGTTGTCACGGTTGCGGGACCCGCATTGATCAGCATACTTTCCATGGCGTCATGCGCAGCATCTTGAATATCCGATTCGCTTTCGGATGTTTCAATCACCGCATAGCGCGCGGCTTTTTCGGAGGCATATTGAATGCTGTTCAGTGTCCACAGCATGCGCCCCATTTCAAAAATCCCCAACACCATCGCAATAAAGGCAAGCGAAACGAACGCGAATTCAATACCCGTCGCGCCATCTTCTCCGGAACTAAATCGACGTAGATTTGAAAAATATCTGATCATCATTAATCAATCTGAATTCTTGCTGTCCCCGTTAACGTCATGCTGGATGGGATAACAAGATATGGGACAAGGGTATTGTACTCTTTCGAGACCGTCACCTCATAATAGCGGCGGCGATATCCCCCTTCTTCATTAATTGCGCATTCATTCACAGGGCCGCAATCGTTGGCCGCGCCATTGCTACAATCACATTGCATTTCAGCGCTAATTCGATACTCACTGGTTCCGCCACCACCTTCTCGCGTGGGTTCGCCCGTCGATGACCCATAGGCCTCGACGATATCACTTGTTAAATCGTCTTCTTGCCCGCCACCGATCATATAATCTGATGATGCCTGGGCCATATTCTCGACACGCATTTTCTCGTGAATAAATAGACCATAATCAATCATACCGATACACATGAATAACAAAACAGGCGCAATCAATGCAAATTCGACGGCGGAAACCCCGGAGTCGTCCTTGAGATAAATAGGTAGATTCCTTTTCATCGGGTTCCTCTTGCTTTCAAGTTTATGCCGACAACCGCGCACGCACAACGCCGATGGGTTTTGTTGCACTTCCATCGCACGATGATCCAACATGCGGATTCCCATGCATCACCACCGTACGGCCGATAACTTGGGTACAGACTTCGGATGTCACCGCCGCATTCCCTCCAAAATTTAATTCTTGCCGCGGCGTATAAATGGCACCATCTACTTGAACGATGTTGCTGCCAAGGATTTTGTTTACCCCGCTCTCTGATGCCCGACGATCTTGGAAAAAGACGATCCCAGCCAAGTCTCCGGTTTCCCGAGCTGAGAAGTAAATATCTCTATTCCCCGTAATATCTATCGTACCAAAAGATCCATAGGATGAGCCGCCACTATTGGTCAAAACGATATTCACATCATTCGCAACAATACTTCCGCCCCCCGTCACGGTTAATCCGCCACCATCCAAAATATAGACACCTGGGCTAAATGTGACCGTGTTCGTACCACTAATCCGAATTCCACCGCAATAGACGCCGGGACTTAATGTGGCCGTACTGTTGATCGTTGTGGGATGCCTCATGTCTGATCTGCTGCACCCAGAAAAAGTTGGTATCTCTAAATTTGCATACGGATCATAAACAACGTTTGTGCCGACATTCAGCGTTTCATATTCAACACGGGCCGACGCTCCCGAAATACTCAAATCTCCCACAATGTTAATGTCTTTCACATCGATGGTCACGAAACCGTTCACGTCCATCGCTTCTTCATCATAGGAATTGACCGCGATACCACACTCGGGCATCACCAAATTAACCGATCCGGAGTTGCGAAAAGCCCATCGATCATTCGTATCGAGACTTAAAATACAAAAATCTCCACTCGGGACGGTCACAATCGCCTTGGCTGTGACGGCAATACGCGTTTCGGTTGGCAAAAGAATCGACGCAAAGTACATATGCGCATCTTGTTCAAGCGTGACCGTCACCTCGCCCAAGGAATTTGGCGCTGATTCATCAAAAGACAGACTTAAAACCCCGTTCCGATCGGCAGAGAACCCGTTATGTGATGCTTCTGTATTAGCAACTGTCTACATTATATCATTATTTTGACGCGCGGCTTCCCATGCGGCGGCAAGCGCGGCCGCATCCGCCGCGGTTTGCAAATTTCGACGCTCCATCATCCAGTTGCTGGTATCCACCCCAAGGGCAGCCATCCCGACAACAACCGGAAAAATCATCGACGCAAGGGTCATGACAGACCCAGATTCCGAACGGAAAAAGGCCAATTTTGATAATATTTTCTGCATAAAATTGATTCCCCCACGAAATATTAAGCATCCCCTATCTAGTATCATAACAAAAGAAGCTTATCTATTTGGTAATAAAATTACGCATTTTATATAAAATAAAGGCAAATAAACCCTTATTTTATTGACATCCCCCTAAAAATGCTTATATTCCCCCCATTCCCGCGAGGGGGGTGTCACCACCCCCGTGACGCCCGGCTTGGTTTCGGGTCTGTCAAGCAATAGCGTTCAGCGGGACAATAAAATCAATCGATCTATGAAAGGATCAAAAACATGACCGGTAAGCGTACCGAATTTAAATACAAATCCGACCGCCGTTTTGGCTGTAACATGTGGGGACGCGATAAATCCCCCTATAACCGCCGCCAAACAGGCCCCGGCCAACACGGCGCGAATAAAGGCAAGCCGACGGATTATGGTCTCCAGTTGCTCGCCAAACAAAAACTCAAAAAATACTACGGTAACATTGGCGAAAAACAATTCGCTCGGTATTACGAAGAAGCCGTCCGGTTAAAAGGCGACACGGGTCAAAACATTGTCGGTCTCTTGGAACGCCGTTTGGACGCTGTTGTGTACCGCGCGAAATTCGTGCCCACTGTCTGGGGGGCGCGTCAATTGGTGAACCACTGCCACGTGACCGTGAACGGAAAGACCGTCAACATCCCCAGCTATCAACTCAAGCCCGGTGATGTCGTCGAAGTCAAAGAAAAATCGCGCAACATCCCCATGGTGATGGCCGCGAACGAAAGCGCGGAACGCGACGTACCGGAATATATCACCGCCGAAGCCAAAACTTTCAAGGCGACATTCCTGCGTATTCCGCAAATCGAAGACGTGCCCTATCCGGTCCAAATGGATCCGCACCTGGTCGTCGAATACTACAGCCGATAATTCTGGCTTACATTTTTTACGTTATTTCATGGCCGTGGGTTTCTCACTCTCGGCCATGTTCTTTTAGTTGAACCCCCCACGTAATCCTGCCATGATTGTGCCATGGTCGCGCGTCTTTTTCGTTTTCTTCTCTCCACCTTCTTCTTTATTTTCCTCGCCGGGTTCTTGGCCTTCGGCGCGGGGCTGACGGCTGCACGCGCGCCGGGACCGACCCATACCCCACAATTGATCCGTATTGAAAAAGGAACCGGTCTACGCGGAACTGCTGCGCAACTGGAAAAACAAAACATCATCCGCCACCGTGCCGTTTTCCTCTTGGCGGCGGTCACATCAGGGAACGCCACACGGCTTCAGGCCGGGGAATACGAGATCGCCGCGCACGCATCGAGTTTTTCGATCCTGGATCAAATGGCGCATGGCCGCGTGTACCAACGCAAAATGACCATTCCAGAAGGATTGACAACCACAGAAATTCTTTCTCTCCTCACTTCTGCCGAGGGGTTACAGGGCGATCTCCCTGAACCTTTGCCCGCCGAAGGGACTCTTCTTCCCGAAACTTATGCCTATACCTATGGAGAGACCAAGGCGCAAATGATCGCCCGCATGTCCTCGGCCATGCGCGACGCGCTTCAAAAACTCTGGACGGCACACGGACCCAATTTCCCGGTTCAATCCCCCCATGACATCCTAACCCTCGCCTCGATCGTTGAAAAGGAAACAGGGGTTGCCCATGAACGCCCGCGCGTCGCGGCCGTTTTTTTAAATCGCCTGCGTCTCGGCATGAAACTACAATCCGATCCGACCGTTATTTATGCGATTACCCAAGGAAAACAACCCCTGAATCGCCCCTTATATACAAAAGATCTTGAGGAAAATAATTCACCCTATAACACCTATCGCGTCATGGGATTGCCGCCGGGTCCCATTGCCAACCCGGGGCTTGATAGCCTCCGCGCAGTCTTCCAACCGACACAAACCGATGATCTGTATTTTGTTGCGGATGGCACGGGTGGGCACGCCTTTGCAAAGACGCTTGCAGAACATAACGCGAATGTCGCCCGCTGGCGCGCCCTTCCACAAAAGGCGCGTTAATCATGTGCGGAATTGTTGCCCTTTTTACCCCAAAGGTGGATCAGGACAGGCCCCGCGCGATCTTGTCCACGATCACCCGCGCGATTAAACACCGCGGCCCAGATCATCAAGGGGAATGGTGGGATGATACCGTCCCCCTGGGCCTTGCCCAACGTCGCCTCTCGATCATCGATTTGAGCCCTGACGGCCATCAACCGATGATCTCGGCAACAGGGCGATATGTGATCACTTTTAACGGCGAGATCTATAATTTTCAAACCCTGCGGAATGACTTGGAAGAGCGCGGAGTCACGTTTCGCGGACGTTCAGACACCGAAGTTCTTTTGGCTGCAATTGAAGCGGATGGATTAAACGCCGCCTGCCAAAAAATAAGCGGCATGTACGCGATCGTTCTTTACGACCGACAAAAACAAACCCTGCACCTAATCCGCGATCCTTTGGGTAAGAAACCGCTTTATTTCGGATGGGCCGGCGATCATTTTATCTGCGGGTCCGAATTGCGCGTTTTTATGGCGCACCCGGAATTTAAGCGTCACATCTCTGCCCCGGCCCTTGCGGCCTATCTGCATTTCGGTTTTATCCCTGCTCCATTTTCTTTGTTCGCGGATGTGTCCATGCTGACACCGGGATGCCACGTGGCGTTACCGCTTGCTGAACTCAAACCGAATGTGGATATTCGCGCGCGCATGGATCCGTTTTGGTCGCCCGCAAGGAAAATAGAAGAGGCGCGGGCCGCCGCCCCTGCCCTTGCATCGATGACCGAAGCCCAGCGCATCGCCCGCACCGAAAACGTGATCGAAGACGCCGTCAAACGCCGGATGATTGCCGATGTTCCCTTGGGCGCATTTTTATCTGGCGGGATTGATTCATCCCTTGTCACTGCGCTCATGCAAAAGAACAGCGACCGCGCCGTTAAAACGTACAGTATCGGGTTTTCGGAACAAGGTTATGACGAGTCCATCGCGGCGGAACGTATTGCTGCACATCTGGGCACTGATCACCACACCCAAATATTTGGGACGGATGACGCGCTCTCGATCATCGATGATCTTCCGCATCTTTGTGACGAACCGATGGCGGACGTATCGTTTCTTCCCACGTATGTCGTTTCCCGTTTTGCGCGCCAAGATGTCACCGTGGCCTTATCCGGTGACGGCGGGGACGAGCTTTTCGGGGGGTACTATCGCCATACGCATATGCAGCGCATTTTACGGGGCATGATGATCCTGCCCCATGCTTTCCGCCCGGCTCTTGGGTCCATCCTGAAATTGTCATCGGGCCTTCTGGCGCATCATCCGCAACAGGCCGCGCGGTACAGAAAACTCGTGGGTCTTTTGAACATGGGGAATCTTCCCGATGCCTATGAATTTCTTGTCGGTATGGCCGAAGAAAACGCGATCACGCATCTGTCCACACCGCTTGCCGGATACCCTTTCCGCACCTCCAGCCACTGGCCCACAAACCTGACAATCCCCGAATGGATGATGTTTGCGGATACGGTTCATTACCTGCCCAATAATGTCTTAACCAAGGTTGACCGCGCGACGATGGCGGTCTCGCTTGAGGCGCGGGCCCCCCTTCTCGATCCCCAGGTTTTCCTCCATGCCTGGGCGCTCCCCTTGCATGACAAAATCCGCCATGGCACAGGAAAGTATATGTTACGACGCGTTCTGGAACGTCATGTTCCGACCGCTTTGTTCGAACGCGAGAAACAAGGCTTTGCGGTCCCCATCGGCGATTGGATCAAGGGGCCGCTCCGCGCCCGTGTTGAATCCGTCCTTTTTTCAGGGCGTCTTTCAGCACAACTCGGCATCGACGAACACGCGATCCGCGCCATTTGGGATGGGCATCAAACGGGTGTGGCCCCGGCCCCGCAAACCCTCTGGCGTCTTTATGTTCTGGGTCGTTGGGTTCAGGCGTATTTATAGGCAAAAAAACAACCCCCCGAGAGAGACCCGGGGGGTTGCGTGTCAATTAAGCTTTATTGATAGAAGCGGATGTAAAGACCGCACTTCGCCGCAACAGATTGGCTGTTATAGTTCGCGGCGGTCGCACAACCGTTCGCCGCAGTATTGGCCGTGGTATTTGCTGCAACCACAGAACCGGTCCCAGGAACACCATCATCGTATTTCGCATCAATCTTTTGTGCGGCCTTGGGTTGAATCCCCGCAGCAGCCTCAAGAGGAGCTGTATCTATAGCCGTACCAGGAGCGACGGCCGCTAATGCTAAATAATGCCCAGGACCAGACACAGCAACACCACCAAGGATAGCACCACCCCCCCCATGGTTTCCAACCCGATAGAAGGTTCCCGCCCCAATTGGGGTTCCCAAAAGTCCTGCACCCGGCTGAAGAACGTTCACCGTTGGCACGACACCGGCAATAAGATCTGCTGCAGCAAGTTGCGCAAACAATCCCGTATTCTCACCGCCAGCAGCCATAATAGCACCCGGAACAAAGTCAATACGACCATTCCCAAGGTTTGCCCCACCAACAAGACAGACACTTAACGCTGTCGCGCAGTTCGGTAAACGCGCTGCGGGGTTCGCCAAATCACCCGGCATGGATCCGAATGTGTCATAGAAATTGTTTGTCGCGGCTTCAATCGCGCGGATCTGCGCAGCGGTCGACGTCACACGCGTGGACGCAATCAATTCCTGGCCTTTCAAGATCCCGCCGATCAAAAGACCGACGATCACCAGCACGATCGCGAGTTCGACCAGGGTAAAACCCTGTTCGTGGCGCTGCCCGTTTTGTGTGGATGGTAACATGTTAAACTCCTTGGTTGATTAAACAGAAAAGTCGAAAGGCAAAATTCATAAAATAAAATTGACCGACGCGACAAGAATCGCACCACGACCAACATCATCCTCTATTTTGGACCAAAATTCATTAAAATAAAATGAAGATTTTAATCAGATTGCGTACAAATCGGGTCTCGCGCCGCCTTTTCTGCCGTTTGCATGCGGGTGCAAATAAATTCAATCATAAACCCCACCTCGACCGGGTCGGGCGCAACCCCGGCCTTTTTACTTTCGGCCAGTGTCGCGGCCAACGTCGCGCGCATAATTTTCACCGCTGCGTCTTTATCGCCGCTTGCGGCGCTCACAATGGCCGGCATTTGCCGGGTCCAATAGGGCATATCCTGGGGTAACTCCGCGAGTGTACGGGCCAGATCAAGCGCGCGCGGCACATCCTCCATTCGATGCTGGGCCAGGTAAATCGCATGAACAAGGAAATGCCACTTCCCGATTTCTCGCCGCACGCCCACCCGGGCCAAATAATCGACCACGGGGCTCAGTTGTTCTTTTGGCTTTTGCGTTGATCCGAAATAATATCCGGCAATATAGGGGACATAGCTCGAGACCGGGTCAAGTTCATCTAAAATATCAAACCAACGTCCTAACCTGTTGTAATCATATAAATAAAGTGGCGTTGACAGGCCCGATTCATTCCCCATAATCTGAAGCGGAAGGGACAGGGTGCGATAGGCGAATTGCGTATCGCCAAGTCCCAGAGCGGACGCTGCGCCTTCCCCCGGCGCGGGCGGCACATTGGGCCAGCGCGGTTGATCCCGGTGGGTCACAAGCCAAAGGGCGATGTTACAGACAACGGCAACAATCAACACAAGATGGGCAGCATAAAATTTTGATGAGTGGCTTTCAGTAATCATCATGGCCGACCCTGTATTAAAATTGGCGGCGTTTCAAATCAATAACCGCAGCCGCGGCCACAAGCAACCCGAACGCACCGGCCTGGGCCAGTAAAAAAACCATCCCGTCATTCCCCTGGGGCCCATAGATAAGCCACGACGACTGGGTCATCATATCGAACCGCGGAACAAGAATGGAAATAAATTTTGTGAGTGGGTTTAAAATCCCCGCGCCCCATGTCACCGCGTTTTCGTGGACAATCCCCAACATTTGGCCCGACAAGCGCGCAAGCGCATAAAACGCAAAGGCCATGAGCGCGGATACGGTCGATGACATGAGAACCATCCCAAAGAAAAAGGCAACCCACATCATAAGCATGGCTTCAAGAAACAAACTGGCAAGCCACAACCCACCACCCACGGACATCACATGCCCCTGCGCTGCAACGGCCAGGCCCGTAAAAGCAAGCGCGGAAAGGATCAAGGCGATCAGGATAAAAGCCGAAAGATGCGCCACGACAAAAACACTCCGCGCGATTGGACGGGCGAGTAAAAATTCAACCTCACGCTGGCTATAGGCGCGTTCGATATAAAAGGCTGTGAACAGGACCGCCGCACCGACTGTTAAAAACCGCAAAAACCCCGCCGCATAGACCGTGACGAATTGCGTTTTTTCAAGCACCGCCGCATCCCCAATAAACAAGGCAAGCGATACCGTAACGCCGACAAGAATAACAAATGTATGGACCAGTCGGTCACGGCGCGCCGCGCGCAAGACGTAATAGATCAGGGGAATATTCAGCATGAACGTGCAAGCCCCCTGCCTGGGTTACAGCGGGAATGGCCGACGGTCTTGCGAATAAATCCGGTACAGATCACGATCCGTTTGGTGAATCGTATCCTTGCCGCCATTCACGATTGTCGCACGCAGGAAAACGACAAGTTCGGTCTTGCTGATCTTATCACCCTGGCTCCGGAACAAGCCCCCAATCAAAGGCGCTTCCCCTAAAACAGGAAGACCGTTTTGTTCAGATCGCGTTGTATCCCGCATCAACCCTCCCATCACGACAACATCGCCAGATTTGACACGTAACACAGAATCAAATTCCTGTACGCTTAAATTCGGGATCAAGTTTTGAATACCATCCAGATCACGACTTGCCGCAATAGCCTGGAACCCAGGGTCACTCACGAAGCCGTCAATTTTGGTGATCGTCGGACGGACTGTCATCGTGATTTCGCCCGTATCGCGATCAATCGTCGGCGTGACGTTCACCAAAACCCCTTCGGGGACAGATTTCGGCTCAACCTCCAACCCACCACCCGATGTCGTCCCCCCATCGGTCGTCGACGTTGTGCTTTCACTAATCTCGAAATAGGTGCGGTTTGTGGCGACGTTCAACACGGCCGATTGGTTATTCAACACGGTCAATCGCGGACTGGCCAACGCATGGACTGAACCAAAGCGAGAGACTGCTTGAATCAGGGAGTTTAAATCACCACCACCTGAATACGTCATGCTGATTACCGAGTCAGAGGCCGTTGCAAAAGACGGCATCGGATTCTGAACAACCATCGACAATTTATCTATTCCAAAATTGATATCGTTCCATTGAATACCTGCCGCATATTCATCGGTTAAACTAACTTCGAGAACCTTGGCTTCAATCAGCACCTGCGCACTAACAGAATGGCGCAGATCATCCAAATACGATTTGATTTTTCGCTGAACCTTTTCGTTCGCATAAACCGAAATCAAACCCGCTTGCTTGTTCACTGAATAGGTGGGCGTAAACTCAACAGCATTTTCATCTTCGCCTTGCGCCGCGCCCGAATCGGGAGAGGACGGGTCCGGCACGGCCTCAATATTCGTCGGCACGGTGGCCGATGTGACCGCCGTTGCGCCCGCTGCCGGATCATCGGCCGACCCCGGTGCTGGGGGCGGTGTTGTTCCACCATTATTCGCCGGCACTTCAACCACGGTGGGCGTTTTCTGGGTCCGCAACGCGTTTTCGGTGCTGTTCGATTCAAGAATTTGCTTGATGTTGGTATCCAGCTCCTTCCAGAAATCGATTTCATTCTTTCCGTTCAGGGTAAAGGTCGATCCCGATGACGACGCCCCGCCACTATCCCCCGATCCCGCAAAAGACGCGTTATTCTGAACAGTCGTACTGACGGTCCGAACCATCGGCAAATAATCAAGTTTGTACGTTTCGGTATAGGGCGAATCAAGTTCAACCCGTACAACGTTATTTTTAAATTTATACCGGAGGCTGGCCAGATCTGCGATCCGCTCCATCACCTCATCAAACGGACGATTTTTTGCACTAAAAATAATCGCACCACGAATACGCGGATCTAATTCGACATCATAATTCGCCTGTTGTGCCAGTTCGTACAGAACATCCTTTAACGGGACGCTTTCATTCACCGAAATCGTCACAAGCGGCATGGGTTGTAAATCCGTCATATCGGCAGATGTATAATCCGCAAATTCCGGGATCTGCGCCGATGCGTCGGCCGTTTTCTCGGCTGGCAGCTCACGTGGAGCCAATGAATCGCGCACATCCTGAACGTCCAGATTATTATCGCGATTGATCTTTAAGTGGTTTTCCGCAAGCGTGCACCCCGTCATTAAAACGGGCATCAGCGCCAACAACGAGGCCGAACAAATCAGACGGATTTTCATTACGAAACCTGCAACATGGAAAAGGTGACAGCGAGAGAGGGGCGATTCGCAAATCAGCGAATAATCAAAATTATACCCGAGGCACACGCGCGATGCTAGTGATTTTACGTGTGCGAATCTTTACGAATTGTTAAGGAATAATTATCGTCCAAACCCGCGTGCGAATCACATGGGCCTCACCTATCTCCGCTTGGTGGTCTCTGCCTCAGACAGCGTAAGGCCTTCGGTGTTAAAACTCCGGAAATCCTGACGGCTTTGGGCCAAGACGCCCTGTTTGATCTTGATTCGTAAATCTCCCGGCATGTCGGCATAGGTAAGCGCAATATCTTCGGTAATCACCCCTTGCGTATAGAGATCGAGCAAAGATTGATCAAACGTGCACATCCCGTTCGCAACGTTCTGCTCCATCACATCTTTGATCTTGGTGATTTTTCCTTCGTAGATTAAATCTTTAATCAAGCCTTCGTTCAACATCACCTCAACCGCCAAGCGCATATTATTGTGCTTGTCCGGAATAAGCCGCTGAGAAATAATTGCGCGCAAATTGAGCGACAGGTTGAGCCGAAGCTGCTGACTGTATTCTTCCGGGAAAAACCCGATAATTCGGTCAATCGCCTGATAGGTATTGGTTGTGTGAAGCGTTGCAAGACACAAATGCCCCGTCTCGGCGACCAACAATGCCTGCTCCATCACCTCACGGTCACGAATTTCTCCCACCAGGATGACATCCGGACGTTGGCGCAACACGTTTTTTAAGGCAACAGCATACGATTCTGTATCCACCCCGATTTCTCGTTGCGATACAATCGATTTCCGGTGGTCATGGAAATATTCGATCGGATCCTCGATCGTCACGATATGGCCGTGTTCCATTTGGTTCCGATAATCAATCATCGAGGCGAGGGTCGTTGATTTCCCCGAACCTGTCATCCCCGTGAGCAACACAAGGCCGCGTTTTAACCGCGCGAGTTGCCCAACAATGGGGGGTAAACTGAGCTGCTGAAAATTTGGAATCGTTGAGACAACGCGGCGGATTACCAACGCCGGACACTGTTTCTGCCGCATCGCGTTCACGCGGAAACGCCCATGCTGCCCCATATCCAGTGAGCTATTCAGCTCCATCTTGGACTCATAGTCGCGGCGCTGGCGTGGTGTAAAAACGACATTGATAATCTCGATCACTTCGTCAATCGACAACGGTTCGGGCCGGATTTGCTCCATCCGGCTTTCAATCCTGAGCATCGGCGGCGATCCGACGGTCAAATACAGATCACTTGCCCCTTTGGCGTTCATTTGGACAAGATAATTAAAAACAGCTTGCGTACTCAAAACGAATACCCCTCTTCATCCGTTGCCGACCCCGTATCAGCGGCTTGCTGGCGCGCTCCTTCATTCGCAGGTTTGCCGGCATCTCCGCCTTCATCCGCTGTTTTCAATTTCACACGCCGCGCTTCGTCTGCCGAAATGATCCGTGCTTCCAATAAATCATCCACGGCGTCTTCCATCGTGATCATGCCGTAACGTGACCCGGTCTGCATCATCGAATAAATCTGGGGGATTTGGTTCTCACGGATCAAGTTTCGGACCGCGTTTGTCCCAACCAAAATTTCATACGCCCCAACCCGACCCGATCCATCCGCGCGTTGTAGAAGGGTTTGTGCCACCACGCCCTGTAACGACCCGGCCAACATGGCGCGTACCATTTCTTTATCACTTAAGGGGAACACGTCAATAATACGGTCAACCGTCTTGGCAGCGGAACTCGAGTGCAGGGTACCAAACACCAAGTGTCCGGTTTCTGCAGCGGTTAAGGCCAAAGAAATTGTTTCATGATCGCGCATCTCCCCCACCAGAATGACATCGGGGTCTTCACGGAGTGCGCTTTTTAACGCGCGGGCGAAAGAATGCGTATCGGACCCGAGTTCGCGGTGGTTCACAAGCGATTTTTTGGACGTATGATAAAATTCAACCGGGTCCTCAACCGTCAGAATATGCTTGGACGAGTTCAGGTTGATATGGTTGATAAGGGAAGCCAGGGTCGTCGATTTCCCCGACCCCGTTGGCCCCGTCACAAGGACGATCCCCTTTTCAAGTTCCGCAAAGCGGCGCATCACCCCCGGAAGTTCAAGTTCCTCCATCGTCGGCACAACAGACGGAATGCTCCGAAACACGGCCGCCGACCCTTGGCGTGTATTAAACGCGTTCACACGAAAACGAGCTTTTTCCCCAAAAGAAATGGCAAAGTCAATCTCAAGGTCGCGTTCGTAATCCGCCCGCTGACCTTCGGTCATCACGGAATAGAGCATCGCGCGAATTTCTTCGGATGTCAGAGGCTCGCTTTTAACGCGCTTCATATCGCCATGCACGCGAATAATCGGCTGATTACTGGCGCTTAAGTGCAAGTCAGATGCTTTATTCTGCATCGCAAAGGCAAGAAGCTGGGTAATATCCATGGCGGGGCGCATCCTTGAAAAAAGTCAGACATCGGACAAGACAGGGGTCTGCCGGTTCCCCATTGTGCCTGTCCATTTACAAAAGGATGGTAAAGAACCGAACCTGTTTTTAGGAATATGTCGTCTTTTTTTATTTTGTATAATACGGTCTATGCGTGGAATGATGGCATTTTTTACTTCCCTAAAAATAACACTTGACATTTCGGGATTGTTTGTTTATATTCTCTCTTAATGGAGTCGACGACCAGAGGGGGAGCTCTTTTTTTCAAGGCGTGTTGGGTAAATCCAACCGTCTGAATAAAGGGGCCAATCCTCCACCCAAAACCGGGCAGCCCACACTTGTTAGGGCGGCGCGCGCTGTTCCCTTGTGCTTTTGCACAAAAACCACGGGGGAATAAAAGCCAAACGGACTTCTGGACCCCAGCGTGCGCTGGGGTTTCAGAGGAGGTGAAGAAGAGAGAGCTGTAACCCCATCGAAAGATGGGGTCCAGAAAGGAAAAAAAGAACTGGATCTTGGGCCCAAACCCGGGATGACAAGGAAGAAAAGAGGAAAGGAAAAGAAACAATATCCACGAGACAAACAGAGGGGGATTTACCGCGGAAGCATCGCGTCCACGATCTGGTGCGCCAGTTTACGCATACTTTCCAATTCTTCTTTAGTTGGCGTAGGCGATGTAATGACCGCTGGATTTTGGGCCAGTCCTTTTAAAACTTCGGGCATGTATTGTGCCCGCAAGGCATCACGCTGCTTTTGACGAGCATCTTGTAAATCCATTGCATGGCTTGGTGAAACCGCCCAGAAACCACTCATATAAACCCTCCGTTTTTAAAGTATTTACGAGGAGCTTTTAATCCAAAACGATATCTCTGTCAATTATTATTGTAAAATTATCCAAAAAACACTTCTCCCGCGTGGATCAACCGAACGGTACCATCTGCGTGCCGGGCGCAGCACGCCCCCGTGTCTGGATCAAGTCCTTCAAAAACAGCGTGAAATTCAGTGTTTCCCGTTCGGATTCGCATGTCTTGGCCGATGCCATACGCATGGCGCATCCATATCGTGACGATATCGGCAAGCCCTTGCGCCGAGCCCACATACGCCTCACGATATGACGCAAAACGTACGAGATAGGCATCGAGGAGCGCATCACGGGTCAAATCCGGTGCCGTGCCCCCTGCCCCATATAAACACGCCCGATCCCGCGGCGCATGCGCAATATTGACGCCCGTACCAATGAGTAGCCACCCCGGCTCCGGCGATTCAAGCAAAATCCCCGCGCATTTCATCCCGTCAAGCAAAAGGTCATTCGGCCATTTGATCTGTAAAGCATCCCGGGCGAATTCCACCAAAAACGGCGCAATCGCGGCGTGAAGAGCAATCGCGGTGAGTAAACTATACGCCCCGGCCTGGCGGCCTTCCGGTAACTGGCAGACGAGTGTCGCTGCCAAATTCGGCGTGGTCTCGGCCAATAAATCAGTTTCCCATCGCCGCCCCTGCCGTCCGCGGCCTTTGGTCTGGACATCGGCGGTGACGACCGTGCCGTCCTGAGCGCGCCCCTGATGCAACAGGCGCAGGGCCTCATCTTGGGTACTTTCCAGCGACGCAAAATGATGGCGTTCAAACTGCATAGATTACGGGTTAAGCGGCGTCGCCGGCACAATCACCTGGGCGGCCTGTGTGGCAAGGTGATAAAACGGTTGCGAGGCCAGGATAAACACCAGCACAAACAGCACGGCCGCAAGCGCGACAAGTTGTTGCCCGCCATCAATCCGCAGTTGTGTGATGCCCACGGGCGCATCAAAGAACATGGTACGAATGATTTTCAGGTAATAATACGCGGCGACAACAGACGCCACCACGCCCAGAACGGCAACCCCGTAATACCCCGCCTGGACCAACGATTGGAACACGACAAATTTTCCAAAAAACCCTGCAAGCGGCGGAATACCTGCCATAGCAAAGAGCATGACGACCAAAAGATACGCCACCAGGGGATGCGTGCGCGATAAGCCTGCAAGATCTTGGATATCCTGAACCTCATCCCCAGATTCAGTTTGAATCGACAGCACCGCCGCGAAAAACCCGGCGGTCATGATCAGGTAAATCCCCAGGAATAAAATGCTCGCCGAGATGCCGGCGGCGGTCCCCGCAACAACCCCGAGCAGGGCGTAGCCGATATTTGTAATCGCGGCATAGGCAATCAGGCGCTTGATATTCGTTTGAACCACAGCCGCAACCGCGCCCCAAATCATCGAGGCCACCGCGACAAACAAAATAATTGGCGCCCATGAGTCACGCAACGCCGCAAACGGCCCAAACAGCAACTGAAGCAGCACCGCAAACGCTGCCATTTTCGGGACCATCGCAAAAAATGCCGTCACAGGGGTGGGGGCACCTTGATACACATCGGGAGTCCACATATGAAACGGCACACCCGATAATTTGAACACCAAGGCCACAAGGATAAACACCATCCCGATGGTCACGCCGTGATGCGCCGGCGCATGCGCGGCAAGACCCGTGGCGACACCTTGGAAATCGAGCGTCCCCGAAAATCCATACACAAGGGAAATCCCAAAGAGCAGCATACCAGAGGCGAGCGCGCCCAAAATGAAATATTTCATCCCGGCCTCAGCCGATAAAACATTGTCACGACGAAAGGCTGCCAAAACATAAAGGGCCAAGGACGAGAGTTCCAACCCCATATATAAGGTCAAGAAACTGTGCGCCGAGATCATCAGCATCATGCCGAGCACCGATAATGTAACCAAAACCGGATATTCAAATCGCATCATATTTTGGGCGCGCAGTGGCGGAACAGAGATCATCAGGGCAAACGCCGCCCCCGTTAAACACAGCACCTTGAAGGTGAGGGCAAACATATCCGTTGAAAACATGCCGTGAAAAGCCAGGGTTGCGCTCCATAATTTGGCCTCACTCGCAAGTTCAAGGGCGCAGGTGAAGAGCCCCAAAATGGCAATCACATGGATGAGGCGCGCCGATCGGTCGCCATAAAACGCGCCGACCAAGATCAGCAGCAACGCCATCCCGGCAAGAAATAATTCAGGGGCGAGTAACGCCAAATCAGTCTTGAACGGCAGGGGTATCATCACTCAATCCTTCGGGGGGAACAGGGGTCGTTTGAATATCACCGGGGACCACCATTATAGGTGATTGTGGCGTGGCCTCACGCGATTCTTCCCGCGCGGCGGCGGTCGTTATTTTTTCTTGGTAACTCGACACAAGCGCCTGAACAGCGGTTTCGGTGCCTTGCAAAATTTTACCGGGCATCACGCCGAACCCAATGGTCATCAGGACAAACGGGATGAACATCCACACTTCGCGGCGGGTCAAATCGGGCATTGCGGCAGCCGCCGCGTTCACACGCGGGCCAAACATCACCGCGCGGTAAAGGTTCAGCATATACGCCGCCCCCAAAATCACACCCAGACCCGCAAGCGCCGCGACGAGCGTGCTGTAGCGGAACGCGCCTAAAAGTGCCAGAAATTCCCCCACAAATCCGGTCGTCCCCGGTAGGCCGACAGACCCCAGCATCAAAATCATAAAGATGACGGCATAGCGCGGCATATTCTGAACAATTCCGCCATAGGCGCGGATTTCGCGGGTATGCAAGCGATCATACACCACCCCCACGCACAAAAAGAGCGCGGCAGAGATAATGCCGTGCGAGAGCATTTGGAACATCGCGCCCTGAACCCCGGCGACGTTCCCGGCGAAAATCCCCATCGTGACAAACCCCATATGCGCGACCGATGAATAGGCAATAAGCTTTTTCATGTCGTCTTGGACCAGGGCCACCAAAGACGTATAGATCACGGCAATGACACTTAACGTCATGACCATCGGGGTAAAAAACTCGGACGCATCGGGGAACATGGGCAGCGAGAAACGTAAAAACCCGTATCCACCCATTTTCAACAAAACCCCAGCCAGAATGACCGATCCAGCGGTCGGCGCCTCGACGTGCGCATCGGGCAACCAGGTATGTACAGGCCACATCGGCATTTTGACCGCAAAGCTTGCGAAAAACGCAAGGAACAACCAAAACTGAAGCGTTGGGGCAAACTGATACGCCTGAAGCGCCAGGATATCCGTGGTCCCCGCGGTCATAAACATGGCAAGTAACGCCACCAGCATCAACACCGACCCGAGAAGGGTATACAGAAAGAATTTAAACGCCGCGTACACACGCCGCGCACCGCCCCAGACCCCAATAATCAGGAACATGGGGATGAGCACGCCTTCAAAGAACACATAGAACAAAACAGCATCCAGCGCACAGAACGTGCCGATCATGAACGTTTCCAAAACCAAGAACGCGATCATATATTCCCGAACGCGCGACTTGACCGCGCCAAAGGACGATAAAATGCAAATCGGTGTCAGAAACGCCGACAGCGCGACAAAATAAACAGATAATCCATCAACACCCAGGTGATACGCGAGGCCCAGCGCGGGAAACCACGTTTTTTTCTCGATAAACTGCATCCCCGTGGCGGAGGGGTCAAAATGCTTGAGGACATATAAAGACAGGATAAAAACAAACCCCGAGAACAAAAGTGCCGCGTAGCGCGCGATATCATCCGCCCGCGCGCGGTCCGGACGGATAAGGGCCACAAACCCAGCCCCCAAAAGCGGCAGAAAAATCATCCACGATAATACAGGAAATTCGGTCATATCCGTCCCCCTACCCTCCGAATAAGCCGATTTTGAACACAACGTAGGTCAGCAAAGCAACCAACGCGATCATCATCACAAACGCATATTGAAACACATACCCCGTTTGAAATAAGGACAGCCCGCGCCCAAACAACGATGTCACCCGCATCGCGGTGTGCGGCCCGGCCCCATCAATCACACGGCCATCACCAACCACCCAAAACACCCGGCCAAGGGCACGTGACGTGCGCACAAACAGGACATCGTACACTTCATCGACATACCATTTCCGGAAAGAAAGTTGATAAAGCGGGGGAAAGGCACGAGCCACCCGCTCCGGAACAAAAGGCAGGCATAAATAGAGGAGGAGCGCCAAGATCATACCGGAAAGACCGATCGCCGTGGGGGTTAATTTTACCCAAGACGGGACATCATGCGCCCGCGCCACGGTGTCATTTTCTGGCAATACCTTGATTGAATGCCCCCAAAACTCCGCACGCGACCAATCACCAAACCCAAGGAATCGCGAGGGTTCGACGTCATGCGTGGTGGCTGTTTTCCCTTCGGTGTGGTGAACACCTGCCGCGTGATGGGTATATCCATCGACCATCCCGCCGTAAAAATACGCCCCGCTGAAAATCGCCCCCACCGCCAGTAACGCAAGCGGCAATTTCATTGACCACGGGCTTTCATGCACATGGTCAAGCGTATGGGAATCGGCACGCGACGCCCCATAAAATGTCATACTCATCAATCGCCAGGAATAAAAGGCCGTCATAAACGCCGCCGCCACCCCGACCCAATAGACCGTATGACCCAGGCCTGCCCCCGCCGCCCAGCTGGATTCAAGGATCGTATCCTTGGAATAATATCCCGCCAAGAACGGCACACCACACAGGGCGAGCGACCCAATCACCATCACGGCGTGGGTAAAGGGAATCTTCCGCCAAATACCGCCCATCTTGCGCATATCTTGTTCCCCGGACATGGCGTGGATTACCGACCCCGCGCCCAAGAACAACAGCGCCTTGAAAAACGCGTGTGTCACCAAATGGAATATCGCGGCGCCATAGGCCGACACGCCCAGGGCAAAAAACATGTACCCCAGTTGCGACATTGTCGAATACGCAATCACCCGTTTAATATCAAATTGCGTGAGGCCAATCGTGGCCGCGACAAACGCCGTCGCCGCCCCCACCACTGTAACCATGACCAAGGCATCCGGCGCGTATTCATAAAGGGGCGAAAAACGCGCCACCAAAAATACGCCCGCCGTCACCATGGTCGCCGCATGGATCAGGGCAGAAACGGGCGTCGGCCCCTCCATCGCATCGGGCAGCCAGGTATGAAGCCCGAGTTGCGCAGATTTTCCCATCGCCCCAATAAATAACAACACGCCGATCAAGGTGAGCGCATGGAACGACTGCCCCAAAAAGGTAAACTGGGTTGTCTGATAATCCGCAACGCGCGGAAAAATATCGTCAAACGCGACTGATCCGAACAGCATAAAGGTAGTCAAAATCCCCAAGGTCAGGCCCAAATCACCCACGCGGTTCACCACAAACGCCTTAACCGAGGCCGCATTCGCAGAGGGTTTTTCATGCCAAAACCCGATGAGCAAATAAGACGCAAGGCCCACCCCTTCCCAGCCAAAGAAAACCTGGACCAGATTATCGGCCGACACCAGCATCAGCATCGCAAAAGTAAACAGCGACAAATAACACATAAAGCGCGGGATTGAACTGTCATGCGACATATACCCGATGGAATAAACATGCACGCAGGCCGATACAATATTCACAACGCACATCATGACGACGGAGAGTTGATCAAAGCGCAACGCCCACTTGATATTGACATCACCTGTAGAAATCCAATCACCCAGGGTCAGGGTATGCGTATGCCCCTGAAGAACCACATCGTGGAATAACAGAATTGAGGCCACCGCTGCCGCGGTCATCAAGACACAGGTGATGGCTTGCGATGCGCGGTCGCCCATCTGCCGACCGAACAGACCCACGATGAGAAACCCCAGGAGCGGTGCGAAGATGGCAGTCATTTCCGTTATATTCGTCATTTCAGCCACTACCCTTTTAACTCACTTAAATTCTCAACCGCGATCGATCCACGACCACGGAAGAACACCACAAGAATGGCAAGACCAATCGCCGCTTCGGCCGCCGCGACGGTCAAAATAAACATGGTGAACACTTGCCCCGCGATGTCGTTCATAAAGGATGAGAACGCGACAAAGTTAATATTGACGGCCAGCAGCATGAGTTCAATCGACATCAAAATCACAATGATGTTCTTGCGGTTCAGAAAAATCCCAAACACCCCCAGCGTGAAAATCACCGCCGCCAAGGTTAAATAATGCAGTAACCCAATATCAAGCATGGTCCACCCCCGCGCCACTTGTCACAGATTCAACGGCCAAGACATCCGATGCCCGACGCGCATTTTGCACCGCAACGCTCTGGTGTCGCACCCCATGGCGCGTCCGGTGCGTGAGCACAATCGCGCCAATCATCGCCACGAACAAGATGAGCCCCGATATCTGAAACGGCAGCATATAATCGGTATAAAGAACCCGGCCCAGCATTTCTGTATTTGCCGCTTTTTGTTCTAACTGGGCGGTCAACTGATCCCCTCCAGAAAATCCCCCGGCGGCGTACAAGGTCACAAGTTCGACAAGCAACACCCCAGCGAGAACGCCGCCCAGACCAATATACTGCATCGCGCCCTTGCGCAGATCCGAGAACGACAGATCGAGCATCATGACAACGAACAAGAACAAAACAGCCACCGCGCCGACATAGACGATCATCAGCAGCATCGCGATAAATTCAGCACCCAGTAATACAAACAGCCCCGCCGCATTAAAAAACGCGAGGATCAGGAACAGCACCGAATGCACCGGGTGTTTGGCAAAAATAACCCACCCCGCGGACAGGGTGAGGATGATTGCAAAAAGATAAAATGTCAGTGCAGTGAGCATGTTCTATTCTCTTGTCATTCCCCCGCAAGCGGGAATCTATCTTAGCCAACGTTACTGGATCCCCGCTTGCGCCGGGATGACAATCTTTTTCCTAACGATATCTCGCATCTTGAATGATATTCGCCGCGATCTGGGCTTCGAAGCGGTCACCATTGTCCAGCAATTTTTGCTTGTTGTAAAACAATTCTTCGCGGGTTTCCGTCGCATATTCAAAATTCGGCCCCTCGACAATCGCATCGACCGGGCAGGCCTCCTGACACAGGCCGCAATAAATGCACTTGGTCATATCGATGTCATAACGCGTTGTCCGCCGGGACCCATCCGCGCGGGCCTCGGCCTCAATCGTGATCGCCTGGGCAGGGCACACGGCCTCGCAGAGTTTGCAGGCAATGCAGCGTTCTTCGCCGTTCGGATAACGCCGCAAGGCATGTTCACCGCGGAACCGGGGCGACAAGGGCCCTTTTTCATACGGATAGTTAATCGTCACTCGCGGGACAAAAAACATGTATTTCAAGGTGAGCGCCATCCCCTTGACGATTTCATACAATAAGAAGGATTTAAGCACGTACGCGGACATCTTTGATTTTACCCCATGCGTAATAATAGACGGTTGAGTCTGTTCTATTCCCCAAGAGTCGTCAACACCTTGCTCTTGGCTAAACCTATGAAAATTTTTGCTATTTCTGTCATTGTTGACAATGAACAGAGCGTATGTTGACAATAGAGAGGCGAAATGTTTACAATATAAGGATAGAACGTTGACAATGTATGTTAATTATGTTGACAAATAGCAAAAAATGAATAAAATTCAATCATTTATCGCTTTAAACGTCCGCGCCAATCCGACCAAAATCGTCCAGTTGACGGCGCAGAACTTTGGGATTACTCGGCAAGCGGTGCATCGGCACCTCCGGGCTTTGATCGAAAAAAACCTGATCAAAGCCACGGGGCATACCCGCGCCCGGCACTATGAAATTATACCGTTCTACAAAGGTCATTACACCGTCGATCTGACCATCCATCAGGATGAAGATAAAATCTGGCGTGATCTGGTCTTTCCTCACGTCAAAAACTATCCCGCCAATATTCTCGAGATATGCTGCTATGGGTTCACGGAAATCATGAACAACGCGATTGATCACTCGTCCGGCGATAAAGGAACCATCCTGATCGCTTTATCTGTGGACGAGATTCAATTTGTGATCGGGGATAATGGTGTTGGAATTTTTCGAAAGATTAAGGACGCATGCGGACTTGAGGACGAACACCAAGCGATTCTCGAACTCTCAAAAGGAAAACTAACAACTGATCCTGGCCGACACTCAGGTGAGGGAATTTTTTTTACATCTAGAGCATTTGATTCTTTTCTTATCACCTCTTATGGCCTTGATTTTATCAAAGATGAAGAAAACGAAATACTCTATGATACTCCTATAAATGACTGGACCCGAAATGCACCAGGAACAGCGGTGGGACTGAGGATATCACCCACCGCGAAAACCAACTTGAATGATGTTTTTTCACGTCACACAAACCAAGTTGATGGGGACGCCGCCGGTTTTACAAAGACCATCATCGCCTTGCGCCTAGCTCTGTATGAAAATGAAGGGCTTGTTTCCCGCTCGCAGGCCAAACGGGTGATGGCTCGCGCGGACCATTTCAAAGAAGTCGTTTTAGATTTTGAGGGTATTGGAGCCATCAGACAGGGATTTGCAGACGAAATTTTTCGTGTCTTCAAGAACAACCACCCGAGCATCATATTAGAAGTCGTGAACGCAAATCAAAGTGTTACAGGAATGATCGCGCATGTCCGGAATAATGAGGCAACTACCCCGTCAACAATCGGATAAAAATTCTTTCGCCTGGTCTTTCGAAAATCCATCCGGAACCGAGATGAACCGTGGGCCATGATACGCCCCGTCGGTCACAATTTCCTCAAACATTTCTTTTGGGCGCGTATAAACGGTACCACGAACAGCGCAAACATACACTGTCATCATTTGATCCGTTTCCGTATGAAGCGCATCACAAAGTTTCAGGTACAACCCGCCTTTGTAATGTTGGTAAGTTGGATAGGTACGAGGGCTACTCATCGCGGTAAACTCCCCGTATACATGAGTGTCCCGGCGACCACGACGACCCAGAGTAACGAGAGCGGCAGGAAGATTTTCCACCCCAGACGCATCAACTGATCATAGCGATAGCGGGGAAATGACGCCCGCGCCCAGATAAAGAAGAACAGGACGCTGGCGACCTTTACCGCAAACCAGAACCACCCTGGCAAAACGGCAAGCGCTGTGATCCCAAAGGGCACATGCCATCCGCCCAGAAACAAAATCGTTGTCATCGCGGACATCAGAATCATGTTCGCGTATTCGCCCAAGAAAAACAGAGCGAACGTCATCGACGAATATTCGACCATAAATCCGCCCGAGAGTTCGGATTCCCCTTCGGGCAAATCAAAGGGCGGGCGGTTTGTTTCGGCCAAAATCGAGACCAAAAACACAATGAACATGGGAAATAAAAGGGCCACCATCCACCACGGGCGCGCGGCCTCAACAATGCCGGTAAGGTTCAGTGTCCCGGTGGTGAGAAGCACGCATACAATGACCAATCCCATAGAGACTTCGTAACTGACCATTTGCGAGGCCGAGCGCATCCCACCCAAAAAGGCGTATTTCGAATTACTGGCCCAACCCGCCATGATAATGCCGTACACGCCCATGGAGGACACCGCGAATAAAAACAAGATCCCCACATTAATATTGGCCAGCACAATTTGAGCATCGACCGGAATCACCGCCCAAGCGACAAGTGCCAAGGTAAAAAGCAGCATCGGCGCGAGAACAAAAACAGGTTTATGGGCCTGGGTCGGTAAGACCGTCTCTTTGGAGAGTAACTTGATCCCGTCGGCAATCGGTTGCAGCAAGCCAAACGGCCCGACCGTCATAGGACCTTGACGACGCTGCATCGCGCCCAGAATTTTGCGCTCAAAATAGGTCGTATAGGCCACCACCAGCAATAGCACGCCGATAATCGCCGCGATATGCAGCAGGGTGAAGAGGAAATTCATACCGTATAGTTGAATAAATTCGATCATGTTCTCTATCCACGCGCTGATTTTTTATCGATTTCAATCGATGGGTCACCATAAAACGCCTCGACGCATTTTTGCATGGTCGGGGAGGAGCGGGTAATCACATTGGTCTGATAATAATTATGGATTGCGTTGACAAAGGGCGTCCGCGCGATTGTTCCGGGTTTTCCCATCTGACCTGGCATCGTGCGATCGCCGCCCACCACGCCGGGCATCCCCAAATGCGGCCAAGCCGTCACAATCCGGGTATGCAGTTGATCCGCGGTATCATAGGGCAGCGTATGCCCCATCACACCCGAGAGTGCGCGGATAATCGTCCAGTCTTCGCGCGCGAGGCCCGGCGGATGGACGGCGCGCCGCGTGATTTGGGTCCGACCCTCCATATTCACATATGTACCCGATTTTTCAGTATAGGCACATCCCGGTAAAATCACATCGGCCCGCGCGGCCCCTGGCCCGCCATGGTGCCCTTGATAAATCACAAAGGCATTCGGGTTAATGTTCTGCAGATAATAGTCTGTATCCGCATTCATCAGGTACACAACATCATGCGCCGCAATATCAAACACCGCCGGCGGCACAAACCCGACATCCAGCGCCCCCACGCGCGCCGCCGCGAGGTGCAGAACATTCCATCCATTCCACCCCTCACGCACCACATTATATTGACACACCATTTCATAGACTTGTTTCAAAATCGTCTGGCCGTCCACGCGCTGCATTGCGCCGACACCCATGATCACCACAGGTCGTGCGGCATTCTTTAAAATCTCTGCAAAGGGCCCTTCTCCAGCCATCAGTTCCTTGATCGCGTCGATCCCGGTGCCAAGGTGCATATAGGGGTAGGTCAAATCCACAGCCTCGCCAATAAGGCCGATTTTTAACCGCTTATCCTGCGCAAGCCAGGTTTTACGAATCCGCGCATTCACCATCGTCGCCTCAAGCCGCGGGTTCGCCCCCACGATCAAAATCGCATCCGCCTGTTCCAATCCCGCAATCGTGGTATTGAACAAATATCCGCCGCGCGTTGGGCTTTCGAGCATCGCTCCCGCGCTCCGGCATTCCAGATTTTGAACGCCCATCGCGTGCATCAAATCTTTAAGCGCGACGATTTCCTCGACAGCCGCCAGTTCACCGTTCAAGGCGCAGATTTTATCAGGCGCTGTCGCCTTTAATTTCTGAGCCGCGACCGCCAAGGCCTGATCCCAGGTCGCAGGTTTCATTTTCTTGGTGCCGGGATCGCGGACATAGGGTTGGTCAAGCCGCGCGTACTTCAGGCCGTCCACCGCAAAGCGCGAGCGATCGCCCAGCCATTCTTCGTTAATGTCTTCGTTCAAACGGGGCAACACACGCATCACCGCCCCGCTCCGCGCATCGATTCGGATATTGGACCCCACCGCGTCATGGACATCGATACTGTCTGTTTTGGTAAGTTCCCAGGGCCGCGCGGTAAAGGCCCCCGGCTTGTGGGTCAGCGCCCCCACCGGGCAGACATCAATCAAATTTCCGGACATTTCCGTCGTGACATATCGATCCACGAACGGTCCAATTTCCACATTCTCGCCCCGATTCATCAGGCCCAGTTCCGCCGTGCCCGCAATTTCGTCACAAAACCGTACACAGCGCGTGCATTGAATACACCGTGTCATCACGGTTTTAACCAAGGGACCGATGTCCTTGTCCGTCACCGCGCGCTTGGTCTCATAATACCGCGAGCGATCAAAGCCATAGGCGACCGCCTGGTCCTGTAAATCGCATTCGCCGCCCTGATCACAAATCGGGCAATCGAGCGGATGGTTAATCAGCATCATTTCCATGACGCCCTTACGCGCTTTTTTGGTCATCGCGCTGTCGGTAAAGACCTCCATATTATCGCCGCACGCCATCGCACAGGACGCCACGGGCTTGGGCGATCCCTTGACCTCGACCAGGCACATGCGGCAATTGGCCGGTACCGAAAGCTTGTCATGATAACAAAAGCGCGGGATTTCCACGCCGATCATCTCGGCCGCTTGTAAAATACTGGTCCCGGCGGGGACGTCGATCTCGGTGTTGTTGATTTTAAGTTTGGGCATTTAGTTTTTAACCTCATAGGGTTTGGCGACGCGATAAAATTCCCCGGGCTGTTTCTCATAGCGCAAGATGATTTGCTCAAGCTTACCAGTTTGTCCCAGTTCATCAAACGCACTATCGATCATGGATATAAGTTTCCGATCCTCCTTGCCTGTCATAATGACGTTGGGGAAAACTCTGATAGGATTTTTAGTGTCGATTCGTTTAATTTTCCCCGGATTATGTTGTGAGTATTCTCGCTCTTCATTGATACCTGATATAGTAAAATCAGCTTTTTTTAAGGCCACCGATAGAAGAAGCTCGGAAACATTCGTCATTTGAGGCAGGGCAACTTTTTTCGCCAACGGAAAAGAAACGGACGCAATCTGATCGGCCATTTCTCCATCCACAACAGCGACAGTCACATCGGGCCGATTCAGGCTTTGCAAGTTCCCATCAAAATGATCATCATCTGATCGCACATAAACACCTAAAGCCGAATAAAAGAGTGGTCGACTGAAATCCGCCTCGCGGCCCCTTGCCGCGTTTGGCCAAAATCCTGAACACAGCGCATCAAGGCGGCCAGAATGCAATCCTTCAATCAAGACAGGCGTGCCCGCCTCTTCTGCCCAGTTAATTTTCAGGTTCAATAACTTGCCGGATTCCTCCATAACATCGGCAAAAATCCCTGAAATTTTGCCTGTGTTTGGGTCCTTCATGAAAAAAGGTGAATACACCACATACCCACACCTCAAGACCCCTGTCCGCATCACGCGGTCATAGGCGGATTCTTTCTCGGCAGCGTGGGCAAGAACAGGCAAACCACAGAGAATGACTAAAATTGAAAAAAATAAATTCTTCATCTTTTCTCCTTACCTCACCTTGCTTTTATCCTGGTCTTTTAACCAATGCCGCATCCAAGCGATTTCACCCGTTTGCGCCTTGATGATCTCGCGGGCGAGTTTCCGCGTTTCCGTGTTGCGGCCATAGTCGCGCACCCAATAGGCCATATCAATGGCACCCTGGTGATGCGGGATCATCGCACGCACAAAATCCGCATCCGGATTCCCCGTGAGCATGACGTCCATATCCTTGTGCATGTTGTGATGGATAGCCAAAAGGTCGCGTTTTGCGCCGGTATCCGCCGATTTTTCCATGGCCCCGCCCCCGGTTTTCACATCCAAAGGTTGGTTGGACCGCGCCAAAAGCCGCTTCATCCAGCCAATTTCCCAGGTCTGGGCCTTGACGATATTTCCGGCAAGCCAGCGCACGCGCGCGTCCTTGCCATGTTTCAAGACCACGCGCGCCATATCAATCGCACCCTGGTGGTGCGGGATCATCGCGCGCATAAAGTCGGCATCCGGCGTGCCGATCAGTTCGACATCCATATTTTGGTGCATTTTTTGTGTGACGTTCAACAAGTTACGATCCGCCGCCGTTTTCGCGGTGGAGGCCATGCCGCCATGGCCATGATGGGTAACAGCAGGCCCATGACCTGCACCGTGGCCATGATGCGCAGAAGCTGCGAGAGCAGGGGACGAGAACATCATCAGTAAAACAAAAAGAACACGCATCGCATTTCTCCCTTCAGAGAGTAAAAAAACTACGCCGCTTTGGCCCGCGCGCGGTACGCATGAATCCGGCGTTCCACCTCGGGCCGGAAATGGCGCATCAGCCCCTGAATGGGCCAACCCGACGCGTCGCCATGCGCGCAGATCGTATGCCCTTCAATCTCTTTCGAAATTTCGAGGAGTGTATCGATTTCTTCAATCGTCGCGTTCCCCGTGACCATGCGCTGCATGATGCGCCACATCCACCCCGTCCCCTCGCGGCAGGGCGTGCACTGGCCACAGCTTTCGTGCATATAAAAGTAAGACAGACGGGCAATCGCCGCGACGATATCGGTCGATTTATCCATCACAATCAGGCCAGCAGTCCCCAGCCCCGATTGCACCGCGCGCAAAGAATCAAAATCCATCAACACGGTGTCACATGTCTCGCGCGGTAAAAGCGGCGTGGATGACCCACCGGGAATGACCGCCAGCAGGTTATCCCATCCGCCGCGTACCCCGCCCGCATGTTTTTCAATAAGTTCCTTCATGGGAACCCCCATCGCCTCTTCGACGTTACAGGGGTTATTCACATGGCCGGAGATACAGAACAGTTTTGTCCCGGTGTTCTTTTCATTGGGGCCAATCCCGGCAAACCAGGCCCCGCCGCGCCGCAAAATCGTGGGCGCCGAGGCGATGGTTTCGACATTATTGACGGTCGTCGGACAGGAATACAGCCCCGCCCCCGCCGGAAAGGGCGGTTTGTTGCGTGGTTCACCCTTGCGGCCCTCAAGGCTATTGATCAGGGCGGTTTCTTCCCCGCAGATATAGGCCCCCGCCCCGCGGTGCAGGACCACATCAAAATCCCACCCGCTTTTCGCCGCGTTTTTCCCCAAAAGCCCGGCGTCATACGCCTCGCGGATCGCGGCCACCACATTCGAGGCTTCGTTATAAAATTCGCCGCGGATATAGATATAGGCGCGATGTGCCCCAATCGCAAAACCCGCGAGAAGCGCGCCTTCAATCAATTTATGCGGATCGTTGCGCAAAATGTCCCGGTCTTTGCATGTGCCGGGCTCCGATTCATCGGCGTTGATCACCAGATAATGCGGCTTGCCGCTGTCCTTCGGCATAAACGACCACTTCATGCCCGTGGGGAAACCCGCCCCGCCCCGGCCCCGCAGGCCCGACTTTTTCATTTCGTCAATGATCCAGTCGCGCCCCTTGGCGATGATGTCTTTGGTCCCGTCCCAGTCGCCGCGCGCCTTGGCCTGTTTCAGCGAGAACGGTTCCCAGCCATAAAGGTTGGTAAAAATACGGTCGGAATCATTGAGCATCGGAAAGACTCGCGGGAAGAAAATGGGCCCGCGTCATCATACCCGGTTTGATAGAATTGAAAAGAGGCGCGCGGTAAGGCTTAGCCAGGTATCCGGTTCATAACATAAACCATCCGGGCGATTTCGGCCTGTTTTAGGGTGCTGGGGGCATAATGGACATGATCGGGGGTTTCGCCTTGACGCGCGGCGTGGTGGGCATGCCCCAATGTGTAGCCCTTCCGGCAGCGATGTTCGCGGGATTCCAGTAAATGCTCGAATACCTCCTGCCCGCGTTCGGTTTGTAACCGCCCAGCGACATGGGTAAAAAATTCACCCAGTTTTTCTTCCATATGCGGGTGGCGCGGTTCAATCACGCTCACGATATGAAGCGGCATTTCCAACAAATCACAGTCCCGGACCCAAACCTGTTCAGGCGCATGCCCCGTTTCATGTTTTATCCATAAATCATAAAGATACTTGGGAAACACCAGCCGCGCCGCCAGTTCTTCCAGCCGGAATTTCTCATCTTTTGTAATTTTATTCATATCATGGGGTGTAAAGCCCCCCCGCGATAACTTGCGGTAAATCGTGGATTTCACCTTCTGTCTGGGCCTCATCCGGGCATCTAAATTTCAGACTTGCGGGCTTGAACACCTGGGCCAGTTGTCCAACATAATGCCCATGGTCCTGCAATGTTTGTTGTACGTCTTCGGGTACGCCGCGCCGCACATACCCCGACCGCATCACACGTTCCGCATCCGCGCGCGCCATCTGAAAACGCATGTAATCTGGGAAAGTCTCGTCTGGGTCGCATGTTTCATTATTGACGGCACGATATCGATCAAATTGGGCACGGATCTTCTTTTCTGGGAATAAGCCGTCAATTTTATCAATCAACGCCAATTCAGCAGAACTAAAATCTGTGATGTCTTTTTGTTCGTTCATTTACGTATTCCATATACCAATGAAATGACCGGATTTTATAAAACTAATCGACTTGCCTATGACAACGGTTCAACCGATTCAACACAGCACCCAGAACGTCGCCACCTTGGGCTTTCGACGTCAAACCCACCATCCACAAGGTCACGGACAAAGGCCGGGATTGAGGGTACTTCTGGTGGCATCCAGCCCCGAAGAACCAATTCTGCAGCGTCATTAAAGGACAAATGACACACCAGCGCCGTGCCGTCATCCCCCCGGCTTTCGGAATCGACTTTTGTGACGGACACAGCCGCCCCACTTCCATACCACTGGGAGCCCTCTTGATCAAATATCCCATGAATTTGTTGGGTCATGGATAACGGGGAAATTCGGACTCTATTTGAAATAAACCGTGCCGCCGCCGGGTTAAACACCATTTTATAGCGTTGTTTTTCTTCGCTCATGGCGCAGTACCTTCGATTGGGTTCACACGCACGGTGCAGTAGTCGTCATCCCAATATCTTAAATGCCCGATCCCCTGCGGAATGATGCCCGCGATGAAATCTGGTACCGATTTCCCAAGTTTTTTTGCCCGCTCTTGAACTTCGGCCAATCCGGCTTCGTTAAACAAAAGGCAGGCTTTTAAAACGCCTTTCTCATTACGCTGGGCAGAGGTACAGGCTACAGAACTAACGGCTTTCAGATTCTTCTCCCACCCCAGTCCGGTAGAGACAAAGTAACGAATATCTCCCGGCAGTAAATTCGATGGTCGAGCACCCCCCATGATCATCATAAAGCTTGCTTTCTTATTAAAAATCAACTTCCACTGTCCGCGTTCGTTTTGATCCATTTTTTCCTCCTTGTGATCCTGAAACGCGCCAAAATTATACAAACTATCATTCTATGTCAATAAAATTTACTTTTGCCGTTTCAAGGGTTTAGAGGCATAATAACTCTCAAACATCGGGCGATTCTCGCCCGCGCGGGAATACCGCCCTGTCTCATGTCGCGCCTTTCCAAGGATATTTCTATGTTTCGCACCTTTTTTGTTGCTCTTTTGTCCTTTACCACCCTGGCCACTGCCCTGCCCGCACACGCCGATTATTTTGTCTGGCAAGACCCGAAAACGGGGGCCAGCCTGACTTTCCCCGATACATGGCGGACGATTAACAACCAAAAACCGGATGATCTGGTGACGCTCATCGGCCCTTCGCAATCGGATTATCCCATTTGCCGCCTACGCGCACGGGGCGACAACCGCTTTACCGTTTATCCCATTTGGTATTCTGGCGATGTACAAGACGTGGCGTATAACCGGGATTTCTGGGACAATTACACCGGCGAATACGATGACGTTCAAATTACCGGATATGATGATGACGCCGGGATCGGTAAAGCCTGGGCCAGCATGATTGAGGCCAATTTTACATCCGCCACCCCGAAAGACCCAGAACATCAACGCACTGGCCTGATGTGGGCGGGGGTGTATCACGATGATGCGTTTATCCTCGATTGTTCCGCGACCTCTGGTTCTTTCCGCAAGTGGGAACCTGATTTTGTGGGAATCGCCCATTCCGTCGATATGCGCAAAGTGATCCACGAAAATGTGAATGGAAATTATCGCCCCTTTGTGCCGGGCGATGAATTTAACCGCCCCGTCATGAACGGCAACGACAAAATGGGCCGGACGGTGAATTGACAACTTCCCCGATTATCGTTTGGTTCCGGTACGATTTACGCCTATCGGACAATCCCGCCTTGGTCGCCGCGATAAAGACGGGTGCACCCATTCTTCCTGTTTATATCCTGGATACCGACAAGAACGCGCCCTGGAAAATCGGTGCCGCCTCGCGGGTCTGGCTTCACCACTCTCTCTTGGAACTTCAAAAATCCCTAGGGGGGCGCCTTGTTTTTGGACAAGGTCACCCAATCGATATCCTCCATCAACTCATCTCCCAAATCGGCGTACGCGCTGTTTTTTGGAACCGCTGTTACGAACCGCACCTTATTGAACGGGACAAAAAAATAAAAGCGACCCTCATCAAACAAGGCGTTCATGTTGAAAGTTTTTCGGGAAATCTCCTTTATGAACCCTGGACGATTTCAAAATCGGACGGCACCCCTTACCGCGTTTTTACCCCATTTTGGCAAAAGGGATGTCACGCCGCGCCGCCCCCTCCTCTGACCGATCTGTTACCCACGCGCACAATTTTATCGGCCCTCGCGGAACGAACAGTTCTCCTTTCATCTGGCTCCGAATTAACATCTCTCTCGCCATCAATTGATCATCTTGGTCTTCTTCCCGCGCGGCCGCGATGGGATGTCCCTGTCATTTCCCATTGGCAGCCCGGTGAGGCCGGCGCCCAAAAACGATTTCAAAATTTTTTAGATCATGGATTGCGCGGATATAAACAAGACAGAAACCGGCCCGATCTTGAAAATGTCTCGCGTCTCTCGCCGCATCTGCATTTTGGGGAAATCAGCGTTCATCAAATTTATCATGCTGTGAATTTTATCGCTGAAACAGACCCCGGCCAAAGATCAGATGCGGATTGTTTTTTATCAGAACTTGGGTGGCGCGAATTTTCACACCATTTGTTATATCACTTTCCAACCTTACCTGAAAAACCGCTCCAAGCTCAATTCAACAATTTCCCCTGGATCGAGGATCAAGACGCCTATACCTCATGGACACGCGGGATGACAGGCGTTCCCATCGTGGATGCAGGGATGAGAGAGCTATGGGAAACTGGATATATGCACAACCGCGTGCGCATGATTGTCGGGTCATTTTTGGTCAAAAATCTTTTGACCCATTGGCGCAAGGGGGAAGATTGGTTTTGGGACACATTGTTTGACGCGGACCTTGCCAATAATGCCGCAAGTTGGCAATGGATTGCAGGGTGTGGCGCGGACGCCGCCCCCTATTTCCGGATTTTCAACCCCGAACTTCAGGCAAGTAAATTCGACCCCGATGGGACCTATATCCGCCGGTGGGTCCCAGAATTTGGCACCGCCGCCTACCCCAAACCAAAACTGGAGCATATCGCCGCACGAAATCGGGCCCTCGCCGCCTTAAAGCATATTCAATCTGGGTAAATTAAAGTGTTCGACTTTATTAAACTTCACAATACTTGACAGATGTTTTATGGCATTATAAAGTCTCTCGAAAAATAGAATAGAGAGAGGAATCATGGCTAAAAAATTTACCCCTTCATTTACGCGGCAACAGCGTTTGGCTAAACGTGCCAGAGATAAAGAAGAAAAACTTTCTGCTCTTATTCAGGCGAAATTATTAGATATCACAACCGAGCGCATCACAAGCTTTGATCATGCGACACGGCGTGATCAATTAAATCCACCAAATGAATTACTTCTGACAGCCACCTTGGTGTCCCACTGTGGTGCTGACGCTGTGCTTGATCGCTTACTTGGGGAAATATTCGGCAGCGCTACGACAGTACCTCGCAAACTCCCCACCTGCCCAAAACAATCAATATAGTTCTTGCTAGTTATTTAGAGCAAAGATAGGATTCTTGGAACAACAACCCCAAGTAAACCATCCGTGAATCATGCCCATTCCTGGCGCACATGCTGGCCCTAAAATTATCTCGCTGACTGGTGATCAGGGCAGTGGGAAATCGACGGTTGCGACAGAGCTTGAAAGTCGATGGGGTGTCAAAAAATATTATACAGGCGCCGTCCTACGCGAGATTGCGATGAAACGCGGGATCGATATTCTGGCGGCCAATCACCTCGCCACGTCCGACCCGTCGATCGACCGCGAAATTGACGCGGTCTATAAAAACCTGGCCCAGACACCCGATGATTTAATTGTCGATGCACGTCTCGCGTGGCATTTTCTGCCCCAATCATTCAAAATCAAACTCACGGTCTGTCCCGACATCGCGGCCGAGCGTATTTTTCGCGATAAAATCCGTAAAGCGGAACATGTCGATTCCCCCCCACAAATCAAGGCCAGTATTCAGGCACGGAACACGTCCGAAACGGAGCGTTTTAAAAACACCTACGGCATCAATATTCAAGACGATTCAAATTACGATCTACTGATCGATACCGCAAACGTCCCACCGCATGATGTGGCCGATTTAATTGATCGCCTGTCGCCGCATTTCTTTAGTGGAGAGCATACGGAACATCGCTGGATCTCGCCGCGCTCGATGTACCCCAGTATTATGCCGAACGTAACGGACAAGGGGTTGGAACTCCCCCCCGATGAATTTGACCACGCGCCCATCACGGCTGTCGATATGGGGCGCCTCTATCTGATCGTGGATGGGCATGTCCGCACGTCCAAGGCGGTGCTTGCGGGCGTGCCGTTTATCCCTGTCCGCACGATTAAGGGCGATGACATCGTTCCGGGCCGTACGCTGACCGGCGCTGAATTTTACCACCAGCATTTAAATCATGCCGCCATCCACGAATGGGCCCAGGTCCACGGGTTCAGTTATTTGATCATGCCGGAATAACACTTAAACATGAAAAACCCCACTTTTGGTATCTGCGCGCCGTCTAGTTATGCACGGCTTGAAAATTTTGAACCGGGACTGGCGCGGTTGCGCGCGCTTGGCCATGATTTGGTCGTTCATCCGCAATCCTATGGACGGTTGCGCGACACACAACTCGCGGGCACGGCTCAAGAAAAAATCGCGGCGCTTTATGACCTGATGGCCGATCCAAAAGTGGACATGATCTTGACCGCGTGCGGCGGCCAAACCGCCGCCCACATTTTGGCGGAACTGGATTATGCGCGCCTGACGAAACCGATTATCGGATTTTCAGACACAACATCTTTGTTGAATGCGGCTTATGCGAAAACGGGGATCATCCAATATCACGGCCCCGGCGTGACATGGTTTAAGCCGGATCGCCTGCCCGACGATTTATACCAACAATTTCTTGATCTGATCACCGGGGCAAACACCACAATCCCCCTGCCCGATGCCGTCATCCAAAAACCTGGCGTTGCCGCAGGCCCCCTCATCGGTGGGAATTTAAGCGTTTTCCAAAGCCTACTTGCCACGCCCTATCTCCCCGATTTGACGGGCGCGATTTTATTTTTTGAAGATGTCGGCGCGGAGCTCAGCACACTTGACCGGATTCTAAATCAATTCCGACTGGCCGGCATTTTGGACCGCGCGGCGGGTCTGATTTTTGGACAATTTACAGATACGCTCGATACAGGACGCCCGTTTGGGTTTCCCGTTCCCGAGATTATCGCGCAGTACACGCAAAATCTAAAAATCCCGGTTGTGACGAATGGACCCTTTGGGCATACACCGCGCCTGATCTCCTTCCCTGTGGGTGCGACCGTCACCCTTGACGCGCATCAAGGCACGCCGTATCTAGAGATTGAAAAACTATAGTTGTCATCCCCGCGTGAGCGCAGAGATAACAAGTGAGCCAAAATGACGTTTGTTGTGACCGATGTTTGTATCATGTGTAAATACACCGACTGTGTCGAAGTGTGTCCGGTGGATTGTTTTTATGAGGGGGAGAATACGCTTGTGATTCACCCCGACGAATGCATCGATTGTGGCGTGTGCGAACCTGAATGCCCGATCGAGGCGATTGTGCCCGATACCGATAAGCGTGCAAACGCTTTTCTGGAAATGAATCGCGAATTCGCCCAAAAATGGCCTGTCATTACCCGCCAAAAGGAACCGATGCCCCAGGCCGAAAAATATAAACTCCTCAAAGGGAAATATCCGAAATTTTTCTCTCCCGCGCCGGGAAAAGGGGATGAATAAAATGCCTCGCCAGAACACCGTCAACCAAAGCGAAATCCATCATTTCCAGAACGATTCAAAATCCTGGTGGGATGAAACCGGGCCGTTTGCCCCGCTTCATGCGCTGAACCCTATCCGCATGCGCTTTATGGTGGATGTTCTTTCTAAAAACCTAGAAGTAACATCAAAAAATGGTTCTAACCTACTGGAAAATATAAAAAGTTTAGATGTTGGATGTGGCGGGGGACTGGTCTGTGAACCCTTTGCACGCCTGGGGGCAACCGTGACAGGAATCGATGCCGACGCCCAAGCCATTGACGCCGCCCGGGCACATGCCGACCTAATGGAATTATCCGTGACGTATATACCAACATCCATTGAGGAATTTAGAAGCAGAAACAAAGACTTAAAATTCGATGTGATTACAGCGCTTGAAATTATCGAGCATGTCGATGCACCCGAAATTTTTCTGGCCGAAACGGCCCAGCTTTTAAAACCGGGCGGGGTATTATTTATCTCAACATTAAACCGGACTCTTAAATCCTTTGCCTTAGGCATTGTTGCGGCAGAATATATTTTAGGATGGGTGCCAAAGGGTACGCATCACTGGCGGCAATTTATGCGCCCCTCGACCTTGGCGATGGGCCTGCGCCCTTTTGGCCTCTCCCCAATTGCGGCAAGCGGGATTACCTATCGCCCGATCACCCGCGATTTTGCGCTCTCGCCCCATGATCTGGATGTAAATTATATTATGGCATTTAAAAAGACTTAATGTCGCGCGCGATCTATCCCGCGACCGCCGCGCGAATATCCTGGCAAAGTTCATCAACGAGCGCCTTGACTAGCCGCGCGTCATCCCCTTCCGCCATCACGCGCAAAACAGGTTCGGTCCCCGACGCGCGAACCAGCACACGACCCTGCCCGGCAATTTTCCGTTCGGCCCGCGCAATGATATCCTTGATCGCAGCACGGGCAAGCGGCGGTTCGCCCCCGGTCACATAACGGATATTCTCAAGAATCTGGGGCACGGGCGTAAATGCCGCAAACACGCGAGAGGCCGGCACCCCGCGCTTTTTCATGATCGCCAATCCCGCAAGGGCGGCCATCAACCCGTCCCCCGTCGTCCCGTAATCGGTCATCACCACATGGCCCGACGGTTCGCCACCCAAATTAAATCCCCCGGCCCGCATGCGTTCCACCACATACCGATCCCCGACCGCGGCACGTAACAACGTGATCCCGCGCGTGCCCAAATAACGTTCCAATCCCAAATTCGACATGATCGTGGCGACCACCGTATGATGTGCCAAGCGCCCTTGACCGTGCCAATCATCGGCGAGCGTCGCGAGGAATTGATCACCGTCAATGACGCGCGCCTGCTCATCCACCAAAATCACGCGGTCGGCATCCCCATCAAGCGCAATGCCCAAATCCGCCTGATGATCAAAGACCGCTTGTTGTAACCCCTGGGGCCGTGTTGCGCCGCATTCATCATTGATGTTCCGACCATCCGGGGTCACATTCATCGGAATCACCTCAGCCTCAAGTTCCCACAACACTTGCGGGGCCACGCGGTAGGCAGCACCATGTGCGCAGTCAACCACAACCTTCAGCCCCTTTAACGTTTGCCCTTTCGGGAAGCTGGCTTTGATAAATTCGACATAGCGCCCAAGCGCATCATCCAGACGCGTCGCCTTGCCGATTTTGTCGGGATGCGCGCGCAGCATCAAATCGGGATCCCCGGCAAGCTCTTCAATCTGTTCCTCAAGCGCATCGGGTAGTTTGTACCCATCGCTTGCAAATAATTTAATTCCGTTATCGTGATAGGGGTTATGCGACGCCGAAATCATCACCCCCAGATCGGCGCGTAAACTGCGGGTCAGCATGGCGATCCCCGGTGTGGGAATAGGTCCTACCAAAATCACTTCCATCCCCATCGCAACAAATCCCGCCGACATCGCTTGTTCAAAGAGATATCCAGAGAGGCGCGTATCCTTGCCGATGATCACGCGGCCTGTGCCCGCGCCATTGTCACCCGAGAGGAGCGTGGCCGACGCCATCGCAACACGTAAGCCGACATCTGCCGTCATGGGATGCGTGTTGGCAAGCCCGCGAATACCATCTGTACCAAATAAATGTCGGGTCATTTTTATCTCCAGTGACCATAAATCTCCCTCGTAAAGAGGGAGATTTCCCAGCCCATTTTCTACCCAACCCCGCCAAAAACAAACAATCACATGATGTTACAGGGCGTAATTGACAGGTTTAATTTTATGGAATAAAAGAGAAAAAAGGAGATTATTATGGGTGATTTACAAAAAAACTTTGATCTCACAGGGTTCAGTCCGCGCATACAAAAAGAAATTGAGCGCCTGCGAGCAAAACCAAAAAATGACGGAAAAACAATTTCTTGTCGCCTAACGGGAGAAGATTTTGATATTCATGCTGATTTAAGTAAAACGACAAGACTTAATGATACTGAACTTATTAAACGGGGATTACGGGCCCTTCGATTGCTTGAAATTCTTCTGGATTCTGCGACCGAAATAAAAGGCCATTATCCAGACGGAACAATTTCTGATCTAACAGATGTTGCCAAAAATCTAACCCATCAAACGACGAAATCTACAACAATAAAACCATCGCCAACGAAAGGCTAATAAAAATCACACCCCTTGCGCCTGACCGCCGTCACCGAAATCGATCCGGCCCCCGCGGGGCACAGAGGCGCGAGGCATGTGCCCGGTGTCGCCGGATCCGTCATCGCGAAGAATCGGTTCACCGCGGAGTAACGCCTTGATCTCATCGCCCGAGAGCATTTCATATTCCTGAAGCGCTTGGGCCAGTTTGTGCAAATCATCCATTTTATCGATCAAGCATTGCCGCGCGCGGGCATAGGCCGTATCCACAATGCGCCGCACTTCGGAATCAACGGTTGCTGCCGTGGCGTCTGACATTTTCTTGGTCTGGCCAATCGAATGACCCAAGAAGACTTCTTCCTGGTCGCCCGCGTAATTGATAAAGCCCAATTTATCCGACATCCCCCATTCGGTGACCATCCGGCGCGCAATTTCGGTCGCCATTTTAATATCGGAGGATGCGCCGGTCGTGATATGTTCTGCACCAAAGATCAGTTCTTCGGCCAAACGCCCCCCCATTGACACCGCCAAATCCGCCTCAAGTTTCGCGCGCGACATCGACACGCGATCCCCTTCGGGCAGACGCATAACCATACCCAAGGCCCGCCCCCGCGGCACAATTGTCGCCTTGTGAATGGGATCGGATTCGGGCTCATTCAACGCGATAACCGCGTGCCCGGCCTCGTGATACGCCGTCAGTTTCTTTTCTTTTTCCGTCATGACCATGGATTTCCGTTCGGCGCCCATCATGACCTTGTCCTTGGCATCTTCCAAATCATCCATGCCAACCACGCGGCGCCCGCGGCGCGCTGCCAAAAGTGCGGCTTCGTTCACCAAGTTCGCAAGATCGGCCCCCGAAAACCCCGGCGTCCCGCGTGCGATAATCGATGGGTCCACGTTACTGGCAAGGGGCACTTTCTTCATGTGGACTTTCAAGATTTTCTCGCGGCCCTTGACATCCGGGTTCGGCACCACGATCTGACGATCAAAGCGACCCGGACGCAAAAGCGCAGGGTCGAGCACATCAGGGCGGTTCGTCGCCGCGATCAGAATAACGCCTTCATTCGCTTCAAACCCGTCCATTTCAACAAGTAACTGGTTGAGGGTCTGTTCGCGTTCGTCATTCCCGCCCCCCAGGCCCGCGCCGCGATGACGGCCCACCGCGTCGATTTCATCAATAAAGACAATACACGGCGCGTGTTTTTTCGCCTGTTCGAACATATCGCGGACACGACTGGCCCCCACGCCCACGAACATTTCAACAAAATCAGAGCCAGAAATCGTAAAGAATGGCACGCCAGCTTCACCCGCCACCGCACGCGCGGTCAATGTCTTCCCCGTCCCCGGCGGCCCCACGAGCAACGCACCTTTCGGAATCTTCCCACCCAGGCGTTGGAATTTCTGGGGGTCTTTCAAGAAATCGACGATTTCCTGAAGTTCGGCCTTGGCCTCTTCAATCCCGGCGACGTCATCAAACGTGACCTTGCCTTGTTTTTCAGTCAGCATCCGTGCGCGCGACTTGCCAAAGCCCAAGGCCCCGCCACCGCCGCGCCCATTCATCGACCGCATGAAATAAATCCAAACGCCGATCAATAACAATGTCGGGAACCACGATAACAGCACCCCCAAGGCCGAAATCGTTTCGGGATCGACTTCTTCGGCCGTGATCCGCACCGGCGTTGCCTTTAACCGTTCAACCAGATTTTCACCGGCGGGCATCATGACTTCAAATTTTTTGCCGTCCGCCCCAACACCGGTGATGATATCGCCCTTAACCGTGATATCCCCCACATGCCCCGCCCCCGCCTCTTTCACAAAGTCGGTATAGGCCAGACGCGCCTGGGTCGTCATTTGCTGCCGTTGGGCTGTTTGGAAAAAATTGAACAGCACGGCCAATGTGACAAAGACAGCAAGCCAAAAGGTTAAATTGCGGGCGAATGGGGGCACGTTCACGTCCTATCTCTGATCATCGTTAAACTCTTCTCTATATATAAGGCAGTTACGGGATAAAACCAAGTACGCCGTGATTTATGACCTTATTTCTTTTGTTTCACGGCTAATTTTGATCCATTTTGTGCCATACGACACCATACACCCGCCAAGTGTTCGACGCAGCGTTTTGCCCTTTACCCCGTCAAACGCTGATATCATCGCCTCGACCTGTTCCAGGCGGGGGGGGCGATGCGCTCCCGCGATATGCCCAAGCGCCTGGACCAAAAGACGCGTGCGCGTGTCAGGCAATATCCCTTGCCATACATCCACCCCGATCTGAACCGATTCGGATGTCACCTGCACATGATCCGCCCAAACCTTTTCGGCGAGGTATACGCACACCTCGCGGGCGGCGGATGCACGACGGGCAAGTGCCGCAAGACGCACGGGGGTTAATCCTTCACGCGCCAAAACATCCCGGGCATGACGCAGGCGGGAGCGCGCGTAATGATCATTCTGATTTGTCGGATCCTCAACCCAATCTTGCCGGGCGGTGCGTAACGATGCACACAGGCGATCATGCGGCATATCGAGCAAAGGCCGCAATAACAAAACTCCGTGATCAAAAGAAACGGGGGCCATCCCGGCCAAGCCATCCACTCCGGATCCGGCGGCAAGGCGCATCAACACCGTTTCGGCTTGATCATCCCGATGGTGTGCCAGAAAAAGACATGGAATTTTGTTTTTCTTACAATAGGCCTCCATCAAGGCATAGCGTTTTTGCCGCGCCGTTTCGATGATTTTTGTTTTGGGTTTCACCCCGCGCCACATCAAAATCTGGTGCCTGATCAGATGCGCGGGAATTTGATGTCTTTTATTCTGCCCCCAGGCGGCGATCCACGTGGCGACCTGCTGCGCCTCGCTCTTTGATTCCGGGCGCAAGCCATGATCAACCGTCAGCGCATGAATCCGCAAAGAGGGCGCGTGAATGGCCGCCCACCGCCCAAGTAAATACAAAAGCGCCAACGAATCCGCCCCGCCCGATACAGCAACCGCAATGTCCTTTACCGCGCAAAGATCAAAGGATATCCGCGATAAGCACGCTGAAAATTCAGAATCTGTCACCGGCGCAGCGGGAGCAACCCCCTTGCGTTCTTGCTTGTCTTTCGCTTTTGCCCTGGTCATCATGGTGTGATCTTGAGATTAAGGTTTGATATCAACTCTATATAGATTTGGTACATAAATAAACATTCAGCGCCATTAAGAATAAATGCTTACAAAATCATCCCTATAATTTTATTTATTCATGAAATACATTGTGATATTCATATTCCTATGAAAAGCGTCATTCTTATCAATGGGTCAATAAACTCTGGCAAGTCCACAACGGGAGAGTACCTCTCAACATTATTTGAAAAAGCTATTTTTGTTGATGGTGACCACCACGGACAAAAATGGAACGGGGATCTCGAGAAAAAAATCCAAGCCGCACTCGGATATATAAAATTATCTTTAGTTTCATCCGATTGGATTTATGCTTTTGTCGCTTACCCATTACGCCAAACTGATTACAACAATCTACATTTATTTTGTACAAATCATAGCTGGCGCTGCGTGTGTGTAACAATCTCTCCTCCGCTTCACGTTGCTTTATCCCCACGTGGAAACAGACTTTTACAGGATTGGGAAAAGTGCCGTATTGAGGAAATGTATGCTGAGGGCTATCACCAAAGAACCTTCAGCGATCTTGTCATTGATAATAGCGGTATATCTCTAGAAAATACCGCTTCAGAAATTATATCTTCATTAGGATTATAATGGCACAGTCTATATCGATTTTCATCTGATGAAAAACAAAAACCCCCGGTTGATGCACCGGGGGTTTTAAATATCTGAAGACCTAAATTATTCAGCCGTTGCTTCCGCCGCGTCGCCTTCGGCATCGTCGGTTTTTTTGCTGGCTTTCTTGGCCGCGCGCTTGGCTGATTTTTCGGCAGCGAGTTTGGCGTCTGCCTCAGCGGCCGCTTGCGCTTCGGCCGCAGCTTTTTCTTCAGCGGTCAAGGCTTCTTGGTCCAGGAACGCCGCTTTTTCGGGTGTTCCGGCATTCGCAGCGTCATTCGCCTCGGCAGCAATCACGGCTTTACCCATTTTCTTTTGAAGTTTCGCTTCTTCTTCCGAACGGGCGATATTGACGGTCACCGGAATTTTAACTTCCGGGTGCAAATACACGTCCAAGGTAAAGAGACCCAAGGTTTTAAACGCTTGATTAAGTCGCACCTGCGCACGATCAATCGTCAGGCCCGCTGTGGCCGCCGCTTCCGCGATATCGCGGGTCGTGACAGAACCATAAAGCTGACCACCTTCGGCCGCTTGACGCAGAACAACAACCGAGAAATCTTTCATCTTGGTCGCAAGTTTTTCAGCCTCGGCCCGCTTCGCGATATTCGTGGCTTCCAGTTGTTTTTTCTGGGCTTCGAAATACGCGATATTGGCCTTGGACGCGCGGAGCGCCTTGGCTTGGGGCAGAAGGAAGTTCCGCGCATAGCCGGGTTTGACGGTGACAATGTCGCCCATCTGGCCCAGGTCTTCAACGCGTTCAAGTAAAATAATTTGTGTTTGAGCCATGATTAGTTCGCTCCTTGTTGGTCAGAACGCGTATCGGGACGCGGCGTGCGGGGAGCGCGGAATTCGCTTTCCACACGCACGTACGGCATGAGTGCCATGAAACGCGCGCGCTTGATGGCGGTTGCCAGTTCACGCTGTTTGATTTGAGAAACGGCGGTAATTCGGCTGGGCATCATTTTGCCACGTTCCGAGATAAATTTACCGAGCAATTTCGGATCTTTCCAATCAATGGGCAAGCCATTCGGGCCCGAAAATGGGCAAGATTTACGACGACGGAAAAAAACTTTCTTTCCACCTGCGGCGCCATCGGCACCCGCATTTTGTGCTGTTTCGGTCGACATTATGCCACCTCCATCATGTTGTCATCAAAGCGCAAATCATCACGTTCTTTGTTCAAGATCGGCGATTGTTCGGTCGAAGGCGCATCACGACGCACCGACAGATAGCGCAGAATTTCTTCGTTAAAACGCATGTTGCGCTCAAGTTCATGAAGTGCTGCGGGGGGCGCATCCAGTTCAAGCAAAACGTAATAGGCCTTTTTGGCCTTTTTCACTGGATACGCTAGGGTACGCAGACCCCAGTCTTCTTTTTTGAGTAATTTTGCACCGAGATCAGTTGCAATTTTCACGCACGCATCCGTCAATTTCTCGACTTGGGCGGTGCTGAGTTCTTGCCGCGCCATCAGCACGGTTTCATAAACAGGCATCGTTTTCTCCTTATGGTTGTCGGGCCGCCAGTTCGCCTGGCATTCCCGAAAGCCCCCCCGACCACCGGGCGAGCAAGGTCTTGGACGCGGTTTATAATCATCTTTAACCGAAAATGCAAGGGGTTATGTGGATCCGTGCACGGTATACGTGACAAACCAAGCGGCCAGCGCCTCTTCCGTTATTTCTCCCGCGGCCAAGGCCAGAAAGGTGCGATAAGCCTCTTCTTCCGACGCCATCATCGTGAAGCCGTTGCGTTCCAGGAAAACAAAACTCACCATTAAGGCAGAGCGTTTATTCCCATCTACAAAGGGATGATTCTTCGCAATTTCGTAAGCATAAGACGCCGCAAGACGCAGAATGTCAGGGTTTGCGTTATCTCCCGTATAGGCATGGGTGTTCTGGGCACGCGAAAGAGCCGATTCTAACAACGCCTGGTCTCGACCCCCTTCTCCGCCACCATGTTCGGCAATCTGACGTGCGTGCAGCGCCAACGCCGTCCGCAACGAAATCCAGTGAATCATGATCGTTTCGCCGTTATTTTGCAAGATTATGCAAAGTGTTTCGATAGCGTTTCGCGATATCCGCACCGACACGCATATCCGCCTCAAAATTTGGGTCAATCGCCGAGATTTCAAGGCCGTGGGTTGTCTCGGTGATATACACCGCATCCCCCTTCTCGGCACGCAATTTTGCCAATAATTCCTTGGACAAAATCACACCCAAGGAGTTACCAACTTGGACAATTTTTGTTGTATCGAACATCTCTCTCTCCTTTTCCTTCCCTAATTATAACATATGTTATAACAGAAAGAAAAAGGAAATTATACCTAAAATCAACCTATTGTCCTATTGTATAGTAATATACGCTAAAAACTGTCGTCCCAGCGAAGGCTGGGACCTCGTAACATCTCGAGATTCCGGCCTGCGCCGGAATGACACTGTATATCATCCTGTCCGCTTACTCGTCACCTTGGCGGCGAGTGACGCCTCGAGAAACCCATCGATATCGCCATCCAGAACGGCCTGGGAATTGGTGTTTTCAAACCCGGTGCGCAGATCTTTGATCATTTGATAGGGTTGCAGGACATAGGACCGGATTTGGTGGCCCCACCCGATTTCGCTTTTCTCGCCCTTGAACGCATCAATTTCCGCTTCACGTTTTTGAAGTTCACGTTCATAAAGCCGCGCCTTTAACATCGACATGGCCGTTGCACGGTTTTGATGTTGGGAGCGTTCTTGCTGACACGCCACCACAATCCCCGAGGGCAAGTGCGTCAGGCGTATCGCGCTTTCGGTCTTGTTCACGTGCTGCCCCCCTGCCCCTTGCGCGCGATACGTGTCGACCCGCAGATCCTTTTCATCAATCTGAATATCAATGTTGTCATCAATCACGGGCGAGATGGATACCGATGCGAAACTGGTATGCCGACGATCGTTCGCATCAAAGGGAGAAATACGCACCAAACGGTGCACGCCGCTTTCGGTTTTGAGCCAGCCATAGGCCTGTTCACCTTCGATCTTCAGTGTCGCGCCCTTGATCCCGGCTTCGTCGCCTTCGCTCATATCGAGAACCGTTGTTTTAAACCCACGGCGTTCGGCCCAGCGCAAATACATCCGCAGTAACATGCCCGCCCAATCTTGGGCCTCGGTCCCACCAGCTCCGGCATTCACTTCAAGGTACGCGTCATTTCCATCGGCCTCGCCGGATAACAAGGCATCGAGTTGACGTTTCCCGGCCTCGCGCGCCAGCACCACCAGCGCGTGATGCGCTTCATCGATCATCGCCTGATCCCCCTCGCTCTCGGCGAGATCAATGAGGTCAGCATTATCTTTTGTTTTTTGTTCGATCGACCGCACCGCTGCGATTTTTGCATCAAGGCGGTTACGGTCACGCATCACGCTTTGCGCGCGTTCGGGTTTGTCCCAAAGTTTTGGATCCTCGGCAAGGGCGTTCAGTTCCTCAAGCTTACGTAAGGCAACGTCCCAGTCAAAGAGACCTCCGTAACAGTTGAAGGGACGCTTCGATCTCGTTCACAATCGCTTGGCTTTCCGCACGCATCATCATCTCTCAAGGTAAAAAATGCCTTACGCCGCCATGCGGAGTTCGGCCGGAATGTTCATAAAATGCGCAACAGTCGCAAGCACCAAATCTTTAATCTGATCCGCGCCGGTTTGACCGGTCAGGATATTTCCTTCAACCGTAAACGCGTCTTGCGACCAAATCGCGCCAGCGCCTGTCAATGTGGCGTGCAAGCTTTCGGGACCTGTCACCGTGCGGCCCTCGGCCATGCCGACATGCGCCAAAAGCTGAACCGCATCGCCAAAGAACGCGACCGGATTGCCATAAGTCAAAAAGCCCTTCACAAACCGCGTGGTATGCGCGCTTGTTTTTAATTTGTCGAGTGACCGCTGGCCCCCCGGCACGAGCAGCATCGAAAAATCCGCAGCCAGAGCCGATGACAACGGCGTCTCCACCGCGTGATAATGGCCCCACCCCGTGCCTGTCCATCCCTGAACCAATCCAGCATCGACAGACAACAGCGTAATTTTCGCCCCGGTATCCGCAAGGGCCCGCACACTTTCCGCCATGTCACTTTCGTTAAATCCACTCGCGACCAAAATCGCAATATTTTCGCCTTTAAGGGGTTTATCGGAATTCGCGGAAGGTGAGGATAATACGGACATGGAGTCTCCTTATTTTTTAGGGTGGAATGTGCCGCTTTTTTTATTTATGGCAAAAATAATGCGGCCACAGGGGCGATATATGCCTGATTCATAGGTGAAAAGTCAAGCTGATATTGCTCTTTTTAAACCGTTAACAATTTACTTCAAATAAGCTTGACATTTTACGTATTCTTAATTATACTCTAGCAAATTTTTGGTACAGTAGAAGATAAGGGTGGATCCAACAACATGGCAACGAATCAAAATTCTGCATCAAGCAGCCTATTGCGCGGGAAACGCCAGAGCCCAACCACCGGCCGCAAAGGGCAACTCAGCGCTCCCGAGGGGTGGTTTGCGTATTTGCTAAAAACGAAGGAACGTGAATTAAGGGTTGAGCGCGAGCGCTTGGAAGAGACCCTTGCCGACAATACCCGACTTAGAGAGCAACTTGCCGCCGCCAACGCCCGCGCGGAACTTGCGGAAATCGACACGTTAACTGGTCTGCCCAACCGCCGCGCATTCGACCGCGCCATGCGCACAACAATCAACCATTTTCTTCATAACACAACGCAACATCCTTGGGTTATTGCATTTTTTGACCTTGATAACTTTAAAAGAATCAATGACACCTACGGTCACGGCGTGGGCGATCAGGTCTTACAAAAATTTGGTCAAAAAATAACTGCCGAACTCCGCGAAGGGGATACGCTCTACCGGATCGGCGGTGAGGAATTCGTGCTACTCACCCAAACGAATGACCCTCATCAATTTATGGATAAAATCCATAAATTGCAGCGTAAATTCGATGCACACACCCCAGAGGTGACCGACCAAACGAGATTCAGTGTCGGCTTTGCAACGCTTAGCCTCGAATTCCTGAACCGCCGCTATCAAGGCATGCCGATAACTCAAATAAGCCCAAAAGACTTAGAAATTGGGCTTATGGAGACTACCGATCAAATGATGTATCAGGATAAAGGGGTAACGCGCGGATGGCTTCGCGCGATGATCAAAGGGGCTAGCTCCCGGGAAGCCGAGGCCGAGGCTGTTATAAAGCACTACGAGGGACGCCCCCTGACGCCCCCACTCGGGCCCTTTACGCCGCATTCTCCGGCTTAACCCCACAATTATCAAGGAAATCACGCACATTTGCGACTTCATCCTTGGGCAAGGCATGCCCATGCGGGCGATGCAGATACATGGTTTTGCCATTCAGAGTAATTTCCAGCTTGTTTCCATGCTTTTGTTCGACGCTGGCCCCCAGTTCAGAGAGCAAATGCTCGACATCTTTATGGTCAATATTCGCGCTGATGGGGTGGGAGAATAACGCTTCAAGCGTTTTCTGGTAATGATGGCTCATGGTAAGCTCCTGTGTTTAAAAGATGGTGCGCGCTGACGGGATTGAACCGCCGACCCATTCGGTGTAAACGAATTGCTCTGCCGCTGAGCTAAGCGCGCGGGGGAAATCTTGCTCCCTCCTTTTCTGCCACAGAATACCCCCCTTGGCAATCTGTCGAAACTGGTGATAATTCCTTTTATCTTTCAAGGTGTTACTTGACCAATGCAGCATTTTTTGCCAATCTCGCCCCTATGATGCCGGAACCAAGGGGTTTGCAGGATCCAACAAGGGGGCTTTCTTTAACATGACGAAATCCGAACTCATCGCGGCACTGGCGGCGAAAAACCCGAATCTTTATTTGCGCGATCTGGAACGCCTGGTCGAAACAGTGTTCGACGAAATCACGCGCGCCTTGGGCCGCGGCGACCGGATTGAGCTCCGTGGCTTTGGCGCCTTTTCCATCAAGACGCGCGCGCCGCGTACAGGCCGCAACCCCCGCACGGGCGAAAGTGTCAAGGTCGGGACCAAACGTCTGCCCCTCTTTAAAACGGGGAAGGAACTTCGGGATCATCTAAACAGCGGCGTGCCCATCACCGACACGCGGGATGAATAACCGCACCATGTTAAACGGTATCACCCGCTGGATTGTCACCTTCTTTTTTCTCTCGTGCTTGCTCACCTGGTGTTTTTTAAATCGTGGCGTGGTCCTTTTTGATTACTCGCCGCTCCATGACCCCTTACGCATTCCTTTATTTGCAGTCCTTTTGGTAACAACAATCGGCGCGTTTATCTGGGGCATGGTGATGACATGGCTTGGTGGGGCTTCGCTACGCCGCGAGAATAAAGAACTGAAGCGCGCCGCGCGGCTGCATGAAAAAGAAGGTCAGAACGTTGGGTTAACGGACTACTGATTCTGACCCGCGTTGGAACACCCCCACGATTTCCACATGGGATGACCATATGAATTGATCGACCACGGACAAGTCGGTAAAGCTGTACCCCGCATCCATGAAAGGCGCGCAATCGGTAATAAAGCTTGCGGGGTTACACGATACGGCGACGATCCGTGATACGCCTGCACGCGCAATTTCTGGCGCCTGGGCCTTGGCCCCGGCGCGCGGTGGATCAAAGACGACCGCATCAAACCCCGACAATTCCTTGGACGTACACGGGTCGCGGTACAGATTGCGCGCCGTAAAGGTCACATTCTTGGCCTGCGCAATACCCCCCACCGCCGCGCGAATACCGGGGCCGTCGGCGTCCACCCCCCATACCTGATCCGCCGCACGCGCAAGCGGGAAGGTAAAGGTCCCTAACCCAGAAAACAGATCTGCAATACGCCGCGCGTTCCCCACACCCGCCTGAACGGCCGCAACCAACGCTGCCTCTCCTTCCGCCGAAGGTTGCAAGAAACTACCTGCACTTGGCGTTAATTTAACATGAGAAAGCGTGATTTCCGCAGGGCGTGGTTGTAACAAGATTTCCGCTTCATCACGCTCATGCGCGCGCAAACTGATCCGCGCGACCGGATGCGCCGCAACAAATTCAGCAAGCGCCTCATGTTTAATCAGGTTTAAGGTAATCTCTCCCGTGATCAAAACATCGAGCCCAGTATCCAGATGCGTGACCGAGATATCGGCCTGCCGCACATCATCGAGCATCACATCCATCAGCAACCGCAACCCCGGGAGGAGCGCAAAAATCTGGGGCAGCACAACGTGACATTCGTGTAAATCAATCACACGGTCCGAATGATGGGCGTTAAACCCGAGAATCACACGGCCCGATTCCCGCCGCGCGCAAAACGTCGCGCGGCGCCGCGTTTGGGGCGGTATCGTGACAAGGGGATGCGCTGTCCCCGGCACCATCCCCGCACGGGCCAAACGGTCCAGCACACTTTGGTATTTCCATTCCTGATAAGCACCTTGCGCCATGATCTGAAGCGGGCATCCGCCACAACTTGTGGCATGCGCACAGGGCGGATTTGGATTACGGTCCTCAGATGGGTGGATTACATCCACCACCTGCGCCCAGGTTTGCCGATCTTTCTGCCCCGCGATGCGGACGCGGACGGTATCGCCCGGCACCGCATAGGGGACAAAGATCACCCCGTCATCCGTGCGCGCAATGCCGTCGCCACCAAAGCCCAGATCGGTGATGGTCAGGGTCCGCATATCAGGAATCTTGTTCATGGACCTCTCTTTTAACGACAAAAAACCCCGCAGGCAATGCGGGGTTTTTGCTTTTCGTTTAAATGGTGTGGATTACACCCCCGTCACAAACTTCGCCACAATGGCCACCAATAAAATCGCAACGATATTTGCAATTTTAATCAGTGGGTTCACAGCCGGTCCAGCGGTATCCTTGTACGGATCGCCCACCGTGTCTCCGGTCACGGCCGCCTTGTGCGCGTCCGACCCTTTGCCACCATGATTACCTTCTTCGATATATTTCTTGGCATTATCCCACGCGCCACCGCCCGATGTCATCGAAATGGCAACGAACAGGCCGGTCACAATGGTCCCCATCAGCATCGCGCCCACGCACTGGAATGCCGGGGTCAAATCACCCGTCACGTTGTACACCAGAACGAAGAGCAGGATCGGGGCCAGCACCGGTAACAAAGACGGCACGATCATTTCGCGAATGGCCGAACGGGTCAGCATATCCACCGCCTTGCCGTATTCGGGCTTGGCCGTTCCTTGCATGATGCCCGGAATTTCGCGGAATTGACGACGCACTTCGACCACAACGGAACCCGCTGCGCGACCGACCGCCGTCATCGACATCGCCCCGAACAGATAGGGCAACATCCCACCGATAAACAACCCGATCACGACATACGGATCCTGAAGCGGGAACTGAATATCGGCCAGTTTCGGGATATAATGCTTGATCTCTTCCGTGTACGCCGCGAACAGAACGAGGGCCGCAAGACCCGCCGACCCAATCGCGTATCCTTTGGTCACGGCCTTGGTCGTGTTCCCAACAGCATCGAGCGCATCGGTCGTCACGCGCACATCCTTGGGCAGGTTCGACATTTCGGCAATACCGCCCGCGTTATCGGTGACGGGACCGTAGGCATCAAGCGCGACAATCATCCCCGCAAGAGACAGCATCGTGGTCGCCGCAATCGCAATACCGTAAAGACCGGCAAAAGCGAACGCCACGGCGATCCCGATTGAAATCACAATCACCGGCAAGGCGGTTGCTTCCATCGAGACGGCCAAACCTTGGATCACGTTTGTGCCATGCCCGGTTTCGGATGCTTTTGCAACTTCACGCACCGGACGATAGGCGGTCGAGGTATAGTATTCGGTAATCACCACCAAAAGACCTGTCACCGCGAGCCCAACCGCCGAACAAACGAGCAAATCAAGACCGGAAATCGTCCCGCCGCCAACGGTGGCGAGTTCAGTTTTCATCCCAATCTTGGAGAGGAGCACAACGATAAACAGGGCCGAGAAAACTCCCGTTGCAATCAAGCCACGATAGAGCGCACCCATAATCGACCGCCCCGGTGCCAAACGGACAAAGAACGTCCCGGCAACCGACGCAATGATACAAAGCGCCCCAATCATCAACGGCAGCACCATCATAATGTCTTGATTTACTCCCGGTGCGAACACGCTGGCCGCAATCAACATCGTCGCGACAACCGTCACCGCATACGTTTCAAACAAATCGGCGGCCATCCCGGCACAATCGCCCACGTTATCGCCCACGTTATCGGCAATCACGGCAGGGTTACGGGGATCATCCTCGGGGATGCCGGCTTCGACCTTGCCCACCAAATCGGCGCCGACATCGGCACCTTTGGTAAAGATCCCGCCACCCAAGCGCGCAAAAATCGAAATCAGCGAGGCACCAAAGCCCAGCGCCACCAATCCCTCAAGCTTGCCGCGCGTGTCAAACCCACCGTGCAGATCAAGCAAAATATAGTACCCGGCAACGGCCGCGAGGCCCAGGCCCACAACCAACAGACCTGTAATGGCCCCGGATTTAAACGCCACATTCAGGGCGCTTTCAACACCAATCGTCGCGGCCTGGGTCGTCCGCACGTTCGCGCGCACCGACACATTCATGCCGATATACCCGGCGACGCCTGACGCCACCGCGCCAATCACAAACCCAATCGCCACATGAAGCCCCAGCAGAGTCCAGAGCAACAGGCCGACAAACACGCCCACCATCCCAATCGTCCGGTACTGGCGGTTCAAATAGGCTGCCGCCCCTTCTTGAATCGCCGCGGCGATTTCTTGCATCCGGGCATTCCCGGCAGAGAGCGCAACGACCTGGCGTGTGGCGACAGCCCCGTAAATCAACGCAACGAAGATACAGCAGGCAATCAGGATAAAGACAGCTTCCATGTTTCAAATCCCTTTCGGATGCGGAAAACGCAAATCAAGTTAAAGTGTTGTGGTTTGTTTTTGTTACAAAAAAACAGGACCTTATTATCACGCGGACCTGCCGACGACAATAGGGGAAATGTTGAGGATTTAGGTATATAAGCCTACATGGCTAGGGATATAGCTTCTCATTGTATGATGACAAAAGAAAGAAAGAGTAACTTTATTTCAAAATTATCAAACTTGAGAAAAATCAAAGGTAAACTTGATTTTTTACAAAATTTATAGGAATATCCTATAATATATTAACGTAATAAACAAATCGAGGTGAAGATGAAAACCAAAAAATTTAAGCAAGCCGCTGAACCCACCTATACAGCTCTCGATCAGGGGAAGATTATTGTGACCCAATATACGGTTGACGAGCTTACAGCAAGCAACGGCGCTGGTAACGCGACCCGCATCTTAAAAGAAGTCATTCGCGAGTGCGCAGACTTTATGAACTCGGGTACTGAGGTGACATTATCTCGTCAAGCTGGTTCTCATCTCTACAAGCTTGGCTGTGTCTCAGGAACAGTTATGAATGGAACCGAACGCGTTTTATCGGGGTGCAAAGATGACCAGACAGCCCCGTTAAACCGGGCTTTTTCTGAATCGTTGATTAACGCCTATGTCCATTCATTTGGAATGGACCGCGCAATTCGCGTTATTCCCGTTGGTCCCCAACAGAAAAAGCAAGCAAAATCCACGCTTGAACCCGTGACCTAGACTAACCCCGGATCCGGCTTAGAAAATAATACCCGCGCAGGCCCGAGATTGTCTCGGGCCTTAGTCCTTTTTGGGCAAGACCGCGAATATAGACTGGCAATTCCGGACGGAAATGCACACCAAAAAGATCGAGCCATCCAAACAGGAACGCACGAAACGCGCGCGGCAGACCTTCTTGGGATCCAAAATCAACAATATGAATCTCACCGCGGGGTTTTAAGACCGCAAGCGCATGGTCAATCGATTCCTGCCAGGGCGGAATCATGGACAGCGCATAGGAAAAGACAATTTTATCAATCGCCCCGCCGGGTAACTCAAACATCACGTTCGGGTCAAAACTTTGCGCAAAGCCGTGGGATAAATGAATCCGGTGCGACAGGCCCGCGCGTTCAACCGCCTGAGCCGCGGTTTTCAACATTTCTTCGGACGCATCGAGACCGTAAAATTTCGCATCGGGATAACGGTGCGCCATTTTAATCAAATTCCGTGCCGTGCCGCATCCGATTTCAACGACGATCTCGCCCGGTTTGGCGTCCAGTTCACGGATCAACCGATCCCGCCCCAGCAAATAATATTTACGCGATGCGTCATAGACATGGCGGGTCCATTTATACATGCGGTTCATGCTGTCTTTCACCGCCGATAAATCGCGCGCACCAGAGGCTGCAACCGGGTCGAACGTCATCTTTGCCATCGTGTACTCCTTTTCTATCGTGCTTTGACCGCGCCGAATCGACGATCACGCTTTGAAAATTCCTCAAGTGCCGCGACCAGATCATCCTTGCCAAAATCGGGCCAGAGCGTGGGCACAAACACCATTTCCGAATAGGCGCATTGCCACAGCAGAAAATTACTGATCCGTTGTTCACCACTCGTCCGGATCATCACGTCGGGATCGGGGATTCCCGCCGTCATAAGCATCGCGGGGAACAGCGCCTCAATCTCTTCACGACTTAAATGCCGGCCCGCATGAAGCGCGTGATCCACCAGTTCCTGCGCCGCGTGCAATAAATCCATCCGCCCGCCGTAATTCAGGGCGATGACAAGATTCATTTTGGTATTATTGCGGGTCAGTTCCTCGGCCTGTTCGATCATCGCGACGATATCGGGATCAAAGTCAGACCGCCGCCCAATCACACGCAAGCGAATACCGGATTTATGAAGTTCAGCCGTTTCAGCGCGTAGATAATAGCGCAAGAGACGCATCAGTTCAGAGACTTCGTCAACCGGGCGTTTCCAGTTTTCGGATGAAAATCCAAACAGGGTCAGATATTCGATCCCGATTTCAGCCGCAGCCGTAACCGTGCGTTTCACCGCCTCGGCCCCTTGCCGATGGCCAATCGTGCGTGGCATCCCCCGCGATGTCGCCCACCGCCCGTTGCCATCCATAATGATGGCCACGTGACGGGGGACGAGGGAATCAGTCGCGGAGGGCATTGTGATTAGAACCCAAGTGCACGGGCAGTTCTTTTAGCGACCATCTGTACAGTGCCGTTTTGAATGACAGGTCTTTGATCCTTCGGGAATCCGGCACTCTTCCACGCCGCAAAAAGTCGGTCTTGCTGCTTTTTAAACTCAACCGCCGTTTCTTCACATGAAACAAAACCGGGGTTATCTCCATGTAATCCTGCAATCGACATATTCTCTCTCCTCTACTGTTGGTTAAAAATTAAATTGTCATCACGTCTTTCTCTTTGGCCGCGAGCATCTCATCAACCTTTTTAATTTGCGCATCGGTCAATTTCTGCACCTCGTCCGAGAGACGTTTTAAATCATCTTCTGTAATTTCGCCATCTTTTTGTGATTTTTTTAGGACATCCATCCCATCTCGACGAATATTTCGTATGGCGATGCGGGTTTCCTCGGCATATTTGGAGGCAACTTTGACCAGTTCCTTGCGCCGCTCCTCGGTCAATTGCGGGATCGGGACCCGGATCACCGTCCCCTCGGCCATGGGATTTAATCCTAAACCACCGTCACGAATGGCTTTTTCAACGCTTTTGGTAATGCTGGTATCCCAAACGGTCACGGTCAACATACGCGGTTCCGGCACCGAGACCGACCCGCATTGATTAAGGGGCATCATCGACCCGTACGCCTCGACCATCACGTGTTCGAGCAGATTCGTGCTGGCCCGGCCGGTGCGAAGACCTGAATATTCCTTTTGCAATTGATTGAGTGCGCCGTCCATGCGGTGCTGTAAATCGGCTTTGTTAAAGGCCATGATGTGCTCTCCTTTATATTTTTATGATGTCGTTTTAACGATGGTATACTGCCCCTGGCCACAGACCACGCGCTTGAAGTTGCCATGCTCGCGGATGTTAAAAACAACAACCGGTATCTTGTTATCACGAGCCAGTGAAATCGCCGCCGGATCCATGACCTTTAGATCTTTTTGCAACACATCCATGTGCGACAGGGTGGGAATATGCGTGGCCGATGGGTCTTTTTGCGGATCGGCGCTGTAAATGCCGTTCACTTTTGTGCCCTTGAACATGGCGTCGCAATTCATTTCCGAGGCGCGCAGAGCCCCGGCAGTATCGGATGTGAAATACGGATTGCCCGTGCCCGCCGCAAAAACCACCACGCGCCCCTTTTCCACATGGCGCATGGCGCGACGGCGAATAAAGGGTTCGCACACAGCATCGACGGGCAATTCGGACAGCACGCGGCAAAGCAACCCGATTTTCAAAAGCGAGGATTGAACCGCCCGCGCATTCATAATAATCGCCATCATGCCAATATAATCGGCGGTCACGCGGTCCATCCCGTTCGCCGCGCCGGCGACACCGCGAAAGATATTCCCCGCGCCAATGGTCACGCAGACCTGAACCCCCAAATCCACAACATCTTTGATTTCGGCCGCCATCCGGTCGGTCGTTTCGGGGTCGATGCCGTACTCGCGCGGGCCCATCAGAACCTCACCCGAGATTTTTAAAAGAACGCGTTTAAATTGAGGAGTTTCAGACGCCATGGATCACCCTTCCGGTTGCCCGGCCAAGATATTGATTTTTATGAGGAAAGGCAATGGGGTGTGCTCTACACCACAATCCAGCGTTCCAAACGATTAAGCGCAGCCTGAAGCGCAGTGTCCTCATCCCCACCTGCGGCGGGAGAAATCTTGCCCATGCCGTCCATATTCACCGCTGTCTGCGGGGTCCAATTTGCCATGTCAAAGGCGGGTTCGGCAGGCCGGGCCAGAACCGCTGAACTATTATGCGTGATTTTAATATCGACGATCATATCGGCACCGATCAGCAGCCCGAGGCGTTCCAAGATCAAGTCTTTCTGGTAATGAAGAAGCGTGGCATCCGCGCTTGACGCTGCAATTTCTAGTGTCGCAACCAAATCCCGGGATGATTTAACCCCCGGCCCTTTTCCATTCTTGCGCACCCGCATCCCCACCGGATAGGATCGTTTCGCAAGGTCAGACCCAACGGCGTCCGCCCAATAGGTGATGACCTTGCCAAGCGTAATGAACTTGCGGGCAAAGGTTTTACCCGTTACATCCCGAACCGGACGTGATACATGCGCAAACGCCATTCTGACACTCTTTCTGATTTACCCGTGACTTCTCCGGGCTATCCTAGGGGAAAGACGGGAAATATTAAAGAAAAAAGCAATTTGGCAGTTGATTTGGTGTCCTGGTACCGTGTTCATCACCGCCGCCTCCCCTGGCGCGCCCCGCCGGGACAGCCCCAGGACCCCTACCGCGCCTGGCTTGCCGAAGTTATGCTCCAACAGACGACGGTGATCACCGTGACGCCCTATTACCAGCGGTTTCTTGACCGCTGGCCGGATGTTCATGGCCTGGCCGCCGCGGCCGAAAGTGATGTCCTCGCCGCCTGGGCGGGATTAGGATATTATTCCCGCGCCCGTAACTTACATCGCTGCGCGCAGACTGTTTCTAAAAAGTATAAAGGTATATTCCCAAACAAAATCAAAGAACTAGAAGATCTTCCTGGGATCGGACCTTATACATCGGCGGCGCTTTACGCCCTGGCGTTTGGCGGCCGCGTTGTACCTGTGGACGGCAATATTGAACGCGTGATGGCGCGTCTTTATACCCTGCCCGCCCCCCCGGCAACAATCAAACCCGACATTAAGGCCCTGGCGCAAAAGGCGCTCGACGCCGCACCGAACGTGTTCCCTGGGGATTATGCCCAGGCATTAATGGATCTGGGAGCCACAATCTGTACGCCCCGCACCCCAAACTGTAAAATCTGCCCGGTTGCCAGATATTGCAAGGCATCTGCAGAAAACCGGGCGCTCGATTTTCCCGTGGCTTCCCCTAAAAAGACAAAACCAGAACGCAGCGGCATTGTTTATATCCTTAAGGATAGGAACGGCGCTGTTTTAGGGGAACGGCGTCCGGACCAAGGACTTTTTGCCGGCATGATAGGGCTTCCCACCACCGGATGGGACGGAAATCCCGACCCCTACACCCAACTCCTCGAAAATGCCCCCAAACTGCGACATATTGGCGATGTTCGTCATTCGTTTACACATTTTGATTTAACCTTAAAAATAATGGCAGGGGATTTTTCGGGGCGACGTCCCGCCGGAACCCAGTGGGTTCCCTGGCATGACATGGGCACGATTGGGCTGCCCAAGTTATTTGCAAAAGTGATCGACCGGGTCAACACTGTAACCCGTACAAAAAAGGCTTGAAAATGAAGGTATTTCTCCGCGCTGTTGGTTTTTCTTTGTGCCTTTACGCCGCCCTTCTTGGCCTTGCCCAGGCACAAAATACAGCCAAGCTCGACATGACTTTGTTTTCGGATAACACACATACCCCAAATGCGAAATTTAATTTCTCACTTCAAGGCTATACCGCCATCGATTTCCGGCACTTAACACAACTGTATTTCAAGGCGGGGGTTCTCCGCACCGATAATAACGACGCGATCTCCGAATACCTTGCAGTCAGTGAGTGTAAATTGTACGCCGACACCCATAAAGACGACTTCATGTGGCCGGATGTGCACAAGGCGACGGCCAAATATATCGAGAAATATAAGCGCGGGTTTACGTCGCTGTTTACGCTGGTTCAACCCATTGCCTTTGAGCGTTACGACCCGGGAAAAGAATGGTTTTCGCTCACTGCCGATACGCAATATATCAATGCCACCAGCATGGTAATTGCAGAATATCCGATGATCGAAACACCTTGTGGCACTATCCTTTATCCCCGCGCCATGCCGACCCGCGCCACCATTAAAATCGGCCACCCGTTTTCACTCACCAACTTAAAAATGCCGGCTGATCTTGCCAGAAATTACCTCGATTACATGGCCAAGCGCCCGAAAAAAGCCGAAATTTTGGGAGTCCCTCGTGAGCGCTATGCCTATATCAAATTCTTTCTGAAGATCACGGGATTTGATGCGACCAAAACGAGCAAATCCTCGGTCGCGTTTCTAGGCGACATCGACGGCTATATTATTTTTGCGGATCAGTCCGAAACCTTGCCGCTTCATACCTGGATCAATCCGCGTTTGAATAAAGACCCGAATCTTGAAGACGGGCAAGAAAATATGCCCCAAGTCGCTCCCGACGTGACGGGCGGCATTCCCGAATTTGGCAAAAATTAACGGCACCCCCCTATATTCAAGCCCTTGTCAAACGCGGCGAAAGTCGCTATAACCCCCCGCATCCGGCTTTCTGGCATGCCTAAGTAGCTCAGTCGGTAGAGCAAGCGACTGAAAATCGCTGTGTCGGTGGTTCGATTCCGCCCTTAGGCACCATTTCCCAAGACCCCAAAGCCCAGAACCGGAGATAACATCCCCCTCTCACCCAGGGGGAATCGCCGGTTTAGCTCAGCGGTAGAGCAGCGGTTTTGTAAACCGAAGGTCGGGGGTTCAATCCCCTCAACCGGCACCATAATGATCCTCTTATATAGAGTTATAGTTATTGCCTTTTTACTCTCTCGGGGCTTATATGAGGTGTCAGCATTTTTTGCGCTTTATATAAGGAGGAAAATATGGACAAGTCAAAAATCGAAATTCAGATTGGTACCATCTCGTTTATAGGTGAAGGCGATCCGGATTGGCTTTCATCTCAATTGGACAAGATACTTGATAAAGCCGAAGCCTTACTCAAACTAAGCCCTCCTTCTAATGGTGCAACCACTGCCGCAAATTCAAATCAACAAGAACCGGCAAATTTCTCAAATGTTTCTGAGATAGCAAATAAGCCTCTCGCTACTTTTCTAAAAGATAGGAATGCAGCATCTAAACAAGTAGAAAAGTTTCTGGCTACTGCGATTTGGTTAGAGATGAAAGGTCAAAATGGATTGACAACGTCGGATATAACTAAAGCTTTAAAGGAATCTCATCAAAATCGTTTAAGTAATCCAGCAGATTGCCTAAATCAAAATGTAAGCAAAGGGTATTGCGAAAAAAACGGGAAAGAGTTTTTTGTAACTCCAGAAGGGAAACAAGCACTACGTATGTAATCTCTAATGTCCAAAATTACCCAAATACTTTCTTCAATTCCCATAAGTCATTCAAAGCCACTACTTGAAGAATATGACGCCATTGTTCAAAATTATATGGAAAAACGTTGGTCCCCTTCTGAAATGAGTGGAGGACGCTTTAGCGAAATTGTCTATTCAATTTTGCTGGGTATTGCGAACAGGCAATTCAGCCCAAAACCAAATAAGCCTAAAGATATGCCTACCGCCTGCAAGCAGCTAGAAAATCAATCAGGGCTGCCTCGAAGTTTTCAGATTCTAATACCGCGCTTATTGCCTGCACTTTATGAAGTTAGAAATCATAGAGGCGTTGGTCATGTTGGGGGAGATGTGGATCCTAATCATATGGATGCGACATTAGTTCTCTCAATTGTGAATTGGATTATGGCCGAGTTAGTAAGAGAACTACATGCGCTAGATATTAGTAAAGCTCAAGAAATCGTTGATAAACTAGCTGAAAGAAGAATTCCTTTAATTTGGGAAGACGGCGATATCAAACGTGTTCTAGATGCAAAGATGGCTATAAAAGATCAGATTCTTTTATTGTTAGCTTCTTCTAATCATGGAATTAGCATTGATGATTTATTAAGATGGACAGAGTATAAGAACAAATCTAATTTCATGCGAATACTAAGCCGCCTACATATTTCTCGCCTCATAGAAATGGATAAAAAGACGGAGGTAACAAAAATATTACCTCCTGGTATAAAATGTATTGCAGCTCTATTAGAAAAGAAGGTCGCCGTCGCGTAATGATAGTTAACGCATCTAGCACTTTGATCCGTATAATAATTTAATAGATCTGGAGACAGCATATAGCGCTGTACAAAATATCCAAGTCGGAGTTTGTACACCGAACCCCCTCAACCGGCACCACAGCTTCCCTTGACAGGATCGGCTCTTGTGTAAGACTGGTTGTACAATATGCGCCCGCCGCCTTGGTAGGTCGTTTCGCCCCTTCTTTTTATTGTCCTTCCATGACCCTTCTTGCCCTTACCTTTTATCTGACAGGCCTGCTCGCAACGTTAACGGCGGCGTTTACCGCTGCGCTCTATGATCTCGCGGCGTACCGCATCCCCAATATCCTTTCGGGCGTGGTGATCGCGGGGTTTTTGGTTGCTTATAGCGGATTTTACCTGACTTCTGGCGGTGCTCCCCTTTGGATGGGCAGCCTGTCTGCGCACGGCCTTGCCGCCGGTATCATGTTTATCGTGACATTCCTTTTGTTTGCCACGCGCGTCATGGGCGCGGGCGATGCGAAACTATCTTCCGCGCTGGCCCTGTGGCTGTTGCCGCATCCTGGTCTTGCCCTGTTTGTGGTGTATACCAGCTTTTTCGGAGGTGGATTGGCCGTGGCCACGCTGTTCCTGCACCGATTTAAACCTTTTTCGGGCGTGAGGGAGGGCAGCTGGATCGCCGCCGCGCAGGCCGGAAAAAACCGCATCCCTTATGGTGTTGCCATTGCGGGGGGATTTACCCTGACCCTCCTGCTGGCCGGCGCATTCGATTTTACGACAATCATAAACGCCGTGGAAAACAAGAATTAATGTGTTAGAATCACTTGACTCGTGATTCCTTGTGCGAGCATTCGGGCCGTCCTGGCACGAATCGATTCTCTCTTTCTTATACGATGAACGCCGGATAGATACATGAACCGAAATATCTTGATCGTTCTGGGGGGCGGGCTTCTCATCGCCATTCTGGTGGCGATGATTGTCAAGGCTGGCTTGTCCGGAGGGCAGTCCACAAGCGCTCAGATTTTGGTCGCGTCGCGCCCGCTTGCGGTTGGAACGGCGCTCGCTCCAAAAGATGTAAAATGGCAGAAATGGCCCAAAGAATCGGTCATGTCGGCGATGATTGTACGTAAGGATTCCAAACAAGCGATTGCCGATGTCGCCAAAGGTCAAGTCCGGCGTGAAATTAGTGCGGGCGAACCTGTCCTCTCGAATGCTATTATCACCAGCGGCAAGGGCAATATGCTGGCCGCCGCCATGGATCCCGGTATGCGTGCCGTTGCGATTAAGGTCAAGGCTGAATCCATGGTGGGGGGCTTTATCGGCCCCGGCGACCGGGTCGATGTGATCATGACATATGAAGTCAAGGCCGATGAACTGAACAATCCCATCATCAAACAACAAATCCGAAAATATGCTGCCGAAACAGTACTTGAAAATGTGCGCGTTCTGGCGGTCGACCAACAGGCACGAAAAGAAGACGACAAGGCCAAGGTTGCACGGACCGTCACACTAGAAGTCAACGCGATTGGTGCCGAAAGATTAAATCTGGCGAGTACCATGGCTGAAGGCGGTTTAACCCTGTCCTTACGCGCCCTTGGGGATGAGACTGTATTGGGGGCGAACCGTAAGAATATCACAACCGACACAGACGTTAGCGCGATTTTACAACAAATCAACCGCCTGAACGCTGCCGGGACAGGCGGTCCCTCGAATGTTGTGCGGGTTTATAACGGCGAAAACATCCAAAATATGGTTGTGCGTTCGCCGGCCTCACCCGAAGGAGAAGGTCAATGATCGCCCGCGGTTTTAGGAAATCAGCGCTTTGTTTGGCTTTACTGGCAGCTGCATCTGGCGTGTTCCTGATGGGCGCCCCGTCTTGGGCATCAAAAGAAGATTTTGTGACCCACGCGGAGGATATTCAACGCCATGATCCGCTCATGATCTTGACCGTTGGAAAGGCAGAAATCGTTGAACTTGACGGCGCAGTATCGGATATCATGGTTGCGGACCCCGACATTATCGACGTTGTGGCGTTACAATCCAGTCGCATGTATATGGTTGGATCCAAGGTTGGTAATACGAACGTCATGGCACTGGACGCCGAGGGCAACGTCATTAAACGCATGAATGTTCATGTTCGTGTTGACGAAAACACCCTTGAACAAACCTTGCGCGAACTTTTTTCGAAAGAAGACATCCGCGCCCAAACGGTCAATGATCAAGTTATCCTGACTGGAACGGTCTCAAGCCCAAACACCGCCGCACAGATACGAGATCTCGCCTTACGATTTGTGGGGGATGATAAAAAACTGGTCAATATGATGAAGGTGTCGGGGGAGATGCAAGTCACCCTGAAGGTTCGCATCATGGAAGCCTCACGCGTGGTCTTAAAAGAACTCGGGATCGAAAGTAAAGCCAACGATTCCGATATCTCAACGACTATGTTTAACGGATTTGAGCCTGAAAGTTTAAGTGGTCGCGCGTCGGCCGCGCTCGGGACTACACCACAAGCCGGGCTCACCGAAGATCCGTTTGGTGTGGGCCGATTGATTTATGATACAAACGTCTTGGGTCTTGGCTTTACTGAAGTTTTGATCAACGCCCTTGAACAAGATAATTTAATCAATATTTTGGCGGAACCGAACCTGACCGCCGTATCTGGAGAAGAAGCCAGCTTCCTCGCGGGAGGTGAGTTTCCGATCCCCGTAGGCCGGGATTCAAGCGGGAAAATATCGATTGAATTTAAATCCTTTGGTGTTTCACTGAATTTCCGCCCGACGGTGTTGAACGAAGATCGTATTTCATTGCAACTGAAGACCGAAGTCTCCTCACTCGACCGTGAACAGGGCATTATCCTGGATGAAATCACCGTTCCAGGATTGGATGTACGCCGCGCCGAAACAAACGTTGAAATCGGCAGTGGTGGATCATTGATGATCGCCGGGCTTTTAAAATCAGAAACTATTAAAGGGTTGTCGGGACTCCCCGGTATTCGGAATACCCCCGTGCTGGGCAAACTTGTGTCGTCCGACAGCTTTAACCGCCAAGAAACGGAACTCCTCATCGTTGTGACCCCGTACGTGGTCCAACCCATCGCACGACCGGCAAACGTTGTGAAGGTCACAGCAAAAGAAACCGAATCCGCACCGCTTTCCAACATGTTCATGGATAATTTGCGCGGCGTTTATGGCGACCGGGCACCGCGCGCACCGCAAGCAACGGAACGCATGGGTTATTTGATCGATTGATAAGGGATTTTTTATGGCTTCTGTCTTTATGCGTTCGACATGTTTTTCTCTTCTGGCTTGTACGGCAGGAGTTTTCCTCTCGGGCTGCGCCATGACATCCCCAAGCCATATCAGCGCTGCCCCGATTGAAGTCCGACATGACCGTTATAACGAGATGCTCCCTGTCGCTGCAATCGACCATGATCTCACGCAAATGATTGGGCAACATTACGGCCGCTTTGGCCAGGGACCGATGGATGTGACCGTGACCTATCTGTCCGGTGATTCAGGCGTTAAAGCCGGTGCCACCGCGACACGCATCGCCAAAATGATGCGTGAGGTGGGGATTGAAAACGTCCAGACCGCAACCTTGCCCGTAAATGACGCCACGCAAGTAAACCAAGTGATGATGCAATATGATCAGGTAACGGCCGCACCGCCCAAAAATTGCGGCACGCATCCCGGCGATTCCCGTGATGGCCTTGCCAACAGCGAGGATGGCCGTTTTCAGGACTATCGATTTGGGTGCGGCGTTGATACGTATTTAGCTCAACAGGTTTTACGGCCCAAGGATTTACTGGGTGTCGCGGGCATCGCCCCGGCATCAGGGGAACGCGCAAGCGCGCGGCTTAAAGATTATCGTGACGGCAAGGATTTCAAGAAACTGAGCGGAAATAACGCCTCAGAATCGATCAAATAACCGGGGAAGGATGCCCCGGGCCGGGCCGTGCGATGTATGATCGTGCAGCCCTTTCGCTTTGGTTTTATGGATAGATCTTGCCGCTCTTAAAAGGTTTAGAGTGTATTAACAAGTCTGTGCTTTAATCAAAGTCAGGTAGCGTGAAGGATTCATCAAGATGTCGACACCGGCTTCTTCTGCCTCGTCTGTTCTTTTGCCCGCAGGGGCGATTTCGGTTTTTTCAAATCACGAAGAAACGCGTGCGGCGATTGGGGCACTCTCGCAAGATTGGCGCTTTGCCCGGGTCAAATTTGATGTGCGCCAGGGCGATGTGGCAAGTGCCATTCAAGCCTATGCCAACGCCCCCTCCCCTAATCTTTTATTTCTCGATACCGATGTCATTGATTCCAGTTTTACAGCAATGTTGGAACAACTGGCTGGCGTCTGCTCGGCAGGTACCGACGCGGTTGTCATTGGCCCGGTCAATGATGTGGCACTTTATCGTTACCTGATCAATCTGGGGGTTGAGGATTATTTAGTCCGCCCCTTACAAACACAAACCGTTGCCGATGTCGCCGCACGTGTTCTGATCAAACAAATGGGCGCCAGTGGCAGCCAGTTAATCGCAGTTGTCGGAGCAAAGGGCGGCGTTGGCGCATCGACCGTCGCCAGTGCATTGGCCTATGGTCTCTCTGAGAATCAACAACAAAAAACAATTCTGATGGATACGATTGGCGGGCGATCTTACCTTTCTGTGGCCTTTGGCCTTGAGCCCGTGGCGACATTGCAAGAAGCCGCACGTGCCGCCGCCGCAACAGACCCGAATGCCTTAAACCGTATGCTCATCAAAGCCGGCGAATCCTTGAGTTTACTCGGAACCGGCAACGACCGAATCCTCGAGGATCCAGTGGGCGCAGATCATATTGAACGCATTCTGGATCGGCTTTTAAGCGTCACGCCCTATGTCGTTGTGGATCTGTCGGGGGTTCTGCCTTCGATAGAGCGCCTTATTCTTTCACGGGCCCAGCATGTCATGCTGGTCTCTCTACCCACGTTATCGTCGTTGCGTCTGGCACGCAGCCTCGCGAACGAAATTCTGGAACTTCATGGTGGACAATTTGAGGGGATGCACCTGCTCATCAACATGAGCAATATCGCCCCAGGTGCAGAGGTTGGAAAATCGGATATCGAAGCGGCACTGGGACAAAAAGTTGCCCTAACCATCCCGTTTGACCCGCGTTTAGTCATTGGCGCAGAATCACAAACCAAAATTCTGGGGGCCCAGAAAGGCACGGAACGGATGATTTCTGAACTTCTGGCACAAATCAACGTCTCTCCAACAGATCGACCTGCAACGAAACCATCGAGCGCAGGGTTGTTCGATAGTCTATTCCGCAAACCGGGAAAGTAACATGTTTGGAAAAAAGCCATCGGGTGGACTTCCCCCGCCGCCGCCAAATTTTTCGGCGTCCCCATCCCCGCCACCTGCGCCGATGGGCTTTTCAGCACACGCACCTGTGCCGCCGATTCTTCCGTCCTCCCCTATTTCTGCGGCGCCTGCACCGGGACCCGCACCAATCCCAGAATCTGCAGCGATACCCTCTATCCCTGAACCTCCGCGAGCTTTGGTCGAAACGGTGATCGCACCCGCTGCGCCGCCGCCCCCTCCCACCGACCGTCCTCTTGAGGAAGACGTTTTCAAGGTGCATACCGAAGCCACATCTTCTCAAAGTGATGCTCCCGACACGACAAGTAGCGTGCGTTTACAACGTGCGCGGGCACGTATTTGGGCGGATTTGCGCGACGGCATCGACCTCAAGGCCTTGGCCCGCATGGAGGCCAAAGCCGCGCGCGAAGAAGTCCAATCGGCTGTTGAAGAAATCGCCCGCTTTCGTAATTTGGATTTAACGCCGACCGAACTTCATCAAATTGCAAAAGAATGCGGCGATGATATGCTGGGCTTTGGTCCCCTTGAACCGCTGTTAGAGCGCGATGATATCGCCGATATCATGATTAACGGCCCTGAAGTTACCTATATCGAAGTCAAGGGCCGGATCGAGCGCACGGAAGTCAACTTTCGGGATAATCAGCATTTGGTGACAATATGCCAACGCATCGTGGGGGCCATTGGCCGTCGTGTGGATGAATCATCCCCCATGTGCGATGCGCGTCTGCCAGATGGATCGCGCGTGAACGTGATTATTCCGCCGTTGGCCGTAGATGGCGCCTGCATGACCATCCGAAAATTTAAAAAAGAGAAACTGACGCTCGAAAAACTCGTTGAATTTGGATCGATGACCCCCAGCGCCGCAAAGCTGATCATGGCGATTGGTCGCTCGCGCGTGAATGTTCTGGTCTCAGGCGGGACGGGTTCTGGGAAGACCACCATGCTCAACGTTCTCACCCGTTATATCGAATCCGGTGAACGGATTATTACCTGCGAAGATGCGTGCGAATTACAATTACAACAGCCACACGTGGTGCGCTTGGAAACACGCCCCCCCAACCTGGAAGGGGTGGGGGAAGTCACCATGCGGGATCTCGTTAAAAACTGCCTCCGGATGCGGCCCGAACGCATCATCGTCGGCGAGGTGCGCGGCCCCGAAGCGTTTGATTTACTGCAAGCCATGAACACCGGTCACGACGGATCGATGGGCACGGTTCACGCAAACAACCCACGCGAAGCCATCAGCCGCATGGAGAATATGATCGCGATGGGGGGATTAAACCTTCCGGCCAAGGCCGTGCGCGAACAAATCGCCTCGGCCGTCAATGTGATCGTTCAAGTGCAACGTTTACGGGATGGATCACGGCGTTTAACCCATATCTCGGAAATTACCGGGATGGAAGGCGAAGTCGTGACAATGCAGGATTTATTTGTCTTAGAATTTCTGGGTGAAGACGCGAATGGTAAATTGATTACCCGCCTAAAATCATCGGGTCTTCGGCCAAAATTCTATGATAAGGCACGACAATTTGGTGTCGAGAAATACGTTCTTGATGCCATGGAAGAAGCCTACGGGTAACGTTCATGCCAATTCTCTACATCATCCTGTTGGTTATTGTTATCGCCGCCGGTGGTGCCGGGATTTTCCTTGCAATCCGCATGCAGGACGATCAAGAACGCAAGAAAAAATTGGCCATCATCGGCGGAGGGTCTGGAACGGGGTCTGTCGGGTTTGGCCAACAAGGCGTGCGCGATAAACGCCGCGCGGACCTTGCGAAGAAACTAAAGGAATCAAATGCTGTTGAAAAAAAGGCAAGCGGTGCCACCATCCACGATATGATGGTTCACGCTGGAATCTCGGCGCCTATTGCACATTTCTGGATTGGATCTGTCATCGCGGGGGTTGTTACGGCGCTTTTATCTCTGTTTTTTGGCGGTGTCATGATCGTCAATATGTTGATGTTCGTCGTCGGCTTTTTCGGCGTGCCGCGCCTTTTTCTACGGATCAAAACAAAAAAACGTCAAAAGAAATTCCTTGAAGATTTTGCGGATGCGCTTGAATCAATGGTGCGGTTACTCAAAGCCGGGATGCCGGTGGGAGAAGCCATTGCGATGGTTGCGCGTGAATTTCATGGGCCCTTGGGCGAAGAAATGTCACGCGTCTACGAAAATCAACGTATCGGCGTTCCTTTGGGTGAAGCGATCATCGAAATGAACAAGCGCATGCCGCTTGCCGAGGTCAATATGTTTGCAACCGGCATTGTCATTCAACAACAAACCGGGTCGTCGTTGTCGGATGTTCTGTTGAACCTGTCCTCTCTTATCCGCGCGCGGTTTCGTCTGCGCCGCAAGGTCCAGGCCCTCTCGGCCGAAGCGAAAGCATCCGCCGGAATCATCGGCGCGTTGCCCGTGGTCGTCTCGGCAGGCCTCTATTTTATCAACCCCGATTATATCGGCCTTTTGTTCACGACATCATCGGGAAAATTTTATCTGACCTGCGCCGTGTGTTGGATGATGATTGGTATGCTGATCATGCGGCAAATGATCAATTTTAAGGTATAAAACGATGGGCAATTTTTTTGACTTCATCGATGAAAGTGTCATCATTTTTGGCAGCGCCTTGATTGCCGCACTGTCTTTTATCGCTTTCGCTTTACCTTTTTTAAACCGCCAGGAAAAGAAAGAACTTTACCGCGACGTCATCGAGAAAAAACGCAAGGCATTGTTTGAACAAACCATGCACAGCGTCAATAACCGAGGCCGTGAAGAAAAATCAATGTCGGCGCGCGAATCTTTGGCCGCTGTCTATAAAACGCAAACCATGTTTGGCGCCATTGGCGAGCGTCTGCGCGACCAAATGCTCCAAGCGGGGATCCGCGACCCCAAGGCGCCCATGTATTATCTGGTCGCACGCATTGTTTTACCAATTATTCTCGGGCTCTTTTGTCTTCTGGTTTTTTGGAAGTCAGAGACCGAGTTCTCTCCCGCCGTTGTCATGCTTGTCATGACGGGCGTTCCGTTTTTCGGCATGATGCTGCCCCGCATTTTGGTTAAAAATCATATCATCAAGCGCCAACAGGAAATTTCGATTACCTTTCCGGATGCGCTCGATATGATGCTCATCTGTGTTCAGGGTGGGATTGGACTTGAACAAACGGTTGACCGTGTGGCCGAAGAAGTTGCCGAACATTCCCCCACGCTTGCCCAGGAACTTGGTATCTTAAGTGCAGAAATGGGTATGCTGAATGACCGCCGTGCGGCACTTCAAGATTTCGCCCGGCGCGTGGGCAGTGGGTCGGCCCGGTCTTTTGCCACGGCGATGATTCAGGCCGAACAATACGGGACATCGGTGTCAAACGCGATGAAAGTGATTGCAGATGATTTGCGCGACCAGCGCATGGCCGAAGCGGAACGGAAAGCCGCGTCCCTGCCCCCAAAACTGACCGTGCCGATGATTTTGTTTTTTCTGCCGGCTTTGTTTGTCGTGATTTTATGCCCGGCCTTTTTACAAGCGGGCGATGCCGGGGTCGGGAAATAATTATTCCGGCGACAGCCCTTTTATCAGTTGAACTTTTTGGGATGTCGACGTTTCCATCGATAGAAATTTTAAAAAAGAACCCATCAGAACACTCATTCCCGACACACGGACAGGCCTGGAGACAGGCGTTCGAAACGAGGGGCAAAGATTCGGGAGTTGTTTTGTCGCGACATCATCAATCAACGAATGGGCCGGGAATTCATGGCCACGGCACCCGGCGGCCATTCTGAACACTGCCAAATCTTGGCACGAACGCCCGATATTCCAACGACGCCGCGTCGTAAAGGGATTATGATCAGTGTAAAGATGATAAGTTTCTTTAAGGCCAAAAGCCCGACACAAAAATTTCTGCCTCGAACCGATCAATATATCTGGCATCATATCTCTCCCTTTTTGAATTATTATCAAAAAAAAAAGAGAAAGGGATCAAGCTCTACCCTTAAAACCAACTTACTACCCTGCTGCAACCTTTGATATCCGCGCATTCAAGGCATAAAGCGTTTGGTGGAGCACTTCGGCCGCAGGACCGTCATGGCTGTCGACAATTACATCCGCACGCGCATAAAGCGGATGGTACCGCGCCATCATCCCCTCCAGAATAGGACGCGGATCATGACCCGATAAATGTGGCCGCGGCAAACCGCGCGTCGTCCTCGCCACCATTAAATCCAAATCGGCCCGGACCCAAATCGTCACGGCCTTGGTAAAAACCGTCTCCAGTAAATCGGGCGGCATCGAGACACCCCCGCCTGTTGCAATGACGGCCATATCGTTCTGAGAAACGAGCCGCTGAAGAATTCGGTTTTCGGCCTGTTCAAAAGCCTCCGCCCCGATCTGTTCAAAAATCTCGTGGGCGCGACGTCCAGCGGATTGTTCAAGCTCGGCATCGCAATCATAAAAGGTGACATCAAGGGCCCGGGCGAGCATCCGGCCCAAACGGCTTTTCCCAGATCCCATCAACCCCAAAAGCACAACCGGACGATCCAAACTTGCCCGGACGCTGCGCGCCATATGATGTTGATCGTACCCGCCCCCAGCAGGTCGATTTTGTATATGCATTATTTTCCCCTCACACAGGCAAATATTAGAGAATCATGATAAGCCTTGATCCAGGCGGTGGCAAGATGACATACAAGAAAAGGTAGCTTTCGTCGCATTGACAGCCCCCGCAAATCACTTTAACCACGTGGGATATAACGTTTACAGGATACGAAGAACATGAAAGCTTTGGCGTATTTATTTCTTTTTCTTTTAATTTTGGGCGGCATCGTCTTTGGCTTTTTTACGATGACAACCCCCGATATCCGGCAAACAACAGTGATTCGCCCACTCACCCCCAAGGACGCGTTCGGAACACCCCCGGCGCCCAAACCTTTATCCACAACAACACCTGCAGCCCCGACGGCCGCGGCAACTGCCCCCCTTTCGGATGAATAAAATAAGATTGTTTTTCTTTCTATGTTTCCTATAACAAATAAATTTAAAAAAGTTATTGTGTCATCCCAGCGAAGGCTGGGATCTCGAGACGTTACGGGGCCCCAGCCTTCGCTGGGGCGACAGTTTTTTAATGCCCCTCGTTATAGATTTTCATCCCGAATTGCGCGTATGTGTTTTTTGCTGGCCCCCTTTTTACTGGCCTCGACAAGCTTGTCTGCAACACCCGGGGCCGCCCCGTCATCACCCAAAAAACAAGTTGAAATTGGCGCGATTTCACGGGCGACAGGTCATCAATTTCGAGAAGGATTAACCGCCGGATTTACCGCCGATCGGTCAACATCCCCCTCACTCAAGGGAAATGAGCACGGTCTGATCGGCAGCGTGGAAGAAGGCGCTTTTCCTCCGGATCTATGGGACGGATTTTTGTCTTCTGATTTTGAACGGATGATGGGTGGGCTTGCGCCGCGTACCAATTGGCCTACAACACTCCCTTTGATTCGTCGTTTGTTATTGACCGACGCGCCTTGGCCGGAGGGCAACCGATTCCTCGATCTTCGTCTTGAAAAAATGATCGAATTTAGCGCCTCTGATGCGGCCGCACGCCTTTATACGCATATTGCGCCAGAGAATCCAAACGCACGCCTGGTAGCAAGTGGGGCCTATGCGCTGATCCTTTCGAAACAGCCCTCCGTCGCCTGCGTCGAAGTGCAAGTTAACCGCAATGTCTTGGAACCCAGCGATAAATATATTCCAAAACGCCATGATTTATTGCCCTTTTGCGCGGGATTCATGGCGCGAAGTCCAAATAGCGACGATACCCCGGCCTCAAATGTCGCTGCTGCGCCCCTGCTCTACGGTCCGTTTCAAACCACGCCAGACCATATTTTTGCTGCAAAATCGCCGATTTTGACCGCCGCAACGATCGAATCATTCCTCCCACTCGGGCCTATTGCCATTGCGGCACGCCCTTATGTACCAGGAATCACCTTAGCCGCGCCGCTTGTGCTGGATCTGCCAAAGGATTTAAATCCTGAAGCTGCCGGAGTTCTTGCGAATCAAGGCGATCTTCCTTTCCCGTTGCGGCTTAAACTTTATGCAGAATCTGGCGACATCACCCCGCCAACACCCCCTGCTCAAAGCGTTTCAGACCCTATAAAAAACAATGATCTATGGTCTCGCGCAGCCGCTTTATATACAGCCCAGCGCACAGATCACGCCCTCTCTACTGGCGAACGCCTGTCCGCGCTTTTAGGGATACTTCCCGATCTTCCCCCTAAAATTCAGGTGTTATTTGCCCCGACACTTGAAAAGATACCCGATCATCAAACGCTATCGGATACCTCTTTACGCCAAGTTTTGGCGATTCTGTTGATGACGGATTCGAATCGAGTGGCATTTTGGTCAAAACGCCTCCTCGCGACGCTTCCCACCCCCAGAAAACACGACCCAGAGGCGACCGCGCTTCTCCTTTTGGCGACCATGCGCGGCGATTTAAAAGACGATATCCAGCTTCCCTTTGATTTTTCTCAAGCAAAAGCCGGGAAAAATCACAATTTAATAAAAATTGTGAAAATCTTTACAGATTTACTTGACAAGCCGCCCGTTTTTATCGATACTCCGCCTGTCGTTTATGAAAAGAAAACGGACTTGACACGACGTTACGATTATGTAATGAATGGTCAAACGTTGCGGCGCCACTTGAGCGAAGGGACCGAAAAGGGTCACATCGGTCGGGTGGTTCTGGCAAGCCTTTTGCTTTTACAAGCCCAGGAACCAAAGGATCTTGATCCTGACGTTCTGGCCGCTGTCCTTGATGGATTTGTGGCCGTTGGGTTAAAAGAGGAGGCGCGGCAGATCGCGACAACCGTCCTTCTTGGGGTTACATCTACGGGAGAATAGAAAATGGCACGTCCTGGCCGTCCGGCACTACCAAAACCGAATTTGCATCCGGCAATTGATGCATTCCTTGATATGCTGACCGCGGAACGCGGCGCAGCGTTAAACACCCGTCATGCCTACTGGCGTGATTTGGCCGATGTCAGCCTGTATTTGCGTCGTGACCGTCAAACGGACATCGATAAAGCGACGACCGATGATCTGAAGGCCTATTTGACCATGCTGTCGGCCAAAATCCACGTGAAGGGTCAAAACCAAAACCAAATCGCGGTGCGTACTGTCGCCCGTCGTTTGTCGGCCTTGCGTCAATTCTATCGTTACTTTGTGTCGGAAAATGGCCGCAAGGATGATCCGACCACCACGATCGAAAGTCCGAAACAAACACGCACGCTGCCGCGCACAATGTCGGAAGCTGAAGTGAACCAACTCATCAAAACGGCCGCGCGTGGCGGGGATGAAGATTCCTTACGCCTCGTCTGCTTGCTGGAACTGCTGTACGCCACCGGCCTGCGTGTCTCTGAACTTGTTGGACTGCCCACCGCCGCGATTGGTCCGGGCCGTCAATTCCTGATGGTTGCCGGTAAGGGCGGACGTGAACGCATGGTTCCCCTGTCGGAATCCGCGCAAAAGGCCCTCAAAAACTATATGGATGTGCGGATGGAATTCGTCTCTGGGGATGACAAAGGTCGTCAGGCCCAGTGGCTTTACCCCTCACGCACCTCTGATTCCGGCCACCTGACACGTCAACGTTTTGCCCAGTTGCTCAAAGACTTGGCGCATGATGCGGGTCTGGAATCGACCAAGGTGTCGCCGCATATTCTGCGTCACGCCTTTGCAACCCACCTGCTGCAAAATGGTGCCGATCTGCGCTCGGTCCAAAAAATGCTGGGCCATGCGGATATCGCGACCACGCAAATCTACACCCATATCCTGGGCGACAAGCTCAAGAAAACGGTGGAAGAAAAGCACCCAATGGGCAAGGCCGTGAATAAATAATCTTCGTAAAATATAAAACGAACAAAACCCCCGGTTTCCCTGGGGGTTTTTGTTTTGGATGGTCTAAAATTCCTTATTAAGATTAAAGGGAAGCCCGTCTCCACTTCAAAACAAACGGCGCGGCAAGCCCACAAACCGCCATCAGAATGCAAAACCACGCGACAGGAACCTCGTTTGCAAAGCCAAAATAATCGGCAATCCTTGAAAAATCACCAAAGCCTTCGGATCCTTTCTGGGTCCAATAGATTTCGCGTGCCTCGGGATCAAAAATTAACCCCCAGGAAAGCCGTATGGGGTCCAGCAGTAAATACCATCCGGCCAAAGCGTGCACCTCAAGCTCGGCGGGCCTTGGGGGGACGGCATCAAAAATGACACGGGCCAGGATAAACGACCCGATCGCAATTTCGGCACCATTCCCCATGAACAAGACAATCACATTATGAAACTCGCTGAACATCGCGGCGGCATAAAGCAGGAACAGGACCCCAGCGGCAATGCCAAACCCCATGTGCAGGCGCGCGATAAACCAAACACCATAGGCGGCGGCGCCCATCAAGCCCCATTCAAAGAAAGGGACCCGGTCCAAATGATATTCCATCCCACCGCCATGTTGAAAATCAAAGCTCGGTAACGACGGATAGCCAAACAGCCAGGAAAACACCGAATGCCCGATTTCATGAAAAAAGGTGCACATCATATCCATGCCAATTGCAGCCAGGGATAGCGGCCAGATTGTATCAAGGGGTCCCCAAATCAATAAAATCGCCAAAAGACAAGCCCCCGCAAGCGTCAAATACCGGCGTGATGGGGAGATATAATAATGAGAATCGTAGATATCCATACGCTTATCATGGATGGGATTTTTAGTCTGAGAAAGATGTTTTGAATATTATATATATTATTAAGACTTCGCCCCTACGCCGCTGCGCGGATCAGGCGATCATTTATCGCCATCCCAATCCCTACGGCCGGAATATCCATGACCGCAATTCTGGCTGCACCCGATTCTTCCAAATCATATAGCATACGAAATAAATTTCCTGCTGCTTCAATAAGATCACTTGTTTTGCTTAGATTTCGGATCATGTGATCTGGCAAGTCGTCTGCAAACCCACCCCCCACCACACCCATAAACCGGGTGGGGCCAAATGCCAAGAGCGCCTCGTCCGCTTGAACATCCACCGCCCTTAAACGCAGCGGCACAGCCGGCGCGTAATGTTTCAAAAGCAATCCCGGCGACCGCGCGGCCTCTCCATCCTGAACCACCCCGTGTGTCACGGGTGGGGGCGCGCCCAGAATCCCCGCCAGATCATGGGGCGTAATCCCGCCCGGGCGCAAAATCACGGGATCCGCCTGGGTTAAGTCCAAAATCGTTGATTCAAGGCCGACCATGCTTGACCCCGCCGCCAGGATAAATGGGGCATCCTCCCCAAAACTTTGCTCGACATGGATGGCCGACGTCGGCGACAGCCTCCCTGACCGATTCGCGCTTGGGGCCGCAATCGGCCCCCCAAACATGCGCAATAAATCCTGGGCGACCGGATGGGCCGGCACACGGAGGGCCACGGTATCCAACCCCGCGCTCACCAGCGGATCAATCCCCGCCCCTGGCAAAAGCGGTAAGATCAGGGTGAGCGGCCCCGGCCAAAACGCATCAGCCACCGCCCGCGCCCGGCCATTAAACACCGCAATCTTCTCAGCCTTAAGCCTATCTTTCACATGCACAATCAATGGATTAAATGACGGTCTTTGCTTTATCTCATAGATTTTTGCAACCGCTCGTCCGACCCGCGCATCGGCACCCAGGCCATAGACCGTTTCGGTCGGAAAGGCCACCACATCCCCCGCCGCAAGAAGCGCCGCCGCGCGCGCTAGGGATTCTGTGGACAGAGCTGTGAGCATTTTTCAAAAATCCCTTTTCTTTTGCCTTTAAATGCCACAGGATCATCCCCGACTCAACAAAAATGATCGGGAGAGAACCAAAAGAAATGACCGCAAAAGTCATTACGATTGCCCAACAAAAAGGCGGCGCGGGGAAAACAACGCTGGCCGCCCAATTGGCCGTTGGGTTTGTGTGTGCCCGTGCGCGCGTTGCAACGATTGATATCGACCCCCAGGCGTCACTGTCCTACTGGTTTGCGATGCGCCAAAAAACACTGGGTGACGCCAATACGATCACCCATCAACAGCTTCAGGGGTGGCGCCTGCGGAAAGAGATCCAAAACCTGAAATCTCAAGGGTACGACGTGATTTTAATCGACTCGCCCCCGCATACCCAAACCGATGCAACGATTGCGGTGCGCGAGGCCGATTTGGTGCTGGTCCCCGTTCAACCCTCGCCCATGGATATTTGGGCATGCGGTGAAACCTTGCGCCGCGCAAGTGCCGAACGCGTGCCCGCCTTGGTTGTGCTCAACCGGATTAATCCGCGCGCGGGGATTTTTGCGCAAATGGTCGAAACGCTGGCCCAGATGCAGGTGGATATCGCCACATCGACCCTCGGGAACCGTGTGGCCTTTGCATCATCCATGCTGCGCGGATTAGGTGTCGCCGAAAGCGAAAGCTCGTCCCATGTTGCCGTCCAGGAAATCTTTGATCTGGTGCGCGAGATTAAGCGCCATAAGGCGATCAAAACAGCCCCGGCGACACACGCGGCACCAAAGCGGCATAGCTAGCGCCGCGACATAATTATACATAAATATAATCGTCTTTCATACGGCGCGGCACATGGACTGTCTCGTCTGACCTCACCTGCGCTCAGAATATACTTATTGACAGAAATAAAGAATATACCATATAACAGCATCCATAAAATCTTATGGAACAGGAGAAGACCCTCATGCCAAACCGCCAAACTCCTACACGTCGCGAACTTCAGTTTTTTAGGGATTTCCCGTGGTTCTCTGCTTGGGCAAATCATGACCCAACCGCCAGCACGCCAACCACGCTCAATTCGATGCGCCTAGAAATCGAACAAGACCGAAAGGGCCTAAAGCCACAAGATCATATCCATGCTGTTCACGATTTGGCAACGGCAAGCTATATCGGGTATATGGAGGGGGAGATTTCTCCAGAAGAGGCGGTATTTCAAACACATGAAGCCGTTCTTGATCTTCCTCCTTTATCTGATCAGCTCGTCAAAAAAACCCATCTGCATGGAGAATCTATACTTCGCCTTTCTTCCGCTTTTGCGGATGCCCATGCACAAAATCCTAAAAATCTTCCGGTTCCAGGCACAGGGCTATATGACATTGCAAAACAACCTGCCAATGGCCGAAACCTTTCTGTACTGGCACGGGGCCTCAACCGGCTTTCTTGGGCCTTTCGTCGTCGCGAACTCGTCACAGAACACATCTGCGCGCACCCAAGCCGAGATGCTGAAGATACATTTGTCTTCACGGCAAAAGACGGCACACAGCGCGTTGTCACGGGAAGCCAGGTGATCACTCCCGAATCGGCACGCCGCGCCGCCGAAGTCCTGGGGCTTACCCACGCGACATAAGACAAACAACGCCCGCTTGTCCGCTTGTGATCATGGGGCCCGTGTGCCATGATGAGGCTTAGATTCTGATGATTTCGGCCCCATCACACCTTATCCATCCTGTCCGCCCCAATGAAATGGCAATTACTTGATAAGCCCGCGCTTTTGCAATTCCTCGACGCTGTCAAAACGTCAGGGGAAGCGGTGTTGTTTGCGCCTTTAACGTCGGAGGGCAAGATGACACCCCTGCCCTTTTACCAACAATTTCGGCTGTACCGCTTGACCAGTTTTGCCTCAATGCCGATTTTCTCGCTGCATTATTTAAGTGATGGCCAACGTTATTTTTATCTGGATGGGACCGATGCGCCGCTCGCCACACTTGCCACACTTGGGGACCTGAAACTGACCCACAGCAACATCATCGCCTATCTGAATTTTTATTTCTTTGCTGTGGTGCAGGACGCCGGTGAAGTTTTCCTGGTTCAGGATCCGAACGAATATCCCTATCAGGATCAAAGTAATTTCGATGTGTCACCTGGATTTGCCTTTGGACACGGAAACCCAAAATACGATATCACAGAAGAATCAGATGGGGGATTTATGGTGGATACGCCGCTCTTTATGGACGGCACGCTGGTCCGCGCCAAATTGCGCGTTGACCCCAATGGGCGGGTGCATATGCTCGCCCGGAATATGATCACGGGGGGAACGGCCGCCGGCACAGCGCTTCTCCGCGATTAAAAAATAAGGTATAACGATATGACCGATGACATAAAAAATAACCTGCAAGACACCTTTGGCGATCAAACTGCCGACCGCGTTCTTCAAGATTACAGCGCGAACCCCGATATCGGAACAAAACTGATTGATGCGTTGCGCGCACGGCTCAGCCCCAGCAGCACAGCCCGGCGACTCATCCAAATGGCGGATGAGCAGCGCGTGATGATAAAATTCCTTAAAGGGCGAGAAGAATCGATTTATGTCCCTGAAAGTAAATGTGTTTTTGTCTGTCTCACCCCACGGAGCACCCCGTCAGCGCGGCTGGCGCTCCTTTATGCCGGGGCACTGCGCGAGGTGGAACAGAACCTTTTGGGCTTTGCCCGACCAGGAAATGACGTGGATGACGACACCTGGACCACTTGGCATGCAATCAAAAATGTTGACATTATCAAAAATTTATGTATAATAGTAGATGAAATTGTTAAGAAAGATCAATCAGATACGGATTTTCTTGACTCTCTTGCGGGACTTGGGCACAATGATATTTATAAAGCGTTAATAAACAAGTCTTCGGACGACGATTTATTAAGGCTGTATGCGAAACAACAACAACTCACAACAAAAGAGGGTTAGGGAACATGAACACAGCAATGAGATTAACGCAATTGGCAGCGGGTCGTAACAACGGCGCGGTCAATATGGCCGTGGCAGCGAATGCGAATATCGGATCCCGTCGTTTGGGTGCCAACATGACCTTTGCGGCACCATCGCCGAGCGGTCGTTAATTAAATCAAAGATCTTGGTTGATCGATAAAAAGACCGCACCACGTGCGGTCTTTTTATTTGTTCACTTGTGGATTCAGATTACAACACCACACTCTCCCCGCAACCGCACCGCCCCTTTTCATTTGGGTTTCGAATGTCAATCCGTGCATTGCCCATCGCGTCTGTGTGATAGTCAATCGTCGCGCCGAATAATTTGAGCGTATCTTGTACGGGGATAAAAATAGCAAGGTCGGCCTCGACTTGAAGGCACTCATCCCCCGGCAACGCACCCGGCACGATGCTTAAATCATACTCACTCCCCCCGCATCCTTTGCCTGAACGCACCGAGAGGCGCAACCCGGACCCAGAAGGCGCACCCGCCAAAACCCCGCGGAAATAGTGGCGCGCGACGTCTGTCACATGAATTTCTTTTGTGGTGAGTGCAAAGCCCATTTTTATTCTTCCCCGGTCACGTAAACATGTTGAGCTGCATTTTCGCGGTTTCCGCCATCATGGCCGGATTCCATGTCGGATCCCACACAATCTCAACCTCGACATCACGCACACCCTCAATCGGAAAAATCGCATTTTGAACCATACCGGGCATTTCCTGGGCAACGGGGCATCCCGGTGATGTCAATGTCATTTTCACCTGCACATCCGCGCCCGCTGGCCCGCCCGTAATCGTAACAGAATAGATCAATCCCAGTTCATAGATATTCACCGGAATTTCTGGGTCATACACATCACGTAGCACAGCAATAATCGGCACACAAAGCGGATGATCGCGGGGCAGATCAACACCCGGCGGTTCGGCCAGGCGATCATACTCTTCTCCCACGGCATTTTTAACCATGTCGCTGTCGGCATAGGCCTTGATCGGACCTTGCAGATGCGGGGGAACGACCGGAGCATTATCTTTTTTCTGTGTATTCATGTGAGCATCCTTCGTGCTTTTTCAAGCGCCGTCGTCAGCGTGGTAACATCGGATCCATTATTATAAAGCGCCAAGGACGCGCGCAAGGTCGTTGGCACGCCCAGCGTACGCATCAGCGGCATCCCGCAATGATGCCCCGTACGCACGGCAACGCCGCTTTGATCCAAAATCATCGCAATGTCACTTGCGTGCCCCCACGATGCCGTGAATGAAAAAATACCTGCCCGATTTTCCCCCTTTGGACCATAGATCGTGATCTCTGGTATTCTTGAGAGCGCCTGTTCAAGTTGCATCGTTAATTCATGTTCATGTGCCGTTATGTTGGGCCAGCCAATCTGATCTATATAATCGATGGCAGCGCCAAACCCAATCACCTCAAGGATGGGCGGTGTCCCGGCTTCGAAACGATGCGGCGGGGCACGGTACGTTGTGTCGGAAAAATCAACCGTTTCAATCATGTCTCCGCCACCTTGATAAGGCGGCATGGTGTCAAGGACATCCGCACGACCATAAAGGACGCCAACCCCCGTTGGTCCATATAATTTATGCCCGGTGAGCGCATAAAAATCACACCCGATATCAGCGACATCGACAGGCGTATGTACGGCGCCCTGGGCCCCATCGATCAAGACATATATTTCTGGGTTGTACGACTTAATCTGGTGCGTGATTTCTTTGATCGGATTGATTGTCCCCAAAACGTTCGAGATATGCGTAACGGCGACAATTTTTGTACGCGAGGATAATATTTGCCCAAGGGCATCCCGGTCGAGTTCATACGCGGTCGTCATCGGCACTACACGAATTGTTGCGCCACGTTCCTTGGCCATCATTTGCCACGGAACAATATTCGCGTGATGTTCCATCACACTCAGAATAATTTCATCGCCTGGGTTCAGGCATAATGTCCCTAAACTCCGCGCAACCAGATTGATGCTTTCTGTGGCCCCATGCGTAAAAATGATTTCATTAGGTGATGACGCGCCGATGAATCGTGCAACACCATTACGCACATCTTCGTAACGCCGGGTTAGTTCAGATGAATATTGATACAAACCACGATGCACATTGGCGTACCCGTTCTGCATCAGATCTGTCATTGAACAAATAACACTGTTTGGTTTCTGTGCGCTCGCACTGCTGTCCAGATAGCAAAGCGGCATACCGTTCATTTGTTTCGAAAGAACAGGAAAATCCCTGCGCCAGGGCGAGATTATCATCCCTTTATCATCCGTCATTTTTTGTACATTCGTCGTCATGCGTGACCATCCAATGCCACATCAATATACGCTATGAATTCCTGCTGGCGCGTTTCGGACAAATTATCAAATACTCCCACAAGGAAAGCACGCAGTAATATCCGCCGCGCATCTTCCATCGGAACCCCGCGACTGGTCAAATAAAACAATTGATCCGCATCGATTTGCCCAATACTGGCGCCATGGGTACAAGTCACATCGTCTGTGTTAATTTCAAGTTCGGGTTGCGCCACCAAATCGGCACGGGATGATAACAGTAACCCGCGGGTTACTTGGCGCGCATCACTGTCTTTTCCATTAGGCTCGACGATCACCTTGCCGTGAAATTTTCCGGTGCTGCCCGAATCTGCAATCATGCGCATTTGCTGAGACGATGACGTGTTTTCGGCCATGTGCCGCACCGTCATCATGATTTGCCCATGCTGACCCAATGTCAATATTTGCGCCCCACAAAACCGGACAGAGGCGCGCACGCCAACAAGATCAACGGCAATATTGCTTTGAACAGACGCCCGAGCGGTGTGCAGATAGGTCAGATTTAATACTGCATCATGCCCGACGACAAAATGTCTATCTGAATCTTTATCCCCCATGTCCGGATGAATCATCACCGCATGGTCAAGAAAAGTTTTATCCTGGACATGAATCGTTTGCATCACGCCCCCATGCGCAAGTTCGTATAGCCTGTTTTTTCAAGATCAAGCGCAAGTTCTGGACCACCGGATCTGACAATCTTTCCGTCCGCCATCACATGCACAACATCGGGCTGAATATAATCAAGCAAGCGCTGATAATGCGTAATCACGAGGAAAGAACGATTCCCTGCCCGCAAAGAATTTACACCGTCCGCAACAATTTTTAACGCGTCAATATCGAGGCCTGAATCCGTTTCATCCAAAATGCACAAACGGGGTTCCAGCATCTGCATTTGCAAAATATCATTGCGCTTTTTCTCGCCGCCCGATGCGCCCACATTTACCCCACGTTTCAACATATCGTCCGATATGCCCAATCTGTCTGCGCAAGATTTAAGCCGTTTCAGAAAATCAAGCGGCGGGATTTCGTCTTCTCCACGCGTACGACGAATGGCATTCAATGCTGTTTTGATAAAGGTTGTCAGCGGCACACCGGGGATTTCAACCGGATACTGAAACTCCAAAAACAAACCTGCCGCTGCGCGCGCATCCGGCGTCATCGACAAAAGATCTTGTCCTAAAAACGATACAGTGCCGCCACGTACATCATACCCCGGACGCCCTGCAAGCGTGTATGACAAGGTCGATTTTCCTGACCCATTTGGGCCCATAATGGCATGCACCGTACCGGAGGGGATGTCCAATGAAAATTCGTTCAAAATAATCTTGTCACCAACCGCCACGGAAAGGTTATGAATCTTCAGCATCACCCCACACTCCCTTCTAAACTGACCCCGATTAGTTTTTGCGCCTCAACAGCAAATTCCATCGGCAGGTTTTGCATGACCTCACGGCAAAATCCATTCACGACTAAAGCAACAGAATCTTCGGCATTAAGCCCCCGCGACTGCGCATAGAATAATTGATCGTCAGAAATTTTTGATGTTGTCGCCTCGTGTTCGATTTGCGCGGTATCATTTTTACTTTGGATCGTCGGGAATGTGTGGGCCCCACATGATTTTCCAATCAATAAACTGTCGCACTGGGTATAATTCCGCGCCCCCGTGGCACCTGGCAACATCTTCACAAGGCCGCGATAGGTGGATTGTGATTTGCCGGCCGCAATCCCCTTGGCAACAATGCGCGACCGCGTGCGCTCGCCCATGTGGATCATTTTTGTGCCTGTATCGGCCTGCTGATGATGATGTGTGATCGCAACAGAATAAAACTCACCCACGGAATCATCCCCGCGCAGAACGCAAGAGGGGTATTTCCAAGTAATCGCGGATCCTGTTTCAATTTGTGTCCACGATATTTTTGCCCGCGCACCAGCACAAAGACCGCGCTTGGTCACAAAGTTATAAATACCACCCTTCCCGTTCTCATCCCCCGGATACCAATTTTGGACGGTTGAGTATTTAATTTCTGCATCATCAAGCGCGACAAGCTCAACCACCGCGGCATGCAGTTGCGTCTCATCGCGCATGGGCGCCGTACATCCCTCAAGATACGACACATAAGAACCCTGATCCGCAATGATCAAAGTTCGTTCAAACTGACCTGTTTTTTTTTCATTGATCCGAAAATATGTCGAGAGTTCCATGGGGCAACGGACACCGGGTGGAATATATACAAACGATCCATCGGTAAACACGGCCGCATTTAAACAGGCAAATTTATTATCATGAAACGGGACAACGGATCCTAAATATTTTTGAACCAAATCTGGATGTTCCTTGACCGCGTCCGATATTGAACAAAAAATGACGCCTGCTTTTTTAAGCTCTTCTCGAAATGTCGTTGCCACCGATACGCTATCAAAGACAGCATCCACCGCAACCCCTGCCAAAATCGCGCGCTCTTTTAATGGAACGCCCAATTTTTCATACGTTTCAAGTAACCGTGGATCCACTTCATCCAGTGATTTTGGCCCGGGCGTTGTCTTGGGTGCCGCATAATAATACGCATCTTGGTAAGAAATCGGCGGGAACGATAACTTTGCCCAGGTCGGTTCCGGCATTTTTTGCCAATGCGCAAAGGCACGGAGCCGTTGATGAAGAAGCCATTCGGGTTCGTTTTTCTTGGCAGAAATAAAACGCACGATTTCCTCGGACAGGCCCTTTGGGGCACGATCCGATTCAATATCGGTTGAAAATCCGGCCTGATAGGTTGCGAGATTCTCGACAGTTTCGCGTGTGCGGACATCGACCATTTTTGTCTATAATGCCTTTTGTTCCTGGGAGTGCATCGTGCATCCGGCGCATTCGGTACGAATCATATCCGACAATTTAACGCTTGAAAATGCAACGCGGATCGCTGCGTTGACCGGTTGCCAGCGGCCACGGAGTAAACAACTATCCGCAATCAGGCAATCACTGCTTTCTTCACCCACACATTCGGTCAGGGAAATAGGGCCGTTCATCGCCTCAATCAACTCGCCCACAGAAATATCGGACAGCGCCCGCATGATGACGTAGCCCCCGTTCACGCCACGCGCCGATTGCAACACTTGCGCCCGCGCCAAAATTTTAAGCACCTTGGCAACAGTGGGTTCGGGGATCTTCGTCTTGGCCGAGAGTTCGGTTGCCGCCAATAACTGCCCTGGCTGACGCGAGAGTTCCGCAACAATGACAATGGCATAATCGGTCAGGCGTGAGAGGCGAATCATGATATTTTTAATCCGGACGATCCAAGTACTTATTTTCGATCCTAAAATGCCCCCTTTTCTCAAATTTATCAAGGGGTTCTTCAGAAAGTAAAGGATTATAGGCCTAAATTAATAAAGTATTTCGTAAAAAATTTCTTTCTTTTTGGGTATCATCTTTGTTACACTGAAAGCATGACACGAAATTCATACACCGATGATGAACGCCGCCAGGTCCGCAGCCTCCGCGCAAACCCCACTCGTATCGCGCATGGAGCTCCGGCGCTGGACCCTAGTGTTTTGCATGGTCGTAATGCCGCCGCCCGGCATGATGCCGACGATCCGTTGACCTATGGCCCATCCGAAGAAGAAACACGCGCGGAACAACAACGGAATGACGATCAAGAAGATATTGTTCGGCATGTCATCATGGATGCCGTTGAAGCAGCCGCGCATCCTGAGGATGATTTTCTGACCACACCGTCGTCGCGAAATAAAATGATAGATACAGGGGCGATTGTTTACGACCCCGATGACCAATCACCGATGTATGTTGACGAAGGCTTGAGTTGTAGTCGTATTCCAACCACCGGTTCGGTCGCAAAGGCAACAGATACAGTGCGAGCGGATACACCGATTCTTGCCCCAGATATCAACTACGCCAAGCGGAGTTTTGCTGACGTTGCGGCCGGAACGCATGCCAACCCGCTTGCCGCTATTGAAACACACCGCCCCAATACGGCACCCAATTACGTGTCGACAACAGTGGGAACGGATTTTTCGGACCCAACACAAAAGTCATTTTCTGACCTTGCGGGGCTAAACGGCGCACCGATTGAACCGCCCCCAATTTCAATCGACCCGAAAAAGCCCGCCAAAAACGACCCTATATTCCAATTGGCAATGTAAATCTATGCGCTGAGAACCCGCGCATCCGCAATTTGCGCGAATAACTGGTGGGCCAACGCCACAAGCGCCAGACGGTTATGTCGCACCTCAATCTCTTGATCCATCACCATGACGCCATCAAAAAATTTCTGCAAGCAGGGCGCGATCTCATGGAGCAACAAAAACGCCTTGGCGTGATCATGTGTTTTCAAGGCCTGGGTGTACGCCGCGGTCCGCGCCTGAATGGCCTCGTCCAACATTTTTTCTTCAGGCAAACGAAGTAAATCCATTCGACGTTCCGGGAACGGCGCCGTTATTTTAGCCGCATCTAAAATATTGCCCGCGCGTTTCATCGCGGCCAATACGGCCTGCCCCTCCGTCGTGCCCATAAAGCCCGACAAATCGACAATCCGCATACGGATCATGCGCAAATCCGTAAACGGAACGGCGGCAAATACTGCATCAATCACTTTGTGTGAAAAGCCCGCGTCAATGAGCGTAACTCGAAAACGATCCCGAATAAAATCAAGAAGTCCGGCCGGAATGTCCGATTTTTGATACGCCAAATTTGCGGTCTTTAAAAGGGTTTGCAAATCAAGCGACAAATCATTTTCAAGGATCAAGCGAATAACCGACAGCGCCGCCCGACGCAACGCAAACGGGTCTTTATTCCCCGTGGGCTTTTCGCCAATACTAAAAAACCCGACAAGCGTATCGATTTTATCGGCCATCGCAACCGCAACAGAAACCGGCGCGCGCGGGCAACGATCATGCGGCCCTACCGGCGCATAATGGGTCGATATCGCCTCTGCAACATCATCACCTTCACCTGACAGACGCGCATAATATCCACCCATGACGCCTTGAAGTTCCGGGAATTCACGGACCATCCCGGTCACAAGATCCGCCTTGGAAAGTAATCCCGCCCGCGCAGCACGATCCGGCGAGGCCCCAATCTGATCCGCAATATGGCACGCCAAGGATTCGATACGTTTTGATTTTTCGGCAACAGTCCCCAATTTTTCATGAAAACGAATACCTTCCAGGCGCGGCAAAAGATCAGCAAGTTTTGTCTTTTGATCGAGTTCCCAAAAGAACCGTGCATCCGAGAGCCGCGCCCGCAAAACTTTTTCGTTGCCATAGATGATCGTCCGCCCATTGTCATTCGGGGCAATATTCGCGACACAAATAAAGCGATTAATCAATTTTCCGTTAGGGCCCAAGACTGAAAAATACCGTTGATGCTCCCGCATCGATGTCGAAATCACTTCTGCCGGGATCGATAAAAATTCCTCATCAAATGCCCCCATAAACGGTACAGGCCATTCCACCAACCCAGTGACTTCGTTCAGGAGTTTCGGATCTTCTTTCACCGAAAAACCTTGCGCCGCGGCGCAGGCCTGAACATCTTTCCAGATTTTTTCGCGCCTTGTCACAGGCGATAAAATCACCGACGCCGCATATAGTTTTTCCTGATAATCCGAAAAGTTTTTAACCACAATCGGACGGCCATCACTTAAAAAACGATGCCCCCAGGTCTCGTTGTTAAACGTCAATCGCTGGGTTTCGGATAACGACACACCGCCGGGGATCACCGCCCCATTATAAAGTGCAAGAACATTGTGCAGCGGCCGCACCCAGCGCATCCGGCTTGTCCCCCAACGCATGGATTTGGGCCAGGCCATATTCGAAAGTGCCGATTCAATGATTGCCCCCAATTGATCAATCGTTTGGCCACCGGCGCTTTTCTTTTGCGCAATGTAATAAGACACGTCGTCAATATTTTTGACCACACACGAATCACGCGATGTCAGCCCATTTTTTTTCAAAAACCCAGCAATCGCGGCGTCTGCGGCATCCACACGCGGCCCCTTTATTTCTTCAATCGAGGCCGCGCGGGCGGACGGAATGCCGTTAATACAAACGCTCAACCGACGCGGCGTTGAAAAACATTCCGCCCCTGTAAATGACAACCCCGCTTTTTCAAGCCCTGCAGTGATCAGAGTCATAAACCCCTGCGCGGCATTTTCCTGCATCCGCGCGGGAATTTCTTCAGAAAAAATTTCGATCAATAATTCAGACATCATTCATCACTTTCAATGCGCGGCGGCCGCAATATTTTCTGCCCAAACGTCACAGCACGCGCGCGCAAGCCCCCGCACGCGGCCAATATACCCCTGACGTTCCAAAACACTGATGGCCCCACGGGAATCGAGCAAATTAAACGTATGCGACGCCTTCAGGCATTGCTCATAGGCCGGAAGCGCCAGTTTCGAATCCAACAACTGGCGGCATGATTTTTCGGCAAACACAAATTGCTCTACAAGTTGCGGGACATCGGCATGTTCGAAATTATACGCCGACATTTGCTGTTCGTTCATTAAATACACATCGCCATATTTGAACCCGGCATCATTGTACGGCAGATCATACACGTTATCGATGTCGAGCACATACATGGCCAAGCGTTCAAGCCCATAGGTCAGTTCAAGCGACACGGGATCGCAATCAATCCCCCCCACCTGTTGAAAATAGGTGTACTGCGAGATTTCCATCCCGTCGCACCACACTTCCCACCCCAGACCCCAGGCGCCCAGCGTCGGACTTTCCCAGTCATCTTCGACAAAGCGCAAATCATGTTGATGGGGGTCGATCCCAATCGCCAGCAAACTGTTTAAATAAAGCTCTTGTGAATTTTGCGGCGAGGGCTTGATGATCACTTGGAACTGGTGATGCATTTGCAAACGGTTCGGGTTCTGGCCGTAACGACCATCGGTTGGCCGCCGCGAGGGCTGAACATAGGCCGCGCGCCACGGCTTGTCCCCCAGCGCACGAAGGACCGTTGCCGGGTGGAACGTCCCTGCCCCCATTTCAACATCATAGGGTTGGAGAATCACACATCCCTGCGCGGCCCAATAGGCTTGAAGCGCAAGGATTAGCCCCTGAAAAGATGTTATTTTTGACATATTTATACCATTACCGTGTTCAATCTGCGCCGAAGGGTTTGTCTTTTATCCCCCTGCCCGCATCAGCACTAGCGAAAAACGGATTATTTTTCAAGGAAACTCTTATAAAATCAGGCGAAATTCTTCGCCCATCCTCTGTATTCTTGAAATATAAATACTAGTATTTTGCAAGAATCGTAGCCATATTTCGATTCACTCAGGTCTTGTCATGCAAATTCTGCATATCTATACCCCGAAAATTAATCTTTATATTCTGCTCCGACTCAACTATCCTAACAAAATCAATGTTCAGTCATTGATTGAGGGTCCATGACCCTTGCGTCTTCTAGACGTGAAACCTCCCTGTTCAACTCGCCGGGCGCAAGCCCGGTGTTTTTTTTTGCTTAAAATCCAAAAAACGCACAGAGTTAGCGCACACCGCAGGCAGTGTTTATATTATGTATTTATTTAGACTGGGCGGGGAAATTGGAGCGGGTGAAGAGATTCGAACTCTCGACATCAACCTTGGCAAGGTTGCGCTCTACCCCTGAGCTACACCCGCGCACCAAATGTGAAGGGTGTTTTATACGATTGCGCCCCGAATTGCAAGAGGGCGAAAAAGGCAGGAAAATAATAAAATCAGGCCCAAAGTTTCATCCCATTCCTGGGGCGAGGGCCGTCGTGTCGGGTATCCCTGGTCCCACCCCCTGATCCGAACCGGACATGACCGATTTCTTCCTCCGGTCTGGATCATGCGCATCAAAGATTTTGCTTAAACTTTGCGTCAGACCACGACGTTTATTCTGCCCTGCCGAATCAACAGCCCTCCACGTCTCTTCCTGCCAATTCGGATCCCCCGTCACCGCCACCACAATATGATGGGGAACGCTCCCAGAGGCCGTCGTTGGATATTGTTTCTTCGGATGTTCATCCCGGTACATCCGCCCCATTCGCGCCACCATCGCATCCGTCAGATTGTAATGATACCCATGGGATTGAAGCGTCTGAGACAAGCTTCGCGTCAGACCACGCAATTTTTGCTTCCCTGCCGAATCAACAGCCCTCCACGTCTCTTCCTGCCAATTCGGATCCCCCGTCACCGCCACCACAATATGATGGAGAATGACACCAGAATTTTCCGTTGGATATTGTTTCTCCGGATGTTCATTCCGGTACATCCGCCCCATCCGCGCCACCATCGCATCCGTCAAATTATAATGGCACCCGTGGAATTCGAGTATTTTTCTTAAACTTTGCGTCAAACCACGAATCCTTGTTCGTCCCGCAGCATCAAAAGCCCCCCACGTTTCTTCCTGCCAATTCGGGTCCCCTGTTACCGCCACCACAATATGATGGGGAACGCTCCCAGAGGCCGTCGTTGGATATTGTTTCTTCGGATGTTCATCCCGGTACATCCGCCCCATTCGCGCCACCATCGCATCCGTCAAGGGATATTTCGATTTTCGATGCGCCTTGACATACCCATCCACATTCACCTTTGGGCCCGGCGCATCACAGGCCCCCAATACAGCACCCCGTAATCTATTTTCCCAGTTTCCGGCATGTGTCACGCGCGTCACATGCTCAAACAAACCTCCGGCAACCCCCGCCATTGGTTTTTCAAACAATGTCCAGTTCATAAATGACATCGCCGGATTCGCGATAAACAACGCCTCGTCTTCTTGGTTCGCCACCGCAATTTGGGCGTTCAGCCGCGGGATCGTCACGATGATATAGGGGGATCGGCGCATTTGATTTGTACCAACCGTACCGACATCCAAAACCAAATCATCAAAGAGAATATCGATGGACCGAAGCGCTCGGATCACGTTTTGTAACCGCGGTGCCTCAAGCGCTGGCGTAAAATCACCCTCTCCTGGCAATATTCCTTTTGGTCCTGCTGGATCAGGCCGGATAAAAACCGCACCGTGCCGAAAGACCTTGGCCCCGCCATGTTGTAATTTGTCTAAAAATCCTGGAAGACCGTCATCTTTCGCATGATCCCAAAAGGCCTGCTCTGCCGTATCCAGAAGATGATTGATGTTTGAAACATCACCCCCGGCATCCTCATACTTGATCGCCGCCACCAGAAAAGCACGGTAACTTTTCTCCGATCCGGTATAACCCTGGGCCAGCCCTACAGCCTTTGTATATAAACGTGTCAGATCCATGCACAGGAAAATACATAGAAATAATAACTATGTCAATTATTATAAAAGGCTAAAGGATTAGGAATTAAATCTGCCCGATCGTCTTAATCCGCGCTTTGGGATGGATTTCATTCTGGGACAAGACAATCGTTTGCGGCCGGAACCGTTCAATCACGGAACGCACATACGGGCGGATCAGCGGCGAGGTCAGCAAGGCCGGGCTTTCCCCCATCTGGCCAAATTTATCAAAGGCCTCGCGCACGGCCACGATAAATTCCTGAAGAATACTCGGCGCCATGGCCAGTTGTTTTTCCTCCCCCTCACCCATCAGGCTTTCGGCAAAGGCCTGTTCCCACCGCGTCTGAAGGGTCACCAACGGCAAATGACCATGCGCGCCGGTATTCGAATCACAAATCTGACGCGCCAGACGCGCGCGCACATGTTCGGTCACCATGGCAATATTGCGGGTAAAGGTGGATCCTTCGGCGACACCTTCGAGGATCAGGGGCAAATCGCGGATCGATACGCGTTCGGACACCAGATTTTGAAGAACACGCTGCAATCCCCCAATGCTGATTTGCGAGGGGATCACATCGGCCACCAGTTTTTGGTATTCCTTGGGCAGTTCGTCCAAAAGTTTTTGCGTTTCGGCATAGGAGAGTAAATCCGACATGTTGTCCTTGACAATCTCAGTCAAATGCGTGGTCACGACCGTTGCCGCGTCAACAACCGTATAGCCGCGGAAGAGAGCCTCTTCGCGGTAGCGTTCATCAATCCACATCGCGGGCAGGCCAAAGGTCGGTTCGGTCGTGCTTTCACCCGGCAGGGTAATCGGTTGACCCGAGGGGTCAATCACCATCAACATACCGGGCCGCACATCGCCCCGCCCCGTTTCAATTTCCTTGATCCGCAAGACATAGGTATTCGCCGGAAGCTGTAAATTATCCTGAATCCGCACGGCCGGCAGAACATAGCCCATATCCTCGGCCAGTTGGCGGCGCAATCCCTTGATCTGATCGGTCAGTTTATTCCCCTCGCCCTGCACCAAGGGCAGCAACCCATACCCCAGTTCCAGGCGAATAATATCGATGGCCAAAGCCTTGGCAATCGGTTCTTCGGCAGGGGCAACGGGCTTGGCCGCAATTTGTGCGGCCGCCGTGGCTTGTTCTTGTTCGCTTTTCTGCTGGCTTAAATACGCCATCGACGCGGTAATCGCAGCGAGAACAACAAACGGGATCTTGGGGATTCCAGGGGCCAGACCAATCGCCAGGATCAATCCAGAACTCATATAGAGCGCCTTGGGGTAACGACTGAACTGTTCCACAAAAGCGGCATCCGCCGACCCTTCAACCCCGGCCTTAGACACGAGAAAACCAGCCGAGACCGACACGATCAACGCGGGCACTTGGCTTACCAACCCGTCCCCAATCGTCATGAGGGTATAGGTTTTGGCCGCGTCCGCAACGCTCATCTCATGAATGACGGACCCGATGATGATCCCGCCGATCACGTTAATGAACACAATCAACAGACCCGCAATTGCATCCCCACGCACAAATTTCGCGGCCCCGTCCATCGCCCCATAAAACGTGCTTTCCTGGGTGAGTTCGCTTCGGCGCTTTTTCGCCTCGTTCTCGTCGATCATCCCGGCGGATAGATCACTGTCGATCGCCATTTGTTTGCCGGGCATCGCGTCCAGGGTAAAGCGCGCGGCAACTTCGGCAATCCGGCCCGACCCCTTGGTAATCACGATGAAATTCACAATCACCAAAATCGCAAAGACAATCCCGCCCACAACAAACGATCCGGCCACCATGAAATCGCCAAACGCTTGAATAATATGCCCGGCGGCGTCCGTACCGTTATGCCCGCCCGATAAAATAAGCCGCGTCGAGGCGACGTTAAGACCCAGGCGCAGCGCGGTTGAAATCAGCAAGATCGTTGGAAATGCGCTGAAATCAAGAGGCCGTTGAATGAACAGCGCCGTCATCAAGATCATGACGGAAAACGTAATCGACAACGTCAGGCCAATATCAAGAAGCCACGCCGGAATGGGCACCAGCATGAACATCAGAACGAAAATCATCCCGAGTGCAAAGGCGATATCGCCCCGCATAAACGGGGCCAAAGCGCCAAAAGGCGACGGAGCAGGAAGTGCGGCAGGTTCAGCCATGGGTTATAAGGTACGATTACTCAGAAAGAATGTCGTCCCGGCGAAGGCCGGGACCTCGAGACGGTACGAGATTCCGGCCTTCGCCGGAATGACAAGGTAAAAAACTCAAAAACCGGGAACGAACAGCCCCCATCGCCGCCATTCTAGCGGGTTTGCTTTAATAAGGCAAAGGGTTGAGAAAAAAGAGAAATTTCAATTTCATTGACATATTTTATGCTTTATTGTAATTTCGGGCACAGTGCTCTCCTGGCAAGGGCCGGGATCATCAACATAATAGGGAGATTTTAAGATGAGACCACCTTACTTTGCTTTACCTACTGTGCTTCTTGGAGGGATCGCTGTCGCCGGCCTTGCGGGTGGAATTTTGATTCCAGTCATAACCGGTTCACATGATAGACAACGGGCCAATAACAACAATCTATGCCGTGCACAATTTAATGCGGCGAAGGCGGCTGGCGCAAAATTACCAAATATTGATGTGGCAACGCTACGTTATAAATTTTTGCCCGAATTACGCCGTGCACAATGTGGCACAGCAGACGGGACGTTCACCTGGGACCCAACAAATAACGCATTAACCCTATACGGACCAAGATAGGCCCATCTTCCACCCTATTTTGCGGATGAACTTCCTTGCGATGGTACGCCATCGCCCACCTATTTATGGTTATGTAAAATAATACAAAGAAAACCCAAAAAACTGTTTCACGTGAAACAGTTTTAATTTATCAATTATCCCTCGCTCCCTGTCGGGACATCAATCCCCTGATCCCGGTACTGGGCCAGTTTGTTGCGGAGCGTGCGAATCGAAATCCCCAAAATATTTGCGGCATGTGTCCGATTCCCGAGCGTATGGGTCAGGGTATTTAAAATCATGTCGCGTTCCACGTCTTCTAATTTTCGCCCAATCATATTCACAACCGCGCCTTCGTTTTTAACGGACGCAGCAGCAGGTGTTGCAGCGGACGACACCCCCGATGCGCCAGGCGCATGGCGCGCCGCGCCCATCCCCGAAAATGAAGAGACATCGGCATTGACCGCAATCGCATCGGCCTCAATCTGATCCTCAACCGACACCAAAATCGCGCGGTGCATGGCGTTTTCAAGCTCACGAATATTCCCAGGCCAGGCATAGGATTGAAGTTTCGCGTTTGCGGCCGCCGATATTTTCTTTTTAGAGACGCCGTTCACATCCGCGTATTTGTCCGCGTAAAATTGGGCCAGGCGCAAAATATCCGCCGGACGTTCACGCAAGGACGGCAGGCGCAAATTCACCACATTCAAGCGGAAATAAAGATCTTCACGAAATTCGCCTTTTTTCACCGAGTCCTCAAGATTGCGGTTTGACGTGGCGATTAAACGCACATCGACCTTGACCGCGTCGTTACTGCCGATCCGCGTGATTTCGCGTTCTTGAATGGCGCGCAGCAATTTTGCCTGAAGCGATGGGTGCATTTCGCTGATTTCATCAAGGAGCAACGTGCCGCCATGCGCCTCTTCAAATTTACCCAGTCGCCGTGCGGTCGCGCCCGTAAACGCGCCCTTTTCATGCCCAAAAAGTTCGGATTCGAGAAGCGTTTCCGGGATCGCCGCGCAGTTGAGCGCGATAAAGGGCCCGTTCACGCGCTTTGATTTATTGTGGATATACCGCGACATGACTTCTTTGCCGGTGCCGCTGTCGCCTGTCACCAAAATTGTCGCGTCCGACCCCGCCACGCGGTCGGCCACTTTCAACACCGCCTGCATCGACGGGTCATCCGCAATCATCGCATTGTTTTCTTCGGTGACGGCCGAGAGCACAGCCGCGATCAAATCGGCATCGGGCGGCAACGGGATATATTCTTTGGCGCCGTCCTGAATGGCCTTGACGGCCGAGCGTGCATCGGTCCCAATCCCACACGCGACAACGGGAATCAGAATCCGTTCCGCCGTGAGCGCATCAATCAACGCGCCCACCTTGTGTTTCACATCGATCATGATTAGATCGGCGCCCTTGCCGTTCCGAAGCGCCCCCAAGGCCTGGGCCACATCTTCGCAATGCGCGACCTTGGCCCCTTTTTGCAGAGCGATTTTCCCTGCCGCGCTCATATACCCATCGAGCTGACCAATAATCATCAGGCGCATGTTTTTATCCCTCTTCTTTTGTTCTTTTATGTATCAAAATAATGGACCCGTAAATCGGGTGGCAATAACGCATTCAGTTCCAGTTCCAATTTACGCGGATTTTCCTGGGCAACAATGGCAAGCGCGCCCGTCTGCACCAATGTCTTAATCAAAACATCTTCATTCGCGTTGCGTTCCAGTTTGGCGGCAAGCGGCGCAAGCACCACCGACCCCATGATTGCGCCGTAAAACGTGGTAATCAAGGCGAGCGCCATGGCCGGACCAATGGACCCCGGATCATCGAGCGCCACCAACATCTGAACCAACCCAATCAACGTCCCAATCAACCCCATGGCCGGGGCAATTTCGGAGGCACGCCGCAGCATCCCCGCCGCGCGACGATATCGGTCGACCATGCCGTCGATTTCCTGATGCGTCAGACGGTCAATATCATTCGCGGTAAAGCCATCGGCGACCATTTGAAGTGTATCGGACAGAAACGGGTGATTCTCTAAATCGTCAATATGCGCAGGAAGCTGTAATATCCCCTTTTTCCGGGACAGAATCGCGATCTCGAGCATCTCACGGGCAACAAGCGTAGGATTAAAGACGTTTCGCACCACAGACCCGCGGATCATGGGCAGCCCCAGGCGCAATTCTCGCGCCGTATACGACATGCAGGTAACGGCAATCGTTCCCAAAATCACAATGAGAATCGAGGGCACATCCACGAAACTCGCATCCGTATTGCCCATCGCAATCGCACCAGCGATCAGCAGCATTGAAAAGACAAGCGCGAGTACCGTCGTCATATCCAAATAGGTTTCAGGCGCGGCGATGCGGGGCGGCGGGCCAATTTGGGGCGCCGGATCAACCCCCATTCCAGACACAGACATGGCACCCGGAAACGACGCAGCCCCCGTCAAATTCGGTTCAATACGGATTGGCGCATCGGCCATGGTTTATTCCCCACAGAATAGAAAAAGCAAACTAGGTTCGGTCTGACTTCACAATTTCGGTCATCGTCACGCCTAATTTATCTTCGACGACGACCACTTCGCCCCGCGCAACCAGACGGTTGTTCACATAGATATCAATCGCCTCACCCACCTTGCGGTCAAGTTCAACGACCGCGCCGCGCCCCAACTTGAGCAACTGACTGACCTGCATCGTGGACCGGCCCAGCACCGCTGAGATTTGGACGGGAATATCATAGATCGCAGTGACGTCCCCCGCCATGGGTTCGCCATAGTTATACTGGTTTTCGGTCTTCCCCGCATTCGGGTCTGCAATTTCATTCAAATTCAAATCGGTGTCATCGGCCATGGTTTTTTACCCCTTTCGTGGTGATCACGTTTGTTCATGTTTCAGCGCGGCAGGTAGTAATGCCGCCAGTGCCTCAGTTAATTCTTGCGCCAACTGGGCCGTATCGCGCATCGCACCGCCATCTTTCCATTTCATACGGAACGACCCCGGCACTAAATCACTTTGCGGCATCATCAGAATCTGCCCGGTATGTTGATGGATAAGTGGTTTTAAACGCTCACTTACATCATCTAAATCTTCGGTCGACACCTCAATCACGACACTTGCGACATCATCAATCCGCGACAGAACTGATTTTATTGTTTCGGTGATTTGGGGCAACCCATATTCCGCATTTAAAATTGGAAACGTCTTGGCATATAGATCTTGAACCAAGCTAATGAGATCTTGTTCAAATTGTTCTTGGCGGCCACGTTCGGCCGCAAGTAATATGTGCATATCCCCACTGATCTTACGGGTCAGGTCAACGATTTGCTGATCCCGTCCGGCTTGCGCATCGGCAAGACCTTTTTTTAACCCGTCTGCAAAACCGGCGGCGCGCGCGGCCGCCACTTCTTCCTCGGAAAATGTGGGTGCAGGTGGATGCTCCGGATCAAAATCGACGCCAGAGTCAAAATTATTCAGATCAAAAAGATATTTATTTGGTTCAACCATCATGACCTTTAGAAAATCATCTCTTCTTCCTGAGCACCCTTGGAGAGCACAATCTCACCGCGGGCTTCCAAATCTTTTGCCGTGTTCACAATATATTGCTGCGCCTCTTCGACATCCTTTAACCGCACGGGCCCCATCGCCCCCATATCTTCTTTCATGATCTTGGCGGCGCGTTCCGACATGTTCGTAAAGAAAAGTTCGCGCATGGTGTCGGTCGACCCCTTGAGGGCGATCGGGAGTTTTTCCTTGTCGCAGGCACGGATCAAGGTTTGAACCGACGCCCCATCGAGCTTGCCCAAATCTTCGAATGTGAACATCAGGCTGCGGATTTTTTCTGCCGATTCAGGTCGCGCCTTTTCAAGTGCCTCCATAAAGCGTGCTTCGGCCGCACGATCCAGATTATTAAAGATTTCCGCCATGACTTCGTGGCTGTCACGACGCTGGGTCCGCGCCAAATTCGTCATGAATTCCGTACGCAGTGTACGTTCAATGTCTTCCAAAACTTCTTTTTGTATCGCTTCCATCTTGAGCATGCGCTGGATGACTTCATTCGCGAAACCTTCCGGCATCAATGCCAAAACACGTGCGGCGTGATCCGGTGTAATCTTGCTCATCACCACGGCCACCGTTTGCGGATATTCCTTTTGTAGAAAAGACGCCAGCATTTCCTCACTGACATTTCCTAATTTTTCCCACATCGTGCGCCCCGCCGGACCACGAATTTCTTCCATGATTTGGTTGACTTTTTCCTTACCCAAAACACGGTTCAGTAATCGTTCTGTTGAATCGAACGTCCCGACCAGCGAGTTTGTCGAACTCATCTGTTCCGCAAAATCCATGAACAGCCGTTCCACCACGTTTGAACTGACCTTACCCAGGGACGACATGGTCTGCGAAATTTCCATGATTTCGTCCTGCTCCATACTTTCAAGGAGCTTGGCGGTTTGATCTTCAGCCAAAGACAGAAGAAAAATCGCGACCTTTTCAACACCCGTCAGGGTTCGGTAATCTTCACGTACGCGCATACCTGCCATGATAATTGCCCCTTATTCCTGTGCCATCCACGACCGGAGGACCGACACGGTCTCCGTCGGATACGCCGCAACAATATCTTCAACCTTTTTGACCGAGGACGCCTTGACCTTACCTTCAATGCTTTTCACGTTGATCATACTGTTTTCTGGTGGGGGTGCCTCAGGCGGTGGAGGAAGCTCTCCAATCGGCATTTGCCCACCCATCATCGCCGCCGTGGCCTGAGGTGACATGAGCGCCGGGCTCATCGCCATTCCGCCGGGCAGCGACAGCATCCCGCCCCCCCCCTCCATATCACGCGGCCCACTGGCATCCGAAAGCGACGCCATCATCCGCCCCAGCATCGGCTGAAGGATAAGCAAAACCACCAGCATGATCATCACGGCAACCACAACGACCTGGGCGGCATCCAAAAGATCCGATTTTTCAAACCCAAACATTTGGTCTGTGTTTTCAATGGGCGCCACCTCAACCTCGGCGAACGGCATGTTGACAACGCTCACCTGATCGCCACGTTTTGGGTCAAAGCCAATGGCGGACTTGACCAAGGTTTCAATCTGCTTGAGTTCAGGTTCGGGCCGCGGCGTATAGGTCTTTTTCCCGTCTTCCGCCGTCGCAGTTGTGCCGTCGATCAAGACAGCAACAGAAAGACGCCGCACCTCACCCACTTCGCGCACCATGCTGCGCACAGTTTTCCCGATCTCATAGTTTGTAGTTTCTTCGGTCTTTGACGACTGCGAACTGGGCGCACTGTCGACCAAGGCATCGGCAACGTTATTGGGCAAATTTCCACTGGCGCCCACTTCACCGCCCCCTGATGAGGCGCGTTCCGTTCCCGTTTCATTCGTGGTTTGGGATGACCGCAAAACCTGTTGGTTTGGATCGTACATTTCTTCATTGGTGCTGATCCGGTCAAAGTTCAAATCGGCCGTCACCGTCGCGCGCACCTTGCCAAAACCAACGGTTCGACTGACCAAATCCTCGATTTCTGTCGTGAGCCGCGCCTCATAACTGCGGCGCATTTCCTCGGACTTCATCGTGCCGCCGCCAATCTCATCGTCTCCGCCCCCGCGCGCGAGTAAATTTCCGGCGCTATCCACGACCGACACATGATCCGTTTTCAAATCGGGCACAGCAGAGGACACAAGCGACTGGATCGCACCAATCTGTTCTTTCGATAGGCGCGCGTTCGATTTCATTTTAATGAAGACGCTGGCACTCGCCGGGCGGTTTTCACGCGCAAAGAGTTCACGCTGCGGCAACACCAAATGAACCCGTGCACTGGCGACCGGCGCAAGCGCCGCGATTGTCCGCGAGAGTTCCCCCTCAAGCGCACGAACCTGGTTAATATTCTGAACGAAATTCGTCGTCCCAAATCCACTTTGCTGATCAAAAATTTCATAGCCCAGCGAACCGCCATTGGGTAACCCGGCTTCAGCGAGGACCATGCGCGCGCGGCCCACCTCATTCTCGGCCACCATCACCTTGGCCCCATCCGGCGAAATTTGATAGGGAATCCCCAGTTCTTCAAGTTTTCCGGCAACCGATGCGCTATCTGCACTTGATAAATCGCCGTAAAGCATCTTCATCGACGGGGTCGATACCTTGAGCGACACAAAGACAAAAAAGCCAATGAGTGTAAAGAGAACCAATCCCAAGACCGCCAGACGCAACGGGCCCAACCGGTTAATTGTTTCAAGCGCAGTACTCACAAAAAATCACCGTTTATGAACTTTAGAATGTGGCACACAGATTAAGGAACGGGCACCGAGGGCCGGGCCGCAAGGGAAATAAAAGATAACGCAAAACCAGATCGTCCAGAATGGCCGACCAGCAAAAAAGAGCAAAAGCAGTCGCGGGGATAAACCATCGCACTCCTATTAGAAACACCACTATAGATGTTTTTTAACGATTTTGCCACTGGCCATCGCGGATCCCCAAAAAACAGTGCAAAAATAAGTAATACGCGCGACCCCCTCCACCCCGTATGCAAATAATCAAATATATTAAAAAACAAAATATAGAACAAAATAAGTAATATTATACATGTACCTATATATATTCGATTATTAATTAATAAAACCGGGTTAAGCAAAAAACTAATCTAAAAGATAAACAGAGTTTAATTTAAAATTAACCTTTATTATATTTTTTATCTAAAAACTATTTCATTCCTTACTATTTTAAAGCCCCAAATAACTCAAAAAAATACTTATTTTACTTGTCAAGAACAATTGACATCCGGCCCGATTCGGGGTACAATAGGAGGTAAGGTTAGGGAGTCCGTGTATTTCCACGGGCATTTTTAAAATGATTGAAGCTGTCAATGCAACGGTCGCCGCGTCGTCTCTGGTCCGCCCTATGGTGGAGCAGGAGGCCCTTGCGTCCTACGCAGCCAATCCCACTCAGGTTCAACGTATTCCCCAAGCCCCCTATATTTCGCCTTATGTGTCCATGAATTACACGATTGATAAGGCCGTTTTACAATTCCGCGACTCTGAATCGGGTGAAGTTGTGGCCCAGATCCCATCGGATACGCAACTTCGTGCCTATCGCCGCGCGGCCGAACAGCAACCGGTTATTTTCGAACGCCGTGCGGAAGTCGCCGCCGAAAAACGCCCGGAAGTTCAACAGACTGCAGCCCCCGTTGAAGCCCCAAAGGTTGAAGAGATATCGACAGATTCGGCCCCGGCGGCAGATCCCATCGTGGTTGATACAACGGCTTAAGGCCATATATTCCTATATTTTAGACCTACCCCCGGCCATACCGGGGGTTTTATATGACCATACCATACCTTTCTCTTGCATTTCTTGAGCCCTTCTGCTTAAATCCGGCACCTTGATCCGGGTTTTCCTGGCTCAAGCCGGGTACGTCGGCCCTATTGGCATGCCGCACGGGCCCCTTCTCATTCTTACTTTATAAGGAGATCAAAATGCCGAAAATGAAGACCAAGTCCGGCGCCAAAAAGCGCTTCAAGGTCACAGGTACGGGCAAAGTGGTGGCGAAATCCGCCCACATGCGCCATATGCTGACCAACAAACCCAAATCGATGAAACGCAAGGCCCGCAAGACATTCGTCATGGCGGAAGTCGACGCGCGTATCATCCGGGAAAACTTCATGCCCTATGCCCGCAAGGTCAAGCGCCTGAAGCCCGCCGCCAACCAAAATAATACCGCCGTTCGTACGGCAGGGGGTGAATAATGGCTCGTGTTACCGCAGGTCCGGCGCAACATGCCCGGCATAAAAAGATTCTGAAACGCGCCAAGGGGTTCCGCGGCCGTTCCAGCACATGCTACCGCATTGCCCACGAACGTTCAGAAAAGGCGATGCAATACGCCTATCGCGACCGTCGGACAAACAAGCGCAATTTCCGCGCCTTGTGGATTCAACGTATTAACGCCGGCGCACGCGAGTGTGGCCTGACCTATTCGCAACTGATCGGTGGCCTTTCCAAAGCCGCGATTGAAGTCGACCGTAAAATTCTGGCCGAACTCGCCGTGAATGATGCGACCGCATTCCAAGCGCTTGCTGAAAAAGCCAAAGCGGCCCTGAAAGCTGCGTAAAGGAGACAAGATGATGCTGCGCGCGGTCGAATCCGGTCTGCATGCGCAGCATCTCTCGAAATCATATAAAAACCGCCCCGTCCTGCGTGATGTGTCTTTTTCCATCCGCCAGGGCGAGGCGGTTGCTCTTTTAGGCCCCAACGGCGCCGGGAAAACAACCTGTTTTTATCTGGTCACGGGCCTTATCAAACCTGATGCCGGATCAATCTTTCTGGATGGTCACGACATCACCCGCCTGCCCATGTATCGGCGCGCCCGTTTAGGGATTGGGTATCTGCCCCAAGACGCCTCAATTTTCCGGGGCCTGAATGTCGAGGATAATATCCGCGCGGTCATTGAAATGCAGGATGATTTGCCCGCAGCACAACAAGAACGGCTGCTTGAACAACTTTTGAGCGAATTTGGAATCGCGCATCTGCGCCGTGCCGCGGCCGTCGCCCTCTCGGGCGGAGAACGCCGCCGACTTGAACTCGCGCGGGCGCTCGCCACACGACCGCATTTTATGCTGCTCGATGAACCTTTGGCGGGGATTGACCCCATTGCGGTCGCGGATATCCGGTCGCTCATCACCTATTTAAAAAAGAAGAATATCGGCATCTTGATTACCGATCATAACGTGCGCGATACCCTCGACATTGTCGACCGCGCCTATATTCTCCATGACGGCAAAGTGATGATGGAAGGCACGCCCGAACAAATCATCGCGGATACGGGCGTCCGTAAGGTCTATCTGGGCGATAGTTTTTCACGGTGATTCACATGAAGAAATTTAATCTGGCGCTCTACCCACAAAATGAAAATTTTCTAAACCGCTTAATTGAAACAGCTCAAATTAATTTTTCAAACGATGAGCCTTTATATCTGCTTGGTACAAACTCCCTACCTCATGCGACCCTTTGCCAGTTTCTAGCAAAAGATGATACTCATGCAAATTTTCTTATCGAGGCCGCTTCAGAGTTATTGCCCGAAACAGTTGAGCTTAAACCAACAATGGTTTATTTTTGTCCCAGAACAAAAGAGCCCTCAGGCTTGTATTATACAGGCATAATGATTTCTAAAACAAAGGCTTTAGTTGATCTGCAAAAAAAGATTTATAACCATCTTGCTAAAAATGATGCACACCCCCTAACAAATCCAGATGATGATTACTGGCCGCACTTTACCCTCGCACTAACTTCTGAAACAAGTTTTGATACAGCTACCATAGAAAATTTGCCATTTGAACCTTTGCTCAGCATTCCTGTTCTGGGGGATACAGGCGAAAACGGACAACTACTAAACATTCGTTGGCAACACCCACGTTCTACTATCATCAACGCTCCCATTCTTAAAGAACAAAGAACGTAAACCGGCAAAGCCTAAAAACACCCAGTTCATTTCTTTTGCGCGGCATGCTAAAATCAGTCCATGTCCTCGGCCAAAATCACCCAATCTCTGCACCTGAAAGCCCAGCAACAGCTGGTCATGACGCCGCAACTCCAGCAGGCGATCAAACTGCTCCAGATGAACAATCTGGAACTGGATGCCTATATCGACGAACAGATTGAAACAAACCCCCTTCTTGAAAAGGAAGAAAACGAAAAATCCGATCTGTCTGTCGAAGAAATGGCCGCCGGTGAACAAAACGAAAGCGCGGCGGAAGACGCGTTTTCATCTGAATGGACGGATGAGTCCCGCGCACCGGCTGATGATGTGTCCTTGCCCCAGGGCGATTTTGATGCGGGGACAGCCCGCATTGGCGCGGGTGGCAACACCTCCTTCGATGACCCTGATTCACCGATGCAAGATCGCCTGCGCGAGACGAAAACATTACGGGGTCACTTAAACGAACAACTTCAGCAAAGTTTTGAGAATGCCACCGACCGCCGCATTGGGGCGTTACTCATCGACATGCTGGATGAGGCGGGATATCTGCGTGTGAGCCCCGATGACCTTGCAACGCGCCTGGGGATCCAGACCGAACGCCTGAACGCCGTTCTTGAAACCTTACGTAATTTTGACCCGGCAGGGATTTTTGCGCGAGACTTGCGCGATTGTTTACGCCTGCAACTCATCGACCGTGGATTACTCGACGACCCGTTTGAAAAGCTTTTGGATCATTTGAATCTGATTGCTGAACATGACCACCGCAAATTAGCCGCGCGTTGCGGTGTGAACGAAACCTATTTGCGCGATATGCTGGCGGAGCTTAAAACCCTTTCCCCCAAACCCGCCGGTGCGTTTGACCATCTGGTTGTACAAACTGCGATTCCCGATGTGCTCATGCGGCAATTACCCAAGACAGTCGGCGGCGGGTGGCGCGTTGAACTGAATAGCGCAACCCTCCCGCGCGTTTTGGTCAATCAAACCTATTATCAAGACGTCCTAGGTCATGCCAAAACAGATCGCGATAAATCTTATCTTGCGGCCCAAATGAACGATGCCAACTGGCTTGCGCGTGCCCTTGATCAACGCGCACAAACCATTCTGCGTGTCGCGTCCGAAATCGTCGAACGGCAAAATTCTTTCTTCCTCTACGGCATTGAATTCTTGGTACCGATGACACTGAAAGATATCGCGGGCGCGATCGACATGCATGAAAGCACCGTGTCACGTGTGACCACAGGAAAATTTATCGGCACGCCGCGCGGCATCTTCGAACTCAAATTTTTCTTTACAACGGCGCTCTCGGGCACCGATGGCGGCACGCATTCCGCCGAATCTGTCAAGGCGCGGATCAAGTCGCTCATCGATTCCGAAACACTCGACCATATTTTATCCGACGACGCGCTTGCCGATATCTTGACAAAAGAAGGGGTTGATATCGCCCGCCGCACGGTTGCCAAATACCGTGAAGGCCTGAATATCCCCTCCTCGGCCCAGCGGCGAAAAATCAAGAAAAATTTACAATAACGCGGCCCCTTTCACACATGACTTTTTAACCTTTCATGGTATAATAAGAAGATCCCCACCTTGTTGATCATGTGAAAAAAGGAGAACAAAAATGAACGTCACCGTCCAAGGCAAACAACTTGATGTCGGCGCGGCTTTAAAAAGTCATGTCACAGAAAAAATCGAAGACCTGAATAATAAATTTTTTAACCACGCAACGACCAGCAGCGTCATCTTCTCGCGTGAAGGGCACGGTTTTTACCGCACGCATATCAGCATCCATATCGGCAAAGACATCATGGTCCAATCCCAAGCGACCGAGGATGATCCATATCTCTCCTTTGATGTCGCGTCGGGCAAAATCGCACGCCAAATGCGCCGTTATAAAAACCGCCTGCGTGACCACCATGAACGCCTGGAACGTGAAAACAAAACAACAGCTAGCGCGCGCGATGTCGTGCTTTCGCCTGTATCTGAACAAGATAACGACGTCGAAAACGGCACCGATCCCGTTGTCGTTGCGGAAATGACAACACCCATTCAGATATTGACGACGTCCGAGGCCGTGATGCGCCTTGATCTGTCGGGTGCCTCTGCCCTCATGTTCAAAAACGCAAGCCACGGGCGCTATAACATGGTGTACCGCCGGGCGGATGGAAATATCGGCTGGGTTGATCCATCGGAATGACAAAGCCTCCAAAACAACCTGAAAACAACCCCCGGCGCGGACTCGACAGTTACCGCGCCGGATGTTGTTTCACCGCGCCCGCAAGAAACCGAAATCGGCGGGCGCAAAGGCCTCGACCCGGCGCGTTATGGCGACTGGGAAAAAGACGGTAAATGCGTCGATTTTTAGGATGACCAACATTTCCAAAAATGATCTCCATACTGATAGTTTTTTGAAACAACCCATAAAAAAATAAAGGCCTTTTTGTAACTATGCAGATTCCATTCGTTGCAGGACTAATATACAAAAATACAAATGAAAAAAGAGAATTCCTAATTCAAACTCGCTGGAAGCCACAAGATGATCCAGTTTATTCAGGCACTATTGAGTTTCCAGCGGGTGTGCTTGACATCGAATACGAAAGTGTTTTCGATGCAGTTGCGCGCGAAATTCATGAGGAGACCGGGCTCACTCTTAAATCTTTCATTGGAAATGACAAAACAGAAATCATGACAAGCAATGGTAATGATGCCGTCATTGGCTTCAGACCGTTTTGTTGCATCCAACAATTAAAATCTGGTAAGCCGTGGGTAGGCTTCATATTTTTGTGCGAAGTAAATGATGGGCCATTTACCCCTCAAACAGAGGAAGTGCGAAATATCCGGTGGATACCAGAGCTCGAATTAAAAAATCTTTTCGCGTGCAATAAAAATAGTTTCTTTGGGCTAGAACTCCCAGCGTGGGAGTATTACTTTAGAACCAAATAAGACAGAATAATTTGGAGAGGAAAAAGACTCTATAAAGACTTAATGCAAAATGTTTTCACTCTCAGACGCTCTCCATGATCTCAGCAACTCCAAAAACCTTATTCTTATATATCGGCCAGCAACGCCGCGCGGGTTAACTGAAAGCCGGACCGAATCCATTCCTCTCTCAATTGAGGTAGCCGCACGCCCAGGGCCGGGCCCGGCATCATACCTTGCGCGATTAAATCGGCTCCCGTCACGGGGAAAATCGGCGGCACCCAATCCCGCAGGGCGGCAAAATCTTGGGGAGATAGGGGTACGCCCTGTTTTGCAACATCCATGAGCCACCGCGCGAGAACCGGCATATGCCGATAGCGCACAGCCGCGCGGCGCAGAGCAGGAAGCGCCGAAATATCCTCAATATTTACATTTACAATATCTTCTAAATAATTGATTTCATTGTTTGATAGCCGGAGGCCTGCCTGGGTAGCATCCACATCTCCCGACGCCAGAACCAAAAGCCGTGACAACATATCTGGCCACAGGACCGCACGCTGAACCGAGATCAAACGGCCAAACCAAGAAATATCACATGGAACCGGCAAAACGTGCTTTAATATATTGTTTTCACTTGCTGTTTTAATTGTAAGTACTGGATTTTCAGCGGAGAGCCACCGGCACAACTCGGCTGTCACCCGTTCACGGGATAACGTCCCCAATTTCTGGGCTGCCACACGACAGGCCAAAACCCCGGGCGCGTCCATCTCCCCCGCGCCATAAAAGGCATGAAAACGAAAAAACCGCAAAATCCGCAAATAATCCTCGGCGACTCGTGCCTGCGGATCCCCCACAAATCGCACCCGCCCGTCCTGCGCGTCCCGAAGCGCCCCCGGTATAAATTCATACACCGCCCCTGACGCGTCAGCATAAAGGGTATTCATCGTAAAATCGCGCCGCGCAGCATCCACCGCCCAATCCCCCGTTGGGGCCACCACCGCATGCCGGCCATCGGTTTCTATATCTTGGCGCAGGCGCGTCACCTCAAATCCACGGCCATTCACCACAACCATCACGCTCCCGTGATCCACCCCCGTCTCTACCACGCGACACCCTGCGGCCTCGGCCCGCGCCCGCACCTCTTCAACCGATAAAGATGTCGCGATATCATAATCATGCACAGAAGCCCCGCGCACCGCATTCCGCACACACCCGCCCACCAACAAGGCCTGGGGCCGCCCCACCGGGGCCCCGTCATTAAGTACCCCCAAAACACGGGCCAAGGTGCCATCCCCCGCCCAGGGCGCAGAAGATAGAACCATCACAGGATCAGGTAAATTGGGAAAGATCGGGGTCATCACCGCTCGATCATACCGCCTATTTTGCTAAAGGCCAGCTGAAAACAATGCCGCCCCCTTGGGCTGCAGGTGGAAAGGACATATCGGCATTCGGGATTGGTTCAATTGCGCTCGAGAGACCCAGAACATCGACCGCCGGGATGGGATGAAGTGTAATTCGGGCTTCTCGACCCAGACGCACGATATCCAAACAAAATTGCAAATTCGCCTGATGCCCGAGCATAAAATTGATCGCACGATAGAGCGTATCAAACAACAAGGCCGGCTCCCCCGCCAAAACCAAACTTGTATCGCTTTTATCGCATAACCGAATGCTCTCACCGATTGTACCAAACAAGGTGCGTAATACCGCGACCACTTGGTCTGGGGGGAGAGGTAACGGCGTACCATCTGTCCGCGGAAAAAGATACCGGAGCGCCTCGATTAAATCGGCATTCAAATCCGCCGCGCGGCGCAATTTATCAATTCGGTCGCGCAAATCCGGATCACTTATATCCTCGGACAACATATCTAAATACAGGGACATCGCCCCCACGGCGTTCTGCATTTCATGCGCCACGTAATGCTGCAAGTGACGTTCCGTCGCAAGCAGCCGTTCCAAAAAGTTTTGATTAGTCATCGATAAACCCTAATTCACGGCAACGCACCACAGCTTCAGTCCGGTTGCGTACACCCAGCTTATCAAAAGAATTGCGCAAATGCATCTTGACTGTTGCCAAACTGATCCCCATCCGCTCGGCGATTTCATGGTTCGTGCATCCTTGCAAAAGAAACATCATGGTTTCACGCTCTCGCATACTGAGACCCGAGGTTTCCGCGGCCTCCCGCACCGGGAGAACGGCCACGCGGTCCGCACGATACGCCATTTCCGGTTCATGCGTGTCTGAATCAAGCGGAACAAAGCTTTCCCCCCGCAAGATTTTATTCATCGCCGCCATCATATCCGGGCCACTTAGTGTTTTGGGGAGATAGGCACGGAATCCCGATAAAATAATCTTTTGCACCTGATGCGGGCGTACAACCCCGGACATCAGCACAAAATAAAGATTCGGATACCCCATTGAAAGTTCAAATAAATCATCCACATCGCGCACACCGGGCATGTGCCAATCAAGTAGAACTAAATCATAATTTTGATTAGCTGCTAGTTCTTTCTTGACCTGATCCAAATCTTCAAGCGCATGAATAACCGCATGGGGAACCAAGCGGTTAATATATCCGATCAACGAATCACGGAACAACGCATGATCATCGGCAAGAAGGATATGGAGACGGGCGGGGAATGGATCGCTCATGGTGTCCTAGTATAACTCAATTATAAGGTGAGCAAAAGAGGCGTTTAAATAGCGATAAGATGTTTAAGGCCATCTACTGCAAATGCAATGGATCCTGCGATACCCCGCCCCCCGTCTTTAATTTCTGCCGATAGACGGCCGTGCCTTCCAGCACACGCTGGACATAGTTGCGGGTTTCATAGATCGGAATCCGTTCGATCCAATCGACCAGACGGATCTTTCCCTCACGTGGATCACCATATTCATTCAACCATTGCCGCACACGGCCCGGCCCCGCGTTATACGCCGCCGCCACCAAGGCATAGGATTCATACTGATCAATCAATTGGGATAGATACGCGCTGCCTAACCGGACGTTATGCGCGGGCCGCGCCGTAAGCCAATCGCCCAAATGGCGTTCGCGTTCCGCACGCGCGACCGCCTTGGCGGTTGTGGGCATCAGCTGCATCAAGCCTCGCGCGCCCGCAGATGAGACAATATCGACATCAAACCCACTTTCCTGACGGATCACAGCATAAACAAGCGCGGGTTCGACCCCACTCATTTCAACCTTCCCCAAGGTTGGGTACACATGATCCGCGAAATCAAGCCCGTCCATGGCCGCCGCACGGGATATTTTTACGGCACCACTGGTCATCCGCAACTCAAGCGCAAGATCAACGGTGAGACGCATGAATCCCCCCTGCCCTGCATAGATATCCGCCATGCGGTTTAATACCTGATCCGCCCGGTCTTGCGCATCCGCGGCGACAAGAAGACGAAGCAAGCGCGGTAATTCCGCACGATTAAAGCTCGCCTGGTCGGCCTGTGTTGCAATCGGCGGCCCCTGATGTGCCGAACGGATTCGTTCCGGTAATTTTTGTGCCGCCATCTGACCATAAAAATTTGCACGAAATGCCGAGGCCGAACGGTACCAGGCACGCGCAACCTCGGGATACCCCAAAGCCGCGCTCGCCTCCCCCGCCCAAAACGCACCGCGCGCCCGGGTCAAGGGGGACAGCCCTGTTTTATAGAGAGCCTCAAAATGCCGAAATCCGCGTCCCGGTTGACGCAAATACACAAGGGCAATATGCCCCGCCATCCATTCCGCCTGGGCCCGCCCGAATTTATCACGGTGAATGGGCCGCGCGGCAACTTGATACGCGACTGGGTATTTCTTTTCCTTCATTAAACGATAGATCAATATTTCTTGTTCCGTCCAAAACCCCCGTGAATTCACGGGCGCAAATCCATCCGGCAAGGATTTGAAAAGTTCCAGCATCGCCGCCGAATCGTCATTTTTACGGCGACGGAATTTCAACCGGTCATACACCAATCCGGGATCGTTCATCAAATTCTTGGGCACGCGCGCGAGTTTCGATTCTGCGGTTTTCGACAAATCCGCAAGGGCCAGCCGCGCCTCGATCATCGCGGTTTCACCGGCCCCCAAACGCGCCGCAAGCACGCGCGCAAGCCCCGGTTGGTCCTTGGCGATCATCTCATTCAATCGGTAAAGGAGAGTCTCGCGGTCGATCATCTTGCCAAACCGGGTCATGATTTGATCTTGTTCATCGCGCGATAATCCGACATCGCGAAACCAGGTATTCAAGACCGCACGGGCTGCACGGCCCTCACCGGATTTCTCCATTGCCTGAATATATAATGTCATCCCCCGCGCGGTGACGGGCAAGGCATCGCGGAAAAATTGGATCACACGCGCCGCGTCCATCTCGGGGTCCATCACACGTTCTGCGTTCGCGCGGATGCGACGGGTGAGCGGCCAATCACCATGGTCTGCCAAAAACGAGGCATATCGATCAAAATTTAATTCTGCGTTCTCCCGCTGGAGGATCAGCCACTCGGCATAGGCGCGTACCAAGGGCGATGCGCCATGTTCGAACGAGGCGACAGCTTCCCATCGATTTTGTTTCGCCCACAAATGGATCTGACGGATGCGGGCCACATCGTCCTTTTCGGCGGCCACAAGCGAGGCGGAGAACAGCAATCCGATACAGAGCCCGACGACAAGAAAAATGCGATTATTCAGATGAAATCTCATACGCGTCACGGTGCCGCAAGCTGTTTTGAATGTCTACTGGTTATCTTACGCATCTCAAGTGAATAAAAAGATAACAAAAAAAAGGGCCAAACCTTACCATAGACAAGGTTTGGCCCTTATATTAAAGCGTTTATCTCGTTTAGGCCGCGGCGGCTTTGTTCCCAGCAAACGGGAGTTCGTTCGCCGATTCAGGTGTCATCCCGGAAGCCGGTTTGACGTTCAAACCTTTGTTCGACGTACCCGTTGCTTGGGTCGAGACTTTGCGGTCTGTCGCCGTTGTCAAACGCGACCCGGACATCGGATTGATTTTCCCGTCAATCGTTGCACCGGCCTCAACCGCCAGTTCTTTGTACGAAATCGTACCGGTAATCGTTCCAGTCGCGCGAACGGTCAAGCGGCCATTCACCACCAGATCCCCTTCAAACCGACCAGCAATGGTGGCTTCGTTGATTTCAACAGCGCCAAAGAACATACCTGATTGCGACACATCAAGGACGCTTGCACCTTTCAGGCTGGCTTCCACCGTGCCTTCGACGACCAGATGATCGCAGGCTTCAATTTCCCCGGACATCGTGATGCCTTCGCCAATCACCAATTTGCGACCGGTCGAGACGGCGGTTTCCGCTGTCGGCATATAGGTCGATTGGTTATAGCCATAGGGCGAACGCTGGGCCATGTTCGGCATCGCCGGACGCATGTTCATCGGCGCTTGCTGTTGCGCATAAGCCGCCGGAGCTGCATTCTGCGCCGCATCGTTTTGTGTATCGGCCGAGTTCTGCGCCTGAGTGTTGTAATTCGACATGGGTTCAGTTTCCTTTTCTTGCGAGAGGGGCTGGGGTTGAGAGGGGGAAGATGATACGGGCAGAGCCACATCAACATCAACAGGCGCATCGTCCGCTGTCATCGGCGGCTCAGCCGTTTCAGCCGGGGGAACGGCGCGCTGTTGTTGCATCAATGCGGGATGCACATGAAAATCTGGACGTTGGCGATGAAACATCGGCGAGGCCTCACGACATCGTTAAAAAATGTGACAAATCAATTTGAAGTGATCCATACCTAACATGGTGTTTTGGGCCATGCAAGAAATTAAATCGGGTTATAAACAAGAAATCTATAAGCTGTGGATAAGTCTTGGCGTCACCCCTAGGGATGAAAGTAATCATAGAGCTTTTTTGCAAAAGTCTTTGATATTCCATCTACTTTTTCAAGATCAACAAGCGCCGCGCCCGCCACATCCTTGGCTGACCCAAAATGGAGGAGGAGCGCCTTTTTCCGCTTGGCTCCAATGCCCGGAATTTGATCGAGCGCTGATCCTGTGATGCTGCCCTGGCGACGCGCACGCTGGGATCCAATCGCAAAACGATGCGCCTCATCCCGCAAACGTTGCAAATAATGGAGAACGGGATCATGAAGGGGCAATTGAAACGGAGCGCGCCCTTCGACATGGAAAACCTCTCGCCCCGCGTTGCGGTCTGGCCCCTTGGCAATCGCGACAACGCTCAACAACTCCCACACCCCCATCTGGGCCAGCACATCACGGACAGCGGAAAATTGCCCCGCGCCGCCATCAATCAACACCAGATCCGGCCAATTTTCGGATCCCGGCCCCTGCCCGTCTTCGGTTAGGGCGCGGCCAAACCGACGGGTCATCACCTCTCGCATCATGCCATAATCATCATGCGCGGCAGCACTTCGTATATTAAATTTGCGGTACGCCGTTTTTCGGAACCCTTCAGGGCCCGCGACGACCATCGCACCGACCTGACCCGTCCCGCCCAGATGCGAATTGTCATAAATTTCAATCCGTCGCGACGGAGCATCCAGCCCGAATAATTTCTGAACCCCATCCCCAAGCGCAGCCGCATTCGCCGCCTGCGCCAAATGCCGCGCAAGAGATTCTTCTGCATTTTTAAGTGCAAAATCAATCACATGCCGCCGATCCCCACGCTTTGGGACCGACAAGGTCACTTTGCAGCCCCGTTGATGAGAAAGTGCAGCTTCAATCACTTCCGCCTCCTCCAAAGGATGCGAGATCAAAACATCCGCCGCCGGTGTTTTATCGGTATAAAATTGCCCCAAAAACGCGGAGAGAATCGATTCTGGCAGCTCCCCCTCGGTATGGCGGGGAAAATACGAGACATGCCCATAATTCTGACCGCCACGAAAGAAAAAGACCTGAATGGCCGTGACGCCACCCGATGCGGCCAGAGCAATCACATCCGCATCTTCTATCCCCGCAAGATTAATGTTTTGTTCGGCCATCAACCCCGCGAGCATGCGGATTTTATCCCGGTAGGTGGCCGCTGTTTCATAGTCCTGCTGCGCCGACGCCTCTTGCATCGCTTCTGTAAAACGATCTTGAACCGTGCGACTCTTTCCCGACAAAAATAACTGCGCCGCATGAATCTGATCCGCATAGCTCTCTTTTGTTACCTTCCCGACACAAGGTGCCGTACACCGCTTGATGTGATATTGAAGACAAGGACGCTTACGCGCCGCGAAATAGGAATCCGTGCAGTTCCGAATTTGAAACACACGGTGCATCGTCGCAATCGTTTCCGAGACCGCATGCCCCGACAAAAACGGCCCGTAATACGTTCCCGGCCGCACCCGCGCGCCACGGTGTTTCATAATCCCCGGAAAGTCATGATCCTCTGGGATCATGATCGAGGGGTACATCTTATCATCTTTAAGCAGTACGTTATAAACCGGTTCTAATGATTTGATCAGATTTGCCTCAAGCAATAACGCCTCGGCTTCCGTGTGCGTTTCAACGAATTCCATACGGTGGGTCAACGACACCATGCGCTGGATCCGGCCGGACAGGCGATCCGGTTGGGTATAATTCGCGACCCGTTTTTTGAGTGCCTTGGCCTTACCCACATAAAGAACGGTGTCGTCGACCCCGATCATGCGGTAGACACCGGGGCGTTCAGGCAATGTCGATAAATATTCCTTAATCGTCTCGACGCCGCGCGCCAAGGATGCTGTATGAGAGGGGGGCTGTGACATAATTCAATATTAATCCATCTTTCTCAAAACAACCAGCGGCTTTTCAACGCGACAGCGCATTTGGCGAGATCAACTTGCGTTATCCCCCTTGATTTATCGATGATTCTGGGGCAATCCTGATATCGGTTATGTTCACGCCAGGCGACGCACAAAGGGGCGCGGGACGCATGAGTCTTTTTTCATTGTTGGGCGTTTTATCACCCGCACATATTCGGTTCTTTACCCTTTTCTCACGCGCCCGTCGCGTGGGTCAAGATGGGTATGGCAATGTGTATTACGAACGCGCCGCCCGGACAGGGTATGCCCACACCCGCCGCTTTGTCGTTTATCATGGTGCGCCCGATCCCTCGCGTGTTCCGGCAGAATGGCATGGATGGCTTCATCACCAAACCGACGCCTTGCCGACATCCCCCACGGCCCCGGGTTATCGCCGGACCTGGCAAAAACCGCATCTGCCGAATATGACCGGGACGGACGCGGCCTATACCCCGCCAGGCCACATCCGAAAAGGGGCCAAACGTGCGAGCGCCACAGGCGATTATATCGCATGGACTCCAGATCAACCGGCCTCTTATGCCCCGCCCCCTTCGGTTGCGGCACCTGTCTCTTCACCCTCTTCGACGAAACCGGATTCCCATGAAACACTCGCTTCTTGAAACCGCGATTGGCGCGATCGTTCTGCTCTCGGCCTTGACCTTCCTTGTCTTTTCCTACACAACGGCGCATCAAGGCGAAGGCAGTATGATCAGCGGATCGTACCGACTGAACGCACTTTTTGACAATATTAGCGGCCTGAAGACCGGCGATAATGTGATGATCAGCGGCGTTAAGGTCGGCGTGATCGATGATATTCGCCTGGATGACAAACTCTACCGCGCAAACGTAACATTTACCGTCGCAAACGGCATCCGCCTTGCGCGCGACAGTTCGGCAAAAATCTCAAGCGAAAGTTTGCTTGGGGGGAAATACCTCGACATCCAACCCGGAGGCGATGATGCCAACCTGAATGAAGGGGACACCATCATGTTGACTCAAGTGCCCGCAAACCTGGAAGACCTTTTAGGCCGCTTTATTTTCAGCGCTGCCGATAAAAAAGGCGATGGTGCCGCCCCGACCTCTGATACGCCCGAACCCGAAAGCCCGTAACATCACGTGCGCGCGTTTCTTTTTTTCTTTTTCTTGATTGCCAGTACGTTGCTCATATCCGATGCAGCGCACGCGGCCATGACCGATTTCCCCAAGGTGCGGCTGCGTTCCCTTGATAAAATCACGGCGCGGACCATGACGTTTGATGCGCGCGTCGGGACAACCATTAAATTCGGCTCGATCTATATCAAGATCTTGGCGTGCCAAAAACCCGATCTTCAAGAACGGCCCGAAGCCGCGTCATTTTTGCAAATTTGGGAAATTACCCCCGATGACGTCTCAAAATGGATTTTCAGCGGATGGATGTTCGCCTCCTCCCCCGCCGTGTCGGCCATGGACCACCCGATTTACGATGTGTGGGTGATCGATTGTCTCGATGAACCCGGGCAAAAACAAAAAGAGACCGCAACAGACGAAGATCAAGAACCCCCCACGTCATCCACGACCCCCAGCAATGCGCCCGCAGACACAACGGCGGTGCCATCCGCGCCCATCCCGGCGGCCCCGGAAACACCCCCGGAGACCCCCTCTGCCACGCCCGCCGGCCCCG